>NZ_JBIWOZ010000007.1:491040-500240 GCF_044767965.1 Streptomyces sp. NPDC101178
GGGGGGGGGGGGCCGCGCGGCGGGGGGGGTTGGGGGGGGGGGGGGGGGGGGGGGGGGCGGGGGCGGGGGGGGGGGGGGGGGGGGGGGGCGCCCCCGACGGGCGGAGCGTACGAGAGGACGCAGGGACCGCACATCCCGCGTGCCGCCCCCGTACGCGGGCTCTGTTACTGGTTGACGAAGCCCCCGTCGACCGGCATGACCGTGCCGGTGAGGAAGGGGCAGCGGTCGCTGAGCAGCCAGGCAGCTGCTGCCGCGATCTCCTCCGGGTCCGCCGTCCGGCCCTGCGGAGTCATGGAGTTGACCATGTCCTCCAGGCCCGGGTTGCGTGCGAACCAGTCGGCTGTGATCTCGCTGCGGGTGGTGCCGGGGGCCACGGCGTTCACTCGGATCCCCTGCTTCGCGTACTCGTCGGCGGCGGCCCTGGTGAGGCCGACGACCGCGTGCTTCGACGCGATGTACGGCGCTGCGGTGGGTATGGCCACCAGGCCGCCGACGCTGCTGTTGTTGACTATGGTGCCGCCGCCGTGCCGCAGCATCGCGGATATCTCGGCACGCAGGCAGTTGAAGACGCTGCGGACGTTGGTGTCCATGAGGTTGTCGTAGACCTCGTCGGACATCAGGTGCAGAGGCGTGCGATCGCCACCGGTCCCCGCGTTGTTGAACGCGGCGTCAAGGCGTCCGTAGGTGTCCACCGCGAAGTCCACCGCGAGCGCGGCCTCACGCGCCGACGTGACGTCAGCGACCACGTAGGCCGCCTGTCCCCCGCTGTCGCGCAGTTCGGCGGCGAGCTCGGCGAGCTGTCTCTCTCTTCGGGCGGTGAGCACCACCGTCGCGCCTTCGCGGCAGAAGGTACGCGCCGCGGCGGCGCCGATCCCGCTGCTCGCTCCGGTGACCAGAGCCACTTTTCCGGTGAGAAGTCCGTAATTCATGGCTGAATTCTGTCAGTTGGTCCGGAGGTTGTGACCTGATTCAGCGTCCGGCGTGCCGAACTCCCCAGAGCCCTGACCAGCTCGGTGGACCGGGCCCTCGGTCCCTTGCGGCCCAGCACCGTGAGCACGGCGCTCTCCATCAGCAGGGTGAGAGCCAGCGCCTCTCGCTCCGCGGACAGCTTCGGCGCCCCGGGGAGGCCGGTGCGTCCGCGCGGTACGGGGGTGGGGCCGACAGCCTCCAGAAGTACTTGGCTGCCGCGGAGGAGGAGGGCGGCCCGGAGCCTCGGGTCCTTGCGGTCGGCCGGGGTGAGCGCGGAGTCGACCGCCGCTTCGTACGCCATCATCACCGCGACGGCGAGGGGATCGGTGAACCGCGACACGTAGCTCACGGGCCGGGGCGCCGGGGGTTCGCCTCCGCCACCGCGGATCGGCCGGCCGCGCAGCGTCGCGTTCTTGGTCAGGCCCTCGTTCAGCGCCTGGACGAAGCCGGGGCCGATGACGGCCTCCCAGGGGCTGACGATCGGTTCCATGCGGGGTGCAGCGGACATACCGTCCCTCCGTCGATTCCGTGGCGGCTCATGCGGTGGCGGGGCCGGCCGACGGCTCACGCCGTCGTGGGGTCGACCTGCCGGAACTTGCCGTTGAAGAAGAGCAGTCCCGACGCGTCGACGGCCCGGGACGTGTGCAGCACGTCGCCGATGAAGATCGTGTGGTCGCCGGAGTCGTAGGACTCCGACAGCTCGCATTCCAGCCAGGCGGTCGCACCGTGCAGCAGGGGTGCCTGCGTGTACCGGCCGGGCTCCCAGTCGATCCCTTCGAACTGCTCGGCGCCGAGGATCCTGTCCTTGTTGGCGAAGTGCCGTGCCAGCGTCTCCTGTCCGGATCCCAGGATGGAGATGCCGAAGCGCCCCGAGGCCGTGATCGCCTTGTGCATGACCGCGCTGTGGGCCACGCAGCACAGCACCTTCGGCGGGTCGAGGGCCACGGAGCTGAAGGCGTTCGCCGTCATCCCGTGAATGTGCCGGCCGCCGACGCTCAGAACGGTCACCCCGGTGGCGAAGCGGGCCATTGTCTCCCGCACCGAGGCCGGCTCCATCGGGATTCGGCCGACCGTGTCTTTCGCGTATACAGAACTCATACCGAACCCCTCCGAAGAACCTATTGCGATGAACCTATGCCCTTGAATTCTCTGACCGCCCACCACGGAGTAACCGAAGCCGCCACCTGCACTCATTGCCTGACGATGACCGCCAGATGGAAAAGCTCGCCTAGTTTGGCTCCGACTAGGGTGGGCTGACGTGTGTTCAGCGGCACCTTCTTCCGAGAAGAATGCGGAGTGAATTAACCATGGTGGCCATGGAACAGCTCAGGAAAGAAGTTCTCACTCAGGCGGAGAATGCGGTACGCGCCTTCAATTCCGGCGATGTCGAGCTCCTCGACCGGCTCTTCGCCGAGGACGCCGTTTCCGTACTGGAGGACGGGAAGACGGTCACCGGTGCGGAAAGGAAGGCCGGCCGGGCCGAGCTGCTCGCGCTGGGGCCGGTCATGACGGCGACGGTGGTCGAGTCGTATGTGACGAGTGACACCGCGCTGCTGGTCGTGGAGTGGTCCATCGAGGTCACGGCCACCGCGGACGGCCCGCAGCGGCACTCGGGCACCGCGCTCGACGTGCTGCGCCGGCGCGGTGACGACTGGCTCTACGTGATCGACAACCCGTACGGCAAGGACATCTGACACCGCCTTCCGCGCACGGGCATCCGGGCCGGCCGAACCGGTCGGCCCGCAACCGACTTCACCAAGAGACAGGGACGTTCTCACCATGAGCGAAACGCTCGGCATCGATCTGACCCTCACCGACGACCCCGACCAGCAGAACGAGGTCTTCCTCAACGCGTTCAACTCCGGCGAAGGCGCCATCTTCGACCAGCTCTACCGCGACGACGCCGTCTCCAACCTCACCGGAACCCCCCTCACCGGCACCGCCCGCACCGAAGCCATCACCGCCTTCCTCGCCACCAAGCCCGCCCTCACCTCCAAAGTCCTCCACTCCTTCCGCACCAACGACACCATCCTCCTCATCGTCCGCTTCCACCTCGAAATCCCCACCCCCGACGGCACCAACATCATCGACGGCATCTGCACCGACGTCCTCGTCCACGACACCAACGGCAACTGGATCATGGCCGTCGACCGCCCCGTCGCCGACGAACCCACCGCATAACAACCCCGTGCCCGGCGTCCGATGAGGGCGCCGGACGCCACTGTGGGCCAGGACGCCTCGTGCGCCCTGGCCCACAGTGCTACCTGCCCGTCAGACCGCGGGGTCGTCGAGCTCGGTGTCGATCAGCGCGAAGATCTCCTCCGCCGACGCCGATTCCAGCCGGCTCGCCAGATCCTCCTGGTCCTCCTGGCCCACCCCGCCCGTACCGGAGAGCCGGTCCAGGAGGTTCTGCAGACGTACGACGATCTCGGTCCGATCCGGTCCGTCGTCCGGTACAGCGGTGAGTGCCGCCTCCAGCCGCTCCAGTTCGGCGACGGCCCCGGCCTTGCCGCTGCCCTCCGCGTCGGCGGGCTGGAGCCGTTCCAGCACATGCGCGCTGAGCGCGGCGGGCGACGGATGGTCGAAGGCCATCGTGGCGGCGAGCCGGATGCCGGTCTGCTCGGCGATCCGGTTCCGCAGTTCCACGGCGGTCATCGAGTCGAAGCCCATCTCCTGGAAGGCCCGGTCGGCTTCGACCGCACCGGAGTCGGTGTGTCCGAGGACGGTCGCCACCTCGTTGCGCACCAGTTGGAGGACGAGCTTGTGCCGCTCGGTCGCGGTCAGCCCGGCCAGCTGCCCCGCCAGCCGGCCGCCCGCCTCCTCGTTGGCCGCGATTCCACGCCGGTCGCGCACTCCGACCAGGCCGCGCAGCACCTCCGGGACCCGACCGCCCGAGCGCATCACCGAGGCGTCGACCGGAAGCGCCACCAGTGCGGCGTTGTCGGTGCCGAGCGCGGTGTCGAGCAGGCCGAGCGCCTCCTGGGGCGCGAGCGCCAGGAATCCCTCGCGAACGAACCGGGAGCGGTCACGCTCGTCCAGGTGGGCGTTGATGCCGTCGGGTACGTCCCACAGTCCCCATGCCACCGACGTCGCCGGCAGGCCCTCGGCCGCACGCCGGCCGGCCAGCGCGTCGAGGAACGCGCTCGCGGCGGCGTAGTTGGCCTGTCCGGGTCCGCCGATCACGCCGGTGCTCGAGGAGAAGAGCACGAAGGCGGTGAGGTCCCGCTCACGCGTCAGCTCGTGCAGGTGCCAGGCCGTGTCCGCCTTGGCGCGCAGCACGTCGGCGAGGCCTTCGGGCGTCTGCGCGGCGAGCAGAGCGTTGTCCAGGACTCCGGCCAGGTGCACGACCGCGGTCAGCGGCAGGTCGCCGGGCACGCCGGTGATCGCCTCGGCGAGGGCTTCGCGGTCGCTCGTGTCGCAGGACGCGACGGTGACCTGTGCGCCCGCCTCCTCCAGCTGGTCCAGGAGGCCGGGAGCCGGCCAGGTGCCCTCCGACTGCCGGTCGAGCAGCAGCAGGTGGCGCGCGCCGTGGTCGGTCACCAGGTGCCGGACCACGTGGGCTGCCAGGGCCCCGGCAGCGCCGGTGACGAGGACGGTGCCATCGGCGGATCCGGTGTTCCGGGCGCCTGGCGCCGCCGGCTCGGTGCGGCCCAGCCGGGGCAGCAGGACCGCACCGCCGCGCAGTGCGGCCTGAGGTTCACCGGCGGTGAGCACCGCGGCCAGGAGCGGCTCGGGCGGGGCTCCGGCCTCGGTGGAGGCGTCGATGAGGACGATCCGGTCCGGTGCCTCGGCCTGGGCGGAGCGCAGCAGCCCCCACACCGCTGCCAGGGCCGGGTCCGGCGCCTGTCCGTCGGCGGTGTCCACCGCGCCCGCCGTCAGGACCACGAGCCGGGTCTCCGTGAGCCGGGACTCGGCGAGCCACTCCTGGACGAGGCCGAGCACCTCCCGGGTGAGGAGGTGGGCGGCTTCGGCGGCGGAGTCCACGGCGGCGAGGGGGCCCACTGCGGCGAGGACGGCGTCGACCGCTTCGCCGCCCTCCACCGCGTCGGCGATCTCCGCGACCTTCGTGAACCGCGCCGTACCGAAGCCGGGCAGACCGGCCCCCAGGACGCCCCAGCGCACCGGCGTACCGCTTCCGGACGCGTGGAGAGGGATCCAGTCGAGCCGGTACAGCGGCCCGCGCGCGTCGTCCGCCGGTGTGAATTCCTCGTCGGGTACGTCGCGGAGGACGAGCCGGTCGACGGTGAGCACGGGCGCTCCCGCCGTGTCGGTCAGCTGTACGGAGACGGCCTCGCCCTCCTGGGGCTCCTCCTTGTCGCCCGCCCGGTTCACGAGGACGCGGACGACCGTGGCGCCGGTGGTGTGCAGCCGGACGCCGTGCCACTCGGCCGGAATCCGGACGGAGCCGGCCGGCGCGTCGCCCAGGACGCCGCGCACGGCGTCATCCAGCAGCGCGGGATGCAGGCCGTAGCCTGCGGCGTCCGGCAACAGGCCCTCGTCGAGCCGTACTTCGCCCGTTGCGTCGGCCGTTCCGGTGAGGGCCGGGAGAGGCCCCTCGCCGTCGGCGGCGAGCACACCCTCGGCATGGACGGTCCAGTCGGCGCCGTCGCGGCCGTCGGCGCTTTCCGGGCGGGCATGGACGGTGAAGGTGCGCCGCCCGGATGCGTCGGGCGCGCCGAGCACGGTCTGGAGCCGGACCGCGCCGGACGCGGGCAGGACCAGCGGCTTGTGCGCGGAGAGGCTCACCAGGTGGCCTGCGCCGACCTCGTCGGAGGCCCTGATCGCTGCCTCGACGAAGACGGAGACGGGCACGACGGGGGCGTCGAGGACGGCGTGGTCGCCCACCCAGGCATGGGTGCGGGCCGAGAGCCGGCCGGTGAACAGCACCTGTGCCGTGCCCGCGACCGGAACCGCCGTGCCGAGCAGCGGATGCCCGGTGGCATCGGGGCCGGTGGCCGTGGCGCCGGCCACGGTCGGGTCGAGCCAGTAGCGGTCGTGCTGGAAGGCATACGTGGGCAGCGTGCGGTTACGGGCCCCGGTGCCGGCGAAGAAGGCGTCCCAGTCGACCCGGACACCCCGGTTGTGGAACCGTCCGAGCGCCTGGACGAGAATGGCGGCCTCGGGACGGCCACGGCGCAGTGCGGGTATGGCTTCGGACACCTCGGTGTTCGCGAACGAGTCCGCCGCGAGGGCGGCGAGGACGCTGTCGGGGCCGAGTTCGAGGAAGTGCGTGACGCCCTGTTCCTCCAGGTGGCGGATGCCGTCGTGGAAGCGGACGGCCTCGCGGATGTGACGCGCCCAGTAGTCGGGTGACGTCAGCTCCTCGTTCTTCGCGAGCGTTCCGGTCACGTTCGACACCACGGGAATACGCGGTGCGTGGAACGTCAACCCACCGACCACCGTGCGGAATTCGTCGAGGATTCCCTCCATGTGCGGGGAGTGGAAAGCGTGGCTGACCGTCAGCTCCTTCGCCTTACGACCCCGGCCCCGCAGCTCCTCCACCACCTCCCCCACCGCATCACGATCACCCGACACGACCACCGAGAGCGGCCCGTTCACCGCCGCCACCGCCACCCGGGACTCCCGCCCTACCAGCAGCTCACGGACCTCGGACTCCGCAGCCCGCACCGACACCATCGCCCCACCCGCCGGAGCCGACTGCATCAACCGACCCCGCACCGCCACCAACGCAGCCGCATCAGCAAGATCCAGCACACCCGCCACATGAGCAGCCGCCACCTCACCGATCGAATGACCGGCCAGATAATCCGGCCGCACACCCCACGACTCCACCAACCGGAACAACGCCACCTCGACAGCGAACAACGCCGCCTGCGTATTCACCGTCTCATCAAGACCCTCACCACCCCACACCACATCAGCCACCGAACGCCCCACCACCACATCCAGCGCAGCCACCACCTCATCGAAAGCAGCCGCATACACCGGAAACGCCTCATACAACTCCCGGCCCATACCCACCCGCTGAGCACCCTGCCCCGTGAACAGGAACGCCGACCGACCACCCACCCGCACACCACGCACCACACCCACCGACGACCCACCCGACACCAGGGCGAGCAGTCCGTCCTTGAGTGCGTCGCGGTCCGCGCCGACGACGGTGGCACGATGGTCGAAGGCGGTACGGCTCGCGCCGAGCGCGGCGCCGATGTCGTACAGGTCGCTCCTCGTCCCGGCAGCCGACGTGTCCGTCTCGACGTAGGAGAGGAGACGTGCCGCCTGGTCGCGCAGCGCGTCCGGGGTCCGGCCGGAGAGCACCCACGGAATCACCGGCAGAGACCTGGCCGGCTCCGGGCTCCGCGGCTCGCCGCTCGGCGTCGCCTCCGGGTTCGCCTGCTCGATGATGACGTGGGCGTTGGTGCCGCTGATCCCGAAGGACGAGACACCCGCCCGGCGCGGACGGCCACCGGCCGCCTTCCACTCCCGCTCCTGCGCCAGCAGCGAGATCGCACCCGACTCCCAGTCCACATGCTTCGACGGCTCATCCACATGCAGCGTCCGCGGCAGCACACCGTGCTCCATCGCCTGGATCATCTTGATGATCCCGCCGACACCCGCCGCCGCCTGACTGTGACCGATGTTCGACTTCAACGAACCCAGCCACAAAGGCTCTTCACCCGCACGCTCCTGCCCGTACGTGTTCAACAGCGCCTGGGCCTCGATCGGGTCACCCAGGGTCGTACCCGTGCCGTGCGCCTCCACCGCGTCCACATCGGCCGCACCGAGACCCGCGTTCGCCAGCGCCTGACGGATCACCCGCTCCTGCGACGGACCGTTCGGCGCCGTCAGACCGTTGCTCGCACCGTCCTGGTTGATCGCCGAACCCCGCACCACAGCCAGCACCTTGTGACCGTTGCGCCGAGCGTCCGACAACCGCTCCACCAGCAGCAGGCCCACACCCTCCGCCCAGCCCGTACCGTTCGCCGCACCGGCGAAGGCCTTGCAGCGGCCGTCCGGGGCGAGCCCGCGCTGCCGGGAGAACTCGACGAACGTCGTCGGCTGCGACATCACCGTCACCCCGCCCGCCAGCGCCATGTCGCACTCACCGTTACGCAGCGCGTTCACCGCCAGATGCAGGGCGACCAGCGAGGACGAGCAGGCCGTGTCCACCGTCACCGCCGGACCCTCCAGACCCAGGGTGTACGCCACCCGGCCCGACGCCACACTGCCCGCACTCCCACTCGCCAAGTAGCCTTCGAGCCCCTCCGGCAGTTGCTGCGTACGGGTGCCGTAATCGCTGTACATCACGCCGGCGAAGACACCGGTGCGGCTGCCCTGAAGCGTGGCCGGAACGATCCCGGCACTCTCCACCGTCTCCCAGGCGGTCTCCAGCAGGAGCCGCTGCTGCGGATCGGCGGCCGTCGCCTCACGCGGCGACATCCCGAAGAACTCCGGGTCGAAGAGATCCGCGTCATGCAGGAACCCACCGTGACGGGTGTAACTCGTCCCCGCACGCTCCGGATCCGGGTCGTACAGACCATCCAGGTCCCACCCACGATTGGAGGGGAACTCGCTCACCGCGTCACCTCCGGCGGCGACCAGCCGCCACAGGTCCTCCGGCGAGGACACGCCACCCGGGTAGCGGCACGCCATCCCCACGATCGCGATCGGCTCCGACGACATTCCGGCACGGGTGGCCGTGACGGTCGCCACGGTGCTGTCGTCCTCGTCGCCGACCAGTTCCTTCCCCAGGAACTTGGCGAGGGCGGTGGGGCTGGGGTAGTCGAAGACAAGGGTGGTGGGAAGTCGCAGACCCGTCGCCTGGTTCAGCTGATTGCGCAGCTCCACCGCCGTCAGCGAGTCGAACCCCAGCTCCTGGAAGGGACGGTCGCCGTCGATGACCGAGGCGTCCGTGTGCCCCAGCACCCCGGCCACCTGCCCTCGCACCAGATCCGCCAAGGCGGCTTCGCGTTCGGCCGCGCCGAGGGCGGCCAACTGCCGCGTCAGGGCCGATCCGCCCTCGGCGGCGCCACCGGCAACCTTGCGGCGTACACGCGCGGCGGGCACCAGGCCTCGGAGTACAGGGTGAACTTGCGGGCTTTCGCGCAGGACCTTCGTGTCGAGGTACGTCACCGCGAGAACCGGCTCAGCCATCGACAACGCCGCGTCGAACAGCTCCATCGCCTCAACCGAAGGCAACGCCCGCAAACCCAACCGACCCAACCGACGCAGATCCGTCTCACTCAACCCACCACTGATCGCACTCTCCT
>NZ_JBIWOZ010000008.1:0-278999 GCF_044767965.1 Streptomyces sp. NPDC101178
ACCCGTCGTTCACAGCGTCCTCGCTGTGTTACTGCCTACCGCCACCGAAGTGAACCAGTAGGACTTTTCAAAGGAACCACCAACCTGCACCAAGTACAGGCCGGGGTATCAACATATCTGGCGTTGACTTTTGGCACGCTGTTGAGTTCTCAAGGAACGGACGCTTCCTTCGGTCCCGTATCACCGGGACCCTCCGGGCGCTTCCCTTCGTTCTTGCGTTTCCGACTCTATCAGACTCTTTACGTGTCTGATTCCCGGCCGAAGCGGGTTCTGCTTTTCACTTCCAGGTAATTCGCTTTCGCGCTTTTCCCTTTCGGCGAGTCCGACTCTATCAGGCCTTTTCCGTCTCCTTGACCACGTCCCTCGGGCATGCCGAAGAAAGGTGTCAGGGTTAGGATCTGGGTTTGAAAGTCGCCGCCGACCCCCGGCTCAAAGTCGCGTTGGGGTCAGGCAGGAGTACGACAGTACAGGTCGCCGGGGACCGAGGCAAATCGCTTGCGGTGTACCCCTAGGCCTGTCAACCGGGCGGTCTCGGGCGGAACTGGGACTTCATATGACTTACTCTGCTGAGCAGTACGCCGTCCCCACATCAGCCGCGGCGGCGACACCTGAATCTCCACCCCCTGGGAGGCTCCCCATGACCAACGTGACGTCCCCTCTTGCTGGACGCGCCATCGGACTCACCGCGGTTCCCGACCCGGTCTTCTCCGGCGCGATGGTCGGTCCCGGCACCGCCATCGACCCCGTACGTGAGCCCTCCGAGGCCGTATCCCCGGTAGACGGCATCGTCGTCTCCCTGCATCCCCACGCGTTCGTCGTCGTCGACGCCGACGGGCACGGGGTTCTGACGCACCTCGGTATCGACACCGTCCAGCTCAACGGCGAAGGCTTCGAGCTTCTCGTCAACAAGGGGGACACGGTGACCCGGGGCCAGAGCATCGTGCGTTGGGACCCGGCCGGCGTCGAGGCGGCCGGCAAGTCACCCATCTGCCCGATCGTGGCCCTGGAGGCCACCGCCGAGTCGCTCTCCGATGTCCGTGAGGACGGGGATGTGAAGGTCGGCGACACGCTGTTCGGCTGGCAGTAGCGCCTCGGGCGCAGTGACCGGCCAGTTGCACAACCACCGCGGTGACACGCTCACCGCACAACCGGAGACGGGTGAAATGGAGACAACGCTGCGAGGCGTCGGCGTGAGCCACGGTGTGGCCATCGGCGAGGTTCGGCACATGGGTACGGCGGTGCTGGAGCCGCCCGCCAAATCGATTCCCACCGAGGAGGCCGGGCGCGAACAGGGGCGTGCCCGGCAGGCGGTGGAGGCCGTGGCCGCCGATCTGATCGCGCGCGGCAATCTGGCGGGCGGCGAGGCACAGCATGTGCTCGAGGCGCAGGCCATGATGGCTCAGGACCCCGAGCTGATGTCCGATGTCGAGCGGCGGATCGCCGTGGGCAGCACCGCCGAGCGCGCGGTGTACGACGCGTTCGCCGCGTACCGGGCGCTCCTCGCCAACGCCGGTGAGTACCTCGCCGGGCGGGTCGCCGACCTCGACGACGTACGGAATCGGATCGTGGCGCGGCTGCTCGGGGTTCCGATGCCGGGGGTGCCGGACAGCGACGAGCCGTACGTGCTGATCGCGCGTGACCTGGCTCCGGCCGACACCGCGCTGCTCGACCCGACGCTGGTGCTCGGTTTCGTGACCGAGGAGGGCGGGCCGACCAGTCACAGCGCGATTCTGGCGCGGGCGCTCGGTGTTCCGGCCGTGGTGGCTCTGCCCGGCGCCGGTGAACTGGCCGAGGGCACGGTCGTGGCGGTGGACGGCAGCACCGGTGAGATCTTCGTCGACCCGAGTGAGGAGAAGCGGTCCGAGATGGAGGCCGCCGCTGCCGCTCGTAAGGCCGCGCTGTCCTCTGCGACCGGTCCCGGTGCCACGTCGGACGGGCACAAGGTGCCGTTGCTCGCCAATGTCGGCGGTCCGGGCGATGTGCCCGCGGCGGTCGAGGCGGGGGCCGAGGGGGTGGGGCTGTTCCGTACCGAGTTCCTCTTCCTGGACGACAGCAAGCAGGCTCCTTCCGAGGAGAAGCAGGTTGCTGCCTACCGTGCGGTGCTGGAGGCGTTCCCCGAGGGGCGTGTCGTCGTCCGCGTACTGGACGCCGGTGCCGACAAGCCGCTGGATTTCCTGACGCCGACCGACGAGCCGAACCCGGCCCTCGGTGTGCGGGGGCTGCGGAGCCTGCTGGACCACCCGGAGGTGCTGCGTACCCAGCTGACCGCGCTGGCGAAGGCGGCCGAGGGTCTGCCGGTGTACCTGGAGGTCATGGCGCCCATGGTGGCCGACCGCACCGACGCCAAGGCGTTCGCGGACGCGTGCCGTGAGGCGGGGCTGCAGGCGAAGTTCGGTGCGATGGTGGAGATTCCGTCCGCCGCTCTGCGGGCGCGGTCGATCCTCCAGGAGGTCGAGTTCCTGTCGCTGGGCACCAACGACCTGGCGCAGTACACCTTCGCCGCCGACCGTCAGGTGGGGGCCGTGTCACGACTCCAGGACCCGTGGCAGCCGGCGCTGCTGGATCTGGTGGCGCTGTCCGCCGAGGCCGCTCGTGCCGAGGGCAAGAGCTGTGGTGTCTGCGGGGAGGCCGCCGCGGATCCGCTGCTGGCCTGTGTGCTGACCGGTCTGGGGGTCACCTCGCTCTCGATGGGTGCCGCGTCCATTCCTTACGTGCGCGCCACGCTGGCCAAGTACACGCTGGCCCAGTGCGAGCGTGCGGCCAACGCCGCCCGTTCGGCCGACTCCGCCGACGAGGCGCGCAGCGCCGCTCAGGCTGTGCTGTCCGGCGAGTAGGCAGAGCGGGATCGCAGGTTCAGGAGGGGCTTCCCGCCGTGTGGCGGGGAGCCCCTCCTGCTGCGTGTGCGTCAGCGGTGCGGTTCTGCCGGGTCGGCTCCGATGTCGAATCCCGCGCAGTACTCCACGCCGGATTCCGGGGAGACGGGCTCTCCGGTCTCGGCGTCCGTGCAGTAGGCGTTGAAGACCTCGCCCGCGGTGAGCGGGGCAAGGGCGCCGTACGCCAGTCGCCAGCCGTGGACGCGGTCCGGGCTGTCGGGGGCGCTGGTCCGGAGCACGACTCCCCCGGGTGCCTCCAAGGCGACGGCCACGGCGAGCACGGTGGCGAACTCCGCGCCTTCCGAGGTGTCGAGGCGGGCCGGGCCGGTGGTGTCGCGGTGGGTGTGGAGCACCGCCAGGAGCTGGTCGTTCTCCGTCGGGGTGGAGCAGACCAGGTGGTGGGTGCCCGGTCCGGCCGTCTCCAGCAGACGGGTCAGGAGGTGGGAGGCCCGGTCGAAGGCGGCCCGTCCGATGTCCTGGCCGCAGTCCGCGCAGGCTCCGAGGTCGGCGAGGAGGAGAGTGGCGTACTCCCAGGTGGCCTGGCGGACCGCGCGGGCGACGAGGAGCGGGATGAGGTCGGTGAGGCGTTGGCCGGTGTAGGCGATGGTGGCTCCGGCGGCGGCGATCTCGGCGGTGAAGCGGCTGCGGCTGGCGCCGGTGTCCGCGTCGAGTCCGGACTCCGCGCAGAAATCGGCGTAGTCCTCCGGGTCGAAGAGGGCGACCGTGATGTGCATGCCTTGGGCGGCCAGGGACTTGAGCAGGCCTTCGACCTGGTGCAGGTAGCCGGCGTGGTCGTCGAACGGGAAGGTTCGGTAGCGCCGCATGGCCGCGAAGTCCTGCGTGTCGACCAGGAGGCCGACGGTGCTCGGGGCTTCGCGGCGCAGTGTTCGGCGGAGGGTGGTGTCCTGCTTGGTGCCGTGTTTGCTGCTGGGGTTGATGCGGTGTTTCGCGTTGTGTGCGGAGCTGTGCTTGGTGTTGTCCTGCTGCGCCATGTGTCCCCCTGTGCGCGGTGAATCATTGCTCACTCAGAGTAATCAGGGGGACTGACAATCGGTCAGCGGCAGCGGCTCGCGGCCAGTTCGGCGTAGAAGTGGAGCAGGTCGAGGTTGTCGACCGAGCCCGGGTTGACCGCCTTGGAGAGTTCGGTGCCCTGGAGCAGGCGCTTGACCGGGACCTCGATGCGCTTGCCGGTGAGGGTGTGCGGGATGGCGGGGACCGCGATGACCTCGTCCGGTACGTGGCGCGGGGAGAGGTTCTCGCGGATGGTCGCCTTGATGGCCGCGCGGAGGTCGTCGTCGAGGGTGGCGCCTTCGGCGAGGTGGACGAAGAGCGGCATCCAGTAGCCGCCGTCGGGCTCTTCGAGGCCGATGACGAGGGACTCGCGGATCTCGGGGAGCCGTTCGACGGCCTCGTAGATGTCGGCGGAGCCCATGCGGACGCCCTGGCGGTTCAGGGTGGAGTCGGAGCGGCCGTGGATGATCACCGAGCCGTGGTCGGTGATGGTGATCCAGTCGCCGTGGCGCCAGACGCCGGGGTACATGTCGAAGTAGCTGTCGTGGTAGCGGCTGCCGTCGGGGTCGTTCCAGAAGCGGATCGGCATGGACGGGAGGGGGTTGGTGACGACCAGTTCGCCGACCTCGTTGATGAGGGGCTTGCCCGACGGGTCCCAGGACTGGAGGTCGGTGCCGAGGCACGGGGCCTGGAGTTCGCCGATGTGGACCGGGAGCGTGGGGACGGCTCCGGCGAAGCAGGAACAGACGTCGGTGCCGCCGCTGACCGAGGCGATCCAGAGGTCCTCGGCCACCTCGTCGTGGAGCCAGCGGAAGCCGTCGGGCGGGAGGGGCGAGCCGGTGGTGGCGACGCACTGGATGCGGGAGAGGTCGAAGTCGCGGCCCGGGTGGATGCCGGCCTTGCGGCAGGCCATGACGTACGCGGCGGAGGTGCCGTAGAGGGTGGCGCCGGTCTGTTCGGCGATCCGCCACTGGGCGCTGACGTCGGGGTGGCCGGGGCTGCCGTCGTACAGGACGACGGTGGTGCCGGTGAGGAGGCCGGAGACGAGGAAGTTCCACATCATCCAGCCGGTGGAGGTGTACCAGAAGAAGCGGTCCTCGGGGCCGAGGTCGCAGTGCAGGCCGAGCTGCTTGAAGTGTTCGAGCAGGATGCCGCCCTGGGACTGGACGATGGCCTTGGGCAGGCCGGTGGTGCCGGAGGAGTAGAGGACCCAGAGCGGGTGGTCGAAGGGGACCTGTTCGAAGACCGGCTCGGTGTCGGCGGAGGTGAGGGCCGCCCAGGCGAGGGCGCCTTCGGGGGCGTCGGTGCCGAGCAGCGGGATGTGGACGACGGCGCGCAGGGTGGGCAGTTCGCGGCGGAGTTCGGCGACGGTCTCCGTACGGTCGTGCTCCTTGCCGCCGTAGCGGTAGCCGTCGACCGTGAAGAGGACGACGGGTTCGATCTGCTGGAACCGGTCGAGGACGCTGCGGGCGCCGAAGTCGGGTGCGCAGGAGGTCCAGACGCCGCCGACGGCCGCGGTGGCGAGGAAGGCGACGACGGCCTGCGGGATGTTGGGGAGGTAGCCGCTGACGCGGTCGCCGGGGGTGACGCCGAGGGCGCGGAGTTCGGCGGCGAGTGCGCCGACCTGGCGGCGGAGGTCGGACCAGCTGATGGGGACCTGGGTGTGGGTCTCGTCGACGTACAGGAGCGCGGGGCTGTCGGCGCGGGCCGGGTCCTCTGCGGTGCGCAGCGCGTGTTCGGCGTAGTTGAGGGTGGCGCCCGGGAACCAGGTGGCGCCGGGCATGGTGCGGTCGCCGATGACGCTCTCGTACGGGGTGGAGAAGCGGATGTCGAACCACTCGGCGACGGCCTGCCAGAAGGTGTCGAGCTCGTCGACGGACCAGCGGTGCAGGGCCTCGTACCCGCCGTCGGCCGGAGCTCCGAAGCGGCTCGCGGCCCAGCTCTGGAAGCGGGTCACGGCCGCGGCCTCGATGCGCTCGGGGCTGGGCTGCCAGAGGGGGGCGTCGGGCGTGGCTGCGGTCATGGGGCGGCTCCCTGGCTGGGCGGGTACGCGGGTGGCGTGTCGGCGCGCACGGGCTGGGGTGTGCGCGTGAGCGGCTGACACGGACGATGCCATGTGATCGTCTTCGGCACCAGGGTGGCCCCGCGTGATGCGGGCTGCGATTCCTCGCCGAGGACGGGTGAACGGCAGTTGAACGGGGGGTTCTGCGGTCCTGGCGGGTGGCAGGGTGTGCGCCATGGACGGTCGTGACCTGGTGCGTCGGGTGAGGTTGGTCGGTTCGGTACGGGGGCTGCGGACGGTGCGCGCGGCCTGGCGGCGCCGGTCGGCGGACGCGCGTGCGCTGCCTCCGCGCGGTGCGGAGCGGGCCCGGGTGCCCGGTGCTCTGGTGGGGGCGGAGCCGGAGCCCGGCGGGGGTGTGGTGCGGTTCGCCCGTTCGGAGCTGCGGGTCCGGGTGACGGTGGGCGGTGCGGTGTTCTGGGCGTGGGACGGGGCGGATCCGCTGCCGTCGTACGCCCTGGCGGGTGAGGTGCCGGGGCCGGATCCGCGGGCGGTGCTGGAGCCGGGCCAGGACGGTGGCTGGCAGGTGGTCTCGGAGCGGCTGACGGTGATCGTGTCGCGGACGGGGGCGGTGGAGCTGCGGACGCCGGGCGGGGTGCTGTTGCGGCGGGAGCTGCCGCCGCGCTGGTGGGAGCCGGTGGGCGGCGGTGCGGTCCGGTGGGTGCAGCGGTCGGAGGTGCCTGCGGACGCGCGGTTCTTCGGTCTCGGCGGGCGGGCGTCGGGGCCCCGGCTGCGGGACGGGACCTACGGGCTGTGGAACACCGATCCGGGCGGGCGGTTCGGTCCGGGGGACGATCCGCTGTATCTGACCATGCCGGTGCAGGTGGTGGTGTCGGACGCGGGCACGCATCTGGCGTTCCACGACAACACCTGGTCGGGCCGGGTGGTGGTGCGTGAGGGCGAGGAGGGCGCGGGCTCGGGGCATGACCGGCCGGGGACCTGTGAGGTGCGGATGGAGGGCGGTCCGCTGCGGTGCTGGGTGGTGACGGGGACGCCGGCCCGGGTGCTGCGGGGGTGGACGGCGTTGACGGGTGCGCCGGCGGTGCCGCCGTCGTGGGCGCTGGGGCCGCAGCACGCGCGGTGGGGGTTCGGCAGTGAGCGGGAGGTGCGGCGGGTGGTGGCCGGGTACCGGGAGCGCGGGCTTCCGCTCTCCGTGCTGCATCTGGACATCGACCACTACGACGCGCACCGGGTGTTCACGGTCGACCGGGAGCGGTTCCCCGCACTGCCCGAGCTGGCGGAGGAGCTGCGTGACCAGGGCGTACGGCTGGTGTCGATCGTGGATCCGGCGGTGAAGGCGGCCCCGGGTGACGCGGTGTTCGACGCGGGTGTGGCGCTCGGGGAGCGTGGGGCATACGTGCGGGACGCGCGGGGGCGGGTGGTGGTGGGTGAGGTGTGGCCCGGCGCCTGTGTCTATCCGGATTTCACTGATCCGGTTGTGCGGGAATGGTGGGGATCTCTGTATGAGGAGCGGCTTGCGCAGGGCTTCTCGGGGGTCTGGCACGACATGAACGAGCCGGTCTCGTTCACCGCGTTCGGCGACCCGTCGCTGCCGCGTTCGGCCCGGCACGTCCTGGAGGGTGCGGGCGGCGACCATCGCGAGGCGCACAACGTGTACGGGCTCGCGATGGCCCGTGCGGGGTACGAGGGGCTGCTCCGGCTGCGTCCCGAGGAGCGGCCGTTCCTGTTCTCGCGGTCGGGGTGGGCGGGGATGCAGAGGTACGGGGGCACCTGGTCCGGTGATGTGTCGACCGGGTGGCCGGGGCTGCGGGCCTCGCTCTCGCTGGTGCTGGGTCTCGGGCTGTGCGGGGTGCCGTACTCGGGGCCGGATGTGGGCGGATTCGACGGGTTCCCGTCGCCGGAGCTGTATCTGCGGTGGTTCCAGCTGGGCGCGTACCTGCCGCTGTTCCGGACCCATGCGGCGATCGACGCGGGGCGGCGGGAGCCGTGGGAGTTCGGGCCGGAGGTGCTGGAGCACGCGCGGGCGGCGCTGGTGGAGCGGGAGCGGCTGCACCCGTACTTCGTGACGCTCTCGCACGTGGCGCGGCTGTCGGGGGCGCCCTATGTGCGGCCGGTGTGGTGGGCGGCGCCGGGTGACCGGGCGTTGCGGGGGTGCGAGGACGCCTTTCTGCTGGGTGATGCGCTGCTGGTGGCGCCGGTGATGGAGGCCGGTGCGGACCGGCGGGTGGTGCGGCTGCCCCGGGGGCGCTGGTACGACACGGTGACCGGGCGGGCGTACGAGGGGCCGGGGCCGGTGGTGGTGGACGCGCCGCTCTCCCGCATTCCGGTGCTGGCGCGGGCGGGGGCCGTGATTCCGGTGCGGGATGCGGACGGGGAGCTGGAGCTGGAGGTGTGGGCGCCGGCTCCGGGGCGTACCGGAGGCGGTCTCGTGGTCCGGGACCCGGGTGACGGGTGGGCCGAGGCCGAGGTCGAGCGGTATGTGTCGCGGTGGGAGGGGGAGCGCGTGGTGGTGGAGCGGGACGGTGGGGCGGGAGGCTCGGTGGGGCTTCCGGTGCGGGTTCGGGGGGACTAGGGAGCGCCCGGCGAGGGGCGCGGGCTCAGCTGTAGCGGCCCGCGAACCAGGCGTTCGCCGCCTCCGTGTGCAGGGGGAACGTCAAGGGGCGGGGCGCGTACAGGATCTCGTAACCCGAGGTCTCGTCGGTGGGGACGGAGGGCGGCAGGCTGGTCAGGGGGCGTGGCGGGAGGAGGCCGAAGACCAGGAGGTGGCCGGCGGTGTCGCTGAGGACATCGGCCAGGCGGACGTCCTCTGCTGCGGCCTCGATCCCTGTCTCCTCGTGGAGTTCGCGCACGACCGCCTGGCGCCAGTCCTCGGCGTGGTCGACGAAGCCGCCGGGCAGCGCCGTGCCGCCCTTGCGCGGCTCGATGGTGCGGGTGATGACGACGAGTCCGGTGGCGCTGGGGCCGGTCACCGGGAGCAGGGCCACGGCGACCGGGAGCGGGTTGCGGTAGGCGGTGGCGCCGCAGCGCGGGCAGGTTCGGGGCCAGGTGCCGGGGGCGGTGAGGGCGGTGTACGGAGCTCCGCAGGTGGAGCAGTGGGAGTCCTTGACGTACGGGGTCGGCTGCCGGCCGGTCGTCGGGGCGGGGCTGCTGGTGGGCTCGGACACGGGCGGACTGTATCCGATCGTCCTTCCGCCGGGGGCGGGAAGCTGATAGACGATGTGGCCATGACAGGAATGCGTACCGCTCTCCGTGCCCTGGCCACCGCTGGAGCCGCTCTGCTGGCCGTCACGGCCGCCGCCCCGGCACAGGCCCGGTCCGGATCCGCTTCGACGCAGGCCCGTCCCGAACCCAGGGCGCCCGATGGGTTCGTGGCGTTGCGGTCGGTGGATCCGACGATCATTCAGGAGATGCGCTACACCACGGCCCACACCTTCCTCGGCGAGCGTGTCGACGGCTACCGGCAGCCCCTCTGCATCCTCACCCGGCCCGCCGCCCGCGCTCTGCATCAGGCGCAGAAGCGGCTGCTGCGGCAGGGCTATTCACTGAAGGTGTACGACTGTTACCGGCCGCAGCGGGCGGTCGACCATTTCGTGCGGTGGGCGAAGGATCTCGACGACCAGTCCATGAAGGCGGAGTTCTATCCGCTGGTCGACAAGTCCCGTCTCTTCGAGGACGGTTACATCGCGGAGAAGTCCGGGCACAGCAGGGGCAGCACGGTGGACCTGACCCTGGTCCGGCTGCCGGCTCTGCCGACCCGGCCGTACCGACCGGGCGAACGGCTGACGCCCTGCTTCGCACCGCAGGACGAGCGGTTCCCCGACAACTCGATCGACATGGGCACCGGTTATGACTGTTTCGACACTCTGTCGCACACCGATGATCCCCGGATCCAGGGGAAGCAACGGGCCAACCGGCATTTCCTGAAAGGGGCGTTGACCGAGGTGGGGTTCGTCAACCTGCCCGAGGAGTGGTGGCACTTCACCTACCAGCCCGAGCTGTTCCCGGACACCTACTTCGACTTTCCGGTGGACCGCGGGTCGGTGGGCAGGCGCTGAAAGGAACGGGCGACCGGGACCACCCCCGTGGGCTCCGGCCGCCCGTTCTTCCTTTCGGACGCGAAAGGGGCGTGTTCGGTTGCCGGTCGGGCCGCTACGGTGCCCCTATGTCACAGCAGACGTTCGATTCGTACGAGGAATTCTGGCCCTACTACGTCGCGATGCACTCCCGTGCCGCCACCCGCTGGGTCCATCTGACCGGCACGCTCACCGGTCTCGCGATCACGGCTTACGGGCTGGCGCGGGGGCGGAAGCGATACCTGGCGGCGCTGCCGCTGATCGGGTACGGCACCGCCTGGCCCGCGCACTTCCTGATCGAGAAGAACAACCCGGCGACGTTCGGGCATCCGGCGTGGTCGCTGCGCGGGGACGCGCAGATGATCGGGATGATGCTGGCCGGCCGGGACGCCGAGCTGGCCGAGACCGCGGCCAAGTGGCTGGCCGAGAACGGCTGAGCCGCGCGCGGAGTCACTCTCGTGGCCGCGTACGGAGCGGCCCCCGGGGCCGCTCCTCTCGCCGGGGGCGGTCGCCCGTGGCACACTTCTGACGTTCCGTCAGATCCAGTGCCGGGGAGGGGCTTTGCCGCGTACGCGCATACCCGTGGTGGCCGGTTGGTTCACCGAGGACACCGTTGAGGAGGAGTTCCGGCTGCTGGGCACCCGGTGCTCGGGCTGCCGGTCGGTCCACTTCCCCCGTGAGGACGGCCACTGCCGCAACCCGAGCTGCCCAGGCGGGGTGTTGGAGGAGGTGCCGCTGTCGAAGCGGGGCACGGTGTGGTCCTGCACCGACGGGCGCTACCGGCCCCCTCCGCCGTACGTCAGCGATCCCGCGGTGCCCTGGGTGCCGTACACGCTGGTCGCCGTGGAGCTGGCGGCCGAGCGCATGGTGGTGCTGGGACAGGCCGCGCCCGGAGTGGGCGTGGACGATCTGCCCGTCGGGTCGGCGGTGGAGGTGGTGCCGGGCGTCCTCGACGAGGATCCGGTGACCGGCACCGTACACACGACGTGGAACTGGCGGCCCGTGGCGGCAAAGGCTCTGTCGTGAGCGGCGATGTGGCCGTGCTCGGGGCCGGGATGCACCCGTGGGGCAAGTGGGGGCGCGGCTTCGTCACGTACGGGCGTGCCGCCGCGCGCGCCGCTCTCGACGACGCGGGCATCGGGTGGCCCGAGGTGGGGTCGGTGGTCGGCGCGCAGACGGTCCGGGGCGGGTACCCGGGGTATGTGGCCGGGGCGACGTTCGCGCGGGCGCTGGGGTGGCAGGGGGCGCGGGTGGCGTCCGTGTACGCCGCGTGTGCGTCCGGGGCGCAGGCGATCGACACCGCGCGGGCCCAGATCCTGGCCGGGATGGCGGACGTGGTCCTGGTGGTGGGGGCGGACGCGGCGCCCAAGGGGTTCTTCGCCCCGGCGGGCGGGGAGCGGCCGGACGATCCGGACTGGCTGCGCTTCCGGGTGCTCGGAGCGACGAACCCGGCGTACTTCGGACTCTACGCGAGGCGCCGGATGGCCCTGTACGGGGACACCTTGGAGGACTTCGCGCTGGTCAAGGTCAAGAACGCGGCGGCGGGGGCGGTGAACGAGTACGCCCGCTACCGAACTCCGGTGACAGCGGAGGAAGTTGCCGCCTCGGCCGTCGTCGCCGATCCGCTGCGGCTGCTGGACATCTGCGCCACCTCCGACGGGGCCGCCGCGCTGGTGCTGTGCAGCCTTGCGTTCGCGCGGCGGCGCGGAGTGGCCGATCCGGTGCGGATCCGGGCCGTCTCCACCGTGACGCCGACCTTCCCGCGGACCGTCCTCGACCTGCCGGACATCGGCACCGACTCGGCGGTCGCCGTGGAGCCGTCGCCGGAGAGCTTCCGGCGCTCGATCGCCCGGGCCGCGTACGAGGAGGCGGGGATCGGGCCGGAGGATCTGTCGCTGGCGGAGGTCTACGACCTTTCCACCGCACTGGAGTTGGAGTGGTACGAGGACATCGGGCTCTGCGGTCCGGGTGAGGGCGCGAAGCTCGTACGGGAGGGGGTCACCGCACCGGGCGGCCGGATCCCGGTCAACATGAGCGGTGGGCTGGCCTCGTTCGGCGAGGCGGTGCCGGCGCAGGCGATCGCCCAGGTGTGTGAGCTCAACCGGCAGTTGCGCGGCCGGGCCGGGCGGCGTCAGGTGCCCGGCGCAAGGGTGGGCATCACGGCGAACCAAGGGTTGTTCGGACACGGTTCGGCGGTGGTTGCCGTTCGGTGAGGCCGCTGCGAACACCTTTTGCCTGGACATGACTTGACGGCTCGTCATCGCCGCAGAACACTCACAGCCCGGTCCGCCGGACGGTGCGCGGCCCGCACCCCTGTCGGCGGGGGTGCGGGCCGTACGCGTACGGCCGTGGAACCGCAGGACCCGTCAGGTGGCGATGGGCGCGCGGTCCCGGGCCGCGCGCTCCAAGGCGTGCTCGACGACCGCGATGAGGACGTCACGTACCGAGGCACGGTCCCGAGCGTCGCACAGCAGCACCGGTACCTCGGGGTCGAGATCGAGAGCGGCCCGCACGGTCTCGGCGGGGAACTGCCCCGCCCCGTCGAAGCAGTTGACGGCCACGGTGAACGGGATCCGGCGGCGCTCGAAGTAGTCGACCGCGGCGAAGCAGTCCTCCAGACGGCGGGTGTCGGCGAGGACGACCGCGCCGAGAGCGCCTTGGGCCAGCTCGTCCCAGAGGAACCAGAAGCGGTCCTGGCCCGGCGTGCCGAAGAGGTAGAGGACCAGGTCCTCGCGGACCGTGATCCGGCCGAAGTCCATCGCGACCGTGGTGGTGGTCTTGGCCTCCACTCCCGCCAGGTCGTCCACCGGGCGTCCCGCCTCGCTCAGCCGCTCCTCCGTGCGCAGCGGTCTGATCTCGCTGACCGCGCCGACCGCGGTCGTCTTGCCGACGCCGAACCCTCCCGCCACCAGGATCTTGAGGGTGACGGGCTCGACGGGCCGCTGCTTGACGCGGCTAGAGCGCCCGAAGGCCATTGATTACCTCGCGAAGAATGTTCACGTCCGGCAGTTCGGCCGGCGGAACGGGTCGGGTGACGTGCACCAGTTCGTCCTCGACGAGATCGCCGACCAGGACCCGTACCACCCCTACCGGGAGGTCGAGTTCGGCGGCGAGCTCGGCGATCGACTGGGGCGCGTCGCTGCAGAGTTCGACGATCGTGACGTGTTCGGGCGCGAGCGTCTGGTCCCGGCCGGGGTCCTCTGCGGCCGGTTCGGGCACGACGAGGGCGATCAGGTCGAGCCGGTGCCGGGAGGCGCTGCTGGTGCGCCCCCGGGTCATGGCGTACGGCCGGACCACCGGCCCGGCCTCCGCGTCGTACCACCGCGAGGACTGAGGGTCGGTGGTGATCGCGTCCGGGGATCCGGGGCCGGTGGATCCGGGGCCCCGGGGATCCGAGCCGGTGGGCTCGGGGGCCGTGGGGCCGGGATCCGTGGAACCGGAATCCGTGGAGCCGGGGTTCGCGCCCCGGGGGGAGTCAGCGCTCATGCCCGGCCCTCACCCTCCGGCGGGCAGACCGGTCGTCCGTGGGGCGTTGGCCAGGTGGGCCCCCACGCGCTTGACCATCAGCGTCATCTCGTACGCCACCTGGCCCACGTCGGAGTCCGCTTCGGCCAGGACGGCGAGACAGCTGCCGTCGCCCGCCGCGGTCACGAAGAGGAACGCCTCGTCCAGCTCGACGACGGTCTGGCGCACCCGGCCCGCGTCGAAATGGTGTCCCACACCCTTGGCGAGGCTGTGGAACCCGGAGGCGACGGCGGCGAGATGCTCACTGTCCTCGCGGGTCAGATCGGCCGAGGCGCCGGTGGCCAGGCCGTCGCTGGAGAGCACCAGCGCCTTGCGGATGCTGGCGACGCGCTGGACGAGTTCGTCGAGCAGCCAGTTCAGTTCGCCCGAGCCTTGGCGTGCGGGGTTGGATGCTGCGGCGTTCGGTGCGGTCATCGACCGTCTCCTCCCGGAGTGGTTCCTGGTGCTGTTCCCTCGGAGCCGGCAGCGTCCTGTGCGTCCTCGGCGTTCTGCCGACGACCGCGCTGCCAGCCACGCTGGAGTGAAGCCATGCGGTTGCGTACCTCGTCCGCGTCACGGTCGTAGTCGTCGGCCGTGTCCACGGGCGCCCGGTGCGGAGTCCGGTCCGTGGACTCCGCACGGAGCTGGGGGGCGAGGCTGGCCTGGCGGACCCGCCGGGGCAGGCCGCCCACGGTGTCGGGGGCGGTGTCGCGGCCGGCCTCGGTGGAGCGGGGTGGTGCGGGGGTGGCGGGTGGTTCTGAGGTGTGCGGTGGTTCTGGTGTGGTGAGCGGTGCCGGTGTGCGCTGTGCGGCGCGGGCGGCCCACGAGGTGGTGTGCGCTACCGGGCCGGTCGGGGTGCGGGGTGCGGTCGTGGACGGCTCGGCGGAGGTGGCGGTGTCGGTGGCCTCCGCGGCCTGGTCGTCCACGCGGCGGCCGCGGTCGGTGACCAGGGTCGGCGGGGTGCGGCGCGGCAGCGGTACGGGGCCGGCGGGACGCATCGGGCGGACCTCGGCGGTGGGGCCTTCGCCGTGGTCGCGGGCCTGCTGGTGCTGGTCGCGGTCGGTGGCCCGGCGGGCGCCATCGGCGTCACCGCGGCGGAACCTGTCGGTGCCGGCGTCCTCGCGGCGCGAGGTCGGGCCGTCGTCGCGGCGCGGGTCCCGGCCGTCCTCGCGGCGCAGGTCGCGGGCGCGGAAGATGCCGCCGCGCTCGCTCTCGGTGTCCTCCAGGTCGGAGACGCCGTCCAGCACCGGCCCGAGAGCCGGATCGAGGGCAGGGTCCGAGGCGCGGTCCAGCGGGTCGCCGGCCAGGTCCAGGGGCCCGACCGGGCCTTCGAGTTCTACGGGGCCGTCGAGCACCGCCGGTCCGGTGAGGCCGGTCGGGACGGGCGAGAGGACGGCGGAGCGGCCGTTCGCCCTGCGGTCGCCGCCCGGTGCGGTGGAGGCGGCTGACGAGGCGTCGCCGTTGGTACGGCCGCTGCCGATCGCCCGCTCGGCCCGGCGGTCGAGGCGGAAGCCGGTGCCGTGGGTGTCGGGGGCCTCGGTGAGGAGGGCGGCCGGGATGAACACGACCGCGGTGGTGCCTCCGTACGGCGATTTCTGCAGGGAGACCCGGACGTTCTGGCGCTGGGCGAGGCGGCTGACCACGAAGAGGCCGAGGCGGTCGGTGTCGGAGAGCTCGAAGTCGGGGGTCTCGGCGAGCCGGAGGTTGGCGTCGAGGAGGACTTCGGGGGGCATGCCGAGGCCGCGGTCGTGGATTTCGAGGGTGAAGCCGTTGGAGACGCGCTCGCCGTGCACCTGGACCGCGGTGTGCGGCGGCGAGAAGACGGTGGCGTTCTCCAGGAGTTCGGCGATGAGGTGGGTGAGGTCGGCGACGGCGGGGCCGCCCACGCCGATCCGGGGCAGCCTCCGGACCTCGATGCGTTCGTAGTCCTCGACCTCGGCGACGGCGGCCCGCACCACGTCCATGAGCTGGATGGGCTTGCGCCACTGGCGTGAGGGAGCGGCGCCGGAGAGGATCACGAGCCCTTCGGCGTGACGGCGCATGCGGGTGGTGAGGTGGTCCAGGCGGAACAGGTCCGCCAGTTCGTCGCTGTTCTCCGTGCGGCGCTCCATGGTGTCCAGCAGGGTCAGCTGGCGGTGGAGGAGGACCTGGTTGCGGCGGGCGAGGTTGACGAAGACCTCGGAGACCCCGCGGCGCATGTCCGCCTGCTTGACCGCGGCCTCGACGGCGGCGCGCTGGAGGGTGTTGAGCGCCTGGCCGACCTGGCCGATCTCGTCGCGCTCGTAGGTGAGGTGCGGGGCCTCGGTCTCGACGTCGACCTGTTCGCCGGCGGCCAGTCGGCGCATGACGCTCGGCAGGCGTACGCCGGAGACCTCGTGGGCGTCCTTGCGGAGCCGGGAGAGGTCGCGGACGAGCTCGCGGCCGATCCGTACGGAGACGAAGATCGAGACGATCAGGGCCAGGAAGCCGAGGACTCCGGCGATTCCGGCCTGGGCGAGGACCCGGTATCCGGCCGGTTCCGCGCGGTCCTGGAAGCGGTCGCCCATCTCCGTGGAGTCGTCGGCCAGCCGCTCCAGGACGGGCGGCGCCGCCTGCTGCCACCGGTCGGTGTCGACAGCGCCCTGGCGCTTGGTGGGCCCGGCGGCGATCAGTGCGTCCTCGGCGGTGCGCAGCGGTTCGGCGTCCGGGCTGCTCCAGAACTGCTCGACGCGGCGGCGCTCGGCGGCGGGGAGGTTTTCGAGACTGACCTCGTAGAGCAGCTCGCGCTGGGCCACGAGGCCGGATATCTGTCGCAGTTCGGCGGTGGTGAAGCGGCCCGCGACGAGACTGGAGGCGACCAGCGCGTCCTCGCGCGACAGCATCTCGCGGGCCCGGGATATCCCGACCAGCGCCCGCATCTGCCTGTCCAGCGACCCGTTCTCCGTGGTGTGGAGGCCATTGAGGAAACGGTACGCCGGGTCGACGAGGCCGTTGTAGAAGTCCAGCGCCTTCGCCCGGCCGATGGTGCGCTTCTCGACCGATTCGCGCAGCGAGTCCAGGCCGTCGACGGCGCTGAGGATCGCGTCGAGCCGGGTGCGGGCCTCGGCGTCGAGCGCCTCGCGGACGTCGCTCTGCCGGGCGCTGTTCCTGACCTCGGCCACGACCCGGTCGGTGTCGGCGCGCTGGCTCAGCAGGAGCGGCAGGGCGTCGGAGGCGCGCGGGTCGGCCAGGAAGACCAGGGTCTGCCGTCGTTCGGCCTGCACGACCCGGACCGCTTCCTCCAGCGGCCCGGCGACCTTGTCGACGGAGGTGCTGACGCTCATCAGCTCGGTCGCCTGGCGGCCGGTGACGTAGGTCGCGAGGACCCAGAGGCCCGTGAGGGAGACGAGCGGCACCAGCAGCAACGCCACGATCTTCCTGCGGATGGACTTCCCGCGAAAGCGCATGGCCTCCCCCAGATCGGCCCCGCACCGCGGGGGTGGTCTTCTCCCGGTCGTCCCTCGACCCTGCACCGACTTTCGCCGTGCGTACACCGGCGCGCATCGGTCCGACGCGGGCGAGGTTCGTCCTGCGTCAATAAACGGCGCGAGCCTACTACTGACACAGAGACAACTCGAAGGCACGTCCGGATGATTTTCAGCCGTCCGATCAGGATTTGATCATGAGTTGTCCTGGTATTCCCGGAGATGAAATTCGCGAAAGCGACAGAGGATCCCCACCGATCCCCTGAGGACGGGCCCGGATCAGTTGGCTGGAATTATTCGTTCCGTAGCCTTCTGTGACCCTGCGGTGGCTTTCAGCGGGAATCTTCGGAGCGGGTGGTTCGTCCATACGTACGGGGTAGACGCAGGGCGGGAGCGCGCGCGGCGGTACGGAGCCCATCCGCCCGCGTAGAACCGGCGCGAGCCGGGCAGCCACCCTGAAGTCGGACAGTGGTGGGGAGTTGAAGGACCTTGAGCACGCAGGAGCGCGGACGCGCCGGAGCACCGATGACACCGGTCGGCACCGCGAGGACGGACGCCGCGGAAGGGCCGCGGATTCCGCGGCAGTTGACGGACGGCGGGGACGGGGCGCGGATTCCGCGGCAGTTGTGGGTGGAGGAGCCGGCCAGGAAGCGGCGGATGCCGGATGCGGTGAGGACGGCGGCGGTGCGCGCCGTCCTCATCATGGCGCTGACGATCATCCAGGCGGTGATCGCCTTCCTGTGCACGCTGGCCGGTTCCTGGCTGGCCTTCCCGATGGTGCTCAGCAGTGTGGCGAGCACGGTGGTCGCCACCTGGGCGGTGCTGGACGTCTGGGTCACCCGGCAGGTGTGGAACCAGCGGCACGGCGTGGTGTCGGAGCCGAGCAGCACCGCCCGGCAGATGCGCCGGGAGCGGCGGCGGGCCCAGCGGGCGGCGCGGGCGGCCGAGCGGGACGAGGCGGGCGGCAGGATATCCGGCCGCCGGAGCGCCGGCGACCTCTCCCGGGCGTGACACCGGCCCGCGGGACCGGTCTCTCACCGGGCCCGCGAGGGCCGGAGGTTATGCCTCCGGCCGGGCCTGAACCTGCGACTGCTCAGCCGGCTGCGGCTGCGGGGCCGACGGTGAGGTCTGCTGGGCGCTCCGCTTGAACATGCGGGTCGCCGTGATCTCGCCGTGGACCGTCTCGCCGTCCGGGTCCTGCTGCGGCAGTCCGGGGCGCAGGTGCTCCTCGACGCTGATGTATTTCAGCCCGGCCCTCAGGTCGGCGTCGTTGCGCAAGCGGATGACGAGCGGGAATTCGGCGAGCGCGGTCGTGTCGAAGAGGCCGGTCGTGTAGAGCAGCTGCACGCCGAGCGCATCGGAGACCGCGCGCTGGAGCTCCAGCAGATATGTGGCGTTGGCGCGGCCGATCGGGTTGTCCAGGAACAACGTGCCCGCGTGCCGGTGGCGGTCGCGGCCCCGGTCGTTGCTGCGCAGTGCCGCCATCGTGCAGTAGAGGGCGATGGCGGCGGTGAGGAGCTGGCCGCCGGAGAAGACGTCGCCCATCTGCCCGACGGGCACGCGTTCGGCGCGGAGCACGGCGTCCGGCTTGAGGATCTCCACCGCGATGCCCTTGGGCCGCAGCGCCGCCTCGACGCCGCGCAGCAGCAGGGACATGCCGTCCCGGCGCAGGTCGGAGTTCTTCTTGAGGGCGGCGTGCGTCGCCTCGTCGATGACCTCGCCGAGGCGCTCGGTGAGAGTGGCCTGATCAGGCTCCTCGAAGCGGATCCGGAGGAACTCCTGCCCCGACCACTCCCCCAGCCCTTCGGGGAGCTGGGAGAGCCGCTGGGCGGAGCGGAGCGTGGCGAGGGCGGACTCGACCAGGCCGCGCAGCCGGTCGACGATGGAGTCGCGGTTGCGCTCCAGCTGGACCAGCTCGTCGGTCAGGACGCGCAGCCGGGGCGCGAAGGCGTCGGCCCACTTCTGCGCGTGCTCCGGCAGCGCGGAGGCGGGCAGTTCGCGGATCTGCTGGCGGGCCGGGGTGCGGACCTGCTCGTAGCGGGTGGAGTTGGCGTGCCGTACGAGGATGTCGCTCGCTTCCCGTACGGCGCTCTCGGCGGCCGAGAGGTCGGTGGAGCAGCCGCGCAGGGAGCGGCGGGCCTCGGCGGCGGAGTGCCGGGCCTCCTCCAGCGTGCCGGGATACGGGTCGGGGCCTTCGGCGCCGTCCTCCGTACCGTGGTCGCGGAGCAGGTCGCGCAGGAGGGCCGCCGTCTCGTCGAAGCCGCCCGCCGAGTCCTCGGCGGTGCGGTGGGCGTGGAGCAGCTCGCTGTGGGCGGCGCGGGCGGTGTCCAGGGCGGCGGTGGCGGAGGCCAGTTCGCCGGTGGCCGTACGCAGAAGGGTCTGGGCCTGCTCGGCGTCGGCCGGGACCAGCTCGTCGGGCAGCTCGGTATGGTGCGGCCGCTCGTCGTCGGGGGCGAGCCGCTCGGCCTCGCCTCGGTACCGGCCGAGCTGCTCGCTGGCGGTGGAGGCCCGGGTCTCCAGGAGCTGTACGTGGGATTCGGCGCGGGCCGCCGCGGCCTGGCGGGAGGGGCCGTCGGCTCCGTCGGTGCCTTCGAGGAGCTGTGCGGCGCGGGTGCGGACCTTGTTGGTGAGGCGGTCCAGCTCGGCGAGGGCGGCGCTCTCGTCGCTCTCGGCGCGGGCCTGTTCGGCGCGCAGGTCGGCGCCGACGCCGACCTTCTCGTACAGCTGGGAGGCGGCCCGGTAGGCCTCGCGGAGGGTGGGCAGCGCGGTGCGGGGCTTGGTCGCGTCGGGCTCCGGGAGGTTCTCCGGGGCTCCGGCGATCTCGGCGCGCTCGGCCCGCAGGGCGCGGGCGGTGCGGTGGGCGTCGTCGCCGGCGCGCTGGGCGGCCCGGCGGTCCTCGTCGGCGGAGCGGGCCAGGTCCAGGCAGACGGCGGCGCGGGCCTCGGACTCGGCGGCTTCGTCGACCAGTTCACGGAGCCGGACCTGCCAGCGGGCCCGCTCCCGCAGCCGGTGGGCGAGTCCGGCCAGTGCGTCGGCGACCCGGCGGGCGCGCTGGGCGGCCTCCTGGCGCTCCTCGCGGACCCGGGCGGTGTCGGCGGCGGCCTCGTCGGCCTCGGCGCGGGCGGTGCGGGCCTCGGCGAGGACGGCTTCGGCGCTCTCGGCGGCCGTACGGGCGGTGGCGGCGGCCTCGGCCAGCTCGGCGAGCATGCCGGGCGGGCAGTCGGCGCGCCAGGAACCGATGCGCGAGGAGAGGGCCCGGTCGGCCGAGAGGCGGGCGGCGAGCGTGCGGATGTCCTCGTCACGGGCGGCCGCGCGGGAGCGCAGGGCGTGGCGCTCCTCGTCGGCGGCGTGCTCGTCGTGCATGGCCGGGTTCGGCGGGACGAGGAAGACGCCGTCGTGCTGCGCGTCGGAGCCGGTGCCGGGGTGCGGAACGGGCGCCAGGAGAGCGGCGGTGGTGCCGACGGCGACGGCGGAGCGGGGCAGCAGAGCGGCGGAGCCGAGGACTTCGCGGGCTCGGGTGTGGGCGTCGGGGTCGGTGATGACGACACCGTCGACCAGCTCCGGGCGGGCGGCGAGGACGGCGGCGTGGTCGGCCGGGTCGACGGCCTGGGCGAGGTAGCGCCAGCCGGGCAGGGCCGGGATGCCGTGCTCACCCAGGTACTCGACGGTGGCGAGGACGTCGGGACCCGGCGGCAGCAGCCCGCCTTCGCCGAGCGCGCCGAGGATGCGGGCGTCGTCGGCGGCGGCGGTGCGCAGGTCGAAGAGGCGGCGCTCGGCGGCGGTGACGGACTGGTCGAGGAGCTCGCGCAGTTCGTCGGCGCCGCGGTCGAACTCCTGGGCGGTGAGTGGCTGGTGGGCGGGGACGGGCTGGTCGGCCAGGGCGACCGCAGCGTCCGGGGCGGCGTCGGTGGGGCTCACGCCGGTGGCAGTGCCGTCGCTCGGAGCGCCGGTGTGTACGGCTTCGCGCTGCGCCCCGCCCGACGGCTCCTCGCCCGCTCCCCTGCGCGGGTGCGGGACGCCCGTGCTTGTGGGCAGGCCGAGCAGGTCCGCGAGGCGCGGGTCGGCGGCGATGGATTCGGCAGCCCTGAGCTCGTCCTCGTAACTCTGCTCCGCCGCCTTGGCTCCATCGGCGGCGCGGGCGGCGGTCAGCTCGGCGCGGCTCTCGGCGGCTGCCGCCTCGCGAGCCTGGTCGGCGGCGGTGCGGGCGGCTTCGCGGGCGGTGTCCCAGGCGGCGACGGCGGACTGTTCGGCGTCGCTGGCGGCCAGGGCGGCGCGGGCCGGGTCGGCGTCGGGCGCGGTGTTGTCGAGCCAGCCTGCCTGGACTGCTTCCGAGGTCTCCTGCTCGACCTCCGCGAGGCGCTGGCGCAGGTGGCCGGCCTCGCTGCGGGCGCGCTGGGCCTCGGTGGCGGCGACCGTGGCGTCGCGGTGGGCGCGCTCGCCGGTGGCCTGGAGGGTCTCGGAGCGCTCCTCCTGCTCGTTGGCGACGCGCTCGCCGTCCTCTGCGGCGGTGTGCAGCGCCCGTACGAGGTCGGCGGCGGCGGTGGCGCGGGCGGCGAGCGCCGGGGCCGCGTCGCGCTCGGCCTCGCGGATGGCGGCGGCGACCCTGGCGGAACGGTCGGCGGCGGCACGGTGGCGCAGGACGGCCTCGGCGGCCTGCCAGGCGGCGTGCAGCGTACGGGCCTCGGCCAGCTCCTTGCGTCCGGCGGCGGCGCTCTTCTCGGCGCCGGCCAGGGCCAGGGAGGCGTGGCGGTAGGCGAGTTCGGCGGCGATGAGGGAGCGGTGGCCCCGGGTGGACTCGGCCTCGGTGACGGTGTGCGCGGCGGCGGTGACCCGCTCGGCCAGCTCGGCGGTGCGGCCGCGCTCCTCTGCGGCGCGGGCGCTCAGACGGCGGGCGAGCGTACGGGTGCGGCGCTCGGCGGCGGCGTGGATGTCGCGGCTGCGGGCGCGGGTCTCGGTCGCTTCGACGATCCGGTTGAGCAGGTCGACGGAGCCCGCGGTGAAGTCGCGTTCGGCGGTCAGCTCGGCGCGGCGGCCGAGCTTGTTGCCGAAGCCGCTGACCAGGTCGGCGAGGCCGTCGGTGTCGCGGGTGTCGGTGACGGCGCGGAGCAGCAGGTCGGTGAAGTCGGAGTCCTTCTTGACCGCGAAGAGTCCGGCGGCCTCACCTTCGTCGGCGTTCATCTCGCGCTGGTAGCGGAAGAGTTCGGGGTCGAGTCCGAGGTCGCCGAGGTGCTCGTTCCAGCGGTCGTGGATCTCTTCCCAGTGCACATCGAGGTGCTGGTAGAACTTGCCGGCGTCCACCAGCGCGTCGCGGAACCCCTTCATGGTGCGGCGCCTGCCCCGCGCCCCGGAGACCCCTTCGGCGGGCCGTCCGACGGCGGTGGCCTCCGCGACGGGCAGGCTGTCCAGGCTGAGCCCGGGACCGGGCCGGAAGGAGTACCAGGCCTCCGCGAACTTCCTGGGGTCGTTGGAGACCTGCCGCCCCCGCCACTCGCTGACCTTGCCCACGACGACGCACTCACCGGTCAGGGTGTGCTGCCATTCCAGGGCCACATGGCCGCAGTCGTCGGCGAGCAGGAACTTGCGGAGCACGCCGGAGCTGGCGCCGCCGAGGGTGTTGCGGTGGCCGGGGAGCATCACCGAGAAGATCAGCTTCAGCAGGACGGACTTGCCGCCGCCGTTCTCCAGGAAGAGCACGCCCGCCGGAGCGGGCCGGCGCGGCGGGCCGACCGGCTCGTCCTCGAAGAACTCCGCCTGCGCCGGGGCCGGGTTGGGGACGGGTTCACCGACGCCGCGCAGGTCGAGGACGGTGTCGGCGTAGCGCGCACCGGCAGGCCCGATGGAGTAGAGGCGGACCCGGGACAACTCGTACATGGCGGCGGACTCTCGTCGTTCGGAGAAGCGGTGGCGGAGCTGGGCGGTGCGGGCGGGATCAGGAGGAGTGGAAGGGCAGGCCCGCGTCGGCCGCCAGCTCCAGGTCGTCGGGGTCGGACGGCGGCAGCAGGGTGGCGGAGCCGTCGGTGACGGGCACGACGCCGAGCTCCAGCAGCTCGGCCATGGCGGCGCTGCCCGCCATGTCGCGGACCTGGAGCTGGTAGCGGGCGGTGGTGCGGTAGGCGCCGCCCGCGTCGTCGCCGGTGCGCTGGAGGAAGCCGGAGTCGGTGAGGAAGGCGACGGCCTTGCCGATGATGCCGGTGGTGGATCCCGCGAGGCGACGGGCGTCCTTGGTGGCGCCGGTGGAGCTGCGGCGGGCGTAGACGCGCCAGCCGGATTCGAGGCCGGGGGTGTCGGTGGCGGGATCGGTGTTGTCGCCCTGCTCCTCGGCGCGCTTCTCAAGGCGCTTGCAGGCCTGGCGTACGAAGGCGTCGACGCCGTTGACCGTGATGCGGCCGATGTACGCGTCGTCGGCGAGGTCCTCCGGGCGCGGGAAGGCGAGGGCGGCCACGGCGAGGTGGGCGAGGCCGTGGAGGAAGCGGTCGGCGGCGTCGGAGGAGGCGCGGCGGGCGTAGTCGCCCATGCGGACGGCGAAGACGGAGTCCTCGCCTGCCGTGACGGCCATGCCTGCGCGCGGGGAGACCTCCAGGACGATGAGGCCGAGCCCGGTGGCGACGGCGTCGGCGAGCCGCGCGAAGGCGCCCTCCTCCCGGTACCGGCGGAGCAGGTCGGCGTATTCGGCGTCGCGGGCGGGCAGCAGCTTGGGCTGGAGCCCGAAGGAGACCAGGCGGGCGGCGTCGGCGGCGTCGGCCGGGGTGACGGGCCCCTGGCCGGTGCCGCTGGGCTCGGCGGTGTGCGGGTGAGCGGAGTCGCCCGCGTACGTCGTGGATGAGGCCGCGTACGTCGTCGAGGAGGCGGCGTACGCGGTGGGCTCGGTCCACGCGTCGGGGTGCTCGGCGTCGTGGTCGCTCACGGCTGGGACTCCTCGGTACGGAAAAGGTGGGGGCGCGCGTCGGTACGGGACAGGTGGGGGCGCACAGGACGTACGGGGCCGGTCATGAGGCCTCCTGGCGGTCCGCGGCCATTCCGGCGGCGTCCAGCAGGGCGGTGCCCACGATCAGGTCGGCGCCGCCGAACTCCGGGTCCTCCAGCTGCGTACCGTCGTCCACCGCGAAGAGCAGGCGCCGCTCGCCCTGGCGGTAGGCGGTGCCGACGGGCGGGCTGGCGGCGTGGACGGCGAGCAGCGCGACCAGGTACGGCAGGTCGGGGTCGCTGCGGCGGGCCTCGGCGAGCAGTCCGGAGAGTCTGCGGGGCGCGTCGTGCTCCAGGTCGAGCAGGGCCATGGCGCTGCTCAGCTGGGCGTCGCTGAACCGGCTGTCGTCGGGCGTCGCGATCAGGTCGGGCTCGGGCATCTCCATGCCGAGGTGCTCGCGCTCCAGCGGCGGGGTCAGGAGCATCTCGACCAGGTCGCCGACGCGGACGGAGGTGGGCGTGCGCAGCCCGGTGCCGTGCGCGAAGAAGGCGTCGGTGGCCCGCAGGGACTGCTCGACGGGGAGCGGGAGGAGCGGGGCGAGGAGCTGCCCGTACAGATCGAGGCCCGCGTGGGCGGCCGGGGTGGCGAACGCCTGCCGGTCCTGCTCGGCGCGGAAGAGCGGCCCGGCCTCCAGGAGGCGCGACTGCAGCTGGGTGTGGCGGCGGATGCAGTCCTTGACGATGTCGACCAGCTCGGCGGCCCGGCGCTTGTGCTCGGGGTCCTCGGCCTCGTCGCGCGCCTTGCGGATGTTGGTGAGGATCGCGTTCTCGTGGCGGTAGCGGTCGGCCACGTGGTCCAGGGCCTCGGCGATCATGTCCGGGACGGTGCTGAGCCAGTCGACCGCGCGGACGTTGCGCCGGGTCGCTTCCAGCGTGCGGCGCAGCGTCTCGGCGTACTGCACGGTGCGATAGCGGGCCTGTTCGGCGGCGAGCTGGGCGTCGGCGAGGCGGCCCCGGCTGATCAGGACCTCCAGCTTGACCTCCGCGGCGATCTGAGCGCTGGTGACATCGGTGTCCAGGGCGCCGACGAGGACGTTGACCGCCTCGTCGGTGGCGCGGAGGTAGACCGTGCCGCCGTAGCCCGGGACCTCCTCGATCAGCTTGAAGTCGTAGTCCCGGCGGACGTAGACGCCGTCGGGTCCGAAGGTGCCGTAGACCGCGCGGAAGCCCCGGTCGACGCTGCCGACGTTGATCAGGTTCTCCAGGACCCAGCGCGCGACCCGTTCGTGCTCGGCGACGGGGCGGTCCGGGGCCTGGGCGCCGACGCGCGGCAGCAGCCTGGCCACTATCTGGTCGTGGTCGGCACCGGTGTCGAAGTCCATGTTGAGCGTGACGTGGTCGATGGCCGCGAGGGCGACCTCCGCCATGGCGTACACCGTGTACTCACCGGCCAGATTCGCCTTGCGCACGTCGAGGTCGTGCAGTGGCGCCGTGCACGCGAGCGCGCGCAGCCGACGCGAGAGCCCCTCGTCGGCGGCAGGGCCCGGGGCAGGCCTCGGCCCCGCGCTGAGCTGCGGCGCAGCGTTTTCCGTGTCGGCAGGCGAAGTCACGAGGGACAGATTAGGTCCTCGCACTGACAACGGTCGAAACGGCGTTTATGCGACCGGCGGCAGGCGGCCGCGCCACGGCTCCCGGGCGGCCCCGCGCGCCCCCGGTCACGCCCCCGACGGCCCGTATCCCCCGCCGCCCGGCGTCCGCACCACCAGTACGTCACCGGCCTCCAGTTCGGCGGTGTCGCACCCCTCCAGCCGTTCCACGCCACCGCCCGCCCGCTCGATGTGCTGCTCCCCGAGCGCCCCGGGCTCCCCGCCCTCCGCCCCGTACGGCGGAATCCGGCGGTGCCCGGAGAGCAGCGCCACCGTGACCGGCTCCAGGAAGCGGATCCGGCGCTCCACGCCTCCGCCGCCGTGCCACCGCCCCTCGCCTCCGCTGCCTTCCCGCACCGCGAAGCTCTCCAGGAGTACGGGCAGCCGCCACTCCAGGATCTCGGGGTCGGTGAGCCGGGAGTTGGTCATATGGGTCTGCACGGCGTCGGTGCCGTCGAAGCCGTCGCCCGCCCCGGAGCCGCTGGCGACCGTCTCGTAGTACTGGACGCGGTCGTTGCCGAAGGTGAGGTTGTTCATGGTGCCGGATCCCTCCGCCTGGCCGCCGAGTGCTCCGTACAGGGCTCCGGTGACGGCCTGCGAGGTCTCCACATTGCCCGCGACGGTCGCCGCCGGGTAGGCCGGGTCGAGCATCGAACCAGCCGGAATCCGCACGTCCAGCGGCTTCAGACAGCCGCTGTTGAGCGGGACGTCCTCCCCCACGAGGGTACGGAAGACGTACAGGACGGCGGCCATCACCACCGAACGGGGTGCGTTGGTGTTGCCGGGCCGCTGCTCGGAGGTGCCGGTGAAGTCGATCACCGCGCTCCGGGTCTCCCGGTCGACGGTGAGCGCCACCTGGATCACGGCCCCGGCGTCGGTCTCGTAGCGGAAGCCGCCGTCCTGGAGCCCGGCCACGATCCGCCGTACGGACTCCTCCGCGTTGTCCTGGACGTGCCCCATATAGGCCGCCACGACATCCGTCCCGAACTGGGCCGTCATGCGGCGGAGTTCCGCGATGCCCTTCTCGTTGGCGGCGATCTGCGCACGGAGGTCGGCGAGGTTGGTGTCCGGGGAGCGGGAGGGGTACGGGGCGGAGGCGAGCAGGTCGCGGGTCTCGGCCTCGCGGAGGTGGCCGTCGCGGACCAGGAGCCAGTTGTCGAAGAGCACGCCCTCCTCCTGGATCGTCCGGCTGAAGGCGGGCATGGAGCCGGGTGTGGTGCCGCCGATCTCGGCGTGGTGGCCGCGCGAGGCGACCAGGAACCGCAGCTCGTCCTCGTCGAACACGGGGGTCACCACGGTGACGTCGGGCAGGTGCGTGCCGCCGTGGTACGGGTCGTTGATGGCGTACACGTCGCCGGGGCGCAGAGTGCCCTCGTTGCGCCGGAGCACCTCCTTGATGGACTCGCCCATGGAGCCCAGGTGCACCGGGATGTGCGGGGCGTTGGCGATCAGGTTGCCGTCGGCGTCGAAGAGGGCGCAGGAGAAGTCGAGGCGCTCCTTGATGTTGACGGAGTGGGCGGTGTTCTCCAGGCGGACGCCCATCTGCTCGGCGATCGACATGAAGAGGCTGTTGAAGACCTCCAGCATCACCGGGTCCACCCGGGTGCCGACGGCCGTCCTGCCCGGCCGGGGCCGGGCCCGGGTGAGCACCAGGTGGCCGGTGGTGCTGCCCGTCGCCTGCCAGCCGGGGTCGACGACGGTGGTGGCGTCGTCCTCCGCGACGACGGCGGGTCCGGTGACGGTGTCGGTGGGGCGGAGGTCCTCGCGGCGGTACAAGGGCGTCTGCTGTTCCCTGCCCTCGGCGTGCATCAGGACGGTGTCGCGCGGTTCGAGTGCGCCTTCTCGGGGTGCGGGGTCAGGAGTGCGGGAGCCTTCGCCCCCGGTCGTCCCCGTGGCCTCGACGGAGGCGGTCTCGACCACGATCGGCTTGTCCATGGTGAAGCCGAACCGGGTGCGGTGGGCGGCGGTGAACTCCTCGGCCATGGCCCCTGCCGTGTCCAGGGCCACGGCGAGCGCCGCGTCCGTCCCCGCGTACCGGAGCAGGATCCGGGCCCGCGTGCCGATGGCGGAATCGGGCACGCCGTCGGCGCGCAGATCGTCCCGCGTACGGTCGGCCAGTTCCGCGCAGAGCCGCTCGACCCGTTCCCGTACGGACTCGTCCAGCTCCGCCTCCACCGACCGCTCGCGCATGGCGGTCGCGTCGGCCAGGCCGATGCCGTAGGCGGAGAGCACTCCGGCGAGCGGTGGTACGAGGACGGTGTCGATGGACAGCGCGTCGGCGACGGCGCAGACGTGCTGGCCGCCCGCGCCGCCGAAGCCGGTGAGGGCGTAGCGGGTGATGTCGTGGCCGCGCTGCACGGAGATCTTCTTCACGGCGTTGGCCATGTTGAGGACGGCGATCTCCAGGAAGCCCGCCGCCACGTCGGCCTCGGCCGGCCGGTTTCCGGTGGCGCGGCCGATCTCGTCGGCGAGCTCCGCGAACCGTTCCCGTACGAGGCCCGCGTCGAGCGGCTGGTCGCCGTCGGGGCCGAAGACGGCGGGGAAGTGGGCGGGCTGGATGCGGCCGAGCATGACGTTGGCGTCGGTGACGGTGAGCGGGCCGCCCCGGCGGTAGCAGGCGGGTCCGGGTTCGGCGCCCGCCGAGTCGGGGCCGACCCGGTAGCGGCGGCCGTCGAAGTGGAGCAGGGAGCCGCCGCCGGCCGCCACCGTGTGGATGCTCATCATCGGAGCGCGCATCCGCACCCCGGCGACCTGGGTGCCCGGTTCCCGTTCGAACTCTCCGGCGTAGTGGGACACGTCGGTGGAGGTGCCGCCCATGTCGAAGCCGATGACCCGTTCGTGTCCGGCCTGCCACGACGTACGGACCATGCCGACGACGCCTCCGGCCGGGCCGGAGAGGACGGCGTCCTTGCCCCGGAACGCGGCGGCCTCGCGCAGCCCGCCGTTGGACTGCATGAACAGGAGCCGGATGCCTTCGAGGCGGGCGGCGACCTCGTCGACGTACCGGCGCAGTACCGGTGAGAGGTAGGCGTCGACGACGGTGGTGTCGCCGCGCGGGACGAGCCTGATCAACGGGCTGACCTCGTGGGAGGTGCTGACCTGGGTGAATCCGGCCTCGCGGGCCGCCTCGGCGACGGCCCGTTCGTGGTCGGGGTGGCGGTGGCCGTGCATCAGGACGACGGCGGCGCTGCGCAGCCCGCCGGCGTGGGCGGCGCGCAACTGCTCGCGTACGGCGTCGAGTTCCAGCGCTCGTACGGTGTGCCCTTCGGCGTCGATACGTTCGGGGACCTCGATCACGTGCTCGTGGACGGCCTTCGGGAGGACGATGTGGCGGTCGAAGAGGCGGGGGCGGTTCTGGTACGCGATCCGCAGCGCGTCCCGGAAGCCTTCGGTGATGAGGAGGACGGTCGGCTCGCCGCGCCGCTCGAGCAGGGCGTTGGTGGCCACGGTGGTGCCCATGCGGACGGCGGCGACCCGGTCGGCGGGCACGGGCTCACCGTCGCGGAGGCCGAGGAGCAGGCGGATTCCGGCCACGGCCGCGTCGTCGTAGCGTCCGGGGTCGTGCGAGAGGAGCTTGCGGGTCACCAGCCGGCCGTCGGGGCGGCGGCCCACCACGTCGGTGAAGGTGCCGCCCCGGTCGATCCAGAACTCCCAGCGTCCGGTCATGGCGCCATTCTGTTCCGGCGCGTGCCGACCCGCAGAGGCAGAAGACTTCACCGCAGGGACGGAAGGCCGCACCGCAGGGCCGGCAGAGCGCACCGGTGGGGCGGAAAGCTCGCGTTCAGTCCAGGAAGAGCGCCGCCAGCCGTGGCAGGTGGCGACGGGCGAGGTCGGCGTCCTCTGCGTCCCAGTGCTGGCCGGCCGGCTCCCCGGTCCGTATGCGACCCCGGTCGGCCGCCTCGACGGCAGCGTAGAAGCCGTCGGCCGCGCCTCCGGCCCGCTCGTACGCCGCCTTCACCGGCCCGGTCAGCGACTCGTAGCCGATCCAGCCGCTCTCCTCGCGGCTCATCCGGACCACGACGGGCAGCCCGGCCAGCGAGTCGGGGTCGGCCACCGCCCGGGTAAAGACCTCGCGCCCGAGCAGGACGAGCCCGTCGCGGAAGTCCATGAACCCGTCGTCACCGCAGCCGCCTTCGATGAGGTACGCCGCGTTCCACAAGGGCCACCGGTAGGCCGAGCCGGTCACCTCGTACGCCGTCACGGCGAAGTCGACGATCCGCGCGGGCTCCAGGGCCGCGAGCACGTCGGTCAACGCGCCGGGCAGCGGGTCGTCGGGCGGGTCCCGGTCGTCCGCCCGGTCCCCGGCCGCCTCACGTGCCCGTCCGACGAGCCCCCACCACGTGTCGATGTCCATGGTGAGAAGCGTAGGAGGAGGGTCTGACAACGCCCCCTCCTACGCCCGTCGCGCGGTCAGAGCGCCGGTGCGTCCGGGCCGATCCGGCTGCGGACCGCCGTCTGCACCTCGGCCTCCTCGGCCGGGTCGGCGGCGAGGCGGCGCAGCCGTTCGGCGACGCGGATGTCTCCGGTCTCGGCGTGCAGCGCGGCCACCTCGCGGGTGGTCTCCTCGCAGTCCCAGAGGCACTCCACCGCGAAGCCGGTGGCGAAGGTGGGGTCGGTGGCGGCGAGGGCCCGGGCGGCCCGGCCGCGCAGATGCGAGGAGGAGGTCTCGCGGTAGACGTGGCGCAGTACGGGTGCGGCGCAGGCGATGCCGAGGCGGCCGGCGCCGTCGACCAGAGTCCAGAGCCGTGGTGCGTCGGGGCCGTCGCCGCGTACGGCCTCCCGCAGCGCGCCGAGGACTTGGGGAGCGTCCTGGGCGGTACCGCGGCAGGCGAGGATCCCGGCGGCGGAGGCGCCGAGGGCGTCGGGGCGCCTGGCCCAGCGGCGGGCGCGTTCGACGGCGTCGTCGCCGGCCATCCGCTCGAAGGCGGCGACGGCGGCGTCGGCGACCGTGCGGGCGGGGCTGAGGGCGGCGGTCTCGATCAGGTCGAGGACGGCGGGGTCGGCCGCCTCGGCCAGGTAGTGCAGGGCGGCGCAGCGGGCGCCTTCGGAGCCGTCGCGGGCGGCTTCGAGGATCTGGGGATAGTCCTCGGGTCCGGCGACGGCGGAGAGGCAGCGGGCTGCGGGGACGTGCAGTTCGCTGCCGCGCTCCAGGGCCTGCTGGGCCCAGTCGAAGACGGCCTGGACGCTCCAGCCGGGGCGTGGGCCGCCGGGGCGCATCTGGCGCTGCCAGCGGTCGAACGAGCCTTGTTCGGTGGCGGCCCGCACCCGGGCGCCGACCGCTTCGCGCGGGTCGTCGGCCCAGAGCCGCCAGGGCCGCGGCTCGAAGGAGTCGCGTACGGCGGCGGCCAGCTCGGCGGTGCCTTCCTCGGTGGCCGGAAAGCGGCCCAGGACGGGCAGGGCGAGTGAACGCAGGCCCGCGTCGTCGTCGCGCAGGGCGAGCTCGTCCAGGGCCCAGGCCCAGTTGGCGCCGGTGGCCGCGTAGCGGCGGAGCAGCGCAAGGGCGTCGTCGCGTCCGTAGGAGGCGAGGTGGCCGAGGACGGAGAGCGCGAGTCCGGTACGGGAGTCGTCGGTGTCCGTGTGGTCGTCGGGGTTACCGAGGTGGCGCTCGATCTCTTCGATGCCGCCGTCGAGATCCAGGTACAGGCGGGCGTAGTAGAGGGAGCGGTTCTCCACCTGCCAGTCGTGACGGGGGTCGCTCACGACGCAGTGGTTGAGGGCCGCGAGGGCCTCGGGGCGCGGCGCGGCGAGCGCGTGGAGCGTGCCGTCGCCGCGGCCCCTCTGCAGCAGGCCGAGCAGGGTGCCGCTCGGCGCTATGAACGGATCGAACATGGGAGAAAGCCTCACATCAAGCTGTCGACACAACCGGGTTTGTGTGCAGTGCTCCGTACCCCATGGGCACGGCGGGATGTCCAGCGGACATCCCTACGCCGCGCAGCGACATGATCGGCCGATCGCCGTCCGGTGCTTGGTGTAGACCATCTTCCTCTGCCTCTCGTCGGTGGCCCGAAATGGACCCGCGACGTCATGATGACCCAGCCATTTCGCCACCGCGACCACATTTACGACGGACCGGTCAGCGGACCCATCGGCGGACACGTCCGCCGCCCCCTCAACGGTCACCGAAGCGTTCCAGCAGGTCGGCCTTGCCGAACATCTGCGCCGTGTCCCGCGCGGACGGTGTTCCGGCGGCGGGGTCGGCACCCGCGCCGAGCAGGGCGTCGATGACGGCGTCCTCACCCTTGAAAACGGCTCCGGCCAGTGGCGTCTGGCCGCGGTCGTTGGCCCGGTCCGGGTCGGCGCCGCGGGCGACGAGCGCGGTGACCGCCTCGGCGTGCCCGTGGTAGGCGGCGAGCATCAGCAGCGAATCGCCGCGGTCGTTGGTGAGGTTGGCGGGGACGCCGGCGTCGACGTACGCGGCGAGCGCCTCGGTCTCGCCGGTGCGGGCCAGGTCGAAGACCTTGGTCGCCAGCTCGACCACCTCGGGATCGGGAGTCTCGCTCATCGCGCGGGCCGCCTTCCTTGACCGCGCGGCGGCTCTCGCCGCCGCGGTTGACCGGGTGGTGTACGGCACGGGGCCGTACGAGTGAATCGACAGGGTACTGCTCGGGGACGGACATGACCGGGCCCGGATACGGCAAAAGATCAGCTCGGGCGACTCCTGCCCGGCACGGACTCCACATCGCCGCGCGCGGGCCACGGGTTCACCTCCGCCAGTCAAGTGAAAATGCGTTTTATTCACTCGATTGCACCTTTTATCGTATAGATACTTCGCGTGATCCTGGAAGGACTCATGGTGACTGTCCCCTCAACCAGGAGATCCGCTCATGATCCTTTCCATCTCGGGCGTGGTACTGCTCGCCATCGTCGTCTTCCTGTTCTTCAAGAAGGACGGGCTCAAGGCGTCCCACGCCATCGTCTGCGCGCTGTTCGGCTTCTACCTGGCCGGCACCGCGATCGCGCCGAGCATCACGGCAGGCGGGGCGAGCCTCGCCGGTCTGCTGGGCGGGATCAAGTTCTGACGCTCCGCAACCGCTCCCACCCCTTCAGGAGACAGCTGTGGCCCGGCGACCACTCCCCCGCATTCTGAGCAGCGGCAGCGCTTCGATCACTCGCAGCAGAGAGATCGCGCGCACGGCCGCCGACAGTGCCACCGATGTGCTCCATCCGCTGATCACGATCCTGCGTGGTCTGCGGCTGCTGGCCGTCTCCGGCCGGCAGAAGTGGGCCGCGACACCCAAGGAACGGCGTGGTCCCAAGCTGTTCCTGGCCGCGGCCTGCGTGCTCGCCGTGGCGCTCGTGCCGTACGGGCCGATCCTGGCCCTGATCACGGTGATGGGCGCCGCCGCGTGGAAGGGGCGGGAGCGGACCCCCGTGAAGACCGGCCCGGACGAGGCGGAGTCCACCCGTCTGCGCGCCCTCTACGAGGCGCTCGTGCCGTACTTCTCGGTGTCCGAGGACCCCGACCCGCTCTTCGCCCACGGCGGCGACTGGGAGAAGACGTTCACGGAGTACGCCTTCGACGGCGACGGGCGCCTCACGCGCCTCCAGGTCTCCTATCCGGCGTACTTCACCGACGGCGAGGCCGCCGCGCGCTCCCGGATCGAGCAGCTGCTGCACACCAAGTCGGGCCGCGGCCGCGAGTACCACTTCGCCTGGAACGAGGAGGCCAACCGCCTCGTCATGACCGTGCTCGACCCGCTGCCGACCTCGATCGCCGCCCAGCGCTTCGTCACCGCGCCCGGCGAGACGGTCCTCGGCTTCACCGACCCCGACGCCGTACGCCGTACGGTGCCGGTGCGCGACGGTGACACGACCGCGGATGCCTGGCCGGTCGTCTGGCGGACCGGCAACCGCTCCACCGAACCCCATCTGCTGGCAATCGGCCAGCCCGGCAGCGGCACCACCACCCTGGTCCGCTCCATCGCGCTCCAGGCCCTCCAGCAGGGCGACGTCCTCGTCGTCGACGGCAGCGGGACGGGTGAGTACGGCGCCCTCATCGGCCGCGCCGGCGTCCTCGCCGTGGAGTCCGGCCTGAGCGGGGCGCTGGCCACTCTGGAGTGGGCCGCGCACGAGACGGAGCGCCGGCTGATCTTCGCCAACCGGGCACGCCAAGGAGGCCACCCGGTCCCCGAGGACATCAAGCGGCCGCTCTGGATCCTGCTGGACCGTCCCGGCGTGCTCGGCCACCTCGCCGCCGCCGACGGCAGGCCCGACCCGCAGGAGCTGCTCCAGGTGCCGCTGCGGCACGGGCGCGCGGCCGGGGTCACCGTCGTCCTGGCCGACCAGTTCGACGCCGTGGAGATCCTCACCGAGACCGTACGGACCCACACCCGGGCCCGCGTCGTCCTCGGGCCCGCCTCCCGCGAGCAGATCGCCGCCGTGCTGGGCGCCGAGCCGAACACGACCCCGCCGCCGGAGGTTCCGGCCGGACGGGGTTACGCGCGCCTGGGCACCGGGCCGGTGCTGCGCCTCCAGGTCCCGGCGACGCCGGACCCGTACGACGACGCCACCAGCGAGGCCCACCGGCAGGCGGTGCTCGACGCGCTGCCGCAGCTGCCGGGCGCCGCTCCGCAGGAGCCGCGGCAGGAGCCGGCCGCCGTGTCCGAGGCACCGGTCGAGGACACCGCGGAGGTGCCGGTGGCCGTGGAGGCCGTACCGACCGGGCAGTTGGCCAAGGCGCAGGCGGCGATCGCCGAGGGGTGAGCGGCGGAGGGGCGCCCCTCAGGCCACGAAGCTCCGCGGCGCGTCCGCCCCGGCGCCCGCTCCGGAGCGCACCAGCTCCACGGCCGCCGCGAGCCGCACCGCCGCCTCCTCCGCGACCGGGCCGCCCACCGTGAACGGCAGCCGCACATAGCCCTCGAACGCCCCGTCCACCCCGAACCGGGGCCCCGAAGGCACGCGTACGCCGACGCGCTCACCCGCCACCGCCAGCCGCGAGCCGGAGAGGCCGCCCGTGCGCACCCAGAGGGTCAGCCCGCCGCGCGGCACCGCGAACTCCCAGTCCGGCAGCTCCCGGCGCACCGCCGCCACCAGCTGGTCGCGGTTCTCGCGCGCCTGGTCCCGCCGGATCTCCACCGCCTGCTCCCAGCCGCCCGTGCCCATCAGCCAGTTGACGGCGAGCTGTTCCAGGACCGGGGTGCCCATGTCGGCGTAGGCACGGGCCGAGACCAGCGAGCGGATGACGTCCGGGGCCGCCCGGACCCAGCCGATCCGCATCCCGGCCCAGAACGCCTTGCTGGCCGAGCCGACGGTCAGCACCGTGCTGCCGGCCGGGTCGAAGGCGCAGACCCGGCGGGGCATGGAGATGTCGGCGTCCAGCCGGAGTTCGGTCATCGTCTCGTCGACGACCAGGACCGTGCCGGCGGAGCGGGCCGCGTCGACGAGGTCCCGCCGCTGCTGCTCGTCGGCGAGCGCGCCGGTCGGGTTGTGGAAGTCGGCCACCACATAGGCGAGCCGGGGCGCCGAGTCCCGCAGCACCTGGCGCCACCGGTTCATGTCCCAGCCGCCGATGCCCTCCTCCATCGCGACCGGGACGAGCCGGGCGCCCGCCTCGCGCATCAGCTGGAGGATGTTGGCGTACGAAGGGGACTCGACCGCGATCCGTTCGCCGCGGCCCGCGAAGAGGTGGCAGATGGCGTCGATGGCGCCCATCGCACCGGTGGTGACCATGATCTGTTCGGGCATGGTCGGGATGGAGAGCGCGGTGTAGCGGTCGGCGATCATCTGCCGCAGGGCGGGGAGCCCGGCCGGGTAGTCGCCGTGAGTGTGGGCGTACGGAGGCAGCTCCTCCACCGCACCCTGGAAGGCCCGGGTCAGCCACGGCTCGGGGGCGGGCAGGGAGGCGCAGCCCAGGTCGATCATGGAGCCCAGCGACTCCGGAGGCAGCGGTTCCAGCCCCCGGGCCGGCAGCGGGTTCCCGGCCGGGACGGCGGTCCAGCTTCCGGCCCCGCGCCGCGACTCCAGGAACCCTTCCGCGCGCAGCGCCTCGTAGGCGGCGGCGACGGTGGTGCGGCTGACGGCGAGGGCGAGGGCCAGTTCGCGTTCTGCGGGCAGCCGGGCGGCGACCGGAACGCGGCCCTCCAGCACGAGGAGCCGCACGCCGTCGGCGAGCGCGCGGTAGGCGGGCGGCTTCCGTCCGGCGGAGCCGGTGGGCCGGGGCTGCTGGGCCTGGAGCTGCCGGGCGAGCTGGGCCGCCCCGACGGTCGAAGTCCACTGCGCCATGAAAATCAGTCCACCTTCCTCGGATTGGCCATGTCTGGTGACCGATCCCCTGCCACAGAGTGACACGCAGCAGTCCACTACCACCACACCAGGGGGCAACACGTGTCCAGCACCACCGCCCGTGGCACCACCCACCTCACCCGGCGACTGGTCCAGCTGTACGTGGGTCTGACGCTCTACGGGGCGAGTTCGGCGCTCCTGGTCCGCGCCGAACTCGGTCTGGAGCCGTGGGGCGTCCTGCACCAGGGCCTCACAGAGCTGACCGGCATCTCGATCGGCGTCGTCTCGATCATCGTCGGCGCGATCGTGCTGCTGCTCTGGATCCCGCTCCGGCAGCGTCCGGGGCTCGGCACGGTCTCCAACGTCTTCGTGGTGGGCCTGGCGATGGACGGCACGCTCGCCCTGGTCGGCGACCTCGACGGTATCTGGGCCAGGATCCCGGTGATGGTCCTGGCCATCACGCTGAACGGCGTGGCGACCGGGCTGTACATAGCGGCCCGCTTCGGCCCGGGTCCGCGGGACGGGCTGATGACCGGGCTGAACCGGGCCACGGGCCGCTCCATCCGGCTGGTCCGTACGGCGATCGAGGTGGCCGTCGTCGTCACCGGCTTCCTGCTCGGCGGCTCGCTCGGGGCCGGTACGGTCCTGTACGCGCTGGCGATCGGCCCGCTCGCCCAGCTCTTCCTGCGGCTCTTCGAACTCCCCGCACCCGCTACGCCGACGGTCACCGGCGCGCCTCCCGCCGGCCCCGGCCCCGTTGCCACCCCTCCATCCGGGCAGGCCATACTGCCGCAGTGAAACCGAGCCGCCATCCCTATCTTGATCACGCGACACCCCTTGCCTTCGCCCACCGCGGCGGGGCGGCGGACGGTGTGGAGAACACCGCGGCCGCCTTCCGCCGGGCGGCCGAAGCGGGCTACCGCTACTTCGAGACCGACGTCCACACCACGGCGGACGGCCGCCTCGTCGCCTTCCACGACGCCACGCTCGACCGGGTCACCGACGCGCGGGGCAGGATCTCCGCGCTGCCCTGGAGCGAGGTGCGCCGGGCCAGGGTCGGCGGCACCGAACCCCTTCCGCTCTTCGAGGAGCTGCTGGAGGAGTTCCCGCAGGCCCGCTGGAACGTGGACATCAAGGCGGAACCGGCCCTCGGGCCGCTCCTGGAGCTGATCCGCAGGACCGACGCCTGGGACCGGGTCTGCGTCGGCTCCTTCTCCGAGGCCCGGGTGGCCCGGGCGCACCGCCTGGCCGGCCCGCGCCTGGCCACCTCGTACGGCGTGCGCGGCGTCCTGGGACTGCGGCTGCGCTCGTACGGGATCCCGGCGCCGCTTCGCACCGGCGCGGTCTGCGCCCAGGTTCCCGAGCGGCAGGGCGGCATCCCGGTGGTGGACGCCCGTTTCGTCCGCACCGCGCACGCGCTGGGTCTCCAGGTGCACGTCTGGACGGTCAACGAGCCCGAGCGGATGGCGGCCCTCCTGGAGCTCGGGGTCGATGGCATCATGACCGATCACATCGAGACGCTGCGCACGGTGCTGAGCGAGCGGGGGGCCTGGTCCTGACGCCGGGCCCGTCCGCGTCCGTACGCGAGAACCGAGGGGGCGCGGGTTGAGCACCGGAACCGCAGGAACGACAGATCCGGCCGGAAAGCCGCCGGGCGACGGGTCGGCGGCCGCGCGCAGACGTGAGCAGCACGGCTGGTACTTCTACGACTTCGCCTGTTCCGTCTACTCCACCAGCGTGCTGACCGTCTTCCTCGGTCCGTACCTGACGTCGATCGCCAAGGCCGCCGCCGATCCCGACGGTTTCGTGCATCCACTGGGCATACCCGTGCGCGCGGGCTCGCTGTTCGCGTACTCCGTATCGGCCTCCATCGTCGTGGCCGTGATCCTGATGCCGATCGTGGGCGCGGCGGCGGACCGCACGGGACGTAAGAAGCCGCTGCTGGCGGCGGCGGCCTATACGGGGGCCGCGGCGACGGCGGGGATGTTCTTCCTGGACGGCCACCGCTATCTGCTGGGCGCGTTCCTGCTGATCGTGGCGAACGCGTCGATCTCCGTGTCGATGGTCCTGTACAACGCCTATCTGCCGCAGATCGCCACCTCCGAGGAGCGCGACGCGGTCTCCTCGCGCGGCTGGGCCTTCGGCTACACCTCGGGCGCGCTGGTGCTCGTCCTCAACCTGATCCTGTACACGGGCCACGAGTCCTTCGGCCTCGCGGAGTCCGACGCGGTACGGATCTGCCTCGCGTCGGCGGGTGTGTGGTGGGGCGCGTTCACCCTCGTACCGCTGCGGCGGCTGCGCGACCGGCGGGTGGCGCCGGACGGCGAGGGAGCGGTCGGATCGGGCTGGAAGCAGCTGATGGCGACCCTGAAGGACATGCGGCGCCATCCGCTGACGCTGTCGTTCCTGCTCGCCTACCTCGTCTACAACGACGGCATCCAGACAGTGATCTCCCAGGCCTCGCTGTACGGCTCCGAGGAGCTGGGCCTCGACCAGACGACCCTGATCGTCGCCGTGCTGCTGGTGCAGATCCTGGCGGTGGCCGGGGCGCTCGGGATGGGCCGGCTGGCCCGGGTGTACGGCGCCAAGCGCACGATCCTGGGCTCACTGGTCGTATGGACCGCGATCCTGATCGCCGCCTACCTGCTGCCCGCCGACGCGCCCGTCTTCTTCTTCGTTCTCGCGGCGGCCATCGGGCTGGTGCTGGGCGGCAGCCAGGCGCTGTCCCGTTCGCTCTTCTCCCACCTGGTGCCGCGCGGCAAGGAGGCGGAGTACTTCTCGGCGTACGAGATGAGCGACCGGGGTCTGAGCTGGCTGGGGCCCCTGGTGTTCGGTCTGGCCTACCAGCTGACCGGCAGCTACCGGGAGGCGATCATCTCGCTGATCGTGTTCTTCGCCCTGGGCGCGGTGCTGCTCGCGCGGGTGCCGGTACGGCGGGCGATCACGGCCGCGGGCAACCCCGTACCGGAACGGATTTAGACGTTGAAGTCAAAGGCCGGTAGTATACGTCTTTGGCCTGCCCGGAGGACCGTTACTGCGAGTAGAAACGGCCCAACCGTTGGGTGACAACGCCCATCAGAGGTGACAAACCGGGCAAGGGTGGGTACTCGACCCAAGACAAGCAGCGGCACGAACGGGCGACGCATGACCGGCGACGGGAATCTTTGCCAGCGACCGTACGTTGACCGGATGACGACGACAGCGACATTTTGTCCTGTGGGCGACAAGCCCGGGAGGCACGATTCATGAGTGAGCGAGCTCTTCGCGGCACGCGACTTGTGGTTACCAGCTACGAGACGGACCGCGGCATCGATCTGGCCCCGCGCCAGGCGGTGGAGTACGCATGCCAGAACGGACATCGGTTCGAGATGCCGTTCTCGGTGGAGGCGGAGATTCCGCCGGAGTGGGAGTGCAAGGCGTGCGGCGCCCAGGCACTCCTGGTGGACGGGGATGGCCCCGAGGAGAAGAAGGGCAAGCCTGCGCGTACGCACTGGGACATGCTCATGGAACGGCGCACGCGTGAGGAGCTCGAAGAGGTGCTGGCCGAGAGGCTGGCGGTTCTGCGCTCCGGAGCCATGAACATCGCCGTGCACCCGCGGGACAGCAGGAAGTCTGCCTGACCCCGTAGAGCACCGCCGCACTCCGCGTACCTATCGCACCGAGCGCGACAACAGCACAGCACAAGAGCCGCGGGGGGGGGGCCCCGACGGGGGGGGGGGGCCCCGCCGCGCGCCCAGTGCCGCCCCGGGGCGGCCGGCGGCCCCCCCCCCCCCCCCGGGGGGGGCCCCCCCCCCCGGGGGGCCCCCCCCCCCCCGCGGCTCTCGCCATGTCCGGCGCCGGCCCGGCCGGCGTCAGCCCGACCGGAGCCGGTCGACCGGCCTCAGGGGGTGAGCGGCGGACGCGGGCCGCGAGGGTCGTCGTCGGGGCCGGTGGGGCGGGAAGGGGGCTGTGTGCCGTCCTCGCGGATGACCTCACCCTGGACGACCTTTCCGTCCGGCCGGTGCATACGGGCCTGCTGGAAGGCGTCGGAGAGGCTGCCGGGGGACGCGGCCCGCATCCGGCGCTCCAGGGACCGCTCCGCCCGGCGGCTGATCAGGGTGCGGACCGGCGGCACCAGCAGGAGCAGACCGGCCGCGTCCGAGATGAGGCCCGGGATCAGGAGCAGCAGTCCGGCGAGCATCAGCAGCCCGTTGCCCCGGGAGGTCTTGCCGCCGGTGACCTGCGGGGCCTCGGTGGCGCCGGGCTGCCCCGGCGTCTGCTGGAGGGTCTCGGTGAGGTTCTTGAAGGCACGGCGTCCGGCGCGCTTGATCACCACGGTGCCGAGCACCGCTCCGGCGACCAGGAGCAGCAGGACGGTGAGACCGCCCGCGGCCGAGGCGACCACGGTCAGCAGCCAGATCTCCAGGACCAGCCAGGCGGCGAGGGCCAGGGGCACGAATCTACGGGCGCGTGAGCGCCGGGGACGGGTCGGGGGCGGAGTGCCGGTCGTCATGCCACCAGTGTGCCCGTACGGAGGTGGAAGCGGCGTAAGAGGGTGATCATGGACCGGCCGGTACGCGCCGGAGGGTCAGGGTTTCCTGCGGCCCAGGACCTTGTTGGCGCGGGAGGTGATGCCCCAGCCGGTGACCCGCCAGAGCGCTTCGACGAGGATGTCCCGGCTCATCTTGGAGTCGCCGACCTCGCGGTCCACGAAGGTGATGGGGACCTCGACGACGTGGTAGCCGGCCTCGACCGAGCGGCGGGCCAGATCGACCTGGAAGCAGTAGCCCTGGGAGGCGACCTCGTCGAGTCCGAGGCCCTGGAGGGTCTCGGTGCGGAAGGCGCGGTAGCCGCCGGTGACGTCGCGGACGGAGAGGCCGAGGGCGAGGCGGGAGTAGAGGCTGCCGCCACGGGAGATGACCTCGCGGCTCTTGGGCCAGTTGACGACCCGGCCGCCGGGCACCCAGCGGGAGCCGAGGACGAGGTCGGCGCCCTTGAGTGCGGTGAGCAGGCGGGGCAGCTCCTCGGGCTGGTGGGAGCCGTCGGCGTCCATCTCGACGAGGACGCCGTAACCGTGCTCGGTGCCCCAGGTGAAGCCCGCGAGGTAGGCGGCGCCGAGCCCTTCCTTGCCCTTGCGGTGCAGGACGTGGACCTGGTCGTCGGCGGCCGCGATCTCGTCGGCCGCCTTACCCGTGCCGTCGGGGCTGTTGTCGTCGGCCACCAGGATGTCCGCGTCCGGCACGGCGGTGCGCACCCGGTCGACGATCGGCCTGATGTTCTCGACCTCGTTGTAGGTCGGAATGATCACGAGGACCTTGCCGAGCGGGCCGAACTGCCTCTGACCGCCGTCGTTCACTACTGCCCCTTAAAGTCCGTACACAGAGGGACACCATATCCAGCACACCGCCGCCCGGGTCCTACGCGGTCGTACGGGCGCGTGGCACAGGCCGGGCAGATGGACGGAACTGCGGACAGAAGCACGGACGGAACCGCGGCCTCCGGCAGGACGGAGCTGCGGATCGGGGCCCGGCGCCCTTCGGGCCGACCTGGGACCCGCTGGCTGCGGGTCGACCGAAAGCCGTTGTCTACTGAACGTCCGGGCCCCACCCGGGTCGCACCCTCCGTCCGGCTGAAACCTTCCCTCGCCCCCGAGGCGCGGGCGCTGAACCTGGCTGTCAGTGGCGGTGCGCCGGTGCGGCACACCACCCCATGACCCAGCGGCGTTCGACGACTGCGTGGAGGTTTCACCGGTCGGACGTCCTGTGGTGGACCCGGCCGAACCTACCGGCCCGTGGGCGCGTTCTGTCAACACCCGTGCGACCTGCGGCTTTTGCCCAAATTGCCTGGTCAGTGCCCGAGATCCGCAGGTCGTGAACGCGTGCCCGAGCCATCGATCGGCGGTACGGAACCCGCCGACGTCACTCGTTCGGTCGCACGTGGACCGTCTGTCCGGAGACCACCGTCCGCAGGCAGACCGGAAGTTCGGCGCCGGGGGTCAGATCCGGCAGGCCGGGCGTGCCGGAGCGGGGGTCGGTGGACCAGCGGGCGACCCGGTCGTCGGGGGCCTGGACCAGGAGTTCGGCGGTCCGCCAGACGGCGTAGTCGGCCGGTGCGCCCGGGACAAGGAGCCCCGCGTCGTCCCGGCCGATGGCCCGCCAGCCGCCCCGGGTGTGGGCGGTGAAGCCGGCCCGGACGGAGATGCGGTGCTCGGGGGTGCGGTGGTGGGCGGCGGCCCGCACGGTGCCCCACGGATCGAGCGGCGTGACCGGGCTGTCGGAGCCGAAGGCGAGCGGGACTCCGGCCCGCAGGAGTGCGGCGTACGGGTTCAGGCCGGCGGCACGCTCCGCGCCGAGGCGCTGGGCGTACATGCCGTCCGGGCCGCCCCAGGCGGCGTCGAAGGCGGGCTGGACGGAGGCGGTGAGGCCGAGTTCGGCGAAGGCGGCGATCGTCTCCGGGGTGAGCATCTCGGCGTGCTCGACGCGGTGGCGGGCGGCGCGGATCCTGGCGAGGCCGAGCGTCTCGGCGGCGGCCCGCACGCCCTCCACGACGGCGCTGACGGCCGCGTCGCCGATGGCGTGGAAGCCCGCCTGGAGGCCCGCCTCGGTGCAGGCGGTGACATGGGCGGCGATCGCGGCGGCGTCCAGGTGGGCGGTGCCGGTCTGCGGGTCGTCGGCGTAGGGCTCGTGCAGGCAGGCGGTGTGCGAGCCGAGGGAGCCGTCGATGAAGAGGTCGCCGGCCGCGCCGATCGCGCCGAGCTCCCGGATGCGGCGGGCGCCCTTCTCGTCGGCGATCTCCTCGGCCCAGAGCCCGAAGACCCGGGGGCCCGGACGTTCGGCGGCGAGGGCCAGGAGCGAGGTGAAGTCCTCCTCGTCGGAGATCTCGGGCCCGCCGCACTCGTGGAGGGTGCCGATGCCGAGGGATGCGGCGTGGTCGAGCGCGGCGCGCTGGGCGGCGGTGCGCTGGGCCGTGGTGAGGGCGTTGTGCGCGGCGGCGCGTACGGCGTGGTGGGCGTCGCCGGTCAGCGGGGTGTCCGGGTGGTAGCCGGTCATCGCGGTGACGCCCGGGACGAGGTCCAGCAGGGCGGTGGTGACGACGGCGGAGTGCACGTCGATCCGCGGCAGGTAGAGGGCCCGGCCGCCGGCCGCCTCGTCGAGCTCGGCGCGCGAGGGGTGGCGCTGTTCGGGCCACCGCGCGGCGTCCCAGCCGTGGCCGAGCAGGACGTCGGTGGCGCCGCGCCGGTTCGCGAACGCGCGGACGAGGCCGAGGGCCTCGGGGAGGGTACGGGCGCCGGAGAGGTCCAGCCCGGTGAGGGCCAGGCCGGTGGCGGTGGTGTGCACATGGGCGTCGGTGAACGCCGGGGTGACCAGGGCGCCCTCCAGGTCGACGACTTCGTCGACGCCGCTCGCGAAGGCGTCGGCGGCCCCTTCGGATCCCACCCAGGCGACATGTCCGCGCTCCACGACCATCGCGGTGGCGAACGGGTCGGCCGGGCTGTGGACGTCTCCACCGCGCAGCAGCAGGGTGCGGTGGTCGGGGGCGCTCTGAGGGGCGGTGCTCTCGGTCATGGGACCAGTCTCGCGCCTGCCGCGGACCGTGGAGTCCGCACCCCCCTCAGACGCGCGGCGGCCGGGCCTCGTACGGGGTGGAGAGGACGACGGTCGTACGGGTCGAGACGCCGGCCAGCGTGCGGATCCGGGTCAGCAGGTGTTCCAGCTCCAGCGGGGTCGCCACGCGCACCTTGAGGATGTAGTTCTCGTCCCCGGCGACGCTGTGGCAGGCCTCCAGCTCCGGCACGCCCGCCAGCCGCTCGGCGATGTCGTCGGGCGCGCTGGGGTCGAACGGCTTCACCGAGATGAACGCGGTGAGGGGCAGCCCGACGGCCTCGGGGTCGACGACGGCGGCATAGCCGCGGATCACCCCGCGCTGCTCCAGCCTGCGGACGCGCTGATGAACGGCCGAGGTGGACAGGCCCGTGGCCTTGCCCAGGTCGGTGTAGCTCATCCGCCCGTCCTTGACGAGCAACTCCACGATCTGACGGTCCAGCTCCTCCATGCGGATCAACCTATGGCCCCGGACGCCTGTCGGCACAGTCGCACAAGGTCACGGAACGGCACCTGCGGGCGGCATGTGACGAACACCACAGACCTACGGGTCGGTAGCGGGTCCCCTCGCGGTTATCGGCCGCGAGCGGAGGGAAGTGCTTGCTGTGGTCGTGGCCGTGGCGCTGTGCCGGCCCACCCGAGGGGGGAAGATCCCATGCAGAGCATCAAGCTCACCGGACGTACCGAACCGGAGCCCGTCGATCCCGACGAGGACGACGGCGCCGATGTGGACGGCGCCGATGTGTACGACATGTTCGAGATGTTCCGGGTGGTCTGCCCGGACTGCGCCCAGCCGATCGCCCTGCTGGCCGACGAGGACGTCCTGCCGGAGCACGCCCGGTGCTCCACCCCGTGGAACCCGTTCGTCCTCACCGTCTGCTCCGGCACCGGCCGCGCGGCGGCGGAGGCCCGGCCCGCCGACGAGACGCTGGAGCCCCAGGAGCAGGAGGCGGCGCTGCTGCTGACGCTCCCCCAGGGCCTCGACTGGCGGATGCAGCCCTTCTCCCACGCGGGCGGGCCGGGCTCCCGGCCGCTGCGGATTCCCCGGATGCGGCGCGAGGCGGCCTGAGCCGCCGTCAGCGGCCGTAGGGGCACGTAGGGGCACGTTCCCGGGCGGGTGCTCGCGGGCACCCGCCGAACTGGCACTCGGTTCGGGTCGGCAGTGACCGGGCCGGTCCCGGCGCGTTGACCCCCGTATGACGACGCTGCATTCACCAGTCGGCTCGGGGCGCCGCCGGCTCGCTCCCCCGGCGCTCGAAGAATCGGTTCCGCAGCCGCGGCCGCTGCCCCGGTCGACGGGGAACTCGCCGATGGCCTCCCCCGTCGACCCGCCCATCTACAGCGCTCTGCTGCTCCACTGGCGCAGCAGCGGCCGGACCGTGCCCGGCCGCCGCGACCCGGAGTGGACCCGGGCCGCCGCGCTTCCGGCCTGGTCGGACCGGCCGCCGGGGAGTGTCTGAACCGTTCCGCCCGCGCGGGACGTTCGGACACCCCCTGCGGGTCAGCGGGTCTCCGGACCCGCCAGGTGGCGGGCGATGACCATGCGCTGGATCTGATTGGTGCCTTCCACGATCTGGAGCACCTTGGCCTCGCGCATGAGCCGCTCGACCGGGAAGTCCAGCGTGTAGCCGTAGCCGCCGAGCACCTGGACGGCGTCGGTGGTCACGCGCATGGCCGCGTCCGTGCAGAAGAGCTTCGCCATGGCGGCCTGGCGGGAGAAGGGCTCTCCCGCGTCGCGCAGCCGTGCCGCCTCCAGGTAGAGCGCCCGGCCTGCCTCGATCTGGGTGGCCATGTCGGCGAGCATGAAGCGCAGCCCCTGGAAGTCCGCGATGGGGCGGCCGAACTGGCGCCGGTCGGTGGCGTACCGCACGGCCTCGTCCAGAGCCGCCTGGGCGACCCCGACGGCGCAGGCGGCGATGCCGAGGCGACCGGAGTCGAGCGCGGAGAGCGCGATGGCGAAGCCCTGGCCCTCCTCACCGATGCGGCGGTCGTCACCGACCCGTACGCCGTCGAAGTTGAGCTGGGCCGTGGGCGAGCCCTTCATCCCCATCTTCTTCTCGGGGAGCGCGGCGTTCAGGCCTTCGGCGTCGCCGGGGACGAGGAAGGCCGTGATACCGCGGGGGCCCTCGACGCCGGTGCGGGCGAGCACGGTGTAGAAGTCGGCGACGCCGCCGTGGGTGATCCACGCCTTGGTGCCGGTGATGACCCAGTCGTCGCCGTCGCGTACGGCCTTGGTGCGCAGGGACGCGGCGTCGGAGCCGGAGGCGGGCTCGGAGAGGCAGTAGGCGCCCAACAGGCCGCCGGAGAGCATCGCCGGGAGGTGCGCGGCCTGCTGCTCCCCGGTGCCGTAACCGGCGAGCGCGTGGCAGGCCAGGGAGTGGACGCTGACGCCGAGGCCGACGGTGAGGCGGGCCGCGGCCAGCTCCTCCAGCACCTGGAGGTAGACCTCGTAGGGCTGGTCGCCGCCGCCGTGGGCGGAGCCGTAGGGAAGTCCGAGGAGCCCGGATTCGGAGAGGAGGGTGAAGACCTCGCGCGGAAAGTGGCCGGCTTCCTCCTCCTCGGCCGCCCGGGAGGCGATCTCCTTGGACACGATGTCGCGGACGAGCGCGACGAGCTGCCGGGACTCCTCGGTGGGCAGACGGCGTTCCACCGGCTGCGGGGCACGGTCGGACATGACGGCGCTCTCCTCCCTGTCGGGCGTTGCGACGGTCGCGCGCTCGGGGTGTGAGAGGCGCCGCCGGGTGATCTCCCGGAACGGAGCCGGGAAAAAGCAGACTGCCCAGCCGATCCTGCCCGCCCGGGTCTCGGGGGGTGCGGGTCAGCGGCTGTGGCGGGTTGAGTATGCCCGATCGGATGCCTTCCGTCACGGGTGAAGAGCTGGTCAAAGGGGCTGGAGAGCCTCGCGAAGATCCGTGAATTGGTCCGAACCATTGACCCAACTGGTCTAGTCCTTCTACGGTTCCCCCCACGAACGCCCTACCGTGTTCATGCCAAACCGGGCACGTACGGCCCGGAGTCCGGCCCGCACTCCCCACGAGTTCGACCCACACCCCCCACGCACCAGCCCTCCCCCACGAGGAGCCACGATGCTCACACCGCACCGTCCCCGCGCCCGGCTCCGGGCGCTCGCCGCGGCCGTCTGTACGGCGGCGCTCGGCGCCACCCTGCTCGGCGTCGCGGGCATGTCCCCGGCCGGCGCCGCCCCCGCCGCCCAGCCGGCCACCGCCCCCGCCGAGGCCGCCCCCACAGCGGCCGGCGACAAGGTGATCGGATACTTCACCAACTGGGGCACGTACGACCGGAACTACCACGTCAAGAACATCGTGACGTCGGGTTCCGCGGAGAAGCTCACCCACATCAACTACGCCTTCGGCAACGTGCAGAACGGCAAGTGCACCATCGGCGACTCCTACGCCGACTACGAGAAGGCCTACACCGCCGAGGAGTCCGTCGACGGGGTCGCCGACACCTGGGACCAGGAACTGCGCGGCAACTTCAACCAGTTGCGCAAGCTGAAGGAGCTCCACCCGGACATCAAGATCCTCTGGTCCTTCGGCGGCTGGAGCTGGTCCGGAGGGTTCGGAGAGGCCGCGCAGAACCCGGCCGCGTTCGCCAAGTCCTGCTACGACCTGGTGGAGGACCCGCGGTGGGCCGATGTCTTCGACGGCATCGACATCGACTGGGAGTACCCGAACGCCTGCGGTCTGACCTGCGACACGAGCGGCCGGGACGCCTACGGCGAGCTGCTGGGCGAGCTGCGCAAGTCCTTCGGGAGCGACAACCTGATCACTTCGGCGATCACCGCGGACGGCTCCGACGGCGGCAAGATCGACGCGGTGGACTACGCGGGCGCGGCGAAGCACCTCGACTGGTACCTGCCGATGACGTACGACTTCTTCGGCGCGTTCGCGGCGCAGGGCCCCACGGCCCCGCACTCCCCGCTGACCTCCTACCCGGGCATCCCGACGGAGGGCTTCAACTCCGACGCCGCGATCTCCAAGCTGAAGTCGCTCGGCATCCCGTCGGAGAAGCTGTTGCTCGGCATCGGCTTCTACGGCCGCGGCTGGACCGGCGTCACCCAGACCGAGCCGGGCGGCAGCGCGACCGGCGCGGCGAAGGGCACGTACGAGGACGGCATCGAGGACTACAAGGTCCTCAAGGGCAGCTGCCCCGTGTCGGGCACGGTGGCCGGTACGGCGTACGCGCACTGCGGGAACGACTGGTGGAGCTACGACACCCCGGAGACCATCGGCACCAAGATGGACTACAAGAACGAACAAGGCCTGGGAGGCACGTTCTTCTGGGAGCTGAGCGGTGACACCACGAACGGCGAGCTGATCAAGGCGATCGACTAGCCGGCCACGGACCTACGCGGACCGTGGGGGTGGGGTGCCGGCCGGGCATCCCACCCCTTTCGCGGCTCCGGGGCCGGGGCGGGTCACATCAGTCCGGCCTGGGTGACGAACATGGCGAGCACGACCACGAGTGCCCACCCCGCGAGGTGCTCCAGCAGCCCGGGGCCGTCGTCGTCCGGGCCGCCGGTGCGGGCGCGGCGGGCGTGGTGGGCGTTCTGTGCGGCGGTGGTCGCGGTCATGGCGTCTCGCTGTTCGTCGAACTCCGGCTGAGGCCCCCCGGCCCGACCACAGTGCCAGCCAGGAGCGCGGCGCGAAACGAGATCCGGGTCACCGCTGGGTCGGCCCGTGGCAGCTCGGTCCCCTGATACGGCAAGGGTTCCGGGGTCCGTGGCGCCGGGGCGGGAGGGGCTGCTGTGGGCGACGCCACAGGGCGGCAGAGAGAAACTTCGTACGGGCTTCCGTATGGGAAGTCGTACGGGAACTCGTACGGGAACTTTTTCGGCCATCTGGCCGACTACTGGCCCATGGGAAGAGACCGCGTGGCAAGAGACGGCGCCGGAGACCCCCGGGGCGGAGCATGCGCGGCGGCTGGCTACCTTGTGTCCATGCGTGCAGGGGGCGGCTGGCCGACGCGAGCGGCCAGGGGCCTGCTCTGCGGTTCGGCCTGCCTGTTTCTCGGTGCCGTGAGCCATGTCGCGGCGGGCGGGCGGCTGCCCGGCGCGGGCGTGCTCGCCCTGCTGTTCCTGGTCCTGAGTGCGCAAGGGGCGCTGCTCTTCGGCGGCCGGCGACGGCGCTTCGAGGTCGTGACGCTGGTGCTGGGCGGCACGCAGTTCGCGCTGCACGGTGCCTTCCACTTCCTGCCCGTGTCCGGCGGAGGCGCACGTTCCGCGCTGCCGGCCGGGCACGAGCACCGCATGACCGGGCCGGGCGGCGGCCACGGTGGCGAGCACGCCATGGACACCGGGATGACCCTGGCCCATGCGGCGGCCACCCTCGGAACGGCTCTCTGTGTGATCCACGGGGAGCGGGTGCTGCGGCGCCTCGCGGCCCTGTTTCTCCCCCGCGTCGCCCTCCAGGCCACTCCGTCGCTCCCCTGCCTCCCCCGCCTGCGCCCGGCTCCGCCGGTGGTCGCGCGGATCCGGTTCGGGGCGCTCCTCGCCCGGACCCGCCACCGGCGTGGGCCGCCGGTGGCGGTCGTGGCCTGACGGCCTCCGCACCCAGCCGCGCGCACCGGAGCTGATCCGGTGGAGTGCGGCCCCGCGTGCGGGGGCCGTCCGGCCGCGAACGCCACCGCTTCCCATCGCCCGGGCAGAACCCGGTCCCCACCGGCAGGTCCGCGGAGTCCTCCTCCGGCCTGCCCTCCGAGGAGCACCCATGTCTCGCAGAACCGAAGAAATACCGCAGAACGACCACAACCCCACCGGCGCCGCGACGAGCGAGCCGGACAGCGACAGACCGGACACCCTCACGAAACCGGCCGCCACCGACACGACGGACGGTCCCGGCACCCTCGCCGAACCCGCCGGCGGCCCCGGCCCGACCCGCTCCTGGGACGCCGTACGCCACCTCCTCGTCCGGCTGCACTTCTACGCCGGTGTCCTCGTCGCCCCCTTCCTGCTGGTGGCCGCCCTGACCGGGCTCGCCTACACGCTCACGCCCCAGCTCGACCAGCTCGTCTACGGTGACCAGTTGCGGGTCGAGCGGGTCGGGGACGCGCCCCGGCCGCTGGCCGAGCAGATCGCCGCCGCGCGGGCGGCCCACCCCGAAGGCACCACGGCGTCGGTGATCACCCCGTCGGGTCCCGAGGACACCACGCGGGTGGTGCTCGCGGTGCCGGAGCTGGGCGAGAACCAGCGCACGGTCTTCGTCGACCCGTACACCGCCGAGGTACGGGGTGAGCTGACGACCTGGTTCGGGTCGACGCCGCTCACCACCTGGCTCGACGACCTCCACCGCAACCTCCACCTCGGCGAGTTCGGCCGCCTGTACTCCGAGGTCGCCGCGAGCTGGCTCTGGGTGGCCGTCGCGGGCGGGCTCGTCCTGTGGATCGGGCGCAGCCGCGGCCGGCGTGCGAAGTCGGCGCGGGGCGTGCTGGTTCCGGAGCGCGGAGCGCGCGGGGTGCGCCGGACGCGCAGCTGGCACGCGGCCACCGGGGTGTGGCTGGCGCTGGGGCTGCTGTTCCTGAGCGCCACCGGTCTGACCTGGTCGAACTACGCCGGTGAGCGGTTCGGCCGGCTGCTGGACGCGGCCGGCGGCAACGCCCCGGCCCTCGACACCGCGCTCCCGGGCGCGGAGGCTCCCGCCGAGGACCACTCGGACCACGCCGGCCACGGCGGCTCCGGCGAAGCGACGGCCGACGCCGACCCGGCCGGCTTCGACACGGCCCTCGCGGCGGCCCGGAACGCGGGGCTCGGCGGCACGGTGGTGGTCACGCCCGCGGCGGACGCGGCCAGCGCGTGGACCGTGGCGCAGAACGACAACGTCTGGCCGGTGCACTACGACCGGGTCGCCGTGGACGTGGCCGGCGGCGAGGTCACCGCGCGCACCTACTGGGCCGACCACCCGGCCCTGTCCAAGCTCAGCAAGCTGGGCGTGCAGGGGCACATGGGCGTGCTGTTCGGGGTCGTCAACCAGATCATCCTGGCGGTGATCGCGCTGGGTCTGACGGCGGTGATCGTCTGGGGCTACCGCATGTGGTGGCAGCGGCGGCCCACCCGCGACGACCGCCGCGTGCCCGTCGGCCGGGCCCCGGAGCGCGGCGCCTGGCGGCGGCTGCCGCTGCCGGTCCTGATCCTGGGCGTCCCGGCGGTCATCGCCCTGGGCTGGGCGCTGCCGGTCCTCGGCGTGACGCTGGCCGCGTTCCTGGTGGTCGACGTGGTGGTGGGGGCGGTACAGCGACAGCGGCGTACCGCCTGAGCGTCCGGTAGGAGGCGCCCGGCCGGGACCACCCGGCCGGGCGCCTCGATCTGTTGACCTCGCCACTCGCAACGTCCGCCGAACACGTCCGGGCACGCCCCGGACGCGCTCACACCAGCCCGAGCGACCGCAGCACGCGGCGCTGCCCCGGCGTCGGCCCCGACGGCCAGTACACGTAACAGACCCCGCCTGTACCGCTGCGGACCTGGCCGTTCGCGTTGTAGCGCTTGGTGCGGAGCCAGATGTTCTCCCAGTCGCGCCGCGGGTAGACGCGGCGGACCGCCTCGTTGTCCGGTGAAGCGGGATCATTGGCGATCACGTCACCCTCACGGGTGAAGCCGACCACCGTCATCAGGTGGCCCGCCGTCCCGTAACCCGCTCCGGGCAGCTCCTCCTGGAGGAAGGACTGTGAGGTGATGACGGGGATTCCGGCGTGGACCAGCCGCTCCAGGTCGGTGAGCGAGCCGAGGCGGGTGACGACCGCGTTCAGGTCGCGGTAGGTGGCGGCGTAGGCGGCGTTGAAGGGCCAGTTGCCGCAGCCGCCGTACTGATAGTCGTACGTGTAGCGGGCGGCGTGGCAGACCTGCGGGTCGGGCAGGCCGGGCCTCACCCAGGCGAGGTCCTCGGCGGTGGGCTTGCGGCCCCAGTACTCGACGATCATCTGCGAGGAGGTCGGGCTGCACCACGCCTCGCCGCCGTTGTCGTACTCCGGGTACTGGCCGATGTGGACGTTCTGCGAGTAGCGCGGGACCCGCAGTTCGCGGGCGTGGGCCGGAGTGGTCGCCGGGACGGTGAAGCGGTCGGGGATGTCGGAGGCCATCGCGCCGACGCGCCAGACCGTGGGGGTCAGGCGGCTGCCCGGGGTGCGGTACAGGGTGAGGCGGAGGCGGTACGAGACGAAACGTACGCCGCTCGCCGCGTCGTCCACCGAGAGCGTGTCGGTCCAGACCGAGCTGTGCGGGTCGCCCTGGCCGTCCACCGAGGTGCGGCGGATGTCGCCGTCGCCGGAGGCCCAGCGTCCCATCACGAACCACGGGGTGGTGGTGGAGTCGGCGTAGGTGGCGCTCAGCTCGACGGCGATCCAGGTGCCCGCGGGCGTACGGGCGTTCCAGGAGGTGATCAGTTCGGTGGCGGGGACGGCGGTGCGGTGGAGCGGCGAGGTCCAGGTGGCGTACTCCCAGGCGGCCGTCCGGCCCGTGTGCGGGTCGGTGTAGTCGGTACGGCCCGTGGCGGTGGCGATGGTCAGGCCGGGGCGGACGCCGGCGAGGACGCGGGTGCCGTCGCCGGAGCCCCAGCGCCAGTCGGTGTACGTGTGCCAGAAACGGTTGTCCACGAGAGGTGCGGCTGCCTGGGGTGCGGAGGGTGTCGACGCGGAAGCGGCGGATGCGGGTCCGGTGGATGCGGCGGTGCCCGCTCCGGCCGCTGCTGCCGCGAGTGCGGCGGTCAGGACGGTCCTGCGTGAGGTCGGACTGGTCATGGGCGAAACCCCCGGGTCATGGGTGGGAGTGGGGCTGCGGATGCCGATCGGTGCGCCAACTATCCCGGCTCCGGACGTGGTCGGGCCAGCTTTTCGGCCTGCGCCGCGCCACCAATATGGGTCTGGACCACTGGCGTGACCTGCGGCGCGCCGGGCCCGTCGGCCTCCGGCCCGTACGCTGGACGCATGAACGACCTGGCCCGCCACGCCGATGACCTGCGCTCGCTGCCCGCCTCGTGCGGGCCGGTCCGGCTCGTCGCGGTGGACGGGCACGCGGGGTCCGGCAAGAGCACGTTCGCCGGGCGGCTGGCGGAGGCACTGAGGGGTGCGCCGGTGCTCCGTCTGGACGATCTCGCCACCCACGAGGAGCTGTTCGGCTGGGTCGGGCGGCTGCGGGACCAGGTGCTGCTGCCCCTCGCGCGCGGCGAGGCCGCCCGGTACGCGCCGTACGACTGGACCGATCGGCGCTTCGGCCCGGCGCGGATGCTGGAGCCGGCCCCGGTGGTCCTGGTCGAAGGTGTCGGCGCGGGCCGCCGGGAGGTGCGGCCGTGGCTGGCGGCGCTGTGCTGGATGGAGCTGGAGCGGGAGACCTCCTGGGCGCGCGGGAGGGCGCGGGACGGCGCGGGGCTCACGGAGTTCTGGAACGGGTGGACCGCCGCCGAGACGGCGCACTTCGCCGAGGACCCTTCACGTCCGTACGCCGATCTGCTGGTACGTCAGGTGCCGGAGGGATACACGTGCCAGGAGGGGCCCGACGCGACAGCGGGAGCGAACCGTTTCGTCACCGACGGTAAGCAGCGCACACCTCCGTACTGAGCAGTCGGAAATCAGCCGGGAAGTGCCCCAACTCGGCTTGACCGGGGGGCCTTACTGGTCTTACGTTCTCATTGTGCGGCTTTTCGGAGCCCCCACAGACGCGAAGCCCCCGGTTGTTCCCCCGTGATCGGGGGCTTCGTCCTGTGCCCGCCCCGCCGCCCGGCGACCACGCAGAGCGATCCGCTCACCCTCGGTCACCACCCGCCCGGTCCGTCGCTGACCGGCCCACTCCCCCTTGCGCAGGTACGATGCACCCCGGTGCGGTCAATTCCCTTCCTCCGCGCAGTGATTCGGCACGCTCAGGTGGGCATGCTGTGCGGGCGGGACATCCTGGGGGAACGGTTGGCGTGGGGGACCTGATGGACATCGGCACACCGGGCGCACACGCCCCCGCCGACCTCGCCTGGCTGCGCGGCATGGACGCCTACACGATGGGCGCCTATCCGCAGGCCGAGGAGGAGTTCAGAGCTGCGGTACGGATCGATCCCGGCATGGCGGACGGCTGGCTCGGCCTCCACGCGCTGCGCATCGACACCGCCACCGCGCTGTTACGCATGTACCGGCACCGCGACCGCTTCGGCGAACAGCGGGCCCGGCACCGGCGGCCGCTCAACTCCTGGTACTGGCTCGGCTGGTGGGTGCAGCCGCTGCTGGAGAGCCCGCGCGATCTGCTGCTCGCCCACGCCTCGCACTGGCTGGACGGACGCCATGTGCCGGAGCTGGACCGGGCGTTGGCGGGGCTGCCGCCGGTGGACACGGACCCGCAGGTGCGGTTCCTGCACGCCTGCCGCTCCTATCTGGTCAAGGACTGGGAGCAGCTGGTCCGTTACACCGAACAGCTCGTCGACGATCCGATGCTCGGCATCGAGGCGGGGCTCTTCGGCGGTATGGCCCGGGTCCGGCTGGAGATGTACGGGCAGGCCGAACCGCTGCTCTCCGCCGCCCTGATGCGCTGCCGCAGCGAACAGCCGCAGCGCAAGGAGCTGCGCTACTGGCTGGCGCGGGCCCACGAGGGGACCGGGCGCAGCGCGGCGGCGCTGCCGCTGTACCGGGCGGTGCACCGGGTCGACCCGGCGTTCATGGACACCTCGGCCCGCCTCGCGGCGATCTCGGAGGGCGACGGGTACGACGAGTCCGCCGACCTGGCCGCCGTGATGCTGACCGGCTTCGGAGCGGGAGGTGCGGGGGGCACGGGCGCGGAGGCGCTGGTGGACGGCGACGCGGCGCTGGGGACGGACCTGGTGGACGGCCGCGAGCCGTGGCCGATCAGTGACGCCGGGCTGCTCGGCGACGGTGACGGAGGCGGGGACGGCCCGGCGCCTTCTCCGACCGGCCCCGTCGAAGGCGCACGGCGGACGAAGACGCGGAAGCCGCCGCCCTTCCCCGCCGGGCCGAGCGATCCGGTGCTGCTGGCCCAGGCGCTGGCCCAGCTGGAGCGCATGGTCGGCCTGGAGCCGGTGAAGCGGCAGGTGAAGGCGCTCTCCGCGCAGCTCAACATGGCCCGGCTGCGGGCCGAGCAGGGGCTCCCGGTCCAGCCGCCGAAGCGCCACTTCGTCTTCTCCGGCCCTTCCGGCACCGGCAAGACCACGGTGGCCCGCATCCTCGGCCGGGTCTTCTACGCGCTGGGGCTGCTCGGCGGCGACCATCTGATCGAGGCCCAACGCGCCGACCTGGTAGGCGAGTTCCTGGGCCAGACGGCGGTGAAGGCCAACGAGCTGATCGACTCGGCGCTCGGCGGGGTGCTCTTCGTCGATGAGGCGTACAGCCTGGCCAACTCCGGTTACAGCAAGGGCGACGCGTACGGCGACGAGGCCCTCCAGGTCCTCCTGAAGCGGGCCGAGGACAACCGGGACCACCTCGTCGTCATCCTCGCGGGCTACCCGGAGGGCATGGACCGCCTCCTCGCCACCAACCCCGGCCTCTCCTCCCGGTTCACCAGCCGGGTCGACTTCCCCAGCTACCGGCCGCTCGAACTCACCGCGATCGGCAGCGTGCTGGCCGCCGAGAACGACGACGGGTGGGACGAGGAGGCGGTCGACGAGCTGCGCTCCATCAGCGGCCATGTGGTGGACCAGGGCTGGATCGACGAACTGGGCAACGGCCGCTTCCTGCGCACGCTGTACGAGAAGAGCTGCGCCTACCGCGATCTGCGGCTCTCCGGCTATCCGGGGACGCTGAGCCGGGAGGACCTGTCCACGCTCCGGCTGCCGGACCTGATGCAGGCCTACGGCGAGGTGCTGTCCGGCCGCGGACCGGTGGGCCGGGGCAAGCAGGAGCCGGGCGGGGTGTGAGGCCTCAGGGCCGGCTGGTACGGGGGCGGGCCGGCCCGAAGATCTCGGGCGGCCCGCCCCCGTATCCCTCAGGACACCAGCGCCCGGTCCTCCGTGCCCGCCGCGTCCACCGTGCGCAGCGGCACCGGGACCACCCGGTGGGCAGGGTCGCGGACCTCGCCCACCAGCGTCTCCAGGACGTCCTCCATCGCCACCAGGCCGAGGACGCGGCCCGAGCCGTCCGCGACCTGGGCCAGGTGCGTCGCGGCGCGGCGCATCACCGTCAGGGCGTCGTCGAGCGGGAGTTCGGCCCGTACGGTGGTCATCGGGCGCCAGAGCCGCCGCGGGACCGCACGGTCGGCGTCCTCCAGGTCCAGGACGTCCTTGACGTGCAGGTAGCCCATGAACGGGCCTTCCCCGCCCTCAGCGCAGACGGGGAAGCGGGAGAAGCCGGTCCGCACCGTCAGCTCCTCGATCCGGCGCGGCGTCACCGACGGGTCGACGGTCACCAGGCCGCCGCGCTCCAGCAGGACGTCGGTCACCGGCCGGCTGCCGAGGACCAGCGCGTCCTCCAGCCGCTCCTGCGCCTCCGGGCCCAGCAGCCCGGCCTGGCCGGAGTCCTCGACCAGGCGGTTGAGCTGCTCGCTGGTGAAGACGGCCTCCACCTCGTCCTTGGGTTCGACCCCGAAGCCGCGCAGCACCGCGCCGGCGCAGGCGCCCAGCGCGGTGGTGACCGGACGGCACAGCCGGGCGAAGGCGACCAGGCCGGGGCTGAGCCGGAGCGCGGTGCGCTCCGGGGCCGCCATCGCGAGGTTCTTCGGGACCATCTCGCCGATCACCAGGTGCAGGGCGACGACGAGCGCGAGTGCCAGCGCGAAGCCGAGCGGGTGGATGAGCCGTTCGGGCAGGTGGGCCGCGTGGAAGACCGGCTCCAGGAGGCGGGCCACGGTCGGCTCGGCCACGGCTCCGAGGGTGAGGGAGCAGACGGTGATGCCGCACTGGGCGGCGGCCATCATGCGCGGCAGGTTCTCCAGTCCGTGGAGGACTGTGCGGGCGCGGCTCGATCCCTGGGCGGCCAGCGGTTCGATCTGGCTGCGGCGGACGGAGACGAGGGCGAACTCGGCGCCGACGAAGAAGCCGTTCGCCAGCACGAGGAAGGCGGCGAAGAGGAGTTGGAGCAGGCTCATCGCACGGCCTCCAGCAGGGCGGGGGCGGCTGTGTCCGGCGCGCCGTGTGCCGATGCCTGCAGCCGGGCTCGTACGGGCTCCTGCGGCTGCGGGCCGGGGACCTGGCTGAAGCGGACCCGCTCCGCGCGGTTGTGGCCGACCCGGCGGACGGTGATCCGCCAGCCGGGAAGTGCGACCCGGTCGCCCGGCGCGGGGATGCGGCCCAGCAGGTCGGCGACGAGCCCGGCGACGGTCTCGTACGGCCCCTCCGGCGGCTCCAGACCGGCCCGGCGCAAGGTGTGGACCCGGCAGCTGCCTTCGGCGTCCCAGACCGGGTGACCGTCCTCGGCGGTGGCGGCGGTGAGTTCGGGGCGGTCGGAGTCCTCCGCGTCGTGCTCGTCGCGGACCTCGCCGACGAGCTCCTCGATGATGTCCTCCAGGGTGACGACCCCGGCAGTACCGCCGTACTCGTCGACCACGACGGCTATCGGCTGCTCGTGGCGCAGCCGCCGCAGCAGCCGCTCGACGGGCAGGGTGCCGGGCACCCGGAGCGGGGCGACCGCGATCCGGCCGGCCGGGGTGCGCAGGCGGTCGTGGGCGGGGACGGCGAGGGCGTCCTTGAGGTGGACCATGCCGATGACCTCGTCGATGCGGTCCCGGTAGACCGGGAAGCGGGAGAGGCCGGTGGCGCGGGTGAGGTTGAGGACGTCCGCGGCGGTGGCGGAGGAGTGCAGGGCGTTCACCCTCACGCGGGGGGTCATGACGTGCTGGGCGGTGAGCCCGGCGAGTGACAGGGTCCGTACGAAGAGGTCGGCGGTGTCCTGTTCCAGGGCGCCGGCCTCGGCGGAGTGTCGGGCCAGGGAGACCAGTTCGCCGGGGGTGCGGGCGGAGGCCAGCTCGTCGGTGGGCTCGACTCCGAAGAGCCTCACGAGCCGGTTGGCCAGCGTGTTCAGCGTGGTGATGACGGGCCGCAGCAGGGTGGCGAAGCGGGCCTGCGGTCCGGCGACGAAGCGGGCGACCTGGAGCGGCCGGGAGACCGCCCAGTTCTTCGGGACGAGTTCGCCGACGACCATCTGGACGGCGGAGGCGAGGAGCATCCCGATGACGATGCCGACGCCGGGGACCGCGCCGGCGGGCAGTCCGGTGGCGGTGAGGGGTCCGGCGAGCAGCTGGGCGAGGGCCGGTTCGGCGAGCATGCCGACGACCAGGGAGGTGATGGTGATGCCGAGCTGGGTGCCGGAGAGCTGGAAGGAGAGTTCGCGCAGGGCGTGGACGACGGTACGGGCCCGTCGGTCGCCTTCGGCTGCCGCCCGTTCGGCGTCGGGCCGGTCAACGGTGACGAGCCCGAACTCGGCCGCCACGAAGAATCCGTTGGCGAGGATGAGGAGGAAGGCCGCCGCGAGGAGCAGCAGAGGGGTGGTCATGAGGCCGCCGCCTCCGGTGAAGGGGCGGCGCAGGTACTACCGGACGATCCGTCCATTGCTGGAGGGAGTCACTCCTTGGGTCGCAGGAAGGCCCCGCGGGCCCCGGGCAGGGGGCCGTGGATCGGGCGGGGTGGGGCGGCACGGAGCGCCGCCGCCCACCACACAACAGGGCCCGGCGCGGCGCGGGGGCTCCGCCGGTCAGGGGGTGTCGTCGCCGGTGGTCGAGCGGGACTCGGCCAGCGCGCGCAAAGCGCGGGCGTCGCGGATGGCCTGCTGCTTGGCGATGCCGGGCTGGATGCCGAGGGCGGGCATGCTGGTGCCGTCGCTGAGGTCGAGGAAGACCCAGGGGTCGCCGGAGCGCAGGTTGACGCGGAGGATCTCCTCCCACGCCAGCCTGCGGGTCCGGGTGAGGTTGACGACGGTGACGCCGGTGTCGTCGGCGGTGACCCGGGGCCTGCTGAGCAGGGCCAGGACGCCGAAGAAGAGCGCGGCGACGAAGACGAAGGTGATCCGCTCCCCCGGGTTGAGCCGCTCCAGCATCAGGGCGATGACCGTGATGACGAGGAACATCGCCAGGCCCACGCTCAGCAGGACCACCCGGGTGCGGGTGGGCCGGAAGGTGACCGGGAGGGCGGGGGCTTCGGGCCGTGGCGCGGACATCGGGGTCTTCTCTCGCGAGGGTGTGCGGTGGCCGGAGGGCGCCCCGGGCGGGGCGCCCGGGGCGCTCAGAGGCGGCAGGCGTGGATGGCCGTGGTGAGGATGGCGCGGGCGCCGAGCTCGTACAGGTCGTCCATGATCCGCTGCGCCTCCTTGGCGGCGACCATGGAGCGGACGGCGACCCAGCCCTCGTGGTGCAGCGGCGAGATGGTCGGCGACTCCAGGCCCGGGGTGAGGGCGACGGCGCGCTCCAGGTGCTCGACGCGGCAGTCGTAGTCCATCATCACGTAGGACCGGGCGACCAGGACGCCCTGGAGGCGGCGGAGGAACTGCTGCACCTTGGGGTCGTCGGTCGGGGCGCCGTTGCGGCGGATGACGACGGCCTCGGAGGTCATGATCGGGTCGCCGATCACTTCGAGTCCGGCGTTGCGCATGCTGGTGCCGGTCTCGACGACGTCCGCGATGATCTGGGCGACGCCCAGCTCGATGGCGGTCTCGACCGCGCCGTCGAGGTGGACGATGGACGCCTTGACGCCGGACTCCTTGAGGTGGGCGTCGACGATGCCCTCGTACGAGGTGGCGATCGTCATGCCGTCGAAGTCCTGCGGGCCCGTGGCGGTGCCGGGCTTGGTGGCGTAGCGGAAGGTCGAGCGGGCGAAGCCGAGCTGGAGGATCTCCTCGGCGTCGGCGCCCGAGTCCAGGAGCAGGTCGCGGCCGGTGATGCCGATGTCGAGCTTGCCGGAGCTGACGTAGATCGCGATGTCGCGCGGGCGGAGGTAGAAGAACTCGACCTCGTTCACCGGGTCGACCAGGACCAGTTCCTTGGACTCCTTGCGCTGCTGGTAGCCCGCCTCATGGAGCATCGCCATCGCAGAGCCGGAGAGTGCACCCTTGTTGGGGACGGCGATGCGCAGCATGAGGTCAGGTTCCTTTGTGCGGAGGGAGAACGGGAGGGAAGTGCGGTGCTCGGGCCGGGCTCAGAGATGGGCGTAGACGTCGTCGAGCGAGATACCGCGGGCGACCATCATCACCTGGACGTGGTACAGCAGCTGGGAGATCTCCTCGGCAGCGGCTTCCTTGCCCTCGTACTCGGCGGCCATCCAGACCTCGGCGGCCTCCTCGACGACCTTCTTGCCGATGGCATGGACGCCCTTGTCCACCAGTTCGGCGGTGCGCGAGGTGGAGGGGTCGCCTTCGGCGGCCTTGAGCTGGAGCTCGGCGAAGAGCTCTTCGAAGGTTTTGTGTCCCATGATGGTCCTCAGAATACGGGGTCGCCGGGCCGCACTCAGCGCCAGGGTTCGCTGACGGTCCGCAGCGTGGCCGCGGTGGCCACGGCGGCGGTGACCGCTTCGTGCCCCTTGTCCTCGTTGGACCCTTCGATGCCCGCCCGGTCGAGCGCCTGCTCCTCGGTGTCGCACGTCAGTACGCCGAAGCCGACGGGGACACCGGTGTCGACGGTGACCTGGGTGAGGCCCATGGTGACGCCCTGGGACACGTACTCGAAGTGCGGGGTGCCGCCACGGATGATCACGCCGAGGGCCACGATCGCGTCGTAACCGCGGCCGGCGAGCACCTTGGCGACGACGGGCAGCTCGAACGAGCCGGGGACGCGGAGCAGCGTCGGCTCGTCGATGCCGAGCTCGTGCAGGGCGCGCAGGGCGCCGTCGACGAGGCCGTCCATGACCTTCTCGTGCCACTGGGCCGCGATGACGGCCACCCGGAGGTCGGCGCAGTTGCGTACGGACAGTTCGGGGGCACCCTTGCCGCTCATGGTTCTCCTGGAGTTCGTGACGAGGTGTTCGGTGGTTACTGGTTGGCGCAGGGCGACGCCGGGGCGCCGTCCAGCCAGGGCAGGTCGTGGCCCATGCGGTCGCGCTTGGTGCGCAGATACCGCAGATTGTGCTCGCCGGCCTGGACGGGCATGGGCTCCCGGCCGGTGACGGCGAGTCCGTGGCGCAGGACGGCGTCGGTCTTGTCCGGGTTGTTGGTCATCAGCCGGAGGCTGCGTACGCCGAGGTCCTTGAGGATCTGCGCGCCGGCCGCGTAGTCGCGGGCGTCGGCGGGCAGGCCGAGCTCCAGGTTGGCGTCGAGGGTGTCCACGCCGCGCTCCTGGAGTTCGTACGCGCGGAGCTTGGAGAGCAGGCCGATGCCGCGCCCCTCGTGGCCCCGGAGGTAGACGACGACGCCCCGGCCCTCCTCCGTGATGCGCTGCATGGAGGCGTGCAGCTGGGGGCCGCAGTCGCAGCGCTGGGACTGGAAGATGTCGCCGGTCAGGCACTCGGAGTGGATCCGGACGAGGATGTCCTCGCCGCCGCCTTCCGTGACATCGCCGTGGACGAGGGCGACGTGCTCGACGCCGTCGACGGTGGAGCGGTAGCCGTACGCGGTGAAGTCGCCGAACTGCGTCGGCAGCCGGGTCCGCGCCTCGCGGCGGACGGTCGGCTCGGCGCTGCGGCGATAGGCGATCAGGTCCTCGATGGAGATGATCGTGAGGCCGTGTTTGCGGGCGAAGGGAACCAGCTCGGGCAGGCGCAGCATGGTGCCGTCCTCCCCCGCGATCTCCACGATCGCCCCGGCCGGACGGAGTCCGGCGAGCCTGGCGAGGTCGACGGCGGCCTCGGTGTGGCCGTTGCGGACGAGGACGCCGCCGGAGCGGGCGCGCAGCGGGAAGATGTGGCCGGGCCGGACGAAGTCGCCGGGGCCTGCGGTGCCGCCCGCGAGCATCCGCAGCGTGGTGGCGCGGTCGGCGGCGGAGATGCCGGTGGTGACGCCGTGGGCGGCGGAGGCGTCGACGGAGACGGTGAAGGCGGTCTGCATCGACTCGGTGTTGTCGGCGACCATCTGCGGGAGTTCGAGCCGCTCCAGCTCGTCGCTCTCCATCGGTGCGCAGATCAGGCCCCGGCACTCGCTCATCATGAAGGCGACGATCTCCGGGGTCGCCATCTCGGCGGCGATGACGAGGTCGCCCTCGTTCTCGCGGTCCTCGTCGTCGACGACCACGACGGGCCGGCCGGCGGCGATGTCACGGATGGCCTGCTCGACGGGGTCCAGGGAGAGGTTCTCGCCGAGCAGGTCGTGGCCGGGGTGCAGCCAGGTGGGCTGAGCAGTCATGCCGTGGCTCCTTCCAGAGCGGGTGTCCGCGTACGCAGCCACCAGTCGCGCATGCCCCACAGGACGAGGGCGCCGTAGATGATGTAGACGAAGCCGGAGAAGGCGAAGCCGTTGGCGAAGTTCAGGGGGACGCCGACGAGGTCGACCAGGAGCCAGGCGAACCAGAACTCGACCATGCCCTTGGCCTGGGCGTACATCGCGACGATCGTGCCGACGAAGATGTACGCGTCCGGCCACGGGTCCCAGGAGAGCGACGGGAACAGGGTGAACAGGCCGCCGACGGCGAGGGTGCCGAGGGCCGCCCCGCCGATCAGCACCCCGCGCTCGCGCCAGGTGGCGAAGCGGACGGCGAGGGAGCCGTCCTGGGCCTGCCGCTTGCCGCGCTGCCAGGCCTGCCAGCCCCACAGGGCGACGGCGATGACGACGAGCTGCTTGCCCGCGCTGCCGGAGAGGTGGGCGGAGGCGAAGGCGGTGAAGAGGATGGCGCCGGCGAGCAGCTGGGCGGGCCAGGTCCAGATGGAGCGCCGCCAGCCGAGGGCCAGGGCGGTCAGGCCGATCAGGTTGCCGATCATGTCGGCCCACTTGATGTGCTGGCCGAAGAGGGTGAAGGCCTCGGAGTTGAGCCAGGAGACGGCGTTCATCGCGGGTCCTGCCCGGCGGCCTGGTCGCTTCCCGGCAGCGGGTCCTGCCCGGCGGCCAGGTCGCTCAGCGGGCCCCGCGCGGAGCCGGACCGGTCGCCGAGCAGCCGCTCGACGTACTTGGCGATCACGTCCACCTCCAGGTTGACCGGGTCGCCGGGCTGCTTGTGGCCGAGCGTGGTCAGGGCGAGGGTGGTGGGGATGAGGCTGATGGTGAAGAAGTCGGCCGCCGCCTCGACGACGGTGAGGCTGACGCCGTCGACCGTGATGGAGCCCTTCTCGACGACGTACCGGGTCAGCTCGGGCGGCAGGGAGACCTTGACGATCTCCCAGTGCTCGGAGGGAGTGCGCTCGACGATGGTGCCGGTGCCGTCCACGTGCCCCTGGACGATGTGCCCGCCGAGCCGGCCGCCGAGCGCCATCGGGCGCTCCAGGTTGACGCGGGAGCCGGTGGTGAGTGCGCCGAGGCTGGAGCGCTTGAGGGTCTCGGCCATCACGTCGGCGGTGAACTCGCCGTCGCCGGTCTCCACGACGGTGAGGCAGACGCCGTTCACCGCGATGGAGTCGCCGTGCTTGGCGCCGTCGGTGACGACGGGGCCGCGCAGCCGGAAGCGGGAGGCGTCGGCGAGGGGCTCGACGGCGGTGACCTCACCCAGTTCTTCGACAATTCCGGTGAACACTCAGTTTCCCTTCCGAGCAGGGGCGGGGGCGGCGGTGACGCGCAGATCGGGACCGATGCGGACCGTCTCGGTCACATCGAGGCGCAACGCGCGGGAGATGGTGGTGATTCCGGCGTCGCCGAGGGCCGCAGGGCCCGCGCCGAGGAGGACCGGGGCGAGATAGCCGACGACCTTGTCGACCTTTCCCGCGGCGACGAAGGCACCGGCGAGGGTGGGGCCGCCTTCGAGGAGTACGGAGCGGACGCCGCGGTCGTGGAGTGCGGCGAGGAGAACGTCGAGGTCCAGGCCGGGGCCGGTGGCGGCGCGGGGCAGCCGCAGGACGACGCCCTCGGGGAGGTGGTCGGCCGGGGCGTCGGCGGCGACGGCGACCAGGGTGGGCGCGGTGGAGTCCAGGACCCGGGCGCCGGGCTTCACGGCGGTCGCGTCGGTGTCGACGACGACGCGCAGGGGCTGGGTGGCGCCGCCGATGCCCCGGACGCCGAGCTGGGGGTCGTCGGCGCGGGCGGTGCCGGAGCCCACGATCACCGCATCGGCCTCGGCGCGGAGCCGGTGGACGTCGGCGCGGGCCTCGGGCGAGGTGATCCAGCGGCTGGTGGTGTCGGCGGCGGCGATGCGGCCGTCCAGGGTGGCGGCGTACTTCCACAGGACGTACGGGCGGCCCAGGCGCACCGAGGTGAGCCAGGCGGCGTTCCCGGCCTCCGCCTCGTCGGCGAGGAGGCCCTGCCCGACCTGGACGCCGGCCGCGCGCAGGGTGTCGGCACCCCCGGTGGCCTGCGGGTTCGGGTCGCCGACCGCGTACACGACCCGGCTGATCCCGGCGTCCAGCAGGGCCTGGGCGCAGGGGCCGGTGCGGCCGGTGTGGTTGCAGGGCTCGAGGGTGACGTAGGCGGTGCCGCCCCTGGCCCGCGCACCGGCCGCGCGCAGGGCGTGGATCTCGGCGTGCGGCCCTCCGGCGCGCTGGTGGAAGCCTTCACCGGCCATGGCTCCGGAGGCGTCGGTGATGACACATCCGACGACCGGATTGGGGCTGGTGGAGCCGAGACCGCGGGCGGCGAGCGCGACGGCTCGGCCCATGGCGGTGATGTCGGCTGCGGTGGCCACCGGGTCCTCCTGCCTCTTCGGGCACGGACTCCGGGGCCTGTCGACGACGACAGATAGAGCGGGCTCATCAGGGGAAACGCCGAAAAACCCGAGAAGGGACGCAAGGATCCGGACCATCCCGGCCATGCGTCCGCCTACGGCGGCGTACCCGATGACGAAACCGCCGCGCACTGCCTCCCATCCGGACTTTAACCGTCGGTCCAGGAATCCCACCTGGTCAACCGGCCGCTGGCTGCGGACGGGTCGCGGACTATAACCGCCGGTTCGGAATTGCACCGACCCCGGAGTGCGCTGCTACTGGTACGGAACCAGTCTGCCACGGACGCTCCTCGGCCATGCGGGTGAGCGCTGTGGGCTGGGTCACAGGACACCCGGCGCAAACCCACCCAGAGGAAATCCGACATCTCGGTGACAACGTAGTCATTCAGAAAGTTGAGCGCTAAAGGTCCAGACCTATTGACGCACTGGTCTAGTCCTCTTAATCTCTGCGTCACCTCCGAGGTTCGGTCCCACGGTGTGCGCACACCGGGACCCCGACACGACCCACCCCTTTAGCCAGTTGTGTTCTGCCGACCTCCCCAGGAGGAACGTCCACATGCTGTCCCCCACCCGAGCGAGAGCCACGCTGCTCGCCGCCGGCGCCGCTGTCGCCGGCCTGCTGATGACCTCCCTCGCCGCCACCCCGTCGGCCGCAGCCGTCGACCACGAGACCTGTCGTCCCGACGGGCTGTACAAGACCCCCGGCGCCGACACCCCGTACTGCACCGTCTACGACGGTGAAGGACGCGAGAAGATGGGCGCCGACCACAAGCGCCGCGTCATCGGCTACTTCACCAACTGGCGTACCGGCAAGGACGGCAAGGACGCCTACCTGGTCCCCAACATCCCCTGGGACAAGGTCACGCACCTCAACTACGCCTTCGCGCACGTCGACAGCGCCAACAAGCTCTCGGTCGGCCCCGACAGCGCCGACAACGCCTCCACCGGGATGACCTGGCCCGGTGTCGCAGGCGCCGAGATGGACCCGGCACTCCCCTACAAGGGCCACTTCAACCTGCTGACGAAGTACAAGAAGCTGCACCCGGACGTGAAGACCCTGGTGTCCGTCGGCGGCTGGGCCGAGACCGGCGGCTACTTCGGCCCGGACGGCAAGCGCGTCAACTCCGGCGGCTTCTACTCGATGGCGACCAACGCCGACGGCTCGGTCAACCAGACCGGCATCAACACCTTCGCCGACTCGGCCGTCGCCTTCATCAAGAAGTACAACTTCAACGGCGTCGACATCGACTACGAGTACGCGACGTCCATGAAGGACGCCGGCAACCCGATGGACCACGCGCTGGCCAACGGCCGCCGCGCGGGCCTGGTCAAGGGCTACGACGCCCTGATGAAGACCCTGCGCGAGAAGCTCGACCGCGCGGGCGCCGCCGACGGCAAGCACTACCTGCTCACCGTCGCCGCCCCGTCCTCCGGCTACCTGCTGCGGGGCATGGAGACGTACCAGATGCAGAAGTACCTGGACTACGTCAACATCATGTCCTACGACCTGCACGGCGCCTGGAACGAGTACGTCGGCCCGAACGCCCAGCTGTTCGACGACGGCAAGGACAACGAGCTGGCGCAGGCCGGTGTGTACACCACCTCGCAGTACGGCGGGGTCGGCTACCTCAACACCGACTGGGCCTACCACTACTTCCGCGGCTCGATGCCGGCCGGCCGGATCAACATCGGTCTGCCGTACTACACCCGCGGCTTCAAGAACGTCCAGGGCGGCACCGACGGCCTCTGGGGCAAGGCGGCCACCACCACCTGCCCGGCGGGCGCGGGTCTGACCAAGTGCGGTGACGGCGCGGTCGGCATCGACAACCTGTGGCACGACAAGGACGACAACGGCAAGGAATCGCCGGCCGGTTCCAACCCGATGTGGCACGCGAAGAACCTGGAGAAGGGCATCGCCGGCGACTACCTCGCCAGCTACGGCTTCCCCGCCAACACCCAGCTGACCGGCACCTACGTCCGCAAGTACGACTCCACGCTGGTCGCCCCGTGGCTGTGGAACGCCCAGAAGAAGGTCTTCCTCTCCACCGAGGACGAGCAGTCGGTGCAGCGCAAGGCCCAGTACGTGGTCGACAAGGGCATCGGCGGCACGATGATCTGGGAGCTGGCGGGCGACTACCGGTGGAACGCCGCGAAGGGCCAGTACGAGACCGGCAACACGCTGACCACCGCGATGTACGACGCCTTCAAGTCGGCGGCCCCGTACGGCGCGAAGCGCTCCACGGTCACCCTGCCGACCGACGCCGTCAACATCGACGTCTCCTTCAACCAGTTCGCGCTCGGTGACTCCAACTACCCGATCAGCCCCAAGCTGAAGATCACCAACCGCACCCAGGCCACGCTGCCCGGCGGCACGGAGTTCCAGTTCGACTACTCCACCTCCGCCCCGGCCAACGCCAAGGACCAGTCCGGCTTCGGTACGTCGATCATCCGCAGCGACCACACGGCCGCCAACAACATCGGCGGGCTCAAGGGCCCCTACAACCGGGTCTCCCTGAAGCTCCCGGCCTGGCAGACGGTGGCGCCCGGCGCCTCGGTGGAGCTGGACTTCGTCTACTACCTGCCGACCTCCACCCCGTCCAACTGGACCGTGACCTTCGGCGGCAAGTCCTACGCCCTCGCCGGTGACCTGGCCCGCGGCACCACGCTGGTCGAGCCCGGCACCGGCACCAACCCGACGCCGACCCCGACGCCGACCGGCCCCACGCCGACGCCGACCCCGACCCCGACGCAGCCGGGCGGCACCTGCACGGCCCCGGCGTGGAACGCGGCCACCGAGTACGGCGGCGGCTCCCTCGTCAGCCAGGACGGCCGCACGTGGAAGGCCTCGTGGTGGACGAAGGGCGAGAAGCCCGGCACCACCGGCGAGTGGGGCGTCTGGAAGGACCAGGGCGCCTGCTAGCTCCGGTACGGGGCTGAGCCCCCGGCCCCGGTGAACTCCCCGCACCACACGTGAAGCCCCGGCGTCCACCGCCGGGGCTTCACGCGCTTCCGCCGCTGTGCCGCGCCTCTGGCAGGCTGGCCGCATGACGACGATTCTGGTAACCGGCGCCACCGGAACGCTCGGCCGTCAGGTCGCGGACCGGCTGCGCACGGAAGGGGCCGATGTCCGCGGACTCAGCCGCCGCTCGCCCTCGTACGCCGTCGATCTGCGCGACGGCGAGGGGCTGGACGCGGCGGTGGACGGGGTGGACGCGATCGTGCACTGCGCGAGCTCCCCGCGCGGCGGCGACGACCGGGCCGCGGGCTTCCTGATCGAGGCGGCGAAGCGGGCCGGCGTCCCCCATCTGGTCTACATCTCGATCGTGGGCGTGGACCGGGTGCCGCTCGGCTACTACACGATCAAGCGCCGGGTCGAGCGGATGATCGAGGACTCCGGGATCGGGGCGACGATCCAGCGGACCACGCAGTTCCACGACCTGGTCCTGTCCGTCGTCTCCGGCGCGGCGAAGCTCCCCGTCGTCATGCCGGTGCCCGCCGGGGTGTCGGTCCAGCCCGTCGACAGCGGCGAGGTCGCGGACCGCTTGGCCGCACTCGCGCTCGGCGCTCCGGCAGGCCGGGTGCCGGATCTGGGCGGGCCCGAGGTCCGGGAGCTGACCGCCCTGGCCGCCGCCTACCTCCGTACGACGGGACGCAGGCGGCGGGTGGTGCCGGTGCGGCTGGCGGGGAAGGCGTACGCGGGATACCGGAGCGGCGGCCATCTGAGCCCGGAGCACGCGGTGGGGACGGTGACGTTCGAGGAGTTCCTGGCCCGGCGGTACCGGCGGGCGGGCTGAGCGCGGGAGGCTGAACGGGGTCAGCCGTACGGTTCCACAGCCGCACCTTCGACCGGCCGTACGGCGCTCAGCCCCCCGGCGCGAACAGCGCGTCCTGGGCCGCGTCCCGGGCCGTGAGCAGCGCCCCGCGCAACACCGCCCCGTCCCCCAGCGAACCGGCCCGGACCTCGGTGCGCAGGGGCGACATCAGGGCGAGCCGCTCCTCGACCCGGGCGGCGAGCGCGGGCCCGCCGGCCTCCCCGACCGCGCCCGCCAGGAGGACGCAGCCGGGGTCCAGGACCGAGGCGACGGCCGCGGCCCCGAGGGCGAGGCGGTCGGCCAGTTCGTCCAGGAACGGCTCCCCGCGCTCGCCCGCCTCCAGCGCCGTGCGTACGACGGCCACGGCGGCGGCCTCCGTAACCCCTTCGCCCGCGATGCCGTGCCGGGCGGCGAGTTCGCAGACGGCCGCCGAACCGGCCAGCGAGAAGAAGCCGCCTTCGCAGTCGACGGCCGAGGGCAGTCCGGCCGCGCCGGGCACCGGCAGGAAGCCGATCTCGCCCGCGCCGCCGGAGGCGCCCTGCCGCAGCTTGCCGTCCAGCATCACGGCGGCGCCGATGCCCTGGCCCAGCCAGATCAGGACGAAGGTCTCGCGGTCGAGAGCGGCACCGGCGCGGTGTTCGGCGACGGCGGCGAGGTTGGTCTCGTTCTCGACGAGGACGGCTGCCGGGAGCCGCTGCTGGAGGACCCGGACCAGGCCACGGTGCCAGGCGGGCAGCCCGGTGCTGTCGCGGAGTTCGCCGGTGGCCGGGTCGATCAGGCCCGGGGCTCCGATGCCGACGCTGTGCAGCGGTACGGACCCCGCCTCGCGGGCCGTGCGCTCCAGGAGGGCGACGGCCTGCTCGACGGCGGGCCCGGTGCCGGTGTCGTCGGCGATGGGCAGGGTGGCCTCGGCGAGGGTGGCCCCGAGCAGGTCGGCGACGACCACGGTGACGCTGCCGGTGCGGACGTCGAGGGCGGCGAGGTGGGCCCGGTCGGCGACGATCCCGTACAGCTTGGCGTTGGGGCCCCGGCGGACGGCGCCGGACTCGCCGACGACGTGGATCAGCCCTGCGTCCTGGAGCCGTTCCACCAGGTCGGCGACGGTGGGGCGGGAGAGTCCGGTCAGGGTCTTGAGCTGTGCGGCCGTCAACGGTCCGTCCTGCTGGAGCAGTTGCAGGGCGAGCCGGTCGTTGATGGCCCGAGCCGTGCTCGGTGATGCGGGCATACCGGGATCCTTCCAGACCACTGCGGAGCCTCCTTGCCGGGGCGGCGGGGAAGAGCTGCCGGAAAGAGCTATTTATCAGGCAGGGTTCCTGATAGTTTACGCGGCGCAGTCAGGATGTCCCGGACGCCGTCCGGATCTCTCAGGGGAGGGCACCGCCCGTATGACGAAGGAACCGACCGCCACCGCGGTCCACAGCTTGGAGCAGGTGAAGCGGGCGCGGATCGCCGTCGCCACCGTCTTCGCGGTGCACGGGGCGGTGACCGGCAGCTTCGCGACCCGGGTGCCCTGGATCCAGGACCACGCCGGGGTCAGCGCGGGCCAGCTCGGCCTGGCGCTGGCCTTCCCGGCGATCGGCGCCTCGATCGCGATGCCGCTGGCGGGCCGGATCAGCCACCGGTTCGGCGCGCGGACCGCCCTGCGGGGACTGCTCGCCCTGTGGACGATGGCCCTGGTCCTGCCCGCCCTGGCGCCGAACCTGCTGACGCTCTGCGCCGTCCTGTTCGTCTACGGGGCCACGGCCGGGATGTCCGACGTGGCGATGAACGCGCTGGGCGTGGAGGTGGAGAACCGGCTCGACAAGTCGATCATGTCGGGGCTGCACGGGATGTGGAGCGTCGGCGCGCTGATCGGTTCGGCGGCGGGCACGGTCGCCGCGCACATCGGCGCCGACGCCCGGCTGCACCACACGATCGCCGCGCTGGTGCTGACGGCGCTGGGGCTGCTCGCCTGCCGGAACGTGCTGGACCTGCGCAGCGAGCCGGACGAGGAGCCGCCGCCGCGCTTCACCCTGCCGCCGAAGTCGGCGCTGATCATCGGGGCCGTCGGGTTCTGCGCGGTCTTCGCGGAGGGCGCCAGCCTGGACTGGTCCGCGGTCTACCTGCGGGACGTCCTGGGCGGCTCGGACGGGGTCGCGGCCGCCTCCACCACGGCGTTCGCCCTGACGATGGCGGTGGCGCGGCTCGCCGGGGACCGGATCGTGGACCGGTTCGGCGCGGTGCGGACCGTACGCGTGGGCGGCGTGCTGGCCACCGCGGGCGGACTGCTCGTGGTGTTCTCGCCCTCCCCGGCGGCGGCGATGGGCGGCTTCGGGCTGCTGGGTCTCGGCGTGGCGGTCGTGGTGCCGCTGGCGTTCGCGGCGGCCGGGCGGAGCGGGCCGAACCCGAGCCAGGCCATCGCGGGCGTCGCCACCATCACGTACACCTCCAGCCTGATCGCCCCCTCCGCGATCGGCGCGCTGGCGGAGACGACCTCGCTGGTGGTGTCCTTCGGTGTGGTGACCGCGCTGGCGTTCGGGCTGGTGCTGGGCGCCGGGGTGCTGCGGGCGGGCGACCGGAAGGTCACCGGCTCCGGAGCCTCGCTGGGTGGCGCGGCGGCGAAGAGTCCGGCCGGGAGCTGAGGACGCCCCGACGGCGAGGATCCGTCGCCGGAAGCTGAGCACGCCCCGACGGCGAGGATCCGCGCCGCACCACTACCATGGCGCTGATCTTTTCCGCAGGTGAACACCGAAGTCCGGGCAGCAGGCCGGCCGGCACACCGAGCAGACCTTCAGGGAGCAACCATGAGCCTCGGCGTGCGCTGGACCTTGCACGGCGACGGGAAGACCCCCGCGCCCGGAGCGGTGGTCCGCCCCGACGAACGGCTCTCCTGGCCCCGTACGTTCGGTCTCGGCGCCCAGCATGTGGTGGCGATGTTCGGGGCGTCGTTCGTCGCCCCGGTCCTGATGGGGCTCGACCCGAACCTCGCGATCATGATGTCCGGCGTCGCGACCGCGATCTTCCTGCTGGCCACCAAGGGCCGGGTGCCGAGCTACCTCGGCTGCTCGCTCTCCTTCGTCGGCGTCGCGGCCACGATCCGGGCGAGCGGCGGTGACAGCGCCACCATCACGGGTGCGGTGCTGGTGGTCGCCGCCGTCCTGTTCCTGGTGGGCCTCGCGGTGCAGCGGTTCGGCGCGCGGATCATCCACACGGCGATGCCGCCGGTGGTGACCGGTGCGGTGGTGATGCTGATCGGCTTCAACCTGGCGCCGGTGACCGCGTCCACGTACTGGCCGCAGGACCAGTGGACGGCGCTGGCGGTGATGCTCGCCACCGGCCTCGCCGTGGTCTGCCTGCGCGGCTTCCTCTCCCGGATCGCGATCTTCCTCGGCCTGGTCTTCGGCTACCTGCTCTCCTGGGTCCTGGACCTGGTCTTCGGCAAGATCCACTCCCCGGCGGGCGGCGCGGAGGCCGTCGACCACTGGCGCCTGGACCTGTCGGGCGTGGGCGCGGCGGACTGGATCGGGCTGCCGTCCTTCCACGCCCCGGCCTTCGAGTGGTCCGCGATCCTGGTGGCCCTGCCCGTGGTGATCGCGCTGGTGGCGGAGAACGCGGGCCATGTGAAGGCCGTCGGCGAGATGACCGGCGACTCGCTGGACGACAAGCTCGGCACCGCCATCGCGGCGGACGGCGCGGCGTCGATGCTCTCCACCGCCGTGGGCGGCCCGCCCAACACCACGTACTCCGAGAACATCGGCGTGATGGCCGCGACCCGGGTCTACTCCACGGCCGCCTACTGGGCTGCGGCCTGCTTCGCGCTGCTCTTCGGCCTCTGCCCCAAGTTCGGCGCGGTCGTCGCGGCGATCCCGGGCGGGGTGCTCGGCGGGATCACCGTGATCCTGTACGGGATGATCGGCCTGCTCGGCGCGCAGATCTGGCTCAACGGCCGGGTGGACCTGCGCAATCCGCTCAACCTGGTCCCGGCCGCCGCGGGCATCATCATCGGCGTCGGCGGGGTCAGCCTGAAGATCACCGACAACTTCGAACTGGGCGGCATCGCGCTCGGCACCCTCGTCGTGATCACCGGCTACCACGTCCTGCGTGCCTTCGCCCCGGCCCATCTGAAGACCGGGGAACCGCTGCTGGACGCGGGGACGTCGGCGTACGACGAGGGGTCGGGGAACGGCTCGGGAGACGGCGAGCCGGGGCCCCGGAAAGCCTGAAACCCAGCCCGTGGCGCTGTCACGGCCGCCGTTCCCGGCGAGATCGCTCACCGTGGGAACCGGCAACGTCCACCTGACGCCCACCGACGACGTCGGGCTCGGTCCGGCCCCTGGCCGGCAGCAGGTACTCCGCCCAGCGGCGGAACATCTCCGGTCCGAGGTGGGGATGCCGAGCGGTTCGGCGACCACCACCACCGGAAGAGTGATGCGGTGTCGCACGCGTAGGCCCGGTTGCCCTCGAACCCCTTTCCCGGCACCGCCGTTCGTCCGTTCCGATGAACCTTCGGCCGGTCGGTGCCGTGCCGGGCCCGGGGCTGCCACGCTCCGCACATGGCGCAGATCGAACAGTTCGCGGAACCGGCAGTGCTCGCCCGCCCTCATCGGTGGCCGCCCGGAGACGGGATCGGGGTCTTCCACGACGTACGGCTGGCGGTGGCGCCGGAGGCCGTACCCGCCGGCACCCTCGAAGCGCGTCTCGCCGAGCGCTACCTTTCGGCCCTCGGCGTGGCCGACGCGGGTGGGCGGGCGCCGGAGTGCAGGCGGCCGCTGGTCCAGTACCGGTGCCACACCGGCGTACGCCCGGTGCAGTTCGCACTGGCCGGGCTCCATGCGCACGTCGCGCACGATCTGGTCCTGGCCGTGGAGGACACCTGCCGTGCGCGCGACTGCGAACCCGCCGCGCTGGAAGGGGAGTTCGAGCGGGTGGGTGATCTCCTCGGGTTGCTGGAGGAGCGGATCCACGACGAGCTGATGCCGGGGCCCGATCTGCTCCGGATCGCGGATCCGCTGACCCACCTGGTGAGTACGTGGAGCCTGGAGCGGGCCCGTGAGGCTGCCTGGTCGGCGGCCCTGGTGCTCTGGCAACTGCGCGAACTGCCCGCACTGGCAGAGGAGTTCACACAGCGGAACGACGCGGGCGCCGGGCTCGTGGTGCGCTTCCTGCTCACCCCGTGCCGCTGACGCCCGCGTACGTACGACAGCCTCCGGATCAGTCCTCCGGAAGCTCCACCGGTGCGATCTCGTCGTAGACGTCGCCGGGGCCCGGGTTGGTCGGGTCGGTCGCCCCGCCGAACTGGTGCATCACGCCCCACACCGCGTTCAGAGCGGTCTGCACGGCGCCCTCGGCCCAGCCGGCCGTCCAGGAGATGTCGTCGCCCGCGAGGAAGAGGCCGCGCTTGTCGGCGGGCAGCTTGTCCTGCATGAAGTGGGTGAACAGCCGCCGCTGGTAACGGTAGTGGCCGGGCAGGTTCGCCTTGAACGCGCCCATGAAGTACGGCTCGTTCTCCCAGGAGACGGTGACCGGGTTGCCGATGATGTGGCTGCGGATGTCGACGTTCGGGTAGATCTCGCCGAGCGACTTCAGCATCACCTCCATGCGCTCCTTCGGCGAGAGCGGCAGCCACTTCAGGCTGTCGTCGCACCACGTGTAGGAGAGGCAGATGACGGCGGGCTTGTCCGGGCCGTCGTCCAGGAGGTACGTCCCCCGGGTCATCCGGTCGGTGAGCGTCATCGACATGGTGTCGCGGCCGGTGAGCTCGTCCTTGTCCAGCCAGAACGGCCGGTCCACCGGGACGAACAGCTTGGACGACTCCATGTAGTGGGTGCGCTCCATCGCCGTCCAGTGGTCGATCGGGAAGAGCGCGTCATCGCAGTCGATCTTGGAGAGCAGCAGCCAGGACTGGCCGGTGAAGACGGCGGCCCGGAAGGTGCGGATGTCGCCGGTGGCGTCGGTGACCGTGATGCGGTTGCCCGCCGTACGGGTCAGCCGGGTGACCGCGCCGCGCGGTTCGCCGCCGTGCAGGGAGGCCAGCGAGGTGCCGAGCGGCCAGTGGACGATCTTCTGCGGCTCGCGGTCCCAAAGGCGCAGCGGGAGCTGTTGGCTGCCGCCGACGATGCCCCGGTGGTGGTCGTCGGCCTCGGTGTAGACGACGCGCAGGATCTCCAGGATGGAGTTGGGGAAGTCGGTGTCCCAGCCGCCGGTGCCGAAGCCGACCTGGCCGAAGATCTCGCGGTGGCGGAAGGACTTGAAGGCCTCGGATTCGCAGAGGAAGCCGTAGAAGGTCTGGTTGTCGAGCCGCTCGACGAGCTGCGACCAGATCTCCCGGATGCGCGGGACGTCGCGCTCGCGCAGCGCCCGGTTCATGTCGGAGAAGTCGGCGCCCTCCTCGAGGCAGGCGTTCCAGGCGCTCGCCACGTCGCGGTAGACCTGCGGCAGGTCGTCGATGGTCTCGGCGTAGTGGGACTCGCCCTTGAGGTCCACGACGGTGGAGGGCGTGGCCGGGGAGAGCGGGTTGGGGAACGCGCGGGTCTCCAGGCCGACCAGGTCGATGTAGTGCTGGAGCGCCGTGGAGGACGGCGGGAAGCGCATCGCGCCCATCTCGGCGGTGAGCGAGGGGTCGCAGCCGTCGAAGCCGACGGTGCGCAGGCGGCCGCCGATCCGGTCGGCCTCGTAGACGACGGGCTTGAGGCCCATCTTCATCAGCTCGTAGGCGGCGATGATGCCGGACAGCCCGCCGCCGATGACGGCGACCTCCTGGCCGTGCTCGGTCGCCGGTATCTGGCCGAGGCCGGCCGGGTGGGCGAGGAAGTCGTCGTACGCGTACGGGAAGTCCGGCCCGAACATGGTGATCGGCGGGGCGGCGGCGTCGGTGTGCTGGACGGCGTTGGGCACCGTGGACGTCATGGGGTACGGACTCCTTGCGCGGTACGGAAGTTCGGGGAGGAGGCGGGCTCAGGCTAGGGAGCCGTAGAGGCCGGGGCGGCGGTCGCGCAGATACGGGTTGGCGGTGCGCGAGGCGGCCAGGAACTCCGGGTCCACCTCGCCGATCACCAGTTCCTCGCCGCGGCCGGCGCGGGTGCGCACGGTGCCGTCGGGGCCGGCCAGGCAGCTCAGCCCGACGAACTCGAACTCGCCTTCCGGGCCGGTGCGGTTGACGTACGCCACGTACATCTGGCTCTCGAAGGCCCGTACGGGGATGACGGACTCGGCGACGAACTGGAACGGGTGCATCTGCGCGGTCGGCACCAGCAGCAGGTCGGTGCCGGCCAGGGCGTGCGCCCGGACGTTCTCCGGGAACTCGACGTCGTAGCAGATCAGCAGGCCGATCCGGAGGCCGTCCAGGTCGGCCTGGACCACGGTCCGCTCGCCGGGGGTGAACCACTCCTGCTCGAAGCAGCCGAAGAGGTGGGTCTTACGGTAGTTGGCCAGCGACGCGCCGTCGGGGCCGATGAGCTGGGACGCGTTGAAGATGCGGTCGCCGTCGCGCTCCGGGTAGCCGTAGAGGACGGCGAGGCCGTGGCGTACGGCGATCTCGGCGACGGCCCGGGCGCCGGGGCCGTCGGCGGGCTCGGCCAGCTCGGGGACGGCGTCGCCGATGGCGTACCCGGTCAGGAACAGCTCGGGGGCGACCAGCAGCCGGGCCCCCGCTCCGGCGGCACGCGCGGCGGCCTCGTCCAGCGCCTTCAGGTTCTCGGCGACGGCACCGGGCCGGCCGGAGCTCTGGAGCAGGGCGGTACGCAACGGCGGCATGGCTGACCTCGGGCGGTGCGGGCGGGGTGGGGAGACGTATCGAAGGTACGTGGCCCCGATCGGCCCGGACAAGGCGCGAGTGTTGCGCATGGACCGTCGATTCGTTGCGCGGGGAAGACCCCTGGCGGCGAAACGTTGCGTACGGCATCACCGCAGGTCAGCGGGGTGATGTGCGCCACCTGTTTCCGGCCGGGGCAGGCCTCGAAAGGCCTCAGGCCGACGGGGCCTCCGCCGAGTACCGGCGCAGCAGCGGTGAGAGCACCAGGACCGACTTCGTACGTTCCACGTACGGCTCCCCCGCGATCCGCTCCAGCACCTGCTCGAAGTGGCGCATGTCGGCGGCGAAGACCTGGACCACGGCGTCGGCCTCGCCGGTCACCGTGGAGGCCGAGGCGATCTCCGGATAGCGGGCGAGGCCCTGCTTGATGGCGTCCGGAGAGGTGTTGCGGCTGCAGTAGATCTCGATGAACCCCTCGGTCTCCCAGCCGAGCGCGGCCGGGTCGACGCGCACGGTGAAGCCGGTGATCGCGCCCTCGGCGCGGAGCCGGTCGACGCGGCGTTTCACGGCGGGGGCGGAGAGGCCGACGATCGCGCCGATGTCGGCGTAGGAGCGCCGGGCGTCTTCGGCGAGGGCGTGGACGATGCGTTCGTCGAGGTCGTTCAGGCGCACGTCGGGCGGTTCACTTCTCTGCGGTGGGTCTGGCCGGCGGGAGGCGGCGGGTGCCGCCTCCCGCAGTAGACCATGAGCCGCCGTCGCGGGCGTGCCCGGCGCAGGATCGGTGGGTGGCCCGGGGATCAGAACGGGAACTGCGAGCGGCCGTGCTGGACCGAGATCCACTTCTGGGTGGTGAAGGCCTCCACCATCGACTCGCCGTTCAGCCGGCCGAGGCCCGAGCCCTTCTCGCCGCCGAAGGGGACGATCGGCTCGTCGTGGACGGTGCCGTCGTTGATGTGGATCATGCCGGTGTGGATGCGCTGCCCGACCCGAACGCCACGCTCGATGTTGCCGGTGTGAACGGCGCCGCTGAGGCCGTACGGAGTGTCGTTGGCGATGCGGACGGCCTCGTCCTCGCCGTCGAACGGGACGATCAGGGCGACCGGGCCGAAGATCTCCTGCTGGAGGACGGGCGAGTCGGCGGGCAGGCCGGTGAGGACGGAGGGGCTGACCAGGTTGCCGTCGGCGCGGCCGTGGAGCAGCGCGGTGGCGCCGGACTCGACGGTCTCGTCGACGAGCCGGGAGATGGACTCGGCCTGCGACGAGTTGATCAGCGGGCCGATCTGGGTGGCCGGGTCCGCGGGGTCGCCGACGGTGAGCGAGGCGACCTTGGCGACGAACTTCTCGGTGAACTCCGCCTCGACCGCCCGGTCGACCAGGATGCGGTTGGCCGCCATGCAGACCTGGCCCTGGTGGACGTACCGGCTGAAGACCGCCGCGTCGACCGCGTACTCCACATCGGCGTCGTCCAGCACGATCAGGGCGCTGTTGCCGCCGAGTTCGAGGACGGCGCGCTTGAGGTTGGCGGCGCAGACGGTGGCCACGTGCCGGCCGACCTTGTCGGAGCCGGTGAAGGAGATGACCTGCGGTACGGGGTGCTCCAGCAGGGTGTCGCCGATCTCGGCGATGTCGGTGACGACGACGTTGAGCAGGCCGGCGGGCAGCCCGGCGTCCTCGAAGACCTTGGCCAGCAGGGTGCCGCCGCAGATCGGGGTGTTCTGGTGCGGCTTGAGGACGACCGCGTTGCCGAGGGCGAGGGCGGGGGCGACGGACTTGAGGGAGAGCAGGAAGGGGAAGTTGAAGGGGCTGATGACCCCGACGACCCCGACGGGCACCCGGTAGACGCGGTTCTCCTTGCCGTCGGTCGGCGAGGGGAGGATCTGGCCGGCCGGGCGCAGGGCGAGCTGGATGGCCTCGCGCAGGAACTCCTTGGCCAATTGCAGCTCGAAGCCGGCCTTCAGACGGGTGCCGCCGAGCTCGGCGACGATCGCCTCGGCGATCTCCGGCTCGCGCTCCTCGACGATCCGCAGCGCCTTCTCCAGGACCGTGCGGCGGGCGTACGGGTTGGTGTCGGCCCACGCCTGCTGGGCGCGCTCGGCGGCGCGGTAGGCCTGGTCGACCTCGTCGGCGGTGGCGACGGGGATCGAGGCGAGCTTCTCACCGTTGAAGGGGTTGAAGTCGATGATGTCCCAGGACCCCTTCCCCGGCCTCCACTCGCCGTCGATGTACTGATGGGCCAGGTCAGTGAAGAAGGACATGAGATCCCTTACCGCAGAGAGGGAGGCAGCTGATTGCGCTTCATATTACTTATGTTTCAACAGAGTTGAAGCGGTATCCGGGCCACCTCGGAAGCCCTTATACGACACCGCCCCTCCCGGCAGGAATCACCGGAAGGGGCAGGGACGTCACGGAATTCGCGGGATCAACTCCAGCTGGCGTGGAGCGGCTTGCCCTCGGCGTATCCGGCGGCACTCTGGACGCCGACGACCGCCTTCTCGGCGAACTCCTCCAGGGAGGCGGCGCCCGCGTAGGTGCAGGAAGAGCGGACGCCCGCGATGATCGAGTCGATCAGGTCCTCGACGCCCGGGCGGGTCGGGTCCAGGAACATCCGCGAGGTGGAGATGCCCTCCTCGAAGAGCGCCTTGCGGGCCCGGTCGTACGCGGACTCGTCCGAGGTGCGGTTCTTGACCGCGCGCGCGGAGGCCATCCCGAAGGACTCCTTGTAGTACCGGCCGTCGGCGGACTGCTGGAGGTCGCCGGGCGACTCGTACGTCCCCGCGAACCAGGAGCCGATCATGACGTTGGACGCGCCGGCGGCGAGCGCCATGGCGACGTCGCGCGGGTGGCGGACGCCTCCGTCGGCCCAGACGTGCTTGCCGTGCTTCTTCGCCTCGGCGGCGCACTCCAGGACGGCGGAGAACTGCGGCCGGCCGACGCCGGTCATCATCCGGGTGGTGCACATGGCGCCGGGGCCGACGCCGACCTTGATGATGTCGGCGCCCGCCTCGATCAGGTCGCGCACGCCCTCGGCGGCGACGATGTTGCCCGCGACGATCGGGACCTGCGGGTCCAGGGCGCGTACGGCCTTCACCGCGGCGATCATGGATTCCTGGTGGCCGTGGGCGGTGTCCACGACGAGCGTGTCGACGCCCGCGTCGAGGAGCTGCTTGGCCTTGCCCGCCACATCGCCGTTGATGCCGACGGCGGCCGCGATGCGCAGCCGCCCCTGGTCGTCGGTGGCGGGGGTGTAGAGGGTGGCGCGCAGGGCGGCCTTGCGGGTGAGGATGCCGACGAGCCGGCCGTCCTGGTCCACGGCGGGCGCGAGCTTGCGGTTGGCGCCGTCGAGCTTGTTGAAGGCGTCGCGCGGGTCGATGTCCGCGTCCAGGACCACCAGGTCCTTGGACATGACCTCGGAGAGCTGGGTGAAGCGGTCGACGCCGGTCAGGTCGTGGTCGGTGACGACACCGACCGGGCGGCGGTCCTCGTCGACGACGACGCCCGCGCCGTGCGCCCGCTTGGGCAGCAGGGAGAGCGCGTCGGCGACGGTCTGGCCGGGGGCCAGCTCGATCGGGGTGTCCAGGACGAGGTGGCGCGTCTTGACCCAGGTGATGACGTCGGTGACGACCTCGATCGGGATGTCCTGGGGGATGACGACGAGACCGCCGCGGCGGGCGATGGTTTCGGCCATCCGGCGGCCCGCGATGGCGGTCATGTTGGCGACCACGAGCGGGATCGTCGTCCCTGTGCCGTCGGGCGAGGAGAGGTCCACGGCCTGGCGGGATCCGACGGCGGAGCGGCCCGGGACCATGAAGACGTCGTCGTACGTGAGGTCGTACGGAACCACGGAGGAGTCTGTGTAGCGACCGGTGCCCGGCTCAAGAAAGCGCATAACACTCATTTTTTCATACGAAACGGTGCAGGTCGTTTCCACGAAGACACAGCAAAAGACCCCCGCGTTCGTCTGTTCCTCCAAAAGACGCTTGGAGGCCTCCGGGGAGGTGGTCGGGGGGTCCCGGGCAAGTGGAACCTGCCTTACCCACGGACTCTACCCGAACAGGATTCGATTCATTCGTGATCACCATCTCTGGACCCGGTGACAAGGGGTCAGGTAGCTTCAAAGCCGCAGGTCTCGGGGGTGTCCGAGGTGCCGCTCGGGCACATCGACGGCCTCGGCACACCGTTTGACCGGAGAGGATCCAGATCCGCCTGTGGACAGCGAACTGCCGGACATCTACTGCCCGTTCCCCCAGCGGACCAACCCGCACGTCGGGCACACACGCGGTCACCTGGCCAGCTGGATCAGACAGACGGGTCTGGTGCACCGCGAGTCCGCGATGAACCGCTTCGAACAAGCCGATTTCGGCGCGTTCGTCGGCATGGTCTACCCGACGGCAGGTCCGGAACACCTCGATCTGGTGGCCGACTGGTTCGTGTGGCTCTTCCTCGTCGACGACCAGCTCGACGACGGCCACCTCGGCCGCTCCCCCGAGCTGGTGCGCGCCGTGGTGGAGCGGATGCGCGCCGTCGTGGACGGCACCGCCCCGGCGCCGCTGCCGGGCGAGGAGCTGCCGGCCGCCGTGACAGCGCTGATGGACCTGTGGGAACGTACGACGCCGAGCGCGGCGCCCCACTGGCGGACCCGGTTCGCCTGGCATCTGATCACCTACCTCAGGACGGCCACCACCTGGGAGGCGGGAAACCGCGCCGACGACGTGGTGCCGTCCGAGGAGACGTACATCGCCAAGCGGCGGCACACCGGGGCCATCCACGTCTGCATGGACCTCATAGAGATCGTCACCGGCATCGAGGCGCCGGAGTCGCTCCACAACGACCCCCGGTTCATCACCGCGCTGGAGGCCTCCTGCAACCATGTGTGCTGGGCCAACGACGTCTACTCCTTCGAGAAGGAGCAGGTGCTCGGCGAGATCCACAACCTGGTCCACCTGGTCCGCCACCACCGCGGTCTCGGCGAGCAGCAGGCGCTGGACCATGTCGCGGAGCGGCTGGCGCTGGAGACGGAGCGGTTCCTCACCGCCGAGGACGAGCTGCTGGAGCTGTATCCGGAGCTGACCGGCCTGCTGGTGCCGTACCTCGAAGGGATGCGCAGCTGGATGCGCGGCAACCTGGACTGGTCGCGCCAGACGCCGCGCTACAACCCGGCCGATGTGGGGCAGTACGAGGAGCCGCAGGAGTATCTGGAGGAGACCGTGCTGGGCATAGCGCCGGACCACGCGGAGGCGGCGGCGCCGTGTGCGGCGGAGGTTCCGCGCCAGGGCTGAGGCGTTGAGCGGGTGAAAGCCGAGGCGTTACGTGAGGAGGCCGGGCACCCCCGACGCGGGGTGCCCGGCCTCCTCACGACAACGCTCTTCATTCCCCGTCCGGGTCCGCCCGCTCCAGCGCAGGGCGGACTCCGGCCGCCGACTCCGTGAGCAGGTAGTCGGCCGCGGCGGTGTCCGTCACCAGGCTGGTGACCAGCCCGGACCGCAGTACGGCCCCGATCGCGGCCGCCTTGCGCAGACCGCCCGCGATCGCCACGACCTCGGGGATCCGGCGCAGCCGGTCCGCCTCCACGGTGATACAGCGCTCGCCGAGATCGCGGCCGACTCTGCGGCCGTCGGAGTCGAAGAGGTGGGCGGACATCTCGGCGGCGACGCCGAGCGAGGCGTAGTGGGCGCGCTCCTCGTCGGAGAGCATGTCGTGGACCGTGGAGATGCCCGGCTCCCAGGAGCCGATGGAGACCGCGGCGACCGTCACCTTGTCGAAGTACTCGAAGGCGCGGGCGATGCCGGTCTGCTCGCGCAGCGCTGCGGCCGTGGCCGGGTCGGGCAGCAGCATCGGGGCGTAGATGGGGTGGGCCTCGCCGCCGGACACCTGGGCGGCGCGGCGGACCGCCTCGACGGAGCCGCGCTCGGCGGTGCCCGCGTCGTAGACGCCGGTCAGCTGGACGACCGTGCAGGGCGGGAGCCGGTCGAGCGCCGCCGCCATGTGGATGGTGGAGCGGCCCCAGGCCAGGCCGAGCACATCGCCCTCGGCCACCAGCTCACCGAGGAGGTCGGCCGCCACCTCGCCCAGGTTCTCCGGGTCGGGGGCGTCGTCCTGTTCGTCGGCCGGGGACTCGACGACGACCGCGTGGCGCAGCCCGTAGCGGGCCCGGAGCGCGTCGGAGCGTTCGGCGTCCAGCTCGGCCGGTACCCGGATCTCGATCCGTACGAGATCACGCTCCAGGGCCGTCTCCAGGACCCGGGCCACCTTGAAGCGGCTGACGCCGAACTCCTCGGCGATCTGGATCTTGGACTTGCCCTCCAGGTAGAAACGACGGGCCATGGCCGCCGCCTGCACCAGCTCCGCGGGTCCCATCCGCATGGCTGACCGACCCGCCGAGATGCCAGACACCGCGATCTCCTCACTGCTGTTCACACACCCGATACGCCGTCATCCTGTCAGATCCGGCGATCCTTGATCGGCCCCGTCGGGCCGCGTTCATCTGCCCTTTGTCTCAGTGGCCGCATGCCCAGGGCGCGGCGGCCGTGACCGCCTCCGCCTGCGCCCGCAGACCCCGCACCGCAGCCGCCGGGTCCTTCGCCCCGTACACCGCCGAACCCGCGACGAACACATCCGCGCCCGCCTCGGCGCACCGCTCGATCGTGGCGGCGGAGACCCCGCCGTCGACCTGGAGCCAGAGGTCGAGGCCGTGCTTGCCGATCAGCTCCCGGGTGCGGCGGATCTTCGGCAGCATGATGTCCAGGAAGGCCTGGCCGCCGAAGCCCGGCTCGACCGTCATGATCAGCAGCATGTCGAGCTCGGGGAGCAGGTCCTCGTACGGCTCGATCGGCGTCGCGGGCTTGAGCGCCATCGACGCCCGCGCCCCCTTCGCCCGGATCTCCCGCGCCAGGCGCACCGGCGCCGCCGCCGCCTCCACGTGGAAGGTGACCGAGCCGGCGCCCGCCTCCGCGTACTGCGGAGCCCAGCGGTCCGGGTCCTCGATCATGAGGTGGCAGTCCAGCGGGGTGTCCGTGGCCTTCCCGAGCGCCTCGACGATCGGCACGCCGAGCGTCAGATTGGGCACGAAGTGGTTGTCCATCACGTCGGCATGGAGCCAGTCCGCGCCTTCGACGGCCTTCGCCTCATCGGCGAGACGCGCGAAATCGGCGGACAGGATGCTGGGGTTGATCTGCGCCATGACCCAAGCCTGCCACGTTCCGCGCCGGTTCCCCGCCTCGGCGGTCGCCGAAGCCTCACCGGGCCATCACAGTTCGCACATTCTGCGCATTTTGCCTGCGCTTTACTGTTCCTTTGCCATACGGGAGGGCCCGCTGACGGGCGATATTCAGCCGGTCCTGCGCAGCAGAGCGAGATACATGGCGTCCGTGCCGTGCAGATGCGGCCAGAGCTGGACGTCGGGCCCGTCGCCGAGCGCGGGCACGCCCGGCATCAGCAGACGGGCGTCGACCCACTCGGCCTTCACCGGCTCGCCGCCGCGCCCCTTCAGCACGTCCTCGACGACGACCCGGGTCTCGGCGAGATGCGGCGAGCAGGTAGCGTAGCCGACGACGCCTCCGACCCGTACGGCCTTCAACGCCTCGCGCAGCAGCCCGCGTTGGAGCGGCGCGAAGCTCTCCAGGTCCTCGGCGCGGCGCCGCCAGCGGGCCTCGGGACGGCGGCGCAGCGCGCCCAGGCCGGAGCACGGCACGTCCATCAGGATGCGGTCGAAGGTGCCGGGCAGCCACGGCGGGCGGGTGCCGTCGGTGGTGATCACCTGGTACGGACCCGGGTTGCCGGCGAGCGCCCGCTCGACCAGCCGGGCGCGGTGCGGCTGCTTCTCGGCGGCGAGCAGGGTCGCGCCCCGGTCGGCGGCGAGCGCGGCCAGCAGAGCGGCCTTCCCGCCGGGGCCGGCGCAGCCGTCCAGCCAGCGGGTGTCGCGGCCCTCCACGGGGGCGGCGGCGAGCGCGGCGGCCACCAGCTGGCTGCCCTCGTCCTGGACGCCCGCCCGGCCCTCCTGGACCGCCGTGAGCGCACCGGGCTCGCCGCCCTCGGCCATCCGTACGGCGTACGGGGACCAGCGGCCCGGCAGCGCGTTCTCCTCGCCGAGCGCCTTGACCAGCTCGTCGGTGGTGGAGCGGCCGGGACGGGCCACCAGGGTCACCTCGGGCCGCTCGTTGTCGGCCTCCAGCAGGTCCTCGATCCCGGCACGGCCGCCGCCGAGCGCGTCCCAGAGCGCCGAGACGACCCAGCGCGGGTGCGAGTGGACGACGGCGAGGTGGTCCTCCGCGTCCTCGTCGTACGAGGGCGCGACCTTCTCCACCCAGCCGTCCAGGTCGTGCGCGGTCACCTTGCGCAGCACCGCGTTGACGAACTTCGCCCGCCCCTCGCCCAGCACCACCCGGGCCAGCTCCACACTGGCGGAGACGGCCGCGTGGGTGGGGATGCGGGTGCCGAGCAGCTGGTGGACGCCCATGTTCAGGACGTCCAGGACCGGCGGGTCGACCTCGCGCAGCGGCCGGTCGATGCAGGCCGCCACGATCGCGTCGTACGTGCCCTGGCGGCGCAGCGTCCCGTAGACCAGCTCGGTCGCCAGCGCCGCGTCCCGGGCGTCGAAGTCGCCCTTGGCGCGGGCCTTCTTCAGCAGCGGGGGCAGCACGAGGTTGGCGTACGCGTCCCGCTCGTCGACGGCCCGCAGCGCCTCGAAGGCGAGGAAGCGGACGGGGTCCTTCTGCGGGCGGCGGTGGGGCTTGGCGGGACGGCGACGCGGCTGGTCGTTCACGTGAAAGGTGCTCCGCTGAGGGTGAGGGGGCCGAACCCTCCCAGCGTACGTCGCCGTTCCCGGCCCCTCGTACGGGAGGTTCTCCGGGCGAAAGGCGCTACAGCCCCAGCAGCTCGCCGTGGGCGATGCGGACACCGCGCGCCCAGTCGGCGGCCTTCATCGGCTTCTTGCCCTGCGGCTGGACCCAGAGCAGCTCGACGGCGTGCGAGCCGGTGCCCACGTACACGTTGTTCTTCGCCGCCGCCAGCTCGCCGGGCGCCAGGTCGGTGCGGTCCAGGACGGGCGTGGCCTGGATGAGCTTGAGCCGCTCGCCACGGAACAGGGTCCAGGCGCCGGGCGCGGGGGTGCAGCCGCGAACCACGCGGTCGACGCGCAGGGCGGGGGCCGACCAGTCGATCCGGGCATCCTCCACGGTGATCTTCGGGGCCAGGGTGACGCCTTCGGGAGGCTGCGGCACGGCGTGCAGGGTGCCGTCCTCGATACCGTCCATGGTGGCCGCCAGCAGTCCGGCACCGGCGAAGGCGAGCCGGGTGAGGAGGTCGCCGCTGGTGTCGGTGGGCCGGATCTCCTCGGTGAGGACCCCGTAGACCGGGCCGGAGTCGAGCCCCTCCTCGATCAGGAAGGTGGAGGCGCCGGTCACCTCGTCCCCGGCCATCAGGGAGTGCTGCACGGGCGCGGCGCCGCGCCAGGCGGGCAGCAGCGAGAAGTGCAGGTTGACCCAGCCCCGGGCGGGCACGTCCAGGGCCACCTTGGGCAGCAGGGCCCCGTAGGCGACGACCGGGCAGCAGTCCGGAGCGATCTCCCGCAGCCGGGCCAGGAACTCCTCGTCCCGGGGCTTCGCCGGCTTGAGCACCTCGATCCCGGCCTCCACCGCCCGTTCGGCCACCGGGCTGGCCACCAGCCGGCGGCCGCGCCCGGCGGGGGCGTCGGGCCGGGTCACAACGGCGGCCACCTCGTGGCGGTCGGAGGCGATCAGGGCGTCCAGGGCGGGGACGGCGACCTCGGGGGTTCCGGCGAAGACGAGCTTCATGGGTGGCTGACTGCCTCTCGGGCCAAGACGTACGGTGACGAGCAGCACACCAGTCTAGAGTCTCGGGGCGGACAGGGCCCGGCCGCTCCCTCGCGCGAGGCGGCGGCCCCTCGCGCGGGGGGGCGGCGAACAGGGGGCGCACGCGCGCCGCGCACGCCCTGTGCATATGCACATACGCCCCGATAGCGTGACCACATACCCGGCTCGGGCGTTGGTCAAAGGAGATTGACCGAAGCGGGCCGCCCCGATGCGGCCCGATCCCTTTCAACGCCGGTTCGAGAGGCTTCTTCATGGCCGACCACGCAACCCACGACGCCCAAGCGCGGGCCAGCCTGCACCTCCTGGTGCGGGACATCGAGCGGGTCCGGCGGCAGGTGGACGCGCTGCGCACACTCACCGCCCAGCTGGGCAACGTCTACCGCCCGCGCCGCTCCGGCCCCTCCGCGGGCTTCGTCGTCTACGGCAGGGCCCCGGCCCCCACCGTCCGCCTCGCCCAGGAACTGCGGGACAGCGTCGAGACCCTGGTCACCGCGGCGGTGGACTTCGACCGCTCGCTCGGCTTCTCCTGGGACGCGGTGGGCTCGGCGCTGGGGGTCACCAAGCAGGCGGTACACCGCCGTTACGGTACGCGCCGGGCCACGGCCCAGTCCCCGACGGCCGAGACGGGCACCGACACCACGACGACGGCCCGCCCGGTCTCGGTAGGTCCCGGCCTGCCGGGACCGTCCTCCGGCGGCGCCATCTCCCAGGGGCCCTCGGTGCCCGCGGCCCGCTCGATGCCGCCGCAGCCCTCGGCGGGCCAGCAGCCGGTCCGTGAGGAGCTGCGCCCCGGAGCCTTCCCGGGCCCGCGCAACGGCTGACCACGGGGCCGTACGTACGTCACCGGAGCGGCGGTCTCCCCGGCCCGCCGCCCCTCTCCCGCGCGACGCACTCACCCGATGTCCGGCGGATCGATCCTGATCCGCACCTGCTCTCCCCCTCCCCCGCCCTTGGCGGTACGGGCCGCCTGTGCCGTCTTCAGCGCGCCCGCGAGCGCCGCCCCGCGTCCCGGCACCACGCGGACCAGAACGCGCTCCCAGCTCTCGCCCGGCGGCGCGTCCGACGGTCTGCGCGGGCGGCCCGGTTCGGCCGGCGGGACCGGCACCGGGCCCAGGATCTCGGCCTCCGGCGGCAGGTCGGCAGCGGCGAGGAAGGACGCCAGGGCCTCCGCGGGGCCGGTCACCGAGGCCATCCGGGAGACCGGCGGGAAGCGCAGCTCGGCCCGGTCAGCCAGCTCACGGCGGGCGAAGCCGGCCGGGTCCCAGCGGACCAGCGCCTGCACCGGGCGCAGCGTCGGCTCGGCGACGATCACCACCGTGCCGCCCTCGTCCTGCCCGCGCACCAGCGCGCCCGCCGCCGTCCACCGGCGCAGCGCCTCCTCCCCCGCCCGCAGGTCGGGCCTGCCGAGCATGGCCCAGCCGTCCAGGAGCAGCGCCGCCGCGTATCCGCCCTCGGCGACCGGCTCCGCGCCGGGCGTGGAGACCACCAGCGCGGGGGCGGCCGGGACCGCGTCGAGGATGTGGTCGCGCCCCGACGTACGGACGGGCACGGCCGGGAAGGCGCGGCCCAGCTCCTCCGCGGTGCGGCGGGCGCCGACGATCTGGGCGCGCAGCCGGTTGGAGCCGCACTCCGCGCAGTGCCAGGCACGCTCGGCCTGCCCGCACCAGGCGCAGTTCAGGTCCTGCTGGTCGGGCGCCTCCAGGGGCCCGGCGCAGTGGCGGCAGCGGGCGGGCGTGCGGCAGCGCTCGCAGGCGAGGCGGGGCGCGTAACCCCGGCGGGGCACCTGGACCAGGACCGGACCGGTGCGCAGGCCGTCGCGCACGGTCTGCCAGGCGAGGCTCGGCAGCCGGGCGGAGCGGGCGGCGCCGTCCCGGGCCAGCTCGCCGTCCCCGACCGTACGGATGAGGGGCGCGGCCCTCCGCAGCTGCTCCCGGTCCGCGATCAGGGGCAGCGCCCAGCCGCTCTCCACGAGCTGGGCGGCCTCGACCGTGCAGCTGGTACCGCCGAGCAGGAAGGCGCACCGGCCCTGGGCGGCCCGTAGCTCCAGGACCTCGCGGACGTGCGGGAAAGGTGCGTTGGTGTCGCTGTAGCTGGAGTCCCCGTCGTCCCAGACGGCGACGAGGCCGAGGTCCCGGACCGGGGCGAACATGGCGGCGCGGGTCCCGACGACCGCCCGCACCGAGCCCCGCCGCACCGCGAGCCACTGGCGGTAGCGCTTCTCGGGGCCGGAGTCGGCGGTGAGCAGCGCGTGGCGGCCCACGCCGAGAACCTCGGTCAGGGCGGCGTCCACGCGCCCCGCGACCCGGCCGTCCGGGACCACGACGAGCGCGCCGCGCCCGGAGGAGAGCGCGGCCGCGACGGCCCGGGCGATCTCGGCGGGCCAGTGCGGTCCCGGCAGGGCCGTCCAGACGGCTCGGGGCGCGCCGCCCTCGGCCAGGGCGCGGAGGAAGGCGGGGCCCTGGCCGTACCGCTCCCAGGTGCCCGGTTCCGGGGCCGGGGGCGGCGGCAGGGGCTCCGGGGACGGCTTGGACTCGGCGCGGCCGTTGCGCGGTGGCACGGCGAGCTGGAGGACGTCGGCGAGGCTGCCCGCGTACCGGTCGGCCACCGCCCGCGAGAGCGCCAGCAGCTCGGGCCCGAGGACCGGCTCCGGGGAGACGACATAGGCGAGGGCGGCCAGCGTGCCCTGGTAGTCGGACTCGGCGCGGCGCTCGACGATGAACCCGTCGATCAGGCCGCCGCCCTCGCGCCGCCCGCCCTGCACGTTGTGGCGCCCGGCGCCGAACCGCACCCGTACGCGCACGCCGGGCTGGGCGTCGGCGTCCAACTCCTCGGGGACCGCGTAGTCGAAGAACTGGTCGAGGTGGAGCACGCCCTTGTTGACCAGCACCCGGGCCACGGGCAGCTCCTTGGCGAGCGGGGCGCCGCGCCAGGTGCGCGGCTTGGCGCGCGGCACCTTCGCCCGGCGCACGGTCTCCCGGATCAGCGCGAGCTGCTCCGGCGCCCCGGCCCCGGGCTCGGCCGCCCCGGCTCCCGGTTCGGCGGACTGCTCGTTCTCGCTGCTCACAGCCAAATTCCTACCAGACGGCACTGACAGCGGCGGCCCGCGCAGAGACACAGAGCACGAGAACGGCAGAGCAGCGGGGCCCGGCCACCACGTTCGGTGTCCGGGCCCCGCTGTCGTGCACTGTTCTGCTAGAGGCCGGCGGCCGCGCGCAGCGCGTCCACGCGGTCGGTGCGCTCCCAGGTGAAGTCCGGGAGCTCGCGGCCGAAGTGCCCGTACGCGGCGGTCTGGGCGTAGATCGGGCGGAGCAGGTCGAGGTCACGGATGATCGCGGCCGGGCGGAGGTCGAAGACTTCACCGATCGCGTGCTCGATCTTCTCCGTGTCGACGGCGGCGGTGCCGAAGGTCTCGACGAAGAGGCCGACCGGCTCGGCCTTGCCGATCGCGTAGGCGACCTGGACCTCGCAGCGGGTGGCGAGCCCGGCGGCCACCACGTTCTTCGCCACCCAGCGCATCGCGTACGCCGCCGAGCGGTCGACCTTGGACGGGTCCTTGCCGGAGAAGGCGCCGCCACCGTGGCGGGCCATGCCGCCGTAGGTGTCGATGATGATCTTGCGGCCGGTGAGGCCGGCGTCGCCCATCGGGCCGCCGATCTCGAAGCGGCCGGTCGGGTTCACCAGGAGGCGGTAGCCCTCGGTGTCCAGCTTGATGCCGTCCTCGACGAGCTGCGCGAGCACGTGCTCGACGACGAACTCGCGGATGTCGGGCGCGAGCAGCGAGTCCAGGTCGATGTCGCTGGCGTGCTGCGAGGAGACGACCACGGTGTCCAGGCGGACCGCCTTGTCGCCGTCGTACTCGATGGTGACCTGGGTCTTGCCGTCGGGGCGGAGGTAGGGGATGGTCCCGTTCTTCCGCACCTCGGACAGGCGCCGCGAGAGGCGGTGCGCGATGTGGATCGGGAGCGGCATGAGCTCGGGGGTCTCGTCGCAGGCGTACCCGAACATCAGGCCCTGGTCGCCGGCGCCCTGCTTGTCGAGCTCGTCCTCGTCACCCTCGACCCGCTTCTCGTACGCGGTGTCGACGCCCTGCGCGATGTCCGGCGACTGCGCGCCGATGGAGACCGAGACGCCGCAGGAGGCACCGTCGAAGCCCTTTTTGGAGGAGTCGTAGCCGATCTCCAGCACCTTGTTGCGCACAAGGTTGGGGATGTCGGCGTAGGCCTTGGTCGTGACCTCGCCCGCGACATGCACCAGACCGGTGGTGATCAAGGTCTCGACGGCGACGCGCGAAGCGGGGTCGTCGCGCAGGAGCGCGTCGAGGATCGTGTCGCTGATCTGGTCAGCGATCTTGTCGGGGTGACCCTCGGTGACAGATTCCGAGGTGAAGAGACGGCGGGACACATCGCTCCCTGGGGTTGCAGCGGCTGCTGGCTGATCATGGGTGGCACGGCCGAGAGCTGCGCTCGGTACGTACCGTCGACCAGTTTATCGGTCACGCCCGGCGGACGGGGCATGCGTCTCGCCCTTTGGAGCGCGACAGCCCGTGACACGGCGGACACCTGAAGGATAATCCACCCTTCCGGGCGGTGGTTACATCCCGTTATGAACCACTCTGGCTCGGCCGGAGGGTTGATTGTCACATCTGCTGGAACCTTCCCGAAACCAGATCCCAGACCGTGTCGGCGAGCGCTTCCTTGGGTCCGTGCGGCACCGGGGTCTCCGTTCCGTCGGCGGCGAGGACGACCGCCTCGTTCTCCTCTGAGCCGAAGGTCTTGCGCTCCCCCACCTCGTTGACCACGAGCAGATCGCACCCCTTGCGGCGGAGCTTGGCCCGGCCGTTGACGAGGACGTCGTCGGTCTCGGCGGCGAAACCCACCACGAGCTGACCGGGCCGGGCCCGGTCGGCGGCGATCTCGGCGAGGATGTCGGGGTTGCGGACGAGCGGGACGACGGGCGCCTCCTCGCCGTCCTTCTTCTTGATCTTGCCGGTGGCGTAGGCGGCGGGACGGAAGTCGGCCACGGCCGCCGCCATCACCACGACGTCCGCGTCGGCGGCCGCCTCCAGGACCGCCTCCCGCAGCTGGACCGCCGTGCCGACCCGTACGACATCGGCCCCGGCCGGGTCGGGCAGGCCGGTGTCGGCCTCGATCAGGGTGACGCGGGCACCCCGGGCCACGGCGGTGCGCGCCAGCGCGTAGCCCTGCTTGCCGGAGGACCGGTTGCCGAGGTAGCGCACCGGGTCCAGGGGCTCGCGGGTGCCGCCGGCGCTGATCACCACATGGCGGCCCGCGAGATCGGGTTCGGTGACCCCGCGCGCCAGCACCCGGCGGCAGACCTCGAAGATCTCGCCCGGGTCCGGCAGCCGGCCCTTGCCGGTGTCGACGCCGGTGAGCCGCCCCACGGCGGGCTCGATGACGACGGCGCCCCGGCGGCGCAAGGCGGCGACGTTCTCCTGGGTGGCCGGGTGCTCCCACATCTCGGTGTGCATCGCCGGGGCGAAGACCACCGGACAGCGGGCGGTCAGGAGCGTGTTGGTGAGCAGGTCGTCGGCGAGCCCGTGGGCGGCCTTGGCCAGCATGTCGGCGGTGGCCGGGGCGACGACGACGAGGTCGGCGCCCTGTCCGATCCGTACGTGGGGCACCTCGTGGACGTCGTCCCAGACCTGGTCGGAGACAGGGTGGCCGGAGAGCGCGGACCAGGTGGCGGCGCCGACGAAGTGCAGCGACGAGGCGGTCGGGACGACCCGTACATCGTGCCCGGACTCGGTCAGCCGGCGCAGCAGCTCGCACGCCTTGTAGGCGGCGATGCCCCCGCTGACCCCCAGGACGACCTTCGGCTTGTCCACTGCGTCTCCCCGCACTCGGCAACGTAGGTAGGTAAGTAAGCAACTAAGTGGCGTGGTTCCCATGCTGCCTCACCGCACCGGGCGTGTTCACCCGGCCCCGGACACACCTCAGGCCCGGCGGACGGGCCGCCGGGCCTGAGGTGGGAAGGAAGCTTACTGAGCGGGGCCCTCGATGGGCTCGGAGGTCAGCAGGCCCGCGTTGATCTCGCGGAGCGCGATCGACAGCGGCTTCTCGTGCACGTGGGTGTCGACGAGCGGACCGACGTACTCAAGGAGACCTTCGCCGAGCTGCGAGTAGTACGCGTTGATCTGACGCGCGCGCTTGGCGGCGTAGATCACCAGGCTGTACTTCGAGTCGGTGGCCTCGAGGAGCTCATCAATCGGCGGGTTGATGATGCCCTCGGGCGTGGTGATGGAAGAGGACACTCTCTGCCTTCCGAAGGGGGTGTAGATCAGAGATCCGGGAGATCTGGACGATCACGGGGATCTAGGCCTGAAGCATCAAGGCTAGCAGCTCGCGCGCGACATCCTCGACGGAGGTGTTGACGAGCGTCGTATCGAACTCGGCCTCGGCGGCCAGCTCGACCTTCGCGGCGGCGAGCCTGCGCTCGATCACCTCGGGCGCCTCGGTGCCCCGGCCGGTGAGCCGGCGCACCAGCTCCTCCCAGCTCGGCGGAGCCAGGAAGACCAGGCGCGCGTCGTCCATCGACTGGCGGACCAGCCGCGCCCCCTGGAGGTCGATCTCCAGCAGCACCGGCTCACCCGCCTCCAGGCGGTCGAGCACGGCACGGCGCGGTGTGCCGTAGCGGTTGCCCGCGAACTCGGCCCACTCCAGCAGCTCACCGTTGGCGACGAGCTTGTCGAACTCCTCGTCGTTCACGAAGAAGTAGTGGACACCGTTGCGCTCCCCGGGGCGCGGCTTGCGGGTCGTCGCCGACACGGAGAGCCAGACCTCGGGGTGCACGGAGCGCATATGAGCGACGACCGTGCTCTTGCCGACCCCGGAGGGGCCGGAGAGCACGGTCAGCCGCGGACGTACGTCCGGGGGTACGGGGGACGTCCCCCGGGATGTTGCAGCCATGGAGCGATTATCCAGGTTCCCAGGAGTGCCTGAGAACGCCGGACGGATCGGCGGCCGGGAGGTCAGGCGGGGCTGCCGCCGAACTCCCGCTCCAGGGATGCGATCTGGTTGGAGCCGAGACCCCGGACCCGGCGGCTTTCGGAGATGCCGAGACGCTCCATGATCTGCTTGGCGCGGACCTTGCCGACGCCCGGCAGGGACTCCAGGAGGGCGGAGACCTTCATCTTCCCGATGACGTCGTTCTCCTGGCCCTGCTTGATGACCTCGTGGAGGGAGGCGCCGGAGTGCTTGAGTCGATTCTTGACCTCGGCCCGCTCCCGGCGAGCCGCGGCGGCCTTTTCGAGCGCGGCTGCGCGCTGTTCAGGGGTAAGGGGCGGAAGAGCCACGCCTACGTCACCTCGGATGTCGATCTGTCGGATACGGACCGGTGGGGAAGCTGGACGCCCTCCACCAGGTGAGCGACGAACACGGTGTGCTCGGCTGCTCTCGACGGAGACTAGCGGCCAAGGCCGCTGTAGTCAGCGAGAACAGACGAAAAGTCCTGGTCAGCCTTGGCCGACCAGGACATTTAACGCATAACCACCGGGTTTCCGGTCAGTAACTCGTCAGCGGCCCGCAAACGTGCCAGGGTCAACTGCCGGAGACGGCAGCGCGGACCTCGTCCGCGAACCGCTCGGCCGCTTCGCGCAGCCCTGACGCGTCCGGACCGTGGCGCAGCACGCCCCGGCTCACGCTCGGCACGACGTTGCCGACCGCGTCGCCGAACACCGCCGGGAGATCCGCCGGGGTCGCGCCCTGGGCGCCGATGCCGGGCGCGAGGAGCGGTCCGTTGATCGCCAGGTTCACGCCCGCGTCGCCGAGCGTCGCCCCGACCACCGCACCGACCGAGCCGAGCGGGGCCGCGCCCGCGTTCTCCGCCGCCATGTGGTCGAGCATCAGCTGCGCCAGCGAGCGGCCGTCGGCGGCGGTGGCGCGCTGGACCTCCGCACCCTCCGGGTTGGAGGTGAGGGCCAGGACGAAGACGCCCGCGCCGGAGACGGCGGCCGCGTCGAGGGCCGGGCGCAGCGAGCCGAACCCGAGGTACGGCGAGAGCGTGACCGCGTCGGAGAAGAGCGGGGAGTCCTGGTCCAGGTAGGTCGCCGCGTAGGCGCCCATGGTGGAGCCGATGTCACCGCGCTTGGCGTCCATGAGGACGAGCGCTCCGGCGGACCGTGCCTCGGCGACGGCCTTCTCCAGTACGGCGATGCCGCGCGAGCCGAACCGCTCGAAGAACGCCGACTGCGGCTTGAGGACGGCGACCCGGTCGGCCAGGGCCTCCACGGTGGTCCGGGTGAAGCGCTCGAGGCCCGCGATGTCGTCGTCGAGCCCCCATGAGGTGAGCAGGGAGGCGTGCGGATCGATGCCGACGCAGAGCGGCCCGCGGGTGTCCATGGCGTGGCGCAGGCGCGCGCCGAAGGGTTCGGGGGTCACAGGGCGGCCTTCTTCCGGGTCTCCGCGCCGACGGCCTCGGCGAGGGTGGCGTACGGGGATGCGGCGAGGCGGGCGGCGAGGCCCTTGTGGATCGCGCGGGCGTAGAAGGGGCCCTCGTAGACGAAGGCGCTGTAGCCCTGTACGAGGGTGGCCCCGGCCAGGATCCGCTGCCAGGCGTCCTCGGCGCTCTCCACGCCCCCGACGCCCACCAGGGTGATCCGGGTCCCGACGCGGGCGTACAGGCGGCTCAGGACGGCCAGGGAGCGCTCCTTGAGGGGTGCGCCGGAGAGTCCGCCGGTCTCGGCCACCAGTTCGGGGACGGACGTCAGGCCGAGCCCTTCGCGGGCGATGGTGGTGTTGGTGGCGATGATCCCGTCGAGACCCAGCTCCACGGCGAGGTCGGCGACCGCGTCCACGTCCTCGTCCGCGAGGTCCGGGGCGATCTTGACGAGCAGCGGGACGCGGCGGTCGGTGACGGTACGGTCGGCGGCCTCGCGGACGGCGGTGAGCAGCGGCCGCAGCGACTCGGTGGCCTGGAGGTTGCGCAGGCCCGGGGTGTTGGGCGAGGAGACGTTGACGACGAGGTAGTCCGCGTGGGCGGCGAGGGCCTCGGTGGACTTCACGTAGTCGGCGGCGGCCTCGGCCTCCGGCACGACCTTGGTCTTGCCGATGTTGACGCCGACGGTGGTGCGGAAGACCGGGTTACGGGAGGCGAGACGGGCGGCGACGGCGGCGGAGCCCTCGTTGTTGAAGCCCATGCGGTTGATCAGCGCGCGGTCCGCGACGAGGCGGAAGAGCCGCCGCTTGGGGTTGCCGGGCTGCGGTTCACCGGTGACGGTGCCGATCTCGATGTGGTCGAAGCCGAGCATCGCCATGCCGTCGATCGCGACCGCGTTCTTGTCGAAGCCGGCGGCCAGCCCGAAAGGACCGTGCATACGGAGGCCGAGCGCCTCGGTGCGCAGCTCCTTGTGGCGGGGTGCGAGAGCGGCGGCGAGGAAGGTGCGTAGGACGGGGATGCGGGCGGCGAGGCGGATCCAGCGGAAGGCGGCGTAGTGGGCCTGTTCTGGGTCCATCCGCTTGAAGACCAGCCGGAAGAAGAACTTGTACATGGAGTGATGTCCTAGGTGCTCGGTGTGCTCGACGGGGCTCGCGAAGAGGGGGACACCGTTTCCGGTGTCCCCCTTCCTCTCAGGCGGCTAGTCGCGCGCCGCGGTCAAGTGCTCGGCGTGTTCCTGGAGGGAGCGGACGCCGACGTCGCCGCCGTTGAGGGCGTCGATGCCCTGAACCGCTGCGGCCAGTGCCTGGACGGTGGTCAGGCAGGGCACGGAGCGGGCCACGGCAGCCGTACGGATCTCGTAGCCGTCGAGGCGGCCGCCGGTGCCGTAGGGCGTGTTGACGATGAGGTCGACCTCGCCGTCGTGGATGTGCTGGACGATCGTCTTCTCACCGCCTGGGCCGGTGCCTTCGGACTGCTTGCGCACGATCGTGGCGTTGATGCCGTTGCGCTTGAGGACCTCGGCCGTGCCGGAGGTGGCCATCAGCTCGAAGCCGTGCGCGACGAGCTCACGGGCCGGGAAGATCATCGAGCGCTTGTCCCGGTTGGCGACCGAGATGAACGCCCGCCCGGACGTCGGCAGCGGCCCGTACGCCCCGGCCTGCGACTTGGCGTACGCCGTACCGAAGACCGAGTCGATGCCCATGACCTCGCCGGTGGAGCGCATCTCCGGCCCCAGGACCGTGTCGACACCGCGCCCGTGGATGTCGCGGAACCGCGACCACGGCATGACGGCCTCCTTGACGGAGATCGGCGCGTCCAGCGGCAGCGTGCCGCCGTCACCGGTCTTCGGCAGGAGGCCCTCGGTGCGCAGCTCGGCGATGGTCGCGCCGAGCGAGATGCGGGCGGCGGCCTTGGCGAGCGGGACGGCGGTGGCCTTGGAGGTGAAGGGAACCGTGCGGGATGCGCGGGGATTGGCTTCCAGCACGTAGAGGATGTCCCCGGACAGCGCGAACTGGATGTTGATCAGCCCGCGCACGCCGACACCCTTGGCGATGGCCTCGGTCGAGGCGCGCAGCCGCTTGATGTCGAACCCGCCCAGCGTGATCGGCGGCAGCGCACAGGCGGAGTCACCGGAGTGGATACCGGCCTCCTCGATGTGCTCCATGACGCCGCCGAGGTACAGCTCGGTGCCGTCGTACAGCGCGTCGACGTCGATCTCGATCGCGTCGTCCAGGAACCGGTCCACCAGGACCGGCCGGGTCGGGCTGATCTCGGTGGACTCCGCGATGTACGACTCCAGGCGCGCCTCGTCGTACACGATCTCCATGCCGCGTCCGCCGAGCACGTAGGACGGCCGTACGAGGACGGGGTAGCCGATCTCGTCGGCGATGGCCTTGGCGCCGGCGAAGGTGGTGGCGGTGCCGTGCTTGGGGGCCGGGAGCCCGGCTTCGGCGAGGACCTGGCCGAAGGCGCCGCGGTCCTCGGCGGCGTGGATCGCCTCCGGAGACGTGCCGACGACGGGGACGCCGTTGTCCTTCAGCGCCTGCGAGAGGCCCAGCGGGGTCTGGCCGCCGAGCTGCACGATGACGCCGGCGATCGGACCGGCCAGCGACTCGGCGTGGACGATCTCCAGGACGTCCTCCAGCGTGAGCGGCTCGAAGTAGAGCCGGTCGGAGGTGTCGTAGTCCGTGGAGACGGTCTCCGGGTTGCAGTTGACCATCACGGTCTCGTACCCGGCGTCGCTCAGCGCGAAGGAGGCGTGGACGCAGGAGTAGTCGAACTCGATGCCCTGGCCGATGCGGTTCGGCCCGGAGCCGAGGATGATCACGGCGGGCTTCGTCCGCTGGGCGACCTCGGACTCCTCGTCGTAGGAGGAGTAGAAGTACGGCGTCTTCGCCGCGAACTCGGCCGCGCACGTGTCAACCGTCTTGTACACCGGGCGGATGCCGAGCGCGTGGCGGACCTCGCGGACGACGTCCTCGCGCAGGCTGCGGATCTCGCCGATCTGCACGTCGGAGAAGCCGTGCCGCTTGGCCTCCGCGAGCAGCTCAGGACCGAGCTTGTCGGCGGCGGCCAGCTCGTCGGCGATCTCCTTGATCAGGAAGAGCTGGTCGACGAACCACGGGTCGATCTTCGTCGCGTCGAAGACCTCCTCCTGGGTGGCTCCGGCGCGGATGGCCTGCATGACGGTGTTGATGCGGCCGTCGGTCGGGCGGACCGCTTCCGCGAGGAGCTCGGCCTTGTCGCCGACCGGGCCGGTGAAGGCGAACTGCGAGCCCTTCTTCTCCAGCGAGCGCAGCGCCTTCTGGAGGGCCTCGGTGAAGTTCCGGCCGATCGCCATGGCCTCGCCCACCGACTTCATGGTGGTGGTGAGGGTCGAGTCGGCGGAAGGGAACTTCTCGAAGGCGAACCGCGGTGCCTTGACGACGACGTAGTCGAGCGTCGGCTCGAAGGAGGCCGGCGTCTTCTCGGTGATGTCGTTCGGGATCTCGTCCAGCGTGTAGCCGACGGCCAGCTTCGCGGCGATCTTGGCGATCGGGAAGCCGGTCGCCTTCGACGCCAGCGCCGAGGAGCGGGAGACGCGCGGGTTCATCTCAATGACGATGACCCGGCCGTCGGCGGGGTCGATCGCGAACTGGATGTTGCAGCCGCCGGTGTCGACGCCGACCTCGCGGATGATCGCGATGCCGACATCGCGCAGCCGCTGGTACTCGCGGTCGGTGAGCGTCATCGCCGGGGCGACGGTGATGGAGTCGCCGGTGTGGACGCCCATCGGGTCGAAGTTCTCGATGGAGCAGACGACCACGACGTTGTCGTTCCGGTCGCGCATCAGCTCCAGCTCGTACTCCTTCCAGCCGAGGATGGACTCCTCCAGAAGCACCTCGGTGGTCGGCGAGAGCGTGAGGCCCTGGCCGGCGATGCGGCGCAGCTCCTCCTCGTCGTGGGCGAAGCCGGAGCCGGCGCCGCCCATGGTGAAGGACGGGCGCACGACGACCGGGTAGCCGCCGAGGGTGTCGACGCCGGCGATGACGTCGTCCATGGAGTGGCAGATCACGGACCGGGCGGACTCGCCGTAGCCGATCTTCGCCTTCACGGCCTCGACGACGCCCTTGAAGAGGTCGCGGTCCTCTCCCTTGTTGATCGCCTCGACGTTGGCGCCGATGAGCTCGACGCCGTACTTCTCCAGCACGCCCTGCTCGTGCATGGAGATCGCCGTGTTCAGCGCGGTCTGGCCGCCGAGGGTCGGCAGGAGCGCGTCGGGGCGCTCCTTCGCGATGATCTTCTCGACGAACTCCGGAGTGATCGGCTCGACGTAGGTGGCGTCGGCGATCTCCGGGTCGGTCATGATCGTGGCGGGGTTGGAGTTGACCAGGATGACCCGCAGGCCTTCGGCCTTGAGGACGCGGCAGGCCTGGGTGCCGGAGTAGTCGAACTCGGCGGCCTGGCCGATGACGATCGGACCCGAGCCGATGACCAGGACGGACTGGATATCGGAGCGCTTAGGCACGCTGGCCCTCCATCAGAGAGACGAAACGGTCGAACAGGTAGGCGGCGTCGTGCGGGCCGGCCGCCGCCTCGGGGTGGTACTGGACGCTGAAGGCGGGCCGGTCCAGGAGCTGGAGGCCCTCGACCACCTGGTCGTTCAGGCAGACGTGGCTGACCTCGGCGCGGCCGAACTCCGTGTCGGAGACCTTGTCCAGCGGGGCGTCGACGGCGAAGCCGTGGTTGTGCGCGGTGACCTCGACCTTGCCGGTGGTGCGGTCCTGCACCGGCTGGTTGATGCCCCGGTGGCCGTACTTCAGCTTGTACGTGCCGAAGCCCAGTGCCCGGCCGAGGATCTGGTTGCCGAAGCAGATGCCGAACAGCGGAGTCGACCGCTCCAGGACGCCCCGCATCAGCGCCACCGGGTGGTCGGCGGTGGACGGGTCGCCGGGGCCGTTGGAGAAGAAGACGCCGTCGGGCTCGACCGCGTACACCTCCTCCAGCGTCGCGGTGGCGGGCAGCACGTGCACCTCGATGCCGCGCTCGGCCATCCGGTGCGGTGTCATGCCCTTGATGCCCAGGTCCACCGCGGCGACCGTGAACTTCTTCGTGCCGATCGCGGGGACGACGTACGCCTCCTTGGTGGCGACCTCGGCCGACAGGTCCGCGCCCGTCATCTCCGGCGCCTGGCGCACCTTCGCCAGCAGCGTGCCCTCGTCGGCGATCGCGTTGCCGGAGAAGATTCCGACCCGCATCGCACCGCGCTCGCGCAGGTGGCGGGTGAGGGCGCGGGTGTCGACGCCGCTGATGCCGACGACGCCCTGCGCCGCCAGCTCCTCGTCCAGCGAGCGCTGCGAGCGCCAGTTGGACGCCTTGCGGGCGGGGTCGCGGACGACGTAACCGGAGACCCAGATACGGCCCGACTCCGGGTCCTCGTCGTTGACGCCCGTGTTTCCGACGTGCGGGGCCGTCATGACGACGACCTGGCGGTGGTACGAGGGGTCGGTCAGCGTCTCCTGGTAGCCGGTCATGCCGGTGGAGAACACCGCTTCGCCGAAGGTCTCCCCCACGGCCCCGTAGGCACGGCCGCGGAAGGCGCGGCCGTCCTCCAGGACGAGTACGGCGGGGGTCAGGGCCCCCCGGGTGGAGATCGTCATCGTGCGGTGCCTTCCGTAGTGGTGCTGGTGAGTTCCGTGGCGGCCGGTGCGCCGGCCAGCCGGTTGACGGCGTCGACCCACGCCTGGTGCTCGGCCGCGCGGTCGGAGCGGAAGCCGGAGTCGATCAGGGTCTCGCCGTGCGCCCAGGTGATGATCAGCAGGCCGCCCTCGGGGAGGACCTTGCCGGCGAGCGCCTTGTCGAGACGGGCCTCGCGCAGGGCCTTCGCCGGGATGAAGAAGTCGCTCGCGCCGGGGCGTACGACGTCCAGACCGCGGGCGGTCAGCGTCAGCTCGGTGCGGCTGCGGGTGCCGAGGCCGTGCGCGACGATCCGGTCGAGCCACTGCCCGGCGGTGGTGGAGGCGTGGTAGCGCCCCTCCAGCGTCAGCAGCGCCTCGTCGTCGGCGAAGCCCTCGGGCGTGGCCGCCAGCTCGGGCAGGTCGGACTGGAGCCGTCCGCGCCATTTCCATCCCTCGCGCATCAGCCAGTAGACGAGGGCGATGAAGACCAGCAGGCCGATCACCCAGGCGATGCGGGCGGACCAGTCCGTCACTTCCGCCGACTTCTGCTCGGCGGCCAGGAGGTACAGGGGGGTAAGAGTTGTCACGCGAGCTTCCCGTCGACGACCGTGGCACGGCCCCGCAGGAAGGTATGGGTGACGCGGCCCGGCAGCTCACGCCCCTCGTACGGGGTGTTCCGGCTGCGGGACGCGAAGCCCGCGGGGTCCACGGCTCCACGGTATGCCGGATCGACCAGCGTGAGGTTGGCGGGCTCACCCGCCGAGACGGGACGGCCGTGTCCTTCGAGACGGCCGATGGCCGCGGGACGGAACGACATGCGGTCCGCGACGCCCGCCCAGTCGATCAGGCCGGTGTCCACCATCGTCTGCTGGACGACGGAGAGCGCGGTCTCCAGGCCCACCATGCCCATGGCCGCCGCCGCCCACTCGCAGTCCTTGTCCTCGTGCGGGTGCGGGGCGTGGTCGGTGGCGACGCAGTCGATCGTGCCGTCGGCGAGGGCCTCGCGCAGGGCCAGGACGTCGGCCTCGGTGCGCAGCGGCGGGTTCACCTTGTAGACCGGGTTGTAGGAGCGGACCAGCTCGTCGGTGAGGAGGAGGTGGTGCGGGGTGACCTCCGCCGTGACGTTCCAGCCCTTGGACTTGGCCCAGCGGACGATCTCCACGGAGCCGGCGGTGGAGAGGTGGCAGATGTGCACGCGGGAGCCGACGTGGGCGGCGAGGAGGACGTCGCGGGCGATGATCGACTCCTCGGCGACGGCGGGCCAGCCGCCGAGGCCGAGTTCGGCGGAGACGACGCCTTCGTTCATCTGGGCGCCCTCGGTCAGGCGGGGCTCCTGGGCGTGCTGGGCGACGACGCCGTCGAAGGCCTTCACGTACTCCAGGGCGCGGCGCATGATCACCGCGTCGTCGACGCACTTGCCGTCGTCGGAGAAGACCACCACTCCGGCGGCCGAGTCGTGCATCGCGCCGAGCTCGGCGAGCTTCTTGCCCTCCAGGCCGACGGTGACGGCGCCGACGGGCTGGACGTCGCAGTAGCCGGACTCCTTGCCGAGGCGCCAGACCTGCTCGACGACGCCGGCGGTGTCGGCGACGGGGAAGGTATTGGCCATGGCGTGGACGGCGGTGAAGCCGCCCGCCGCCGCTGCCCGGGTGCCGGTGAGGACGGTCTCGGAGTCCTCGCGGCCGGGCTCGCGCAGGTGGGTGTGGAGGTCGACGAGGCCGGGCAGCAGGATCTGGCCGGCCGCCTCGACGACGGTGGCGCCGTCGGGGGCGTCGATGGCGGTGGCCACCTCGGCGACGGTCTCGCCGTCGATCAGCACGTCCTGCGGCTCGCCGCCGAGGATCCGCGCGCCGCGGATAAGGATCTTGCTCATGGTTACTTGGTCTCCTCGGTACGGGCGGGGCTCTCGGGGCGGGCAGCGCCCTCGGGACGGGCAGGAGCCGACAGGGCGGTGTCGGAGCCGCCGAGCAGCAGGTAGAGGACGGCCATCCGGACGGAGACGCCGTTGGCGACCTGCTCGACGGCCGTGCAGCGGTCGGAGTCGGCGACCTCGGCGGTGATCTCCATGCCGCGGACCATCGGGCCGGGGTGCATGACGATGGCGTGCTCGGGCATCTTCGCCATGCGCAGGCCGTCCAGGCCGTAGCGGCGGGAGTACTCGCGCTCGGTCGGGAAGTAGGCGGCGTTCATCCGTTCGCGCTGCACACGCAGCATCATCACCGCGTCGGACTTCGCCAGCACGTCGTCCAGGCTGTAGCTGACCTCGCAGGGCCACTGCTCGACGCCGACCGGCACCAGCGTGGGCGGGGCCACCAGGGTGACGTGCGCGCCGAGCGTGGTGAGCAGGTGGACGTTGGAGCGGGCGACGCGGCTGTGCAGGATGTCGCCGACGATGGTGATCCGGCGGCCGTCCAGGTCGCGGCCGAGGCCGGTGTCGGCGCCGACGAGGCGGCGCCGCATGGTGAGGGCGTCCAGCAGGGCCTGGGTGGGGTGCTCGTGGGTGCCGTCGCCGGCGTTGACCACGGCTCCGTCGATCCAGCCGGAGGTGGCGAGCCGGTAGGGCGCGCCGGAGGAGCCGTGCCGGATGACGACGGCGTCGGCGCCCATCGCCTCCAGGGTCAGTGCGGTGTCCTTCAGGGACTCGCCCTTGGAGACCGAGGAGCCCTTGGCGGAGAAGTTGATGACGTCGGCGGAGAGCCGCTTGGCGGCGGCCTCGAAGGAGATACGGGTCCGGGTCGAGTCCTCGAAGAAGAGGTTGACGACGGTACGGCCGCGCAAGGTCGGGAGCTTCTTGATCGGCCGGTCCGCGACCCGGGCCATCTCCTCGGCGGTGTCGAGGATCAGGACGGCGTCGTCGCGGGTGAGGTCGGCGGCCGAGATGAGGTGGCGCTTCATCTGGGGTTCTCCGGTGGCTGGAGGAGGGTGTGCGGGCATGCGGGCGCGCAGGAGCACCTCGTACGTCCCCCGGAAGGGCGTACGGGAGGGCTCGGGCCTACTGCGCGTCCGCGGGCTCGGTCCGCTGGACGCCGAGCAGGACGGCGTCGCGGCCGTCCTCCTCGGCGAGCTGGACCTTGACCGTCTCCCGCAGCGACGTGGGGAGGTTCTTGCCGACGTAGTCGGCGCGGATCGGGAGTTCGCGGTGGCCGCGGTCGACGAGGACCGCGAGCTGCACGGCCCGCGGGCGGCCGATGTCGCCGAGCGCGTCGAGCGCGGCGCGGATCGTGCGGCCGGAGAAGAGCACGTCGTCGACGAGGACGACCAGCTTCCCCTCGATGCCCTCGCCAGGGATGTCCGTACGGGCCAGGGCACGCGCCGGGCGCAGCCTCAGGTCGTCGCGGTACATGGTGATGTCGAGGGAGCCGACAGGCATTTTCCGGCCGGTGATCTCTTCGAGTTTGTCGGCCAGCCGGCGGGCGAGGAAGACGCCCCGCGTCGGGATGCCGAGCAGCACCACGTCGTCGGCGCCCTTGGCGCGTTCGACGATCTCGTGGGCGATTCGGGTCAGAACACGGGCGATGTCGGGGGCCTCGAGAACGGGGCGCGCCGCGTTGCCTGTGCCGTCGTGCTGTGCGTCCATAAGAAACGGACCTCCTTCTCCGCCTCACGGGACGGACCTTAAAGGACGTCGAAATTACGTCACTCACGTTACCAGGGCTTGCATGAGGCCCTGGCCCCGCCCCCTGGAGGTGCCGGTCCGGACCATTCGGCTTGACGCATCCAAGTAACGCTGCGTAACCTCACAGTGAGTTACCAGCCACGCGGCGGAGCCGCACACTGTTCCAGCGTCCGGGGAGCCATATGTCCAGCGAATACGCAAAACAGCTCGGGGCCAAACTCCGTGCCATCCGCACCCAGCAGGGCCTCTCCCTCCACGGCGTGGAGGAGAAGTCACAGGGCCGCTGGAAGGCCGTCGTGGTCGGTTCGTACGAGCGCGGTGACCGTGCCGTGACCGTGCAGCGCCTCGCCGAGCTGGCCGATTTCTACGGGGTCCCGGTGCAGGAGCTGCTGCCCGGTACGACTCCGGGCGGGGCCGCAGAGCCGCCGCCCAAGCTCGTCCTGGACCTGGAGCGCCTCGCCCACGTCCCGCCGGAGAAGGCCGGTCCGCTGCAGCGCTACGCGGCGACCATCCAGAGCCAGCGCGGTGACTACAACGGCAAGGTGCTCTCGATCCGCCAGGACGACCTGCGCACCCTCGCCGTCATCTACGACCAGTCGCCTTCCGTCCTGACGGAGCAGCTCATCAGCTGGGGCGTGCTGGACGCGGACGCGCGCCGCGCGGTCTCCCACGACGAGAGCTGAGGCCTGCCGGGATCCGGGCCCACCGCCGCGGACCCCACAGCAGAAACGTGCCGCCGGGCCGGCGGGAACCTTCGGGTTCCCGCCGGCCCGGCGGTTTTTCGTCCGCGGCCGGTGGCACGGATGCCGAAGGGCCCACGGTCGGCTGACCGTGGGCCCTTCGTGGCGTACGCGGCGGAGCGGCCCCGCACCGGGCCCTACTGCTCCCGGCGGAGATTCGGCTTGAGGTCCTTGAAGCGGGCCAGCAGGCCGTTCACGAACGCCGGGGAGTCGTCGGTGGAGAACTCCTTGGCGAGCTGGACCGCCTCGTCGATCACCACGGCGTCCGGGGTCTCGTCCATCCAGATCAGCTCGTACGCGCCGAGCCGGATGATGTTGCGGTCGACGACCGGCATGCGGTCGATCTCCCAGTCCACGGCATAGGTGACGATGAGGTCGTCGATCCGGTCCGCGTACTCGGCGTACCCCTCGACCAGCTCCATCGTGAACTCGCCGACCGGCGGCTGACGGTCGTCGGTCCGCGAGTGCCGGACCCAGTCCGCGAGCACGCTCTGCACGGACTCGCCGCGCTGGTCGGCCTCGAAGAGGATCTGGAAGGCGCGCTTGCGTGCCTTGTTCCGGGCAGCCACGGTTAGCTGTTCACCCGGCCGAGGTAGTCGCCCGAGCGGGTGTCGACCTTGATCTTCTCGCCGGTGGAGATGAAGAGCGGCACGCCGATCTCGTAACCGGTCTCCAGGGTGGCGGGCTTCGTGCCACCGGTGGAGCGGTCGCCCTGGACGCCCGGGTCCGTGTGCTGGATGGTCAGCTCGACGGCGGCGGGCAGCTCGACGTAGAGCACCTCGCCCTCGTGCTGGGCGACCGAGGCGGTGAAGCCCTCGATCAGGAAGTTGGCGGCGTTGCCGACGGCCTTGCGGTCGACCATGAGCTGGTCGTACGTGTCCATGTCCATGAAGACGAAGTACTCGCCGTCCATGTACGAGAACTGCATGTCGCGGCGGTCGATGGTGGCCGTGTCGACCTTCACGCCGGCGTTGAACGTCTTGTCGACGACCTTGCCGGAGAGCACGTTCTTGAGCTTGGTGCGCACGAAGGCGGGGCCCTTGCCGGGCTTGACGTGCTGGAACTCGACGACGGACCAGAGCTGGCCTCCGTCGAGCTTGAGCACCAGGCCGTTCTTGAGGTCGTTCGTGGAAGCCACGGTTGCGGAATCTCCTGGACTGAAGCTGGTGGAACGACCGGGGTTGCGCGCTAGAGCGCGAGCAGTTCCTTGGTCGTCATGGTGAGTAGCTCGGGTCCGCCGTCCGCCTCGGGGCGCACGACGAGCGTGTCATCGATCCGGACACCGCCCCGGCCCGGGAGGTGGACCCCCGGTCCGACGGTGACCGGCACACAAGCGTCCAGTTTACCCATGGCCGTCGGTGCCAATTGCGGGTCCTCCTCGATTTCGAGCCCCACACCGTGCCCGGTCCACGGCTGGAGGCCCTCACCGTGCCCCGCCGTCTCCAGGAGGTGCCGGGCCGCACGGTCCACGTCCCGGTAGGCGGCGCCCGGCGCCAACGCCTCCCTGCCGCCTCGCTGAGCGGCGAAAACGAGGTCGTACAGCTCGATCTGCCACTGGGCCGGGGCGGTACCGATGACGAAGGTCCGGCCGATCTCGCAGCGGTAGCCGTGGTAGCTCGCACCGAGGCGTACGGAGAGGAAATCGCCCTCCTCCACCCGGCGGTCGGAAGGCCGGTGGCGGCTCTGGCCGGAGTTGGGGCCGGTGGCGACGGAGGTGGCGAAGGCGGGGCCGTCCGCGCCGTGGTCGACCAGGCGGCGCTCCAGCTCCAGCGCGAGGTGGCGCTCGGTGCGGCCGACGAGGATCGATTCGAGGAGTTCGCCGAGGGCCTGGTCGGTGATCTCCGAGGCGATGCGCAGACAGCCGATCTCCTCCTCGTCCTTGACGATCCGCTGCTGTTCGACGGTGAAGCCCAGATCGGCCAGCTTCAGGCCCGGAGCGGCCTTCGCCATGGCGCGGTGGCGGGACACGGTCAGATCGTGCTCCTCCACGGCGAGCGAGTCCGCGCCCGAGGCGGCGGCCAGCCCCGCGGCCTCCACCACCGGGTCTCCGTCCGGTACGGGCAGGACGTCGACCCGGAGCGCCTCGTCGGGACGTCCGTGGCCGGGCTCGCCGCTCGGGGCGCGCGGGCAGAGCAGAACGTCCTCGCCGGGGCCGAGCAGCAGCACGGCGCCGGGCGGCGCTCCGCCCGCGAGGTAGCGGACGTTGGCGGGGCGGGAGACCAGGGCCGCCGCGGACCCCGCGGCGGCGCAGCGGTCGCGGAGCAGCCCGCGTCGGACGGCGTGCACCTCAGACATGCTCCGAGCGTACGAACGAATCCCGCTCGCCGCCCGGCCAGCGCATCCGACCGGGGCCGCTCACCAGCCGCTCACCAGGTGGGCGGGGAGGCGATGGAGCGGGCGAGGACGTCGTCCAGGACCCGGGCGGTGGTCTCCACGTCGTACGTCGAGTTGTCGATGATCGGGAGGCCGGAGCCGTACCAGCCGGCCATCCGGCCGTGGATGCGGGCGACCTCCTCGTCGGAGAGCCTGCGGTTGCCGCTGCGGGCGGCGTTGCGCTCCAGGACGATCTCCAGTCCCGGCAGCAGTACGACGGGCAGCAGGCCGGGGCCCACGTGGCGTTTCCAGCCGCCGAGGCCGACGACCGGGCGGTCGGGGAAGACGGCGTCGTCGAGGATGCAGGAGATGCCGTTGGCGAGGAAGTTGCGGGCGGCGAAGCCGCAGGTGCGGCGGGCGAGGCGGTACTGGGCCTCGGAGTGGTCGTTCCAGCCGGCCTGCGGGTCGGCGAAACCGGAGCAGACCCACTCGCGGACGTCATCCAGGGAGACATGGGCGGTGGGCACCCGGCGGCGGGCCGCCCAGAGCCGCGCCGCGGTGGTCTTGCCGGCGCCGGCCGGGCCGATCAGCAGCACGGCGAGCGTGGCGCCGCCTGTGCCGGGCTCGGCGGGGGGTGCGGGCAGCGCCACGGGGCCGCCCGGGGGAAGCGGGACGTGTCCGGTGGGCTGGCCGCCGGAGGGCGGCGGCGTGGGGCCGGTGCCGCTCCAGCCGTACTGCGGGGCCTGGGGCCGCGGGGCCTGGCCGTGCGTCTGGGGTTGCGGAGGGCGGCCGGGGGCGGGCGGCGGGGCATGGCCGGGTGCCGGAGTCTGGCCAGGGGCCTGGGGCGGCGGAGGCATCGGGGGCGGGCCCACGGGTCCGGGGTGGCCGGGGTGCTGGGCCTGGTGCGACCAGCCCGCCGGCCCGTTGCCGGGTCCTTCGGGCGGCGGCAGCGGGGCCCCCACTGGGTGCTGCATCCGGTGGCCACTCCGTCTCGTAACTGCGGCTGACGCTGATGGGACGGCTACCGTACCCTCCCGGGCCGTCTCAGGGTGAACGGCCCGGGAGGACGCGGAGTGCCCGTGGGCACCGGAGACTGTCAGTCCGTCAGTTCGTCGGCCAGGGCCCGCAGCGCGAGCCGGTAGGAGCCGATACCGAACCCGGCGACGGTGCCGGTGGCCACCGGCGCGACCACCGAGGTGTGGCGGAACTCCTCGCGGGCGTACGGGTTGGAGATGTGCACCTCGATCAGCGGCGCGGTGCGCTGGGCCGCCGCGTCCCGCATCCCGTACGAGTAGTGCGTGAAGGCGCCCGGGTTGAGGACGACCGGAATCGAACCGTCCGCCGCCTCGTGGAGCCAGCGGATCAGTTCGCCCTCGTCGTTGGTCTCGCGTACGCCGACGTCGAAGCCGAGCTCCTTGCCGAGCGCGGTGCAGGTCTCGACGAGTCCGGCGTAGGAGGTGGCGCCGTAGACGTCGGGTTCGCGGGAGCCGAGCCGGCCGAGGTTGGGGCCGTTGAGGACGAGGACTCTGCGGGTCACGCGGAGACCTCCCCGTAGGCGGCTAGCAGCACGGCCGGGTCGGGGCCCTCCAGGACGGTGGGCTTGCCGAGGGCGTCCAGGACGATGAAGCGCAGCAGGTCGCCGCGGGACTTCTTGTCGACCTTCATGTTCTCCAGCAGCTTGGGCCACTGGTCGCCCCGGTAGGTGAGCGGCAGGCCCACCGACTCCAGGACGGTGCGGTGCCGGTCGGCGGTGGCGTCGTCGAGGCGCCCGGCGAGCCGGCCCAGCTCGGCGGCGAAGACCATGCCGATGGAGACGGCCGCGCCGTGGCGCCACTTGTACCGCTCGTTCTTCTCGATGGCGTGGCCGAGCGTGTGGCCGTAATTGAGGATCTCGCGGAGGCCGGACTCCTTGAGGTCGCTGGAGACGACCTCGGCCTTGACCCGGATGGAGCGCTCGATCAGCTCGGCGGTGTGCGGTCCGGCGGGCGTACGGGCGGCCTCCGGGTCGGCCTCGATCAGGTCGAGGATGACCGGGTCGGCGATGAAGCCGGCCTTGATGATCTCGGCCATGCCGGAGACGTAGTCGTTGACCGGCAGCGATTCCAGGGCCGCGAGGTCGCAGAGGACCCCGGCGGGCGGGTGGAAGGCGCCGACGAGGTTCTTGCCCTCGGCGGTGTTGATGCCGGTCTTGCCGCCGACGGCCGCGTCGACCATGCCGAGGACGGTGGTGGGGACCGCGATCCAGCGCACCCCGCGCAGCCAGCTGGCCGCGACGAACCCGGCGACGTCCGTGGTGGCGCCGCCGCCGATGCCGACGATGACGTCGGTGCGGGTGAAGCCGGTCTGGCCGAGCGCCTTCCAGCAGTAGGCGGCGACCTCGACGGTCTTGGCCTCCTCCGCGTTCGGCAGCTGGATCGCGATGGCCTCGTACCCCTGGTCCGCGAGGTCCTGGCGGACCGCCTCACCGGTCTCGGCGAGCGCCTCGGGGTGCAGGACGGCGACCCGCTTCGCGCGGTCGCCGATGAGCTGGGGCAGCTCGCCGAGGAGCTGATGGCCGACGAGGACCTCGTACGGGTCGGAGCCCGCCGAGCCTGCGACCTGGATGCGGGTGGGGCCCTGCTGCGTCATGCCGGTGTTCTCCACGCCGGGGGCGGCTTGGCCCTCCGGCAGTTCCAGTGCGTCGATGATCGCCTGGGCGACCTCTTCCGGGGTGTTCTCGTCGGTGGCGACGACCGTACGGGCCACCTCTTCGTACAGGTGGCGGCGCGCGTCCATCAGCTCGCGCCACTGCCGGCGCGGGTTGACCGCGAGCAGCGGGCGGGCGGTGTTGAGGCCGACGCGGCGGACGGCCTCGTCCACGTCCATGGAGAGGTAGACGACCGGGCGGCCCACCAGCAGCTCCCTGGTCGCCTCGTCCAGGACGGCTCCGCCGCCGAGGGAGAGGACGCCCGCGTGTCCGGCGACGGCCGCTTCGACGGCCTGGCGCTCCAGGGCGCGGAAGTGGTCCTCGCCCTCGTCGTAGAAGATCTCCGCGATCGGCTTGCCCGCCTCGGCGACGACGTCCGCGTCGGTGTCCCGGTAGGTGGTGCCGAGCCGGGCGGCGAGCAGTTCGCCGACGGTGGACTTGCCGACGCCCATGGGGCCGACGAGGACGACCAGGGGGCCGCTCATCGGATCTGGAGGTGGTCGAGGTACGACTGGACGTTGCGGTGGGTCTCGGCCACGCTGTCGCCGCCGAACTTCTCCGCGACCGCGTCGGCCAGGACCAGGGCGACCATCGCCTCCGCGACGATGCCCGCGGCCGGGACGGCGCAGACGTCGGAGCGCTGGTGGTGGGCCTTGGCGGCTTCGCCGGTGACGACGTCCACGGTGGCCAGGGCGCGCGGCACGGTCGCGATGGGCTTCATCGCGGCGCGGACCCGCAGCAGCTCGCCGGTGGTCAGCCCGCCCTCGGTGCCGCCGGAGCGGCCGGAGGTGCGGCGGATGCCCTCGTCGGTGGCGACGATCTCGTCGTGCGCCTTCGAGCCGGGGACCCGGGCCAGCTCGAAGCCGTCGCCGACCTCGACGCCCTTGATGGCCTGGATGCCCATGAGCGCGGCGGCGAGCCGGGCGTCCAGGCGCCGGTCCCAGTGCACGTGCGAGCCGAGCCCGACGGGCACGCCGTACGCCAGCACCTCGACGACCCCGCCGAGGGTGTCGCCGTCCTTGTGGGCCTGGTCGATCTCGGCCACCATCGCCTTGGACGCGTCGGCGTCCAGGCAGCGGACCGGGTCGGCGTCCAGCTTCTCCACGTCGGCGGGGAGCGGGTAGACGCCGTACGGCGCCTTCGCGGCGGCCAGCTCCACGACATGGCTGACGATCTCGATGCCCGCGGTCTCCTTGAGGTAGGAGCGGGCGACGGCCCCGAGGGCGACGCGTGCGGCGGTCTCCCGGGCGCTGGCGCGCTCCAGGACCGGCCGGGCCTCGTCGAAGCCGTACTTCTGCATCCCCGCCAGATCGGCGTGGCCCGGGCGCGGACGGGTCAGCGGGGCGTTACGGGCCGACTCGGCCAGCACGGCGGGGTCGACCGGGTCCGCCGACATGACCTGCTCCCACTTGGGCCACTCGGTGTTGCCGACCATGACGGCGACCGGCGAGCCCATCGTGAGCCCGTGGCGTACGCCGCCGAGGAAGGTGACCTCGTCCTGCTCGAACTTCATCCGGGCACCGCGCCCGTACCCCAGGCGCCGCCGGGCGAGCGCCTCGGCGACCATCTCCGTCGTGACCGGGACACCGGCGGGAAGACCCTCCAGCGTCGCCACCAGTGCGGGGCCGTGCGACTCGCCCGCGGTCAGCCAGCGCAACCTGCTCAAAGGTGCTCCTCATGCTCGCGCCTGAAAATCCGACGGCGCGACCAGGTGCGCGGCCCCGGCCCGCCGTCGTCGATCCTCCCACGACTGTGGGCGGTGTCCGGCCGCCGGTCCAGCAACCGGACGCCACTTCATCAGGTCGAACGTGTCAGCGGGCCGCGAGCGCCGCTTCCCCGGCCCGCCGCATGGCCGCCAGCGGCGCGGGGCGCCTCCCGGTCATCTGCTCCACCTGAAGGGCAGCCTGGTGCACGAGGAGGTCGAGCCCGCCGACGACAGCACCACCGCGCGCGGACCAGGCCGAGGCCAGCGCCGTCGGCCACGGCTCGTACAGCACGTCGAAGAGGATGCCCGGGTTCTGCGGTACGTCGGCGGCCACGGCGTCCGTCGTGCCCGCCGGAGTCGTGGCGATGACCAGCGGCGCGTCGAGCGCCCGCGGCCCCTCCGCCCAGTCGGCCACCCGGACGTCCACGCCGAGGCGCCGGCCCCAGCCGCGCATCTCGTCGCCGCGTTCCCGGCTGCGTACGTAGGCGGTGACCGGTCCCGCGCAGATCACCGCGAGCGCGGCGAGGGCGGAGGAGGCGGTGGCGCCGGCGCCGAGGACGGCTGCCGACTCGACCTTCTCGACCCCGCGCTCCCGCAGGGCGGCGATCATTCCGGGGATGTCCGTGTTGTCGCCGACCCGTCGGCCGTCCTCGGTGAACACGACCGTGTTGACGGCCTCCACCGAGGCGGCGGTCGGGCTGATCTCGTCCAGCAGCGGGATGACCGCCCGTTTGAGCGGCATGGTCAGCGACAGCCCCGCCCAGAAGGAGTCCAGCCCCTCGATGAACCCGGGCAGCGCCGCCTCGTCGACCTCGAACCGGTCGTAGGACCGGTCGACGAGGCCGAGCTCGGCATAGGCGGCGCGGTGCAGCGCCGGGGAGAGCGAGTGGGCGATGGGCGAGCCGAGGACGGCGGCCCGGTGCGTGTCAGCCGAGGGCATCGAACTTCCTCTTGAGCTTGAGGTGCTCGTCGTACGTCTTGGCGAACTCGGTCTTGTGCATGCCGTCGGTCGCCACGAAGTACAACCAGCCGTCCGCGGTGGGGTTCAGGGCCGCGCCCAGCGCATCGGCGCCGGGGTTGCTGATGGGCCCGGGAGTGAGCCCCTTCTGCGTGTACGTGTTGTACGGGTCCTTGTTGCTGAGGATCTCGGACTCGCTGATCTTGATGTTGCTCTGCTTCTTGAGGTAGTTGAACGCCGAGTCGAACTGAAGCAGTTGGTTCGTCTCGGTATTGGTGGGCTTGAGGCGGTTGTAGACGACCTCGGCCATCTTCCGGAAGTCGTCGTGGGTCTTGCCCTCCACCTGCACCAGGCTCGCCACCGTGACCACCTGCCACGGCCCGTCGAGCTGGTGCTTCCTGGCGACGGCCTCCAGGTCGAGCTTCTTGTACTCCTTGTCGGCCCGCGCGACCATCCGCTTCAACGTGTCCTCGGGCTTCGACCCCTTGGCGACCGGGTAGGCCGCCGGATACAGGAAGCCCTCCAGCGGATCCTTCACGTCCGGGTTGTCGTCGGCCCAGTCGGGCAGCCCCAGCGACTCCGCCTTGGTCCTGGCGATCTTCGCCGTGGTGCCCTCTGCCAGCTTGAGCCGCTCGTCGATCTTCGCGTAGACCGCGGCATTGCGGGTGCCCTCGGGGATCACGAGCGCGTTCTGGCTCTTCGGGTCGAGCATCAGCGTGATCGCGCTGGCCGCCGACATCTCCTTGTTCAGGAGGTACACACCGGCCTGGAGCGACTTGCCTTTGGGGTTGTCGTTCTGTGCCGCGACGAAGGCGTCGGACGACTTGATGACGCCCTTCTTGCGCAGGATGTTCGCGATGTCGTAGCCGTAGGAGCCCTCGGGGATCTCGACCTCGACCTGCTCGCCGGTGCCCGAACCCGCGTAGTCGGCCGGGGCACCGAACTGCTTCTTCCAGTACGTGTACCCCACGTACGACGCTCCCCCGAGGCCGCCGACCAGGACGACGGCGACGACCAGGCAGGCGCAGCCGTTGCGGCTTTTCTTCTTCTTGCCCTTGCCGCCCCGGCGCTCGCCGTCGCCGCGGTCACGGCGTGCGGAGCGCGAGGAGTCGTCGTCCGGGTCGTCGTCGCCGTCGCGGGGCTCCCGGGGGGCCGGGTCGTCGGCGCCGGTGAAGAAAGGATGTGTCTCTTCCTGCGGCTGGTCCGGGTCCCAGCCCGCCGACGGCCCCTGCTGCTGCTCGGGCTGAGGAGGCTGCTGCGGCTCGGCTTCACGACGGCCCGGCGGCTGCGGCGGAGGGTAGGCCTCCGGCGTGCCGTAGTAGTCGTGCGATTCGCCGTAGCCGGGTTGCTGCTGCGCGTAGTACGGGTCCTGGGGATCGGTCCCGTACGGCATGGCGGGCTGCTGACCGGAGTCCCAGCCACCGTCGTACTGCGGCTGGGCGGGAGGCTGCTGACCGTACGGGTCCTGATGCTGCGCACCGTACTGCTGGTGCTGGTACTGCTGCGCGTACTGCTGGCTCTGGTCGTACTGCTGGTGCGGGTACTGCTGGTGGTTCTGGTGCTGGTGGTTCTGGTCCTGCTGGGCGTACGGGTCCTGCGGATAGGGCTGCTGCTGGTCGCCGTACTGGCCCTGGCCGTGGGCGGCCTGACGGCCTCCCCATCCCTGGTCCCCGTACAAGGGGTCCTCGGGATGCCACGGTTCGGAGCCGGGGCCCCGGCCATACTCAGTCATCGATCCCCTAGAGCCGCGAGACGCCGTTCCGTCTCTTCGCTTCGCTGTGCGGTGTTTGTTCGAACCACCGACGCATCGCGCGGAACGTTACCGTATCGCGATCAGACAACCACTTCGACGCCCTCTCCCGGGGGATTGCCTGACGCCCGTTCGGACTCCAGAGCGTTCTGAAGGATCACCACAGCGGCAGCCTGGTCGATGACAGACCGGCCCTTCTTGGACTTCACGCCCGAGGCGCGCAGCCCCTGAGTGGCCGTCACTGTGGTCATCCTCTCGTCCACCAACCGCACCGGAACGGGGGCGATCGAACGGGCGACCACCTGGGCGAAGGCGCGGACCTTGGCTGCCGCGGGGCCCTCGCCGCCGCCGAGGGAGCGGGGCAGGCCGAGGATGACCTCGATCGGCTCGTACTCCTCGACGATGGCCACCAGCCGCCGGTGGGCGGCCGGGACATCGCGTCCCGGCACGGTCTCCACCGGCGTGGCCAGGATCCCGTCGGGGTCGCACGAGGCGACCCCGATCCGGGCGTCCCCGACGTCGACGGCGAGCCGGCGTCCGCGGCGCATCCGCGTCATCCCGTCGGTCACGCGGTCTCGGTGACGAGGCGTTCGACAGCGGCGACGGCGTCGCCGATGGCGGCCGGGTTCGTGCCGCCGCCCTGGGCGACGTCCGGCTTGCCGCCGCCACCGCCGCCGAGCGTCTTGGCGGCCGTACGGACGAGGTCACCGGCCTTGAGGCCGCGTTCGCGGGCGGCCTCGTTGGTGGCGATGACGGTGAGCGGGCGGCCGTTGGCCGTGGTGAACAGGGCCACGACGGCCGGGCGGCCGCCCTGGATGCGGCCGCGCACGTCCAAAACCAGCTTGCGCAGGTCGTCGGCGGAGGTGCCGTCGGGCACCTGGCCGGTGACCAGGGCCACGCCGCGTACGTCCTTGGCGGAGTCGACCAGTCCGGCGGCGGCCGCGAGGACCTTCTCCGCGCGGAACTTCTCGATCTCCTTCTCGGCATCCTTCAGCTTGCCGAGCATGCCCGCGATCTTCTCCGGGAGCTCCTCCGGACGGCCCTTGACCAGTTCCTGGAGCTGGGCGACGACCGTGTGCTCCCGGGCGAGGAAGTTGTACGCGTCCACGCCGACGAGTGCCTCGATACGGCGCACGCCGGAGCCGATGGACGACTCGCCGAGCAGCTTGACCAGGCCGAGCTGGGCGGTGTTGTGGACGTGGGTGCCGCCGCACAGCTCCTTGGAGAAGTCGCCGATGGTGACGACCCGGACCCGCTCGCCGTACTTCTCGCCGAACTCGGCGATGGCGCCCTGCTTCTTGGCCTCGTCGATCGACATGACCTCGGCCTGGACGTCGAGTTCGCGCGAGAGGACCTCGTTGATCTTCTGCTCGACGTCGGTGAGGACCGTGCCGGGAACGGCGGCGGGCGAACCGAAGTCGAAGCGGAAGCGGCCCGGGGAGTTCTCGGAGCCGGCCTGGGCGGCCGTCGGGCCGAGCGCGTCGCGCAGCGCCTGGTGGGTGAGGTGCGTGGCGCTGTGGGCGCGGGCGATGGCCCGGCGGCGGGTGGAGTCGATGGAGGCGAAGACCGGGGCCCCCACCGTCACCTCGCCGACCTGGACGACACCCTTGTGGACGTGGACGCCGGGAACCGGCTTCTGGACGTCGCGGATCTCGATGACGGCACCGGTGTCGAGCCGGATCCGGCCGGTGTCGGCGAGCTGGCCGCCGCCCTCGGCGTAGAAGGGGGTGCGGTCGAGGACGACCTCGACCTCGTCGCCCTCGGTGGCGGCGGGCGAGGGCACCCCGTCGACCAGCAGGCCGACGATGGTGGACTCGCCGGCGGTGGCGGTGTAGCCGGTGAACTCCGTGGCGCCGGAGGTGTCGGCCACCTCGCGGTAGGCGGAGAGGTCGGCGTGACCGGTCTTCTTGGCGCGGGCGTCGGCCTTGGCCTTGTCGCGCTGCTCCTGCATGAGGCGGCGGAAGCCGTCCTCGTCCACCGAGAGGCCCTGCTCGGCGGCCATCTCCAGGGTCAGGTCGATCGGGAAGCCCCAGGTGTCGTGGAGCAGGAACGCCTTGTCACCGGCGATGACCTGGCCGCCGGCGGCCTTGGTCTCGGTGACGGCGGTCTCCAGGATGTTGGTGCCGCCCTTGAGGGCCTTGAGGAAGGCGGCCTCCTCGGCCAGCGCGACCGTCTCGATGCGCTTGCGGTCGGTGACCAGCTCCGGGTACTGCAGTCCCATCGTGTCGATCACGACGTCGACCAGGTCCTTGACGACCGAGCCGGTGGCACCCATCAGCCGCATGTTGCGGATGGCGCGGCGCATGATGCGGCGCAGCACATAGCCGCGGCCCTCGTTGCCGGGGGTGACGCCGTCGCCGATGAGCATCACCGACGTACGGATGTGGTCGGCGACGACGCGGAGCGAGACGTCCGTGCCGTTCTCCGCGCCGTACCGGACGCCGGTCAGCTCGGTGGCCTTGTCCATGACGACGCGCAGGGTGTCGGTCTCGTACATGTTCTGTACGCCCTGGAGGATCATCGCGAGGCGTTCCAGGCCGAGACCGGTGTCGATGTTCTGCGACGGCAGGTCCCCGAGGATCGGGAAGTCCTCCTTGCCGTCACCGGCACCGCGCTCGTACTGCATGAAGACCAGGTTCCAGATCTCCACGTAGCGCTCGTCGTTGACGGCGGGGCCGCCCTCGACGCCGAACTCGGGGCCGCGGTCGTAGTTGATCTCCGAGCACGGGCCGCAGGGTCCGGGGACGCCCATGGACCAGAAGTTGTCCTTCTTGCCCAGGCGCTGGATGCGCTCGGCGGGGACGCCGATCTTGTCGCGCCAGATCTGCTCGGCCTCGTCGTCGTCGAGATAGACGGTGATCCAGAGCTTCTCGGGCTCCAGGCCGAAGCCGCCGTCCTCGACGGAGTTGGTCAGTGCCTCCCAGGCGAGCTGGATGGCGCCTTCCTTGAAGTAGTCGCCGAAGGAGAAGTTCCCGCACATCTGGAAGAAGGTGCCGTGGCGGGTGGTCTTGCCGACCTCTTCGATGTCCGGCGTACGCACGCACTTCTGCACGCTGGTGACGCGGGGGGCGGGCGGCTTGACCTCACCGAGGAAGTACGGCTTGAAGGGGACCATGCCCGCGGGGACCAGCAGCAGAGTCGGGTCGTCCGCGATGAGCGACGCCGAAGGCACGACGGTGTGACCGCGCTCCTCGAAGAAGCTCAGCCAGCGGCGGCGGATTTCAGCCGACTCCATTAGTGGTCCTCATTCCGGTTGTTCGAGTTGTAGGGGAGCTTGCGGTACGTGTTCGGGTGGGCGGGCTCGGCCGCCTCGACGGCGTGGTGCCGCTGTACGGGGAGGTCGGGGTCGACCGGTGCCTCCAGGCCCAGCGCGCCGCCCAGTTCGGCTTCGCGCCGGACCATGTTGTCGCGGACGTCGAGGGCGAAGTCCTTGAGCTTGTGGCCGGTCTCGATCGCCTTGTCGGCGGCCTGCGCGGCGAGGCTCTCGGGCGTCAGCTGCTTGATCTTGCGGTTGACCTTGGTGGTGGCCCACACACCGGCGGCTGCGCCGGCGGTGAACCAGAACGTGCGGCGGAACATCGCTGGATCAGTCCTTCTGTCCGCGGGGGTTTCGGCGTTCGCGCTTGCGTCCGCGCGCCGAGGGGACGGTCCGGCCGACGATCACCGTGCGGCGGACGGAGGAGCGGCCACGCGCCGGTTCCGGTTCGGGCTCGGGGGCGGTGCGGCGGCCCAGCGCCTGCCGGACGCCGTAGCCGAAGGCGGCCACCTTGACGAGCGGTCCGCCGAAGGTGGAGGCGACGGTGGTGGAGAGCGCGGAGGCGTTGGAGGTGACCTCCTGGACGTCGCTCGCGATGGCGTCGACCTTGTCCAGCTGGGTCTGCGCGGACCGGACCGTCGCCGAGGCGTCGGCCAGCAGCGGAACGGCCTGTTCGGTCACGTCCGCCACCAGCTTGGTGGTCGCCCTCAGCGTCTGGGCGAGCCTCACCAGCACCACGGCGAGGAACGAGACCAGGATCGCCCAGAAGACGGCCACGAGGATCCCGGCCACCTCTCCACCGGACACAGTGCACCGCTTCCTGCTCGTCGCTTGTCTGCTTGTCGCTCGGCCCCCTGCGGGGGCTCGTCTCCGCCGGTGCGGCCGGCTCCCGCCCGCACGCCCGATCGTCGTCCCACGAGCCTATCGCGCCGCGCATCTCCTCCCCTACCGCATTCCCGGCGGGCCCCGGCGCATTCTCCGCGGGCGGGACCGGAGTTCGACGGCGCGATTGTACGGAGAGCATGCGGGCCAGTACCCTGCGTGTTTCATGCGACGCCTGCAGCACCCTGCCATGAACCCGGATGATCCGGACTCCCCTTCCTCGGCCCCCATCGGCAATGTCCCGGCGGAGCTGAACCGGTTCGTGGGCCGCGCGGCGGAACTGGCGGCGCTGGGCGGGCTGCTGGAGGAGTCCCGCCTGGTCACTGTCGCCGGAGTGGCGGGCGTGGGCAAGAGCCGGTGTGTCAGCAGGGTCGCCGCGCTGCTGGAGAAACGGTACTGCGACGGCGTCTGGCTCGCCGAGCTGTCCCCCGTCCACGACCCCGGCCTGCTGGAACACGCCGTGGCCGATGCGCTGGGGCTGACCGACCACACCGGCCGCGCTCCGCGCACGGTCCTCGTCGAACACCTCCGGGAGCGGCAGGTGCTGCTGGTGCTGGACGGCTTCGAGCACCTGGTGGACGCCTGCGCCGGTCTCGTACGGGAGTTGCTGCGCCGGGCGCCGGGGCTCCGGGTGCTCGCGGCCGGGCGCCGGCCGCTCCTGGTGGACGGCGAAGTGACGTTCACCCTCGCGCCCATGTGCGAAGAGGACGCGCTGGAGCTCTTCTCGGAGCGGGCCCGCTCGGTGCGGCCGGAGTGGGAGCCGACGGGTGCGGAGCGGGCTGCCGTGCTGGAGCTCTGCCACCGCCTCGACGGGATTCCGCTGGCGCTGGAGCTGGCCGCCGGGCGGCTGCGCGCGCTCTCGGTCGACCAGGTGCTGCTGCGCCTGGACGACCGGTTCCGGCTGCTGACCGGCGGCAGCCGCGGCGCTCCGCTCCGCCACCGGGCGCTGCGTACGGCGATCGGCTGGAGCCATGAGCTGTGCACGCCCGAGCAGCGGCTGCTGTGGGCGCGGCTCTCGGTCTTCGCCGGGCAGTTCGACCTGGAGGCCGCCGAGTACATCTGCGGCGGCGCCGGCCTGCCGGCCGACTCGGTGCTCGATGTGCTGGAGGAGCTGCTGGCCCAGTCGGTGGTGGAGCGTGAGGACGGTGCGGCCGGCACGCGCTACCGGCTGCTGGAGTCGGTCCGTGAGTACGGTGCCGAGTGGCTGGCGGCGACCGGCGACACCCGGCGGATGCGGCGGCGCCACCGGGACTGGTTCCTGGGTCTCGCGACCTGGTGCGAGCTGGACTGGTTCTCGCCCCGCCAGGCGGAGGTGGCGGCCCGGATCGGCAGCGAGCTGCCGAACCTCAGGCGGGCGATGGAGTGCTCCATGGAGAGCCCCGAGGAGGTCCATCTGGCACACCATCTGGCGGGTTCGCTCTGGTTCTACTGGGCCGGGTGCGGGCGGCTGTCGGAGGGGCGGTACTGGCTGGAGCACGTATTGGAGGAGCCGACCCCGTACGACGCCTCGCGGCTCAAGGTGCTGTGGGTGCTCGGGTATGTGGCGGTGCTCCAGGGCGACGCGGTGGGTGCGGTCTCGGCGCTCCAGGAGTGCCGGGAGGAGGCCGAGCGGTCCGGGGACGCCACGGCGATGGCGTACGCGGTGCACCGCACCGGCTGTCTGGCGATCGTCACGGACGATCCGGCGCGCGCCGAGGAGCTGTTGCGGGACGCGCTCGGCCGCTACCGGGAGATCGGCGAGCTGAACAGCAATGTGGTGATGGCGCAGGTGGAGCTGGCCATGGCGGTGGCGTTCCAGGGGGATCTGGACGCGGCGGCGGACATCTGCGAGGAGGTCCGGGAGGTCTGCGAGGACCACGGGGAGCGGTGGGCGCAGGCGTACGCGCTCTATGTGCTGGCGTACGCGGCGCTGCGGCGGGGCAGGCCGGAGCGGGCGCGGCGGATGCTCGGGGAGTGCCTGACGATCGGCCGGGCCTTCGACGACCTGCTGGCCACCGCGCTCTCGCTGGAGCTGCTGGCGCTGGTGACGGCGGTGGAAGGAGATGCCGGGGAGGCCGCGGTGCTGCAGGGGGCGGCGGAGCGGATCTGGCCGTCGGTGGGGCCGCCGCTGTTCGGCTCGGTGCACTTCGGGCGGCCGCGCGTGGAGTGCGAGGAGCAGGTGCGGCGGGAGCTGGGGGACGCGGCGTACGAGACGGGACTGCGGGCCGGGCGGCGGCTGGACCGGGCCGCCGTGGTGGAGCGGGCGCTGAGGGGAGGGGGTGGCCGGGAGCGCCGCGACACACCCGGGGCGGACGGTGGTCCCGCTGCCGGGGGAACGCGAAGGCCCGCCGCCTCCCGGATGACCGGGAGGGGCGGGCCGGAGCGCTGGTGAGAGCGGCTACGCCTGGATCAGCGGGCGTAGTACTCGACGACGAGCTGCTCGTCGCAGATCACCGGGATCTCCTTGCGGTTCGGGTCCCGGTCCAGGCGGAAGGCCAGGGCCTTCAGGTTCACCTGGAGGTAGCGCGGGGTCTCACCGTCGGTGTCGTAACCGCCCTCGCGGGCCACCTGGAAGGGGACCTTGGTGCGGCTGCGCTCGCGGACCTGGACGACGTCGTCGGGGCGCACGCGGAAGGACGGCTTGTCGACCTTGCCACCGTTGACCTCGATGTGGCCGTGGACGACCATCTGACGGGCCTGGTAGATGGTGCGGGCGATGCCCGAACGCAGGACCAGGGCGTCGAGACGGCGCTCGAGCTCGACGACCAGCGCCTCGCCCGTCTTGCCTTCGGCCTTCTTGGCGCGGTCGTAGGCGCGCGCCATCTGGCGCTCGCTGATGTCGTACTGCGCACGCAGGCGCTGCTTCTCCAGCAGACGGACCTTGTAGTCCGAGTTCTGCTTGCGGCCACGGCCGTGCTCGCCCGGCGGGTACGGACGCGCTTCGAAGTACTTGACAGCCTTGGGCGTCAGAGCGATGCCGAGGGCACGCGACTTCTTGACCTTGGGACGCGACTGGTTAGGCACGTTCTCCAGACCTCCGTTGTAGGTTAGGTTAGGCTTACCTTACTCAAGGAGATCGCATGTCTCGCCCTGGGAACACCACTCACGTCACGGACAGCACAGACAGCGGCAGCACCTCTTCAGAGGGTGCTGCTACGACGGAAGGCCGATCTGATCGTGGTCAGCCGCGTCCCAGCGGGCTTGATACCACTCGGATGCCGTCAGCAGCCGAGCGCACACGAACTCTCGTACAGAGTACCTGCTCCGCACTGCTGGTCGTACCGGGGCTCGATCTGGCCCGCGCCGAACCGCTGATCCCGGACAGCAGGAGCGTCGGTCCCGAGGGCGACCTGTTCCTCGAATTCCCCGCGGACTCCCCGGCGGTCCGGGCCGCGACGCACGCGCAGGGCGACGAGCTGACAGCCGTGCTGGAGATCACGGACGTCGCTCCGGTCTCCGTACCGCACCGCATCCGCGGCCGCGCCTGGGTCTCCGGCTGGCTCACCTCCGTTCCCGGTATCGCGGAGCCCGGCCGGATGATGCTGCGCCTGGAGTTCGGCGAGGCGTACGTGGACGACCTCTGGGGCGCCGAGGACATCGAGGCGGAGGACTTCCGGGACGCCGCACCCGATCCGCTCGCCGGCCACGAGGCGGAGCTGCTCCAGCACCTGCACTCCGCCCACGACGACCAGATGCGCACGCTGTGCGGGCTGCTCGGCGAGCGCACCGCGCGGGTCTGCTCCTCGCACCGGCCCACCGCCGTGCCGGTGGCGCTGGACCGCTTCGGACTGCGGGTGCGCTTCGTGGCGGACAAGGGGTCGTGCTTCGACGCCCGCTTCGAGTTCCCGGAGCCGGTACGGGACGTCACCGAGCTGCGGCGGGCGATGCACACACTCTTCGAGGCGGCCGCGTCCTGACCGCGCCCCGGGGGGTCCGGGACGCGGCCGCTGCGCCGGTACGCGTACGTCAGGACGGGTCCGCGCCTTGGGGAGTACGGCCCAGGCGCTCGCGGACCCGCTCGACCACGTCCGCGTACCTCGCCTCGGCGCCGTGCCGGGTCGGGGTGTAGTACTGCCGGTCGCGGACCGCGTCCGGGGCGTACTGCTGGGCGGCGATGCCGCCCTGGACGTCGTGCGGATAGACATAGCCCTGGGCGTGGCCGAGCTTGGCGGCGCCCTTGTAGTGGCCGTCGCGCAGATGCGCCGGGACCGGGCCGGCCAGCCCTTTGCGTACGTCCTCCTGCGCGGCGAAGATCGCGAGCGTCGCCGCGTTGGACTTGGGCGCGAGCGCCAGGGCGATCGTGGCGTGGCTGAGAGTGAGCGCGGCCTCCGGGAAACCGATCATCGCGACGGCCTGTGCGGCCGCCACGGCCGTCGGCAGCGCGGTGGGGTCGGCGAGGCCGATGTCCTCGCTGGCGGAGATCATCAGCCGCCTGGCGATGAACCGGGGGTCCTCCCCCGCCTCGATCATCCGGGCCAGGTAGTGCAGGGCGGCGTCCACGTCGGAGCCGCGGATGGACTTGATGAGCGCGCTGGCCACGTCGTAGTGCTGGTCGCCGTCGCGGTCGTACTTCACGGCGGCCCGGTCGACGGTCGCCTCGACCGTCTCCAGCGTGATCTCCGCCTCGTGCGTGGCGAGCGCCGCACCGGCGGCCGCCTCCAGGGCGGTGAGCGCCCGGCGCGCGTCGCCGCCCGCGATCCGCAGGAGATGTGCCTCCGCGTCCGCGGGCAGCGTGACCGCTCCGCCGAGCCCGCGCTCGTCGGTCAGCGCCCGGCGCAGCAGATCACGCAGGTCGTCGTCGGTGAGCGGCTCCAGGGTGAGGAGCAGGGAGCGCGAGAGCAGCGGCGAGATGATCGAGAAGTACGGATTCTCCGTGGTGGCGGCGATCAGCGTCACCCAGCGGTTCTCCACGGCGGGGAGCAGGGAGTCCTGCTGGGCCTTGGAGAAGCGGTGGATCTCGTCCAGGAAGAGGACGGTCTCCTTGCCGAAGCCACCGGTGGCGCGGCGCGCGCTCTCGATGACGGCCCGGACCTCCTTGACGCCCGCGGTGATCGCGGACAGCTCCACGAAGCGCTTGTTGGTGGCCTTGCTGACCACGTACGCCAGGGTCGTCTTCCCGGTGCCGGGCGGACCCCACAGGATCACCGACGAGGCCCCGGCCGGACCGCCGCTCCCCTCGACGAGCCGGCGCAGCGGCGACCCCGGCTTGAGCAGATGCTGCTGGCCGACGACCTCGTCCAGGACGCGCGGACGCATCCGGACAGCGAGGGGGCTGCTGGACGGGTCCTTCTCCTGGCGGTCTTCGGCGGCTGCGGTAAAGAGGTCGGGCTCCACGCCATGAAGCCTATGCGACCCCACTGACAGTGCCCCGTGCGGCCGCCTCCGGATGTGCGGAGGTGATCAGCTGGTCCAGAAGTCCCACCAGCGCGTCAGGATCAGCATCCCGATGATCCCGATCCAGAGCACCGGCGGCACCCAGTGGAACTCGGTCAGCCCGTTCCGCAGCCAGGCGGGCGCGGGGAGGATGCGGTGCTTGACGTTGTGCGTGGTCACGTAGCAGAACATGATGATCGTCGCGACCCAGGCCAGGCAGCACCACAGGCAGAGCGAGTTGATGTTGTACAGCGACTGGTACTGGAGCCAGGTGCAGAAGCCGACGCCGAACAGGGTGCCCGCGTTGAGGCCGAGCCAGAACCAGCTGCGGAAGCGGGCGCCGGCGAGCAGGCCCATGCCGATGGCGATGACCATGCCGTACGTGACCAGGCCGAGCATCGGGTTGGGGAACCCGAACGCCGCGGCCTGCTCGCTCTTCATGATGTTGCCGCACGCGACGACCGGGTTGAGGCTGCAGCCGGGGGTGAAGGAGGGGTCCTCCAACAGCTTGAACTTGTCGATGGTGATGACCCAGGAGGCCAGCAGACCGGCCGCGCCGGTGATCACCAGAAGCAGGGCAAGACCCCGTCCGGCCCCGAAGGTGCGCTTACCGCCGTCCTCGTCCAGGTGGGACGGGGAGTGGTGGTCTACCGCTGCAGTCGTCATATCGCCGTTCCATCACTGAGTGGTCAGCCGGGCACGGTCATTGTGCCGCACCCCTGGACGGGTCAGCCGTTCGGTGGACATAAAGGTGTACGGGAGGCGGGCGGGAAAACGCGGCCACCACTGGATGCTCGGGCCCAAGACCAAACATGCGGTGGATGTGCGTGAGGATGAACCGGCCTCCGTGTGGTTGACGGTGGGGGAATCGGCCACGCGCGAGGCGCGCCCCTTCCCGCTCCAGCCGTTCTGGCACCGGGCCGGGCGCCGGAGGAGGGCTGCTGTGTCCGCCGAGCTTTTGGGCGAAGGGCCCACCGGTGCCTCCGGAGCGCGGGAACCCGATGAGTGGGCCGGCCCGTTGCGCCCCTGGACGGCGACTTCGGCGCGGCCTGGGCGGCCGCGGTCGTCCTGGTGGTCGGCGTCAACGACCGGACGGCTCCGGTGACGGGGGCGATACGGCAGGGGGTGCTCTGAAAAGGGCGGGGCGCGGACGGAAGACCTCCGTCCGCGCCCCGTACGTCCGACCGGCTCAGCCCAGCCGCTTCGTCAGCTCCGCGACGACCTCGGCCAGCGGCACCGCGCTCTGCTCGCCGGACTCCATGTCCTTCAGCTGGACGGCTCCCTCGGCCAGGTCGCGTTCACCGGCCACCAGGGTGTAGCGGGCGCCCGAGCGGTTGGCGCTCTTCATCGCGCCCTTCAGGCCGCGGCCGCCGAAGGCGAAGTCGGCGGCGATGCCCGCGCGGCGCAGTTCGGTGACGACGGAGAAGAGGGCCCGGCGGGCCTCCTCGCCGAGCGGGACCGCGTAGACGCTGGTGGTGACCGGGAGGTCCAGCTCTACGCCCTCGGCCTCCAGCGCGAGGACCGTGCGGTCCACGCCGAGGGCCCAGCCGACCGACGGCAGCGCGGGGCCGCCGATCATCTCGGAGAGGCCGTCGTAGCGGCCGCCGCCGCCCACCGCGGACTGGGAGCCCAGGCCGTCGTGGACGAACTCGAAGGTGGTGCGGGTGTAGTAGTCGAGGCCGCGGACGAGCTTCTCGTCGTCCTCGTACGCGACTCCGGCCGCCGTCAGCAGCGCGCGGACCTCCTCGTGGTACGCCTTGCAGGCGTCGCAGAGGTGGTCGCGGAGCTTGGGAGCGTCGGTGAGCTGCTTCTGTACGTCGGGCCGCTTGTCGTCCAGGACACGCAGCGGGTTGATCTCGATGCGGCGGCGGGTCTCCTCGTCGAGGTCGAGGTCGCGCAGGAAGGTCTGGAGCGCCTCGCGGTAGACGGGGCGGCACTCCTTGTCGCCGAGCGAGTTGAGCAGGATGCGGAACTGGCGCAGGCCGAGCGAGCGGTACGCCTGGTCGGCCAGGATGATCAGCTCGGCGTCCAGGACCGGGTCCTCGGTGCCGATGGCCTCGGCGCCGACCTGCGAGAAGTGGCGGTAGCGGCCCTTCTGCGGACGCTCGTAGCGGTAGTACGAGCCGGAGTACCAGAGCTTGACCGGGAGGTTGCCGGCCTTGTGGAGGTTGGCCTCCAGGGCGGCGCGCAGGACGGACGCGGTGCCTTCGGGGCGCAGCGCCAGTTCGGCGCCGCCCTTGGTGGTGAGGGTGTACATCTCCTTGGTGACGATGTCGGTGGACTCACCGACACCGCGTGCGAAGAGCTCGACGTCCTCGAAGCCGGGTGTCTCGATGTAGCCGTAGCCGGAGTCGCGCAGGGGCGCGGCGATGGCCTCGCGCACCGCCAGGAACTTCGCGGAGTCCGGCGGGGTCAGGTCGTACGTGCCCTTGGGGGCCTGGAAGGTGCTCACGTAAGTTGCGTCTCTCGTCTTCTACAGTCCTCGGCGCGGCGGCGCGTCCAGACCGTTCAGGAACGGGTTGGTGGCGCGCTCGCGGCCGATGGTCGTCTGGGGGCCGTGGCCGGACAGCACCACGGTCGAGTCGTCGAGCGGCAGGCACACGCGGGCCAGCGACGTCAACAGCTCGGCGTGGTCGCCGCCGGGCAGGTCGGTACGTCCGACGGAGCCGGCGAAGAGCAGGTCGCCCGAGAAGAGGACCGGCGGGATGTCCGCGGCCTCGGGCATCCCGAACGTCACCGACCCCTTGGTATGGCCGGGCGCGTGCGAGACGCCGAACTCCAGCCCCGCCAGGGTCAGCTTCGAGCCGTCGGTCAGCTCCTTGACGTCGTCCGGCTCCCCCACGGTCAGCTCGCCCATGAGCGGCATCCCGATGGAGCGGCCGAGCGCCTTCTCCGGGTCGCTCATCATGTAGCGGTCCTCGGGGTGGATCCAGGCGGGGACGTCATGGGCGCCGCAGACGGGGACGACCGAGGCGACATGGTCGATGTGGCCGTGGGTGAGCACGACGGCGACGGGCTTGAGCCGATGCTTCTTCAGCGCTTCCTCGACGCCTTGGGCGGCCTGGTGGCCCGGGTCGATGATCACGCACTCCTCACCGGCGGCGGGGGCGACCAGATAGCAATTGGTCCCCCAGGCCCCGGCGGGGAACCCGGCAATGAGCACGATCGTCCTTAATGTTCGTCCGGAGGATGCGGTGGCGGCATGGGTCGCGGCAGTTCAGAGCCTACCGGCGCTCCTCATGACACAGGTAACCCATATACGGTACGGGCAGCCCAGCCCCGATTCCCACGACGTACCCCCGACGTCACGACGCAACAAGGAGCCAACCGGTGTCCAGCAGCGAACAGCGGCGGCGGCAGCTCGCCCGGGAGAAGTTCGAGCGCCAGCAGAAGCGCCGGGAGGAAGCCCGTCGCCGGACGAGGCGCATCACCGCGATCGTCGCGGCGTCGGTGGCTGTGGTCGCCGTCGTCGGTGTGAGCGCGTTCGTCGTGGCGGGCAAGGACGACGGCAAGGACGACAAGAAGACGGACGCGGCCGCGAGCCAGAGCCCGGAGCCGACGCCCTCGGAGAGCGAGAGCAAGGCTCCCGAGCCGCCGATGGAGATCGACAAGAAGGCGACGTACACGATGTCGCTGGGGACGAGCCAGGGCGACATAGCGTTCGCCATCGACGCGGCGAAGACCCCGCGCACGGCGAACTCCTTCAAGGCGCTCGCCGACAAGGGCTACTTCGACGGGACCAAGTGCCACCGCCTCACCACCCAGGGCATCTTCGTCCTGCAGTGCGGTGACCCCAAGGGCGACGGCACCGGCGGCCCCGGCTACAACATCCCGGACGAGAACCTGACGGCGCTCGGCGAGGCCGGCGCCGACGGCACGGTGACGTTCCCGGCGGGCACGGTGGCGATGGCCAACACGGGCCAGCCGGGCTCCGGCGGCAGCCAGTTCTTCCTGGTCTACAAGGACACCAAGCTGCCTCCGACCTACACCCCGTTCGGCAAGCTCGACAAGGCCTCCCTGAAGGCCGTGGAGAAGGTCGGCGCCGCGGGTGTCGAGGGCGGTGCGGGCGACGGTGCTCCGAAGAAGGCCGTGGAGATCGAGAAGGCGACGGTGGAGAAGAACTGATCCGGCCGCACGGCCCAGGGGTGGCTCGCGCACCCGGGGCCGCCGGGCGGGAGCGGATAATTTCGGCCGCGCGGAGTGCGGACAGCCGGGTGGCCGGTCGCCTAGATTGGCGTTGTGCAGGGCGGGCGAGGCCCGCCCGAGGAAACTGTGGACGATGCCCGGGGGGCGAACCCCCTCGCAGGCATCAGGTGGAGGAGGCGCTGTGAGCAGCGACCCGTGGGGCCGCGTCGACGAGACGGGCACCGTGTACGTGCGTACAGCCGACGGCGAGCAGGTCGTCGGATCGTGGCAGGCCGGTTCGCCTGAGGAGGCTCTGGCCTATTTCGAGCGCAAGTACGACGGCATTGTGGTCGAGATCGGCCTCCTCGAACGGCGGGTGAAGACCACCGATCTGTCGGCGAAGGACGCGACGACCGCGATCGACCACCTGCGGCAGCAGGTGGACGAACACCACGCGGTGGGCGACCTGGACGCGCTGCGCAAGCGGCTGGACGCGCTCGCGGCGACGGTCGAGGCACGGCGCGAGGAGCGCAAGGTCCTCAAGGCCAAGCAGACCGACGAGGCCAAGCACGCCAAGGAGGCGCTGGTCGCCGAGGCGGAGGAGCTGGCGCAGAGCGAGCAGTGGCGCTCCGCCGGTGAGCGGCTGCGGGCACTGGTGGACACCTGGAAGGGTCTCCCCCGCCTGGACCGCAAGTCGGACGACGAGCTGTGGCACCGCTTCTCGCATGCCCGCTCGGCGTTCTCCAAGCGGCGCAAGGCCCACTTCGCCGCGCTGGACGCCCAGCGCGAGGAGGCCCGCAAGGCCAAGGAGAAGCTGGTCACCGAGGCGGAGTCGCTCTCCGGTTCGACGGACTGGGTCGGCACGGCCGCGCGCTACCGCGACCTGATGACCGAGTGGAAGGCGGCGGGCCGCGCCCAGCGCGAGGCCGAGGACGACCTGTGGAACCGTTTCCGCGGTGCCCAGGACGTCTTCTTCGCCGCCCGCGGCGAGGTGTTCGCCGAGCGCGACGCCGAGCAGGGCGAGAACCTCAAGCTCAAGGAGGAGCTCGCCGCCGAGGCCGAGAAGCTGGTGCCGGTGAAGGACCTGAAGGCGGCACGCGCCGCCTTCCGGGGTATCAACGAGCGCTGGGAGGCCATCGGCCACGTACCGCGTGACGCACGGCCCAAGGTCGAGGGCCGGATGCAGGCGGTGGAGCGGGCGCTCCAGGAGTCCGAGGAGTCCGAGTGGCGCCGGACGAACCCGGAGGCGCGGGCCCGCGCCGCGGGTCTGACCGGTCAGCTCCAGGCGGCCGTGGACAAGCTGCGCGGCCAGATCGACGCCGCGCGCGCCCAGGGCAACAACGCCCGCGCGGACAAGCTGGCCAAGGAGCTGGAGGGCCGGCAGGCGCTGCTGGACCAGGCGCTGAAGGGCCTGGAGGAGTTCGGCGGCTGAGGCCCCGTGGAGAAGCCCCGGTACGGGACGCGTACCGGGGCTTCTCCGTTGCCGCTGTTACGGCCTGCGCGCCGACGTGACCCGGTAGACGTCGTAGACGCCCTCCACGCCGCGTACCGCCTTCAGGACGTGGCCCAGGTGCTTCGGGTCGCCCATCTCGAAGGTGAAGCGTGAGGTGGCCACCCGGTCGCGGGAGGTCTGGACGGCCGCCGACAGGATGTTGACGTGCTGGTCGGAGAGGATCCGCGTGACGTCGGAGAGGAGCCGGGAGCGGTCCAGCGCCTCGACCTGGATGGCGACCAGGAAGACCGAGGACTGGGTGGGGGCCCACTCGACGTCGAGGATCCGCTCCGGCTGCTGCGAGAGCGACTCCACGTTGACGCAGTCGGCGCGGTGCACGGAGACGCCACTGCCCCGGGTGACGAAGCCGATGATCGGGTCGCCGGGGACCGGCGTACAGCAGCGGGCGAGCTTGACCCAGACGTCCTCGACGCCCTTGACGACGACGCCGGGGTCGGCGTTGGCGCGGCGTTTGCTGCGGCCGCCGTGCGAGGGCGGGGTGGCTTCGGCCAGGTCCTCGTTGGCCTCGTCGTGGCCACCGAGCGCCTGCACCAGCTTCTGGACGACGCCGGCCGCCGCGACATGGCCCTCGCCGATCGCCGCGTACAGCGAGGAGATGTCCGGATAGCGCATCTCGTGGGCGAGGGTGACCAGCGAGTCGCCGGTCAGGATGCGCTGGATCGGCAGGTTCTGCTTGCGCATGGCCCGCGCGATGGCGTCCTTGCCCTGCTCGATGGCCTCGTCGCGGCGCTCCTTGGAGAACCAGGCGCGGATCTTGTTGCGGGCGCGCGGCGACTTGACGAAGCCGAGCCAGTCCCGAGAGGGTCCGGCGCCGGCCGCCTTGGAGGTGAAGACCTCGACCAGGTCGCCGTTGTCGAGCGTCGATTCGAGCGGGACGAGCCGCCCGTTGACGCGTGCCCCTATGGTCCGGTGGCCGACCTCGGTGTGGACGGCGTACGCGAAGTCGACGGGGGTGGCGCCGGCGGGCAGCGCTATCACGTCGCCCTTCGGCGTGAAGACGAAGACCTCGTTGCGCGAGAGGTCGAAGCGCAGGGACTCCAGGAACTCGCTGGGGTCCTCGGTCTCCTTCTGCCAGTCCAGGAGCTGGCGCAGCCACGCCATGTCGTTGACGGTGTCCTGGCCGCGTCCGGTGTTCTTGGGGACGTCGGTACGGACCTTGGAGGCGCCGGCGACGGCTTCCTGCTTGTACTTCCAGTGCGCGGCGATGCCGTACTCGGCGCGGCGGTGCATGTCGAACGTGCGGATCTGGAGCTCGACGGGCTTGCCGCTGGGGCCGATCACCGTGGTGTGCAGCGACTGGTACATGTTGAACTTGGGCATCGCGATGTAGTCCTTGAACCGCCCCGGCACCGGGTTCCACCGGGCATGGACGGTGCCGAGCGCCGCGTAGCAGTCGCGGACCGTGTCGACGAGGACGCGGATGCCCACCAGGTCGTAGATCTCGGCGAAGTCGCGGCCTCGCACGATCATCTTCTGGTAGACGCTGTAGTAGTGCTTGGGTCGGCCGGTGACGGTGGCCTTGATGCGGGCGGCGCGCAGGTCGGCCTGGACCTCGTCGGTCACTATGGCCAGATACTCGTCGCGCTTGGGGGCCCGCTCGGCGACGAGGCGGACGATCTCGTCGTACATCTTCGGGTAGAGGATCGCGAAGGCGAGGTCCTCCAGCTCCCACTTGATGGTGTTCATGCCCAGCCGGTGCGCCAGCGGGGCGTAGATCTCCAGCGTCTCGCGGGCCTTCTTCTCCTGCTTCTCGCGCTTGAGGTAGCGCATGGTACGCATGTTGTGCAGGCGGTCGGCGAGCTTGATGACCAGGACCCGGGGGTCCTTGGCCATGGCGACGACCATCTTGCGTACGGTCTCGGCCTGCGCGGCCTCGCCGAACTTGACCTTGTCCAGCTTGGTGACGCCGTCGACGAGGAGCGCGACCTGGTCGCCGAACTCGCGCTTGAGGGTGTCCAGGCCGTACTCGGTGTCCTCGACGGTGTCGTGGAGCAGCCCGGCCATCAGCGTGGCCGGATCCATACCCAGCTCGGCGAGGATCGTGGTGACGGCGAGCGGGTGCGTGATGTACGGGTCGCCGCTCTTGCGCTTCTGGCCGCGGTGCCAGCGCTCGGCCACCTGGTAGGCGCGCTCGATCTGGCGGAGGGTGGCCGTCTCGATCTTGGGGTCGTTGCCGCGGACCGTACGGAGGAGGGGCTCCAGGACCGGGTTGTACGGGCTGGAACGCTGTACGCCCAGTCGGGCGAGGCGGGCGCGCACGCGGTTGGAGGAGCCGCCGGAGCGGGGAGCGGATCCGGCCGGGACGGCGGGCTTCACGGGCGGCGGAGGCGTGGGGGCCGGGGGCTTCGGCTGCGGTGTGGCGGCCGGTCCGGCGGGGGCCTGTGCCTTGGTCCCGGGGGCTTTCGCGCTCGGCGGCGGGCTCGCCGGAGTGGCCGGATTCTTCGGCTGAGGCGGCTGGGAGGGCTGCGTGGCGGCCGGGGGGCGCTCGGAGGCTGGATCGGGCTCCGGGGGCGCGGGCTTCGGCGCGTTCGAGGGCGCGGCCTTCCCGGGCGTGGCGGGGGACGCCACGGGCTTGTCGGGCTGCGGGGCGGCGGCTGACTGGGCCTCGTCTGGCAAGAGCGCTCCTCGTGCGGATCCGGGGTACCCGGAGAGCCCATGGTAACGATCCCCCGGCGCGACCTCGCCCGGGGACGGTGAGAGCTTGACAACGAAGGGCGGGCACCCGGATGTTCCCGGGTGCCCGCCCTTTTCGTACGGAGGTTCTCAGACCGTGATCAGCGCTTCCAGCGGAGCACCGCGCAGCCCCGGCTCCAGCCGGGCCCGGCCCGCGAGGAAGCCGAGCTCCATGAGGACCGAGACGCCCGCGACCTGGGCGCCGGCCCGCCGGATGAGCTCCAGCGAGGCCTCGGCGGTGCCGCCGGTGGCCAGGACGTCGTCGATGACCATGATCCGGTCCTCGGCGACGAGGTCCTCGGCGTGGATCTCGATCTCCGCGCTGCCGTACTCCAGCTCGTAGGCCTGCGCGAGCGTGGCTCCGGGCAGCTTCCCGGCCTTGCGGACGGGTACGAAGCCGATGCCCGCCCGGACCGCGACGGGCGCGGCCAGGATGAAGCCGCGGGCCTCCAGGCCGACGATCTTCGTGGCGCCGTGCCGTACGCACAGCTCCGCGAGGGCGTCGGTGAGCGCCGTGAAGGCCACCGGGTCCGCCAGCAGCGGCGTGATGTCCTTGAACACCACGCCCGGCTTCGGATAGTCCGCGACATCGCGGATCCGGCTGAGCAGCAGCTCCCTGGTCGACTCGGCGGTGCTGGTCATCAGCGCTTCCCCGGCGTGCGGCCGTGCGAACGCGGGCGGCCGATGGCCGTGCCCGCGGTCGCGGCGTCCTCACGCGGCTCCTCGGGGCCGTTGTCCTCCGGGGACTCGCCCCGGGCGGCCGCGGCCGCGCGCTTGGCGAGGACCCGCTTCTTCAGGGCCTTCATCTGCGGCTCGCGCTCCTTGAGGTCGGCGACGAGCGGCGTGGCGATGAAGATCGAGGAGTACGCACCGGCGGCGAGGCCGACGAAGAGCGACAGCGAGATGTCGTTCAGCATGCCGGCGCCGAGGACACCGCCACCGATGAACAGCAGGCCGGCCACCGGCAGCAGCGCCACCACGGTGGTGTTGATCGAGCGGACCAGCGTGCTGTTGATCGACCGGTTGGCGATCTCGCTGTACGTGAAGCGGGTCTGCTTGGTGATGTCCTTCTGGCCTTCCTTGAGGCTGTCGAAGACCACCACCGTGTCGTACAGGGAGTAACCGAGAATGGTCAGCAGACCGATCACCGTACCCGGCGTGACCTCGAAGCCGACCAGCGCGTAGACACCGACCGTGATGGTGATGTCGTGGATCAGCGCGATGAGGGCGGCGACGGCCATCCGCCACTCGAAGGCGATGGCCAGATAGACCACCACCAGGATCATGAAGACCCCGAGACCCGTCCAGGCCTTGTTGGCGATCTGCTCACCCCAGCTGGGGCCGACCAGGTCCGCGTTGATCTCCTCGGCCGGGATACCGAGCTCGTCGGAGAGGGTCTCCTTGATCTCGTTGGCCTTGGCCGTGTCGACCTCGGTGATCTGGATACGGAGACCGCCGTTGCCGAGCTCCTGGACGATGGCCATGTGGCCCGAGGCCTCGGTCGCCACGTCCGTCGCCCGGGCCGTGGAGATCTTGGCCTTGGTGTCGGTCGTGAAGACCGCGCCGCCCTTGAACTCGATGCCCATGTTCAGGCCGCCGACCGCCACGGCGACGATGGCCGTGATGGTGATCAGTATCGAGACGCCGTACCAGATCTTGCGGTTGCGGATGAAGTCGTAACCGACCTCGCCTCGGTAGAGCCGGGCGCCGAGATTGCCGAGTCGCGACATCTCACGCCTCCTTCGGTTCGGTGGAAGCGCTGACACGGCGCGAGCGGCGCAGCGGCGGCTGGGCGCCGAGCCGCTTCGGGTCCAGACCGGACCAGGAACCGCCCTGGGAGAAGAACTTCGTCCGGCCCATCAGCGTCATCAGGGGCTTGGTGAAGAAGAACACCACGACCACGTCGAGCAGCGTGGTCAGGCCGAGCGTGAACGCGAAGCCCTGGACCTTGCCGACGGTGACGAGGAAGAGCACCGCGGCCGCCAGGAACGACACGAAGTCGGAGACCAGGATGGTGCGCCGGGCCCGGGGCCAGGCGCGCTCGATGGCCGGGCGCAGGGTGCGGCCCTCGCGGATCTCGTCTCTCACGCGTTCGAAGTACACGATGAAGGAGTCCGCGGTGATACCGATGGCGACGATGGCGCCGCAGACCGCCGGGAGGTTCAGCGCGAAGCCGATGGCCGGACCCAGCAAGGACATGATCGTGTACGTCAGGACGCCGGAGACCAGCAGGCTGAGCAGGGCGATGAACGCCAGCCCGCGGTAGTAGGCGACCAGGTAGATCACGACCAGCGCCAGACCGATGGCACCGGCGATCAGGCCGCCCTTGAGCTGCTCGCTGCCGAGGGCGGCGGTCACGGTGGTGACGCTGACCTCCTCGAAGGTCAGCGGGAGCGCGCCGTAGGACAGGATGTTGCCGAGGTCCTCGGCGGACTGCTGGGTGAAGCTGCCGGAGATCTGGGCGTTCTTGCTGAGCGCCGTGCGCACCGAGGGCGCGGAGACGACCTCGCCGTCGAGGACGATGGCGAACTGGTTCATCGGCGGCTGCTGCTGCGAGAGCCGGCTGGTGATCGTCTGGAACTTCTTGGCGCCGGCGGAGCTGAACTCCATCGACACGATCCACTCACCGGTCTGCTGGTCGATGGCGCCCTGGGCGTCGTCGACGTCGCCGCCGGAGACCTCGGCCGGGCCGAGGATGTACTTCTCGTAGCTGCCGGGGACGTTCGAGCCGCAGGCGACGATGGAGTCGGTGGGCAGGGCGTCCTTGCCCGCCGTCGCGCGCTGCCCGGGGTCGGCGCAGTTGAGCTTGGCGAACTCCTCCTGGAGCTTGGCCGTCGCCGGGTCCGCGGAGGGCGAGGCCTCGGGAGAGTCGGACGGCTTGGGCTCGCCGGAGTCCGTGGGCGTCGGGGTAGGGGCCTTCTTCAGGCCCTCGCTGACCGCACGGCCCTGGGTGGTGGCGCTCGGGGAGGGAGTGGCCTCCTCGCCGGTGGCCTCCTCGCCCTGGTCCTTGTCGTCCGGCGTGGCGGACGCGCCGGGCTTCGGCGTGGCGCTGCCCGAAGGGGTCGGGGAGCCGGAGGGCGCGGGCTGCTCGGGGCCGCTCGCCGCCACCGTCAGAACGGGCCGGAAGTAGAGCTGGGCGGTCGTACCGACCTGCTCCCGGGCCTGCTCGGAGTTGGTCCCCTTGGGGATGTTGACGATGATGTTGTCGCTGCCCTGGGTCTGGACCTCGGCCTCGGAGACGCCCAGACCGTTGACGCGCCGCTCGATGATCCCGACCGCGGTGTCCATGTTGGTCGGATTGATCGCGTTCGGCTTGCCGGGCTGGTTCTTCGCCTTGAGCGTGATCGACGTACCGCCGGCGAGGTCGATGCCCAGCCGCGGCGCGGTGTGCCCGGACAGGAACATCCCGCCGGTGAGCGCGACCATGGCGATGAGGATCAGAGCCAGGGCACGCCCCGGCCTCCCCTGACCGCCGGACGGCCCTCGGCCCTTCTTGGGTGCTGCCACCTTCTCGTTTCTCCCTGTCCAACCGCCCCGCGCGGGGACCGCGCCCGAGCGGCCACTATGTGTTGGGGGCCCCCCCCCCCGCAGCCCCCCGCCCCGGGCCGGGGCCCGCCGCGCGCGGGGGGGCGCGCCACGCCCCCGGGACCGTGAGACTTACTTGGTGCCGGTCTCGCCGTCGGCCTTGCCCTCGCCCTTGGCGTCCTTGACGTCCTTGGCCGCGGCGTCCTCGGTCCCGGCGTCGTCGGCCGACTCGTCCTTGCCGAGGTCGATCTTGGCGACCTCGGCCTTGTCCGTGTCGGACTCACCGGTCAGCGAGGAGGCGTCGTCGGGAACGACCGTGCCGTCCGTGTCCAGCTCCTCGTCGTCACCGTGCACGATGCGGTTGTACTCCGCGTCGTCCAGGACGGCACCGATCGCGTTCTTCGCGTAGATGGCGTGGACACCGGGGGCGACCTCGAGGAGCACGGTGTCGTCGTGGACTTCCTTGACGGTCGCGTACATGCCCCCGATCGTCCGGACGCCGGTGCCGGGCTGCATGTCGTTGCGCATCTGCGCGGCCGCCGCCTGCTTCTTCTTGGCGGAGCGGGTCATCAGGAACATGGCCCCGATGAGCACGATGAAGGGGAGGAGAGTAATGAGATCCACGGGACGGGGATTCCTTCGCACGACCGCGCTGGAATGCGGCCTGTATTTACGGGGGTGGGTACACCGACCTGTAAGGGCGGCATCGGCGGAGTCTAGATGAGTCCGCATCGATGGAACAACGCCCAGCATCGCACCCTGGTTCCGCTGTGGGTCAACCTGTGACGTATCACGCCCCGAACAGACCCTGTTGTCCCTTTGCTCCGTGGGACGGCGGAACCAGCCCCAGGTGGGCCCAGGCGGCCGGGGTGGCCACCCGGCCGCGCGGCGTCCTGGCCAGCAGCCCTTCCCGTACGAGGAAGGGCTCTGCGACCTCCTCGACGGTCTCGCGCTCCTCCCCCACGGCGACCGCGAGGGTGGACAGGCCGACCGGTCCGCCGCCGAAGAGCTTCAGCAGGGCGCCGAGGACCGCGCGGTCGAGCCGGTCGAGTCCGCGGGCGTCGACCTCGTACACCTTGAGGGCCGCGGCGGCGATCTCCCGGTCGATCGTGCCCTCGGCCTTGACCTGGGCGTAGTCGCGGACGCGGCGCAGCAGGCGGTTGGCGATGCGGGGCGTGCCGCGGGAGCGGCCGGCGATCTCGGCGGCGCCGTCCACGTCGATCCCGACGTCCAGGAGGCGGGCGGAGCGGTGGATGACGCGCTCCAGCTCGGTGGGGGCGTAGAACTCCATGTGGCCGGTGAAGCCGAAGCGGTCGCGCAGCGGCGGCGGCAGGAGTCCGGCCCGGGTGGTGGCGCCGACCAGGGTGAAGGGCGGCAGTTCGAGCGGGATCGCGGTGGCGCCGGGGCCCTTGCCGACGATGACGTCGACGCGGAAGTCCTCCATCGCCATGTAGAGCATCTCCTCGGCGGGCCGGGACATGCGGTGGATCTCGTCGAGGAAGAGGACCTCGCCCTCCTGGAGCGAGGAGAGGATCGCCGCGAGGTCGCCGGCGTGCTGGATGGCGGGGCCCGAGGTGATCCGGATCGGGGCGTTCATCTCCGCCGCGATGATCATCGAGAGCGTGGTCTTGCCGAGGCCCGGGGCGCCGGAGAGCAGTACGTGGTCGGCGGTGGCGCCGCGGGCGCGGGCCGCCTTGAGGACCAGGTCGAGCTGTTCGCGGACCTTCTCCTGGCCGACGAACTCCTCCAGGTCCTTGGGGCGCAGCGCCGCCTCGACCGCGGTGTCCTCGCCGTCGGCGTCCGCGTCGACCAGCCGGTCGTCGAAGACGGGCCCGGTGGGCTCGTCGGTCTCAAGTCCGGTCTCGTCCCAGTTCATTCAGGGGCCTCTTCGGTGGTTCGGTGCCGGTCAGCGTGCGCGGTTGAGAGTCTGCAGGGCGGCCCGCAGCAGCTGCGGCACCGGGGGTGCGGTGCCCTCGGCGACTGCTGCCTCGGCCTGCGGGGCGACGGCGCTGACGGCCTCCTCGGCCTCGCGGCTCGCGTAGCCGAGGCCGATGAGTGCGGCCTGGAGCTGGTCGCGCCAGCCGGAGGCGTGGGGCGTGCCGACGCCCTGCTGGCCGATGTGCGCGCCGACCGGTGCGCCGAGCCGGTCCTTGAGCTCCAGCAGCAGCTTCTGCGCGCCCTTCTTCCCGATGCCGGAGACGGCGGTGAGCGCCTTCTCGTCGCCGGTGGAGACGGCGAGGCGCAGCGCGTCGGGGCTGTGGGTGGCGAGCATGGCCTGGGCGAGGCGGGGGCCGACGCCGCTGGCGGTCTGGAGCAGCTCGAAGACCTGGCGCTCGTCGTCGTCGGCGAAGCCGTACAGCGTGAGGGAGTCCTCGCGGACGACGAGCGAGGTGGCGAGCCTGGCCTCCTGGCCGATGCGCAGGCCGGCCAGGGTCTGCGGGGTGCACTGGAGGGCCATGCCGATGCCGCCGACCTCGATGACGGCCGTGGTCGGGGCGAGCGCGGCCACCGGGCCGGAGACGAAGGCGATCATGCGGTGGGGCCTTTCAGCGTGCGGGGGGTGCGGGACCCGCCAGAGGTACGGGGCGTGGCGGACGCGCCGGGCGCGGGGGCGGTGCCGGACGCGCGGGGCGTTTCGGCCGTACCCGCCGTGCGGGGGGTGCGGGATGCTCCGGGTGTACGGGAGATGCCGGGTGTACGGGAGATGCCGGGCGTGGCCTGCGTACGGGAGGCGCTCGGCGTGCGGTGGGCCGCGACCGCCTGTTGCAGGCGGTTCTGTGCGGGTGCCCGCCAGATGTGGCAGATCGCGAGCGCCAGGGCGTCCGCGGCGTCGGCGGGCCTGGGAGGTGCGTCCAGCCTCAGCAGCCGGGTCACCATGGCTCCGACCTGCGCCTTCTCCGCGCGGCCCGATCCGGTGACGGCGGCCTTGACCTCGCTGGGCGTGTGCAGGGCGACCGGGATGCCGCGGCGGGCGGCGCAGAGCATGGCCACCGCGCTCGCCTGGGCCGTGCCCATCACCGTACGGACGTTGTGCTGCGCGAAGACCCGCTCCACCGCCACGTAACCCGGGGAGTGCTCGTCGAGCCAGGCTTCTATGCCGCGCTCGATGGCGACGAGCCGGTCGCCGAGCTCCGCGTCGGCCGGGGTGCGCACGACGCCGACGCCGAGCATGGTCAGCGGGCGGCCCGCGACCCCTTCGACCACGCCGACACCGCACCGGGTCAGCCCGGGGTCGACACCCAGAACCCGCATGGAGCCCCCTTGTCCTCTGCGCTCACCACGCCCACTCGTTCATCTGTTCCCGCAGGCTATCGGCTCGCACCGACAATCCGTCGGAACCGGACCGCCGCGACCGACAAGACGACGGGCCGACGGGGTGTGTCCCCGTCGGCCCGTCGTACCGTGCTGTGCCGGCCGCGCCTCAGGCGTCGACCTTCTCCATGACCTCGTCGGACACGTCGAAGTTGGCGAAGACGTTCTGCACGTCGTCGCTGTCCTCCAGCGCGTCGATGAGCTTGAAGATCTTGCGCGCGCCCTCTTCGTCCAGCTCGACCTGCATGGTCGGCAGGAAGTTGGCCTCGGCGGAGTCGTAGTCGATGCCCGCCTCCTGGAGCGCGGTGCGGACCGCGACCATGTCGGTGGCCTCGCTGATCACCTCGAAGGTCTCACCGAGGTCGTTGACCTCCTCGGCGCCCGCGTCGAGCACCGCGCCGAGGACGTCGTCCTCGCCCAGCTCGCCCTTGGGGACGATCACGACGCCCTTGCGGTTGAAGAGGTACGAGACGGAGCCCGGGTCGGCCATCGAGCCGCCGTTCCGGGTCATCGCGACACGTACGTCGGACGCGGCACGGTTGCGGTTGTCGGTGAGGCACTCGATGAGCACCGCGACACCGTTGGGGCCGTAACCCTCGTACATGATCGTCTCGTAGTCGGCGCCGCCCGCTTCGAGACCGCCGCCGCGCTTGACCGCGGAGTCGATGTTCTTGTTCGGGACGGAGCTCTTCTTCGCCTTCTGGATGGCGTCGACGAGGGTCGGGTTGCCATCGGGGTCCACGCCGCCGGAGCGCGCCGCGACCTCGATGTTCTTGATCAGCTTCGCGAAGAGCTTGCCGCGCTTGGCGTCAATCACGGCCTTCTTGTGCTTCGTCGTAGCCCATTTAGAGTGGCCGGACATCTGCCTTCTCCTTCGCGTCACCAAAATCGAGTCGAACCCGAGAGATCCTACCGGGGTCCGCTCACTTCACCGCGCGCACCATGTCCACGAACAGAGCGTGCATGCGGTGGTCGCCGGTCAGTTCGGGATGGAACGACGTGGCGAGGACGTTTCGCTGCCGTACGGCCACGATGTGGCCGCCGTGCTCGGCGATGACCTCGGCCCCGGCCCCGACGGACTCCACCCAGGGCGCGCGGATGAAGACGCCTTCCACCGGGCCGCCGTCGATCCCGTCGACCTCGACCGCGGCCTCGAAGGACTCGTTCTGCCGGCCGAAGGCGTTGCGGCGCACGATCATGTCGATGCCGCCGACGGTCTCCTGGCCCGAGCGGGGGTCCAGGATCTTCTCCGCCAGCAGGATCATCCCGGCGCAGGTGCCGTAGACCGGCATCCCGGCGCGGACCCGCTCGCGGAGCGGCTCCATCATGCCGAAGAGGACCGCCAGCTTGGACATGGTGGTCGACTCGCCGCCGGGGATGACCAGGCCGTCGACCTCGGCGAGCTCCTCGGGGCGCCGGACCGGCCTGGCCAGGGCGTCCGCCGAGGCCAGGGCGATCAGGTGCTCCCGTACGTCGCCCTGGAGTGCGAGGACGCCGATCACAGGGGTGTCGCTCATCAGTGGTTACCAGCCGCGGTTGGCGTAGCGCTCGGACTCGGGCAGGGTGTCGCAGTTGATGCCGACCATGGCCTCGCCCAGGTTGCGGGAGGCGTCCGCGATGACCTTCGGGTCGTCGTAGAAGGTGGTGGCCTTCACGATGGCGGCGGCGCGCTTGGCCGGGTCGCCGGACTTGAAGATGCCGGAGCCGACGAAGACGCCCTCGGCACCGAGCTGGCGCATCAGCGCGGCGTCGGCCGGGGTGGCCACACCACCGGCGGAGAACAGCACGACCGGCAGCTTGCCGAGCTCTGCGACCTCCTTGACCAGCTCGTAGGGGGCGCGGAGGTCCTTGGCGGCGGCGTACAGCTCGTTGTTGTCGAAGCCGCGCAGACGGGCGATCTCGTTCTTGATCTGGCGCAGGTGGCGGACGGCCTCGACGACGTTGCCGGTGCCGGCCTCGCCCTTCGAGCGGATCATGGCCGCGCCCTCGGCGATGCGGCGCAGGGCCTCGCCCAGGTTGGTGGCGCCGCAGACGAACGGGGTGGTGAAGGCGAACTTGTCGCTGTGGTTGACCTCGTCGGCCGGGGTCAGGACCTCGGACTCGTCGATGTAGTCGACGCCGAGGGACTGCAGGACCTGGGCCTCGACGAAGTGGCCGATGCGGGACTTGGCCATGACCGGGATGGAGACGGCCCCGATGATCTCCTCGATCATGTTGGGGTCGGACATCCGGGCCACGCCGCCGTCCTTGCGGATGTCGGCCGGGACCCGCTCCAGGGCCATGACGGCCACGGCGCCCGCGTCCTCGGCGATCTTCGCCTGCTCGGCGTCGACGACGTCCATGATCACGCCGCCCTTGAGCTGCTCGGCCATACCGCGCTTGACGCGGGCGGTGCCGGTGGCCGGGGACTCGGCGGACTGCGGGGTGCTGGGAAGCGTGGACACGGGACCTCACTCGGTGAAAGACGCTGAATTACTGCATCGCCGAGCAAACGCTGTGGGAGCAGTCCACAGCAAGGGCCAATAGGGAGGGCGTGGATCGTTTTGGGCTCAGGGACAGGCGATGTCCGGCCCTGATCCGCCGGACATTCCCCAGGTTCATGATCCGCCGGACATCCCCCAGGTTCATGATCGGCCGGACATCCCCTAGGTTCCAGGGCGGTCCGCGAGCGCGACGGGAGGCGCGTCGTCCATCTCGAAGGCGAGCGGGAACGGTGCGTGTCCGGCCAGCCGGAACAGCCGTACGGTACGGTGCCGGCGCAGCGCCCGGGCCGCGCGCACGGAGTCGTTGTGGAAACGCCGGGCCATCGGTACGCGGCGTACGGCGGCGGCCAGTTCGGTGGCCGCGTCCTCGCCGCCGGGGATCTCCTTCACCGCCTCCACCTGGGCCGGTTCGCCGAAGACGGCGCGCAGGGCGGCGCTCAGCTCGCTCTCGGCGACCTCGCGGTGGTCCTCCTCGGCCTGGCGGGCGGCGTGGGCGGCCTCGTACAGGACGATGGAGGCGGCCGGGTCCAGGACGCCGGAGGTGGCCAGCTCCTGGGTGACCGAGGCGCGGCGCAGGAGTTGGGCGTCGAGTGCGGCGCGGGCGGCGTCGATCCGGGAGTGCAGGCGGTCCAGGCGGCCGGCGGTCCAGCTGAGGTAGACGCCGATCGCGATGAGCGCGACGACGATCCAGACGATGAGGGTTACGGTCACGGGCCCACACGCTACCGTCGCCGGGGCCCCTGACGTCCATCAGGAGGCCCGGCCCTCAGTCCCGCGCCAGCCCGAACCGGGCCCGCAGCCCCGACCGCTCGTCCTCCGCGACCGACGCGGCCCCGTCCGTCACCGTCTCGTACACCGCGAGGATGTCGGCCCCCACGGTCCCCCAGTCGAACCGCCGTACGTGCGCCTCGCCGCGCTCCCGCAGTCCGGCCCTGCGCTCCGGGTCGCCCAGCAGCCGGATCGCGGCGGCGGCCAGCGCGTCGGCGTCCTCGTTGGCGAAGAGGTCGCCCGCCTCGCCCTGGTCCAGCACCTGCGCGAAGGCGTCCAGGTCGCTCGCGAGGACCGGCGCACCCGCCGACAGCGCCTCCACCAGGATGATGCCGAAGCTCTCGCCGCCGGTGTTCGGGGCCACGTACACATCGACGCTGCGCAGCAGCCGGGCCTTGTCCTCGTCGCTGACCATGCCGAGGAACTCCACGCGCTCGCGCAGCTCCTTCGGCAGCGATGCCACCGCCTCCTCCTCGTCCCCGCGCCCCGCGACCAGCAGCCGGGCCTCGGGGTGGGCGGCGAGGATGGCGGGCAGCGCCTTCATCAGGACGGGCAGCCCCTTGCGGGGTTCGTCGATGCGGCCGATGAAGCCGAGGGTCCGGCCCTGCCACTCGGCCTTCGGCTCGGCCTTGGCGAAGAACCCGACGTCGACGCCGTTCGGGATGACCACGGCGTCCCCGCCCAGGTGCTCCACCAGGGTGCGCCGCGCGTACTCGCTCACCGCGATCCGCGCGCTGATCTTCTCCAGGGCGGGCTGGAGGATCGGATACGCGGCGATCATCGCCCGGGAGCGCGGGTTGGAGGTGTGGAAGGTCGCCACGATCGGGCCCTGCGCCGACCAGCAGGCGAGCAGGCCGAGCGAGGGGGAGGTCGGCTCGTGGATGTGGATCACGTCGAAGGTGCCGTCGTGGAGCCAGCGGCGGACCCGGGCGGCCGAGAGGAAGCCGAAGTTCAGCCGGGCGACGGAGCCGTTGTACGGGACGGGGACGGCCCGGCCCGCCGAGACGACGTAAGGGGGCAGCGGGGTCTCGTCGTCGGCCGGGGCCAGGACGGAGACGGTGTGGCCGAGGCCGATGAGGTGCTCGGCCAGGTCCCGGATGTGGAACTGGACGCCGCCGGGGACGTCCCAGGAGTACGGGCAGACGATGCCGATCTTCACGTGCGCTCTCCCGGGAGTCCGGTCTTCGTGTGCTCTCCGCGGACTCCGGTGGTCAGGTGCTCTCCCCGGAGTCCGGCCTTCACATGCGCTCCCCGGGCTTCGGTCGTCACGTGCCCTCTCCCCGGGGTTCCAGGTCGTCCAGCCAGAGCCGCTGGAGCATGTGCCAGTCCTCCGGGTGTTCGGCGATGCCGCCGGCGAAGGCGTCGGCCAGCCCCTGTGTCATGGCGGCGGTCTTCTCCGCTCGGGTGCCTTCCCCCGGCGCCTCGATCGCCGGGTGGACGCGCGCTCTCATCACCGGCGTGCCGTCGTACCAGAGGGTCACCGGCATCAGCAGCGCGCCCGTCTGCTGGGCGAGCAGCGCCGGTCCGGCCGGCATCCGGGCGGTGGCGCCGAAGAACGACACCTCGACGCCGGAGGCGGAGAGGTCCCGGTCGGCGACCAGGCAGACCAGACCGCCCGCGCGCAGCCGCCGGGCCAGCGTGCCGAAGGCCGCGCCGCCGCTGTGCGGCAGGACCTCCATGCCGAGGCCCTCGCGGTAGGCGACGAACCGGTCGTAGAGCGATTCGGGCTTCAGCCGTTCGGCGACGGTGGTGAAGGGGACCTTCAGGTCGGTGGTGACCCAGGCGCCGGCGAGGTCCCAGTTGCCGAGGTGGGGCAGGGCGATGATCACGCCGTTCCCGGCGTCCAGGCCCTCGGTCAGGTGGTGGGCGTCCTTGACGTCGATGCTCGCCTTGATGCGCTCCGGGGTCCAGGTCGGCAGCCGGAACGACTCCATCCAGTACCGCATGTACGAGCGCATCCCGGCCTTGGACAGCTCGGCCAGCCGCTCCGGGCCCGCGTCCGGGACGACCCGCGCCAGGTTCGACTCCAGGCGCAGCACACTCTTGCCGCGCCGCTTCCAGACCCGGTCCGCGATCGTACGGAAGAGGGCCTCTGCGGCGGGCTCCGGCAGCTTCTTCACCGCGCCCCAGCCGAGCCCGTACAGACCGTCGGTGATCCGGCCCTTGAGCGCGCTCACCGGTCGGCCGGCCCGCCGGCGGCGGAGGCGGCATCGGCCTCGGCGGATTCACGGCGTACGGTCACCACGCGCTGGATCAGCGTCACCAGGGAGCCCACGGCGACGACCCACAGCGCGATCGGGAGCAGGATGTCGATGTACGGGACGCCGAAGGCGTGCAGTCCGGCGAGACCGGCGGCGACCAGCGAGATGACCAGGCGTTCGGCGCGCTCCACCAGGCCGTTCACCGCGACCGGCAGGCCGATCGACTCGCCGCGCGCCTTGGTGTACGAGACCACCTGACCGCTGGCCAGGCAGAAGATCGCGACGGCGCAGAGGATGTTGTCGTCACCGCTGCCCGCGTACCAGAGGGCGAAGCCGGCGAAGATCGCGCCGTCCGCGACCCGGTCCAGCGTCGAGTCCAGGAACGCGCCCCACCGGCTGGAGATCCCGGCCTGCCGGGCCATGTTGCCGTCGACCAGGTCGGAGAAGACGAACAGTGTGATGACGATGGTGCCCCAGAAGAACTCCCCCATCGGGAAAAAGACCAGCGCACCTGCCATCACTCCGGCCGTGCCGATGAGAGTGACCGCGTCGGGGCTGACCCCGAGGCGGAGCAGGAGGGCGGCGAACGGGGTGAGGACACGCGTGAAAAATGCACGCGCGTACTTGTTCAGCATGGCTTTCCCGAGGGTTCGGCTGGCCGAGCGGCCCCATCGGCCACCGGCTGGCCCATCGTAGTCACGACCGGTGCCCTCCACCGGACGGGCACCCTTCGGCAGTGGTGTCGCCGGAAGCCCGGCGGCCGCGCCCGACGTATGGACGCCTCGGCGCCCGGGTGCCAAGCTCGAAGGACCGAGGCCGCCTCGGCGGCTCCCCGTATCCGCCGTCCAGCGCGGTCGGCTGCTCCCCCTCCCGTACCGCGTGACCCACCGGGAGGCACACCATGGGCGAGAAGACGCACGCACACACCGGGGCCGCCACAGGAGTACCGACGGCCGGCCACCCCTCCGCCGTACGGAACGTGGTGCTGGTCGGCCACAGCGGTTCGGGCAAGACCACCTTGGTCGAGGCCCTGGCCCTGACGGCGGGGGCGCTCAACCGGGCGGGCCGGGTCGAGGACGGGGCGACCGTCTCCGACCACGACGAGATCGAGCGGCGCCGGCACCGCTCCGTCCACCTCTCGGCGGTCCCGGTGGCCTGGGACGGCTGCAAGGTCAATCTGCTGGACACGCCTGGTTACGCCGACTTCGTCGGGGAGCTGCGGGCCGGTCTGCGGGCGGCGGACGCGGCCCTCTTCGTCGTCTCGGCGGCCCAGGAGGCCGAGTCCGTGGCCGCGACCACCCGGGCGGTGTGGGAGGAGTGCGCGCTCGTCGGGATGCCGAGGGCGATCGTCGTCACCCATCTCGACACCGCGCGCACCTCCTTCGCCGAGATGACCCGGATCTGCGCGGAGACGTTCGGCGGCGACGACCCCGATGCCGTACTCCCGCTCTATCTGCCGGTCCTCGGCCCGGAGGCCGCCGACGGGCACGCGCCGCTCACCGGGCTGACCGGGCTGCTCACCCAGCGGATCCTGGACTACTCCTCGGGGGAGCGGGCCGAGCTGCCGCCCGCGCCGGACCAGGAGGAGGCGCTCGGAGAGGTCCGCGACCGGCTGATCGAAGGGATCATCGCCGAGAGCGAGGACGAGTCGCTGATGGACCGCTACCTCGACGGTGGAGGCGACAGCATCGACATATCGACACTGATCGCGGACCTGGAGCGGGCCGTCGCCCGGGGCACCTTCTTTCCGGTGCTGGCCGCCGCTCCGGCCGCCGAGGGCGCCCGGCAGGGCATCGGCACGGTGGAGCTGCTGGAGCTGGTCACGCGTGGCTTCCCGACCCCGCTGGAGCGCACCCCGCCCACCGTCACCACCCCCTCGGGCGAGCCCAGGACCGCCCCGGCCTGCGATCCGGAGGGCCCGCTGCTCGCGGAGGTCGTCAAGACGTCGTCCGACCCGTACGCGGGCCGGATCTCGCTGGTGCGGGTCTTCTCCGGCACGCTGCGGCCGGACGACACCGTGCACCTGTGCGGCCACGGACTGGACGCGGCGGGGCGGGAGCCGCACCCCTGTCACGAGGCGGAGGTCCGGGTGACCGCGCTGACCTCGCCGTTCGGCCGGCACCAGCATCCGGTGGACCGGTGCGTCGCGGGCGATCTGGTCTGCGTGGCCCGGCTGGGCGAGGCGGAGACCGGGGACACGCTCTCCGCCTCCGGCGCCCCGGTACTCATCGAGCCCTGGTCGACGCCGGACCCGCTGCTCCCGACGGCCGTGCGGGCGCGCGGGAAGGCGGACGAGGACAAGCTCTCGCACGCGCTGGCCCGGCTGGTCGCGGAGGATCCGACCCTGCGCCTGGAGCAGAACCCGGACACCCACCAGGTCGTCCTGTGGTGCCTGGGCGAGGCCCACCAGGAGGTCGCGCTGGAGCGGCTGCGCAGCCGGTACGGCGTCCAGGTCGACGCCGAACCGCACCGGGTCGCGCTGCGCGAGACGTGTCGCGGGCGGGGCGCCGGGCGCGGACGGCATGTCAAACAGTCCGGCGGGCACGGGCAGTTCGCGATCTGCGCGATCGAGGTGGAGCCGCTGCCCGCGGGCAGCGGCATCGAGTTCGTGGACAAGGTGGTCGGCGGTTCGGTGCCGCGCCAGTTCATCCCGTCGGTGGAGAAGGGCGTACGGGCCCAGGCCGCCCGCGGCCTGTCCGCAGGGCATCCGCTCGTCGACGTACGGGTCACGCTGCTCGACGGCAAGGCGCACTCGGTGGACTCCTCCGACGCCGCCTTCCAGACCGCCGGTGCGCTCGCTCTGCGCGAGGCGGCGGCGGACGCCCGCATCCAGCTCCTGGAGCCGGTCTGCGAGCTCGCCGTGCTGGTCCCGGACGACTACGTGGGCCCGGTGATGAGCGACCTGTCCGGGCGGCGCGGGCGGGTGGTGGGCACCGAGCAGAGTCCGGGCGGACGCACCCTCGTACGGGCGGAGGTGCCGGAGACGGAGATCGGCCGGTACGCGCTCGACCTGCGCTCCCTGACGCATGGCACCGGCCGGTTCGACCGTGCGCACGCCCGGTTCGAGGCGATGCCGCAGCAGATCGCGGAGAAGGTCCGCGCGGAACTGTCGGACTCCTCCTAGGAACGGATCACCCGGCGCGTGACCGGCGCACTGTCGCAAACACCGCCCGCTTCCTGGTGGGTGACGGACGGTGCGGCGGTCCGGACGATACGCTGTGGGCGCAGCTCAGAAGGTATGCCGCGTACGGTAGTTGGGCACACCCAGGAGCAGACCGTGCGGCGAGTGGGGGCGACAGACAGTGGCCAGCGACGTATTCGACTTCTCACCCGGGGCGCAGATCCCGATCCAGGGGTCCGGCGGCCAGTCGGTGGCGACCAATGCCCTGGCCTCGGCGGCGTACCGGGACAGCCCGGTGGACGTGATCCTCGACGCCAACAGCGACTGGCACAAGTCGACGGTGAAGCCGGGCGCCTCCAAGCTCTTCAAGTCCGACTACTTCAAGCCGAATCTCGGTGAGGCGTTCTCGCGTGCCGTCCAGGAGCGCATGCTCGGCGGCTCCCGCAAGGCGCTCATCCAGTCCTTCGGCACCGATCCGCAGACGGTGGTGGAGCACTGCCTGTCGGCGACCAACCTCCGTAAGGCGCGCGACACCCGGCTCACGATGATCACGGCGGTGTTCGGCTTCCTCTTCCTGCCGGGGATGATCGCCTGGGTGATCGCCTTCCGGATCAAGGACGTGCTGGCCAGGTCCAAGGACCCCGCGTTCCGGGCGGTCGGCACGGTGCTGCTGGCCGCGTTCGGGATCGGCGCGCTGATCCTGCTGTGGAAGCTGCCGACGGACCGCTTCTGGCCGCTCTACGTGCGAGGAGCGCTCGTCGCGCCGCTGATCGGCTGGTTCCTCGCCAAGCGGGTCGCGGAGACCTCGGCCCGCGATCTGCGGGCGCGCTGGGACGGGCTGCTGTCCGGCACCGGGGTGATCGCGAAGATCCCGGAGGCGGTGCCGAAGAACCCCAACGAGACCGCGCGTGAGGAACTGCGCCAGGGCCTGGAGAAGCTCTCCGCCGAGCAGCAGTCCAACGCGGTCTTCTACGCCGGTCCCAAGGGCATCCTCGGCATGGGCACCCGGTGGGGCAGCTGGCAGCTGGCCGAGGAGCTGACGCCGAAGGACCCGACGAAGGAGATCCACCAGTTCCGCAGCTGGGACCTGATCCGGATCATCCACGACCAGCTGAAGATGCTGGAGCGTGGCCCGCTGAACACCGGCGGCTTCCCCAAGCCGTCCGTGAAGCACTGGATCGTCTCCCCCATCGGCGAGAACGCCGACTCCGTCTCCCGCCCGGACGGCGAGGACGTGGCGACCTTCCAGGTGAAGCCGCACGAGATACAGCGGATCTGCAACCACCAGCAGTTCGGCAGCGGTGACCGGCACTACCTGGGCGTGCAGTTCACGCTCTGGGACGGCCAGTTGGTGATCACGATGATGATCACGGTGACCGTGCTCCACGAGACGCTGCGCATCGAGGTCACCGGCCACGCGCTGGGCCCGGTGCACGGGCTGTTCTTCGCCAAGCCCGCGGCCCGGACGAAGACGGTCAACAAGACCGTGAGGTTCTGGGAGACCCGGGACATCCAGCTGCCGGTGGTGGAGGCGCGGGAGGTCGTCCGGCTCGCGCTGCGGGCGCCCTTGACCTGGTATCCGCCGGTGCTGGACTACCTGGGCGGGAAGATAGTGCTGCCGGAGCCCTTCGGACTGCGGCACGCCTGGGCGGCCAAGCCCTGGAACCACCGCTTCATGGCGGACGACGCGATGCGGGCGGCGACGCCGGTGCTGCGCGTGGTCCACTCGGCGGCGATGCGGGTCCTCGCGGAGAACGGCGTGGACACCGAGCGCTTCGACAACCGCTCGTCGATACTGAGCGGCCTCGTCCAGGACCCGTCCCCGCGCAAGGCCGACGTGTACGACGCGTAGGCCGGCGTTCGTACGGGGGAGGGGCGCCCGAGAAGATCTGGGCGCCCCTCCTCCGTAGCGGCCCGGATCCTCAGCCCGCCGGCCAGGCACCCGCCAGCATCGCCCGGGTGTCGCCCAGCAGCTGCGGCAGCACCTTGGTGTGGCCTATGACCGGCATGAAATTGGTGTCCCCGCCCCAGCGCGGCACCAGGTGCTGGTGCAGATGGGCGGCGATCCCGGCCCCGGCGACCGAGCCCTGGTTCATCCCGATGTTGAAGCCGTGCGCCCCGGAGGCGGTGCGCAGGGCCGCCATGGCCCGCTTGGTGAAGTCCGCCAGCTCGGCCGTCTCCGGGCCGTCCAGCTCGGTGTAGTCGGCGACGTGCCGGTAGGGGACGACCATGAGGTGGCCGCCGTTGTACGGGTAGAGGTTCAGCACCGCGTAGACGTGCTCACCGCGCGCCACCACGAGGCCGTCCTCGTCGGATTTCGCCGGAATCGAACAGAACGGGCAGCCGTCCTCGGCGCCCGGGCCACTCGGCTTGTCCTGACCCTGGATGTACGCCATCCGATGGGGCGTCCACAGACGCTGAAACGCGTCCGGCGTCCCCACGCCGATCTGCTGCTCCGGCTCACTCGTCATGCCGATCAGCATATTGCGTCACTCCGGCGGAGCGTGTCGCCGGGGCCGCACCGCTTCGCCGCCCGCGATGCTGAGGCGATGAGCGACCGCCCCGCCCACGAGCCACCCGCCCGGCTGACCCACTGGGAGCAGCGCACCGAGGTTCCGCTCTTCCTCGCGGGGCTGCTCTTCCTCACCGGGTACGCGGTCCGGGTGCTGACCCCGCACGAGGCCGAGCCCTGGAACGACCTGGCGCTTACCCTCGTCTGGTCGACCTGGCTGGTCTTCCTCGCGGACTACGTCACGCGGCTGCGGCTCAGCGGCCTGGGCTCGCGCTTCCTGCGCGTGCGCTGGCTCGACACGGTGGTCCTGCTGCTGCCGCTGCTGCGCCCGCTGCGGATGGTGAAGGTCTACCAGGCGGTGCAGCGGCGCCACGACCGGCCGAGACTGGGTCTGTACGCGCGCGTGATGGCGTACGCGGGCATGACCGCCGTCCTGCTCGGCTTCGCCGCCTCGCTCGCGGTCTACCACCTGGAACACAAGGCTCCTGACGCCTCCATCCGCACGTTCGGGGACGCGGTGTGGTGGGCGTGCGCGACGCTCACCACGGTCGGCTACGGGGACGCCACACCGGTCACGTTCTGGGGGCGGGTGGTGGCTACGGGGCTGATGGCGTGCGGTCTCGCGCTGCTGGGGGCGGTGACGGGGTCGTTCTCGTCGTGGCTGATCCAGGTGTTCACGCGGGAGGACGAGAAACGGCCCCCGGAGCGCGGGTAGCGCTCCAAGGGCCGTTCCCGTCGTACGGATCAGACCTGTACGCGGTCCTCGACGGCCTTCGCGATCTTGGCGAGGGCCTCGTCGACCGGGATGCCGTTCTCCTGCGAACCGTCGCGGTAGCGGAAGGAGACGGCTCCGTTGGCCATGTCCTCGTCACCAGCGATGATCATGAAGGGCACCTTGGCCTTCTGCTGGTTGCGGATCTTCTTCTGCATCCGGTCGGAGGAGGCGTCCACGTCCACCCGCAGCCCCTGCTTGCGCGCCTTGGCGGCGAACTCCTGGAGGTAGGGGATGTGGGCGTCGCCGATCGGGATGCCGACGGCCTGGACCGGGGCGAGCCAGACCGGGAAGGCGCCCGCGTAGTGCTCCAGGAGTACGGCGAAGAAGCGCTCGATGGAGCCGAACAGGGCACGGTGGATCATGACCGGGCGCTGCTTGGAGCCGTCGGGGCCGGTGTACTCCAGGTCGAAGCGCTCCGGCAGGTTGAAGTCGAGCTGCACGGTCGACATCTGCCAGGTGCGGCCGATGGCGTCCTTGCACTGCACGGAGATCTTCGGACCGTAGAACGCGGCGCCGCCCGGGTCCGGGACCAGGGGCAGCCCCTGCTTCTCGGCGACCTGGCGGAGCGTCTCGGTGGCCTCTTCCCAGGTGTCGTCCGAACCGACGTACTTCTCCGGGTCCTTGGTGGAGAGCTCCAGGTAGAAGTCGGTGAGCCCGTAGTCACGGAGCAGGTTCAGCACGAAGGTGAGCGTGCGGTCGAGCTCCTCCGCCATCTGCTCCTTGGTGCAGTAGATGTGCGCGTCGTCCTGCGTGAAGCCGCGCGAACGGGTCAGACCGTGCACGACGCCCGACTTCTCGTACCGGTACACCGTGCCGAACTCGAAGAGGCGCAGCGGCAGTTCGCGGTAGGAGCGGCCGCGCGCGTCGAAGATCAGGTTGTGCATCGGGCAGTTCATCGGTTTGAGGTAGTAGTCCACCCCGTCGTCGAGCTGCATGGGCGGGTACATGCCGTCGGCGTACCAGTCCAGGTGGCCGGACTTCTCGAAGAGCTTGCCCTTGGTGGCGTGCGGGCTGTAGACGAACTCGTAGCCCTCCTCCTCGTGGCGGCGGCGCGAGTAGTCCTCCATGGCCCGGCGGATGACGCCGCCCTTGGGGTGGAAGACCGCGAGGCCGGGGCCGATCTCGTCGGGGAAGGAGAAGAGGTCCAGCTCGTTGCCGAGCTTGCGGTGGTCGCGCTTGGCGGCCTCCTCCAGGAACTCCAGGTGCGCCTTCAGCTCGTCCTTGGTCGGCCAGGCGGTGCCGTAGATGCGCTGGAGCATCGGGTTCTTCTCGCTGCCGCGCCAGTACGCCGCGGCGTTGCGCATCAGCTTGAACGCCGGGATGAACCGGGTGGTCGGCAGGTGCGGACCACGGCAGAGGTCCTTCCAGCACAGGTCGCCGGTCTTGGGGTCGAGGTTGTCGTAGATGGTCAGCTCGCCGCCGCCCACCTCGACGTCCGCGCCGTCGTCCGAGGAGGCGGAGCCCTTGATGCCGATGAGCTCCAGCTTGTACGGCTCTTCCGCCAGCTCCTCGCGGGCGGCCTCGTCGGAGACCACGCGGCGGGAGAACCTCTGGCCCCGCTTCTGGATCTCCTGCATCTTCTTCTCGATGGCCTTGAGGTCCTCGGGCGTGAACGGCTTCTCGACGTCGAAGTCGTAGTAGAAGCCGTCCTTGACCGGCGGGCCGATGCCGAGCTTGGCCTCGGGGAAGAGCTCCTGCACGGCCTGGGCCATGACGTGCGCGGTGGAGTGGCGCAGGATGTCGAGGCCGTCCTCGGAGGAGATCTCCACCGGCTCGACGGACTCGCCGTCCTTCAGCTCGTACGAGAAGTCCTTCAGCTCGCCGCCGATGCGCGCGGCGACGACGGTGCGCTGACCGGGGAAGAGCTCGCCGGCGGTCGTGCCCGTCGTCACCACGTGCTCTTCCCGCTCGGAATCGCGTTGGATGATCACACGGACGTCTGACACCGGTCTCTCCTGACTGAGGGGGATGCCTGCCTTCGTATGGCTAAGCAATACGAATCGTACCGAGCCCTCAGCCCCCGATGCGAACGCCTAACCGCAGGCCCTACGGCTCCTCCCCCGCGCACGCCTCCTCGAAGAAGTCCACGTTCTCCTGGAGGGACTTCATCAGCCGGTCCCGCTCCGCCTCTTCGACCTGCACGGGCGCGACCTGCGAGGCCCCGGTCAGCCGCCGGAAACCGCCCCGCCGCTCCAGCCGCCCCTCCACCCGCAGCGGCAGCCCCACGAGGTGGGCGTGGCCCGCGATCCGGTACGCCTCCTCGTCCAGCTCCACCCGTACGTGCGCGACCTCCGCCCCCGCCAGCACCCGCAGCCGTACGATCCCGGCGCCGCGCGGCCCCGAGCGGCGCAGCCGGACCACCGCGCCGGTGATCCGGACCGGGACTGCGGGCTCCTCGCGCAGGTAGCGGGCCCCGGCCGAGCGCAGGGCGGGCAGGTCGCCCGGCGAGAACTCGACGGGCTGGGGCCGGACCGGGCAGCCGTCCGGGGTTCCGGCAGCGGGCGCCCACCGCAGGTCGATCCCGGCCCCCTCGCTGCCGCGCACCAGGGTCACCAGCGCCTCGGTCAGCTCCCGGCTGACGCCCGCCGCCACCGCGCTGTCGAAGGCCTCCATGCCGCCGGTGGCCCGCTGGTAGTCCACGGCCTCGCGGGTGGCGTGCAGGGCGTGGCAGAGCTGTACGGCGACGGCACGCCCGGAGGCGACGGGCACGAACGCGGTGAGCCGGCGGCCGCCCGGCGCGGGCCCGATCAGCGTCCCGTCCAGTGCCGCCCGGGCCTTCCTCCGGTGCCGGGCCCCGTGGTAGCCGGCCCGGCCGCGCGCCGCCAGAGCCCCGGCCAGCAGGATCTGCCGGGCCGCCGACCTCAGCTCCTCCGCCTCCGCCCACCCCGAGGCGCCCGCCGCCCCGGCCGCCGATTCGGGGACCTCGCGCCACCAGCGGACCTCGTCGCTGGGGACGGCGAGGGAGACCAGGATGTCCCGGGCGGACGGGGCGGCGCTGCGGGAGAGCGCGGTGAGCGCCTCGGCCAGCAGGTCGTCGGTGTCGGGGAAGGCGGCGTTCTCGGGCACCAGCAGGCTGGCGCCGGCACCCGGTCCGGGCGGGGACCAGCGGCTGTAGCGCCCGGCCGCTCCCCCGTGCCGCCGCCAGCCGTAGCGGCGCAGGAGCACGGTGAGCACCGCCGGGTCGGGCAGCGGCGCGCCGTCGCCGCCCGGGCCGGCGTACTCCCTGCTCACGGCAGGATGCGAGCGGGCGCCGAACAGCTCCGCCGGGCCCGTGGGTTCGTCCATCGACCGGTGCATCAGGGTCTCCCTCCGGCCCCGACCCGGGCCATGATGTCGCAGAGTGCGCGGTCGTCGAAGATCCGTGCGGTCGGGATGGGCACGGTGGTCCGGTAACGGCCCGTCACCGCGTGGCCGGCCAGGTTGGTCCAGTAGCAGCAGTGCCGCAGATCGAGGCTGCCGGGCCCGGCGCGCAGCCACTCGTCCCGGCTGCGCGGCACGATCATCACCACCAGGATCTTGTGCACCGAGACCGGGGTGCGGGCCAGCTTGACGAGATGGGCGTTGTCGAGCGTGAAGGAGAACGCCCCGCCCGCCGGGTGCGGCGGTATCTGGTACGTGCACTTGAGCTGCACCTTGATGGTCACTTCGTCGTCGACGGTGTGGGCGGTGGCACCGTGGCTGACGTGCCAGTCGATGCCGTTGTCGGGGAAGGGCTGGGACAGCGAACACTCCGCCGCCGCCGCGACCGCGTGGAGGTAGCCCACCTGGAGGGTCTCCATGCAGGCGGTGGTGGCGAGGGAGCCGCGCAGCGTGGCGGTCGGCTGGTCCACCGGCCCGAACCCTTCGGCGCGGGCGGGCCCTCCTGGATCGGGCTGCGCGAACGCCATGGCCCCGTAAGCCTTTCGGACATGCCGTCAGAAGTGACGTCGGATGAGGTCGTGGAGCAACTTCCTTGGCTCCCACCTGTGTTGTCACCGCAGGAGAACGCCCGCAAACGGCGTATCAGGCAAACAGCACGGGTATCACCGATATCGGGCAGAGGAATCACTCCATCTGCCGGGCAGGTGCGAGGAGTTCGGGGATGATGCACTGGTTCGAGGGGCCGCTGGCCGCTTTTGACACGGAGACGACAGGCGTGGACGTCGAGCGGGACCGGATCGTTTCGGCCGCTCTCGTCGCGCAGGACACGACGGGCGGACGCGTTCGCACCACCCGCTGGCTGGTCAATCCGGGGATCCCGGTGCCCGCCGGGGCCACCGAGATCCACGGGCTGACCGACGATCACCTGCAGCGCAACGGACGCTGGCCGGCGCCGGTGATGGACGAGATCGCCCGTTCGCTGGCCGAGAGTTGCGCGACGGGCCGCCCGCTGGTCGTGATGAACGCACCGTTCGACCTGACGCTGCTGGACCGCGAGCTGAAGCGGCACCGGGCCTCGTCGCTGGCCGGGTACATGGCGGACGTGCCGCTGCGCGTGGTGGACCCCCGGGTGCTGGACAGACACCTGGACCGCTACCGCAAGGGCCGCCGTACGCTCACCGACCTCTGCGAGCTGTACGAGGTGCCGCTCGACGGCGCCCACGACGCGGCGGCGGACGCCTCGGCCTCACTGGAGCTCGTACGCGCGATATGCCGGCGCTTCTCCTCCCGGCTGGAGCGGCTCTCACCGGCCGAACTCCACACCCTCCAGGCCACCTGGCACGCGGCGCAGGCGCGCGGCCTGGAGGCGTGGTTCGCGAGGAGCGGCACACCGGAGGCGGTGGATCCGGCGTGGCCGCTGCGCCCGGAGCTGCCCGCGGCGGCCTGAACGAGCGGCCCGGACAAGCAGAAGCCGGTCCGCCGTGATGCTTGGCGGACCGGCTCTCCCGGTGGGCGATACTGGGTTCGAACCAGTGACCTCTTCGGTGTGAACGAAGCGCTCTCCCACTGAGCTAATCGCCCGGGAACGGGTTGAACCATACAGGGCTCGGCGGTCTTCGTTCAAACCGCTTCCGCGCACGTCTCCACCGGCGCGCGCCCCGCGTCTCCACGGCCGCTCACTCAGGCGCGGAAACGCGGAAACTGAGTATGCGAGCGCATGTGCGAGGCGGAGGGCCCGAGTCACACTCCCGTACATGGAACATGTGCCGCCGCCCGCCGAGGAACTGGCGCTCCTCGACCGAGAACTGGCTCAGCTGGACGCCCGCCGGGCCCAGCTGCTGACCCGCCGCGCCTGGCTGGTCAGCGCGTTGCAGCCGCAGGCGCCGAACGGACCGCGCTGGAGCACCCCGCCCGTCGGCCACGGCTGGGCCCCGGGCCAGGCGTGGGGGTCCGTGGAGCGGACCGCGAAGCCGTCCACTCCGCGCAGCGCGCAGAACGTGCTGCTGACGCTCGGCGGGCTGCTGCTGACGGTCGCGGCCGTCGCGTTCACCCTCGTCAGCTGGGGCTCGATGGGCATCGGCGGCCGGTCGGCCGTCCTGGCCCTGGTCACCGTGGCCGCGCTCGCCGCTCCGGCCGTCCTGCTGCGCCGGAAGCTGGCGGCCACGGCGGAGGCGCTGGCGGCGCTGGCCCTGGTCCTCACGCTGCTGGACGTCTACGCGGTCCACGCGGTGGCGGCGCCGGACGCCGACGGGCTCACCTTCACCGCCGTGGCCTCGACGGTGCTCGCCGCGCTCTGGGCCGCCTACGGCCTGGCCTTGGGCAAGCTGCACCTGCCGCTGCCCGCCGCCGTGTTCTTCGTCCAGTGGCCGCTGCTGCTCGGCGCCTGGGCGGCCGGTGCTCCGGCGATCGTGGTCGGCTGGGCGCTGCTGGTGACGGCCGTGATCGACGGGTCGATCGCCCTGTGGGGCAAGCGTCTGGGCGCACGGGTCACGGCGGGCCTCGGTCTGGCGGTGACGGGGTCCGCCGCGCTGCTGACGGGGCTCGGCGAGTCGCTGACGGCCGACGGCCCGCTCGGTGCGGTGCTGCCGGGCGCTCTGCTGCTGACGGCGGCGGTGGCGGCCCTGGCCGGAGCCTGGCGGGCCCCGAACGGCTATGCGCGGATCGGCGGCGCGGTGGCCGGCCTGGCGGCGGTGGCCGCGGTCGGCGGGGTGCTGCGGGCGGCGGTGCCGGGCAGCTGGCACGTTCCGGCGTATCTGCTCTGCGGGCTGGCCCTGCTGTTCGTCGTACGGGCCGGGCTGCCGCGGAGCGCGGGGCGCGGGGTGCTGGCGGCGGCGGGCGCGGTGGTGGCCGGTGCGCTGGTGTGGGCGCTGCCTCCGGTCGCGGCGGTGCTGCTGGGCCCGGTCCAGCTGGTCGCCGAGGTGTGGGCGGGTGCGCCGGACGGCTTCCGAAGCGCGCTCGGGGAGTCGATGGGGTGGCCGGAGCTGGTCACGGCTCCGGTGGTGCTCGCGGTGATGACGGGGCTGCTCGGCGCGGCGTACCGGTGGTGGCCGTCGCTGGTGCGGGCCGCCGCTCCGCTGGCGACGCCGGGTGCGCCGGTGCGCGGTGCGGCGGGCGCGGGGGCGCTGGCCCTCGGCTGGGGGACGCCGCTGCTGGCGGCGGCGGTGCTGGGGGTGCCGTACGCGGTCGCGGTGGCTCTGGAGACGGTGCTGGTGGCGGGGTTGCTGGTGGTGGCGGTGCGGGGTGCGGAAGCCTCCTCCGCCGGTCCGACCGGAGCCGTGGGCGGTGGCCGGACCGCCGTGGCGGTGACCGCGCTCGTGGGCGCGGTCGGCGGGTCGGTGAGCGTGGGGCTGCTGGCGCTGGCGTCGGAGGCCGCGACGTACGCGGTGTTCGGGGCGCTGGTGGTGCTCTTCGCCGGGGCGGCGGTGCGGACGCGTGCGGTGGTGGAGCAGGCGGTGCTCGCGGTGGCCGCGGTGGTGTGGGGCACGGCACTGACCGGGTGCGTGGCCGGGTCCCTGGGGCTCGCTCCGTACGAGGCCGCGCCGCTGCTGCTCGTGGTGCCCGCGGTGACGGTGCTGCTGGGGGCGCGGCTGCGGCTGCACCCGGTGGCGTTGCCGGTGGAGCTGGCCGGGGCGCTGGGTGCGCTGGTGGCCGTCGGGCTCGCGGTGCCGGAGGCGCCGTTCCTGGCCCTGGTGCTCGCGCTGTGCGGGGTGCTGGCGGCGGGGGCGGCGGTGCGCCCGGAGCGGCGGCCGGTGGCGGGGTACCTGGCGGCGGTGCTGTTCGTGGCGGCGGCCTGGGTCCGGCTGGCCGCATCGGAGGTGTCGGCCCCGGAGGCGTACACCCTGCCGGTGACGGTGCCCGCCCTGGTGGTCGGCGTACTGCGGCGGCGCAAGGATCCCGAGGCGTCCTCCTGGACGGCGTACGGGCCGGGGCTCGCGGCGACGCTGCTGCCGAGCCTGGCCGTGGCCTGGACCGACCCCGACTGGCTGCGGCCGCTGCTGCTGGGGCTGGCGGCTCTGGTGATCACGCTGCTGGGGGCGAAGTACCGGCTCCAGGCGCTGCTGCTGCTCGGCGGGTCGGTGCTGGCCCTGGTCACGCTGCACGAGCTGGCCCCGTACGTCGTCCAGGTGGCGGGCGCGCTGCCGCGCTGGCTGCCGCCGGCGCTGGCCGGGCTGCTGCTGCTGGCGGTGGGAGCCACGTACGAGCAGCGGCTGCGGGACGCGCGCAAGCTGAGGGACGTGGTCGGCCGGATGCGGTGAACGGCACCCGGTCCGGGGCCCTGCGGGTTCCGGACCGGGGGAAACGCGGAGGCCCCGAGACATGGAACATGTCTCGGGGCCTCCGACCGGGTGGGCGATACTGGGTTCGAACCAGTGACCTCTTCGGTGTGAACGAAGCGCTCTCCCACTGAGCTAATCGCCCGGGCGCACCGCAAACATTACCCCATGTCAGCGGTGCTTCCGGACCGTCCCCGGCACCGGGCCGCCGACGGTCCGCGGCCCTACTCGCCGACCGTCCACGGCAGGGCGAGGCCGAACTTCCAGACGTAGATCCCGATCAGCACCGCCATGATCACCAGCCCCACCGTGGTGAGGATGATGTTGCGCCGCCGGACCTTGGGATCCAGCGCCCGCTGCGCGGCCTCGGTCACCTTGCGCTTGGTCCAGCGCAGCACCAGCTGGGCCCAGACGAACTCGGTCGCCCAGATCGCCATACCGCCGAAGATCACCAGCCAGCCGGGGCCCGGCAGCACCAGCATCAGCACACCGGCCACCACGACCCCGAGGCCGACGACGAAGACGCCGACCTGCCAGCTCAGGTGCAGCGGCTTCGACGCCTTGATGAAGCCCGGCGCCCGCGATCCCAGCTCGCGTTCCGCCTTTTCCACTCTGGCCGTGCCCCCCGGAGCGGACCCCGGGGACGCCTTCTCGGCAACCTCGATCCGCTCGTCACTCTCCGCATTCATGGAGCTCAACCTACCCGACCCGTCGTCGTCACTTGAATGGGCGCATGACTCAAAGTTACACACCGCTGGGCGAGGGACCCGAAGCATCACAAATGGGTCAGAGGGGTTTACAACGCCACCGTAGGTGGCATGTCGATTTCGCCGACGTGCGAATCCCCGAGCGCACACTGAGCGAAAGGCCCTGGCGCTTATGAACACCACGGTCAGCTGCGAGCTGCACCTGCGCCTCGTTGTGTCGAGCGAGTCCTCACTGCCTGTTCCCGCGGGCCTGCGGTATGACACGGCCGATCCCTATGCCGTGCACGCCACCTTCCACACCGGAGCGGAGGAGACGGTCGAGTGGGTTTTCGCCCGTGACCTCCTCGCCGAGGGGCTGCACCGGCCCACCGGCACCGGAGACGTCCGCGTCTGGCCATCTCGTAGTCACGGTCAAGGCGTCGTATGCATCGCCCTGAGCTCTCCAGAGGGAGAAGCCCTGCTCGAGGCTCCGGCGCGAGCCCTGGAGTCGTTCCTGAAAAGGACCGACGCCGCGGTTCCGCCCGGCACCGAGCATCGGCACTTCGATCTCGACACGGAGCTCTCCCACATCCTGGCCGAGAGCTGAGCCAGGCCGAGAACTGCCGGCGCCGTCCGACTCGGGGAGACGGCGTCGCGCGGACAACCACATAAGGCAGACACCGGCGCCGGCGCCGCGGAACCCACCGCGGCGACGGCGCCCGTGCGTGCGCCAGGGCCCGGGAGCGGAGCGGTGGACCTTTTCCCTGCTTCCGCTCCCCCGCGGGCCCGCACCGGGCCCTGGGGCGGCCGGGTGAGCCAGTAGAGTCAGCCGCCATCGGCAGGCGCCCGCCCGCCGGAGGCCTGGGAGCGAAGCGTGCTGATCCCTCACGACACCCGGATCGCCCTCGACACGGTGGTCGATCTGGTGAACACCGCACCGGAGAGCGAGCCACCCGAAGACGGCTCCGGCCCGACGGACGGACTCGTGGACGGCCTGGAGGACGGGATCGCCGACGTCGCGGCGCTGTACGCCTTCGCCGAGCGCCACCACATCAGCGGCGTCGGCACCCTCGGCGAGAAGGACCTCGGCGCCGTACGGGACGTCCGGGACCGCTTCGCCGAGGTGTTCGCCGCACCCGACGCCCGTACCGCGGTCGACCTCGTCAACCGGCTCGTGGCCGCGGCCGGGACCACGCCCCAGCTCACCGACCACGACGGCTACGACTGGCACGTGCACTACTTCGCGCCGGACGCCTCGCTCGCCGACCACCTCGCCGCCGACTGCGGCATGGCCCTGGCCTTCATCCTCGTGGCCGGCGAACAGGAACGGCTGCGGCGCTGCGAGGCGCCCGACTGCGGGCGGGCCTTCGTCGACCTCTCGCGCAACCGCTCCCGGCGCTACTGCTCCAGCCGCACCTGCGGCAACCGGCTGCACGTCGCCGCGTACCGGGCCCGGCGCCGGGAGGCCGGGTCGTGAGGCGAGGCCGTCGGGACGGGTCATAACAGGAACAGGTCATGCAGCGCCGCCATCAGCAGCAGGCTCCCGATGACCGTCAGGAAGATCATCAGGGGTGGCTGGGAAAGCGCGAAGAGGCAGCCACGGGGCTCTTCGGCGGGGGGTGCGGGGGCCTCGCCCCGGGATGTGTCCACCATCTCGGGGCGATCATGACTCACCTGCAGGCCGGTTGGCGATCAACCTTCGCCATTGCACCGGGAGTTCACCATCCCGTGGTCCTCAGAATTCGCTCCGGCGTCCGAGATGCCGTCAGGCATTCGGCAGACCCGGCGAAATTCGGGCGCTTCAGATGCCGTGCTTCTTCAGGATCGCCTCGATGTCGCTGAAGTCGTCGCCGGGCGCCGCGGCCTCCTGCTTCCTCTTCGGCTTCGCCGGCGCCGCTGCCGCCGGACGGGCCTGGCTGCCGGCGCCGAGCGAGGGCGCGGAGGCTCCCGGGGCGACGGCCTCGTTGCGCTCGGCGGCGCGTGCGGCCTTGCGCTCGGCGCGGGTGGTGCCGCTGCGGCGCTCGACGGCCCGGGTGGTCATGAAGAGCACCCAGGCGAGGCCCAGCACGCCGAAGCCGATCCAGACGCTCGGCTTGAACGCGATGCCCGAGACCCACTCGACGACGCCGGTCAGGACGAGGCCGATGGGCACGAGGGAGTAGGCGGCGATCCTGGTCGCGGTGAGGAACCGCTTGCGGTAGGCGGTGACCGCGGCGATGCCCAGGCCCGCCGCCGACGCCGCGGAACAGATGGTCTCGGCAAGCATCGGGGCCTCCTGGCGCAGGGGAAACGTCCCCTCCATCCTGCACCGACGACCGGTGCGGAGGCCACGGCGCCGGTCCACTTCAGGGACATTTCAGGGCCCGGCTCCTCCGCAGGTGCCGGTCACCGCCGACGGTCGCAGGCGCGGATTGGGTGCTGTCCGCATGGCCTGAAAGACTGGCCCCATGAGCGATTCCACCCCTGCGGCACCGGTCGTCCTCGACGTCTGGTGCGATCTCGAATGCCCCGACTGCCACCGGGCCCTCAGCGATGTGCGCGCCGTGCGCGCCCGGTACGGCGACCGCGTCGAGATCCGGCTGCGCCACTTCCCGCTGGAGAAGCACAAGCACGCGTACGCCGCCGCGCAGGCCGCAGAGGAGGCCGCCGTCCAGGGCCAGGACTGGCCGTACATCGAGGCGCTGCTGTCCAGGACCGAGGAGCTCGGGAAGGCCGGTGAACCGGTGCTGCTCGACGTGGCCCGCGAACTGGGCCTGGACGCCGAGGAGTTCGACACCGCGCTCATCGACGGCCGCCATCTGCTGATCGTCGACGCCGACCAGGCGGAGGGCAAGGCGATCGGCGTCACCGGTACGCCCACCTATGTCATCGGCGACGAGCGGCTGGACGGCGGCAAGAGCCAGGAAGGACTGCGCGAGCGGATCGAGGAGATCATCGACCGGCTGCTGGCCGCACAGGGCTGACACGGGGGCCGGACGGCGGAGACCGCTTACAGCGCCTTGGCCAGGTTGTACCGCGTCGTCGCGTAGCCGAGCGACTCGTACAGCCGCAGCGCCGGAGTGTTGGCGGCGAAGACGTGCAGGCCGAGGCGGTCGTGGCCCCAGGAGCGGGTCTCGTCCTCGGCGAGGAGCATCAGGGCCCGCCCGAAGCCGCGGCCCCGGTGCTCCTCGCGCACCTCCACGTCGAAGACGAATCCGGCGGTCCGGCCGGGCTCCAGCTCCCGCAGGGCCAGCCAGACGTGGCCGACCACCTCGCCGCCGTGGATCAGCGCCCGGAACCGTACGTTCTCGGTCGCCAGACCGTCCGGCAGGTTCCCGGCATGGTCGGCCTCGGACTTGAGCCGGGCGTGCTCGGGCGGTACGCCCCTGTCGATCCACTCCTGGGCGTACGACCGCACCGCCGCGCCCAGCCACTCCGCGTACTCCTGCTCGCTCATCGGCCGCGCGGTGAGGCCTTCGGGGAGGGGGACGGGGTCGGGCCCGAGGGTCTTGACCATGTTGCGGCTGCGTTCGGTGTAGCCGAGTGCGGCCGCGAGGCGCCGGGCGGGATCGTTGTCCGCCGGGACCTCGGTCCGGACGTGCGTGCAGCCCCACCCCCGCAGCACCTCCTCGGCCGCGAGCGCGGCGATCGTGCCCCGGCCGCGCCTGCGCCGCGCCTCGTCGACGGCGAGGGAGCGCACGACTCCGGCGGAGGCGCCGAACGCGTCGTCGGTGCTGATCGACACGGCGCCGACGGGCCGGCCGTTGTCGCACACGTCGTAACTGCGCGCCCGCGCGCCGTCGGCGCCTTGCTGAAGCGGCCCGGACGGCCGGAGTGTCGTGGTCATCAAGGGTTTGTATCCCCTGGACGACCGCACGTCACGCGCTTTTCCGGCCCGTCGCGGTTTGGTGTACGGGAGCCTTACGGGTCCAGGTCGCTCCCGGCCCGCTCGTCGAAGATCCGCATGGCCTTCGCCGTCACCGGCCCGGGCTCCGGTGCCAGCCGTCGGTCGTCCACCCGGTGCACGGCCTGGATGTCGCGGAGCGTGGAGGTCAGGAAGATCTCGTCGGCCTCGGCGAGCACCTCCATCGGCAGATCGCTCTCCTCGGCCCCGGTCCACTCCACGGCCAGCGCACGGGTGATCCCCGCGAGGCACCCGGAGGCGACCGGCGGGGTGTGGATCCGGCCGTCCAGCACGACGAACACGTTGGACCCGGTGCCCTCGCAGAGCCGGCCGGCCGTGTTCGGGAAGAGCGCCTCGGACGCGCCCCGCTCACGGGCCCGGGCGAGGGCGACGACGTTCTCGGCGTACGAGGTGGTCTTGAGGCCGGTCAGCGCGCCACGTTCGTTACGGGTCCAGGGGACCGTGATCACCGCGGTGGTGTCCGGGCGGCGGCTCACCGCGTCGAGCGCGACGACCAGGCTGGGTCCGGCGGTGCCGCGGTCGGAGCCGAGCGGGGAGAGGCCGCCGGTGTAGGTGATCCGCAGCCGGCCCAGGGCGGCCGGGTTGGCGTCGACGACCGCCGTCGCGGCGCGGCGGACCTCGTCCAGGTCCGGGTCGGGCAGGCCGAGGCCGCGCGCGGAGCGGGTGAGGCGGTCGAGGTGGCGGGTGAGGGCGAAGGGCAGGCCCTCGCTGGTGCGGACCGTCTCGAAGATGCCGTCGCCCACGGTCAGCCCGTGGTCGAGCACCGACAGCCGGGCATCGTCGGCGTCCCGCAGTCCGCCGTTGACCCAAATCCTCATGACGCGGTCCTTCCTGTCTGCCCGAACCCTGTCTGCTCGAACGTGCCCGACGCTACAGCCAGCAGTCGCGACGCCTTCAGTTCGGTCTCGTCCCACTCGCGCTCCGGGTCGGAGCCCCAGGTGATGCCGGCGCCGGTGCCGAACCGCAGAAGGGGCGCGGGGCCGGTCCGGTCGATCCAGAACGTCCGTATGCCCACCGCCAGCGAGGCCGTACGCCGGTCGGCGTCGATCCAGCCGACCGCGCCGCAGTACGGCCCGCGCGGCGACCGCTCCAGCTCCTCGATGATCCGCAGCGCGCTGGACTTCGGCGCCCCGGTGACGGAGCCGGGCGGAAAGGCGGCCGTGAGCAGCTCCGGCCACCCCGCGCCTTCGGCCAGCTCACCCCGCACGGTGGAGACGAGGTGGACCAGGCCCGGGTGCTTCTCCACCACACAGAGGTCGGGGACGGTGACGCTGCCGGTCGCGCAGACCCGGCCGAGGTCGTTGCGGACCAGGTCCACGATCATGACGTTCTCCGCGTGGTCCTTCTCCAGCAGATCGTCCTCGGTGCGCCCGGTGCCCTTGATCGGCCCGGATTCGACGGTCCGCCCGTTCCGCCGCAGAAACAGCTCGGGCGACGCGGTGGCGACCTCCACGCCGTGCTCCGGCAGACGGATCGTTCCTGCGTACGGCGCCGGGTTGCCGCGCGCGAGCAGGGCGGTCAGGGCGTCCACGTCGGCCCGGCCGGGCTCGGCCTCGGGCAGCGGCGCGGAGAGGACCCGGCAGAGGTTGGCCTGGTAGACCTCGCCCGCCGCGATGTATTCACGGATCCGCCGCACGCCCGCCGTATAGGCGTCACGGTCCAGCGAGGTCGCCCACTCCCCGGCACCGGGTCCGCGCCAGGCTCCGGGCACGGGAGCGGGCACCTCCTCCTTGCGTGCGGAGGAGAAGCGGGCGCAGACCGTACGGCCCTCGAAATCGGCACATACCGCCCAGAACCCGGACGAGTCGAGAGCGGCGGGATCGTGGGTCACATCCTGGAGACCGGAGGCGACGAGGCCGCCGAAGCGGGCCATGGGAGCGAGGGGGAACACCCTGCTGAGTCTAGAACCGCCCACGATGACCTGCGCCGGGGCGGCGGTACGGCAGCGCTACGGCGACCATCTGCGCAAACGCGTTTTTGTACTGGCCCGGGAATCCGCTAGAGTTCAACACGTCGCCGGGACGCGCAAGCGGACCGGGAAAGACAAGCGGACGTAGCTCAGTTGGTAGAGCGCAACCTTGCCAAGGTTGAGGTCGCCAGTTCGAACCTGGTCGTCCGCTCGCAGAAGGTGGGGATTCTTCCCGAACCCCCGCCCCTGGTGGAGTGGCCGAGAGGCGAGGCAACGGCCTGCAAAGCCGTCTACACGGGTTCAAATCCCGTCTCCACCTCCAAGGACGATTAGCTCAGCGGGAGAGCGCTTCCCTGACACGGAAGAGGTCACTGGTTCAATCCCAGTATCGTCCACTGATCCGCAAGGATCGTCGGTCCGTAAGGATCACCCGCGCGATTAGCTCAGCGGGAGAGCGCTTCCCTGACACGGAAGAGGTCACTGGTTCAATCCCAGTATCGCGCACGCAGTACATGGCAGTACACGCATGGTCATCCCGCGCGATTAGCTCAGCGGGAGAGCGCTTCCCTGACACGGAAGAGGTCACTGGTTCAATCCCAGTATCGCGCACCACCGAGAAGCCCCGGTCGTTTCGACGACCGGGGCTTCTTTCGTCGTGCCTTCGTGATGGTCAGGACGAGAAGAGCATCCGGCCGAAGCCCTTCTGGCGGCGGTGACCGTAGTGCCCGCCGTGCTGCTGGCCGTAGTGCGGAGCGCCCCAGGCGGGAGCGTGGGCCGGAGGGGCCGCCTGCGGGTAGGCCTGGGGGGCGGGCGGCGGAGGCGGGGCCTGCTGGGCCCACTGCGACTCCAGACGGGTCAGCGACTCCAGCTCCCCGTAGTCCAGGAATATCCCCCGGCAACCGCTGCACTGCTCGATCTGGACACCGTTGCGGTTGTACGTCTGCATCTGCGCGTGGCACTTGGGACACTGCATCATCGGCTCGGCTCCTCGCCCTCGTCGTGCCGCCGCCGGAAAGCCCGTCCGGCCGCGGTCCGTTCAGCCTACGACGCGGACCCGTCCGCCAACTCGGGCGGGAACGTAGCGATTCGGGCACAGGAATCGATCATCAGCTGTTCCATCTCGTCCGGCTCCCGGCCCTCCGCCGCGCACTTGGCGAGGGCGACGGCCGCCGTCTGGACCGTCAGCGCGCGTGCGGGGACGTCCAGTTGCGGCCAAGGGTCCCCGCCGGCGGGCACGGCGGGTCCCCCGGCGGACCGGTAGGCGTCGAGGAACAGCTCCCAGTCCTCCGGGGCCAGCACCCCGGCCGCGTACCAGGCGGCGGGCCGGGCGAGGTCCCAGGCCGGGTCGCCCGGTCCCGCGTCGTCCACATCGATGAGCAACCAGGGCCCCTCCGGGACGGGATGGCGGACGAGCTGCCCCAGGTGCAGGTCCCCGTGGCAGAGGAAGCCCGACCGCGCGGCCGGCGGCGCGGCCTCACCCCGCGCCCAGGCCGGCAGGGCGTGCCAGGCGGCCTGTACGGGGAGGACCGCACCGGTGCCGGGGAGTGCGGCCGCCATCCGGGCGACCGCGCGGGCCGCCTTGACCGGGCCGCGCATCGGCGGAGCAGGGAGGGGAAGCGGAGAAACGGTTCGGTGGAGGCGGGCGAGCAGGACGGCGGCCGCGGCCCAGGGAGCCGCGTCGGGGTCCCTGGGGTCGACGGGGGCTCCGTACGGCCAGAAGGTGACGGGACGGGTGACGGGTCCCGCCGTATCGACCGGGCCCGGGGTGGTGAGCGGCGGGAGGAGGATGCCGGCCAGCTGCGGCGCCGAGGCGAGGGCGAGGCGGGCCGCCAGGGCCTCCCGGTCGGTGTCGGCGGCGTGGGCCTTGGCCACGACCGGGCCGCTGCGGACCACGGTGCCGTCCGGCCGGTCGGCCAGAAGCTGCGGCGGCGCGCAGGCGCAGGGGGCGCCGGGCGGGTGGCGGAGACGGTGGGCGAGGGCGCCCAGCTCACGGATGACGGGCTCGCGGGTGATGGTCCCGGCGGCGGCCGGGTCCGGGATGGCCCGCCGGGGAACGGCGGGCGGGGCACATCCTGGTTCGGCGACCGCTGGATCAGGAAGGGTCGGCTCACGGTCGGCTGAGGTCGAGGTGGTACGCAACGGCTCCCCCGGCGGCGGTCGGTCCCGGCCCTGCACCGGTCCCCGCGAGCGTACGCCGCAGGCGGGGCGGAGGGCGGTAGAGCCGGCCGGACGGGGCACGGACTCAGGCGGCGCCCGGTTCGTACCGGCGCGTCCCCGGCCTGGGCGAACAGCCGCGGAGAGGCCGATCGCCCACCCGGAAGCACGTCATGGAAACAGGCCCCGGAAGCACGTCGGGGAAACGCGGCCCCCGAAAACCGCCCCATACAGCGCGATGCCCGGTCAGCTCCCCAGCTGACCGGACAAACGCTGCCGTCCGCCGCACCCCCGTCCCCACGGGGCTGTTGGCCTTGATGCCTGGGTCCGGACCGCTCTTCCGGACCCCGGGCGCCGCTCAGCGCCCCAGCATCACCGCCACGGACGACGCCTGTGTGACCACCGCGTCCCAGCCGCCGAAGGCGACTGCGAGCAGGGCCGCCAGGGGCAGGACCATGGCCGTCGCCACCAAGGGGTGACGGGTGCCGGACGGGCGGGCGCCGAACGAGGCGTAGGCCTTGCGTCCCTGCGTGCGGATCATGGTCCGCGTTGCCGTGTCCGCCATGGTTCCTCTCCTGACCTGTATGGGGGGCGGCGGGCGTGTGACCTCGGGGGACGAGTGCTGCGCCCGCCGCTTGACCTCAACATTAGGTAACCGGCGAGCACGGGGCGTCATGCCCGCGTACCGAATCCCGGGCCTCCCGGAGGATGAGCCGTCGGCGGTCGGCGTACTCCCCTGGGTGGAGACGGTCCACTCGGCCTTGGGGTCATCCCGGAGGGGTCGCAGGGGGCCACGACCCCCGGGAAGGGCTGCGAAGGGTGACTTCACTCACTCCCTCCACCCTCCGTAGGAGGGTGGGCTGCGCTGCGCGGCGGCCTATAAGGAGCGTCACCGAGTACGTCCGGGTGGTATTCGCACCGCCCCGGACCGGCCCCTCCCGGCCACCGTGGCTCGAACCAACACCCCTTGTTCGAAGGTCCTTTACCGTGCTCTGCGGGCCGACGGCCCCGGAACCGGCGCTCCCTGACCGCTCTTCATTTCTCCCGTCGGGCACGGACAATGGAATCCCCGGTGAGGGCGCGGCCTCTGAGCGCACCGGGCGCGGGGTACGTAAGCTGTGCCTCGTCAGGCGGACCAGGCAGCGGGGATGGGCAGACGATGGCGATGATGCGGCTCCGGCGCGAGGACCCGCGTCTCGTCGGCTCGTTCCGGCTGCACCGACGGCTCGGCGCCGGCGGTATGGGCGTGGTCTACCTCGGCTCCGACCGACGGGGTCAGCGGGTGGCGCTGAAGGTGATCCGGCCCGACCTGGCGGAGGACCAGGAGTTCCGTTCGCGGTTCGCCCGCGAGGTGTCCGCCGCGCGGCGGATCCGGGGCGGCTGTACGGCCAGGCTCGTCGCCGCCGACCTGGAGGCGGACCGCCCGTGGTTCGCGACGCAGTACGTCCCAGGCCCGTCCCTGCACGACAAGGTCGCCGAGGAGGGCCCCTTGGCCGCGGCCGAGGTCGCCTCGATCGGCGCGGCGCTCTCCGAGGGCCTGGTCGCGGTGCACGAGGCCGGTGTGGTCCACCGGGACCTGAAGCCGTCGAACATCCTCCTCTCCCCCAAGGGCCCGCGCATCATCGACTTCGGCATCGCCTGGGCGACGGGGGCCAGCACGCTGACCCATGTCGGTACGGCCGTGGGGTCGCCGGGCTTCCTCGCGCCCGAGCAGGTCCGGGGCGCTGCGGTGACCCCGGCGACGGACGTCTTCTCGCTCGGCGCGACCCTGGCGTACGCCGCGATGGCCGACTCCCCCTTCGGGCACGGCAGTTCCGAGGTGATGCTCTACCGCGTGGTGCACGAGGAGGCACAGCTCCACGGGGTGCACGACGCGCTGGCGCCGCTGATCCGCGCCTGCCTGGCGAAGGACCCGGAGGAGCGGCCGAGCACGCTCCAACTCTCCATGCGGCTCAAGGAGATCGCGGCGCGCGAGGCACAGGGCCTGCACGAGAGCCGGCCGCCTGCCCAGCGTTCGGCCCCGGACACGGACCGGCCCACCGGCCGGCTCGACGGCCCGTACACCGAGCAGCACACCCGCCGCGCGGAAGGCCCCTCCTCGGCGTCCCGCCCGCAGCAGGGGCGGCGTCCGGCGCGTTCGGGGGGCGGGGGCGGGAACGCGCCGCGTACCGGTGGGTCCCGGCCGCAGCAGCGGGCGCCGCGCTCCACCACAGGGTCCGGGAAGCGGCCGGGCGCGACGAACGGCAGGCCGGGGACGCGTCCCGGAGCCCGTGCGACCTCGGCGGGACGGCGTCCGGCCAACCCCAAGCTGTTGCGCCAGCGGCTGGTGGTGTTCGTGGTGGTGACGTTGCTGGTGGCGCTGGGGATCGCGGCGGCGCAAGGGTGCCAGGGACCGGCGCGCGGGCTGGGCGGGAGCGAGCGGCCGAGCCAGGTCTCTCAGGCGCAGGAGCAGGAGCAGGAGCAGTTGCAGGCTCAGGAGCGGGTGCGGGCCGAGCAGCCGCGTTGAGTACGCCGACGGCGGCCCGGTCTCAGCTCTCCGGGCGGCCCGTCGCCACCGCGTAGAAGGCGACCGCGGCCGCGGCGCCGACGTTCAGCGAGTCGACCCCGTGCGCCATCGGGATGCGGACCCACTCGTCGGCGGCCATCAGCGCCTTCGTGGAGAGCCCCTCCCCTTCCGCACCGAGCATCAGCGCGACCCGCTCCAGCCGGTGCGGGGCCGCCTCGTCGATGCTGGTGGCCTTGGCGTCGGGCGTGAGGGCGAGGAGCCGGAAGCCCGCTTCCCGTACGGTCTCCAGCGTCTTGGGCCAGGCCTCCAGCCGGGCGTACGGGACGGAGAAGACCGCGCCCATGGAGACCTTGACCGAGCGCCGGTAGAGCGGGTCGGCGCAGTCCGGAGAGAGCAGGACGGCGTCCATGCCGAGGGCGGCGGCGCTGCGGAAGATCGCGCCGATGTTGGTGTGGTCGTTGACCGACTCCATGACCACCACGCGGCGGGCGGTGGTGAGCAGTTCGTCGGAGGTGGGCAGCGGCTTGCGCTGCATGGAGGCGAGCGCTCCGCGGTGGACGTGGTAGCCGGTGACGCGTTCGGCGAGCTCGGGGGCGACGGCGTACACCGGGGCCGGGACCTCGTCGATGACGTCGCGCATGACATCGACCCACTTGGCGGAGAGCAGCATCGAGCGCATCTCGTAGCCGGCGTGCCGGGCACGGCGGATGACCTTCTCGCCCTCCGCGATGAAGAGGCCTTCGGCGGGCTCGCGCCGTCGCCGCAGCTCGACGTCGGTCAGTCCGATGTAGTCGCCGAGGCGCGGGTCGTCGGGGTCGTCGAGAGTGATGAGATCTGCCACAGGGTGATACTGCCTTGTCCGGTCTGCGGTGCCAACGCCTGGGATGGGATGCGTAACCGCGGGTTACTCGGCGGGATGCGGATTCATTCGGCCGACGAGGCGTCGTCCGGCTGCGGCGCGGAGTCCGGGCCGACGGCGACGACGTCGCCGACGACGATCACGGCCGGCGGGCGCACGTCCTCGGCGGCCGCGCGCTCGCCGACGTCCGCGAGGGTCGCGTCGACCCGGCGCTGGGCGGCGGTGGTGCCCTCCTGGACGAGGGCGACCGGGGTGGCCGAGTCCTTGCCGTGGGCGATCAGGGCGGCGGCGATGGCGCCGATCTTGTCCACGGCCATGAGGAGGACCAGGGTGCCTCGCAGCCGGGCGATCGCCTCCCAGTCGACCAAGGAGCGCGGGTCCTCGGGCGCGACATGGCCGCTGACCACGGTGAACTCATGGGCGACGCCGCGGTGGGTGACCGGGATGCCGGCCGCTCCGGGGACGGAGATGGTGCTGGAGATGCCGGGGACGACCGTGCACGGGATGCCCTCGGCGGCGAGCGCCTGGGCCTCCTCCATGCCCCGGCCGAAGACGAAGGGGTCGCCGCCCTTGAGCCGGACCACGGCCTTGCCCGCCTTGGCGTGCTCGATCAGCGCCTGGTTGATCGCCTCCTGGGCCATGAACCGGCCGTACGGGATCTTCGCGGCGTCGATCACCTCGACGTGCGGCGGCAGCTCGTCGAGCAGGTCGCGGGGGCCGAGGCGGTCGGCGATGACCACGTCCGCCTCGGCGAGCAGGCGGCGGCCGCGCACCGTGATCAGGTCCGGGTCGCCGGGGCCGCCGCCGACCAGAGCGACGCCGGGGGTGTGGTTGCGGTGGTGCGGGGCGGCGATGGTGCCGTCGCGCAGGGCATCGACGATGGCGTCGCGCAGGGCGGCGGAGTGACGGGGATCGCGACCGCGGGGCGTGGTGTTGAGGACGGCTACGGTGATGTTGTCGATGCGGCCGGTGGCCGGGGTCCACGCGGTGGCGGCCTCGGCGTCGTCGGCCCGGACGCACCAGGTGCGGGTGCGCTCGGCCTCGGCGGAGGCGGCGTCGTTGGCGGTGGTGTCGGAGGAGGCGACCAGGGCGTACCAGGTGTCGGCGAGGTCGCCGTCCTGGTAGCGGCGGCGCTCCCAGCGGATCTCGCCGGCGTCGGCCATGGCCTCGACGGAGGCGGTCGCGGACGGGGAGATCAGGGTGATGACGGCACCGGTGGCGATGAGCTGCGGCAGCCTGCGCTGGGCGACTTGGCCGCCGCCGATGACGATGGTGCGGCGGCCGTGGAGGCGCAGGCCGACGGGGTACGCGGGGTGATCGTTCTGACCTGCGCGGTCGGCGTGGTCTGCGTGCTCGGCCATGGCGGTGCGGGCTCCTCGTGCGGGGTGCTGCGTAGGGGCCGCTGCGGCGGTGGAGCGGCTGTGACGTGCGGAAGTGGGGGGTGCTGGGTGAGGAACACGATACGGGGTGGTGGGGCGCCTGCGGCGGGCCGTCCCCTCCCCGCCCCTTCCCGGAACCGAGGCTGTGCCCCGGGCACCCTTCGTCCTCAGGCGCCGGACGGGCTGGGTTTCGGGGCTCCGCTCCGGGCCCCGCTCCTCACCCGCCGGAGCGGCTGAAATGCGGGTGCCCGGAGGGGCTGGGAGGGCGAGCCCCGGAGGGGCCAGGTACTACTTCTCCGTCACTCCTGCCGCGTCGAACGTCGCCACCTCGTGCATCGCCCGTGCCGCGCTCTGCACGATCGGGAGCGCCAGCAGCGCGCCCGTGCCTTCGCCGAGGCGGAGGTCCAGGTCGACCAGCGGGCGCAGGCCCAGTTTGTTCAGGGCTGCCACATGGCCCGGTTCCGCGCTGCGGTGGCCGGCGATGCAGGCCGCGAGGGCCTCGGGGGCGATGGCCCGGGCGACCAGGGCCGCTGCGCCCGCGCTCACGCCGTCCAGGATCACCGGCGTACGCAGAGAGGCTCCGCCGAGGAGGAAGCCGGCCATCGCGGCGTGCTCCAGGCCGCCGACCGCAGCGAGCACGCCGATCGGGTCCGACGCGTCCGGCTGGTGGAGGTCGAGGGCCCGGCGTACGACGTCGACCTTGCGGGCGTGCATCTCGTCGTTGATGCCGGTCCCCCGGCCGGTCACCTCGGAGGCGTCGATCCCGGTGTACACGCAGATCAACGCGGCCGACGCCGTGGTGTTGGCGATGCCCATCTCACCGGTGAGCAGCGCCTTGTTGCCCGCCGCCACCAGGTCGCGGGCCGTCTCGATGCCCACCTCGATCGCGGCGAGGACCTCGTCCCTGGTGAGGGCCGGGCCCGTGGTGAAGTCCGACGTGCCCTTCCGTACCTTGCGCGGCAGCAGGCCCGGGGTCGCGGGCAGGTCCGTGGCGACGCCGACGTCGACGACGCAGACCTCCGCGCCGACCTGTGCGGCGAACGCGTTGCAGACGGCTCCGCCGCCGAGGAAGTTCGCCACCATCTGGGCGGTGACCTCCTGCGGCCACGCCGTGACGCCCTGCGCGTGCACCCCGTGGTCACCGGCGAAGATCGCGACGGCCGCGGGCTCCGGGATCGGCGGCGGGCACATCCGGGAGAGGCCGGACAGCTGCGCCGAGATGATCTCCAGCATGCCGAGCGCACCGGCCGGCTTCGTCATCCGCTTCTGCCGCTCCCATGCCTCGCCGAGCGCCTTCGCGTCCAGCGGGCGGATGGCGGCGATGGTCTCCTGGAGCAGGTCGTGCGGCTCCTCGCCCGGCAGCGCGCGCCGGCCGTACGTCTCCTCGTGGACGACCCACGACAGCGGACGGCGCTTGGACCAGCCCGCCTGGAGCAGCTCGGGCTCCTCCGGGAACTCGTCGACGTAACCGACACAGAGGTACGCCACGACTTCGAGGTGCTCCGGCAGGCCGAGCGCGCGGACCATCTCGCGCTCGTCGAAGAAGCTGACCCAGCCGACGCCGAGGCCTTCGGCTCGGGCCGCCAGCCACAGGTTCTCCACGGCGAGGGCCGAGGAGTACGGGGCCATCTGCGGCTGCGTGTGGCGGCCGAGCGTGTGCCGGCCGCCACGGGTCGGGTCGGCGGTGACGACGATGTTCACGGGGGTGTCGAGGATCGCCTCGATCTTCAGTTCCTTGAACTGCTTGGCCCGGCCCTTGGGGAGCGACCGGGCGTACGCCTCACGCTGGCGCTGGGCCAGTTCGTGCATGGAACGGCGCGTCTCGGCGGACCGGATCACCACGAAGTCCCACGGCTGCGAGTGGCCGACGCTCGGCGCGGTGTGCGCGGCTTCCAGCACCCGGAGCAGGACCTCGTGCGGGATCGGGTCGCTGCGGAAGCCGTTGCGGATGTCCCGGCGCTCGCGCATGACCCGGAGCACCGCCTCACGCTCGGCGTCGTCGTAGCCGGGCGCGGGCGGGGTGACGGGCTCTTCGGGGGCCGCCTCCGCCGCAGGCTGCTCGACCGCCGGCTCGTCCAGCTCCGGCGTCTCGATGACCTCGGGGCCGGTGCCGTCCTCGGCGTCGGACACGGGCTCGGTGACCGGGGCCTGCTGTACGGGCTCCGCCGCCGTGACGGGTTCGGGCGCCCGCTGCGGCGCTGCGGGCTCGGCCTCGATGGCCTCGACGGTCACGGCGGTGGGCTCGGGGGCCTCCGCAGCCGCCACGGCCTCCACGTTTCCGTCGGCCACCGGGAGTTCGGGGGCGGGTGCGTCGGCCAGGACGGGCTGTGGTGCGGGCTCGACCGGTACGTCGGCGGGGGCGGCCGACGGGGCCTCGACCGGGGCCTCCGCCGGGGCCGCGGCGGGCAGCTCCGTCGGAGCCTCTGCCTCTGCTTCCGCTTCCGCCGGAGCCTCCGGCTGCTCGGCGGCCACCGGCTCGGGAACGACCGTTTCTGCCAGGGCCACCTGCTCCACCGGCTCGGGCTGTACGACGACCGGCTCGGGCTCGACCACGGTCTCGGACTGGACCGGCTGGTCCACCGGGGCCGGAGCGGCCCCCTCGGGCTCCACCGCCACCTCCGGCTGGACCGGCTCGGCGGGAACGACTGCCTCCGGCTGGACCGGCTCAGCAGGGGCCTCAGGCTCCACGTGCTCCGGCACGACCTCCTCAACCGGGGCCACCGCCTCCGGTGCGACCGGCGGCTCTGCCTCGGCCGGCGCGACCGGCACTGCCACCGCGACCGGCTCCACAACAGGCTGCTCGGCCTCGGCCACCGTCTCCACGACCGGCTCGGCCTCGGGCGCCGCCTCAGGCGCCACGGTCAGCTCAGGCTCGACCACCGCCGCAGCCTCTGGCTCAGGCTGAGCCTCAGGCTCGACCACCGTCTCAGCGTCAGGCTGAACCTCAGGCTCGACAGCAGCCTGCGGCGGCGGTCCCCACGGGGACGCGCCCTGCGGCGGGATCTCGCCCAACTGCGGGCCCGGCAGCACCGGAACCTCCCCGGCCGGGGCCTCGAAGTACTCGGGGCCGGTCGCCGGCGGGCTCGTGTGGCGGGCCGGGGGTGCGGTCCGCACCGCTCCGGCGGGGCCTCGGTCGGCCAGCGAGCGGACCACGCCGCCCCCTTGCGTACCGCCGCCGTACGACGGAGCCTCGGCCGCGACCGGGCCCCGGTGCAAGGGGCGGCGGGCCGGAGCGGGCGCCTGGACCGCCGCCGTGGTCTGCACGGGCACGGGGGTCTCGACAGGGGCGGGGGCCGGAGACGGGATCCGTACGCCGTTGAGGTCGACCGAGCCGGTGTCGCGGCCGCCCGACTCGTGGGTGCCGTGCATCGCCTCGGCGGGAACCTGGGCCTCCTGGCCCTGCGCGGGGACCTGAGGTTGCTGCTGTGCCTGGTACGGCTGTACCGCCTGCTCCGGAGCCGTCACAGGAGCAGCGACAGAAGCCGGTGCGGCGGCAGCCTGCGGGACCGCCTGGGCCGGGGCCGTCTGCGGGTCGCTCCACGCGCCCTGGGAGGTCGGCATCAGCAGGAGGTCGTCGTCGTCGGGTGCGTGCTCGGAGGGGTCGAGGAAGGTGTACGCGTCCGGGGCGGGGATGCCCGGCTGCTCCACCATGCCTGCGTTCTCCGGCAGTCCCTCGCCCGGGATCCGGCCGGTGTCAGTCATGCGTACCCCTCGCCCATCGTCAGTGCTCCTTCGGCCCTTCGCCCGGGACGCCCAGACCACGGCACGCCGGTGCTCGTCATCAAGAACGAGCGGGCTCGCCGCGCGGCACGAGACGCCCGCGGACCTCTTCTTATTCTCGCGGCCGTTCGTCGCCGCGGCAGGTGGTTCCGCCACGGCTCGCTGTGGACTGCGCCACGTCGCGCGTCCCCCGGTTGGTGCCGTACCACAGAGCGGACCAAAACAGTCCACTTTTCCGGACATTGACGAACGAAGCGACGAACGTCCGGGCGCGGTACAACAATCGGCCAGCCTACCTCCCGTACCGGGCGGAAAGGTCAGGGGGCGACGTCCGAACGCCGTGCGGAGAGAACGAACACGACGGACCGTTCGCGCTCGGTCCACACCTCGGTGTCCAGGTCGACGGACTGGAGCAGCGAGCACTCCACGGTGTAGCCGGTGCCGGTGAGCGCCGCCCCGAGGGCCTCGGCCTCGTCGCGGGTGGAGGCGTGCGTGACGATGCGTTCCGGGCGCCGGTCCATGACGGCCCGGACCACCGGGGCGCCGCCGCCGCCGACCCGTACGACATCGGGTTCTGGCAGCCGTTCCAGGACGTGCGGGGCCCGGCCGCAGACGATCTGGAGGGTGACGCCGAAGGCGCGGGCTGCCGCGTCCGTACGGGAGCAGGCGCCCGGGTCGGCGTCGACCGCCAGCACGGCCGCGCCGAAGCGGGCCGCCTCCACGGCCAGGGCTCCGCTGCCGCAGCCGATGTCCCAGACCAGGTCGCCGGTGCGAGGGCCGAGGAGGGCGAGCTGGGCGGCGCGCAGGTTCGGCGACTCGCCTTCGCCGGACTCCTGCATGCGGTCCGCTCCGGCCTCCCGGTAGGCGCCGGCGGGCAGGGCCCAGCCCCGGATGCCCTGCGGATAGGCGGGCTCGCGGCCGGCGAACCAGGCGCCGGCGGCGGTCGTCTCGGAGCTGCCGCCGATGACGATGACCACGTTGGGGTCGCGCCAGGTGTGGTCGGCGGCCTTGTCGGAGGTGAGGACGGTGACGCGTTCGCGGTCGGTGCCGAGCTCCTCGCAGATGACGAAGGTGCGGTGGACGCCTTCGAGGAGGAGGGCCAGTTCGGCGGGGCCCGCGCCCGGTGAGGTGAGGACGGCGACCTTGTGGTGGGCCCGGCAGACGTTGACGGCGCGGCGCAGGGTGCGCGGGTGGGCGACGACGGTCTGGGCGTCGTCCCAGGGCATTCCGGCGCGGGCGAAGGCGGTGGCGACCGCGGAGACGGCCGGCACGACTTCGACTTCGAGGCCGTGTTCAGGGGCGCGGAGGGTGCGGACGACGCCGAAGAAGCCGGGGTCGCCGTCGGCGAGGACGACGGCGCTGCCGCGGTGGCCGGCGATGCGGCGGGCGGCCAGGTCGACGCTGCCGAGGCGGATGCGCTCGGCGCCCTTCGGCACCTCGGGCAGGGCTAGGTGGTGGGCGGCGCCCGCGACGAGCGTGGCGGCCGAGAGCGCGGCCGTGGCCGCTTCGGGCAGTGGCGAGCCGTCCCAGCCGATCACCGTGACCCGGTCGGCCATCTTCGTCTGTCTCCTGGGGTGTCGGAGGGAGCGAGGGAACGCCCGTGCGCAGGCGGGCAGGGGTGAGAGTACCTGGTCCGGACGAGGGCCCGGCCGGTGGCCTCGGGGAGCCCGTACCGACGGCCCGTCGCGCTCACTTCCAGTCGTTGTACGTGCCGTAGCCGCCGGCGTCGGCCAGCTGCTCGGCGACGCCTTCGAGGTCCTCGGGAAGGAGGCCCCAGACGATCAGGTCGGTGCGGATGTCGGTCCAGCCGCCGTCGGTGCCGTTCTCGGTCCGGGTGCGGGCGATGCGGGCGTTGCGCAGGACGCCTTCGCTGATGCAGCCGAGCTTCTGCGCGACCTGCTGGGCGGCGGTGTTGTCGGCGGGGGTGCGCAGTTCGATGCGTTCGAAGCCCTGGTCGCGGAAGAGCCATTCGGCCACCGCCAGCACCGATTCGGTGGCGTACCCCTCACCGCGCGCCCAGGGGGCGGTGATGTAGCGGACCTCGGTGGCCAGGGTGCGCCAGTCGGTGTTGAGGAGCTGGACGCTGCCGACGAGCCTCTGGGTGAGGAACTCGGTGACGGCGAGGGCGATGCCGTGGCCCGAGGTGCGTTCCCCGGGGGCGATTCTGCGGACCCAGCGTTCGGCGTCGACCTGGGTGTAGGGGTGCGGTCCGTCGGTCCAGGCGGTGACCGCCTCGTCGTTCATCATCTCGATGTACGCGGGGATGTCGGCCATCTCGAAGGGGCGCATCACCAACCTGTCCGTGCTGATGGAGACGGACGGAAAGGTGGTAGTCATGCGCAGCTCCATGCAGAAGACCGGGTAATAGCGAAGACCGGGTAAAGGCACAGCATGCAGCATCGCGTCCGCGGTGTGCATGGGCGGGTCCGCACGCCGGAGCCCCGCGCCTTCGCGGGGAAGGGGCGGGGCTCCGGCGGGCAAGTGCCTGACGGAGATCAGGACTTGGCGGGGGTCAGGACGCGGCCGGGGCGCCGAAGGAGGCGATGATCGAGCCCTGGTAGGTGTCCTCGATGAACTTCTTCACCTCGTCGGAGTTGAGGAGCTTGGCGAGCTTCTCGACCCGCGGGTCCTTCTCGTTGCCCTCCTTGACCGCCAGGAAGTTGGCGTACGGGTTGCCCTCGGCCTTCTCCAGGGCCAGGGAGTCCTTGGCCGGGGAGAGCTTGGCCTCGATGGCGTAGTTGCCGTTGATGACGGCGGCGTCCACGTCGTTCAGGGCGCGGGGCACGGTGGCGGCCTCCAGCTCCTTGAACTCCAGGCCCTTCTTGTCGGTGATGTCGCTCAGCTTGGCGGAGGTGCCGACGCCGTCCTTGAGCGTGATCAGGCCGTTCTCGGCGAGCAGCTGGAGGGCGCGGCCGCCGTTGGTGGTGTCGTTGGGGACGGCTATGGTCTGGCCGGCCTTGATGTCCTTGATGTCCTTGATCTTCTTGGAGTAGAGGCCCAGGGGCTCAAGGTGCACGTTGACGACCGGGACGATGGTGGTCTTGTTCTTCGCGTTGAAGTCGTCCAGGTACGGCTTGTGCTGGAAGAAGTTGGCGTCGACCTGGCCGTTCTGGGTGGCGGTGTTCGGCAGGACGTAGTCCGTGAACTCCTTGACCTCCAGCTTGAGGCCCTCCTTCTCCGCCAGGTTCTTCTTGACGAAGTTCAGGATGTCGGCGTGCGGCGTCGGGGACGCGGCGACGACCAGTGCCTTGGAGGTGTCGGCGTTGGCGCCGGTCTCGCCCTTGGCGGCCGGGTCGGAGTCCGTACCGCAGGCGCTGAGGCCCAGGGCGAGGGCGGCGGCGGAAGCGAGGGCTGCGGTGATCTTGATGTTCTTGCGCACGAAAAGTGCCTCTTTCTCGGTGGTGGTGCGCCCGGACAAGGAGTTCGGGCTTGATGGGGAGGGAAAGTTCGACAGGGCCCTAGGAGGCGGTGCGGCCTCGGCGGACCAGCAGGCGCACGATGAGGTCGCCGATCAGCTGGATCACGCTGACGATCACGATGAGGAGCGCGACGGTGATCAGCATGAACTGGTTGTCGAAGCGCTGGAATCCGTAGGTCACGGCCTTGGAGCCGAGCCCTTCGCCGCCGACCGCACCGGCCATCGCGGAGTAGCCGATGAGCACGATGAGGGTGGTGGTGACACCCGAGACGAGCGAGGGCAGTGCCTGCGGCAGGAGCACCTTGCGGACGATGGTGGGGATGGAGCCGCCCATCGACTGGACCGCTTCGACGAGCCCGTGGTCGACCTCGCGGATCGCCGTCTCGACGAGCCGGGCGAAGAACGGGATGGCGCCGACGGCGAGCGGGACGATCATCGCGGTGGGGCCGATGAAGGTGCCGACGACCCAGGTGGTGAACGGGATCAGGGCGATCAGCAGGATGATGAACGGCAGCGAGCGGCCGATGTTCACGATCACGCCGGTGACCTTGTTCACCGCGGTGTTCTGGAGCAGTCCGCCCTTGTCGGTGAGGACCAGCAGGACGCCGAGCGGCAGTCCGCCGACGACGGTGACCAGCGCGGACCAGAGCACCATGTAGAGGGTGTCGAAGGTGCCCTGGGTCAGCAGGGGCTGCATTTCGGACCAGGTCACTTGCCGGCCTCCTTGGTGATCGCGGCGGGTGCCTGCTCGGGGACGGTCGCGGCGGCACGGGCCCGGGGGCCGTTCTCGTCCTCGACGACCTCGGCCTGGAGGCCCTGCTCGCGCAGGAAGCCGATCGGGACGACGTTCTCCTCGAACCGGCCGGGCAGCTCGATGCGCATCCGGCCGATCTGCCTGCCGCCGACGGTGTCCATCGCGGCGCCGAGGATCGAGATGTCGATGTTGTACGTACGCGAGAGCTGCGAGATCACCGGGCGGCTCGCGGCCTCCCCGTGGAAGGTGACGTCCACGACCGTACGGTCCGGTCCGGAGGCGCTCCCGCCGACCGGGAACAGCTCGCTCGCCAGCTCGGAGCCGGGGGTGGCGAGCAGTCCGCCGACGGTGCCGGACTCCACGATCCGGCCCCGCTGCATGAGGGCGGCGGAGTCGCAGATCGTCTTGACGACGTCCATCTCGTGGGTGATCAGCAGGATGGTGAGACCGAGCTGCTGGTTGAGGTCGCGCAGCAGCTGGAGGATGGAGCGGGTGGTCTCCGGGTCGAGCGCGGAGGTCGCCTCGTCCGAGAGCAGCACCTTCGGGTCGCCGGCCAGGGCGCGGGCGATGCCGACGCGCTGCTTCTGACCGCCGGAGAGCTGCTTGGGGTACGACTTCCCTTTGTCGGCGAGGCCGACCAGGCCGAGGAGCTCCTTGGCCTTGCGGGTGCGCTCCTGGCCGGCGACTCCGAGGATCTCCAGCGGGAGCTCCACGTTGTCCAGGACGGTCCGTGAGTCCAGCAGGTTGAAGTGCTGGAAGACCATGCCGATCTTGGTGCGGGCCGCGCGCAGCTCCGCGCTCGCCCGCCGGCCGCGCCCGGCGAGGGCCGTGAGGTCCTGTCCGGCCACGGTCACGGTGCCGGAGGTGGGGCGCTCCAGCAGGTTGACGCAGCGGATGAGGGAGGACTTGCCGGCGCCGCTCTGTCCGATGACGCCGTATATCTCGCCTTCGCGGACGTGGAGGTCGACTCCGTCGATCGCGGTGACCTCACGGTCGCGCGACTGGTAGACCTTCGTGAGGCCCGTCGTGGTGATCACAGGGGTTTCCGTCACTGTCGAGTGCGCGGCGCGGGTGTCCGCCGGGCACGGGGCAAACGTCTGAAGAGACTGATGCGGGCTGGTCGTCCGGTTTACGTCTCAGCACGGCTGTGTACGGCGGTCGGCCGGGGTGACAGCGCGTGCTCGGGCGGCTCGTTCCACAGGGGGCGAACGGCGAAAGGCTCGGGTCTCGCTTCGGGGCGCGAGGCTCAGGCGGGGGCCCTCAGAAGGCGCGCATTCGACACATACAACGAGCACCGGGCGTACTGATCGCCTCGGTCGCAAGGGTGCGGCTGCTCGTCGTGGTCATGGGCCAAGTAAAACAGACGTACGCCTCGGCACGAACCCCGCTGTCCGCATTCCGGACAGCCGTGGATGGTCGGCGGCGGCGGGTCGGGCCGACTCGGCGACGTACGACCGCAAGGCTCTGACCTGCGCTTACATGGATTCCTCGAGAGGTCGGGCGGCTCCGACGGCGGCCGCCCGTGTGGCCGGTCCGGATGGGCGTTGTGGTCAAGGCCACGATCTGCGGCGCCGCGCCGGACGCGGGCCGGGGCCGCACGCGGGCGGGCGGTGCGGCCGTAATACCCTCGCTACATGCTTGACGCCCTGACGGTCGCGGTCGCCGTGACCGCGCTCCTCCTCGCCGCCTGGTGCGGACACGCCGCCTACAAGGACCAGCCGACGAAGGACTGGCACTTCATCGGGATGGCCGTCGTGACCGTCCTGGCCTTCGCCCAGCTGGTGGTGGGCATCGTGCAGTTGGCGCGCGGGGAGCGGCCGGAGCAGGGGATGGCGGTGTTCCTCGCGTATCTGATCGGCTCGTTCGCGGCCGTGCCGGCGGCCGGCGTCCTTTCGCTCTCGGAGCGGACCCGCTGGGGATCGGTGACGGTGGCGGCGGGCGCGGTGGTGCTGGCGGTCCTCGAAGTACGGCTCTACGACATCTGGGGTGGCTGACATGAAGGACACCGGTGAGGTATCCGGCGTGAGTGGCACCGACCGCCCCGAGGTGGACGCGGCAGCTCGCTCCGAGGCCGACGCGGCGGCGAAGCCGTCCTTCCAACTGGGCACCGGTCCGGGCCGGGTGCTCGTCTGGTTCTACGGGGTGTTCACCGTGGCGGCGGCCTCGCGCTCGATCGTCGAGGTGATCCGGGGCTTCGACCGGGCGCCGCTCCCCTATTCGCTCTCGGCCGTCGCCGCCGTCGTCTACGGGTTCATCACGTACTCGCTGGTGCGTGGCGGCGAGAAGGCCCGCCGGGCGGCACTGGCTTGCTGCGCCGCCGAGCTGCTGGGCGTCCTGGTCGTCGGTGCCTGGACGCTGGCCGAGCCGTCCGCCTTCCCGGATTCGACCGTCTGGTCGGACTTCGGCATGGGATACCTGTTCATCCCGGTGATCCTGCCGGTCACCGGGATGATCTGGCTGCGGCGCGCCCGGAAGGCCTGACGCGCCTAAACCGGGTCAGGACCTGACGTGCCGGGCCTCCTGAAGTCGTTCAGGCGCTGGCCACGAACTCCTGGGCCGCCGCTTCCTTCTCCAGCAGGATGAGCCGGACGCCGTCCGTCCCGGTGACGTCGCCGACCTGGGCGTAGCCGGCCCGCCGGTAGAGCCGCAGGTTGCTCTCGCTGCGGTGGCCGGTGTGGAGCCGGAAGCGGGTGGCGGCGCGGTCGGCGGCGAGGGCCGCCTCCACCGCGTTCAGCAGCCGGGTGCCGAGCCCGTGCCCCTGGAGCCTGGGGTGCACGCAGAGCCGGCCGATCTGTCCCGTACCGTCCGGGTCGGTGAATCCGTGGACGGAGCCCACGACTTCGTCGCCGAGGCGGGCCACGAAGACCAGGTCGTCGGCGACTTCGCCGCGTACCGCGTCCAGCGTCTGGACCAGCGGGTCGATCCGGTAGTTGTCGTACAGCTCCGCCTCGCGCTGGAAGCAGAGGTACTGGAGCCGGAAGATCTGTTCCGCGTCCTGCGCCGTCGCCGCCGAGATGATCACGCTCATGCCCATGTGTGCACGCCTCCCGCTCACCTGTCCGCCCGGTTGCCTACCGCACCCTTCCCCGAAGTTCAGGGACGGCAACCTCCGCCGCCAGCATTCTGCGCAGACATCCAAGGCAACGGGAACGGATCGGGCCCAAGCTCCCCTGTGACATACCCAACTCCCCTGCGATTTCCCGGTACGTCGGGTCGGTGGGCGCCAGCATCGCGTCCAGCAGCCGGGCGCAGCGCTCGGGCAGCCGGGCCACCGCCGCGCGGAGCGCCCGGCGTTCGGCGGCTCCGAGCGCGGCCCGTTCCGGGGAGCCGGTGTGCGGAGCGGCGGGTTCCGTTCCGGCGTACGGGCGTTCCCGCCGGGCCGCGCGGCGGCCTTTCCGGGCCTCCGCGCGGACGGTGTCACGGACCCAGCGGGCCGGGTCACCGGGCGGTCCGGCGGCCACAGGGCGCTCCAGGAGCCGCAGCCATACGGTCTGTTCGAGGTCGGCGGGGTCGAGGCCGGCGGCGGGCGCCTCCGCTCCCGCCTCGGCCCGCACCAGCGGTTCTAAGCGGACGACGAGAGCGGTGGCGGCGGCCCGGCCGGGTTCATGATCGAGAAGCGTCATGCCCCGGCAAACGTGGTGGCGGCCCGCCCGGTTGCCCGGCGCGGACCGCACCACCCGACCGGGGCACGGAGGCCCGGCGGCTGACGCGCGCGCGAGCCTCGCCGGGAAGGGCTCAGCCTCCCGGAAGAAGGCTCAGCGCCCCTTGACGTCCGCCGCCGCCAGCAGCGCGGTGTCCGGGTGGTCGGAGAAGATGCCGTCGATGCCGGTGGCGAAGTACGCGGCGGCGGCGCCGAACACGTCGCCGTAGGCGTTGGGGTCGGTTCCGCGCCGGAAGTCGGCGGGGAGGAAGCTGTTCTCGTTGCGCAGTGTGTACGGGTGCAGGAGCAGGCCGCGCGCGTGGGCGTCCTTCACCAGCGTGGTCGGCGCGGTGAGCCGGCCGGCGGCGTCCTTGGGGATGACCAGGTCGAGGGTGGGGCCGATGCCCTGGGCGTAGGAGGCGATCCACTTCAGCCCGGCGGGGGTCACGAGGTCGGCCACCGTGCGCGGGTCGCCGGACTCGACGAAGTCCCAGGGCCGGGTCGTCGGTCCGGAGAGCAGGACGATGCGCGGGGTGTCGACCAGCCGGGCGAGGCGCTGGACGGAGCTCGGCTCGAAGGACTGGAGGATGAGCGGGGCGTTCCTGCGGTCGCGGCCGTAGCGGCGCAGCAGCCGGGCGAGCGGCTCCTCCAGGCCGAGGCCCAGGCTCCGGAAGTACGTGGGGTGCTTGGTCTCCACGTACAGCCAGACGGGCTTTCCGCGCTTGCGGCCCTCCCGGTCGGCCCAGCGCAGGACCTCCTCGAAGGTCGGGATGGTCCAGCGGCCGTCGTAGAGGGTGTTGTCGGGGCGGTTGCCGGGGATGCGCTCCTTCGCCCGCAGGGTCTTGAGCTCGGCGAGGGTGAAGTCCTCGGTGAACCAGCCGGTGTAGCTGACGCCGTCGATCTTCTTGGTGGCCTTGCGGCCGGCGAACTCGGGGTGGTCGGCGACGTCCGTGGTGGCGGTGATGTCGCTCTCGTGGCGGCAGACGAGGTGACCGTCCTTGGTCGGCACGAGGTCCTGCTCCACGATGTGCGCGCCGAGGTCCAGCGCCAGCTGGTAGGAGCCGAGGGTGTGCTCGGGGCGGTAGCCGCTGGCCCCGCGGTGGCCGATCACCGTCGGTACGGGCAGGTCCCGCAGCGAACCGTGGCCGCCTCCGTGGCCCCCGCGTCCGCGCTCGGCGGCCTGGGCCTGTGCGGTGCCGGCGAGACCGAGGGCCGCCGTTCCGAGTACGGCGGCGCCCAGCAGGGTCCGCCGGCCGGGAGTGCCGGTCGCACGCTCCGTCATGAATGCTCCTCGCTCGGTTCTGTCCTGGCCCGGTCGGGCGCGGCCCGATCGTAGGCGGACGGGCAGGTCAGCGGGGCGGATCCGAGGCGAACATGGCGGAAACACACGTCAACACGACGTATCCACTCCGTGAACCCGATGTGCGATCAGGGCATACCCGCGAGTATCGTCCTCACCTGCACAGTCCAACACCTCGCACCACCGGACACCACCCCGCACCACACGCCGTACCGCCTCGCACCACCTCACTCGCCCCGGCCGGCCCGGCCACGACACCGGAGGAACCGTTGTCCCGTCAAACGGTCATCAAGGCAGTGCTCGGACCGATTCTGCGCCTGATGTTCCGCCCACAGGTGGAGGGCGCGGAGAACATTCCCGGGACCGGGCCGGTGATCCTCGCGGGCAACCACCTCACCTTCATCGACTCGATGATCATGCCGGTCTGCTGCGACCGGCCGGTGTTCTACATCGGCAAGGACGAGTACGTGACCGGCAAGGGGCTCAAGGGCCGGCTGATGGCCTGGTTCTTCACCGGCTGCGGCATGATCCCGGTGGACCGGGACGGCGGCCGGGGTGGCGTCGCGGCGCTGATGACGGGCCGCCGGGTGCTGGAGGAGGGCCAGGCGTTCGCGATCTACCCGGAGGGCACCCGCTCCCCCGACGGCCGGCTCTACCGGGGCCGTACGGGGATCGCGCGGCTGACGCTGATGACGGGCGCCCCCGTGGTCCCGTTCGCCATGATCGGCACCGACAAGCTCCAGCCGGGCGGCGCCGGACTGCCCCGGCCGGGCAAGGTCACGGTGCGGTTCGGCGAGCCGATGGAGTTCTCCCGGTACGAGGGTATGGACCGTGACCGCTATGTGCTGCGGGCGGTGACCGACTCGGTGATGTCCGAGGTGATGCGGCTCTCCGGCCAGGAGTACGTGGACATGTACGCGACGAAGGCCAAGGCCGCCTGATCGCGTGGAGCCTGGTACGTGGAAGGGCCCGCATCCCGTGAGACCGGGGTGCGGGCCCTTCCACGTGAGGGCGTACTACGGGTGCTCGATGCCGTCCTCCAGCTTCTGGCCCCGCAGCAGGAACCAGGCGGCGACGGCCGCCGCCAGGAGCACCACCGACCCGACGCCCGCGGCGGACCGCATGCCCTCGACGAACGCCTCCTGGGCCGCCGAGATCAGCGGGCCCGCCTGGGCGGCGGGCAGGGCGGTGGCCGCTTCGACGGCGCCGCCGAGCGACTCGTGGGCCGCCGCTTCGACGTCGGCGGGGATGCCGGCCGGGGTCGGGAAGCCGCGGTAGACGCCGGTGACGATGGAGCCGAGCAGGGCGATACCGAGGGCGGCGCCGAGCTCGTACGCCGTCTCGGAGACGGCGGAGGCGGAACCGGCCTGCTCCTGCGGGACGCTGGAGAGGATGACGTCGGCGGTGACGGTGAAGGAGAACCCGGCGCCGACGCCGACGACCAGCAGCATGGAGCCGAGGAGCGGGTAGCCGGTGTGCTGGTCGAGCAGCGTCACCGTACCCAGTGCGAGACCGACGGCGCCGAGCCCGCCCGCCACGACCGAGCGCACCGAGAACCGGCGGGCGGCGAATCCGGCCAGCAGACCGGCGGTCACCGCGCCGATGGCGGCGGGCAGTTCGGCCAGGCCCGCCTCCAGCGGGCCCCGTCCCTGGACCAGTTGGAGGAACTGGGAGAGGAAGAAGACCAGGCCCGACAGGCCGAGGATGGTCAGCAGGTCGGCGAGGACCGCGCCGGAGAAGCCCCGGTGCTGGAAGAGCCGCATGTCCAGCAGCGGCGCGGGCAGGCGGAGTTGCCTGCGGACGAACCAGGTGAGCGCGCCGGCACCGAGCACGGCCGCCGCGGCCGGACCCCAGCTCAGCCCGTGCGAGGCCGTCTCCTTGATGGCGTACACGATGCCGATCATGCCGACCAGCGAGAGCCCGACGCTGGGCATGTCCCACGGGCCGGGTGCCGGGTTCTTCGACTCCGGGATCAGCTTGACGCCGACGACGACGAGCACGGCCATCACGGGCAGGTTGATCAGGAAGACCGAGCCCCACCAGAAGTGTTCGAGCAGGAACCCGCCGACGACCGGCCCGACCGCCGCGCCCGCCGAGGCGGCCGCGCCCCAGATCCCGATGGCGAGGCTGCGCTCGCGCGGGTCGTGGAAGAGGTTGCGGATCAGCGCGAGAGTGGACGGCATGAGGGTGGCGCCCGCGACACCGAGCAGCGCCCGGGCCACGATCATCATCTCGGGCGTCGTCGCGTACGCGTTGAGGACGGAGACCGCGCCGAACGCCACGGCGCCGATCAGCAGCAGCTTCTTCCGGCCGATGCGGTCGCCGAGCGAGCCCATCGAGACGAGCAGGCCGGCGATGACGAAGGAGTAGACGTCACCGATCCAGAGCAGCTGGTTGCCGGTGGGGGCGAGGTCCTCGCTGAGGAACGGGGTGGCGAGGCCGAGGACGGTGGCGTCGACGGCCACCAGCAGCACGGCGAGGACGAGCACGGCGAGCGCGATCCACCGCCCGGGGCGGCGCTCGTGGTCCGTGGTCTTCGGGTGCTGGTCGATGCTGGTCACTGCTCCACGCTCCGGCGGGCTCCGCCGAGCAGCAGCTCGACGATCATGTACTGGAAGTCCTGTGTGGCGACCCGTCCCACCTGGACGGCCCAGGCGCCGGTGCCGACGAGCCCGTAGAGGGCCTCGGTCAGCCAGGCGGGGGTGAGGTCGATACGGAATTCGCCGCGTTCCTGGCCGCGGCGGAAGAAGGCGGCGACCCGGGCGTCGGCCCGGTTCCAGCCCTCGTGGACCTGGTCGCCCTCGAAGAGCTGGTTCTCCGTGACGAGGAACGAGAGCAGGCCCGCGCTGGGCTCGACGGCCGCGATGAGACGGCGCAGCGCCTCCTCCGAGGTGCCTTCGTCGAGCCGGGCGGCGTCCAGGGCCGCCTCGAACGCCTGGATGCCGAGATCCTCCAGCGCCTTCACCAGCGCGTCGCGTCCGGCGAAGTGGCGGTGGAGGGTGGCGCGGCCGATTCCGGCTGCTTTGGCGACCTCGTCCATGGTGGCGGTCGATTTGTGGGTCAGCAGAGCGGCGGCGCTGCGCAGCACCTGCTCACGGTCGAGAGTCATGAGACGACGATAACCCACATGAGACATGACTGTCTCATCGGTAGGGATGCGACCGCTCAGGGAGGGGGTGCGGTGCGCCGCGAGGAGCCCGATGCCCCACGAGCGGCGGGGATGAGGCGGGAGAAGAAGGTGGGAGGCGATCAGGAGGTGAACCCACTCCTTACCACTCTTAACTTATAGCGGATGGGGGGTCTTGCCGCAAGGCCCCCCATATGCCGCAGAATCGACGGCCGAAGCCGGGATCAGGAGCGCCGGGCTTCGGGAATTCGACGTCGACGAGGGCGGAACAGTGATGATCGACGTGATCGTGGTCGGCGGTGGACCGACCGGCCTCATGCTCGCCTGCGAGCTGCGGCTGGCCGGGGTGCGGACCGTGGTGCTGGAGAAGCTAGCCGAGCCGACCCGGGAGAGCCGGGGGCGCGGCCTGCATGTGCGGAGCGTCGAGGTGATGGACCAGCGCGGGCTGCTGGACCGGTTCCTCGCAGAGAGCGAGAAGTTCCAGGTCGGTGGGTTCTTCGGCGGCATCCAGAAGCCGTGGCCGGACCGGCTGGACACGGCCCACCCGTACGGACTCTCCACGCTCCAGCCGGTCACGGAGCGGCTGCTCCGCGAGCGGGCCATCGAGCTGGGCGCGGAGATCCGGCGTGGCTGCGAGGTGGTCGCGGTCAGCCAGGACGGTGACGGGGTGACCGTCGGGACGGCGGACGGGACGCGGCTGCGCTCGCGCTATCTCGTCGGGTGCGACGGCGGCCGCAGTGTGGTGCGCAAGGAGGTGGGCATCGCCTTTCCCGGTGAGCCCGCCACGGTCGAGACGCTGCTCGGCGACATGGAGATGACCGAGGAGCCGGAGGTGGTCGCCGCCGTGGTGGCGGAGGTCCGCAGGACCCAGTTGCGGTTCGGCACCATCCCCAACGGCGACGGGACGCACCGCGTCATCGTGCCCGCCGAGCGCGTGTCCGAGGAGCGGGCGGGCGCGCCGAGCCTGGAGGAGTTCACCAAGCGGCTGCGGGCGGTCGCCGGGACCGACTTCGGCGTGCACTCGCCGCGCTGGCTCTCCCGGTTCGGCGACGCCACCCGGCAGGCCGAGCGGTACCGGGTGGGCCGGGTGCTGCTGGCCGGCGACGCGGCGCACATCCACCCGCCGACCGGCGGACAGGGGCTCAACCTCGGGGTGCAGGACGCGTTCAACCTCGGCTGGAAGCTGGCCGCCGAGGTCAACGGCTGGGCACCGCAAGGCCTGTTGGACAGCTACCACGCCGAACGCCACCCGGTCGGCGCCCGCGTGCTGGACAACACCCGAGCGCAGATCACGCTGCTGGGGTCGGACCCGGGAGCGACCGCGCTGCGCCAACTGTTCGCCCGGCTGATGGACTTCGAGGAGGTGAACGCGTACGTGACCGGGATGGTCACCGCCGTCGACATCCGCTACGACCTCGGCGAGGGCCACGACCTGCTGGGCAGGCGGCTGCCTGACGTACGGCTGGCGCGCGGCCGCCGCGTCTACGAGCTGATGCGCGAGGGCCGCGGCCTGCTGCTGGACCGGACGGGCGGGCTGTCGGTGGCGGGCTGGGAGGACCGGGTGGATCACGTGGCCGACGCGGCCGGAGAACTGGACGCGCCATCCGTCCTGCTGCGGCCGGACGGGCATGTGGCCTGGGTGGGAGAGGGCGCGGACCACGAGGGGCTGGTGGCCGGGCTGACGCGGTGGTTCGGCGCACCGGCACCGACCGGCTGACCGGTCCCGTACGCCCGGCAGACCCCCGCATCCGGCAGAACGGAACGCACCACCATGACCACCACCGCCTTCCACCTCCCCGACCGCCTCTCCCCCAAGGCCGACCCGGCCCTCATCGCCTCCGACGAGCGGCACTTCGCCGCCGTCGCCCGGACCCTCGACGCGTCGATCGCCGAGCTGACCGGCCGGCTCGACGCCGAGCGCCGGGCACCCGGCGGCACCGGCCGGCAGGCGATGGACCGGGACGCGGAGATCCACCGGCTCACCGCCCGCCTGGGCACCCTGCGCCGCTTCGGGCTCGACCTCTGCCTCGGGCGCATGGTCGCGGAGGACGGTTCCGAGCCCGTGTACGTCGGCCGGCTCGGCCTCACCGACAGCGAGGGCCGCCGGCTGCTGGTCGACTGGCGCTCCCCCGCCGCCGAGCCCTTCTTCGGCGCCACCCACGCCAACCCGATGGGTCTGGCGAGCCGCCGCCGGTACCGCTGGACCGGCGGCCGGATCAGCGACTACTGGGACGAGGTGTTCGCGCCGGACGCCTTCGCCGGTCATGCCGCGCTCGACGACCAGTCCGCGTTCATCGCGAGCCTCGGCACCAACCGGTCGGAGCGGATGCGGGATGTGCTCGGCACCATCCAGGCCGACCAGGACGCCGTCATCCGGGCGAGTTCGCGGGGCGCGCTGGTGGTGGACGGCGGGCCGGGTACGGGGAAGACGGTCGTCGCCCTGCACCGCTCCGCGTACCTCCTGTACTCCGACCCGCGGCTGGCTCACCGCCGGGGCGGGGTCCTGTTCGTCGGCCCGTCGCGGCCCTACCTCGGGTACGTCGCCGATGTGCTCCCGAGCCTCGGTGAGGAGGGCGTACAGACCTGCACCCTGCGGGACCTGGTGGAGGAAGGGGCCACGGCCGCCGCCGAGACAGACCCGGAGGTGGCGCGGCTGAAGGCGTCGGCGGCGCTGGTGCGGGCGGTCGAGACGGCCGTACGGTTCTACGAGGTGCCGCCCACCGAGCCGCTGACGGTCACGACCCCCTGGGCCGACCTCCGGCTGACCGCCGCCGACTGGGCCGTGGCGTTCGAGGCGGCCGGGCCCGGCGCCGTACACAACGAGGCGCGCGACCAGGTCCACCAGGAGCTGCTCACGCTCCTGGTGGAGAAGTACGACGGTGAGGAGGTCGCGCCGGAGCTGGTCCGGAAGGCGCTGGGCCAGGACCGGGAGCTGGCCGCCGCGTTCGACCGGGCGTGGCCGCTGCTGGATCCGGCCGAGCTGGTCGGTGATCTCTGGTCGGTCCCCGCCTATCTGCGCCTGGCCGCCCCGTGGCTCACCCGGGACGAGGTGCGGCTGTTGCAGCGTGCGGACGCGCGGGCCTGGACGGTCTCCGATCTGCCGGTCCTGGACGCGGCGCGGCAGCGGGTCGGGGATCCGGAGGAGTGGCGGCGCAGGCAGCGGGCGCGGGCGGCCGTGGCCGCCGAACGCGCGGGCATGGCCCAGGTCATCGACGCGCTCCTCGCGGACGAGACCCTGGCCGACGCCGATGCGGACAGCGAAGGGGCGCTGGTCATGCTGCACGGCCAGGACATGAAGGACACCCTGGTCGACCCGGACGGATCATCCGGCACCGAACCGGACCGGCTGGCGGGCCCGTTCGCGCACATCGTCGTGGACGAGGCGCAGGAGCTGACCGACGCCGAGTGGCAGATGCTGCTGGTGCGGTGCCCGTCCCGCAGCTTCACCGTCGTCGGCGACCGCGCCCAGGCCCGGCACGGCTTCACGGAGTCATGGCGGGAGCGGCTGGAGCGGGTCGGGCTCGACCGGGTGTCCTCGGCCTCGCTGACCGTCAACTACCGGACACCCGAGGAGGTCATGGCGGAGGCCGAGCCGGTGATCCGGGCCGTGCTGCCGGACGCCAATGTGCCGGTCTCCATCCGCTCCGGCGGCCTGCCGGTCGTATACGGCCCGGTGGCGGATCTCGACGCGGTCCTGGACACCTGGCTCGCCGCGCACGCGGACGGGATCGCATGTGTCATCGGTGATCCGGCGTTCCGGGCGAGGCCGCGCGTACGGTCGCTGACGCCGGAGCTGTCGAAGGGCCTCGAATTCGATCTGGTGGTGCTCGTGGCCCCGGAGGCGTTCGGTGAGGGCGTGGCGGGCGCGGTCGACCGCTATGTGGCGATGACCCGGGCCACTCAGGAGCTCGTCGTCCTGACCGGCTGACGAGCTCCTTGAGGCTCAGCGGCCCTCGGCTCAGTGCCAGGGCAGGGCCGCGCGGTGGCGCCAGTACGACTCCGGCTCCTCCACCAGCGCGTCCAGCCGGGCCCGCTGCTCCTCGTCCAGGCCGACGACGGGAGCGTGCAGGTTTCCGGCGAGCTGGGTGGCGGTGGCGGCGCCGGAGAGGACGACCCCGGCCCACGGCTGGTGCAGGACGAGCGCCAGCGCCACCGCGTCGCCGCCCACCCCCGCGTCGGCGGCGATCTCGCGGAAGACGGCGGGCGCCTCGTCCCCGGCCAGCCGCCCGTTGGCCATGCCCTCCTTGACGATCACGGTGAGTCCGGCGTCATGGGCTTCGGCGAGAGCGGGGGCGGCCGAGGTCTCCAGGGCGTTGTAGGTGGCCTGGACCGTACGGAAGAGCGGGTTGCCGTCAACGGTGAGCGCGAGCGCGGCGCGGATGGCGTCGGCCTGGTTGGGGCCGCTGGTGGAGAAGCCGACGGCGACCCCGTCGGCGGCGAGTGCGGCCAGGCGCTCGTGGAGCTCCTTGTCGGCGAGGGCCGGGCTGTCCGGGGTGAGCGAGTGGATCTGGTAGAGGTCGAGCCGGTCGCCGAGGAGTTCGCGGGTCTCGGCGCGCTGGCGCTCGAAGGTGGCGAGGCCGTGGTCCTTGACCTCGTGGACCTCGGCCTCGGTGTTCCAGTCGGCGGTGTAGGTGTAGCCCCACTTGGAGCCGACGACCAGGTCGGTGAAGGAGGGCCGGGCGTCCAGCCACTCACCGAGGAACTCCTCGGCGCGGCCGTAGGAGCGGGCCGCGTCGACGTACCGGACGCCCTGCGCGTACGCCGCGTCCAGCAGCTCGTGCGTACGGGCGCGCAGGCCCTCCACGTCCCGGCCGTCGGGGAAGTCCTGGTCCCGGTGGAGGTTGATGTATCCGGGCCTCCCCACGGCTGCGAGGCCCAGTCCGATGTGGGCGGTCGGGGTCGTCGCGGTGGCCAGGGCGGTGAAGGGCATCGCGGGCTCCTCGGGGTCGGTTGCGGTACTCCTACCCCGGTCAACGTAGCCCGCTGCGCCTTTCGTACACCTGCGACGACACCGTACGTACGCGAAGGCGTACGGCTACCGGCGGGCGGCCGCCCAGGCGTTCTGCGCCTCCAGGTCCTTCTTCACCTCGGCGAGCTGGACGGCGACGGCGGAAGGTGCCGTTCCGCCCCGGCCGTTGCGGGAGGCGAGGGCGCCGCGCACGTTGAGGACCGTGCGGACCTCCGGGGTGAGGTGCTCGGAGATCGCGGCGAACTGCTGGTCGGTCAGCTCGTCCAGCTCGATACCGTGCTGCTCGCACTCCTTGACGCAGGCACCGGCGACCTCGTGCGCGACCCGGAACGGCACGCCCTGCCGCACCAGCCACTCCGCGATGTCGGTGGCGAGCGAGAAACCGGCCGGGGCCAGCTCCTCCATGCGCTCGCGGTTGACGGTGAGCGTCGCCATCATGCCGGTGAAGGCGGGGAGCAGGACTTCGAGCTGGTCGCAGGAGTCGAAGACGGGCTCCTTGTCCTCCTGGAGATCGCGGTTGTACGCGAGCGGCAGCGCCTTCAGCGTGGCGAGGAGGCCGGTCAGGTTGCCGATGAGGCGGCCGGACTTGCCCCGGGCCAGCTCCGCGATGTCCGGGTTCTTCTTCTGCGGCATGATCGAGGAGCCGGTGGAGAAGGCGTCGTGGAGCGTGACGAAGGAGAACTCCTTCGTGTTCCAGATGATGACCTCCTCGGCGATCCGGGAGAGGTTGACGCCGATCATCGCGGTGATGAAGGCGAACTCGGCGACGAAGTCCCGCGAGGCGGTACCGTCGATGGAGTTGCCGACCGAACCGTGCTCGAAACCGAGGTCGGCGGCGACCGCCTCCGGGTCGAGCCCGAGCGAGGAGCCGGCGAGCGCGCCGGAGCCGTACGGCGAGACGGCCGTGCGCTCGTCCCACTGGCGCAGCCGCTCGGCGTCCCGGGACAGGGACTGGACGTGGGCGAGCACGTGGTGGGCGAAGAGCACCGGCTGGGCGTGCTGGAGGTGGGTGCGGCCGGGCATCGCCACGTCCGGGTGGGCCTCGGCGAGGCCGACCAGCGCGCCCTGGAGCTCCGCGACGAGGCCGCCGATGATCCGGGCGTGGTCGCGCAGGTACATCCGGAAGAGCGTGGCGATCTGGTCGTTCCGCGACCGGCCGGCCCGCAGCTTGCCGCCGAGGTCGGGGCCGAGGCGCTCCAGCAGTCCGCGCTCCAGGGCGGTGTGGACGTCCTCGTCGGCGATGGTGCCGGTGAAGGAGCCGTCCGCGACATCGGCTTCGAGCCGGTCCAGGCCCTCCCGCATCCGGGTCAGCTCGTCCTCGGTGAGCAGGCCCGCCTTGTTGAGGACGCGGGCGTGGGCGCGGGAGCCGGCGATGTCGTACGGCGCGAGCCGCCAGTCGAAGTGGACGGAGGCCGACAGCTTGGCCAGCGCCTCGGCCGGTCCGTCGGCGAAACGCGCGCCCCAGAGCCGGACGTCACCGTTGTTGCTGCTCACTGCGTGCTCCTCAGAAAAAGCGAAGGCCAAGTCGGGGGCCCGGGTGCGGATATGCGGCCGCCTCCCTGCCGCGTGCGGACGGGGAGGCGGCTGTACAACGAGAGGGGTCAGGCGAGGTCGCGCTTGGCCGCGATCTTGGACGAGAGGCCGAAGAGCTCGATGAAGCCCTGCGCCTTGGACTGGTCGAAGGTGTCGCCCGAGTCGTAGGTGGCGAGGTTGAAGTCGTACAGCGACTCGTCGGACTTCCGGCCGGTGACGACGGCGCGGCCCGCGTGCAGGGTCATCCGGATGTCGCCGGTGACGTGCTGGTTGGCCTCGTTGATGAAGCCGTCCAGGGCCCGCTTCAGCGGGGAGAACCACAGGCCGTCGTAGACCATCTCGCCCCAGCGCTGCTCGACCTGCCGCTTGTAGCGGGCCAGCTCGCGCTCGACGGTGACGTTCTCCAGCTCCTGGTGGGCGGTGATCAGCGCGATCGCGCCGGGCGCTTCGTACACCTCACGGGACTTGATGCCCACGAGCCGGTCCTCGACCATGTCGATCCGGCCGATGCCCTGGGCGCCGGCCCGCTCGTTGAGCTGCTGGATCGCCTGGAGGACGGTGACGGGCCGGCCGTCGATGGCGACGGGCACGCCCTCCTTGAAGGAGATGACGACCTCGTCGGCCTCGCGCGGGGTGGCGGGGTTGGAGGTGTACTCGTAGATGTCCTCGATCGGCGCGTTCCAGATGTCCTCCAGGAAGCCCGTCTCGACGGCCCGTCCGAAGACGTTCTGGTCGATGGAGTACGGGGACTTCTTGGTGGTCGCGATCGGGAGGTTCTTCTCCTCGCAGAAGGCGATCGCCTTGTCCCGGGTCATGGCGTAGTCGCGGACCGGGGCGATGCACTTCAGGTCGGGGCCGAGCGCGGAGATGCCGGCCTCGAAGCGGACCTGGTCGTTGCCCTTGCCGGTGCAGCCGTGGGCGACGATCCCGGCGTCGTGCTTTTTGGCGGCGGCGACGAGGTGCTTGACGATGGTCGGCCGCGAGAGGGCCGAGACCAGCGGGTAGCGGTCCATGTAGAGGGCGTTGGCCTTGATCGCCGGGAGGCAGTACTCCTCGGCGAACTCGTCCTTGGCGTCCGCGACCTCGGCTTCGACGGCACCGCAGGCGAGCGCGCGCTTGCGGATGACGTCCAGGTCCTCGCCGCCCTGGCCGACGTCCACGGCAACGGCGATGACCTCGGCGCCCGTCTCCTCGGCGATCCAGCCGATGGCGACGGAGGTGTCCAGGCCGCCCGAGTAGGCGAGTACGACGCGCTCGGTCACGGGTTTCTCCTTACGGTGCAATCACTGATGGGTATAACTATGCAGTGGTCCGTATGTTTTGTCAAAGTGGCAGGTCAGGTCCGGTGAGGACAGTCATACGGGCCGGATACCGCTGGCCGGTCGAGCTCACTTGACGGCGATGCTCCACGCACCGTCGCCGGGCGCGGCGGCACCGAGGGCGCTCCACCCGGTGCCGTCGAGCTCGAGGGCGTCGAGGAGGTAGGCCGAGACCGCGTCGGCGACGAGGGCGACGCGGGCGGGGTCCTCGTCGGTGGTCTCTGCGACCATCTCGCCGGCGATGCCGCCCAGAGTGTGCTCGCCCTCGGCGATGGTGAGCAGGCTCTTCGGGGACGGGCTGAGGTGGTAGGCGTCGGTGAACCACTCCGGGCCCCGGGTGGAGAGCTGCGACCGGTCCTCGCCGCCCGCGACGACCAGGGCGGGGGTGGTCATGGTGGAGTAGTCCGGCCTCATGAACGGAAGGTGCTCGGCGGCGAACGGGGTGAGCGTTTCGCCGGTTCCGGTCACGGCGATCAGCGCGCCGGCCGAGACGCCGGGGTGGGAGAAGTCCTCTCCGGGCACGCCGTCGGCGTCGAGCACCCGCGCGCCGAGGATCGCGCCGGCACTCTGGGCGCCCCAGGAGTGGCCGACGACGGCGATGCGCTGACGGTCGACCCGGGTCGCCAGGTCGCCGGCCTGGAGAAGGATGTCGCCGAGGCCGTCGAGGACCGCGTGGAGGTCGGCGATCCGGACGCGCCAGATGGTGGCGAAGCGCGGGTCGTCCCACCCGATGCCGTTGCGGCGGGAGTCCAGGTGGGTGGGCTGCACCACGATGAATCCGGCGGCCGCCCACCGGTCGACGAGGGGCTCGTATCCGTCCAGGGACCAGGCGTTGCCGTGGGAGAACACGATGACGGGCAGGTCGTGGCCCGACAGCGGGGCGGTGACCTTGACCTGCAGATCGACACTGCGGCCGGGTGCCGCGACGGCGATGGGCTTGACCGCGACGATCTGTCGGCCGAGAGGACTGGAAGACATGGGGGACCTGCGCTTTCTCCATGGAGCCGCTCTGCCATACTTTGGCGGAGCGTCGTTCCGCCAATTTAGCGGAACATTGTTCCGCGAGCAATGGAGGTCCCGTGACGGAGCCGGTCGGAGTACGCCGGGCACAGGCGCAGCGCACCCGCAGCGGTGTGCTGGCGGCCGCGTCGGCGGTCTTCGTGGACCAGGGTGTCCAAGCCCCCATCCGCGACATCGCCGAGCGCGCCGGCGTGGGCGTGGGCACGATCTACCGGAACTTCCCGACCCGGGCGGACCTCGTCACCGCCGTCTACCGCCACCAGATCGACGCCTGCACCGCACTCGCTCCCCGCCTCCTGGAGGAATCGGCCTCCCCGTTCACCGCGCTGACCCGCTGGGTGGACGCGTTCGTGGAGTTCCTGGTGACCAAGCACGGTCTCGGTGCCGCTCTCGGGTCCGGTGATCCGGGGCTGGAGAACCTCCACGCCCTCATGCTCGACACCCTGGTCCCGGCCTGCGCGACGTTGCTCGACGCCTGCGCCGCCGCCGACGAGGTCGCCCCCGGCATCACCGCCTACACGCTCATGCGCGCCATCGGGAACCTCTGCATCACCGGCCCCGACTACGACCGGGCCGACGCCGGGCGGATGGTCGAGGCCCTCCTCGCCGGGTGCCGTCGCCCCGCTTAGCGGCAGAGACCGGGTCCGGCCCCGCGCCTGCCTCGGGCCATCGGGCGAGCCCCCGAGGGGGGCAACCCGGCATCTCCAGTGGCTTCCGGGGGCTTTCGGGAGCTCTTCAGGGGTGGGCCGCTGGGCCGTACGGAGCAGGTCCGGTGGGGCGTCGCGTCCGGGCGCCATACGGTCCGGAGCATGCGCCGACGACCTCTGCCGACCTTCGCCGTACTCCTCACGCTGGCCCTGGGCTCCCTCGGGGCCGCTCCCGAGAAGAGCCCGCCTCCCCTCCCGTACCGGCTGGCGGACACCGGCGGCGGCTCGCAGCTCATCACCGCCGAGGCTCCGGACACCGGCTCCACGACGGGCACGGTGACCTGGTGGGAGCGGCGTGGAGGCCGGTGGGTGGCGGCGGGCTCGGCGGCCGCGCGGTTCGGGGTCAACGGGCTGGCCGAGGGCGGCAGCCGCGAGCAGGGCACCAGCACCACGCCGACCGGGCTGTACGACCTGCCCTACGCCTTCGGCATCCAGGACGCCCCGGCGGGGACGCGGTATCCCTACCGCAAGGTGACCGAGGACTCCTGGTGGTGCCAGGACAACGCCTCGCGCGCGTACAACCGCTGGGTGGAACCGCGTCCCGCCGACTGCCGGGCGGACGAGGCCGAGCACCTCGTCACGTACGGGACGCAGTACGCCCACGCGCTGGTGATCGGCTTCAACTACGACCGCCCGGTACGCAACCGGGGCGCCGGGATCTTCCTGCATGTGAACGGGCGCGGCGCGACGGCGGGTTGTGTGTCCGTGCCCGCCGACGCCATGGCGGAGATCCTGGCCTGGGCGAAGCCGGAGCGGCGGCCGCACATCGCGGTCGGGACCTCCTTGGGCCCGACCGCGATCACGCGGTACTGAACGGAACGGCTCAGCGGTCGTTCTGAGCGAGTCTCAGCAGGTGTTCGGCGAGGGCCTGGCCGCCGCCCGCGTCGCGGCTGATGAGCATCAGGGTGTCGTCGCCCGCGATGGTGCCGAGGATGTCGTGCAGTTCGGCCTGGTCGATGGCCGAGGCGAGGAACTGCGCGGCGCCCGGCGGCGTACGCAGCACCACCAGGTTGGCCGAGGCCTCTGCCGAGATCAGCAGTTCGGCCGAGAGCCTGCGCATCCGCTCCTCCTTGGCCGAGCCGCCCAGCGGCGCCTGCGGGGTGCGGAAACCGCCCTCGCTCGGCACCGCGTAGATCAGCTCGCCGCCGGTGTTGCGGATCTTGACCGCGCCCAGCTCGTCGAGGTCGCGGGAGAGCGTCGCCTGGGTGACGCTCAGCCCGTCGTCGGCGAGGAGCTTGGCCAGCTGGCTCTGCGAGCGGACCGGCTGCCGGTTCAGGATGTCCACGATCCGGCGGTGGCGGGCGGTGCGGGTCTGCGGCACGGACGGTCCGCCGTGCTCGGTCTCCTGCGCCTCGGTCATCGTCGTCGCCTCATTCTCCGGAGGCTCATGCTCCGGATCGTCCGTCCCCGTGTGCCGCGTCGAGAGCGCTCGGCAGGATCTCCAGGAACGTGTCCACCTCCGCGTCACCGATGATCAGCGGCGGCATGAGCCGTACGACATCGGGGGCGGGCGCGTTCACCAGGAGGCCGGCTCCCTGGGCCGCCTGCTGCACCTGCGGTGCGAGGGGTCCGGTGAGCACGATACCCAGCAGCAGGCCGCTGCCGCGGACATGGGAGACCAGCGGATGTCCGAGCGCCTCCACGCCGTCGCGGATCTTCTCGCCGAGCCGCTTGACCTCGTCGAGCGCGCCGTCGGCCGCGAGGGTGTCGATGACGGCGAGTCCGGCGGCGCAGGCGACCGGGTTGCCGCCGAACGTGGTGCCGTGGTGCCCCGGCTTCAGCAGGTCGGCCGCCGGGCCGAACGCGACCGTCGCACCGATCGGCAGACCGCCGCCGAGTCCCTTGGCGAGCGTGACGAGGTCCGGCTCGACGCCTTGGTGGGCCTGGTGCTCGAACCACTGGCCGCAGCGGCCGATACCGGTCTGCACCTCGTCCAGGACGAGCAGCGTGCCGGTGGCGCGGGTGATCTCCCGGGCCGCCTCCAGGTAACCCCTGGGCGGGACGACGACACCGTTCTCACCCTGGATCGGCTCGATGATGACCAGGGCGGTGTCGGTGGTCACCGCTGCGCGCAGGGCGTCCACGTCTCCGTACGGCACATGCGTGACGTCACCGGGCAGCGGGACGAACGGCTCCTGCTTGCCGGGCTGGCCGGTCAGCGCGAGCGCGCCCATCGTCCGGCCGTGGAAGCCGCCGTCGGTGGCGACCATGTGCGTGCGTCCGGTGAGCCGGCCGATCTTGAACGCGGCTTCGTTGGCCTCGGCGCCGGAGTTGGCGAAGAAGACCCGGCCCGGGCGGCCGAAGAGCTGGAGCAGCCGCTCGGCGAGCGCGACCGGCGGCTCCGCGATGAACAGGTTCGATACGTGGCCGAGCGAGGCGACCTGGGTGGAGACGGCCTCCACGACGGCCGGGTGCGCGTGGCCGAGGGCGTTGACCGCGATGCCGCCGACGAAGTCGAGGTAGCGGGTGCCGTCCCCATCCCAGACGTGGGCGCCCTCCCCGCGGACGAGCGACAGGCGGGGCGTGCCGTAGTTGTCCATCAGCGCGCCCTGCCACCGCGAGGTGAGTCCGCTGCTGCCGGTGCCGGTCATGATTCCCCCAGTTCAGGCCCTGTGTGTACGTCGATGGGGGCGTCCGGCACGACCATCGTGCCGATGCCCTCGTCGGTGAAGATCTCCAGCAGGATCGAGTGCTGGACCCGGCCGTCGATGACGCGGGCGGTCTCGACGCCGTTGCGGACGGCGTGCAGGCAGCCCTGCATCTTGGGGACCATGCCGCTGGACAGCTCGGGCAGCAGCTTCTCCAGCTGACTCGCGGTCAGGCGGCTGATCACGTCGTCGCTGTTGGGCCAGTCCTCGTACAGCCCCTCCACGTCGGTGAGGACCATCAGCGTCTCGGCGTTCAGGGCGGCGGCGAGCGCGGCGGCCGCGGTGTCGGCGTTGACGTTGTAGACGTGGTGGTCGTCGGCGGAGCGGGCGATGGAGGAGACGACCGGGATGCGGCCGTCGTCGAGCAGCGCCTGGATGGCCCCGGTGTCGATGGCGGTGATCTCGCCGACCCGGCCGATGTCGACGGACTCGCCGTCGATGGTGGGCCGGTGCTGGGTGGCGGTGATGGTGTGGGCGTCCTCGCCGGTCATGCCGACGGCGAGCGGGCCGTGCTGGTTGAGGAGGCCGACCAGCTCGCGCTGGACCTGTCCGGCGAGGACCATCCGTACGACGTCCATCGCCTCGGGTGTGGTGACCCGCAGCCCGGCCTTGAACTCGCTGACCAGGCCCTGTTTGTCGAGCTGGGCGCTGATCTGCGGGCCGCCGCCGTGCACGACGACGGGCTTGAGCCCGGCGTGCCGCAGGAAGACGACGTCCTGGGCGAAGGCGGCCTTCAGCTCCTCGTCGATCATGGCGTTGCCGCCGAACTTGATGACGACGGTCTTGCCGTGGTGCCGGGTCAGCCAGGGCAGCGCCTCGATGAGGATCTGCGCCTTCGGGAGTGCGGTGTGCTTCCGCGCCGTCGTCATGAGCTGTACGCGCTGTTCTCGTGGACGTAGTCCGCGGTGAGGTCGTTGGCCCAGATGACGGCGGACTCGGTGCCGGCGGCGAGGTCGGCGGTGATCTTGACCTCCCGGTAGCGCATGTCGACCAGGTCGCGGTCCTCCCCCACTCCCCCGTTCTTGCAGACCCAGACGTCGTTGATGGCGACGTTGAGCTGGTCCGGCTCGAAGGCCGCCCGTGTGGTGCCGATGGCGGAGAGGACCCGGCCCCAGTTGGGGTCCTCGCCGTGGATGGCGCACTTGAGGAGGTTGTTCCGGGCGATGGACCGGCCGACCTCGACGGCGTCGTCCTCGGTGGCCGCGTTGATCACCTCGATCCGGATGTCCTTGGAGGCGCCTTCGGCGTCGCCGATGAGCTGCCGGGCGAGGTCGTCGCAGACGGCCCGTACGGCCTCGGCGAACGCGGCCTGGTCCGGGGTGATGCCGCTGGCGCCGGAGGCGAGGAGGAGCACGGTGTCGTTGGTGGACATGCAGCCGTCGGAGTCGACCCGGTCGAAGGTGGTCCGGGTCGCGTCGCGGAGGGCGGCGTCCAGTGCGGGGGCTTCCACGTCCGCGTCGGTGGTGAGGACGACGAGCATGGTGGCGAGGCCCGGGGCCAGCATGCCGGCGCCCTTGGCCATGCCGCCGACGGTCCAGCCCTCGCCGCCCGCGACGGCCGTCTTGTGCACGGTGTCGGTGGTCTTGATGGCGATGGCGGCCTTCTCACCGCCGTGCTCGCTGAGCGCGGCGGCGGCCTGCTCGATGCCGGGGAGGAGCTTGTCCATGGGGAGCAGGAGCCCGATGAGGCCGGTGGAGGCGACGGCGACCTCGCCGGCACTGTGGCCCTCCAGCACCTCGGCGACCTTCTCGGCGGTGGCGTGGGTGTCCTGGAACCCCTTGGGTCCCGTACAGGCGTTGGCGCCGCCGGAGTTGAGGACGACGGCGGTGACGACGCCGCCCTTGAGTACCTGCTCCGACCAGAGGACCGGGGCGGCCTTGACGCGGTTGGAGGTGAAGACGCCCGCGGCGGCGCGACGGGGCCCGTGGTTGACCACGAGGGCCAGGTCCGGGTTACCGCTCTCCTTGATTCCGGCGGCGATGCCCGCCGCCGAGAACCCTTGTGCTGCCGTGACGCTCACGGTGCAACTCCGATCGTCGTGAGACCTGTGTCCTCGGGGAGCCCGAGGGCGATGTTCATGCTCTGCAGGGCGCCGCCCGCGGTGCCCTTGGCGAGGTTGTCGATGGCGGTGACGACGACGATCCGCCCGGCGGCCTCGTCGTACGCGACCTGGACCTGTACGGCGTTGGAGCCGTACACCGCGGCGGTGGCGGGCCACCGGCCCTCGGGCAGGAGGTCGACGAACGGCTCGTCCGCGAACGCCTTCCCGTACACGGCGCGCAGGCCCTCGGCGCTCACGCCGGGCGTCGCCTTCGCGCTGCACGTGGCGAGGATGCCGCGCGGCATGGGCGCCAGGGTGGGCGTGAAGGAGACCGTGACCGGGTGCCCGGCGGCGGCGCTGAGGTTCTGGATCATCTCGGGCGTGTGGCGGTGCCCGCCGCCGACGCCGTACGGGGTCATGTTGCCCATCACCTCGGAGCCGAGCAGATGCGGCTTGGCCGCCTTGCCCGCACCGGAGGTCCCGGACGCGGCGACGATGACGGCCTCCGGCTCGGCGATACCGGCCTCGTACGCCGGGAAGAGCGCGAGCGACACGGCGGTCGGGTAGCACCCCGGCACCGCGATCCGCTTCGACCCGGCGAGCGCGGCCCGCCCACCCGGCAGCTCGGGCAGCCCGTAGGGCCAGGTCCCGGCGTGCGGCGACCCGTAGAACTTCTCCCAGTCCCCCGCGTCCTTCAGCCGGAAGTCGGCCCCCATGTCGACCACGAGCACCTCGTCCCCGAGCTGCTCGGCCACGGCGGCGGACTGCCCGTGCGGCAACGCCAGGAAGACGACGTCGTGCCCGGCGAGCACCTCGGCGGTGGTCGGCTCCAGCACCCGGTCGGCCAGCGGCCGCAGATGCGGCTGGAGCGAGCCGAGGGCCTGCCCGGCGTTGGAGTGTCCGGTGAGCGCACCGATCTCGACGCCGGGGTGCGCCAGCAGAAGGCGGAGCAGCTCACCGCCGGCGTATCCGCTCGCCCCTGCCACCGCTGCGCGTACCACCATCGGAACCCTCCTCGTTGATGGCATGACTATACGCAGGGCTGCACTTTTATGCAATCGGCTGGATCGGTGCCCGGCCGGCGGACACGAGCACCCGGCGCACGCGACCGAGCCGGCGCCCGCGCCCCGCGTACCCTTTCCCCGTGCCCGCCCCGTCCCCGCACCGCGTCGCCGTCCTCGTGCTGGAGGGGGCGAAGCCGCTCGACGTCGGGATTCCCGCGCAGGTGTTCACGAGCCGCGCGAGCATGCCGTACGAGGTACGGGTCTGCGGTGCGGCTCCCGGCCTCGTGACCGGCGGCGACGGGCTGTCGTACTCCGTCGCCCATGGGCTCGGCGCGCTGGAGTGGGCCGACATCGTCTTCGTCCCCGGCTACCGGTTCCCGGACCGGGACGATCCACCGCGGGCCGTCGTCGACGCGCTGGTCGGCGCGCACGGCCGGGGCGCGCGGCTCGCCGCCATCTCGACCGGGGCCTTCGCGCTCGCCGCGACCGGTCTGCTCGACGGCAAGCGGGCCACGACGCACTGGCACTACACGCGGGCCCTCGCGGTGAGGCATCCGCGCGTCCGGGTCGACGAGAACGTCCTCTTCGTCGACGAGGGCAGCGTGCTCACCTCGGCCGGTGCCGCCTCGGGCATCGACCTGTGCCTGCACATCCTGCGCGGCGATCTCGGGGTGGCCGCGTCCAACCACGCCGCGCGGCGGCTGGTGGCGGCCCCTTACCGCAGCGGCGGGCAGGCGCAGTACGTGCCGCGCAGCGTGCCCGAGCCGCTCGGAGAGCGGTTCGCCGCCACCCGGGAGTGGGCGCTGCACCGGCTCGCCGAGCCCCTCACCCTCGACGTACTCGCCCGGCACGCGGCGGTGTCGCCGCGCACCTTCTCGCGGCGCTTCGCCGAGGACACGGGGTACACGCCGATGCAGTGGGTCATGCGCGCCCGTATCGACATGGCCCGCGAGCTGCTGGAGCGCTCGCAGCGCAGCATCGAGCAGATCGCCGCCGATGCCGGCCTCGGTACGGGGACCAATCTGCGGCTCCACTTCCAGCGCATCCTCGGCACCACACCGAGCGAGTACCGGCGCACCTTCTCCAGGGACGAATAGCCTGGCGCGATCCTTTCGGACCGTGGCGATCACGCCGCTGTCAGCGGCGGCCGGGGCGGGCGAACCTGGAGGCGAACCCGCAGGGACCGGAAGGGACACCACCACTCATGACGCGCATCGCCATCAACGGATTCGGCCGCATCGGACGCAACGTCCTGCGCGCGCTGCTCGAACGCGACAGCGGCCTGGAAGTCGTCGCCGTCAACGACCTCACGGAGCCCGCCGCCCTCGCGCGGCTGCTCTCCTACGACTCGACGGCCGGCCGGCTCGGGCGCCCGGTGACCGTCGACGGGGACACCCTCGTCGTCGACGGCCGCCGCATCACCGTGCTCGCCGAACGCGAACCGGCGCGGCTGCCGTGGGCCGGGCTCGGCGTCGACATCGTGCTGGAGGCGACCGGCCGCTTCACCTCGGCCGAGGCCGCCCGCGCGCACCTCGACGCGGGCGGGAAGAAGGTACTCGTCAGCGCGCCGGCGGACGGCGCCGATGTCACCCTCGCGTTCGGCGTCAACACCGACGCGTACGATCCTGCGGCGCACACGATCGTCTCGAACGCCTCGTGCACGACCAACGCGCTCGCGCCGCTGGCCAAGGTGCTGGACGATCTCGCCGGTATCGAGCACGGCTTCATGACGACGGTGCACGCCTACACGCAGGAGCAGAACCTGCAGGACGGCCCGCACCGCGACGCCCGCCGCGCCCGCGCCGCCGCCGTCAACATCGTGCCGACCACGACGGGCGCCGCCAAGGCGATCGGCCTCGTGCTGCCGGCCCTCGACGGCAAGCTGTCCGGCGACTCGATCCGCGTACCGGTTCCGGTGGGATCGATCGTCGAACTCAACACGACCGTCGCCCGCGACGTGACGCGCGAGGACGTGCTGGCGGCGTACCGGGCCGCGGCGCAGGGGCCGCTCGCGGGCGTCCTGGAGTACTCGGAAGACGCGCTCGTGTCGTCCGACATCACGGGCAATCCCGCCTCGGCGATCTTCGACTCGGCCCTCACCCGCGTCGACGGCCGCCATGTCAAGGTGGTCGCCTGGTACGACAACGAGTGGGGCTTCTCGAACCGTGTGATCGACACGCTCGAACTCCTCGCCGCCGGCTGACGGGAGCCTTCCCCACCGTGTCTGCGGGCTGATTCCGGCGCTTCGCCCGATCGGAAGATCTGAAGGTAGGTTGATCACCGGTCGCCGGAGCCTCTGGGAGGACTGCTGTGACGGAGATCGAGGTCCCGGGACCTGAGCCCGACTGGCAGCCGGCCACCCAACTGCCCTACGACACCGACAAGAACCCCGCCCATCAGTTCAGCGTCCGGGAGCGCTCCGTCCCGCTGTTCCAGATGATCGGGGTGCTGGCGCTGCCGGTGCAGCCCGTGGCCCAGCGGCTGCGGCTGATCGTGGAGCGGTCGTGGGACGGGGTGGACGCCGTCACGTTCCGCGGAGACGCGCACAAGGACGCGGAGCGGCGGACCCGCGCGGCGCGGGATGACAGCCCTCCGGACGAAGCCGCCGACACTCATGGACATCAAGCCCGGGCTGCCCAGGACGGATGACTTCCAGCACCGGCCGCGGTGGCGGCCGCTCGTGGTCGAGACCGCCCGCCGCGTACTCGACCACACCGGCGGCACCCTGGTGGTGCCCATCACGGTCCTGGTCAGGGCCTACCGGCGTGAGATCAGCGCGGGCCTCGCCCAACACGGCGCCCCGATAAGGCACTTCGTGCTCCATGCCGACCGGGACACGCTCCGCACCCGGATCGAGGGGGATGCCGGAAGACGGCCCAGGTTCCATGGGCGAGGAAGAGACCGAGGAGTGCGGTGGGTGGGGGCGGCGCACGGGTTCGCGTACGAGGGCGGGGGGGGCCGGGTGTACCGGAGCACGCATCGGTGGGCAAAGGGCTCGACGTAACGGGGTACGCGCAGCGGGGCGCCGGATGTACCCGGGCACGCATCGGCGCGCGGAAGGCCTCGACGTAACGGGGTAGGTGCAGCGGGGTGAGGGGCGGCGCCCCGGTCTACCGGCCGCGCGGCTTTCCTCGTTTGCCGGGCGCCTTGCCCGTGGGCTTGCCGCCCTTGGGCGCGCCTGCGCGGCGGCCCGTGCCCGACTGCTTGCCGCCGGGCGCGGGCTTGCGGCCGGAGCCGGTGCCCGTCGCCGCCCGCTTGGCCTTGGCCTTCTCCTTCGCCGACGGCTGCGGCGGGGTGGCCGCGCGGCCGCGGGTGCTGTTGACCGTGCGGCCCCGGACGATGCCGATGAACTCCTCGACCAGGTCGGGCGTGGGCTCCTCCTGCGGCCACGACAGGGCCACGCGGGACTCGGGAGCCTCCAGGACCGGGCGGTAGGTGAGGTCCTTGCGGTGGTGCAGGCGGGCCAGGGACTGCGGGACGAGGAGGACGCCCACGCCCGCCGCCACCAGCTCGACGGCGTCGGCCGTGGAGGCGGGGCGTTCGAGCGCGGGGCGGCCCGGGAGGGTCCCCCAGTCCAGGACGTCGTCGAGCGGGTGCAGGACGATCTCGTCCGCCAGGTCGGGGAGCGTGACCTCCTCCGCGGCCGTGGCGGCGTGGTCCTTGGGGATCACCACGACCGTCGTCTCGGTGTACAGGGGGATCGCGCTGAGGACGTCCCGGTCGACCGGAAGCCGTACGAGCCCCGCCTCCGCACCGCCGTCCGCCAGCAGCCGGCCGGCCTCGGCCGGAGGGACCTGGACGAGCTCCAGAGGGGTGTCGGGCAGCCGCTCGTGCCAGACCCTCACCCACTTGGTCGGCGTCACACCGGGGACGTACGCGAGCCTGAAGGATGAGGGGGTGTCCGAGCCTGTCACGGGTCCAGGCTACCGGCCGCCCCGCCGCCGGCCGGTCACCGGCCACCGCTCACCCCGGCGTCCACCTGCACCGGGCACCGGCCACCGGTCCGTGGTCGGCCACCGGTCCGTGGTCGGAGGTATGTCCCATCGTCGATACCCTGGACCCATGACGTCGCACAAGACCGCCCAGACCATGAAGCCCGCCACCGCGGCGAAGAAGCTGGGTGTGTACCTCCAGGCCACCCCCGCCGAGTTCCAGGAGGGTGCCGTCTCGCGCACCGAGCTCAACGCCCTCCAGACCGACCCGCCCGCGTGGCTGGTCGAGCTGCGCCGCACCGGACCGCACCCCCGGCCCGTGGTCGCCGCGAAGCTCGGCATCTCCATCGCCGGCCTCGCCCGTGGCGGGATCACCGATCCCCTCACCACCGAGCAGGTCGACGCCCTCAAGGACGAGATGCCGGAGTGGCTCCAGAAGGAGCGGGCCACCCAGGCGGAGGTCCGCAAGGAGACCGCCCGCATCAAGGAGCGCAACGCGGAGCGCGCCGCCCGGTCGAACTGACCGGGGCCCGCGGAAGAGACCAGGAAGCCCGGCCGACGCGGTGCGTCGGCCGGGCTTCCTGCGTTCCGCCGGGCCCTGAGGCGCCGCGTCGGTCAGAGAACGCCGGACTCGGCGATGGTGACCTTGGCGCGGGTGCGGCCGCTGGAGGAGCCGAGCGCCTCGATCTTGCGGACGAGCTTCATGCTGTCGTCGTCGGCGACCTCGCCGAAGACCACGTGCTTGCCGTCCAGCCACGGGGTGAGCACCGTGGTGATGAAGAACTGCGAGCCGTTGGTGTTCGGGCCGGCGTTGGCCATCGAGAGCAGGCCGACGCGGTCGTGCTTGAGGTTGAAGTTCTCGTCGGCGAACTTCTCGCCGTAGATGCTCTTGCCGCCGGTGCCGTCACCGCGGGTGAAGTCCCCGCCCTGGAGCATGAAGTCCGTGATGACGCGGTGGAAGGACGAGCCGGCGTAGCCGAAGCCCTTCTCGCCGGTGGCGAGCGCGCGGAAGTTCTCCGCCGTCTTGGGGACGACGTCGTCGAACAGGTTGAACGTGATCCGCCCTGCGGGCGCGTCGTCGATGGTGATGTCGAAGTAGACCTTGGTTGTCATGGTGACATCCTCACATTCCTGGCAACCGCAGGTGAAACCCGGGTTGGGTCGGCGGTGTGGAATGTCCGGTTCCGATCATCCCCGGGCGGCGTCCCCAAGGGCCGCGTACACCGCGTCCACCAGCGCCGTCTTCCGCGGGTCGTCGGCCACGCCTGAGCCCATCCGGTTCATCACGTACCCGAGGGCGATTTTGGCTTCCGGGTCGGCCAGGCCGCAGGAACCGCCCGCGCCGTCGTGGCCCATGGCCCGCGGATCGGGGCCGTACGAGCCGTTGCGGCCGCTCAGCCAGAGGCCGAGCGCGATCTCCGTCTCGTGGGCGAAGGCGTCGCCGAGGACCAGGTCGCGGCAGGCGCCCTGGCTCTCGCGGACCCGCTCGACGGCCCGCTCGGAGAGGATCCGGTGGCCGCCGAGGCTGCCGCGTCCGGCGAGGATCCCGTAGAGCGCGGCGACCGCGCGGGCGGTGCCGTGGCCGTTGGCGGCGGGAATCTCGGCGGCGCGCCACCCGGGCGTGTTGGCGGCGGCGCGGCCGGTGGGCGGGTTGAGCAGGGAGGCGACGGCGACCGGTGTCATCCGGGCCAGGAGCGCGGCCTGGGCGTCGCGGTCGGCGCGTTCCTGGACGAGTTCGGCGAGCCGGTGGGTCTCCTTCTCCGGGAGGCCGAAGGTGAAGTCGATGCCGAGCGGCCCGGTGACCTCCCGCCGCAGGAACTCCCCCGGCAGCACGCCGCTGACCCGGCGGACCACCTCGCCGACGAGGAATCCGTACGAGATCGCGTGGTAGCCGGACCGGCTTCCCGGCTCCCACATGGGCGCGGTGGCGGCGAGCCTCGCGCAGGTCAGCTCCCAGTCGTACAGCTCGTCCAGGGTGTGCGGGGTGCCGACTCCGGCGACTCCGGAGCGGTGCGAGAGGAGGTGGCGTACGAGGACGCTCTCCTTGCCGTTCGCCGCGAACTCCGGCCAGTACGCGGCGACCGGGGCGTCCAGGTCGAGCAGGCCCCGGTCGGCCAGGATGTGGGCGCAGAGCGCGGTCGGGCCCTTGCCCGTGGACCAGACGTTGACCAGGGTGTCCCGCTCCCACGGGCGGGTGCGGGCCTCGTCGGCCCAGCCGCCCCAGAGGTCCACCACGGGGACGCCGTCGGCCAGGACGGTGAGCGCCGCGCCCAGTTCGCCGCGGGCGGTGAAGTTCTCCTCGAAGGCGGCCCGGACCCCGGCGAACCGGTCCTCGCAGTGGCCGTGGATCTGCGGCACGTCTCCTCCGGTACGTCACGGGACAGATGCCCCTGCAACGTACCGACCGGTCGGACCGGTGGGAAGGGAGCGTGCTGCCCGGAATCGGCGTCAGCGGACGCCGGACTCCAGGCTCAGGCTCCAGCGGCCGGGCGAGCCCGCGAGCGTGATCGTGGAGAGCGGGCGGACGTCCACGTTCCAGTACGCGGTGGGCGGCACGTTCAGCGCGTAGACGAGGGCCGCGCGGATCACGGCGGGTTCGGCGACCGCGACGATGAACCCGTCGCACACCGGGCGGGTGTCCAGCCAGCCGCCGATCCGTCCGATGAAGGCCAGGAGCGACTCGCCGCCGTGCGGGGAGCTGCCCGGGTCGGCGAACCAGACATCGACGGCTACCGGTTCCCTGGCCGCGACCTCGGCCAGGGTCATCCCACGCCAGCGGCCCATGTCGCAGTCGCGCAGGGCGGGCTGGGCCATCGGTGCGTAACCGAGCGCGTCGCCGGTGGCGCGGCTGCGCGGGGTGGGCGAGCAGTAGCGCAGTTCCGCCGCGCCGAGCGGGACGAGGGTGTGGGCGACGAGCTGCACCTCGTGCCAGCCGGCCTGGTCGAGCGGCCGGTCGTCGTCGAACCGCTCGGCCAGGCGGGGCGAGGTACGCGCCGCCGCGACCAGGGTGACCCGCTGTGCCATGGCCGGATGCGTCATGGCCGGATCGTGGTGCCGAACGGTTGAACGGTCAAGAGGGCCCCCGGGTGGTACCGACCCCGCCGGTCAGTTTCCGGCCAAGGCCGACAGGCCCGGACTCTCGTAGGCGGTACGCAACCGGCGTACGCCCTCCGCGATCTCGGCCGCGCCGGAGACCGCCGCGAAACTCAGCCGTACGTGGCCCGCCGGAGGTTCGGCGCAGAAGTACGGGGTGCCCGGGGCGATGGCGACAGAGGCGCGCAGCGCGGCGGAGGCGATGGCCGTCTCGTCGGGTCCCGTGCCCGCACCGGTCGCCGGGATCCGGAGCCAGAGACTGCCGCCGCCCGCCGGTACGTGCGGCAGGGCGAAGGCGGGCAGTTCGGAGCGGAGTGCGGCGGCCATCACCGTACGGCGGCTCCGCAGCTCGGCCGCCACCGCGGCGAGGTGGCGGCCCCACGACGGGGCGCCGACGAGTTCGAGCGCGGCCTCCTGGAGCGGCCTCGGTACGAAGAAGCTGTCGACGACCTGGATGGCGCGCAGGCGCTCCAGCACCGGCCCCCGGGCGGCCAGCGCGCCCACGCGGAGGCTGGGCGAGGTGACCTTGGTGAGCGAGCAGACGTGGACGACCACGCCGTCGGGGTCGTCGGCGGCCAGGGGCACCGGCAGCGGTCCGGCGTCGTCGTGGACGAGCCGCCGGGCGAAGTCGTCCTCGACGACGAACGCCCCGGCCGCGCGGGCGATGGCCAGGATCTCGGGGCGGCGGGCGGGCGCGAGGGTGGCTCCGGTCGGGTTCTGGAAGAGCGGCTGGGTGACGAAGACCCGGGCTCCGGTGGCGCGGAAGGCGTCGGCGAGCAGCTCGGGCCGGACCCCGTCCGCGTCCATCGGGACCGGGACCGGGCGCAGTCCCGTGGCGCGGGCGACCGCGAGCATGCCGGGGTAGGTGGGCGACTCCACCAGGACCGGGGCGCCGGGCGGGGCGAGGGCGCGCAGGGCGGTGGCCAGGGCGCTCTGGCCGCCCGCGGTGATCAGGACGTCGGCGCCGGAGACGGCCGGGCCGATCTCACGGGCGAACCAGGACCGCAGTTCGGGCAGCCCGTCCGTGGGCGGCCGGCCCCAGGCGCCCGGGCGGCGGCCGGCCCGGGCGAGGGCGGCGGCCAGGGCCCGCTCGGGCTGGAGGCCGGCGTGGAGGTAGCCGCCGTTGAACTCGATGGTGCCGGGCGGTGGTGCGGCGAGGGTGGCCAGGACTCCGGAGGCATCGACCGTACGCGGCACGACCTCGGGTCCGCCGTCGCCGCTCAGCGACACCTCCTGCCAGGACGTGTCACCGGGGGCGGGCACCTCGGCACGCGGCTCGGCCCGGAAGGCGCCGGAGCCGGGGCGGGTGGTGACGAGCCCTTCGGCGGCGAGCTGCGCGATGGCGCGGGAGACGGTGACCGGGCTGACCCGGAAGCGCTCGACCAGCGCACGGCTGGACGGCAGCTTTCCACCAGGTGAGTAGCGGTTGAGTTCTCCACGGAGGGAAGTGACCAGCTCGGCCACGCTGCTACGCTCTTGCATGAGAGCACAGGATAGCGCTACCCACGCTGGAACGATAGCGATCGCCACCGGTACGGAGACCTCCGCGACGCACGGACCGGGTGCGTCGCAGCACACCGCCCGGACCTCCGGCACGGAAGCACCGCCGCACACCGCGCAGGCCGCCCCCGCCCGCCGTGGCACGCTCCTCGCCGCGCTCGGCGTCGTGGCGTTCTCGCTCACCTTCCCCTCCACCGCCTGGGGCCTGGAGAGCTTCGGCCCCTGGTCCCTCGTCGCCCTGCGCTCCACGCTCGCCGCGCTCATCGCCGGCTGCTTCCTGCTGGCGGTCCGGGCGCCGGTGCCCGCGCGCCGCCATTGGGCCGGGCTCGCGGTGGTGGCGGGCGGTGTGGTGGTCGGGTTCCCGCTGCTGACGACCCTCGCCCTCCAGACCTCCACCACCTCGCACGCGGCCGTGGTCGTGGGGCTGCTGCCGCTGACGACCGCGGTGCTCGGGTCGCTGCGTACCGGGGAACGTCCTTCCCGTACGTTCTGGGTCGCCGCCCTCGCCGGGGCCGCCGTCGTCATCGGCTTCACCGTGCAGCAGAGCGGTGGCGCCCTGACCTCGGGCGATCTGTATCTGTTCGGCGCGCTGCTGGTGTGCGCGGCCGGGTACACCGAAGGCGGCAGGCTCGCCCGGGTGATGCCGGGCTGGCAGGTGATCGGCTGGGCGCTGATCCTCTGCCTGCCGTTCGCGGTGGCGGGCAGCGCGGTGGCACTGCCGCTGGAGCCGGTCCACCTCACCGCGCACGGCGCCCTCGGCCTGGTCTGGGTGGCCGCGGGATCAACGTTCTTCGGGCTGTACGTCTGGTACAAGGGCATGGCGGAGATCGGTGTCCCCCGGGCCAGCCAGCTCCAGCTCGCACAGCCGCTCCTCACGCTGGCGTGGTCCGTCCTGCTGCTCGGCGAGAAGGTCTCCGCGGCGGCTCCCCTCGCGGCGGTGGCGGTGCTCGTCTGCATCGCGGCCACCCAGCGGACGGGCCGGGGCAAGGTTCCCCGGCCCCTTCCAGCAGACGAAACCAGGCCGGTACGGTCATAGACTTGGCGGTACGGACCGCCGCCCTGTGAGACGGACCGCCGCCCTGTGAGACGGACCGCCACCCCGTGAGGAGGTCACCCCCATGGAGGCATACGCGGGCGACCGGCTGCTGATGCACGGCAGGACCGTGGGACAGCACGACCGGGTCGCCGAGATCATCGAAGTCCTCGGGGACGGGGGCGCTCCCCCGTACCGGCTCCGCTTCCCCGACGGCCGCGAACACCTGATGTCACCCGGCCCCGACAGCGTCGTCCAGCACATCGAGGCGCCCCGGGACCGGCCCCAGCGGTAAGCGGAACCGGGGCCGGGGTCCGAGCGGGCCCCGGCCCCTCACACGCGCGGCTCAGCGCGGCGCACGCACCCGGTCCTGGTAGTGGTCGGCCACCACCCGTGCCATCGCGCCGATCCGGTCCGTCGCCACGTGCTTGGCGGAGAAGAAGATGTGCCCGCCCACCTCCTCGTGGTCCCGGGCGAGGGTGAGGTGGCGGGAGAGTTCCGCCGGGTCCTGCCAGGCTGCGGGCTGGGCCGGGTCGCCGGCCTTGTACAGCGCCTCCCCCACGTACAGGCCCACGCCCGTGCCCCGTACAGTCGCGTCCCACCAGGCCAGCACCTTGGCGTAGTCGGCGGCCGTCTGGCCGAGGTGCCAGTAGATCTGCGGGCAGATGTAGTCGATCCAGCCCTCCTTGACCCACTTACGGGTGTCGGCGTGCAGGTCGTCGTACGTCTCCACGCCCGCCCGGGTGTCGGAGCCGGCCGGGTCGGTCGCCTTGTTCCGCCAGACGGCGAAGGGGCTGATGCCGAAGCGGACGCCCTGCCGGACCTCCCGGATCCGCTCGCCCATCTCGCGCACCAGCCGGTCCACGTTGTCGCGGCGCCAGGCGGCCTTGTCCGGAAAACCGGCCCCGTACCGCTCGTACGCGGCATCGTCCTTGAACGCCTCCCCCGCCACCGGATACGGGTAGAAGTAGTCGTCCCAGTGCACCGCGTCGATCTCGTAGCGGCGGACGGCGTCCAGCATGGCGTCCTGGACGAACCGGCGGACCTCCGGCAGGCCGGGGTTGTAGTAGAGCTTCCCGCCGTACGGCAGGACCCACTCCGGGTGCCGCCGGGCCGGGTGGGAGGCGGCGAGCCGGGTGGGGTCGGTGTGGTTGGCCACCCGGTACGGGTTGAACCAGGCGTGCAGCTCCAGGCCCCGGTCGTGCGCCTCGCGGACTGCGGTGGCCAGCGGGTCCCAGCCCGGGTCCTTGCCCTGCACGCCGGTGAGGCAGTCGGCCCACGGTTCGTACGGGGAGGGCCACAGGGCGTCCGCGGTGGGACGGACCTGGAGCACCACCGCGTTGAGCCGGTGCTCGACCGCCCGGTCCAGGTGGGCGATCAGCTCGGCCTGCTGGGCCGCCGCCGTCAGGCCGGGCTTGGAGGGCCAGTCCAGGTTGGCGACCGTGGCGATCCAGACGCCGCGCAGCTCACCCGGCGCGAGCCGGTCCTCGCCGCCGCCTCCTCCCCGTACCGCCCGCTCCGTCCGCGCGGCCACCGCGTCCCCACCTGTCGTCATCGCCGCCACCAGTCCCGCCGCACCCGCCACGAGCGCTCTCCGGGTCATTCCTGTCCGTCGCATGCGCCACACTCGTCCCTTCACGTCGAACACCACCTCTATTGCTGTACGTAACAGGATCATGCCCGTCCGTAGCCGGATGACCCGCAGGTCACCGGGGTCGGCTCGCGGAGTAACGTCGTGGGGTCGAGGCGGGCACCGGAATCACACGGGAACCTGCACTGCGGAGAACATCGAAAGGCACGAGGTGACGGACTCTATGGCCGACATTGCACGCGTCGGGGTGGTCGGCTGTGGCCAGATGGGCGCAGGGATCGCGGAGGTGTGCGCGCGCAGCGGCCTCGAAGTGAAGGTCGCCGAGACCACCGGCGAGGCGCTGGAGATCGGCCGCACCCGGCTGCACAACTCCCTCTCGAAGGCCGCCGAACGCGGCAAGATCACCGAGCAGGAGCGGGACGAGACCCTGGGCCGCCTCAGCTTCACCACGGACCTCGGGGAGTTCGCCGACCGCGACCTCGTCATCGAGGCCGTCGTGGAGAACGAGCAGGTCAAGACGGAGATCTTCCAGGTCCTGGACCAGGTGGTGGTCCGGCAGGACGCGATCCTCGCCTCCAACACCTCCTCCATCCCGCTGGTGAAGCTGGCCGTCGCGACCTCGCGTCCGGACCAGGTCATCGGCATCCACTTCTTCAACCCGGCCCCCGTCCAGAAGCTGGTCGAGCTGATCCCGGCGCTGACCACGTCGGACGAGACGATCAAGCGCGCCGAGGCCGTCGTGCAGGACGTGCTCGGCAAGCACCCGATCCGCGCGCAGGACCGGTCCGGCTTCGTCGTCAACGCGCTGCTGATCCCGTATCTGCTCTCGGCGATCCGGATGTTCGAGTCGGGCATCGCGAGCCGCGAGGACATCGACAACGGCATGGAGATGGGCTGCGCCCACCCGATGGGCCCGCTGAAGCTCGCGGACCTGATCGGCCTGGACACCGTGGCCTCGGTCGCCGACTCGATGTACGCCGAGTACAAGGAGCCGCTGTACGCCGCTCCCCCGCTGCTCCAGCGGATGGTCGACGCGGGGCGGCTGGGGCGCAAGACGGGGTCGGGGTTCTACGCCTACTGACCGCGACCCGGTCAGGGGCGCGCTCTGGTCCGGTCACGCCCCTCCGTCCGCCCGGACACCGCCGGTACCCGCTCGGGGCCCGGCGCGTCCGGCCGCAGTGTCCACGCGTCCTCACCAGATCGCACAACGGCCCCGACTCCCTGAGGAGTCGGGGCCGTTGTGTCACGGGCGTTCGAGACTACTGCCCGCTCATCCGCCCGTCAGCGCCATCCAGAGAGCGCCACCACCGGCAAGGAGAACTCCGCTCAGGACCGACAGGTCGGCGAGGCGGCACCTGGTCCAGCCCACTGCAGCTCCGGCACTCGAACCATCAGGTTCCGAGCCGGTGCGAAGCCACCGGTTGATCGTCTCCGCCGCCGCACCGCTGGTCCCACGGAAGTGGTCGATGAAGGATCCGCCGTAGGCGAAGACCGGGACCGTACGCCCTCCTGACAGGGTGACTTCCAGGCCGCCGTCCTCGCCGGGCGCGGCAGATTCGATCACCGATTTCGGAAGGGTGTGGGTCCGCAGCGGATTGATGACCGTGAGCGCGCCCTTCCGCAGGACGACTTTGCAGTTCACGATGCGTCCGATCAGACCCGCGATCACCAGGTAGACCGGGATCCCCTGCCAGCCGGTGCGGAAACCGCTCACGGAGGTGACCTTCACCACCGCCAACAGCATTCCGGCGCCGAGGCCCACGACCGCTATTCCGAAAATGACCGACCAGGAGCGCCGCCTCAGCACGGCAGTACGGTCGTTCATCGACATCCCACTTTCCACGATCCGCGTCACTCAGCACCACCCCGGGCCATTCCCGGGGCTGGCCGCACCAACTCCGCAGAAAGTGAGCGAATTACCCAGGTTGAGTGCCACATTGGCCTGCGTGGCACCCATATCGACCGTCTTACGGTAACCGTAGATGGTGACGCCCGGCGCCTGGAAGACCGACTTCACGCGTGTGCGGTGCATCATGGCCGACTTGGTCCAGCTTCCGGAAAGGCCCCGGCCCACCGCTCCGCCGGCAACGGTCCACAGCGCGCTCTTCCCCGCCTGCGACCAGTTCCAGCTTCCGGTGGTGACGCCGTCACCGACCAGTGTGGCTCCTACGACGACCAGCCCCGCGCCGACACACAGCCCGGCGGACGCGACCAGGCAGGCGGCGAACCCGGCCGCCGGAAGAACCCGGTTCTTCCACCCTTCCCAGGTGCCGAAGGTCTCCTTCGTTCCGTCCCAGAATTTCTGCCATCCGGAACGCTGGTCCTGGTTCTGGCTGTTGACCCACTCCTGATGCGCCGCGTCGATGGCCTTCACATACTGCTTGTACGCCGCTTCGGACTGCTTGCGGAGTACATCGGCCCAGGTCAGTTCCTTCTTGGTGTAACGGGTACTGATGCCCTGGCCCTTGGTGTACGTGTACTTACGGCCGGTGACCTGCTGCGCGTAGTAGTTCTTGGAGACCTTGCCGCCCTTGGCGCGGGTGATGCTTTCGTAGTTCTTGCCGAAGCTGACCTTCTTGACGTCCCCGGTGCCGCCCTTTCCGTAGGTGCACTTGTACTGGCCGCTGACGCACTCCTCGTAGGCCTCGCCCGTGGGGTCGGAGAACGTGGCCGGGTTGTTGTTCCCGTACGTGTACGGATTGTGCTGGGTGGGGTCCTCCGTGATCAGGAGAGGGTCGACGCTGATGAAGCGGCCCAGTTTCGTGTCGTATTCGCGGGCGCTGAGGTGGGTGAGGCCGGTGTCCCCGGTGTCGTCCGTTCCCCCGACGAAGCCCTTGGTGCCGGGCCATGACGAGACTTCCTGACCGCGTGCGTTGCCGAAGAGGTCGGTGCGGCGCTGCTGGATCGCCATCGTGCCGGCCTGGACGGCCAGAACGCCGGTGCCGTGGTGGTCGGCGACCGTGAAGTCGAAGGTGCCGTCGTCGCGCCGGATGGCCTGGTGGCCGCCGCCGACGTCGATGTAGCGGGTGGCCTTCGCGGCCGAGGCGCCCTTGGCCAGGGTGACTTCGGTGTGCCCGAGATAGAGCGTGGTGGTGTCGGCCGTGCGGCCGATCAGGCGGTTGCCGTCGGCGTCGTAGACGTACTCGGTGCTCTCGGCGCCCTCGGTGACCTTGGCCAGACGGCCTTCGGCGTCCCAGGTCAGCGCCTGCCCGGGACGTGCCGTGGTGTTGCCGGCGTCGTCGTAGGCGTACTCCTCGGTGCTGGTGCCGCTCGCGTTCCTCGTCTGCACGGAGCTCAGCGTGTGGGGCTGCTCGGCGCCGGGCGCCGGGTAGGTGTAGGTGCGCTGGATGTTCTTGGCGGTGTCACCGGCCGGGTCGTGCCGGGTCTCGGTGGCACGGTTGCCGATCTTGTCGTAGGTGTAGGAGTTCCGGTACGGGGCCGGGCCACCGACCGCCGAAGCGGTGGGGGCCGCGGCGCAGGTGGTGGTGTTCTGGGCCCAGGCCTCCTTCACCTGGCGCAGATGGTCGTAGGTGAAGCACTGGTTGTCGGTACCGGTACGCGAGACGTCCGAGACGGACAGGACGTTGCCCGCTTCGTCGTACGTGTAGGTGGCGTGGCGGTCCACACCCGCCTGCTCCTCACGGTCGACCCGGGAGGTGGCGAGGCGCTGGGTGCCCCACTCGTAGGTGTTGGTGCTCCAGGTCTTCTTCCCGCCGCTGGACAGGCCGAGTTGGTACTGGAGGGGCTTTCCGGTGTTGCTGTACTTGACCGATGCGGACATGCCCTGACCGGAGACCCCGGTCTGACGCAGGGTGTCGGGCTCGTAGGTGTGGACGACCGCGCCTCCGGGCAGCGCGCCCGCCGCGGAGTAGCTGTACCCGCTGACCAGCCCGGAGGTGCCGTAGTTGACTCCGCTCTGGTACGTACCGGCCAGGGCGCCCTCGGAGTCGGGAATCCGCACCTCGGTCCGGATCGGCCGGTACTGGCGGTCGTACTGGGTGACCTTCGACGTGTAGGCGTTCCCCGCCTGGTAGCGGGTGGATTCGGCCAGCTGCCCCTTGGCGCCGGTGACCGTGTCGTAGGTCCAGCCGGCCCGCAGGGCCCCGGTCGGGGAGCCCTCCCGCAGCTCGGTCTGGCGGCCGAGGTTGTCGTAGGTGGTGAACAGCCGGCTTCCGCGCGCGTCCTCGGTCGAGGTCACCCGGCCACGGTCGTCGTACGTCGTGGTGGTGATGCCCTTGTCCGGGTCGTCGGAGCGGGTCTGACGGCCCCTCTGGTCGTAGCCGAAGCCCCAGGAGTTACCGGCCGGATCGGTGAGCCCGGTGAGCTGACCTCGGGGAGCGTAGGTGTACTTCGTGGTGTCGTAGGCGGCGTCGATGGTGCGGGAGTGGTGCCGGCGCAGTTCGGTCGTCCGGCCCAGGGCGTCGTGCAGCGTGGTGCTGGCGGTGCCGCCCGCGGGCGGGATCACCGTGGTCCGGTCGCCGCCGTGGATCGTTCTGGTGACGCCGAGAACGGAACCGCCGTCGCCGTTGCCCGCGATCTGCCGTGTCTCGACCGCCCTTCCCAGGCCGTCGAAGGCGGTCCGGGTCTGGGTCTCCACCGCCAGGGCGTCGTCCGGCTTGAAGATCTCCGTGGTGGGGGCTCCGGTGGCGTAGTACGGGGCGAACGTCTTGCTCACCAGGCCGCGTTCGTCGTAGAAGACGTCCGCGAGGATACGCCCGCCGTCGGGGCCCGGTGCCTGGGACTGGCGTTCCCTCAGGAAGCCGTCGTAGAGCTGGTGCGAGCTGATCTGCCCGCCGTTGTTGTTGAGCAGCTTCGTGGTCACCGCGACCGGCTTGCCCTCGGCCACCCGGTAGGCGAACTCGTAGTTGGGAGTGAGGGTGTTACGGCGGTCGGCGAGCCACAGCTTGGCGGAACGGCCCAGGGCGTCGTAGGTGAACTCGGTCGTGTTGTCGTTCGTGTCGGTCTGCGTCAGCGGCTTGCCGCGCAGCGGATCGAGCTTGGTGGTCACGGTCAGCGCGGAGCCGGCGTTCCCGCTCTTGGCGGGCGGGGTGGTGACCGTGGTCTGCGTCGGCACACCGGTCGCGGGGGTGTAGGTGGTCGTGGTGGTGAGACCGTCGGTGCGCGCCGAACGCACCGGGGCGGCGGTGCCGTCGACCGTGACGTCGGCGGTCAGGTCCGTGGAGGTCAGGGTGCGGCCGTAGCCGTCGAAAGTGCTGCCCGACTCCAGGTACGTCGCCTTGGTGCCGTCGTGGGCCTTCAGGCTCGCCACCGCGGTGGCGTCGCCCTTGGTCGGTGCGGCTCCGTAGGCTCCGCCGTCGTAGGCGGTCCGGACGTCGGAGATGACGTCCTTGGCGCGGTCGGTGTCGGCACCGCAGGCCTTGGCGACGGTCTCCTCCCGGGCTACCAGGTCCAGGATGTTCCTGGCGGTGTCGGTGGCGTAGGTCGTCCGGGTGCACTGGTCGTCGGCGGGGGTTGAAGTGTCGCCCTGGTCGTGGACCTGGGTCACCCGTCCGGCGACCGTGTCATAGGTCGTCGCGGTCGCGGTGGTGCGCCACTTGGCACCGGCGCCGGCGTCCAGCGACGTCCAGGCCTTCGAGGACGCGATGCCGGTGAAGTTCGCGGTGACGGTGCCCCAGGTGCGGGTCTTCTTCGCGGTCTCGTGGTGCCAGGGGCGGCTGACCGTCTTCTCCAGCACCTTGCCGCCGGGGGCATCGAAGCCGACGGTCCGGTACTCCATGCCGGCTGCCGACTCGTGGTCGGTGATCGCCTCGCCCTCACCCTCGCCAAGGGCGACGGTGACCGTCTTGGTGCCGCCCGACTTGTCCTTGCGGTCTCCGTGCATACCGCGCAGGAAGTAGGAGTCGGCCTGCGACTTCATGACTCCGCCCTGACCACCGGTCCTGACTCTGACGTGCCCGTAACCCCGCCAGTCGGACCAGGTCCTGCTCTTGTCCTTGGCGAAACCGTCGGCGTCGTCGTAGTGCCAGGCCGCACCGCCGAGGTACTCGTACTGCGTCACCTGGTCGGGGGAGCCGCCCGTGCGGTCGGTCTCCGTGAGGGACTCCACGACGTACTTGTTGAACCAGTGCAGTTCCGGGGCGGTGTCGCTGTCACCGCCGAGGTACACCGGGAAGCAGCGGGTGGTGTTGGTGTGCTCCGCCGGCGGGCTGCTCTCCTTGCAGACCGGGGCCGAGTAGTTGACGTCGACCTGGCCGCCGTACTCGTCCGCCACCGTGGACAGGCGGGCCTTGATGAACGGCGCGTACCCGTCTCCGGTGCGGTCCATCCGGTTGGCGAGCTGGGTGTAGGCGAACGTGGTCTTCGGCAGGGTGATCGGCGTCGCGGCGGAGTGTCCGGTGTGCTGCACCGAGTCGAGCAGCAGCTGGTAGTCGGTGTCCGCCATGCCCCAGCGGTGGCTGAGCTTCCAGGAGTCGACCTTGCCGTAGGAGCCGTCGGGCTTGAGCACCTGGGTGGTCACATCCGTCAGGCGCTTGCGGGTCCAGAACGTCGCCGAGAGACGTCCGTTGTCGCAGTCCTTGCCCGCCTTGCAGTTCATGTCCCACGGGGTGTCGTACCAGTAGGACGACTTGTCGTCGATGGTGTCCGCGGCACAGGTGACCCCCGTCTCGGGGATGCAGCGCTCACCGCTGCCGAAGACGACCTGCGCGGGCGCCTTGTCGAACATCGCCGAGGACTTCAGGCCGTAGTCGATGCGCCCCAGGTGGCCGCCACGGGTGTACCGGGTGGCATCGGACGCCTTCAGGTTGCGGCCGTAGTAGTTCTCCTCCTTGGTGTAGTGGTAGGCGGACGCGTTGCCGTGCGGGTCGACGATGTAGTCGAGGTTCCACCGCCAGGCCTGCTGACACCAGGATTCGGCGAAGGTGGCCTTGTAGCACGGCTCACCGGAGTTGTTGCCGAAGACCGGAACGGTCCAGGTGGAGCCGGTCTCCTCCTTCCCCGTCGCCCAGCCCGGCAGCCGGTTGTAGCCGAAGTAGGCCTGTGCGCCGTCCGGGGTGGTGACCCGCCAGTACTCGTTGTCGTTGTCGCCGTTGGCGCGCGCGGAGTCCTTCAGACGCTCGATCCTGGTGCCGTCGTCCTTCTTCAGCTTCCATGTGTCGCCGCCGGCCGGGACGAGCTCGCCGCCCTTGCCGTTGAACGAGATGAACGCGTTGTCGTAGGACCAGCACTGGTCACCGGGCTTGTTGCCCTCGGCGTTCTTCACCCCGTCGTCGGCACACGGCTTGTACTTGCGCTCGATGTAGCCGGGCCACAGGCTGAAGCCGTCCCCGACCCAGGAGCCCTGGTTGTTGGTTCCTCCGGTACGGCCGTCGATCGACCCGGACGAGTAGGACAGCCCCACACTCGGCTCCAGGCCGCCGGGGACCTGGGGGACGGGCATGTCGTAGGACCAGGAGAAGTCACCGGTGTTCAGGCTGGTGTCCCAGGACGCCGACGAGGCCAGATCCGTGGCCTTGTAGTCGCCCTTCTCCCCCTCGGCTCCGGCGACCACGGCGAGAACGGTGGACCGGCCGGCGCGCAGACCGACGGACTTCGCGCTCAGCTTCTGCCCTTCGGTGTCGTTGACGGTCTCCAGCGGTGTGCCGTTGCGGCAGGCGCTCTTCTCGGGAGTGGTCAGCGCGCAGTCGGGCAGCTCGACCAGCCTCAGGCGGGAGGCGTAGCCGCCGCCGAAGGCGTCGGCGAACCGGGCGTACTCCACCGTGAGCGCGGCCTTGCCGGCCTTGTCCTGGCCGGTGGCCGACCTGCTCTCCGGCGCGGCTCCTTCGGACGGGGTGAGGGAGAGGAGGACTCCACGCACTCCGGCGCGCTCCGTCGTTCTCCGGTCCAGCACCCGGGCCTCGACCTCGCCGCGCACCGACTCCCCGGCTTCGGCGACCGGGCCCAGGGTGAGGGGAAGGCCCTTCGCCTTCACACTCCCCGACGCCGCCCGCGCCGACTGCTCAGGCAGGCGGATCACGGCTGTTCCGGCCTCGGGCAGGGTGGCCCTCGGTGTCCGGTCCGGGGTCCGGGGGCCCTTGGAGAGACCACGCGGAGCGACCTTCTCCCCGTCCTTGCCTCGCACCGGCTTGTCGGTGTTCGGGACGCTGGGGCGTTCATTACCCTGCGCCAAGGCCTCCGGCGGGGTCGCGAACTGCACGAGTCCGCCGACCATCACCGCCGACAGGGCCACCGCGGTCCTGCGGTACACGGCCGCGGCATGGCGCGGCCGGAAATTCTGTCTCATTCGTGGTGTCCATCGCTGTCACGCCGCGCCCGCACACAGCGGGGCACGGCTCCCGAACGGAGAGGTTGAGCATGGGGCCGGTCGTGTCCCCCCGGCTCAGCGGGACACGACCGGCGAAGAAGCGTCAGTCGACGGGTACTTCGGTGGGCACGTCGAACCACGCGCTCGCCAGGTACTCGACCTGGGTGTCGTTCAAGGCGCCCTGGAAGGCCCAGACGTCGTCCACCGCACCGGGAAAGTAGCCGCCCCAGCTGCCGTCCTGCTTGGCACGGCCGATCTGGAGGGACTTGCCCGCCTTGAAGGTCAGCGTGTCCTCGGCCCAGGAGATGAGGTCCTCGCACCCGGTCTCGTCGGCGTCACCGTCACCGTTCGCGTCGCTGCAGGCGACCTCCTGCAGGGAGCCGTTGACGTACAGGCGGGCCTGCTTGGCGAAGCCGTCGTAGACCAGGGCCAGGTGGTTCCACTCCATGACGTCGTAGAACTCCCCGTTGGCCACCTTCTCCACCGACGGAGAGACCGTGTCCGCGCTGGGCAGATCCACCTGCCAGCGCCCCGGCCCGGCAGGATCCTTGGCGTCCGGGACGAACTTGAGGGCGAACGCGCTCTGGGTGGTGCCCTCGGCGCTGACGACGGCTACCTCGTCCTCGGGAGCGGCGGCCGCCTGCGCCCAGCCGGTGACCGTGAAGCTGGTGCCGGTGTCGACGGGCACCGTCGGTGTCGAGGCGTAGCCGCTCACACCGTCCAGTTCCAGTCCAGCCTCCATGAAGCCCCAGCCGATCTTCGCGCCTGCGCCGAGCGTCATGGCGCCGGCGGTTCCCGCGTCGTCGGGAGAGGTGGCCGGGGTGGTGGTGCCGGCTTCGTCGAGCTTCCAGCGGGCCTTGACCAGGGGGCGCTGGCGGAACATCTGCAGCACCTCCTCGTCGGACACGGGCCGGTCGAAGAGGCGTACCTCGTCGATGGCGCCGGGGAAGAAGTTGCCGACGGCACCACTGTGGTTGCTGGCGCCGATGTACATGGACTGGTTCGCGTAGAAGGCGCCGGAGAGCTTGGTGGCGCCGGCCTTGGCTCCGTTCACGTACAGGGTGAGAGTCTCGGCGACGGTGTCGTGGACCCCCACGAGGTGTACCCACTCCCCGACCCGGGCGGTGACACCGTCGGCCTGCATGGCTCGGATGATCTTGGCGTCGGTGCTGTCGCTCGCGTACTGGTTGAACGCCCACCGGTCATAGGTGGAGGAGTAGTAGAGCTCGAACCCGGGACGCTGCTCGCCCGCCTGGGCGGTGATGATCCCCGCGCTGGTGGGCTTCCTGTCGAGCTTCGCCCAGGCGGAGACGGTGAAGCTGCGGCTGGTGTTCACGTGCGGGCCGCTCGCCTGCCCGATGCGGGCGTAGCCGTTGGTCCCGTTGAACTTGGTGGCCTTGCCCTTCACCCCGGTCTGCCCCGGGGTTACTCCGCCGTGGTAGGTGGCGGGCAGCACTCCGCCCTGGCCGGCGATCTCGGTGGCTTCGGCGGGCTCGTCGAGCGGGAAGACGCCGATCGCCGGGCGTCCGGGGTCTCCGACGCTCTGGTGGACCTTGAGCTTGTCGACCTCGCTCCGGGTCAGCGGCTTGTCGAAGAGCTGTACCTCGTCGATGGCGCCGGGGAAGAGGTAGCTCGGGGTCCCGGAGATGTTCCGGCCGCCGATCTGGAGCCCCCGCCGCGCCTCCCACGGGGTGGCGTACGGTACCGACCCGACGAGCAGGCCGTCCACGTAGAGCTCCAGCAGATCCGCGGCGGAGTTGTACGAGCCGGCCAGATGCGTCCATGCCCCGACGTTCACCTTGGTGGTGTCGCCCTGGGCGACGCGTACCAGGCCGCCGTTGATGTCGTCGGACTTGTACTGGCTGAACGACCAGCCGTACGTGGCCGAGTAGTACAGCTCCAGCCCCGGGGCGTTGTTGCCGGGGATCACCACCACGTCCGCGGCCGACGACGTCTTGCGGTCGAGCTTCACCCAGGCGGAGACGGCGAACCCCCGACTCGTGTCGACCGGCGACAGGTCGGTCGAGGCATAGCCGTCGGTGCCGTTGAAGTGCACCGCGGTGCCCTTGACCCCCGCGGCGCCCGGTACGGCCCCGCCGTTGAGCTTCAGCGTACGCGGCGGTGTGGAGCCCTGGCCCGCCGTGGCGCCGGCCGGTTCGTCCAGCTGCCAGGTCGCCCGGTCCGGCTGACCTGCCTTGACCCGGAACTGGTAGGTGCGGACCTCGCTGCCGTTGCCCGCGGTGTCGAACGCCTGGGCCGTGATGAAGTTGACGCCGGGTTCTGCGGGCAGGATCCGGGCGATCTTCGCGGCACCGCCGGTCGTGGTGAGGGTGTTCTTGGAGGTGGGGTCGCCGTTGACGCCGTACCAGTACTTGGTGACGTCGCTGTCGGCCGCCTTCACGCTGAAGTTGCCGTACTTGCCCACGCCGTCCCACCAGGGGTCGTCCGGATTCTCCGGGTTGGAGGCGGGGTACTCACCCGAGGTGATGGCCGGTGCCTTGGGCACGGTGGCGTCGTAGACGAAGTAGCAGGCGGTCGGGTCGCCCGCGGTCGACCACGGTGAGTACTGGGCACCGTCCCAGGCCCGCACGTACCAGTGCGCGGTCCGGTTCTGCGGCACCGAGGGGAGGCTGATGGAGAAGTTGGACCCCGACTTCTTCGCCGAGGTGCGGGCCGGCTTCCAGCGGACGATCAGGCCCTTTCCGTCGCCCGCGTCCCACTTCGCCTGGAACTCCAGGGCAACGTTGTCGCCGTCCGGGTCGGTGATCTTGTTGGCGTAGATCTTGCCGAGGGTGCGGACCCTGGCCGCGCTGCCCGGCTGCTTGCAGGTGCCGCCGTACTCCATCGACAACTGCGACATCTTCACCTGCGCCGGCGGACGGTTGTACTTCACCCGCAGATAGGCCTTGTCCGAGAAGCGCTTCCACCCCAGCCGGTCGGTCTCGCTGGACGCCTGGAGGCCGAAGGTCATCGTGGACCACTTGCCGTTCGCCGCCTGCTGGACAGCCGACCGCACATCGAACTCGGCGTCCTTGGACGCGCATCCGGTGTACCCGTACGCGAACGACTCCGTCTTGAGGTGGTCGATCCAGAACCCTGAGGCGTTCTGCGAATTCCAGGTCGTCGAGGACGAGATGTCCTTCGTACGCCACAGCTGGACGCCCCGCGCGGTGCACGACGCGGAGTGCACGTTCCGCACCACGAACTCCGCCGACAGGATCGACTTGCCCGCGAACTTCGAGGTGGGGATGCGGTAGAAGAGCCGCTTGGTGTCGTGCGGCGCGCAGTAGTCCCAACCGCAGTAGCCCACCCCGGCGTTGTTCTCGCCGTTGAACTTCCACTGGGGCGAGGACGCCCAGTACTTGGACGCCATCGTCCAGGCGGACGCACGCGGCGAGTACCACTGCGGATCGATGAAGACGGGATAGTGGGTGTCCTCACCCACCAGCACGTCCTGATCCGGTGTCAGGACCAGTTCGTCGCCACCGGTGGGAAGGGTCACGTCGACGGGGGCGAGCTTTCCGGACTCGCCGGCCCCCGGCTCCCCGTCCCGCCCGCCGTCGGCGGCCTTCGCGGATCGCGCGGCCGGGGTTCCCTCACCGGGGCTGGAGTCCCACATCATCGGCTTCGGCGCCTCGAACACCGCGCTCCCGGCGCCCTTGTCCACCGCTTCGAGGCCTCCCTCGGACGCCTCCCGGACCTCGACGCCCTCGGTACCGAGCTTCAGCCGCAGCTCCTTCAGCGCGGAACTCCGTGCCGCCTCGGCGCTCTTGACCACCAGGAGCTGGGTGAAGCCGTCCTCCTGCGCACCCATCCGCAGGTCCACGTCGGGAAGGACGTTCCGGTAGGTCGCCGTGCTGCCGTCCAGCTCGGGAGCGGGCAGCGCTTCCGGCCAGGTCAGAGCGAGCTCCCGGCCGGCCTTCTCCATACGGACCAGCGGGGCGTCACCGCCCCCGGAGAACGCCAGCCCGACCGTCGTCGCCTTCGGCGCCACCAGACCACCCGGAACGGTGGCCAGGTCGGTGTCGACCGCCTGCCACTGCCCGTCGACACGTGTCCACACCGGACGCAGGTACTCCCGCGCCTCCAAGTCCCCCGACGGCGTGGCGAACACCTCTCGGGACTCACCTCTCATCGAGGGGATCTCGACACTCTCACCGGACTTTCTGGCCGCCGCGAAGGCCTCGGCCTCCGAGCGGACTCCCGGCTCCGGCGCGGGCGCCGCCTCTCCCACGCGGTCGGCAGGGCCACGTGCGGGCGCCGCCGAAGCCACCCCCGGCAACAGCCCAACGGCCAGAGCCGCACTCACCACAACGGCCAGACCGCCCATGGTGCCGCGCGTATCCCATCGGGATCGCATCTCCATCCCCCGTTCGCAAAGTGAAGATAAATCAAAGAAGACGGGAGGACGTTAGTCACCGACGACTCACCAAGCAATCAACACGAAGGAGACAAAGACGCAGGCAGCGGGAAATCTGGGAGTGACGTCAGTCACGGTTGCGCACAACAAGATCACGAAACGCTCACATCTGCCGCCTGGCCGACTTCCCGAAAACCACCTTTCATTTCTCGGGAAGGCGCCTCAAAACACACTATGACAGTTTATTGAACCGATTAGACTTCAGAATAGGACGCATCGACCGTGCGCCAACGGCCCGGTCAGGCGCGGGATGCGGCGAACCCGGATGGCGCCCCAAACGCCGAACTGCCCTGCCGACAGAGCTCCCAGGACGATTCCCGCCGGCACGATTCCCCATGAACCGGGCAGGTCGATCAAGGCCGCGCCGGCAAGTCGGCACTTGCACCGGAAAAGGAGGCCGAACTCTCCAGGCCCCAGGCAAAGCGGCGCCGAACAGAGTTTTCCCCGAATTCCGCATAGGGAGCGTGAAGACAACCGAAACGAGGAGTGCAAGGCCCTCACCCTGAAAGGGAATTCCTCAGGTGTCGGACAAAGATGCTCATCTCATGATCTCTCCCGGCGCATTTCAGTTCGGCGACCATCGCCGACAGAGCCCGGCCGACGAGCGCTCGCGACCGGGCACGTATGCCTGCCCTCCCCCGTCACCTCGTGGGCCGGCCCCGGACGATCCCGGGGCCGGCTCCTCGTGCGTACGGGGCGAGGGCCGCGCCTCCCTCTCACGCGGGGGCGGGGCCCCGTCCTCCTTCGCGGACCGGAGCGGGCCCGTGAGCGCCGCTCAGCCCAGCCGCAGGTGGTGCAGCATCAGCAGCCCCGCCGCCATGTTCGCCGCGGGCACCTCGCCGTGGGCGATCATGTCCGGGACGAGCTTCAGCGGTATCCACTCACGGCGTGAGGACTCGAAGGCGTCCTGCGGCGGGCCCGTGTACCGCGCCTCCTCCGCCCAGTAGAGGTGGTGGCGGGCGTCGGTGAGGCCGTTGGCCGGCTCCACCGTGAGCAGCGGGCGCAGCGGGCCGGGGCGCCAGCCGGTCTCCTCCTCCATCTCGCGGGCCGCCGCCGCCGCGATGTCCTCGCCGTCCTCGACGACCCCGGCGGCCAGCTCCCACCCCCAGCTGTCGGTAATGAACCGGTGGCGCCAGAGCAACAGCACCTCGTCCGACGCGTTGACGACGGTGGCCGCCGCGACCGGCCGCAGCCGGATGACGTAGTGGTCGAGATGGCTGCCGTCGGGCAGCTCCACATCCGCCAGGTTCACTCGGAACCAACGGTTCTGATACACACTCTGTTCGCTTAAGTTCGTCCACTGCACGGTTCTGCCGCCTTTCGACATGTTGGGGGCAACATGCCAGCAGGGTCGGCCGTGAAGCGGAATGAACGGCGGGTGCGCGGCGGAGCTCACAGAGGCACGCGCAGCGCCCCGCCGATCAGGTCGGCCGTCTGTACGGCGTCGGCGCAGCCGCTCTCCGCCAGTTCCCGTCGCACCTGGCGCAGCCGGTCGCGCAGCCGCTGGGACTCCATGCCCCGGGCCCGCTCGGCCATCTCGGCCGCGGTGGTGGCCGCCCGGTCCGGCTCGCCCTGGAGCAGCTCGATATGGCTGAGCATCGCGAGGCGGTGCACGCGCCCCCGGTCGTGCGCCGGGGCGCGCACGGCGGAGGCCGCGTGCTCCCGTGCCGCCGGCAGGTCACCGAGGCTGAGCAGCGCCTCCGCCACCTGGACGTCGACCAGGCCCGGCTGGACGTACCCGGTCTCGTCCGGCTCCCGCCCGGTGTGGATCCGGCCCGCCTGGGCCTCGGCACGGGCGATGCAGGCGCGGGCGCTCGCCGCGTCGCCGAGCTGGGCGTACGCCTTGGCCTGCATGGCGTGCAGATCCGCGGCGAGCGCCGGGGTGATGTGGTCGCCCGCCGCCCGGAGCGCGGCCTCGGCGAAGGCGATGGAGCGGCGGTGGTCGCCGAGGAAGAGGGACTGGGTGGTCAGCAGCGCGATCACATAGCCGCCGAGCGCCCGGTCGCCGCTGGACTTGGCGAGCCGCAGCGCCTGGTGGAAGTAGCGCTGGGCCAGGCCGTGGGCGTCGGAGTCGTACGCGCAGATGCCGGCCATCGCCACCAGGGCCGCCGTCGCCCGGTGCAGCCGGCGGCCGAGCGCGTCGCTGTGGCCGCCGCGCAGCAGCGGCGCGGCCTCGGCGTTGAGGAAGCGGACGATCCGGGGTCTGGTCGCGATGCCGCCCGCCTTGCGGTACATCTGCTCGTAGTGGTCGCGCGCGGACCGGAGCGTCTCTATGTCGGCCGCGCTGACCCGGCCGGGGCCCGGGCGCGAGACGTCGGTGTCCTCCGGCGGGTTCTCCCACTCCCAGACCGGCATCACCGCCGTGGTCCCGGTGACGGCAGGGACGGTGGCGAGGTGCGGGCGCTGCTGGTCGTCCGAGCGCCAGAGCGCGGTGGCCCGGTCGACGAAGCCGGAGAGGGAGGCGCTGGGCGGTGAGCTGTCGGTGCCGTAGCCGCCGGGCAGCAGGCCCATGCCGATGTCGTCCAGCACGACCGGGCGTCCGAGCCGGCCGCGCAGCACCTCGCAGATCAGGTCCGGCACCTGGCCGCGCGGGCGCTGGCCCTTCAGCCAGCGGGAGACCGCGGTGTGTTCGTACCGCAGGCTCAGGCCACGGGCCCGGCCCGCCCGGTTGACATGGCCGGCGAGCCCCGCACGGGACATCCCGGCCTCGTCGATCAGGGATTCGAGCAGGACGTTCGGCTCCATGGTCCCCCCAGGTGCGTGTCGCAATGAGCCTAGTCCAGCACGTTTCACACGGGGTGTGAACGGAATGCCCGAACCGTCGCGCTGTGCGCTCTGCCGCGCCGGGGCGGGGCTCGGTTGAATGAGCTCCTCGCAAGAGGCGGCCGGGTCGTCGGCTCCCCCTCGTAACGGTTGACGACCCGCACCCGCGTCCGTCCGCACCGCCGGCCTGCCCGACACTCCGTGGCCGTGCGGACGGACGCCGGATCGCACGACCCACTGCCCAACGACGAAGGAGGGTGGCTGCGGGTCGGGGCCCGGAACCGCGCTTCCTCCCGGTTCCGTGTCCGGTCCGCGCGCGATCCCCCGCCGCCGCGAGAGAAGGAGAAGGGGCGTATCCGGTGGCCGGATACGCCCCTTCTCAACGCCTGCGGTGCTACGCGCCGCGCAGCACCGCGCCCGTGCGCTCGGCGGCCAGGGCCACCGCGCTGTCGCGGGCGGCCGAGGCCTCCTCGACGGTCAAGGTGCGGTCGGCGGCTCGGAAGCGGAGCGCGTACGCCAGGGACTTGTTGCCCCCGCCGATCTGCTCACCGGTGAAGACGTCGAACAGCCGCAGCGATTCGAGCAGTTCACCCGCTCCCTCGTGCAGCGCCCGCTCCACGTCGGCGGCCGGGACGTCCCCGGCGACGACGAGCGCGACGTCCTGGGTCGCCACCGGGAAGGTGGAGATACGAGGCGCCTGGAGCGCTCCGTCGACGGCCCGCTCCAGGACGTCCAGCTCGACCTCGGCGGCGCAGGTCCGCTCGGGCAGGTGGAGCGCCTTGATGACGCGCGGGTGGAGTTCGCCCGCGTGTCCGAAGAGGGTCTCCTCGCCGTTCACGGTGACGTACAGCGCGGCGCAGCGGCCCGGGTGCCACGGGGCGTGCTGGTCGGCGCGGACGGTGACCTCCACGCCGGCCTCGGCGGCGATGGACCGGGCCGCCTCGACGGCGTCCGCCCAGGTCGCCGGCGTGCCCTTGCCCCACCAGCCGGCCTGCTCGCGGGCGCCCGCGAGGACGACGGCGGCGCGGCGCGGCTGACGCGGGAGGGCCGCGTCGAGACCGGCGATCTCCTCGTCGGTGGGCCGGCGGTCGACGGGCAGCCGGACGGCCGCCGTCTCCTCGCCCGTCGGCCGGAAGACGAGGCCCGTCTCGAAGAGGGCCAGGTCGTGGCTGCCGCGGCCGTCGTTGCGCCGCAGCGCGCCGAGGAGGCCCGGCAGCAGCGTGGTGCGCAGGGCCGGCTCCTCGTCGGAGATCGGGTTGACGAGCTTCACCGTACGGCGGCGCTCGTCGTCCTTCGCCAGGCCGAGCTGGTCCAGCACGGCGTCGCCGATGAACGGGTAGCTCAGCGCCTCGACGTAACCGGCTCCGGCCAGCACCCGGCCGATACGGCGGTGCAGCCGCTGGCGGTCGGTGAGCCCGCGGCCGGAGGGGGGTGTCGGCAGGGTGGAGGGCAGGTTCTCGTAGCCCTCCAGGCGGATGACCTCTTCGGCCAGGTCGTTCGGCTCGTTCAGGTCGGGCCGCCAGGACGGGACGGTGACGATCAGCTCGTCCTGCCCGTAGACGTCGCAGCCGACCTCCTGGAGGCGGCGGACGACGGTCTCGCGGCCGTACTCCACACCGGCGACCCGGTCGGGGTGGTCGGCCGGCATGGCGATGGTGCGCGGCGCGTGCGGCGCGGTGATCTCGGTGACCCCGGCCTCTGCGGTACCGCCCGCGAGGAGGACCAGCAGGTCCACCGTGCGCTGCGCGGCAGCGGCGGCGGCCTGCGGGTCGACGCCGCGCTCGAAGCGCTTGGACGCCTCGGAGGACAGCTTGTGGCGGCGCGCGGTGCGGGCGATCGAGATCGCGTCGAAGTGCGCGGCCTCGATGACGACCTCGGTGGTGAGCGCGTGCTCGCCGTCCGCGTCGGCGATCTCGGTGTTGGCGCCGCCCATGACGCCCGCGAGGCCGATCGGCCCGCGGTTGTCGGTGATGACCAGGTCCTCGGCGTCCAGCACGCGGACGGTGCCGTCCAGCGTGGTGAGCTTCTCGCCCTGGGTGGCGCGGCGCACGCCGATCGGCCCGTCGACCCGGTTGCGGTCGTAGGCGTGCAGCGGCTGGCCGAGCTCCAGCATCACGTAGTTGGTGATGTCGACGGCCAGCGAGATCGACCGCATCCCGGCCTTCTGCAGACGGCGCTGCATCCAGATCGGCGAGCGGGCCTCGGGCTGGAGACCGGTGACGGTGCGCGCGGTGAAACGGTCGCAGCCGATCGGGTCGGAGATCTTGACCGGGTAGCCGTACGCGTTGGGCGCGGGCACGTCCAGGAGCGCCGGGTCGCGCAGCGGCAGCCCGTACGCGGTGGCGGTCTCGCGGGCGACCCCGCGCATGGAGAGGCAGTAGCCGCGGTCCGGGGTGACGGCGATGTCGAGGACCTCGTCGACGAGCTGGAGCAGCTCGATGGCGTCGGTGCCGACCTCGTGCTCCGGCGGCAGCACGATGATGCCGTGCGTGCCGTCGTCGCCCATGCCGAGCTCGTCGGTGGAGCAGATCATGCCGTGGGAGGTCTTGCCGTACGTCTTGCGGGCGGCGATCGCGAAGTCGCCGGGCAGGACGGCGCCCGGGAGGACCACGACGACCTTGTCGCCGACCGAGAAGTTACGGGCGCCGCAGACGATCTCCTGCGGTTCGCCGGTGCCGTTGGCGGAGCCGACGTCGACCGTGCAGAAGCGGATGGGCTTCTTGAACCCCTCCAGCTCCTCGATGGTCAGGACCTTGCCGACGACCAGGGGGCCCTTGAGGCCCGCGCCGATCTGCTCGACGGTCTCGACCTCCAGGCCGACGGAGACGAGCTTGGCCTGTACGTCACGGCCGGTCTCCGTCGCCGGCAGGTCGACGTACTCCCGCAGCCAGGAAAGCGGGACGCGCATCAGATCTCCATCCCGAACGGCCGGGTGAACCGGACGTCACCCTCGACCATGTCTCGCATGTCTTCGACGTTGTGGCGGAACATCAGCATCCGTTCGATGCCGAACCCGAAGGCGAATCCGCTGTACTTCTGGGGGTCGACACCGCAGGCGGTGAGCACCTTGGGGTTGACCATGCCGCAGCCGCCGAGCTCGATCCAGCCCTCGCTGCCGCAGGTGCGGCAGGGGCGGTCCGGGTTGCCGACGGACTCGCCGCGGCAGACGTAGCAGACCATGTCCATCTCGGCGGACGGCTCGGTGAACGGGAAGAAGTTCGGCCGCAGCCGGGTCTTCATGTCCGGCCCGAAGAGCGCCTGGACCATGTGGTCCAGGGTGCCCTTGAGGTCGGCCATGGTGAGGCCCTCGTCGACGGCGAGCAGCTCGATCTGGTGGAAGACCGGGGTGTGCGTGGCGTCCAGCTCGTCGGTGCGGTAGACCCGGCCCGGACAGACCACGTAGACCGGAGGCTTGCGCTCCAGGAGCGAGCGGGCCTGGACCGGCGAGGTGTGCGTACGCAGGACGACACCGGACTCGTCGCCCTCGGTCGCCTTGCCGTCGGCCGTGGTGCCCTGGACGAAGAAGGTGTCCTGCATCTGGCGCGCCGGGTGGTCGGGCACGAAGTTCAGGGCGTCGAAGTTGAACCACTCCGCCTCGACCTCGGGGCCCTCGGCGATCTCGTAGCCCATGGCCACGAAGACGTCCGCGACGCGCTCCATGATCGTCGTCAGCGGGTGGCGGGCGCCGGCCGGGGTGCGGTCGTAGGGCAGCGTGACGTCCACGGCCTCCTCGACGAGCACGCGAGCGTCGCGCTCGGCCTCCAGCTCGGCCTGGCGGGTGGCCAGCGCCTTGGAGACGGCGCCGCGGGCCTGGCCCACGCGCTTGCCCGCCTCGGCCTTGGCCTGCGGGGGCAGGGCGCCGATCTCGCGGTTGGCGAGCGACAGGGGCGAGGTACCTCCGGTGTGCGCGGTCTTCGCCTGGGCGAGCGCGTCGAGGTCGCCGGCGGCGGCGAAGGCGGCGAACGCCTCGTCCCGCATGCGCTCGATCTCTTCCGGTTTCAGTGCCTCGACCTCGACTGGGTCGTACGACTTGTTCGGTGCCGACATCTCTTCCCGTGCTTCCGATTGGCTGATGGCGCGACCCCGCTCGACGACTGGAGGACGCAAAGGTGCCAAAGGTCGAGTCTAAAGGCCGCAGGACGGTCGGGGAGCCCGTGGGCGCCTCACGCCAGATAGGCGGGCGCGCTCACGGGCAGAATAAATCGGAACTCGGCCCCGCCGCCGGGTCCCCGGTCGACGGTGATGGTGCCGCCGTGCGCCTCGACGATGCCCTTGACGATGTAGAGGCCGAGGCCCGTACCACCGCGCTTGCTCCCCCGCCAGAAGCGGGTGAAGACACGGCCCATCGACTCCTCGGGGATGCCGGGACCTTCGTCGCTCACGGTGACAGCCGTTCCCATCTCGTCGCTCGTCCCCGGCGCGGGTGCGGGGGCGATCTCCATGGTGACGGTTCCCTCGCCGTGGCGCACCGCGTTTTCCAGCAGGTTGCCGAGGATCTGGTCGATCTTGTCCGGGTCGGCCCAGAGGTCGGGCAGCGGGCCCCTGGCCCGGACCCGGAAGCGGTCCGGCGCCTGGCCACCCGCGATGAGGGCCTGGATGTGGCGGGCGACGGCGGCGGAGATGTCGACCGGCTGGCGGCGCAGCTCCAGCCGCCCGGAGTCGATACGGGAGATGTCGAGCAGCTCGGCGATGAGCCGGGTGACCCGGCCCGCGTCCGCGTCCACGGTCTCCAGCATCAGCCGCTTCTGGTCGTCGGTGAACCGCTCCCACTTGGCCAGCAGGGTGGCGGTGAACCCTTTCACCGAGGTCAGCGGGGAGCGCAGCTCATGGGCGACGGTCGCGATCAGCTCGGCGTGGCTGCGTTCGGTACGGCGGCGGGCCTCGGTGCCGCGCAGCGAGACGACGACCCGGCGCACCGGGCCGAGCGGGTGGTCGCGTACGTAACGGGCGGAGACCAGCACCTCGCGGCCGCCGGGCAGCAGCAGGTTGCGCTCGGGCTGGCCGTTACGGGTGGCGAGACCGCCGTACGGGTCGGTCAGCGGCCACCAGCGCTTCCCCTTGAGGTCCTCCAGCGGGAGGGCCACGTCCAGGGGCCGGCCGATCGCCTCGGCGGCGGGGGTGGCGGTGATGCGGGCGGCGGCGGCGTTGAAGCAGACGACGCGGCCGCTCCCGTCGGCGACGACGAGCCCGTCGGGCAGGTCGTCGGGGTCGATGGCGGCGGGGAGGGCGTCGGCGGGCGCGGTTCCGGTGGTGTCCCGGGCGGCTTCGGTGCCGGTGCCGTGCGGGCTCCCGACAGCGGTGTGCGCCGGTCGCGGCGAGCTCATGCCGACAGCCATTATCCCGTATCCCCACCTCTCGAACCGGTGCAGTGGGCCCCCGAGTTCGTCACCCTACTAGTCGTCGGTGAACCCGCGACACCCTGTGGGGGCGCGCGGTGGGCGTGCGCCGGTGGACGGGGAAGCGGAATGGCCGGGACCGATCGGTGACGGACCGTCGGACGGACCGGAGTTACGCCTCGGGGGCGCGGCGCGGGCGCTGGGCGCGGGCGGAGGCGTAGAGGCAGACGGCGGCGGCGGTCGCCAGGTTGAGGCTCTCCGCCTTGCCGTGGATCGGGACGCGGACGACGGCGTCGGCGAGCGCCCGGGTCTCCTCCGGCAGCCCCCACGCCTCGTTGCCGAAGACCCAGGCGGTGGGCCCGCCCATGGTGCCCGCGTCCAGCTCGTCGTCCAGGTCGTCGTCACCGGCCCCGTCGGCGGCGAGGATCCGCACCCCGGCGTCCCGGAGCCCGTGCACGGCCTGCTCGACGGGGACACCGACGGCGACGGGCAGGTGGAAGAGCGAACCGACGGACGCCCGTACGGACTTGGGGTTGTACAGGTCGACGGAGGCGTCGGTCAGCACCACCGCGTCGGCGCCTGCGGCATCCGCGCAGCGCAGTACCGTACCGGCGTTCCCGGGATCGCGGACGTTGGCCAGAACGGCCACCAGATTCGGCTTCGCGTCCAGGATCTCCTGGAACGGCGAGTCCAGGAAGCGGCAGACACCGATGAGGCCCTGCGGGGTGACGGTCTGCGAGACGTCGGCCAGGACGTCGTCCCCGGCCAGGTGGATCCGGGCCCCGGCCGCGTGGGCGGCGTCGACGATGTCGGCGTATCGGTCGGCGGCCTCGGGGGTGGCGAACAGCTCGATGAGCGTCGGCTCGCCGTCCCCGCCCCGGTGGGCGGCGGCCTCGCGTACGGCCTGGGGCCCCTCGGCGATGAACCTGCGCTCCTTGCCGCGGAAGTTGCGGCGGGCCAGCCGGCGGGCGGCGGCGACGCGCGGGGAACGCGGGGAGATCAGTTCGGGGGTGCCCATGGTCGGCGGCGAGCCTCTCTGGTGACGGCGGTGAGGGTTCAGCGGCAACGCACCGGACCCGCAGACGGCATGCGCCTGCGGGTCCGGTTCACGTACCGAGAAAGCGGTGCCTGGATCAGGCGGCCTTCGGGGCGTTGACGTCGCTCGGGAGGGCCTTCTGAGCGACCTCGACGAGAGCGGCGAACGCGTTGGCGTCGTTGACCGCGAGCTCGGCCAGGATCTTGCGGTCCACCTCGATGTTGGCGGCCTTCAGACCCTGGATGAGGCGGTTGTACGTCATGCCGTTCTGGCGGGCAGCGGCGTTGATGCGCTGGATCCACAGCTGACGGAAGTCGCCCTTGCGCTTCTTGCGGTCGTTGTAGTTGTAGACCAGGGAGTGGGTGACCTGCTCCTTGGCCTTGCGGTACAGACGCGAGCGCTGACCGCGGTAGCCGCTGGCGGCCTCGAGGATCGCCCGGCGCTTCTTGTGGGCGTTGACTGCCCGCTTGACGCGTGCCACTTGTTAACTCCTTGTAGCGGGGCCGTGGGTGTCTTCACACGGCCCGGAAACGAATTGGTCCCGGTGTGATCGAGGTCGTGCCTCCGGCGTGAGCCGGAGGCCGGGCCTCACTTGCCGAGAAGCTTCTTGATCTTCTTGGCGTCGGCCGGAGCCACGACGACCGTGCCGGTCAGCGAGCGGGTCTTCTTGGACGACTTGTGCTCGAGCAGGTGGCGCTTGCCGGCCCTCTCGCGGAGCACCTTGCCGGAGCCGGTGATCTTGAAGCGCTTGCTGGCACCGCTGTGCGTCTTGTTCTTCGGCATCGCGCCGTTCTCTCCTCGTCAGTGGCGCCCCTCACGGTGCCGGGCACCGCACTGCAGGGGCGTCAGATCTCTATGGGATTCCGGAGTGACCCGGGGGCGCCTGGATGGCGGCCCCCGATGGTCACGCCTCGGAAGGTGTGTCGGCCGGAGCCTCGGCGTTGTCGCCTTCGGGCGCGGCGTCGGGCGTACCGCCCTGACGCTCCGCCTTGCGGGCGGCCTGGGCCTCGCGGGCCTCGGCCATGGCTTCGGTCTTCTTCTTGTGCGGGCCCAGAACCATGATCATGTTCCGGCCGTCCTGCTTCGGGTTGGACTCGATGAAGCCCAGGTCCTCCACGTCCGAAGCGAGACGCTGGAGCAGTCGGAAGCCCAGCTCCGGGCGGGACTGCTCACGACCACGGAACATGATCGTGATCTTGACCTTGTCGCCCTGCTTGAGGAACCGGACGACGTGACCCTTCTTGGTGTCATAGTCGTGCGGGTCGATCTTCGGCCGGAGCTTCATCTCCTTGATGACCGTGTGCGCCTGGTTCTTGCGCGCCTCACGGGCCTTCATGGCCGACTCGTACTTGAACTTCCCGTAGTCCATGAGCTTGCACACGGGCGGACGGGCTGTCGCCGCCACCTCGACCAGGTCGAGGTCGTACTCCTGTGCGAGTTCCAGGGCCTTGGCAAGCGGAACAATCCCGACCTGCTCGCCGCTGGGACCGACAAGTCGGACCTCGGGAACGCGAATCCGGTCGTTGATGCGGGGCTCGGCGCTGATGGATCCTCCTCGGTAGCACCACGCGACCGCCTGGCGGACAGCCGCGTAACGTGTGTGACGTCAAGACCAACCGAGCCGGAAGCGCAAAAATGCCCCGGACGGGACACAGGCGGGGCTCCTGGAACTACCGGAGCACCGCCGCGGTCAACCGCGGGGCGCATCGGGCGGCTCCATCGTCCGTACGGAACGATGGGGACCGCCTGACCGGTGACCCGCCGTCCGTGAGGACGGTCAGGTGGGAGATCGGAGCCTCCACTTGTGGGCCGGGCACATAGGTGTCCGGCCGGTCGTCACACAAGGTTAGCAGCCCGGCCGCGGGGGCGCTAATCCTGTGTCCCCGGGGCTCCCGCGCGAGGGGCGGCCTGGGCCGGGCCTTATCGTGTGGGCATGAGCGACGCGACCCCCACCAGCAGTGAGAACCCCGGCTTCGACGCCATGGCCCGCGACATCGCGGAGGTCCCGGCCGTCGAGGTGATCGTGACGGTCGCCGTCAACCTGATGAGCGCGGCGGCGGTGAAGCTCGGCCTCACCGAGGAGGGCGAGGACCACAAGGACCTGGACGAGGCCCGCAAGCTGGTGCACGCCCTGGCCGGGCTGCTGGACGCCTCCACCACGGAGATCAGCACCTTCCACGCCTCGCCGCTGCGGGACGGCCTGAAGTCGCTCCAGCTCGCCTTCCGCGAGGCCTCACTGGTGCCGGACGAGCCGGGCCAGGGACCGGGCGAGAAGTACACGGGCCCGGTCTACGGCTAGACGCCTTCTTTTCGTACGTACGTGAGCCCGCCGCCCCTCCGTGGGGCGGCGGGCTCACGCGTGTCCGGCCTCAGCGGCGAAACAGCGGCTCACCCGGTGCGTCGGCTCCGGCCGGCAGCAGCGCCAGGTCCAGCCCGCCGACCAGCCGGGCCCGGAGCACCTCGCTGCCGGAGAGCACCTCGGCCACCCGGCGGGCCGCCTCGGCGGGGACCGCGTCCGGGGCGAGGACCAGGGCGAGAGTGCCGTCGGCCCGGCCCGGGCCCAGGTGGGCGCGGAGCACGGCGGGTTCGGCGGCGACGGCCTCCCGTACGGCCGCGATCACCGCGGGGTCCTGGAGGGGGTCGGTGCTGGTGCGGTTCTCCGCCAGCGCCAGGAGCGCCTGACCGCTCAGCTCGAAGGCGACGGGCCCGGCGAGGTCCAGCACCACGGTGTCGGCCTTCTCGTGCGCGGCGGCCTGGAGGGCCTGGTGCAGCGGTACGGCGACGGGGCGGGCCTCGGGGTCCCAGCGGGCCAGCGAGTCGGTCGAGGTGAAGGCGGGCAGCGCGCGCCGGTCACCGGCCTTGAGGGTGGGGACGGCCATGTCGCTGGTCTTCTCGCGCCGCAGCCCCTTCTCGTCCTCCTCCACCTCACCGAGGACGGCGACGACGGGAACGAGGAGCCGGGCCTCCCGGAGGGCTGCGAGGACCGGGCCGACGGCGGTCCGGTCCCGCGACCAGGCATCGAGTGCGCTGGTCAGGGCGGGAGAGGCCGAGCCGTCGTCATCGGAGAAACCGGAGTCCGGGATGTTCTTGAGCGCCACGGGTCGAGGGTAGTGCCTGGAGGCGTGGGCGCTGAGCCTGGGGTTCAGCGGCGGCCCGGCGCGTTCCGGCCGCGCCAGAGGATGACCGCCGCCGCCAGGAGGGCCGCGCCGAGGCCGCCCGCGAGCGGGGCCGCCCAGTTGACCGGGTCGTCGGCGGCGGGCGGCGGGGTCGGGCCGGGCCCGAAGTACTTCTTGCGGTGGCCCGCGGTGGCGGTCTGGGCGCCGATGTCGCCGGGGTGGAGCCGGGAGCCCGCCTCGATGGCCTCCGCCGGGTCGACGATGCCGTAGCCGCGGGCGTCGTCGCGGCCTCCGGCGGGGGTGTCGCGGGCGGTGTCGGCGAGGAGCTTCTTGATCCGGGCGGGGTCGAGGCCCGGGTGGGCGGCGCGGACCAGGGCGACGGCGCCGGAGACGAACGCGGCGGCCGCCGACGTACCCCACTCGATGTAGTAGTGGCCGTCCGGGTTGGCGACGACGATGTCGACGCCGGGGGCACTGACGGTGGCGTACCAGCGGCGGGTGGAGAAGGCGGCGTGGGTGCCGTACTCGTCGACGGCGGCGACCGCGATCACGCCCGGGTAGGCGGCCGGGTAGGAGATCCGGTCCCCCTTCTCGCCGCCGTTGCCGGCCGAGGCGACCACGGAGATGCCTTTGGAGAGGGCGTACTGGATGGCGGAGTCCTCGCCCGGGTCCGGGTGGGCGGACTCGCTGTCGTCGCCGAGGGAGAGGTTGATGACGTCGGCGCCGTTGTCGGCGGCCCAGCGGATTCCTTGGGCGAGTGCGGTGCCACGGGTCTTGCGGGCCTTGGCGCGGGCCGGGTCCTTGGATTCCAGGATGACGCGGACCGGCAGGATCTTGACCTCGGGTGCGACGCCGAGGACGCCGTCGGTGCGGCCGGGGCCGTTGCCGTGTCCGGCGATGATCCCGGCCATGGCGGTGCCGTGCAGGGCCCAGGAGGAGTCGCCCTGCGAGGCGCCGAAGCCGACGAGGTCCTTGCCGGGGAGCACCTGGTCCACGAGGTCGGGGTGGGAGCCGTCGACGCCGGTGTCCAGGACCGCGACGGTGACGCCCGCGCCTTTCGTGGTCTGCCAGGCGCGGTCGGTGTGCAGGGCGGCGAGGGCCCACTGCTGGTCGCGGATGGCGTCGGCGTGGGCGGGGGCCGCGGGGGTGAGCGCGAGGACGGCGGCGGCGCAGACCGCGGCGAGGACGCGGTGGGGTCGTCGTCGGGTCATGCGGGCGGCTCCACGAGCTCGGTGACGGTCTTGCGCAGCCCTCGCTCCACCCGGTCCGCGATGCCCTTGGCCTCGTGGCCGAGGCCTGCCTGGGCGATGTCCGTGGTGGCGGGCGTCCGCGTCGCCGCGTCGGCGGGCTGCGGCTCGGCGACCGTACGCGCGTCGGCGAAGCCGGAGACCGCGAAGACGACGACCGGGATCTCGGTGAGCGGCCGGACGGTCCAGCTGGCCCGCTGCCGGTCGCCGAAGCCGGCGGCGAGGGTGCCTTCGGGAGCGTACGTACGGGGCATCAGGTCCTTTCGCGCGGCGAGCTGCTGCTCGGTGAACCGCGTGCTCAGGGCCTGCATCCCGGCGGCGTCGGCCTCGGTGACGACCATGCCGACGGTGGTGACGGCGGAGCGGGTCGAGTCGGTGTAGGTGGCCCGCACCATCCGCTCGCAGCCGACGGACCGGAGGGTGGTGCGGAGCAGCGGGTCGAGGCCCTGGGAGCAGTCGCTGTCGGCGGCGACGGAGAGCCGGGTCCAGGTGCGGTTGGTCCCGCCGGGCCCGGCGCCGGTGCCCTTGAGCATGCCCGGGAAGAGCGTGTCGACGGGGACGCTGTGCCAGACGGTACGGCCTTCGGTGTACGCGGTCCGGGTGGGCTCTGCGGAGGAGTCCCCGGTCAGCCAGGCCCCGGTGACGGCCCCGCCGATCAGCCCGAGCCCGAGGACGACGCAGGCGGCGGCGGTCGCCGCACGCCACCTCTGCCGGGCCGTCGGGACGGGCCGGAGCCGGGTGGTGGTCTCCACGGGCGTCTCGGGGTAGCCGTAGCGGGCGGGGACGGGGTACGCCCCGGGGGGCGGGGGGCCGCCCGAACCCGGCGCCGGGGTGAGGCCGACGGCCCCTACCGGCCTGCGCCGGGTGGTGAAGGCGGGGGGCGGGCCGGGGTGGGTGGGGTAAGGGGTGGCTGCGGGGGCGGGGGGCGCCTCGGGGGCCGGTGGGGCGGAGGGTGCTGGGGAGGGGCGTGGGGCCGCGGGGGCGGAAGAGGGGCCCGACACCTGCTGCGTGCCCGGCGGCGGCTGCTGCGTGCCCGGAGCGCCGGGAGCCCGGGAAGGGGGCGGCGGGACCGATGGGGCCGGTGGGGTCGTCGGGCGGGGTGGCACGGGAGCGCGTCGCGCTTCGGTACTCATCCGGCCCCCTGGTTCACGTCCCGTACCGACCACGGATCACCGCCACCGCCAGGCGCGTTGGTGCTCGCGTGTCCGTCACTCTACGGGCTGCGGGCGTACGGCGGGGAACGGGACGTCCGGCCTCGGCGGATCTGCACCGAACGTCCCCTACCCAGCCGTAGCGGCTCTCTGGCAAGCTGCGGCCATGACTGCCCGCGCCGCTGACCGGGCCCGGTACAACCGGGCCACCGCCCATCTCGACGCCCCGCTCGCGATCGTCGATCTGGACGCCTTCGACGACAACGCCGACGATCTGGTGGCGAGAGCCGACGGGAAGCCGATCCGGGTGGCGAGCAAGTCCGTGCGGTGCCGGGCTCTGCTGGAGCGGGTGCTCGCGCGGCCCGGGTTCGCCGGGATCATGTCGTTCACGCTGGCGGAGTCGCTCTGGCTGGCGCGGGCCGGGTTCGACGACGTACTGCTGGCCTACCCGTCCGCCGACCGGGCCGCCTTCGCCGAGCTGGCCGCCGATCCGAAACTGGCCGCCGCGGTGACGGTGATGGTGGACGACCCGTCCCAGCTGGAGCTGATCGACGCCTCCCGGGCCGGTGGGCAGGAGGAGATCCGGGTCTGCCTGGAGCTGGACACCTCGCTCCGGCTGCTGGGCGGCCGGATCCGGATCGGGGCGCTCCGTTCGCCGCTCCGCTCCCCCGCCCAACTCGCCGAGCTGGCCCGTTCGGTGGCGCGCAGGCCGGGTTTCCGGCTGGTGGGGCTGATGGCGTACGAAGGTCATGTCGCCGGGGTCGGTGACGCGCTGGCGGGACGGCCGCTGCGGTCCCGGGCGATCCGGCTGATGCAGGCCACGGCCCGTAAGGAGCTGGCGGCCCGGCGCGCCGAGGTGGTGCGGGCCGTGCGCGCGGTCGCGCCGGAGCTGGAGTTCGTCAACGGCGGCGGCACCGGCAGCGTGCAGCACACGGCGGCCGAGGCCGCGGTGACGGAGATCGCGGCGGGTTCGGGGCTGTACGTGCCGCGCCTCTTCGACAACTACACGTCGTTCTCCGCCCGCCCGGCGGCCCTGTTCGCGCAGCCCGTGGTGCGTCGGCCGGGCGTGGGCGTGGTGACGGTGCTCGGCGGCGGCTACCCGGCCTCCGGCGCGGCCGGCGCGGACCGGTCGCCGGTTCCGTACCTCCCGGAAGGGCTGCGCTACGACCCGCAGGAGGGCGCGGGCGAGGTCCAGACGCCGCTGCTCGGCTCGCCCGCCGACGATCTGCTGATCGGCGACAAGGTGTGGTTCCGGCACGCCAAGGCCGGTGAGCTGTGCGAGCGGTTCGACGCGCTGCGGCTGATCGAGGGCGACCGGATCACGGCGACCGTTCCGACGTACCGGGGCGAGGGGAAGACCTTCCTCTGAGCCCCTGCTCGCGCGTGTTCAGGGGCCGATCGACGCGCCCACGCCGCCGCTCGTCGCGCTGTCCCCGATCGGCCGGATCGACCGCGTGATCGTGTCCATCAGCGAGACCGGCAGCTCCGGCCGGTCCGCGTCGAAGGCGAGCCGGACGATCACCGGTGTCTCGGTGCCCACCGTCGACGGGAAGGCCACGGACTGCACCACACCGCCGGGGCCCTTCCCGGTGACGACCCGCCAGCGCACCAGGTATCCGGTGCGCCCGGCGACGGCCACCGGCTGCGCCTTGAGCACCTGGTGGGACGTGATCCCGCCGTGGGTGCGCTGACCCAGGACGTCCTCCTCGTAGGCCGTGTCGGCGGCGGTGGTGATGTCGGCCTCCGCGATGGCCTTGGGGTCACTCCGGCCGGCCCGCGCGGAGCGGGTCGAGACGGTGCCCCGGTAGCAGAAGGAGGAGGTACCGGGGCAGTCGTAGGAGACGGCGGTACGGATGGTCGGGGCGTCGTCGAAGGTGTTGTCCGCCTTCTCCCAGCCGTCGGGCACCGCCAGCGTGATCCCGTTGAGCTGGTCGACGAGGACACCGGGGTCGCCGTCCGGGCTGTGCTCCGGCGAGGGTGTCGGGGAGGTGGCCGGCGCGGTGGGGACCGGGTCGGAGGCGGTGGGTCCCGGGGTCGCTCGCGTACCGCTGTCGTCGGGTCCCAGCAGCACGGCGGCGGTGACGGCCGCGCCCAGGACCAGCAGGCCGGAGAGGGTGATCGCCAGGACGCGCGTACGGCTGCCGCTTCGGGTGGCCGGAGGCGGGACCGGCGGGCCGAACACCTGGGGCGCGTACGGCTGGTGCACCGGCTCGTGCGGTGCGACGGCGGCGGACGGGCGGGTGTGCGCGGTCCAGGCCGTGCCGTCCCACCAGCGGTCGGTGCCGGGTGTCCCGGCGTCCGGGTACCAACCGGGCGGCGTCGCGAAGCTCATGGGGCCACTCTAGGCCGCGTTCACAACGTGTTCGAAGCGGTTACGGAGTCGGGGCGCCGGTGGACCGCCCGGTGCGGGAGAGCAGGTCGCGGGCGGGTCCGGTGGGCCGGTGGCCCGCCGGCCAGACGGCCCGCAGCTGGCGGCGCAGCCGTACGCCGGCGACCGGGATCTTGACCAGGCGGCGGGCGGACAGCTCCTCGCCGAGGGCCAGTTCGCTCAGGACGCAGGGTCCGGCGCCGCTCTCCGCCGCGCCCTTCACGGCGGTCGTGGAGGAGAGTTCCAGCAGCGGTTGCGCGAGGCCGCCGTGGACGGCGAGGGCCGCGTCCAGGACCTGACGGGTGCCGGAGCCGCGCTCGCGGAGGATCAGCGGGGTCGCGGCCAGTTCACCGGGGAGCAGCGGGGTGCGGCGGCGGGCCCACGGGTGGCTGGGGGCGACCACGACGACCAGGCGGTCGTGGGCGATGACGGTGCCGTCCAGGCCTTCCGGTATCGACAGGCCCTCCACGAACCCCAGGTCGGCCTCGCCGGTGACCAGGCGGCGGGCCACGTCCGCCGAGTTGCCGACGAGGAGCGAGACGGCGGTGTCCGGGCGCTCCGCGCGCAGGGCGATCAGCCAGCCGGGCAGCAGGTACTCGGCGATCGTCATGCTGGCCGCGACCCGCAGCCGGGAGTCCCGCCGGTCGCGCAGCGCCTGCGCCCCGGCGTCGAACGCCTCGGCGGCCTCCACCACCCGGCGTGCCCAGTCGGTGACGAGCGCGCCCGCGTCGGTGAGCCGGGAGCCGCGCGGGGAGCGGTCGAGCAGGGCTACGCCGAGTTGCCGTTCCATGGAGCGGATGCGGCTGGAGGCGGCGGGCTGGGTGATGCCGACGTCCTTGGCGGCCCGTCCGAGGCTGCCGTGGCGCGCGACGGCGAGCAGCAGCTCCAGCGCTCCGAGGTCGGGGACCCGGTGGGAGAGGGGGGCGCGGAGGGCATCGTCGTCACTGGACATAAAGCCAGCTTATGACCTCATAGGAACGGGGTCCCTGGTGGGCGGAGCCGGGCGCGCGAAGAATCGTGGCATGGCCATCTTTCCGCAGACCCGGACCGTCGAACCGCTCCCCCGCCAGGACGCGTGGCCGGGCCCGCGGCCGGTCGTGCGGCGGCTGCCGTCCCTGCGGCACATCGGCCCGAACTGGTACGCGAGCGTCATGGGCACCGCGATCGTGGCGAGCGCCGGAGCGGCGCTCCCGGTGGACGTGCCCGGTCTGCGCGGCGCGTGCACGGTGGTGTGGGCGCTGTCGGCCGTGCTGCTCGCCGCCGTCCTCGCCGCGCGGGCGGGCCACTGGCTCCACCACCGCGACCAGGCCCGCGCGCACCTCCTGGACCCGGCGGTCGCGCCGTTCTACGGGTGCCTCTCCATGGCGCTGCTGGCGGTCGGCGGGGCCACGCTGACGGTGGGCGCGGACGTCGTCGGCGTACGGGCGGCGCTGGCGGTGGATGTGGTGCTGTTCGTCGCGGGGACGGTGATCGGTGTGGTGGCCGCCGTCGTGGTGCCGTACCTGATGGTCGTACGCCACCGTCCGGCGCCCGGCACCGCGTCACCGGTCTGGCTGCTGCCGCTGGTCGCCCCGATGGTCTCGGCCTCGCAGGGCGCCCTGCTGGTGCCGCACATGGCGGCCGGGCAGGGGCGTGAGGCGCTGCTGCTGGCCTGTTACGCCATGTTCGGGCTGTCTCTGCTGGCCACGCTGGTGGTGCTGCCGCTGGTCTTCGCCCGGCTCGTCCACCACGGTCCGCTGCCGCTCGCGCTGACGCCGACGCTCTTTCTGGTGCTGGGACCGCTGGGCCAGTCGACGACCGCCGTCAACCAGCTGGCCGACGCGGCTCCTGGGGCGGTGGCGGGGCCCTATGCCTCGGCGTTCGGGGCGTTCGCGGTGCTCTATGGGGTGCCGGTGATGGGGTTCGCGCTGCTGTGGCTGGCGCTGGCCGGGGCGATGGTCATAAGGGCGACGCGTGACGGTATGGGGTTCGCGATGACGTGGTGGGCGTTCACGTTCCCTGTGGGGACGTGTGTGACGGGGGCGGCCGGGCTGGCCCGGCACACCGGTCTGGACGCGCTGACCTGGCTGGCCGTGGCGCTGTACGTGTTCCTGTTGGCCGCGTGGCTGGTCGCCGGAGCGCGGACCGTACGCGGGGTGGTCAGCGGAGCGCTGACGGCAGCTCCTGTGCCGCCCGCAGCAGCGACGGCCCGTACCAGGTGAGCAGACGCCCGTCGACGAGGGCGGCGGGCAGGGTGGGGAATGCCTCGGGCCCGTCCTCTGCGGTGAAGCGGTAGGGCTCGTCCGGCAGGACCACCAGCTCGGCACCGGACGCGTTCAGCTCGTCGAGCGGGATGCGCGGGTAGCGGTCGGCGTGGTCCGCGTACACGTTGCGCACCCCTAGGCGGGCCAGCAGGTCACCGGCGAAGGTGTCGCGGCCGAGCACCATCCAGGGCCTGCGCCAGATCGGTACGACGGCGGGGCGCGGGCTCGCGGAAGGCACGGGCAGCGCGGACCAGGCCTCCTCGGCCTCGGCGAGCCAGCGCGGGCGGGTCAGGCCGCAGCCGGTGGTGAGGACCCGGTCCAGCTCGGTGAAGGCCTGGTCCAGGGTGCGGATCTCGGTGACGAGGACGTGGAGCCCGGCCTCCCGGAGCGCGGCGAGGTCGGGGGCCCGGTTCTCCTCCTCGTTGGCGATGACGAGGTCGGGTGCGAGGGCGGCGACGGCGGCCACGTCCGGGTTCTTCGTGCCGCCGATCCGGGCGGCGGCCAGGCCTTCGGGGTGGGTGCACCAGTCGGTGACGCCGACGAGCAGCCCGGGAGCGGTGACGGCGACCGCCTCGGTGAGGGAGGGGACCAGGGAGACGACACGCACCGGTGACCCCGGCCCTCAGCGGCGCGAGTCGTACGTGGCGTCGATGTGCTCCGCCACCGCGACCAGCAGGAGCCGGGTGCCGGGCAGGGTGGCGCGCCAGCGGTGCCGTACGCCGCCGGAGAGAAACAGGGTGTCGCCGCGCCCCAGCCGGTACGCCTGGCCCTCCGCCTCGACCTCGGCGGCGCCCTCGACGACGTACATCAGCTCGTCGTTGCGGTGCTGGAACTCGCGCCCGAGGTCCTGCTCGCCGGTGAACTCCAGGGCGCTGAGCTGGTGGCGCCCGCGCACCACCCGGCGTACGCCGTCGCCTTCCTCTCCTCGTACGACATCGACCGCGCGCGCCGAGTCGGCGGCGGCCCGCAACCGTGAGGTGGTGGTCTCCAGCGCCTCGGCGACCCGGTCGAGGGAACGGGCGCTGGGGCGGGCGCGCTCGTTCTCGATCTGGCTGAGGAAGGGCACGGAGAGCCCGCTGCGCTCGGCGACCGCGGCCAGCGTGAGGCCCAGGGTGCGGCGCCGACGGCGGACCGCGGCACCCACCCGCGGTGTGTCCTTGTCGTCCATGAACGGCTCCCTCCCGCCTCAGCCATCCTCCCGGCTGCCAGCACCTTACGCACATGGTTGCGCGAGACGTCCGGTTATCGGCCCCCCGGACAGCCGGAAGGGGTGGGCCCCGCCCGACGGCGGCGCCCACCCCTCACCTGCGCTTTTCGCGTTCCGGAACCCCTACTGGGGTGCCATGGTGTCCGCGATGCCGGGATTTTCGTCCATCCAGGCCTTCACGGCTTCCTCCTCGTGGCCCGCGCCGCGCTTCTGGATCTCGTTCTCCAGGCCGCCGAGCTGCTTCTCGTCGAGCTTGAAGTTCTTGAACCACTTGGTGAGCTGCGGGTACTGCTTCGGGAACTCCTTGGAGGCGATGGTGTGCAGCCGGTCGCCGTCACCGAACGTCTTCTTGGGGTCCTTCAGCTTGGTCATGCCGTACTCGTTGTACGCCCAGTGCGGGGTCCAGAGCAGGACGGCGATGGGCTCCTTCTTGGCGTACGCCCGCTTCAGCTCGGCGAGCATCCCGGGCGTGGAGGAGTCCAGGACCTTGTACTCCTTGTCCAGGCCGTAACTCGGCAGGACGTTCGTCTTGAGGTTCTCCATGGTGGCGGTGCCGGGCTCGATGCCGACGATCCGGCCCTTGAAGTCGCCGCCCTTGCCCTTGAGGTCGTCGAGCGTCTTGACGTCCTTGACGTAGTCGGGGACGGCGACCTCGATGGAGGTCGGCCCGTACCAGGAACCGAGGTCGGACAGCTTGTCGCCGTACTTGTCCCAGTAATTCTTCTGGGTGTACGGCAGCCAGCCGTCGAACTGCACGTCGATCTGGCCGCGCGACATGGCGGCGTACATCGGGCCGACCTCGAACTGCTTGAGGTTGATCTTGTAGCCGCGCTCCTCCAGGACCGCCTTCCACAGGTACGTGGCGGCGATGTCCTCCTCCCAGGGGAACCAGGCGACCTCGACCGGGCGCTTGCGCTCGTCGTCACCGCCGGCCGCCTGGGCGTCCTTCGGGGCCGGGGACCACTTGTCGGCGACGCCCGGGTTGGCCTCGAGCCAGGTGCGGACGGCGTCCTGCTCCTTGCCGGAGCCGGCCTTCTGGATCTCGGCCTCAAGGCTGGTGAGCTGCTCCTCGCTCATCTTGAAGTCCTTGAGCCACTTGGCGACCGTGGGGTTCTCCTCGGTGAAGCCCTTGCGCGCCAGGGTGTGGATGCCGTCACCCTTGCCCCAGAGGCCCTTGGGGTCCTTGAGCTTGGTGAGGTCGAAGTCGTTGTACGCCCAGTGCGGCGACCAGAGCGGAACGACGATCGGTTCCTTCTTGGCGTACGCGCGCTTCAGCTCGGCCAGCATGGACGGCGTGGAGCCGTCGATGAGCTTGTACTCCTTGTCCAGGCCGTAGCCCGGCAGCAGCTTGTCCTTGAGCAGGCCCATCTCACCGGCGCTCGGCTCGATGCCGACGATCCGGCCCTTGAACTCGGAGGCCCGGCCCTTCAGGTCCTCCATGGACCGGACGTCCTTCATGTACGCCGGTACCGCGAGCTCCAGCGAGGTGGGGGCGTACCAGGGGCCCATGTCCTCCAGGCGGTCCTGGTACTTCTTCCAGTAGCTGGCATGGGTGGTGGGGAGCCAGGAGTCGGTCTGGAAGTCGATCTGGCCGTTGGCCATGCCGGTGTAGAGCGCGCCGGCCTCGTACTGCTTGACGTCGACCTCGTAGCCGCGCTGTTCCAGCATCTCCTTCCAGAGGAAGGTGGAGGCGATGCCCTCGTCCCACGGGATGTAGCCGATGGAGATCTTCTTGCCGTCGCCGACCTGCGCGTCCGCGCCGGAGGCGGTGTTCTTGGCGGAGCCGCCGAAGATGCCCATGCCGCCCGCGACGAGCGCGAGGGCCACGATGCCGGCGACCGCGACGACGGGCTGCGGGCGGTAGGCCCAGATCTTCCAGCCCTCGACGGACGCCTGCGCCTTGGCGGCGGCGCGGCGGCCGAGCGGGGAGACCTCGCGGCCGAGCGCGCCGGTCATCCGGTCCAGGTACATGGCGAGGATGACGATGGAGATGCCCGCCTCGAAGCCGAGGCCGACGTCGATGTTGCCGATGGCGCGGTAGACGGAGCCACCGAGGCCGCCGCCGCCGACCATGCCCGCGATGACGACCATGGACAGGCCCAGCATGATGACCTGGTTGATGCCGGCCATGATCGTGGGCAGCGCGAGCGGCAGCTGGATGCGGAGCAGGGTGTTGCGCGAGGTGGTGCCGAAGGCCTCGGCCGCCTCGACGAGTTCGCCGTCGACCTGGCGGATGCCGAGCTCGGTCATCCGGACGCCCGGGGGCAGCGCGAAGATGATGGTGGCGATGATGCCGGGGACCACGCCGACGCCGAAGAAGATGACGCCGGGGATCAGGTAGACCATGGCGGGCATGGTCTGCATGAAGTCCAGGACCGGCCGGACCACCGCGCTGACGGTCTTGGACCGGGAGGCCCAGATGCCGAGCGGTACGGCGATGAGCAGCGTGACCAGGGTGGCGACGAGCACCAGGGTGAGCGTGTCCATCGCCTCGGCCCACAGCTCGACGGAGTCGATGAGGGCGAATCCGACGAAGGCCAGCAGCCCGGCGGGCAGGCCGCGCAGCCACCAGGCGATGATCGCGACGATGCCCGCGAAGAGGAGCGGGTGGGGGGCGGAGAGGACGGCGGCTATGCCGTCGAACATGCCGCTGACGATGGAGCTGATCGCGTCGAACAGCCAGGCGAGGTGGGTCTGGAGCCAGTCGACGGCGGAGTCGACCCATTCGCCGAGAGGGAGCCTAAACACTGGCCACCTTCTTCACGGCATCGTTGTCAGGGAGCGTCTTGTCCGGTGACCCGGAGTCCTTGGATGCCACGGAGTCCTTGAGGGCCTCGGTGGGTGTCATCGGGTCGCCGAGCACGGCGAGCAGCCGGGAGCTGGGCACGACGCCGACGAGCTTGCCCTTGGCGTCGGTGACGGCCACCGGGTCCGCGCTCTGCGAGCAGGGGGTGAACAGCTCGATGATCGGCGTGGACTCCGTGACCGTGGCGGGGGCCGCGGCGAGGACGTCCTGCGGGGTGCGCAGCTCCTTGCCGTCGGTCGTGGTCGAGCCCATGACGGTGTGCGCCTCGGCCATGATGGCGCCCGCGGTGAGCACCCGGGAGCGGTCGACGTCCTGGGTGAAGGAGGCGACGTAGTCGTTGGCCGGGGTGACGAGGATGTCCTCGGCGGTACCGAGCTGGACGATCCTGCCGTCGCGCATCACGGCGATCCGGTCGCCGAGGCGCATGGCCTCGTTGAGGTCGTGGGTGATGAAGACGATGGTCTTCTTCAGCCGCTTCTGGAGCTCCAGGAGCTGGTCCTGCATGTCGCGCCGGATCAGCGGGTCGAGCGCGCTGAAGGACTCGTCCATGAGGAGCAGGTCGGCGTCGGTGGCCAGGGCGCGGGCGAGACCGACGCGCTGCTGCATACCGCCGGAGAGCTCGTCGGGCCAGGAGTTCTCCCAGCCGGCGAGGCCGGTCAGCTCCAGGGCCTCGGTGGCCCGCCTGATCCGCTCGGCGCGGGGTACCCCCTGGACCTCCAGGCCGTACGCGGCGTTGTCCAGGACACTGCGGTGGGGGAAGAGCGCGAAGTGCTGGAAGACCATGCTGATCTTGGTGGAGCGCACGTTCCGCAGATCGCGGGGGCTCAGGGCGGTGAGGTCCTGGTCGTCGAAGAGCACGCGTCCGGCGGTGGGTTCGAGCAGCCCGTTGAGCATCCGGAGCAGCGTGGACTTGCCCGAGCCGGACAGGCCCATCACGACGAAGATCTGGCCCGGCTCCACCGTGAAGGAGGCGTCGATCACCGCTGCGGTGGTTCCGTCGGCGCGGAGTTCGTCGCGGTCCGCGCCGCCCTCCAGCTTCCGGACGGCTTGATCGGGTCGTCGGCCGAACACTTTGTACAAGTTCTCGGCTTGCAGCCTGGACACATCCACCTCACGGGTCGAACTGAAAAACGGTCTGCCACCCCCGCCGGCAGACCGTGGAGCAGTGCGGTTTCGGCCCGCATGGCACATGCATTAGTTGAAAATGCGACGTGGTCCGCTCCGATGGCGCGCCTGCCCGCACTTACACAGACCAAACGGAAATGTGTTCCAGGTCACCACAGGCGTGCGCGCCGGTCACCGGGAGCCATCGACGGCGACTGTCAGCGGCGTGGGGCATCATCGGTTGGGTGACGCGACGCCTGATGCTCCTCGACACCGCCTCTCTCTACTTCCGCGCCTATTTCGGCGTCCCCGACTCGGTGCGCGCGCCGGACGGGACCCCGGTCAACGCCGTGCGCGGACTCCTCGACTTCATCGCCCGCCTGGTCCAGGACCACCGGCCCGACGAGCTGGTCGCCTGCTGGGACAACGACTGGCGCCCGCAGTGGCGGGTGGACCTGATCCCGACGTACAAGGCGCACCGGGTGGCCGAGGAGACGCCGGCCGGGCAGACCGACGAGGAGGAGGTCCCCGACACCCTCTCCCCACAGGTCCCGATCATCGAGGACGTGCTGGCCGCGCTGGGGATCGCCCGCGTCGGCGTGACGCCGTACGAGGCGGACGACGTGATCGGCACGCTCACCGCCCGGGCGACCGGCCCGGTGGACATCGTGACGGGCGACCGCGACCTCTATCAGCTGGTCGACGACGCCCGGCGGGTGCGGGTGCTCTATCCCCTCAAGGGCGTCGGCACGCTCCAGCTGACCGACGAGGCGTGGCTCCGCGAGAAGTACGGCGTGGACGGCGCGGGCTATGTGGACCTGGCCCTGCTCCGCGGCGACCCGAGCGACGGCCTCCCGGGCGTGCCCGGCATCGGCGAGAAGACGGCGGCCAAGCTGCTGGACGCGTACGGGGACCTGGCCGGGATCATGGCGGCGGTGGACGATCCCCAGGCGAAGCTCACCCCCTCGCAGCGCAAGCGGCTGGACGAGGCGTGGGATTACGTGGCGGTCGCGCCGAAGGTCGTGCGGGTGGCCCAGGACGTGCCGCTGCCCGATTTCGACCCGGCGCTGCCCCGCGAGCCGCGCGACCCGGCCGCGCTGGAAGCGCTTGCCGAGCAGTGGGGGCTGGGCGGGGCGCTTCAGCGTCTCCTCACCACACTCCAGGCCTGAGGTGTTAACTTAGGCATACCTAAGTCATCGGGGCCGGAGGTGTCCGGCCCCATGTGCCGACACGTACGCCGCGCTCACCCGTCCACCGACGAGTGGGCCCGTACGTCACAACCCAGGGAGTACCTCGTGGCAGAGCGGCCGGCCCGGCAAGGACCCAAGGCCCAGGGGGCGCAGGTCGTGCGCACCGAGCAGATCACCCCGCACATGGTGCGCGTGGTCCTCGGCGGCGAGGGGCTCGCCGGCTTCTCCCTGGACGGCTTCACCGACCACTACATCAAGCTGTGCTTCGCGCCCGAGGGCGCCGACTACGCGCACCCGTTCGACATCGCGGCCATCCGTGAGAGCCACCCGCGCGAGCTGTGGCCCACCACCCGTACGTACACGATCCGCTCGTGGGACCCGGTCGCCCGGGAGATGGCGGTCGACTTCGTCGTCCACGGCGACGAGGGCCTCGCGGGCCCGTGGGCACGGCGCGCCCAGGTCGGCGAGCAGGTCACCTTCCTCGGCCCCGGCGGCGGCTACGGGCCGCAGGCCTCGGCCGGCTGGCACCTCCTGGCCGGCGACGAGAGCGCGCTGCCGGCGATCGCCGCGTCGCTGGAGCAGATGCCGGCGGGCGCCCTGGTGCACGCCTTCGTCGAGGTGCCGGACGCCTCGGAGGAGCAGAAGATCGTGACGCCCGACGGGGTGGAGGTGACCTGGCTGCACCGCGGCGACCGGCCCGTCGGCGAGCTGGTGACCGCGGCCGTGAAGGGGCTGGACTTCCCGGAGGGCGAGGTCCAGGCGTTCGTGCACGGCGAGGCGGGCTTCGTGAAGGAGATCCGCCGCCACCTGCGCGTGGAGCGGCAGATCCCGCTCGCCCAGCTGTCGATCTCCGGCTACTGGCGCCTCGGCCAGAACGACGACGCCTGGCGCGCGGTCAAGCGCGAGTGGAACGAGCAGGTGGAGCGCGAGCAGGAGGGCCCGGCAGCGGCCGCGTAGGCCCCGCGCCGCAGGCGTCCAGGACTTCGCCCACCGCCGGTCCCGGCGGTGGGCGAAGTCCGTCCGCCGCCGGGTGAGCGGGCGCGGCTGAATCGCGCCGCTGCGTCGCACGGTCGGGCGGAACAGATTCTGGAAAGATCGCGGGCACTGGACCAATCCGCACGGCCATCGGCTCCGAACCATTCCCGGAAGCGATGACGTCCCGGGAGGAAACCCGCGTGAACCAAGCCGTACAGATGAGCGGGGTGCCCTCGCCGGAGCCTGACTTGCAGGAACTCATGGTGCGGGTCGCGCGCGGGGACCAGGACGCGTTCGCCAAGGTGTACGACGCGGTCTCCGGGCCTGTGCTCGGCCTCGTCCGCAGCGTGCTCCGCGATCCGGCCCAGTCGGAGGAGGTCGCCCAGGAGGTGCTGGTGGAGGTGTGGCGTACCGCCCCCCGCTTCCAGGCCGCCCGGGGCAGCGCGATGAACTGGGTGCTGACCCTGGCCCACCACCGGGCCGTCGACCGGGTCCGCTCGGCCGAGGCGTCGGCGGCCCGCGAGCACAAGGCGGCGCTCCTGGACCGGACGCCCGCCTTCGACGAGGTCTCCGAACAGGTGGAGACCCGGCTGGAGAGAGAGCAGGTACGCCGCTGTCTGCGGACCCTGTCCGAACTCCAGCGACAGTCCGTCACCCTGGCCTACTACCAGGGCCTGACCTACCGTGAGGTGGCAGAGCTCCTCACTGTGCCACTGGGCACCATCAAGACACGACTCCGCGACGGCCTCATCCGGCTGCGCGACTGCCTGGGGGTGAGCGCATGACCACGGCCGATCTGCACACGCTGACCGGGGCCTATGCCCTGCATGCGCTGCCGGAGGACGAGCGCCGCGAGTTCGAGCGGCATCTGAGCGACTGCGAGGCCTGCACCCAGGAGGTGCGGGAGCTGTCGGCCACGGCCGCCCGGCTCGGGCTCGCCGTCGCCGAGTCCCCGCCGCGCGAGCTGCGCGCGAGGGTGCTGGCGGAGATCACGACCGTACGCCAGGAGACGCCGTCGCACGGCAGAACGGGACGCACGGGCGGCGGTGGCCGCACCGGCCGCTGGTCCAGCTACGCGCTCGCCGCCTGCATCGCGGCGGCGGCCGCCTTCGGCGGAGTGGCGGTGTGGCAGAACCAGGTGGCGCAGGACGCCCGCCAGGAGGCGAACGAGGCCACGCGGCAGAGCGAGCAGCTGGCCGAGGTACTCTCCGCGCCCGACGCGAAGACCACGTCGAGCGATCTGGGCGGCGGCGCACGCGCCACCGTCGTCGTCTCCCAGGACCGGAACCAGGCGGTGATCCTGGCCTCGGGGATGGAGCGGCCGCCGAGCGGCAAGGTCTACCAGCTCTGGTTCAACGACGGGGGCACCATGCGCTCGGCCGGTCTGATGGACCCTTCGGCGAGCGATGACGCGGTGCTGCTGGACGGACCCGTGGACCGGGCGACAGGCATGGGCATCACGGTCGAGCCGGCGGGCGGATCGGCCGAACCGACGTCCGATCCGGTGGCCGTGATGGACTTCCCGGCCGCCTGACCGTTCGCCTACCCCCCTCTGCAAGGAGCATGCGTTCCATGAGCGTCGCGGTGGTGCTGTTCACCTCCGATCTGCGTCTGCACGACAACCCGGTGCTGCGTTCCGCCCTGCGGGACGCGGACCAGGTCGTCCCGCTCTTCGTCCGGGACGACGCCGTCCACCGGGCCGGGTTCGACGCCCCCAACCGGCTCGCGTTCCTCGCCGACTGCCTGGCGGACCTGAATGCCGGGCTGCGGAAACGGGGCGGCCGGCTCATCGTCCGTACGGGCTCGGTGGCCACGGAGGTGCGCCGGCTGGTCGAGGAGACCGGGGCCGGCGCGGTGCACATGGCAGCCGGGGTGAGCGGGTACGCGGCACGGCGTGAGGAGCAGCTGCGTACCGCCCTGGCGGACAGCGGCTGCGAACTGCGCATCCATGACGCGGTGGTCACCGCGCTCGCTCCGGGCCGGGTGGTCCCGGCGGGCAAGGACCACTTCGCGGTGTTCACCCCGTACTTCCGCCGTTGGGAGGCGGCGGGGGTACGGGGCACACTGAGCGCGCCCCGCACGGTCCGGCTGCCGGACGGCGGTCTATCCTCGGACGACCTGCCGGACCGGGACCAGGTCAAGGGCGTCTCGCCCGGCCTGGCGGACGGCGGCGAACAGGCGGGCCGCAAACTGGTGACGTCCTGGCTCAACGGCGACCTGGCCGACTATGCGGACGGCCACGACGACCTCGCCGGCGACGCCACCTCCCGGCTCTCGCCGCACCTCCACTTCGGTACGGTCTCCGCCGCCGAACTGGCCACCCGTGCGCAGGAGAAGGGCGGTCCTGGCGGCGAGGCGTTCGTCCGGCAGCTGGCCTGGCGAGACTTCCACCACCAGGTCCTGGCGGCCCGCCACGACGCCTCCTGGTCCGACTACCGGCCGCGCCGGGACCGCTGGCGCTCGGACGAGGACGAGATCACCGCCTGGAAGACCGGGCACACCGGCTACCCCGTGGTGGACGCGGCGATGCGGCAGCTGGCGCACGAGGGGTGGATGCACAACCGGGGCCGGCTGCTCGCCGCGAGCTTCCTCACCAAGACGCTGTACGTGGACTGGCGCGTCGGCGCACGGCACTTCCTGGAGCTGCTGGTCGACGGCGACATCGCCAACAACCAGCTCAACTGGCAGTGGGTCGCGGGCACCGGCACCGACACCCGGCCCAACAGGGTCCTCAATCCGCTGACCCAGGCCAAGCGCTATGACCCGCACGGCGATTACGTACGCCGGTGGGTTCCGGAGCTGGCCGGGGTGAAGGGGTCCGCGGTCCACGCGCCGTGGAAGGTGGACGGGCTGGACTATCCGGCGCCGGTGGTCGATCTCGGCGAGGCGCGGGCGCGGTTCGAGAAGGCGCGCGGGCTGGACTGAGCGGCCCGGCACGCCGGACGCGAGTCCGAACCCGCACCGCTGGCACCACCCCCTCGGCTCAGCCCGTCACGAGTGCCGCTCCCGCTGTCAGGCGATCAGAGCGGCGATGCCTCCGGTGAGCGGTCCCACGACGATGATCAGAGGGCTGCCTTGAGGGCGGCGTCGAGGGGGAACCGGAGGTCGCGGTACTCGGCCATGTCCTCGGTACCGGGGAGAACCAGCAGGCGTGGGCGCGGTCCGGCCAAGATGATCCGGTCGCCGCGACGGCCGCCCCACTCTGACCCTCTACAACTACGTGGCCGATCGGCGTGACCCGCTCGGGGAGATCGTCGCCGTCTGTCGGAACGACCGGCCACCGCCCGGTTCCGACCCGGCCGCACGGACCGGCATGCCACCGGACCCGGCAGCCGGGGAACTCCCGCACCTGCGTCGCCTCGCAGCCGCAGCCGCCGTCGAGCCCCCGGACGTCCTGTTCGAAACGGCCCCGACCATGATCATCGCGAGAGTGGAGGCGATGAGGTGATCGCCTTCAGCCGCGACGCGGCGGCCGGGGGAAGAACCCGCTGGTGCGGGCCTGGTACGCGGTGAAACCGGGGCGGTCGGCCATATGGCGCTCCAGCAGGGCCGCCCCGCTCCCCTTCGTGAGCAGGAACGTCATCACCAGCGGGGCGACGACCGTCGCGGCGGCGGCAGCGGGCGCCTGGCAGACGAAGAGGAACAGGCCCCACCAGACGCAGAAGTCACCGAAGTAGTTCGGGTGCCGGGTCCACGACCACAGCCCCCGGTCCATGATCTTCCCCTTGTTGGCGGGGTCGGCCTTGAACCGGGCGAGCTGATGGTCCCCGATCCCCTCGAAGGCGAGCCCGACCGCCCACAGCACCGCACCCGCCCAGGCCCACCACACCAGGGGCCCGGTCAGATAGTGCGCGGCCTGGACCGGCAGCGAGACCAGCCAGACCAGCGCGCCCTGGAGCAGGTAGACCTTGCGCAGGGCGTAGAGCTGCGGGTGGCCGGGGGCCTTGGCGAGCATCTTCTCGTAGCGCGGGTCCTCCCCGTGGCCGCGCCCGCGCCGCCCGATGTGGACGGCGAGCCGCAGCCCCCAGACCACGGTCAGCACGGTCACCACCAGCCGCCGCGTGTCGTCGCCCTCCCCCGCCGAGAGGCCGTACGAGACGAGGGCGACGGCGGCGAACCCGACGCCCCAGGCGACGTCGACGATGCGGTGGACGCCCTTCTTCAGGGCGATGGCGAAGGTGACCAACATGACCGCGAGGGCGGCGCCGGCCGCGCCCGCGAGCCCGCTCGCGAACGCGGCCCAGGCGAAACCGCTCACCGGTCCGCCGCCGGAGTCCCGTACCAGTCACGCCGTGTGGCGGGCATCGCGGCCTTCCCCGCCCGGTCGGGCCGTACGCACAGGATCTGGTCGACGCCCATGCGCCGCTCCTCGAACGCGAGCGCGCCACCGACGAGGTAGAGCCGCCAGACGCGCGCGGTCTCCTCCCCCACCAGCGCGACGAACTCCGCCCACCGCTCCTCCAGCGTCCGGCGCCAGGCGTCCACGGTCAGGACGTAGTGCTCGCGCAGGGCTTCCACGTCCCGCACTTCGAGCCCGGAGCCCTCCAGCAGCCCGACGGTTTGGCCGACCGGCCGCATGTGCATGTCCGGAGCGATGTACGACTCGATGAACGCGCCGCCGCCTGGCGCGTTGGCGCCGCGCGACATCTGCTGGACGAGCACCCGGCCCTGAGGCCGCAGCGAGTCGTGCAGGATGCGGGTGAAGGCCGGGTACTCGGCGTCCCCGACGTGCTCGCCCATCTCGATCGTGGATACGGCGTCGTACGCGCCCCGGGTCTCCGGCCGCTCCGCGATGTCCCGGTAGTCGATGTTGAGGACCTCGACCAGCTCCTCCAGACCGCGTGTCGCCACCTGTCCTCGTACGTACGCGGCCTGTTCGGCGGCGAGCGTGACGGCGGTGACCCGGACACCGTGGTGCTGGGCCGCGTACAGGGTCAGCGAGCCCCAGCCGCAGCCGATGTCCAGCAGGCGGGCGCCGGGCCGGAGTCCGAGCTTGCGGCAGATCAGCTCCAGCTTGTCGCGCTGGGCGTCGGCCGGGCCGTAGCCGGGGGCGTCGCTGGTCCAGTAGCCGCAGGAGTACGCCATGGTCTCGTCGAGGAGCAGCGCGTAGAAGGCGTTGGAGAGGTCGTAGTGGTGGCTGATCGCCGCCCGGTCGCGGGCTTTGCTGTGCAGCGCCCCGCGCAGGCCGGCCCGGGCCGCCGGGACCGGTGGGCGGGGCCCTACGGCGCCGAGGCGCAGGGCGGTGCCCGCGGCCCTGAGGCGGTCGGCGAGGGAGGGCGCGGGCGGGGTGAGGCCGCGTTCGGCGACCGCGCGGCGCATGGCGCGCAGCCCGTCGCCGAGGTCTTCGTCGAGGTCGATCTCGCCGGTGATGTACGCCTCTGCCAAGCCGAGTTCGCCCGGCTCCCAGAGCAGGCGGCGCAGCGCGCGCCGGGAACGTACGTGGACCGTGGGTGCGTTCTCGGGTCCGGTCTCGCTGCCGTCCCACATCCGGACCCGGACCGGCAGCCCGCCGCCGAGCAGCCGCTCGGCGAGGGGTTCCAGGCGCTGGGCGGCGCCGGTGGGGGTGGCGCGGCGGACGGCCGGCTTCGCAGGCGGCCGGTTGGCGGTGGTGGTCACGGGGTCTCCTGCTGGGTCGGTTCACGGGTCAGGAGCAGTTGCTGCACATCGAGGTAGCCGGAGCGGAAGCCCGCCTCCGAATAGGCCAGGTAGAAGGTCCACATACGGCGGAAGACGGCGTCGAAGCCGAGGGCGTCGACCTCGGCGGAGCGCTCGGTGAACCGTTCGCGCCACAGGCGCAGCGTCTCCGCGTAGTGTGCGCCGAACCCGGTGCGCCGGGCGGTCCGCAGTCGGGTGTGCTCGGTGGTGATCCGCTCGATCGCCTCGGTGGAGGGCAGGAGTCCGCCCGGGAAGATGTACTTGTGGATCCAGGTGTACGTGGAGCGGCTGGCGCGCAGCCGGTCGTCCGGCATCGTGATGGCCTGGAGTGCGACCCGGCCGCCGGGCGCGAGCAGCCGGTCCAGGGTCTCGAAGTAGACCGGCCAGAACTCCTCGCCGACCGCCTCGATCATCTCGACGCTGACGATGGCGTCGTACTCGCCGGTGACCTGGCGGTAGTCGCAGAGCCGGACCTCGACCCGGTCCTCGAAGCCGGCCTCGCGGATGCGTGTGCGGGCCAGTTCGCGCTGCTCCTCGGAGAGTGTGACGGAGACGACCCGCGCGCCTCGGGCGGCCGCCCGCAGGGCCAGCTCGCCCCAGCCGGTGCCGATCTCCAGGAGCCGGGTCCCCTCGCCGACGTCGGCGGCGTCCAGCAGGAGGTCGATCTTGCGGTGCTGGGCGGCGGGCAGCAGCGCGTGTTCGGCGGGGAAGGTGCGGAAGACGGCGGAGGAGTAGGAGAGCGTCTCGTCCAGGAAGAGGGCGAAGAGGTCGTTGGAGAGGTCGTAGTGGTGGCTGATGTTGTCCCGTGAGCCTTCGGGCGTGTTCAGCTGGGCGGAGGGCTTGCGCAACGCCCAGAGGGAGCGCAGCCGTTGCAGCGGGGCGGGGACCAGTTCCGCCGCGTTGTCGGCGAGGACCGTGAGGACGGCGACGAGGTCCGGCGCGTCCCATTCGCCGGCCATGTAGGACTCGCCGAAGCCGATGAGCCCGCTCGCGCCGATCCGCCGGAAGAAGGCGTCGGGGTCGCGGATGTCCATCAGGGGCCCGCCGAGGCCGATGTCGTCCCGGCCCGCGAGCCGGACGCGCAGCGGGAGGCCGGCGAGCGCGCGGCGGACGATCCGTTTCGCGAGGGCGGTCCGGGCGCGGGAGGCACGGGGGCGGGCGACGACGTCGGGCCAGCGCTCGGGGTCGGCGGCGGGCTGCCGCCGGTCCGCGGGCCGGTCGTCGTGGCCCCTCTGCGCGGGGACGGGCGCTGCCGGGTCGGGGGTCCGGTCTGCCGGCAGCTGGTGGGTGGGCGCGGTCACTGCATGCCTTCCTGTGGGCGGTGGTGGGGGCGGGGCTGCACGGGGAGGCCGCGCAGATAGAGCCGGATGCCGTGCAGCCGGATGGCGAGGGAGACGGCGACGGTGGAGAGCGGGTGGCGCAGGGCGAGACGGGCCAGCGCCTTCGGGGTGGCCCGGCGGCGGGTGCCCCGTACGGTCGCGGTGAACGGACGGCCGCCCTCGCGCTCCAGATGGACGGTCAGGTCGAGCCGCTCACCGGGTTCGGGCAGCCGCATCCGGTAGCCGCCGTCGACGGCGAAGAACGGCGAGACGTAGAACTCCTTGCCGACCGTGGCCCGGTGCTCGCCGTCCGGATGCAGCAGATAGCCGTGGCGTTCGCCGTAGGTGTTGTGCACCTCGGCCACGACACAGAGCGGGGAGCCGTCGGCGCGGCGGCACCAGTAGACGGTGAGCGGGTTGAAGACATGGCCGAGGACGCGGGCCTGGGTGAGCATGGTGACGGTGGAGTCGGCGAGGTCCACCCCACGGGCTTCGAGAAACCGGCTCAGGCCGGCCCGGATGGTGGGGGCAGTGCCGCCGAAGTGGTCGCGGGGATCGAACCGGGCCAGCGGCCGCAGGACGCGCGGCAGCCGGGGCGGGGCGTCCGGGTCGATGAGCCACAGGTAGGTCCGGTGCCGGAGCGCGTACCTGCTGGGCCTGGTCCGTACGTGCGTGATGGCGCACGGGTACAGGGCGGCGGCGCTCACCACGTCACCCCCAGCGCGGCGGCGGCCTCGACGCCGGACCGGCAGCCGTCCTCGTGGAAGCCCCACCCGTGGTACGCCCCGGCGAAGGCGGTGACGGCCCCGGACAGAGCGGGCAGCCGGGCCTGCGCGGAGACGGACTCCGGCGTGTAGACGGGGTGTTCGTAGACCATGCGGGCGCGTACGGCATCGGGATCGACCCGGTCGGAGCCGTTCAGCGTGACGACGAAGGTCTCGGGCGCGTCGAGCCGCTGGAGCCGGTTCATGTCGTAGCTGACGGTGACCCGGTCGGCGTCGGCGGCGCAGGAGGGCATCAGGTAGTTCCAGGAGGCCCTGGCGCCCCGGCTGCGCGGCAGCAGCGTGGTGTCGGTGTGCAGGAGCGTGGGGTTGCGGGAGTACGTGAAGGCGCCGAGCGTGGCCCGTTCGGCGTCGGTCGGGTCGGCCAGCAGCCGGAGCGCCTGATCCGGGTGGGTCGCGATGACGACGGCGTCGTACGGGGTGGTGGTGCCGTCCTCTGTGGTGAGCTCGACGCCGCCCGCGTGGCGGGTGATGGCGCGGACCGGGGTGGCGGTGTGGACGGCGGTGAGCTGTTTGACGACGCGTTCGACGTAGGCGCGCGAGCCCCCGGTGACGGTCCGCCAGACCGGCGAGTCGCCGATGGTGAGCATGCCGTGGTGGGCCAGGAACGCGAAGAGGTAGCGGGCCGGATAGCGAAGGGCGGTGACCGGGTCGCAGGACCAGACGGCGGAGACCATGGGCGTGAGGAAGTGCGCGCGGAAGTACGGCGAGAAGCGGCCGCGCCGGGCGAACTCCCCGAGCGTCATGTCGGTGGCCGGGCTCTCCGGCAGCTCCAGCAGCGCGCGGGCGGCGCGGTGGAAGCGGGTCACCTCGACGAGCATCCGCAGGTACGGGCCCCGCACCGCCGAACGCGGCTGGGCGAAGAGCCCGACGGGCCCGCGGGCACCGGCGTACTCCAGGCCGCACCCTTCACACCGTACGGACATCGACATCTCGGACTCCTGGGTGGCGACGCCCAGTTCGTCGAAGAGCCGCAGGAGGTGCGGGTAGGTCCGCCGGTTGTGCACGATGAAGCCGGAGTCGACGCGGTGGACCCGGCCGTCGGACGCGCCCAGCTCATGCGTGTGGGCGTGGCCGCCGACGCGGTCGTCCGCCTCGTACAGCGTGACGTCGTGCGCCTTGCGCAGAACATGGGCGGCGGTCAGTCCCGCAACCCCGCTCCCCACCACGGCTGTCCGCCGCCGCTCCCGTGCCATCCCGGTCTCCCTCCGGCCCTGCCTGCTGCGCTGTTCGGAGCAGTACGGAGACGCTCCTCGTACTCCATTCGTCGCAGGTGGCCGGAAGGATTGGTCGATGATCGGAAGTACCTCGATCGAGTGAATGCCCACGCCGGACCAATCCGCGGGGAGCCGGGCGCCGAATCCCTTGCGTGAGAGCAGAACGGAACACTTCGCGGACGGACGGGGCCTTCGGGTCCCGGCGGTCCCGCCCGGCGTGCGCCTTGTCCGCCACGCCCGGCGGCCGGGCCACCGGGCCCGGAGCCCGGTGCGCCGCCCCCTCGCCCGCCGCGCCCCACGTGCACCGGCCGGCGCCGGTCACCGCGGCGGACGGGGTGGGCCGGCGGCCCGTCGCGTCGGCGGTTCCGGTCTGCGGTGCGGTCGGCGGCGGCAGCGCCGCCCGGACGGCCGGGGAGCCGTTCGTGCGGTGCGCCGCCACCGGTCGGGGAGGCCGGGCCGGCCGCAGGAGCGAGGCGGCTCCTGGTCGGACGGCCGGCTCCGGCACCAGGTCCGTCTCCCGCGGCTGGGAGACGGGCCACGGTACGCCGGAGGCAACCCCGCACCGCCAAGCACCTCCACCTCTCCCCCTCCCCAACCCCTGAGCACCGCTCATCTTCTCCCCCGCTCAGCACCTTCGATCTCCAGGAGACACACCATGAACACCCTCCGCTTCCGCCGCACCGCCGTCGCCGTGGCCACCGCCGCCGTACTGCCGCTGGCCCTCACCGCCTGCTCCTCCGGCGACTCCTCCAAGGACTCGGCTTCGGGCTCCACCCCCAGCGCGGCCGCGTCGACGAGCGCCTCCGCCGACGACTCCATGAACACCGACAAGCCGTTCGGTCCGGGCTGTGCGTCGGTGCCGCAGGACGGCGCGGGCTCGTTCGACGGCATGGCCAAGGACCCGGTCGCGACGGCCGCGTCGAACAACCCGGAGCTGTCGACGCTGGTGGCCGCCGTGAAGCAGGCCGGCCTGGTGGACACGCTGAACAACGCCGAGAACATCACGGTCTTCGCCCCGACGAACGACGCGTTCGCCAAGATCCCGAAGGCCGACCTGGACGCGCTGCTGGCCAACAAGGCCGAGCTCACCAAGGTCCTCACCTACCACGTGGTGGGCCAGAAGCTGACGCCGCAGCAGCTGGAGAAGGGCTCCTTCGACACGCTGGAGAAGAGCAAGCTGACGACGGCCGGCTCGGGCACGGAGTACACCGTGAACGACACCTCGAAGGTCGTCTGCGGCAACGTCCCGACCGCCAACGCGACGGTGTACATCGTCGACTCGGTCCTGATGCCGCCGAAGTAGTCACCTCGGTGTGAGGGGCGGTGTGGCGCGGGGGATCGCGGCCCACCCCCCCTCGCGGTGCCCGGGCCCCGCCGGCTGATCTCTACCCCCAAAACCGACCCCGCCCCCCCCCCCCCGGGGCGTTCAACCCCGGGTTCGTGCGCCCGGGCCCCCCCCCCCCCCCCCGGGGGGTGGGGGGGGGGGGGGGCGGGGGGCCCCCCCCCCCCCCCCCCCTTCGCTGTCCCCTGGCCCGACCGGATGATCTCTCCGCACATACCGTCCCGGGCCGACCGGGTGGCCCGGACCTGCCGGACGTGTTCGACCGGTTCCGGCGATGGACGGCGGGCGAGCCGAAGGACATCGGGCTCCGGACCGAGGACGTACTGACCAACGGCGAACCGTGGCGCAGAAAGCCTGGAGAGCCGGCCATCCAGGACTACACATAAGGCGCATATAAGAGCAAAATGGAGATATGGGCGCCTGGCGCACACTCCACACGGCGTCGGGGCCCGCAGGAGCGAAGGAGACGAAATCTCATGAGCAACGTCTCGGATGCCAGAAGTGACCTCAGGGGTGACATATCGGGCCACCCCGACGCCTCCGAAATGCGCGCACGGTACGACAAGATGATGGGCGGCCGCGATGTGGCCCTGGTGGACGCGCCGGTGTTCCTCGTCGGCCTCTACTGCGCCGTCTCCCCGTGGGTGCTTCACTTCACGGCCAGCCAGCCCGCCCTGGTGACGCACAACCTCGTGATGGGTATCGCGATCGCGGTCCTGGCCCTCGGCTTCACCGCGATGCCCGAGCGGATGTACGGCCTGAGCTGGGCGATGTGCGCGATCGGTGCGTGGATCATCGTGTCGACCTGGGTGGTCGGGAGCAGCCCGGACGCCGGAGTGGTCATCAACAACATCATCGTCGGCGGCCTGACGGTGCTGTTGGGCATGGTCTGTGCCGGAGCAGCGATGAGGAGCCGCAGCACGTAACGGCTTGCGGCATTCCCGGCCCCTCCGCCCCGGCTCCTCCAGCCCCTCCTGCGCTTGAGGAGCGAGGTCCGGGGCGGAGCCCCGGTCCCGGGACGGGGCGGGGAGCAGGCCTGCCGCGGGCGCCCACACCCCCTCGGGCCCCGCAGGGTCACCGGTGTCAGCCGACAGAGCTGTACGCCACAACCCCTCGCAACACCGCGTCAACCGCCTTCCGGGCATTACGAGCCACCGAGCTCGCCCCCGCACTCCCCTCCCGAGGAGCCGCCGCAGCCACCTGCCCCAGCACGTCGATCACCTGCTTGCACCACCGGACGAAGTCCCCCGCAGGCATCTCCGCCTCGCGCAGCACCTCGTCCAGCGTGCGGCCGGAGGCCCACATGTAGACCGCCCAGGCGAAGCCGAGATCGGGCTCGCGCTGTCCGACCCCCTCCGTCTGGTTGATCTTGAAGTCCTCCTCCAGCGCGTCCAGCCGCCCCCAGATCCGCACCATCTCGCCCATGGCGATCTTGGCGGGCCCGGCCGGCAGCTTCGGCGCGACCGCGTCGTCCGCCTGCCGTGCCTCGTACACGAGCGCCGAGACACACGCGGCCAGCTCAGCGGGGTTGAGCCCTTCCCAGACCCCGTCCCGCAGACACTCACTGGCGAGGAGGTCCAGCTCTCCGTACAGCCGGGCCAGCCGACGCCCGTTCTCCGTGACCTCGTTGCCCCGGAGGTAGTCCATCTCGGTCAGGAGCGCGACGATCCGGTCGAAGGTCCGGGCGATCGTGTTCGTCCGCCCCTCGATCCGCTGCTCCAGCTGGCGCGTGTCCCGCTGCAGCCGGTGGTAGCGCTCGGCCCACCGCGCGTGGTCCTCCCGCTCGTCGCACCCGTGGCAGGGGTGGGCGCGCAGCTCGGTCCGCAGCCGGGCGATCTCGCGGTCGTCGGCGGCCGGCGCCCGGCCCTTGCGGTGCCGGTCCGGCACGATGTGCCCGGCCTTCGTCCGCAGCGCGGAGGCCAGATCGCGCCGGGACTGCGGCGAGCGCGGGTTGAACGACTTCGGCACGCGCATCCGGTCCAGCGCCTCCACCGGCACCGGGAAGTCCATCGAGGCCAGCCGCTTGACCTGCCGTTCGACGGTCAGCACCAGCGGCCGCGGCCCGTCGTGGTGGTCGAACCCGCGGTGCCCGTTGGCCCGCCCGGCGGGCAGCCCCGGATCCAGCACCAGCGCGAGACCGGCGAACTTGCCCGTCGGCACATGGATGACATCGCCCGGCTTCAGCTTCTCCAGCGAGGAGGCCGCCGACGCACGCCGCTGTGCCGCACCCTGCTTGGCGAGCTCCGTCTCCCGGTCCTTGAGGTCGCGGCGCAGCCGCGCGTACTCCTCGAAGTCACCGAGGTGGCAGGTCATGCCCTCCTTGTAGCCCTCCAGCCCCTCCTCGTTGCGCTGCACCTGCCGCGAGATCCCGACCACCGACTTGTCGGCCTGGAACTGGGCGAACGAGGTCTCCAGCAGCTCCCGCGACTTGTGCCGCCCGAACTGCTGCACCAGGTTGACCGCCATGTTGTACGACGGCCGGAAGCTGGAGCGCAGCGGATACGTACGGGTGCCCGCGAGGCCGGCCAGCGCCGTCGGGTCCATGCCGCGCTGCCACAGGACCACCGCATGGCCCTCGACGTCGATGCCGCGGCGTCCGGCCCGGCCGGTGAGCTGGGTGTACTCGCCGGGGGTGATGTCGGCGTGTTGCTCGCCGTTCCACTTGACGAGCTTCTCCAGCACCACCGAGCGCGCGGGCATGTTGATGCCGAGCGCGAGGGTCTCGGTGGCGAAGACGGCCTTCACGAGCCCTCGTACGAACAGTTCCTCGACGACCTCCTTGAACGTCGGCAGCATGCCCGCGTGGTGCGCGGCGATGCCCCGCTCAAGACCTTCGAGCCACTCGTAGTACCCGAGGACATGCAGGTCCTCGCCGGGGATGGAGGCGGTCCGCTCCTCGACGATCTCGCGCACGAGACGCCGTTTGTCCTCGTCGTTGAGCCGGAGCCCGGCATACATGCACTGCTGTACGGCGGCCTCGCAACCGGCCCGGCTGAAGATGAAGGTGATCGCGGGCAGCAGGCCCTCGTTGTCCAGCCGCTCGATGACCTCGGGCCGTCCGGGCGTCCAGATCCGGCTGCGCTGGCGCCGCTCGCGCTCGCGGTCGGCCTCGCGGACCATCTTGCCGCGGCGGCGGTCGCGCGGGTTGTAGGTGTTCTGATTCTCCTGGCGGGCGAGGCGGACCAGGTCCGGGTTGACCTCACGGCGTCCGGCGCCGCGGCCGCCGTGGTCGGTGGCCTCCTCGAAGAGGTCGTACATCTTGCGTCCGGCCATGACGTGCTGCCAGAGCGGCACCGGGCGGTGCTCGGAGACGATCACCTCGGTGGAGCCGCGCACGGTGTCCAGCCAGTCGCCGAACTCCTCCGCGTTGGAGACGGTCGCCGACAGGGAGACCAGCGTCACCGACTCCGGGAGGTGGATGATCACTTCCTCCCACACCGCGCCCCGGAAGCGGTCGGAGAGGTAGTGCACCTCGTCCATGACGACGTAACCGAGGCCGGAGAGCGACTGCGAGCCCGCGTACAGCATGTTCCGCAGGACCTCGGTGGTCATCACGACCACCGGCGCCTCGGAGTTGACGCTGTTGTCGCCGGTCAGGAGGCCGACCTTGTCCGCGCCGTACCGCTTGGCCAGATCGGCGTACTTCTGGTTGGAGAGCGCCTTGATCGGCGTGGTGTAGAAGCATTTGCGGCCCTGCTCCAGGGCCAGGTGCACGGCGAACTCTCCGACGATCGTCTTGCCCGATCCCGTCGGGGCCGCGACCAGCACCCCCTTGCCCGCCTCAAGGGCCTGGCAGGCCTCGATCTGGAACGGGTCCAGCCCGAACTCGTACATCTCCCGGAAGGGCCCGAGGGCCGTCGCCATCTCCGCCGCACGGGCGCGGGATGCCTGGTATCGCTCAGCTGGTGAGAGGTCCTCTGTCATCTTGGCTACGAGCCTACCCGTCACCTCCGACAGTCAGCCCGATCTTTAAATCCCCTTGATCCCTCACCCCGCCAGCACCCGCACCGCCCCCCGCACACAGGTGGCGGTGAGCGGCAGAGCGCCCATCGGCTCGCCGTCCGCGTACGCCGTGACACCGGCCGCCGCCAGCTCGATCGCGGCGACCCGGTGCACGGTGACGGCCGGGTGGTCCAGGTGCGTGCCCCGGTAGACCTTCGGGAACACCTTGAGGAGCGTGGCGCGGGAGCACTCCCCCACCACGGTCACGTCGAAGAGCCCGTCGTCCATCGCGGCCCCGGGACAGATCCGCATGCCTCCGCCGTACGTCGTCCCGTTGCCCACCGCGATCAGCGTCGCCTCGATCTCGCGGACCTCGCCGCCGTCGAGCCGGACGCGGTACGGGATCGGCCTGAAGGCGGCCAGTTCGGCGAGGATCGCGAGATCGTACTTGAACCGGCCGCCGACGAAGCGCATCCGGTTGCCCCGGTCGCTGACCCGCGAGTCGAACCCGGAGGCGAGCACCGTCCCGAACCACCGCTCACCGACCCGCCCGAGGTCGATGGACCGGTGACCGCCCTCCTTGAGCGCCCGCGCGGCCAGCGCACCGGCGGCGGCCGGATCGCGTATCGGCAGGCCGAGCGCGCGGGCGAAGTCGTTCCCGGTCCCGACGGCGACGACACCGAGCGGCGTGCCCGTCCCCGCGACGGCCTGGAGGGCGAGGGACATCAGGCCGTCCCCGCCCACGGCTATCAGCGCCCCGGTCCCCGCCGCCACGGCCTCGCGCGCCCGGCGCAGGGCGTCGTCGGCGTCCTCACCGAGAACCGTACGGACGGAGAATCCGGCGTCCCGCAACGCGGAAGCGGCCGGCTGCGCGGCATGCGCGCCCCGGCCGCGTCCTGCGGTGGGATTGACGAAGAGGGTGATCTCGCTGGTCACCCGCCGGACCCTACAAGGTCAGGTGATGTCGTCGTAACCGTTGAGCCGCTGCGAACGAGAGCCGTCCGACTCGCCGGACGCCTGCTCCGGCAGCGCTCTGCGCGGGGCCGCCACGGGCTCGATCCCGCCGACCGGCTCGGGGGTCAGGTCGAGCTCGGACGCCTCGTCGTCGCTGAGCTCGGCATCGGGGTTCTTGCGGTTGCGGCGCCTGTCGTTCAGCAGGGAGAAGCCGACGGCGATGAAGTAGAGCACCGCGAGCGGACCGGCCAGCAGGAGCATCGAGATGGGCTCGCCACCGGGGGTGGCGAAGGCGGCGAAGACGGTCAGGCCGACGATCATGCCGCGCCACCAGCGCAGCATGCGGGAACCGGAGAGGACTCCGGTCATGTTGAGGGCGACGAGCAGCAGCGGCAGTTCGAAGGCGAGACCGAAGACGATCACCATGCGGGTGATCAGGTCGAGGAAGTCGTCGAGCGGCAGCAGGTTCGTCACGTTCTCCGGCGTAAAGCCGAGCATGATCTCGGCCGTCTGCGGAAGGATCGCGTACGCCAGGTAGGCGCCGGCGGTGAACAGCGGGACGCCTGCCGCCACGAAGCCCAGGGAGTACCGCTTCTCCTTCTGGTGGAGCCCGGGGGCGACGAAGGCCCAGAGCTGGTACAGCCAGACGGGCGTGGCGAGGAGGACACCCGCCATGAGGGAGACCTTCAGCGCGATGGTGAAGGGTGACAGCAGGCCGTTGGTGGTCATCTCCGCGCAGGGGCGGCCGTTGACCATCGTGTCCACGCCGTTCTTGCAGCCGACCGAGTCGAGGATCGGCTTCATCAAGAACTCGAAGATCTCCTTGTGGAAGAAGGCGGCCCCGATGACGGCGATCACGATCGCCAGCACGGCCTTCAGCAGCCGGTTACGCAGCTCACGCAGGTGATCGAGGAGGGGCATCCGCCCCTCGTCGTCCTTCTCCTGCTTGCGGGCAGACTTGAGCAACCCACTTCCCTCGTCTCGTGCGGCGGCTGTCGGCGGAGCGCGTCAGCGGTCAGCTCTGGGTGGTGGGCTTGGGCTCGTTGACCGGACGGGAGCTGGTGACGTCACCCGGGGCGGCCTGGATGGTACGGGCGGTGGTGGACTGCGGCGGGGCCGGATCCGCGACGGTCTCCGTCGTGGGCGTGGCGGTCGCCGCGTCGTCCTTCTTCATCGCCTTGGCCTCGCTCTTGAGGATGCGGGCCGACTTGCCGAGCGAACGCGCCATGTCGGGAAGCTTCTTGGCACCGAAGAGCAGCAGGATGACAGCGATGATCAGAACGATCTCGAGGGGCTTCAGATTGCCGATCATGTGCGACTTCCTTCTCACTGAGGCGGCTGGAGGGTGGGCTCGCTACCCGTTCGACCGGGCATACGTCCGATCGTTGCGCTTGGCAGCGATCGTAACCCGCAGGGGTAAACGCGAGGCAATCCCCGTGCGTACTGCGGCTTGCGGCCCGCACCTGCCGGCCTGGGCCGACTCCTGCAGCGTACCCCTCGGTGCTGTGGAACATCAGGCCGCAGGCCCGTCAGCGCAGGCTGTCGCCGGTGGCCGCGAGGCGGGTCGCCGCGCGTTCGAGGTCCTCGGAGGCCTGGTTGATCCGCTCGGTGGTGTCGGCGACCTGACGGCCGAGGCGCTGCGTCTCGATAAAGACCTTGATGCCGAGTACGCCGAGGACGGCGACCCCGAGGAATCCCAGGGCGATGGCGAGCATGGGCCAGAACATGCGGCGGTGCCTCTTCCTACGGAGCGGGGGTGTTACGGAGCGGCGTGCAGACGCAGGGTCCGTACGCCGCCGCCGGTGAGCAGTTCGATGATGCGCTCTCCGGCGGGCTTGCGGACGGCGGCGGCGCACTCCGGGCAGGTGAAGGTGTAGAAGGTGGTGCGGCTGGTGGCGCCGATCGCCAGCCGCAGCGCGCCCGCCGCGAGCTCGAAGCGCCCGCGGCAGCCGGGACAGGCGGCCCGGAACCGTACGGCGGCGGGCACGCGGACCGGGACGGGCCCGGTGCGGACGGCCGTCGGGCCGGTGCGGACGGCGGCCGGACCGCAGCCGTGGGCCGGTCCGGTGCCGTCGGCCGTCGGGCCGGTGGCGGCGACCGGTATGAGGTACGTCGGGTTCATCTCGTATCCGCTCCGCTCCCCGCTCAGACCGCGTCGTAGGCGGCGAGGGCCTCGCGGGCCGCCGTCCGGGCGCTCTCGGCGAGCTCCGGCGGGGTGACGATGCGGCCGTCGCCGCCGAGGCGCAGAGCGAGCCGGCGCAGCGAGGCCGGGTCGGGGGTGCGCAGGGTGATGCGGAGTCCGCCGTCGGGCAGCTCATCGGCGGAGTCGTGCGGGTAGTACTCTGCGACCCAGCGGCCGCCGGTGCCGACCTCGATGACGACCTCGGGGTCCTCGGCGGCGGGCTGGACCAGCCCTTCGGAGAGGTCCCGCAGCTCCAGCTCGGGCGGTGCGGCGGGGGCGTCGAGGAGGCGGATCTCGGCGACCCGGTCCAGGCGGAAGGTCCGGCGGGCCTCGGAGAGCCGGCACCAGCCCTCCATGTAGGTGTGGCCGACGGCGAAGAGCCGGATCGGGTCGACCTCGCGCTCGGTCAGCTCGTCGCGGGCGGGTGAGTAGTAGCGCAGCCAGAGGCGGCGGCGCTCGGAGATGGCCCGGTCGACATCGGCGAAGACGCCGCCCTCGGACTCGAAGGTGACCGAGAGCCGGGAGCTGGCGGCGCCGGACTCGCCGGCGGCCGTCTCCAGCTTGGCGGTGGCCCGGAGCAGGGCCTCCCGGTCGCTCTCGCGCAGTCCGGGCAGGGTGGCGACGGCACGCGCGGCGACGAGGAGCGCGGTGGCCTCGTCGGCGGCGAGCCGGAGCGGCTCGGCGACATCGTCCGGGTTGTGCCACCAGATCCGGTCGCCGTCGGTGTCGATGTCGAGGAGGTCGCCGCCGCGGAAGCTGGTGCCGCACATGGGCAGCACGTCGAGGTCCGAGATCAGCTCGTCCTCGGTGATGCCGAAGGCGCGGGCCACGTCCTGGACGTGGGCGCCGGGGCGCTCGCGGAGATACGTCACCAGGGAGAGCATCCGGCGGGTCTGGTCGATCGCGTTCGCGGCCATCGGTACGTTCCCCTAGTCCTTGGCCACGGCTCGGAGCCGGTCCACCACATCGGCCCGCAGATCGGCGGGTTCCTCCACGACGACATCCGGCCCGAACTCGACGAGCCAGGCATCGAGCCCGTGTCCGTACGGAATCTCCAGCTCGTCCCAGCCGTCGCCGCGCTCATGGACGGATATCGCCCGCGAACGCAGCGGGTAGCCGCATCCGGCGCGGAGCCTGATCCTGGCCGTACGGGTGGCGGTCTCGCCGGCCCAGCTCTCGACGGTCTCGCGGACCGTGACGACGTCGGGCACCTCGGCGGTGAAGGCTCCGGCGCGGGAGCGGACCTTGCCGGTGATGCGGGAGAGCCGGAAGACGCGTTCGGCGCCGCGGCCCCGGTCCCAGCCCGCGAGGTACCAGTGGCCGCGCCAGCACTCCAGGGTCCAGGGTTCGACCTGGCGCTGCACCGGGGCGGCGGAGTTGGCCTTGCGGTAGTCGAAGGTGACCGGGCGGCGGTCGCGGCAGGCGAGCATCAGGGGCTCGAAAGCCGCCTCGTGGACGGGGATGCGGGGTTCGAGGGCGCTGTGCACCTCGTACGCGTCCTCCGCCTCGGGCATCCCGGCGGCGCGCAGCTTCTGCAGGGCGCCGCTGGCGGCTCCGGCGAGGCGGGCCTGCTGCCAGACCTTGGCGGCGAGTCCGAGGGCGGCGGCCTCCTCGGCGTCCAGGGTGATGGGGGGCAGCCGGTTGCTGTCGCGGCGGGCGAGGTATCCGGTGTCGCCGTCGAGGTTCTCGACGGTCTCGATGACGAGGCCGAGCTCGCGCAGGTCGTCCTTGTCGCGCTCGAACATCCGGTTGAAGGAGTCGTCGGAGCCCGCTTCGAGGTAGGCCTCGATGGAGCCGCGCAGCTCGCGCTTGCTGAGCGGGCGCCGGGTCCCCAGCAGGCACAGCGCCAGGTTCATCAACCGCTCGGCCTTGGCAATCGCCATCGACGCCCTTTCTCTTGTGCTCTACGACCGTCGACCGTACCGCCCCGGGGTGTCGGGACCAAAGCGGAACCGTGGACCGGACAGCGGTGAGGGCCCCCACCGGTGTGGTGGGGGCCCTCACTCACGCGGGTCCGGACCGGATCAGACCGCGACCAGGTCGCAGACGAAGATCAGCGTCTCGCCGGGGGCGATCGCGCGGCCCGCGCCGCGGTCGCCGTACGCGAGGTGCGCGGGGATGGTCAGCTGGCGGCGGCCGCCGACCTTCATGCCCTGCACGCCCTGGTCCCAGCCGGAGATGACCTGGCCGACGCCGAGCTGGAAGGCCAGCGGCGTACCGCGGTTCCAGGAGGCGTCGAACTCCTCGCCGGTGGAGAAGGCCACGCCCACGTAGTGGACCTGGACCCGGTCGCCGGCCTTGGCGACGGGGCCGTCGCCCTCCCAGATGTCCTTGATCTCCAGGTCGGCCGGCGGCTCGCCACCCGGGAAGTCGATCTCGGGCTTCTCGATGCTCACTGAACTGCTCCTCAAAATGATGAACTGGGCAACCGGGACAGTCTTACACCTTGGCGAGGATGTCCACGGCGAAGACCAGCGTGGAGTTCTTCGGGATCGCCTGCTGCTGCTGGTCGCCGAAGGCCTGGTCCGGCGGGATGACGAGGAGCACGCGGCTGCCGACCTTCTTGTCGATCAGACCGGCCTTCAGCCCCTTGAGGGTGACCTGGGACAGCGGGAAGGTCTGGGTCTTGCCGGTGGAGTAGGTGTTGTCGAACTCCTTGGCGCCCTTCCAGATCATGCCGACGTAGTTCACCACGACGCTGTCGGACTCCTTGACGGCCTCGCCGTCGGACTCCAGGACGTAGTTGGAGACCAGCTTCGTCGGCGGGTCGCCCTTGGGGATGGTGACCGTCGGGGCCTTGCCGTCGGTCTTCACACCGACCTTGGGCAGGTCGGTGTTGTCCTGGGCGACCTCGGTGCCCTTGGCGGTGGCCGGGATCTGCGTGGCCTTCAGGATGTCGACGACGAACACGAGGGTGGCGTTGGGCTTGATGTCGCCCTGGCCCTGCTCGCCGTAGCCGAGCTCCGGCGGGATGACCAGCTGGACGCGGCTGCCGACCTTCTGGCCGACGAGGCCCTTGTCCCAGCCCTGGATGACCATGCCCGCACCCAGCGTCAGGTCGAAGGGCTGCTTGCGGTCGAAGCTGTTGTCGAACGGCTTGTCGGAGTCCCACGACTGACCGAGGTAGTTGACCTGGATCGCGTCGCCGTTCTTGAGCTTCGCGCCGTCACCCTCGCTGACGACCTCGGTCTTCAGCTCCTTGGGCGGGTCTCCCTTGCCCTTGGAGAGGGTGGGCTTCTCGCCGAACTTCGCGCCCGCGGTGATCGCGGGCACGCCGTTCTTGGACGAGGCGGAGTCGGAGGCCTTGTCGTCGCTGCCGCAGGCCACTGCCGACAGCAGCAGGAGGGGGGCGACGAGAAGGCCGGCAATTCGGCGCACTGGTTCCTCAGATCTCAGGGGGCACTGTGGTTAGTCCGAACCACTCTAGGCCGTGAAAAGGGCCCCGTACGAGGAACGTACGGGGCCCTGTCTCGCCACGGCCTGCCGAGGGGCGCCCCGGCCGCCCGCTCACATGCCCGCGATCAGCTTCTCCACGCGCTCGTCCACGGAACGGAACGGATCCTTGCAGAGCACCGTGCGCTGCGCCTGGTCGTTGAGCTTGAGGTGGACCCAGTCGACGGTGAAGTCCCGCCGCTGCTCCTGGGCCCGGCGGATGAAGTCGCCGCGCAGCCTCGCCCGGGTGGTCTGCGGGGGCACCGTCTTGCCCTCGAAGATCTTCAGGTCGTTGCAGATGCGGGCGGTCTGGCCCTTCTTCTCCAGGAGGTAGAAGAGACCGCGGCGACGGTGGATGTCGTGGTAGGCGAGGTCTATCTGGGCGACCCGCGGATTCGACATGGTCATGTTGTGCTTGGCCCGGTACCGCTCGATGAGCTTGTACTTCATGACCCAGTCGATCTCGGTGTCGATCCGGTCGAGGTCCTCGGCCTCGACGGCGTCGAGCGTGCGGCCCCACAGCTCCAGGACCTGGTCGACGGTGCCGGTGCGGATGCCCCGGCGCTCGACGAAGTCCACGGCCTTCTCGTAGTACTCCCGCTGGATCTCGATGGCGGAGGCCTCGCGGCCGCTGGCCAGGCGCACCTTGCGCCGGCCGGTGAGGTCGTGGCTGACCTCGCGGATGGCCCGGATCGGGTTCTCCAGGGTCAGGTCGCGCATCACCGTGCCCGCCTCGATCATGCGGAGCACCAGATCGGTGGCGCCGACCTTGAGCAGCATGGTCGTCTCGGACATGTTCGAGTCACCGACGATGACGTGGAGGCGGCGGTACCGCTCGGCGTCGGCGTGCGGTTCGTCGCGGGTGTTGATGATCGGCCGGGAGCGGGTGGTCGCGGAGCTGACGCCCTCCCAGATGTGCTCGGCGCGCTGGCTGACGCAGTAGACGGCGCCGCGCGGCGTCTGGAGCACCTTGCCCGCGCCGCAGATGAGCTGGCGGGTGACGAGGAAGGGGATGAGGATGTCCGCGAGCCGGGAGAATTCTCCGTGCCGGGCGACGAGGTAGTTCTCGTGGCACCCGTAGGAGTTTCCCGCCGAGTCGGTGTTGTTCTTGAAGAGATAGACGTCGCCCGCGATTCCCTCCTCGTGCAGGCGGCGTTCGGCGTCGACGAGCAGGCCTTCGAGAATGCGCTCGCCCGCTTTGTCGTGCGTGACCAGTTCGGTCACGTTGTCGCATTCGGGGGTTGCATATTCCGGATGCGATCCCACGTCGAGGTAGAGGCGGGCGCCGTTCCGCAGGAAGACATTGCTGCTGCGGCCCCATGACACAACACGGCGGAAGAGGTAGCGCGCCACTTCGTCAGGTGACAGTCGGCGCTGTCCCCTGAACGTGCACGTGACGCCGTACTCGTTCTCCAGCCCGAAAATGCGGCGGTCCATGACTGAACATTACGCCTTACGGCCGGTGCTGAAACCGGGTTCGACAGCACCGTTTCGATCATTTTCCGATCCGGTCACGACGGCGGGGTCGCGTACGGGAGCTGCGAGGACGTTCCCGGTGGCCAGCAGGACCACCAGGGCGAGGACTCCGCCGACCCCTGCCACGCCGAAGCTCCAGGCGGTGGAGCCCAGCTCGACGGCCGGTCCCGCGACGGCCGTTCCGACGGCCGCGCCGACGCCGAAGGTGGTGACGAGCCAGGAGAACGCCTCGGTCACCGTGCCGCGCGGCGCGTGCCGGTCCACCACGATGAACGAGCACGCGATGGCGGGGGCGAGGAAGACTCCGGCCAGGGCGGCCAGCGCGGTCATGACCGGGACCGAGGGCGTGAGCGTCAACGGCAGGTAGCCGAGGGCCAGGAGGCCGACGATGACGCGCAGCCGCCGCTCGGGGGCGCCGGCCCACTGCCTCGCGCCGTAGCCGAGGCCGCCGATCAGCGCGCCGAGGCCGAGTGCGGCCATCAGCCAGCCGTACACCGACTCGCGGCCGTGGTCGTCGGCGTAGGCCACACCGGCCACCGTGATGGAGCCGAGCGCCAGCCCGACGAAGAAGAACGCACCGAGGAGCGCGAGGAGTCCGGGCGAGCGCAGCGCGCCGAGCCAGTGCGCCTCGCGGGGTGCGGAGCGCCAGGTGCGTGAGGGCTCGGAGAGGACGACCGACAGCGCGCCGAGGACGCCGATGGCGTTGATGACGAGCAGCGCGGCGGCCGGCGACCAGAGAGAGACGAGGAGCGTCACCAGGAGCGGCCCGACGGTGAACATGATCTCCTGCGCCACGGCGTCCATCGCGTACGCCCGGTGCACCTGGTCCTCGCGCTTCAGCACGCTGGGCCACAGGGCCCGCAGGCCGCCTTCCAGGGGCGGTGTGGCGACTCCGGCGACGATGACGGCGGCGTACGCCAGCGGGAGCGAGCCGAGGCCGGAGACCGCCAGGAGGGCCATGCCGAGCGCGGAGAGCACGGCGGCGGGGAGCTGGACGCGCGGCTGCCCGTACAGGTCCACCGCCCGGCCGAGCAGCGGCTGTCCGACGGCGGTGGCGAGCCCGTACGCGGCGGCCAGCGCGCCGGCCAGCGTGTAGCTGCCGCCCTCGGCGCGGGTGAAGAGCACGATCGCGATGTGCGCGGTGCCGTTGGGCAGCCGTCCCACCAGGGTGCCCGTCAGCAGCCGGGCAGCATGCCGCGCCCGGAGGATGTCCAGATATCCCGCGGCCATTCCCGCCCCTCTCCGCCGGACGGCTGCCGCCACCCGAGGTTTTACGTATAACGTCGAGGTTCATACGTACCATGTCCGCAGTCCGCGGGTCCACCTCGCGGCGCCACGGAACCATCGCGCACGGAGGCCCGAGTGACCGACTCCCAGCCCGCCCCGCCCCGGCCGACCAGCCGCGACGTGGCCCGTGCGGCGGGCGTCTCGCAGGCGACGGTCTCACTGGTGCTCGGCGAGAAGTGGCCGGGCCGAGTGTCCGAGGCCACGGCCCAGCGGGTCCGGGACCATGCGGCGGAGCTCGGCTACCGGCCCAATCTGGCCGCCCGCAACCTCCGGCTCGGCCGCACCAGGACCGCGCTGCTGGTGGTCCCGGCGCTGACCAACGAGTTCTTCGCCCGCGTCTACACCGGGGCCGCCGCCGTCGCCGCCGAGCACGACTTCGGCGTGGTGCTGTACCCCTCACCGGACGGCACGGGACCGGCCCGGGCCCCGTTCGCCTCGGCCCGCGCCGCGCTGGACGGCGTGATCGCCTCCTCCATGGCCTCCGACGCGCTGAGCGCGCTGCACGGGGCCGACCTGCCCCTGGTGATGCTGGACAGCGATCCGGCCGGAACGGACGCGGCGGCCCACGTGAACCTGGACATCGCCGACGGCATGCGCCAGGTGACGGAACATCTGCTGGATCTCGGACACCGCCGGTTCGTCCATCTGGCGTCCGCCGTGGACACCTGGACGTTCGCGGTCCGGGCGCAGGCGCTGCGGGACACCGCCGGCGCGGTGCCGGACGCCACGGTCCGTAGGGTACGGTCCCCGCTCGACGTACGGGCCGGGCGCGAGGCGGCCGAGCAGGCGCTGGCCGTCGCCGGGGAGCGGCCGACCGCGGTGGTCTGCGACGACGACGTCCTGGCGGCCGGTGCCTGCAAGGCGGCCCGCCGGCTCGGGCTGCGCGTACCGGACGACCTCTCGGTCACCGGCTTCGACGACCTGGCGCTCGCCACCGCCGTGGAACCGGAGCTGACCACCGTACGGCTGCCCGCCGAGCAGGTCGGCGAGCGCGGCATGGCGGCGCTGCTGGCGGCGCTGGAGGGCCGTGAGACCGATACGGGCAGCCTGCCGGTGAGCCTGGTCGTACGGGGCTCCACGGCGCCGCCGCCCGCCGCCTCCCGCGCATGACGGATGCCCCGGGCCGGAACCCGGGGCATCCGTCGGTGAGCGTGCCGGCTACTCCTCGGTGGAGTCGGGCGCGTTACCGGTGCCGGTCCCGGGGGTGCGGTTCTCAGGGGTGGCGGTCTCCGGGGAGTCGGCCTCCTCCACGTCGGAGGGGGCGTCCGTCGGGGTGGCGGCCGCCGCTTCCGCGTCGAGCAGCCGGGTCAGCTGGCGGCCGACGATCCGCTTGAACTTGCGCTGCTGGGGCCGCGTGCGGTCCAGCACCGCGACTTCGAGGCGCTCGGCGGGAATCTCCCGCTCGCCGCCTCCCGGCTCCCGGGAGAGCGCCTGGACGGCCAGCTTGAGCGCCTCGGCGAGCGTCATGCCGTCGCGGTGGCGCTGGTCCAGGAAGCTGCTGATCTGCTCGGCGTTGCCGCCGACCGCGACCGAGCCGTGCTCGTCCACGATCGAACCGTCGTGCGGCAGCCGGTAGATCTGGTCGCCCTCGGGCGCGGTGCCGACCTCGGCGACGACCAGCTCCACCTCGTACGGCTTCTCGGCCGCGCTGGAGAAGATGGTGCCGAGCGTCTGGGCGTAGACGTTGGCCAGCCCACGGGCCGTCACATCGTCGCGGTCGTAGGTGTATCCGCGCAGGTCGGCGTAGCGCACGCCACCGATGCGGAGGTTCTCGTACTCGTTGTACTTGCCGGCGGCCGCGAAGCCGATCCGGTCATAGATCTCGCTGAACTTGTGCAGCGCGCGGGACGGGTTCTCGCCGACGAACACAATGCCGTCGGCATACTGCAGCACAACGAGGCTGCGACCACGGGCGATGCCCTTGCGGGCGTATTCCGCCCGGTCGGCCATGGCCTGCTGGGGTGAGACATAGAACGGCGTCGACACCGGCTATCCGTCCCTTCCTGTCAGTGACGAGTGCATCGGAAAAAGGCTCGGAGTCCGGGTCAGAGCAGCGCGGCGCGCGGGCCGTCGGGCTGCTCAAGTCGGCGTTCCAGGATGGAGCGCGCGATCTCGGAGGACTCCTGGTCGGTCAGCCTCCGGAAGCCTTCGTCGGTGATGACGGTGACGATCGGGTAGATGCGGCGGGCGACGTCGGGGCCGCCGGTCGCCGAGTCGTCGTCCGCGGCGTCGTACAGCGCCTGCACGACCAGGGTGAGGGCCTGCTCCTCCGTCAGGTCATCGCGGTAGAGCTTCTTCATGGAGCCCCGGGCGAAGATCGACCCGGAGCCGGTGGCGGCGTAGCCGTTCTCCTCGGAGCGGCCGCCGGTGACGTCGTACGAGAAGATGCGGCCCTTCTCGCGGTCGACGTCGTACCCCGCGAAGAGCGGCACCACGGCGAGGCCCTGCATGGCCATGGCGAGGTTGGAGCGGATCATGGTGGAGAGCCGGTTGGCCTTGCCCTCCAGGGAGAGCTGGGCGCCCTCGACCTTCTCGAAGTGCTCCAGCTCCAGCTGGAAGAGCTTGACCATCTCCACGGCCAGTCCGGCGGTGCCGGCGATACCCACCGCGGAGTACTCGTCGGCCGGGAAGACCTTCTCGATGTCGCGCTGCGCGATCATGTTGCCCATGGTGGCGCGCCGGTCACCGGCCAGGACCACGCCACCGGGGAAGGACGCCGCGACGATGGTCGTCCCGTGCGGCGCCTCGATGGCCCCCTGGAGCGGCGGCAGACTCCGGTTTCCCGGGAGCATCTCGGGCGACTGGTCGGACAGGAAGTCCATGAACGAGGACGATCCCGGCGTCAGGAAGGCAGCTGGTAGACGCCCGGTGCTACGAGTGTTGGCTTCCACGCGTTTCCCTCCAGGTATGCGATGGCCCTGCGCAAGAGAGTCAGGATCATCCCCCAACTTGCCGATGGCCGGATTGCAGTTGAAGCAACGTACGCCACGGACCCTACCCGCCTCGGGGCGGTGATCCACATGTTCGGCGGAGGGATCTGCGCAGATCCCGCGCTCGCGGACCGGTGGCGCTCCTCCGGTTGGCGAGCGGGGGGGGGGGGGGGCGGCGGGGGGGGGGGGGGCGCCCCCCCCCCCCCCCGCGGGTGGGCGGGGCCCCGGGGGGCCGCGGGGGGAGCGCAGATGGGAAAATGGAGGCAC
>NZ_JBIWOZ010000008.1:279009-359641 GCF_044767965.1 Streptomyces sp. NPDC101178
TTGGGGGGGGGGGTGTCTGGGCGCCCCCCCCGGGGCGGGGGGCGGGGGGGCGCGCCGGGGGTGGGGGGGGGGGGTGCGGCCCCCCGCGGGGGGGGGCCCCGACACCCCGTCTCCCCCGGTTCGTCACGGTCGCCCGGGACCTACCGGGCGTTCACACTCGTGAACTACTGTCCACCCTTTTGAACGAATGACCTCACGAAGTCCTCGGCGTTCTCTTCGAGGACGTCGTCGATCTCGTCCAGCACCGAGTCGACATCGTCGCTCAGCTTCTCCTGGCGCTCCGCGAGGTCCTCGGACGCCTGCGCGTCCTGCGCCTGCTCCTCGGTCTCCTCGGTGGAACGCGTCGCCTTCTGCTGTCCGCCGCCGGTGTCCTTGGTCGCCATGTAGCTCACCCCGCTCGGTTCGAAGCAATCGAAGCTCTTGATCAGACCCTACCCACGAGGTCCGACATTTGGCCTGGTAGTTGTGCAACGTCCGGGCCTCGGGTGATTGATTCCCAGCCCGGACACCTTTCAGCCGCCCGAGAGCGTGCGGACCAGCTCGTCCGCCGTACGGCAGCGGTCGAGGAGGTCCTTGACGTGCTCCTTGGTGCCCCGCAGCGGCTCCAGCGTGGGCACCCGCTGGAGCGAGTCGCGGTCCGGCAGGTCGAAGATGACCGAGTCCCAGGAGGCGGCCGCCACGTCGTCGGCGTACTGCTCCAGGCAGCGGCCCCGGAAATAGGCCCGGGTGTCCTCCGGAGGCTTCGTACGGGCCCTGGTGACGTCGTCCTCGTCCAGCAGCCGCTTCATCCGCCCACGGGCCGCCAGACGGTTGTAGAGCCCCTTGTCGGGCCGTACGTCGGCGTACTGGAGGTCCACCAGGTGGAGCCGGGGGGCGTCCCAGTCCAGCGAGTCGCGGCGGCGGTAGCCCTCCATGAGCTCCCGCTTGGCGATCCAGTCCAGCTCACCGGCCAGACTCATCGGATCGGTCTCCAGCCGGTTGAGCGTGTCCTCCCAGCGGGTCAGGACGTCCTCGGTCTGCTCGTCGGCGTCGGTGCCGTACCGCTCGTCCACATATTTGCGGGCCAGCTCGAAGTACTCCATCTGGAGCTGGACCGCGGTGAGTGTCCGGCCGCTGCGGAGCGTGATCAGCTGCCGCAGCTCCGGATCGTGCGAGACCTGGTGCAGGGTGCGGACGGGCTGGTCGACGGCGAGGTCGACGGTGATGAACCCGTCCTCGATCATGGACAGCACCAGGGCGGTGGTGCCGAGCTTCAGATAGGTCGAGATCTCCGAGAGGTTGGCGTCGCCGATGATCACATGGAGCCGGCGGTACTTCTCCGCGTCGGAGTGGGGCTCGTCGCGGGTGTTGATGATGGGGCGCTTGAGCGTGGTCTCCAGGCCGACCTCGACCTCGAAGTAGTCGGCGCGCTGGCTGATCTGGAAGCCGTGCTCCTGGCCGTCCTGGCCGATACCGACGCGCCCCGCGCCGGTGACGACCTGGCGGGAGACGAAGAACGGCGTCAGATGGCGCACGATGTCCGAGAACGGGGTCTCCCGCTGCATCAGATAGTTCTCGTGCGTCCCGTAGGAGGCGCCCTTGTTGTCGGTGTTGTTCTTGTAGAGGTGGATCGGCTGGGCGCCGGGGATGGCGGCCGCACGCTCGGCGGCCTCGGCCATGATCCGTTCGCCGGCCTTGTCCCAGAGCACCGCGTCCAGTGGGTTGGTGATCTCCGGTGAGCTGTATTCGGGGTGCGCGTGGTCGACGTAGAGCCGGGCACCGTTGGTGAGGATCACATTGGCCAGGCCGATGTCCTCGTCGGTGAGCTGGCTGGAGTCGGCGGTCTCACGGGCGAGGTCGAAGCCTCGCGCGTCGCGCAGCGGATTCTCCTCCTCGAAGTCCCAGCGGGCGCGGCGCGCCCGGTGCATCGCTGCCGCGTAGGCATTGACGATCTGGGACGAGGTGAGCATGGCATTGGCGTTGGGGTGGCCGGGGACGGAGATCCCGTACTCCGTCTCGATGCCCATTACTCGCCGTACGGTCATGCGGCCCTCCTTGCCCGGCGTCGGTCCCGTCCGGGAGCGACGCTCAAGTACCGCTGCTTGTCCGGTGCGTATGCGGTGCCCGTCACCGCACTGCGCGACTCGGCGGTACCGCAGAGCCTAGAGCGCCTCTGTGCCGGTGGGGAGATCAAATACGACATTGCTCCGACGTGGCCGGAACAGGGGAAAACGAGCGGCTGCGGATGCCCCTCCAGGCATCCGCAGCCGGTCGGCGTATTACAGGTACTGGCCGGTATTGGCCACGGTGTCGATGGAGCGGCCGGTGTCCGCGCCCTGCTTTCCGGTGACGAGTGTGCGGATGAAGACGATCCGCTCACCCTTCTTACCGGAAATCCTGGCCCAGTCGTCCGGGTTGGTGGTGTTGGGCAGGTCCTCGTTCTCCTTGAACTCATCCACGCAGGCCTGGAGGAGATGGGAGACGCGCAGACCCTTCTGCTGTTGTTCGAGGAATGCCTTGATGGCCATTTTCTTTGCCCGGTCGACGATGTTCTGAATCATCGCGCCGGAGTTGAAGTCCTTGAAGTACAGGACTTCCTTGTCGCCGTTGGCGTACGTGACCTCGAGGAAGCGGTTCTCCTCGGATTCCGTGTACATCCGCTCCACGACCGACTGGATCATGGCGTGGGCGGCGGCCTCGCGCGAGCCGGTGTGCTCGGAGAGGTCGTCCGCGTGCAGCGGGAGCGACGGGGTCAGGTACTTCGCGAAGATGTCCTTCGCGGCCTCGGCGTCCGGACGCTCGATCTTGATCTTCACATCGAGTCGGCCGGGTCGCAGGATGGCGGGGTCGATCATGTCCTCGCGGTTGGAGGCGCCGATGACGATGACGTTCTCCAGGCCCTCCACACCGTCGATCTCGGCGAGCAGCTGCGGGACGATGGTGTTCTCCACGTCCGAGCTGACGCCGCTGCCGCGGGTGCGGAAGAGGGATTCCATCTCGTCGAAGAAGACGATGACGGGGGTGCCCTCGCTGGCCTTCTCGCGCGCACGCTGGAAGACCAGGCGGATGTGCCGCTCGGTCTCGCCGACGTACTTGTTGAGGAGCTCGGGGCCCTTGATATTGAGGAAGTAGCTCTTCCCCGCGGGCTGCCCGGTCACCTCGGCGACCTTCTTGGCGAGCGAATTGGCGACGGCCTTGGCGATGAGCGTCTTGCCGCAGCCGGGCGGACCGTAGAGCAGGATGCCCTTCGGCGGTCGCAGTTCGTGCTCCTTGAAGAGGTCGGGGTGGAGGTACGGAAGCTCGACCGCGTCGCGGATCAGCTCGATCTGGTCGCCCAGGCCGCCGATCTTGTCGTAGTCGATGTCCGGGACCTCTTCGAGGACGAGCTCCTCGACCTCGCTCTTGGGGACCACCTCGTACACGTAACCGGACCTGGAGTCCAGCAGCAGGGCGTCGCCGGGGCGGATGGTGATGTCCAGCAGCGGCTCGGCGAGCCGCACCACCCTCTCCTCGTCGGTGTGCCCGACCACCAGGGCGCGCTCGCCGTCCTCCAGGATCTCCTTGAGGGTGACGATGTCCCCGGCCCGCTCGAACTCCATGGCCTCGACCACGTTGAGCGCTTCGTTGAGCATGACCTCCTGGCCGCGCCGGAGGTCCTCCAGCTCGACGCTGGGAGACACGTTCACCCGGAGCTTGCGGCCCCCGGTGAAGATGTCGCAGGTGCCGTCCTCGTTGGCCTGAAGGAAGACTCCGAAGCCGGCCGGTGGCTGAGCGAGCCGGTCGACCTCCTCCTTGAGGGCCACGATCTGGTCGCGCGCCTCGCGGAGCGTGTTGGCGAGCCGCTCGTTCTGAGCGGACACGCCTGCCAGATTCGTCTGCAACTCGACGATCCGCTCTTCGAGAATCCTCGTATGACGCGGAGAGTCGGCGAGCTTACGTCGCAGGACGGCGATTTCCTGCTCGAGATAGGCAACCTGGCCGGCTGGGTCCTCGGACCCGCGCGCGGGCCGGGTGCCGCGGTTGATGTCGTCGTCGTGGGCTGCCACGGTCCTCACCTCCTCCATGGGGAGCTGGACGCTTCCTGACCCTACCTGGGCTGGTGGTGATTGAAACCCCTAGATCACAAAGACTGCGGGGTGTGTCCGATCTTCACCCTTGCGCTCTCCCTCACGTCAAGGGAATACCCACCCTTCGGCATCGGAAAGCCGCCGGTTGTATCGTCGAAGCGTTCAACACCCGTCAGGGCTGGCTCCCATGGTTTCGGATACGCAGGAACGGCAGGACACATGACCGTGCAGCAGGACGCGCCGGGCGACGGTGACACGCAGGACCTGGAGGTCTGGATCGACCAGGACCTCTGTACGGGCGACGGCATCTGCGTGCAGTACGCCCCCGATGTCTTCGAGCTGGACATCGACGGTCTGGCATACGTGAAGAGCGGCGACGACGAGCTGTTGCAGGACCCGGGGGCCACCACTCCGGTGCCGCTGCCGCTCCTCCAGGACGTGGTCGACTCGGCGAAGGAGTGTCCCGGGGACTGCATCCACGTGCGGCGCGTGAAGGACAGCGTCGAGGTGTACGGGCCGGACGCGGCCTGACCCGTACGGCCAGCCGACGCGGCCTGACCCGCACGGGCAGTCGCTCAGACGCTGCGCGCGAGGTCCCCGGAGGTGCGGACGAAGGCGCTGCCCTTCCATCGCCAGGAGGCCTGCTCCTCCTGGTCGGGGCAGCAGCGGGGCACCTCCAGGGAGGAGTAGCCGAGCAGGGTCGCCGATATGCGCCCCTCGCGCACGGCGAAGTCCCCGACGGTCTTCTTGTCCGCGGGGTCCACCAGGGTCGCCACGATCCTCGGTGCGGCCCCGCTTCCCTGTGTCAGGACGTAGATGCCGCTCGGCGGTGTCCCGGAGCCCGCGTCGCAGTGGACCACGGCGACGGTCTCCGGCCGCCCGTCGCCGTCGAGGTCTCCGGGCGCCTGCCTGGCCACGGTGGTGCCGGCTCCGCCGCATTCCAGCGGGAAGTCCGCCTTCTCGGCGTCCGGGGCGGCGACGGGCGTGGTGGTCCGCGGCTCGTGGGCCGTGGCGGTGGCGGTGGCGGTGGCCGTACGGGGTTGGAGCAGCCCGGCCAGGGCGACGACGGCTGCCATGGCCGCGGCCGTGGCGAGCCAGTGCACCGGCTTCGTGACGGTGTGCGCGAGGTCCGGGAGCGCGGAGGTCTGCACGCGGGATGTCTCCATGTGGTTCCTGGGAGCCCGGGGCGGGGAGGGGCCCGGCCCTGAGGGGTGGCCAGCATCGTGCCACACCTCACACGCCGGGGGAACGGCGGGGTGTGCGCCGGTTTCACCGCCGCGGCGCGGCCGGCGCGCGCCCGGCGGCAACAGGAAGGCGCCGCCGCGCGGTTCCACGGTCGGTCGGGGAACCGCGCGGCGGCGCCGGTTCGTTGGGCGGATCAGCCGCGGTCGGCGGCGGAGCCTCCACGGCTCTGGCTGCCCGGTCCCTCGTAGTCCTCGCCGTAGGCGCCCTTGGAGGGGCGGCGGCGGCGCAGCGGCGGTTCGACGCCGTCCGCGAGGCGGCGGGCGGTGACCAGGAAGCCGGTGTGGCCGATCATCCGGTGGTCGGGGCGGACGGCCAGGCCCTCGACGTGCCAGTTGCGGATCATCGACTCCCAGGGCTGCGGTTCGGCGAAGCAGCCGATCTCGCGGATGGACTCGACGGTGCGCGAGAGCTGGGTGGTGGTGGCGACGTAGGCGCAGAGGATGCCGCCGGGCACCAGGGCCTTGGAGACGGCCTCCAGGCACTCCCAGGGGGCGAGCATGTCCAGCACGACGCGGTCGACGTCGGTGTCGGAGAGGTTGTCCTGGAGGTCTCCGACGGTCAGCTGCCAGGCGGGGTGCGGCGAGCCGAAGTAGCGCTCGACGTTCTGCTGGGCGATCTCGGCGAAGTCCTCGCGGCGCTCGTAGGAGTGCAGCATGCCCTGCTCGCCGATGGCGCGCAGCAGGAAGGTGGAGAGCGATCCGGAGCCGACCCCGGCCTCCACGACGCGGGCGCCGGGGAAGATGTCGGCGAAGGCCAGGATCTGGCCCGCGTCCTTGGGGTAGACCACGGCGGCGCCGCGGGGCATGGAGAGGACGTAGTCGGGGAGCAGGGGGCGCAGCGCGAGATAGGCGACGTTTCCCGTGGTTCGGACAACACTGCCCTCAGGAGCACCGATCAGCTCGTCGTGCGGGAAAGAACCCTTGTGGGTGTGGAAGTTCTTTCCGGCTTCGAGCGTGAAGGTGTAGTGGCGTCCCTTGGGGTCGGTGAGCTGGACCTGGTCCCCGACCTTGAAGGGCCCACGTCGGCGGGCGGCACCGGTCGGTTCAGACATGTGACCAGCGTACCGGTGTTTCCGGGGCCCTTTTCCGGGGCCTTCAGGACTCGGGGCGGGCCATGGCCTTGACGAAGGCGCGCTCGACATCGGCGGTGGAGAGGACTCCGTAGATCTCGCCGGTCTCCTCGATCACCAGGTACTCGGTGGCCGGGTTGGCCTTGAGCCGGTCCAGGAGGGCTTCTCCGGCCAGCTCGGCGGGGACCTTCATGCCGTCGGTGAGGTCCTGGGCGAGGCCGCTGACGGCGACCCAGGGGCGGCGGTGTTCGGGGACGCCGACGATGGCGGCCTCGCGGACGACGCCCTTGGGGTGGCCCTGTCCGTCGACGACGACCAGGGCGCGGGCGCCAGCCTCGTTGGCCCGGCGCAGCGCCTCGGAGAGCGGGGTGGCGGACTCGACGGGGACGGCGCGGCGGGTGAGGGTGCGGGCCCGCAGGTCGGGCAGGTGCTCGCGGAGCCGGGCCATGCGCAGGCTGTTGCCGGCGCCGGTCCAGATGATGCCGGCGAGGATCGCGGCGAGCAGGGCGTCCATGACGGTCTCCACACCGCCGATCTCCTCGTTGGCGGAGCCGAGCGTCCCGGTGTGGGTGAGCAGTGGAAGCCCGATGAGGACGGTGACGGCGAGGCCCCGGCCGACCCAGGCGGCGGCGATGGTGCCGCTCATGGGCTTGCCGGTGATCTTCCAGACGATGGCGCGGAGCATCCGGCCGCCGTCGAGGGGCAGGCCGGGCAGCAGGTTGAAGGCGGCCACGATGAGGTTGGAGATCATCAGTCCGGCGATCAGGACGCCGGGGACGGTGCCGGGCTCGACGAACCGCATCGCGCCGTAGAAGACGCCGCCGAGGACGAGGGAGAGGAGGGGTCCGACGAAGGCGAGGATGAACTCGCGGCCGGGGGTCTCGGTCTCCTTCTCGATCTCGGAGACACCGCCGAAGAACTGGAGCTGGATGCGGCGGACCGGCAGCTTGTAGCGCAGCGCGGCGACCGTGTGGGCCAGTTCGTGGACGAGTACGGAGGCGTAGAAGGCGATCGCGAAGAAGAGGGCCACGAGGTAGCGGGCGCCGCCGAGTTCGGGCAGGACCCGGTCGAGCTGGCCGCCGAAGACCCAGGTGATCAGTGCGGCGACGACGAACCAGCTGGGCGCGACGTACACCGGCACACCGAAGGGACGGCCCATGAGCAGGCCGCCGCCCGGATCCGCGGGGCGCTTCGGCTTGCCGCTGCCGGGGGCGGCGGAGGGGTCGCTTCCCCCTGCGCCGGGCTGCGGCCGCCCGCTGTCGCCGCTCTCGTCCACGGGGTCCCTTCGGTTCGGTACGTGGCCTGCGCCACGATGATGCTGTCTGCGAGGGTCTGCCGTCGATGGTATGCCGCCGGTTGTCAGTGGCGGGCCGTAGGGTCGGGAGACATGAGCACCGTGCCCCGGCCGCCGCAGCCGCCTTCGTCCCTGTCACCGTCGCGGGCGAGCGATTTCATGCAGTGCCCTCTGCTCTACCGCTTCCGGGTCATCGACAAACTGCCGGAGAAGCCCAGCGAGGCCGCTACTCGCGGCACGTTGGTCCATGCGGTGCTGGAGCGGCTCTTCGACGCCCCGGCGGCGGACCGTACGGCACCGCGGGCGCGGGCACTGGTTCCCGGCCAGTGGGACCGGCTGCTGGAGGCGCGGCCGGAGCTGGGCGAGCTGTTCGCGCAGGATGCCGGGGGCGAGCGGCTGTCGCGGTGGCTCGGTGAGGCGGAGCGGCTGGTGGAGCGGTGGTTCTCGCTGGAGGACCCGACGCGTCTGGAGCCGGCCGAGCGTGAGCTGTTCGTCGAGACGGAGCTGGAGTCGGGGCTGCGGCTGCGCGGGGTGATCGACCGGATCGATGTGGCGCCGACCGGTGATGTGCGGATCGTCGACTACAAGACGGGGAAGGCACCGCGGCCGGAGTATGCCGACGGCCCGCTGTTCCAGATGAAGTTCTACGCGCTGGTGATCTGGCGGCTGAAGGGGATCGTGCCGCGCCGGCTCCAGCTGGTCTATCTCGGCAGCGGCGATGTGCTGACGTACGACCCGGTGGTGGCGGATCTGGAGCGGGTGGAGCGGAAGCTGCTCGCGCTCTGGGAGGCGATCACGCTGGCGACGGAGACCGGTGACTGGCGGCCGCGTCCGACGAAGCTGTGCGGCTGGTGCGACCACCAGGCGGTCTGTCCGGAATTCGGCGGGACTCCCCCGGTGTATCCGCTGTCGGTCCGCCCGGCGGAGTCGGGCGAGGATGATCAGGGCAGAATGGGACCGGTCCGGGCCGAGGCCGGCCGTGCCGTGGCCCTTGAGGGCCCTTAAGGAGTTCCTGTGGCGATCCGCGTCCTTCTGGTCGACGACCAGCCTCTGCTGCGCACCGGCTTCCGGATGATCCTGGAGGCCGAGGGCGATCTGGCGGTGGTCGGTGAGGCCGGTGACGGTCTGCAGGCCATCGACCAGGTGCGGGCCCTCCAGCCCGATGTGGTGCTGATGGACATCCGGATGCCGCGGATGGACGGTGTGGAGGCGACCCGCCAGATCACCGGTCCGGGCAAGGACGGTCCGGCGAAGGTGCTGGTGCTGACCACGTTCGATCTCGACGAGTACGTGGTAGAGGCGCTGCGCGCCGGCGCGAGCGGCTTCCTGCTGAAGGACGCTCCGGCCAATGAGCTGGTCCAGGCCATCCGGGTCGTGGCGGCGGGCGAGGCGATGCTCGCGCCGAGCATCACGCGCCGGCTCCTCGACAAGTACGCGGACCACCTGCCCTCCGGCGAGGACCCGGTGCCGGACGCGCTGCACACGCTGACGGACCGTGAGGTGGAGGTCCTGAAGCTGGTGGCGCGCGGCCTGTCCAACGCGGAGATCGCGGCGGACCTGTTCGTCAGCGAGACGACGGTCAAGACGCACGTGGGCCATGTGCTGACGAAGCTGGGCCTGCGCGACCGGGTGCAGGCCGCGGTGTACGCGTACGAGAGCGGGCTGGTGCGCCCCGGCGCGCAGTAGGCAGCCGACGCACGAAAGCTGACCGACGCACCGAAGCCGTCCGGCCCGCACCTCCTGTTGCCAGGAGGTGCGGGCCGGACGGCTTCGGCGGTGCTCAGGTGGTCTTGTTGAGCTCCCAGAGCTGGAGTTCGGAGGTGGCACTGACGGACCGCTCGACCCCGGCGACCCCGCTGCGCGAGGCCACGTACTGCTTGCCCTGCCAGATCGGCAGGACCGGGACGTCGGTGGCGACGATGTCCTGGAGCTTCTCGTACGTCGTGGCGGCGGCGCTGCGGTCAGCCTCGCGGCGCGACTTCGGGATGAGGACGTTCTGCGCTTCCCGGGACCGGTAGGGCGAGTTGAGGAAGTTGTTCTTGTCCAGGAACGGGGCGGTGTAGTTGTCCGGGTCCGGGAAGTCGGGGAACCAGCCCATGCCGTACGCCGCGTAGTCGCCGCGCTTCTGCTCCGGCCGGTACTTCGACCACTCCTTGCCCTGGACGTCGACGTCGAAGAGGCCGGAGCCGTTCAGCTGCGCCTGGAGCGCCTTGAACTCCTTGGCGGTGGCGGAGCCGTAGTGGTCGTTGGTGTAGTGCAGGGTGAACTTCACCGGCGTCTTGACGCCGGCCTTCTCCAGGGTCTGCGCGGCCCTGGCGGTGCTGGGCTCGCCGTACTTGTTGAAGAACGCGTTGGTGTGGCCGGTGATGCTGGAGGGGATCAGCGAGTAGAGCGGCTCGGCGGTGGTGCCGTAGACCTTGCCCGCGATCTCGCCCCGGTCGATGATCTGCGCGATGGCCTGGCGTACGGACTTGTTGACGACCGGGTCCTTGGTGTTGAAGCCGAGGTAGCTGATGGCGAGGCCGGGCATCTCGGTGAGCTCGATGCCCTCCTTCGGCTTCACCAGCATGTCGCGGGCCTGCTCGGGCGACATGGCCCGGGTCATCATGTGGATCTTCTCCTCCTCCAGCGCCTTGCCCATGGCGTCGGCGTCGGGGAAGAGGTCCATCTCGACCTTGTCGTTGAGGACCTTCAGCTCACCCTGGTACGAGGGGTTCTTGGTGAAGGCGATCCGCGTCACCCGGCCGTCCTCGACCTGCGGCTTCATGGTGTAGGGCCCCGAGCCGTCGACCTGGAAGCCGTCGCGCGCCTCCTTCGCCGGGTACTTCCCCTTGGGGACGATGCCGGCGGCGGGCGTGGCGAGCTTGTACGGGAAGGTCGCGTCCGGCGTGTTCAGGTGGAAGACCACCTGGTTCTCGCCCTTGGTCTCGATGGTGTCGATGTTGGCGAGGAGCCCGACCGGTCCGCTGTCGGCGTTGATGTCGATGACCCGCTGGATGGAGTACTTCACATCCTCGGCGGTGACGGGGGTGCCGTCGGCGAACTTCAGGCCCGCGCGCAGGGTGCAGCGGTAGCTCTCGTTCGCGTTGTCCGTGAAGGTGCAGCTCCGGGCGGCCTCGGGCACCGGCTCGCCGCCGCCGTGGGGGACGGTGGTCAGGGTCTGCACGGTCTGCCGCAGGACGTTCCAGACGCCTGCCTCGTACCCGATGGCCGGGTCGAGAGGAGCGGGGTTCTCCTCGGAGGCCACGAGCTGGTCCGTGGTGCCGACGACGATGGCGCCTTCGCCACCGGCGCCGCTGTCCGTGCTGCCGCAGGCGGCGAGCACGGGGGCGAGCAGGCCGACTATGGCCGGCAGCACCAGGGTCTTGCGGTTCATACGGACGGTCTCCCTCATCACGGTGGGTGAGGAATCCAAGTTAGTAGCCGCCGGTGGCCGCTCCGACCGCGCTCGGAGCGGCTTCGCCCCCTCCGCCGTGCGGGAGGGGCGATATTTGATCACCATTCCGGACAGATCATCCGATCATGGCAGGCGGCTGGAGAGGTTCAGGTGAGGAAGCTCACCCGTCCTACCTCTTCACACAGAGGGGATCTGGCTGATTCACGTCCACGGAAAGTTGCCGGAACGCACACGGTTCCTTCAGTTCGTGGCGGTGACGAGCTTCCGCAGGAAGGCGAGGTCGACCTCTTCGAGGGAGCCGACGACGACCCGGCCGGAGGCGGGTGCGATGGGGGCCACGGACGGGATGGCGACGACCCGGCAGCCGGCCGCCTCGGCCGCCGCCACGCCGGTCGCGGTGTCCTCGATGACCGCGCAGCGCCACGGGTCGGCGCGGAAGCCGGCGGCGGCGGTGAGATAGGGCTCGGGGTGCGGCTTGGTGCGGGTGACCTCGTCACCGGCGACCGTGAGCGCGAAGTGGTGGTGACCGACCGAGTCCAGCACCCGGTCGATGATCCGGCGGTGCGAGGCGGAGACGAGCGCGGTGGGGATCTGCGCCGCGTGCAGCTCGGCGAGCAGCCGTTCGGCGCCCGGCATGAGCGGCACGCCGTGCCGGATGCGCTTCTCGAAGCGGTCGTTCAGCAGCACGGTCAGCTCGTCCAGGGCGATGTCCGCACCGGTGACGTCGATGAGGTAGCCGGCGCTGCGGGTCATGGGTCCGCCGACGACCACATCGCGCCAGGACTCCTCCAGCCGGTGTCCGAGGTCGGCGAAGACCTCCTTCTCGACGTCCCACCAGAAGCCCTCGGTATCGACCAGGGTTCCGTCCATGTCGAGAAGGACCGCCTGCAGGGCGGCGCCTTCGGCCGTGCGGGTCAAGGACGCGGGGACCGTACTGGTCATCCGGCACACCTTCCGTAAGGGACGAGAAGGCCGGCCGCCATTCCCGAGGAGCGGGAGGGCGACCGGCCTGCACTGGACCGACCAGTGTACGACCTGTCCGGCCACGGTGCGCGAACGGCGCGGGACCGTGGTGCGGCGGGGTGGTTACCGTGCGTTGAAGTACTTCGCCTCGGGGTGGTGGATGACGAGGGCGTCGGTGGACTGCTCCGGGTGGAGCTGGAACTCCTCGGAGAGCTCGACGCCGATCCGGCCCGGCTGGAGGAGGTCGGCGATCTTCGCGCGGTCCTCCAGATCGGGGCATGCCCCGTAACCGAGCGAGAACCGGGCGCCCCGGTACTTCAGCGCGAACATGTCCTCGACGTCGGCGGGGTCCTCCCCGGCGAAGCCGAGCTCGCTGCGGACCCGGGCGTGCCAGTACTCGGCGAGGGCCTCGGCGAGCTGGACGGAGAGGCCGTGCAGCTCCAGGTAGTCGCGGTAGGAGTTGGCGGCGAACAGCTCGGCGGTGGCCTCGCCGATCCGGGAGCCGACGGTGACGACCTGGAGGCCGATGACATCCCTCTCGCCGGACTCCTCGGGGCGGAAGAAGTCGGCGAGGCAGAGGCGGCGGCCGCGGCGCTGGCGCGGGAAGGTGAAGCGGGTGCGCTCGGAGCCGTCCTCGTGGAGGAGGATCAGGTCCTCGCCCTTGGAGACGCAGGGGAAGTAGCCGTAGACCACGGCGGCTTCCAGGAGGTTGTTGGACTGGAGGTGGTCGAGCCAGCCGCGCAGGTGCGGGCGTCCCTCGGTCTCCACCAGCTCCTCGTACGTCGGTCCGTCGCCGGTCCTGGCCTGCTTGAGGCCCCACTGGCCCTTGAACAGCGCGCCCTCGTCCAGCCAGGAGGCGTACTCCTTCAGCGGGATGCCCTTGATCACCCGGGTGCCCCAGAACGGCGGCTCGGGGACGGGGTTGGTGGTGGAGACGTCCGAGCGCACCGAACCCTCGGGCTCCTCGACCTCCAGCACCGCCGCGGCCTCCTTCTTGGGGACCCGGCGCTGCTTCAGCTCGGGCAGGACCGCGCCCGGCACGCCGCGCTTGACGCCGATGAGCGCGTCCATCAGGCGCAGGCCCTCGAAGGCGTCGCGGGCGTAGCGGACCTCGCCCTCGTAGATCTCGTGCAGGTCCTGCTCGACGTAGGCCCTGGTCAGCGCGGCGCCGCCGAGGATGACCGGGAAGTCGGCGGCCATCTTGCGCTGGTTCAGCTCCTGGAGGTTCTCCTTCATGATCACGGTGGACTTCACCAGGAGGCCGGACATGCCGATGACGTCGGCCCGGTGCTCCTCGGCGGCTTCCAGGATCGCGGAGACGGGCTGCTTGATGCCGAGGTTGACGACGTTGTAGCCGTTGTTGGAGAGGATGATGTCGACGAGGTTCTTGCCGATGTCGTGGACGTCGCCGCGGACGGTGGCGAGCACGATCGTGCCCTTGCCGTCGTCGTCGGACTTCTCCATGTGCGGCTCCAGGTGGGCCACCGCGCTCTTCATGACCTCGGCGGACTGGAGGACGAACGGCAGCTGCATCTGGCCGGAGCCGAACAGCTCGCCGACCACCTTCATGCCTTCGAGCAGCGTGTTGTTGACGATGTCCAGGGCCGGGGTGTCCTGGAGGGCCTCGTCGAGGTCGGCCTCCAGGCCGTTCTTCTCGCCGTCGATGATGCGGCGCTGGAGCCGCTCGTCCAGCGGGAGGGCCATCAGCTCCTCGGCCTTGCCCGCCTTCATCGACTTCATGTTGACGCCCTCGAAGAGCTCCATGAGCTTCTGGAGGGGGTCGTAGCCCTCGGCGCGGCGGTCGTAGATCAGGTCGAGCGCGACCTTGACCTGCTCCTCCTCCAGCCGGGCGATCGGCAGGATCTTCGAGGCGTGCACGATCGCGGAGTCCAGGCCCGCCTTGACGCACTCGTCCAGGAAGACCGAGTTCAGCACCACGCGCGCGGCCGGGTTGAGGCCGAAGGAGATGTTGGAGAGGCCCAGGGTGGTCTGGACGTCCGGGTGGCGCTTCTTCAGCTCGCGGATGGCCCCGATGGTGGCGATGCCGTCGCCGCGGGACTCCTCCTGGCCGGTGCAGATGGTGAAGGTCAGGGTGTCGATGAGGATGTCGGACTCGCGGATACCCCAGTTGGTGGTGAGGTCCGCGATCAGGCGTTCGGCGATGGCGACCTTGTGCTCGATAGTCCGCGCCTGGCCCTCCTCGTCGATGGTCAGCGCGATCAGGGCGGCGCCGTGCTCGGAGGCCAGCGCGCTGACCTGCGCGAAGCGGGAGTCGGGGCCGTCGCCGTCCTCGTAGTTGACCGAGTTCAGCACGGCCCGGCCGCCGAGCTGCTCCAGGCCGGCGCGCAGGACGGGCAGCTCGGTGGAGTCCAGCACGATCGGGAGGGTGGAGGCGGTGGCGAAGCGGCCGGCCAGCTCGGTCATGTCGGCGACGCCGTCGCGGCCCACGTAGTCGACGCAGAGGTCGAGCATGTGCGCGCCCTCGCGGATCTGGTCGCGGGCCATCTCCACGCAGTCGTCCCAGCGGGCCTCCAGCATGGCCTCGCGGAACTTCTTGGAGCCGTTGGCGTTGGTGCGCTCCCCGATCGCCAGGTAGGCGGTGTCCTGGCGGAAGGGGATGTGCTGGTAGAGCGAGGCGGCGCCGGGCTCGGGGCTGGGGTCGCGCTCGGGCGGCGTGAGCCCGCGGACCCGGTCCACGACGGCCTTCATGTGGGCCGGGGTCGTACCGCAGCAGCCGCCGATGAGGGAGAGGCCGTAGTCCCGGACGAACGTCTCCTGGGAGTCGGCGAGGCCGTCGGGGCCGAGCGGGAAGTGCGCACCGTCCTTGGTGAGGACGGGCAGGCCGGCGTTGGGCATGCACATCAGGGGCGTACGCGAGTGGCGGGCGAGGTAGCGCAGGTGCTCGCTCATCTCGTCCGGGCCGGTGGAGCAGTTCAGACCGATGAAGTCGATGCCCAGCGGCTCCAGGGCGGTGAGGGCGGCGCCGATCTCGGAGCCGAGCAGCATGACGCCGGTCGTCTCGAAGGCGAGGGAGCAGACCAGCGGCACGTCGACGCCCAGGGCCTCCATGGCCCGGCGCGCGCCGATGATGCTGGACTTGGTCTGCAGCAGGTCCTGGGTGGTCTCGACGATCAGCGCGTCGGAGCCGCCCGCGAGGAGTCCCTCGGCGTTCTTCTGGTAGCCGTCGCGCAGGACGTCGTACGTGATGTGGCCGAGCGAGGGCAGCTTGGTGCCGGGGCCGATGGAGCCGAGGACCCAGCGCTGACGGCCGTCCCTGGCGCCGAACTCGTCGGCGACCTCGCGGGCGATCCGGGCGCCGGACTCGGAGAGCTCGAAGATCCGGTCGGCGATCTCGTACTCGTTGGCGGCGGAGTGGTTGGCGCCGAAGGTGTTGGTCTCGACGCAGTCGACGCCGACCGCGAAGTACTCCTCGTGGACGGAGCGCACGATGTCGGGGCGCGTGAGGTTGAGGATCTCGTTGCAGCCTTCGAGGTTCTCGAAGTCCTCAAGGGTCGGGTCCTGTGCCTGGAGCATGGTGCCCATCGCACCGTCGGCCACCACCACCCGGGTGGCGAGCGCCTCGCGCAGGGCTGCTGCGCGGGTCCGGCTGTCGGGGGCGGGTGTCGGCAACGAGGCCACGGATGATCTCCCAGGGATGCGACGGCTGTCGGCTTTGCGTCCTTCTCGGGGAAGGCGCACCCCGTCAGCGTAGCCGGACAGCTCGGCGCGTGGTCGGTCCGTCCAGGAGACGGACTGCATGCTGTGCGGGTGCGGGCGCCGAGTGCCGTCAGGAGGAGACTTTCTCCCGGAGTCCGGCACAGGTCGGCATCGACCGATAGTGTTCAGCATTGTCGAACCGAGGTGGAGGAGTACGGCGCGATGGCCAAGAACATCCAGTCGCTGGAGCGGGCGGCCGCGATGCTGCGCCTGCTGGCGGGCGGCGAGCGGCGGCTCGGGCTGTCCGACATCGCCTCCTCTCTGGGGCTGGCCAAGGGCACCGCCCACGGAATCCTCCGCACCCTCCAGCTGGAGGGGTTCGTCGAGCAGGACGCCGCGTCCGGGCGCTACCAGCTCGGCGCCGAGCTCCTGCGGCTCGGCAACAGCTATCTCGACGTCCACGAGCTGCGGGCCCGCGCCCTGGTCTGGACGGACGACCTGGCCCGCTCCAGCGGGGAGAGCGTCCACCTCGGCGTGCTCCACCAGCACGGCGTCCTCATCGTCCACCACGTCTTCAGGCCCGACGACAGCCGCCAGGTGCTGGAGGTCGGGGCGATGCAGCCGCTGCACTCCACGGCGCTCGGCAAGGTGCTGTCCGCGTACGACCCGGTGGCGCACAGCGAGGTCATGGAGGCGGAGCGCCGCTCCTTCACCGCGCGTACGGTGACGGCCGCCGACGAGTTCGAGGCGATGCTGGACCTGATCCGCGCCCAGGGGTGGGCCGCCGACGCCGAGGAGACGTGGGAGGGCGTGGCCGCCGTGTCCGCCCCGGTCCACGACCGGCGCAGGATGCCGGTGGGCGCGGTGGCGGTGACCGGGGCGGTGGAGCGGGTCGCACCGGGCGGCGTACTGCGGCCCGAGCTGATCGCGGCCGTACGGGACTGTGCCCGGGCGGTCTCGCGGGACCTGGGCGCCGGGCGCTTCTGAGGACCGGGGTTCCCGAGAGCCGGCCCCCGAAGGCCCAAGGCCCCTCAAGGCCGGGCAGCCATCCCCGTAACACCTGGCGCACCCGCACATCCGATGCGCCCGGGTGCGCCAGCGCGCATCCGGGCGCATCGTGGGGTAACGATCGCGTCGCGCACCGAGTCCTCGGCCACAGAACCCTTGACGCTTCCTTCACTCGGGAGAAACACTGCCGTTCAACGGTCGGCATTGTCGAACGCTTAACGGCAATACGCGTTAGGGTGTGACAGTGCCAAGGGCCGGTCAAGCCCTCACAGGTGGGATGCCCACGATTTGTGGATACCCCGCCTGGGGCGTGAAGCACCGAGGGACCGGTGTTCCGCTCCCCCTGGACGAAGGACAAAGGAGTCGCGGGTGTCCAGCTCCGACATTTTCATCGGCGAGACCATAGGTACCGCCATACTCATCCTGCTCGGTGGCGGCGTGGTCGCCGCCGTCACGCTGAAGCGCTCGAAGGCCCGGAACGCGGGCTGGCTGGCCATCACCTTCGGGTGGGGTTTCGCCGTGCTGACCGGTGCCTACCTGGCCGGCGGCGTCTCTGGCGCCCACCTCAACCCCGCCGTCACCCTCGGCCTCGCCATCCAGGGCGGCACGCCGTGGGGCGATGTGCCCCTCTACCTGGGCTCGCAGCTGCTCGGCGCGATGATCGGCGCCGTCCTGGTCTACGCGGTGTACTACGGGCAGTTCCACGCCCACCTGACCGACCCCGAGATCGTCGGCACCAAGTCCGCCGAGGAGGGAATGGTCGACCAGGTCTCCGCCCCCAAGGCCGGACCGGTGCTCGGCATCTTCTCCACCGGCCCGGAGATCCGCAACGGTGTGCAGAACGTCGTCACCGAGGTCATCGCCACCATGGTGCTGGTCCTGGCGATCCTGACCCAGGGCCTGAACAACGAGGGCAACGGCCTCGGCACGCTCGGTGCCCTGATCACCGCCCTGGTCGTCGTCGGCATCGGCCTCTCGCTCGGCGGGCCCACGGGGTACGCCATCAACCCGGTCCGCGACCTCGGACCGCGCATCGTGCACGCGGCGCTGCCGCTGCCGAACAAGGGTGGTTCCGACTGGGGCTACGCGTGGGTACCCATCGTGGGTCCGCTCATCGGCGGCGCCCTCGCCGGTGGGCTCTACAACCTGGCCTTCGCCTGACCCACGCGGGTATCAGCGCCGTAACCCCTTTCACCCACAGACTTCCGGGAGCACACCGTGACCGACGCACACACCACCGGCACCCACGGCACCGGCCCGTTCATCGCGGCCATCGACCAGGGCACCACCTCCAGCCGCTGCATCGTCTTCGACAAGGACGGCCGGATCGTCTCGGTCGACCAGAAGGAGCACGAGCAGATCTTCCCGAAGCCGGGCTGGGTCGAGCACGACGCGACCGAGATCTGGGAGAACGTGCAGGAGGTCGTCGCCGGCGCCATCGTCAAGGCCGGCATCACCTCCGCCGACGTCAAGGCGATCGGCATCACCAACCAGCGCGAGACCACCCTGCTGTGGGACAAGAACACCGGTGAGCCGGTGCACAACGCGCTGGTCTGGCAGGACACCCGTACCGACGCGCTCTGCAAGGAGCTCGGCCGCAACGTGGGCCAGGACCGCTTCCGCCGCGAGACCGGGCTGCCGCTCGCCTCGTACTTCGCCGGGCCCAAGGTCCGCTGGCTGCTCGACAACGTCGAGGGGCTGCGCGAGCGCGCAGAGGCCGGCGACATCCTCTTCGGCACCATGGACTCCTGGGTCATCTGGAACCTGACCGGCGGCACCGACGGCGGTGTGCACGTCACCGACGTCACCAACGCCTCGCGCACCCTCCTGATGAACCTGCACCGCATGGAGTGGGACGAGAAGATCCTCTCCTCCATCGGCATCCCGGCCGCGGTCCTCCCCGAGATCCGCTCCTCCGCCGAGGTGTACGGCCACGCCAAGGGCGGCATCCTCGACGGCGTGCCCGTCGCCTCCGCGCTCGGCGACCAGCAGGCGGCCCTGTTCGGCCAGACCTGTTTCGCCGAGGGCGAGGCCAAGTCCACGTACGGCACCGGCACCTTCATGCTGATGAACACCGGTGGCACGCCGGTGAACTCGTACAACGGGCTGCTCACCACCGTCGGCTACCAGATCGGCGACAAGCCCCCGGTGTACGCCCTGGAGGGCTCCATCGCGGTCACCGGTTCGCTGGTGCAGTGGATGCGCGACCAGATGGGCCTGATCAAGTCGGCCGCCGAGATCGAGACGCTGGCCTCCTCGGTGGAGGACAACGGCGGCGCCTACTTCGTGCCCGCCTTCTCCGGTCTGTTCGCCCCCTACTGGCGTCCCGACGCCCGGGGTGTGATCACCGGTCTCACCCGTTACGTCACCAAGGCGCACATCGCCCGTGCCGTCCTGGAGGCCACCGCCTGGCAGACCCGCGAGATCAGCGACGCCATGACGAAGGACTCCGGCGTCGAGCTGACCGCGCTCAAGGTCGACGGCGGCATGACGTCCAACAACCTGCTGATGCAGACGCTCGCCGACTTCCTGGACGCACCCGTGGTGCGCCCGATGGTCGCCGAGACCACCTGCCTCGGCGCCGCCTACGCCGCCGGCCTGGCCGTCGGCTTCTGGCCGGACACCGACGCGCTGCGCGCCAACTGGCGCCGGGCCGCCGAGTGGACCCCCCGCATGGACGCGGACACCCGTGCCCGCGAGTACAAGAGCTGGCTCAAGGCCGTCGAACGGACCATGGGCTGGGTCGAGGACGAAGAAAGCTGACGAGGAGCATTCGACATGACCACCCTGCAGAGCGTTCCCGCCCTCGGAACGCACCCGGCCTCCGGCTCCCTGCCGAGCCGCGCCGAAACCCGGGAGCAGCTGTCCCGGGCGACGTACGACCTCCTGGTCATCGGCGGCGGCATCCTGGGCATCTCCACCGCCTGGCATGCCGCGCAGTCCGGGCTGCGGGTGGCTCTGGTGGACGCCGGTGACTTCGCCGGCGCCACCTCCTCCGCCTCCTCCAAGCTGCTCCACGGCGGTCTGCGCTACCTCCAGACCGGTGCGGTCAAGCTGGTCGCGGAGAACCACTTCGAGCGCCGCGCGGTCTCCCGCGAGGTGGCCCCGCACCTGGCCAACCCGCTCACCTTCTACCTGCCCGTCTACAAGGGCGGCCCGCACGGCGCGGCCAAGCTCGGCGCGGGCGTCTTCGCCTACTCCGCGCTCTCCGCGTTCGGCGACGGCGTCGGCCACGTCATATCCCCGGCCAAGGCGTCGCGCGACGTGCCGGAACTGCGCACCGACAACCTGAAGGCCGTCGCGGTCTACGGCGACGACCAGATGAACGACGCCCGCATGGCGCTGATGACGGTCCGCGCGGCCGTGGACGCGGGCGCCGTCGTCCTCAACCACGCGGCCGTCACGGGTCTGCGCTTCACCCGGGGCCGGGTCACCGGCGCCGAGCTGAAGGACAGCGTCGACGGTACGGAGTTCGGCGTCACCGCCCGCCTCGTGCTCAACGCGACCGGCCCGTGGGTCGACCACCTGCGGAAGATGGAGGACCCGAACGCGGCCCCCTCCATCCGCCTCTCCAAGGGCGCCCACCTGGTCCTCAAGCGGACCCGGCCGTGGCGCGCCGCGCTGGCCACGCCGATCGACAAGTACCGCATCACGTTCGCGCTGCCGTGGGAGGACATGCTGCTCCTCGGCACGACGGACGAGGAGTACGAAGGTGACCCGGCGGACGTCTCGGTGACCGAGGCCGACACCGCGCAGATCCTCGACGAGGCGGCGTTCTCGATCAAGGACCAGCAGCTCTCGCGCGACCTGATCACGTACTCCTTCGCCGGTCTGCGCGTCCTGCCCGGCGGTCCGGGCGACACCTCCAAGGCCAAGCGCGAGACGGTCGTGACCGAAGGCCGCGGCGGGATGCTGTCGGTGGCCGGCGGCAAGTGGACGACCTTCCGCCACATCGGCCGTACGGTGATGAACAAGCTGGCCGCCCTGCCCGGCCACCCGCTGGCCGAGGACATGGAGCCGATGAACCGGCTGCCGAGGAAGCTGCCGCTGCCCGGGATCGCCAACCCCAACGCGGTCGCGCACCGGCTGCTCGTCGACGGCCCCGCCCCCGGCCCCCGGATGGCGCCGGACACCGCCCGCCACCTGGCCACGCACTACGGCTCGCTCGCCTTCGACATCGCGCGCCTGGCCAACGAGAGCCCGGAACTGGCCGAGCGCGTCCACCCGGACGCCCCGGAGATCTGGGCCCAGGTCGCCTACGCCCGCGACCACGAGTGGGCCGAGACGGCGGACGACGTCCTGCGCCGCCGGACCACGCTGACGATCCGCGGCCTGGCGACGGACGACGTCCGCGACGGCGTCGAGAAGCTGCTGGCCGACCGCGACTGACCCACCGAGGGCGGCCTCCCGCGCGGGGAGGCCGCCCTCTCCATGCGCCACACTCCCGCCATACGCGCGCAATGCGCGGCGAGGAGAGTGGAGGTCATGAGATTTTCGGTGCTTTCCCTGATCGGCCATGACCCGCACCCCCTCACCGGTGAACTCCCCTCCCCCGCCGACCGTTTCGAGGAAGTGATCGCCACCGCGACGGTGGCGGAGAAGCTCGGCTTCGACTCCTACTCGGTCGGCGAGCGGCACGCCGGAGCGTTCCTCTCCTCCAGCCCGGGCGTGGTGCTGGGCGCGATCGCGGCCCGGACGAGCACGATCCGGCTGCTCACCGGCGTGACCGTCGTCGCGATCCTGGACCCGGTCCGGGTCGCGGAGGACTTCGCGACGCTCGACCAGATATCCCGGGGCCGGATCGAACTGGTCGTCGGGAAGGGCGCAGAGGCGGGCCACTTCGACCTCTTCGGGCTCGACGAGGAACGGCAGTGGGACCTCCAGAAGGAGAGGTACGAGCTGCTGCGCCGGCTCTGGACCGAGGAGGGCGTCGACTGGACGGGCGAGTTCCGGCCGCCGCTGAAGAACGTGACGACGGTGCCACGTCCGTACGACGGTCTCCCCCGCATCTGGCACGGCTCGGCCACCAGTCTCAACTCCCCCGAGCTGGCGGCGAAACACGGCGACCCGCTCTTCACCGCCAACGCCATCCAGCCGCGCGAGGCGTACGCGAAGCTCATCGCGCACTACCGGGAGCGGTTCGAGGCGTACGGGCACGATCCGGCGGACGCCAAGGTGGCGGCGGGCTCCGGCGGGCTGCTCATCGCGGACAGCTCGCAGGCGGCCGTGGAGCGGTACAAGGAGCTGTACGAGGCGCGGGTGCGGCAGACGTTCAAGCCGCACCTGGCGGGGAAGGCCGGCTACAACACCCCGTTCCGGACCATCGAGGACGCGATCGCGGGCGGCCCGCAGCTGATCGGCTCCCCGCAGCAGATCATCGACAAGATCCTCGGCTGGCACACGGTCTACCGCCACGACCTCCAGTCGGTCACCGTGGACGGCTTCGGGCTGAGCCGGCCGGAGCAGCTGGAGACGCTCCGGCGGTTCGCGGAGGAGATCGCGCCGGTGGTGCGGCGGGAGGCGCCTTCCACGCTCTGGCAGTGAGCGCGGGGACGGACCGATGCACTGTTCGGCCCGCTGATCCACTCCTGCTGGCAAGGTTCACCCGGCCGTGCAAACGGGCTGCGGCCGAAGGGTCCCGAAGCCGTAAGGTTGCTCCGTACGTATGGAGACATCGGAAGGAGGCCCGGGTGATCGAGCTCGAGTCGGTGCCCGAGCTGGTCGACCCGGTCATGGTGGCCGCGTTCGAAGGCTGGAACGACGCCGGTGACGCCGCCTCCACAGCGGTCGCCCATCTCGACCGGGAGTGGAAGGGTGAGGTGTTCGCGGCGCTGGACGCCGAGGACTACTACGACTTCCAGGTCAACCGGCCCACGGTGTGGCTGGAGAACGGCGTGCGGAAGGTCACCTGGCCGACGACGCGCCTCTCGGTGGTGCGTGTCGGCGGCGAGAAGCCGCGTGACCTCGTCCTGGTGCGCGGGATCGAGCCGTCGATGCGCTGGCGCTCGTTCTGCAACGAGATCCTCGGCTTCGCCCACGAGCTGGGCGTCGAAATGGTCGTCATCCTGGGCGCGTTGCTCGGTGACACCCCGCACACCCGGCCGGTGCCGGTGAGCGGGGTCACCTCCGACGCGGATCTGGCGCGGACGATGGACCTGGAGGAGACCCGGTACGAGGGTCCGACGGGGATCGTCGGCATCCTCCAGGAGGCGTGCACGCATGCCGGGGTGCCGGCGGTGAGCCTGTGGGCCGCCGTGCCGCACTATGTGTCGCAGCCGCCGAACCCGAAGGCCACGCTGGCCCTGCTGAACCGCCTGGAGGACCTGATCGGGCTGCGCATCCCGCTGGGCGAGCTGCCCGAGGACGCGCGGGCCTGGCAGCTCGGCGTGGACCAGCTGGCGGCGGAGGACAGCGAGGTCGCGGAGTACGTCCAGACGCTGGAGGAGGCACGGGACACCGCCGAGCTGCCCGAGGCCTCCGGTGAGGCCATCGCCCGGGAGTTCGAGCGGTATCTGCGGCGCCGGGACGGCGGCCCGGGCCCTGGCGGTCATGCCACGGAGAGCGGGGACTCGGCGGCGTATCTGCGGGACCCGTCGAGCGGCCGCACCCGCCCGCCGAAGCCGCCGAGGCCGGAGGCGGGTCAGGGTCCGGGACAACCGGGTCAGGGTCCCGCGAAGAAGCCCGAGGACAAGGGGCCTGACGAGGCGTCCGGGGAGAGTCCCGAGGAGGAGTGACCGCGAGAGCCGGCCCCGGACTTCACGGAGAAGTCCGGGGCCGGCTCTCGCGGTGCGGTCCGCCGCTCTTCTAGAGCGCGACCCCCAGCAGCGCGTCGACGGTACGGGAGACGAGGCCGGGAGCCCCTTCGTCCGTACCGCCCTCCGCGCTCTGCAGCTCGGCCCACCGGTCCACGGCGGCCAGCGCCGTCGGCGTGTCCAGGTCGTCGGCGAGGGCCTCGCGGACCTCCTCCACCAGCGCGTCGGCCGACCGGCCGTCGGGGCGCGAGACGGCGGCGCGCCAGCGGGCGAGGCGCTCCACGGCGTCGGCGAGGACCTGGTCGGTCCACTCCCAGTCGGCGCGGTAGTGGCGGGAGAGCAGCGCCAGGCGGATGGCCGCCGGGTCGACGCCGTCACGGCGCAGGGTCGAGACGAAGACGAGGTTGCCCTTGGACTTGGACATCTTCTCGCCGTCGAGGCCGACCATGCCGGCATGGACGTACGCCTTGGCGAACGGGTGCTCGCCGGTCAGCGCCTGGGCGTGCGACGCACCCATCTCGTGGTGCGGGAAGACCAGGTCGGAGCCGCCGCCCTGGATGTCGAAGCCCATGCCGAGGTGGTCCAGCGCGATGGCGACGCACTCGATGTGCCAGCCCGGGCGGCCCTCGCCCAGGGTGGCCCCGTCCCAGCTCGGCTCGCCCGGGCGGGCGGCCATCCAGAGCATCGGGTCGAGGGGGTTCTTCTTGCCGGGGCGCTCGGGGTCGCCGCCGCGCTCGGCGGAGAGCAGGCGCATGGCCGCCGCGTCGAGCCCGGAGACCTCGCCGAAGTGCGGGTCGGCGTCGACGGAGAAGTAGATGTCGCCTTCGAGGTCGTAGGCGGCGCCGGCCTCCCGCAGCCGCTCCACGAGCGGCACGATGCCCGGTATGGCCTCGACCGCGCCGATGTAGTGCTGCGGGGGCAGCATCCGCAGGGCGGTCATGTCCTCGCGGAAGAGTGCCGTCTCGCGCTCCGCGAGCTCGGTCCAGTCCTGACCGTCGCGCACGGCCCGCTCCAGGAGCGGGTCGTCCACGTCGGTCACGTTCTGGACGTAGTGAACCTGCCGCTTGGTGTCGAGCCACACGCGCTGAACGAGGTCGAACGCGTTGTAGGTCGCCGCATGACCCAGGTGGGTCGCGTCGTACGGCGTGATGCCGCAGACGTAGATGCGGGCGACGGGACCGGGGTCAAGGGTGATCCGTCCGCCGGTCGCGGTGTCGTGGATCCGAAGGTCGCGGCCCTTGCCAGGCAGGGCGGGGACCTCAGAAGCGGGCCAGGCATGCATGTCATGAGCGTAACCGGACGATGCTTCCGGATACGAACCGGATCCGGATTCCTGTCCGAAGAGACACTCCTGCGGTAAACCTTCGAAAGGCTGTACGGCCAGGACGTTCACCGCGCGCCCGCCGGGGCCCGCTACACGGGCGGCCACGGGATCGGCGGCCACTGCCCGCTCGGCTTCGGGTGTACGCGGCTGTCGAGCAGACTCGCCACCCGAGCCCGCAAGGCCTCCAGTTCGGCCGCCGTGACGAGTTGCGCCATCCGGGTGGCGAGCGGTTCGCCGTCCGCCAGCTCCGCGGCGAGCAGCGCGAGGACCCGCAGCGCCTCCTCGGTGAGCGGCTCACCGGCCCAGCCCCACAGGAGGGTGCGCAGCTTGTCGTCGGCGTTGAAGGTGACCCCGTGGTCGATGCCGTACAGCAGGCCGCCGGGGGCCGGCAGCAGATGGCCGCCCTTGCGGTCACCGTTGTTGATCACCGCGTCCAGCACCGCGAGCCGCCGCAGCCGGGGGTCGTCCGCGTGCACCAGCAGCGCGGTCCTCCCGCCTCCGACATCCGCGTAGCCCACGGCCTTCCAGCCCTCGCCCGGCTCGTCGTCCTCGACCAGGGCCAGCAGCTCGGGCGGGTCCTCGCCAGGCCCGTCGATCCAGAGCTGGCACATGCCCTGCCCGTACGGCCCCTCCCGCAGCACGGTGGGCGGCACGAGGTCCCATCCGGTCGCCCGGGAGATCTCGTACGCAGCCACCTCCCGCTGCGCGAGGGTGCCGTCCGGGAAGTCCCAGAGCGGCTGCTCGCCCGCGACCGGCTTGTAGGCGCAGGTGCGCTCCTCGCCTTCGTACGCGATGGTGCAGTGCAGCACCGCGTTGGACGCCCCGCCGACCTGCCCGAGCACCGTGAGCGTGCCCTCGGTGAGCAGGGTGAGCAGCTCGGTGTCCGTCAGGCTCCGCGACGGTATCCGTTCTGGCGCGGGCATACGTGTCCTTCCGGATCGAGCGGCAGGCTGCACAGCGGGCACGGCGGGCGGCCGGCGTTGACGACGTCCAGGGCGCGCTTGGCGAACGCGCGGGCCTGGGCGCCGCTGAGCCGGACGCGGAGCATCGGCGGACCGTTCTCCTCGTCCTGGAGGAGCTTCTCCTCGGCCTCCGCGAGGTCGTCCTCGGAGTCCGCGTCGAGCTCGACGAGGGCCTGCGCCTCGACGATCATGCGCTGCTCGTCGCCGTCCCAGGCCAGGGCCATGGTGCCGACCCGGAACTCCTCCTCCACGGGCACGTCCAGCGGGGCGGTGTCGGCGACGTCGGTGGGAGCGACGGCGGGCACCGGCGAGTTGCCGCCGGTCCGCCGGACCACCTCGTCGAGCAGTTCGTCGATCCGCTCGGCCAGGGCGGCCACCTGGGTCTTCTCCAGGGCGACGCTGGTGACCCGGCCCTGGGAGGAGGCCTGGAGGAAAAACGTACGGCGGCCAGGCAGCCCGACCGTACCGGCCACGAATCGGTCCGGTGGGTCGTAGAGGAACACCTGACGGGACACGTCCTGTCTCCCTTGAGAATCGATGGGGTGGATAGCGGCGCTACGGCGCGTCCACCCTACTGCCCACGGAGATCACGGCGCGCCCCCGCCGCCCCCGACCGCCGCGTCCGACGTGCCGTCACCCCCGCCGGACGGCACGGCGTCCGCGCCGACGGGCTGTTCGCGGGGTGCCAGCGGGGTGAGGTCGCCGGTGTCGCCGACGCGCAGGAGGAAGGGGCGCAGCCGCGTGTAGCGGATCGCGGTGACCGAGCAGGGGTCGACGTGGATGCGCTGGAAGAGGTCCAGGTGCATGCCGAGCGCGTCGGCGACGAGGGACTTGATGATGTCGCCGTGCGAGCACATCACGTACGTGGCATCCTCGCCGTGCTCCGCCGCGACGCGGTCGTTCCAGTCGCGTACGGCGTCGACGGCGCGGGCCTGCATGGCGCGCATCGACTCGCCGCCGGGGAAGGCGGCGGCGGAGGGGTGCTGCTGGACGACGGACATCAGCGGTTCGTCGGAGAGTTCGGCGAGCTTGCGGCCCGACCAGTCGCCGTAGTCGCACTCGCTGATGCGGTCCTCGGTATGCACGGCCAGCCCGGGACGGGCCTCCAGCAGCGGCTGGAGCGTCTGGCGGCAGCGTTCCAGAGGACTGGTCACGGCGGCGGCGAAGGTGAGCGCGGAGAGCCGTCCGGGCAGGGCGGCGGCCTGTTCGGCGCCGCGCTCGTCGAGGTGGACCCCTGGAGTGCGGCCCGCGAGCACTCCGGCGGTGTTGGCGGTGGAGCGTCCGTGGCGTACGAGGATCAGCGTGGGCATACCGGCCAGGGTAGATGTCCGGCGACGCCGGGTGCGAGGGAGGAGCGACGGGGAAGGAGAGGGCGGTGAACGGCCCCCTGCCCACCTTGTACGTTATGGTCCCTGACCTCCCGAGGATGCCGAAATGATCGTGGACTGTGCCATCTACCAGGACGGCCGCCGGACCGACGGTCCGAGCGACTTCTCCGACGCTCTCGACCGGGCGCGGAAATCCGACGACGCCTTCCTCTGGATCGGGCTGCACGAGCCGACCGAGCAGGAATTCGACCTGGTGCACCACGAGTTCGGACTGCACCCGCTCGCCGTCGAGGACGCGCTGCGCGCGCACCAGCGTCCCAAGCTGGAGGTGTACGACGACTCCCTGTTCGCGGTGGTGAAGCCGGTCGTCTACGAGTCGAACAGCGACACGGTGAGCGCCGATGAGCTGATGATCTTCATCGGTGACTCGTTCGTGGTGACGGTCCGGCACGGCGAGAGCGCTCCGCTGGCGGATGTACGCAGCCGTCTGGAGGCGGACCCGCAGATACTGGCGCACGGGCCGACCGCGGTGCTGTACGCGATCAGCGACGCGGTGGTGGACCACTACATCGACGTGGCCGGTGAGCTCCAGGTGGACCTGGAGGAGCTGGAGACCGAGGTCTTCGCCCCGGCCGCGAGCGGCGACTCCTCGAACACGGCGGCGAGCATCTACACGTTCAAGCGGCAGGTCCTGGAGTTCCGCCGGGCCACCGGCCCGCTGACGGCGCCGATGACCCGGCTCGCCGGCGCCGGGGTGCCGTTCGTCCACCAGGAGGCGCAGCCGTTCTTCCGTGACGTCGCCGACCACCTGACGAGGGTCAACGAGCAGGTGGAGGGGTTGGACCGGCTGCTGTCGGACATCCTCTCGGCCCATCTCGCGCAGATGGGGGTGCGGCAGAACGACGACATGCGCAAGATCTCGGCGTGGGCGGCCATGGCGGCCGTCCCGACGATGGTGGCGGGCATCTACGGCATGAACTTCGACAACATGCCGGAGCTGCACTGGGGGTGGACGTATCCGGCCGTGATCCTGTTCATGACCGTGGCGGTGGTCGGCCTCCACCGCCAGTTCAAGCGGCGTGGATGGCTGTGAGGGTCACGCGCGACCCTTCAGGGTGACGCGTGCGCGGAAGAGGTCACGCGTACTCGGGTTCCGGTACCGGACGGCCGCCGAGGGCGTCGCGGTGCTCGGGCATCTCCAGGCTCACCATGCGCCGCCAGCCGACGAGGCGCTCGTACGCGTACACGGCGTGGATTCCGGCCGCCAGCGCCACGGCCTTGGGGCGCGGCCAGCCCAGCAGCCGGCCCATGTGGTCCATCACCGCGAGGCTGACGTCGCGGTAGACGGCGATCTCCGCCAGGGCGCACTCGCGCATGATCCGCTGGATGGTCCGGCCGTGGCCCTCGCGGGCGAGCCGCAGCAGTTCCTCGTGGCAGTAGGCGAGGTGGTTGTCCTCGTCGTCGGAGATCATCCGCACCGCGCGGCCGATGTCCGGGTGGTCGGCGAAGTACCGCCGCAGCAGCCTCATCTGCTCGGAGGCGCGCTGCTCGGTGATCCTGCTGTGGGCCAGATAGGTGATGATGTCGCGCTCGGTGAGCCGCTCCTCGCCGCGCAGCCGGGAGTGGGCGAGGCCTATGCCCTGCTGCTCCAGGAGCATCGTGTAGTCGGTCTCCGGCGGGATGTCGGCCGGCCGCAGCCCGCGCTTCTTCAGGAGGGCGTTGAAGATCCGGCCGTGCTTGTCCTCGTCGGCGCCGTGCCGGACGATCCTGGGCGCGAGGGAGCGGCGGCTCTCGGGGACCAGTGCGGCGATGCGGGCGTTCTCCCAGCCGCCCTGGGACTCCCCGCTGGCGGCGATGGAGCAGAAGAGCCGGTAGGCCTCGTCGTCGTCCAGGATCTCCTGGAACAGGCTTCGGGCTGAGAGCATGGGGCCACCTCCGTACCGGACCCCGCGGAACGGTCGCCGCGGGGCAGTAGTGCGCAGAGCAGCAGTCAAATGCGCCCGGGAGGAGTCGGCAACCGGAGCAACGGAGGCGGCGGCGAGGGCGCCCCGCGTAACCCTGGGGCGTGCGGCGCGTTGTTCCCTGTGACGGCCGTGGCGGGGAAGACCCCCGAGCCCCCACCACGGCCGTAGTGCTGCTCCCGAAGCCCCTTAAAGGGCGTTACGCGAGTCCGGAGCGCTCCAGGGCGTCCGTACCGGCGCGCAGGGCGGTGATCCGCTCCTCCAGGGTGAAGCCGGCGGGAGCGAGGTTGAGCGTGGTGACCCCGGCGGCGGCGTACGCCTGCATCCGGTCGGCGATCCGCTCGACGGGCCCGAGCAGCGTCGTCTGGTCGATCAGCTGGTGCGGTACGGCGGCGGCCGCGCCGGCCTTGTCGCCGTCCAGGTACTTGTCCTGGATCTCGGCGGCCTCCTTCTCGTACCCCATGCGCTGCGCGAGCTGGTTGTAGAAGTTCTGCTTCCGGCTGCCCATTCCGCCGACGTACAGGGCGGTGTACGGGCGGAACATGTCGGCGAGGCCCTTGACGTCGTCGCCGACGGCGAGCGGCAGCGTCGGGGAGACGTCGAAGCCGTCCATGGTCTCCCCCGCCTTCTCGCGGCCCGCGCGCAGATAGGTGAGCGCGGTCTCCTCCAGGTGCTCGGCGGAGGGGAAGATCAGCAGGGCGCCGTCGGCGATCTCGCCGGTCTGCTCCAGGTTCTTCGGGCCGATCGCGGCGATGTAGAGCGGGATGTGCTCGCGCTCCGGGTGGACGGTGAGCTTGATCGGCTTGCCGGGGCCGCCGGGCAGCGGCAGCGTCCAGTGCTGCCCCTCGTAGGAGAGCCGCTCGCGGGTCATCGCCTTGCGGACGATCTCGACGTACTCACGGGTGCGGGCCAGCGGCTTGTCGAACTTGACGCCGTACCAGCCCTCGGAGACCTGCGGGCCCGAGACGCCGAGGCCGAGCCGGAAGCGGCCGCCGGAGAGCGAGTCGAGGGTGGCGGCGGTCATCGCGGTCATCGCGGGCTGGCGGGCCGGGATCTGCATGATCGCCGAGCCGACGTCGATGGATTCGGTCTGCGCCGCGACCCAGGTCAGCACGGTCGGCGCGTCGGAGCCGTACGCCTCGGCCGCCCAGCAGACGTCGTAGCCGAGGCGATCGGCCTCCTGCGCGACGGCGAGGTTGTCGCCGTCCATGCCCGCGCCCCAGTAGCCGAGATTGATGCCGAGCCGCATAGCCGCTCCCCTTACTGATCAGTAACGTCCCTTCCTCGCGACTCTAGCGCGGGTGGCGGCGATCCGGCAGGCCCGCGCGACCTCACGTTGTCCACAGGCCTGCACCCCGTGGGGCCGTGGCCAGTAATCTCAGCGCCCATGGAGCAGAGGCATCTCGGCCGCACCGGCCTACGCGTGTCCCGGATCGGGCTCGGCACCCTCACCTGGGGCCGGGACACGGACGAGCACGACGCCGCCGACCAGCTCAAGGCCTTCTGGGACGCGGGCGGCACCCTGGTGGACACGGCCGATGTGTACGGGGGCGGCGAGGCCGAATTCCTGCTCGGGCGGCTCGTCGGCAGCCTGGTGCCGCGTGAGGATCTGGTCATCGCCACGAAGGCCGGAAACGTCCCCGACCCCTACCGCCGCTTCAACAGCTCGCGCGGGCACCTGCTGGCCGCGCTGGACGCCTCGCTGGAGCGGCTCGGCACGGATTACGTGGACCTCTGGCAGCTCCACGCCTTCGATTCGGCGACCCCGCTGGAGGAGACGCTCCAGGCGGTGGACCTGGCCGTCTCCTCCGGCCGGGTCCGGTACGCGGGCGTGTCGAACTTCTGCGGCTGGCAGCTGGCCAAGGCCGCCACCTGGCAGCTCGCCGCGCCCGGGGTGCGCACTCGGCTGGCCAGTACGCAGATGGAGTACTCGCTGCTCCAGCGGGGCATCGAGCGCGAGGTGCTGCCCGCAGCGCTGGACCTCGGGATCGGGCTGCTGCCCTCCTCGCCGCTGGGCCGTGGCGTGCTGACCGGCAAGTACCGCCAGGGCACGCCGTCCGACTCCCGGGGCGCCTCCGAGCGGCTCGCCCCGTTCGTCGAGCCGTATCTGGACGACGCGGCGGCCCGGATCACCGACGCGGTGGCGACGGCGGCCGACGGCCTGGCGACGAGCCCGCTGCACGTGGCGCTGGCGTGGGTGCGGGACCGACCCGGGGTCGCCGCGCCGATCGTCGGTGCGCGCAACGCCGGGCAGCTCGCGGAGGCTTTGTCAGTGGAGGCGCTTAGTCTTCCCTACGAGATCTGCCAGGCGCTCGACGATGTGTCGGCGCCCGTGCACCGCTATCCCGACCAGGACTGGAGCACGCTGTGACTGCGCTTCCCGGGGAGACCCCCGGCACGGACACACCGGGGGCCGCCGGGACCCCGGTGGCCACCGACGCCGAGGCCTCCGCGCACGCCGAAGTGCCTGAGGCTGCCGAGGCACCCGACGCTGTTGAGGCTGGGGGGACTGCCGGTGACGGGCCTGCGGAGGCCGGTGGACCCGCTGAGACGGCTGAGACGGCTGAGGAGACCGCTGAGGCCGGTGGGACCGGGCAGACCGACGAAGCGGCGGACGCCGGTGAGGCCGGGCAGGCCGGTGCGGCGGCTGACGCCGGGGCTTCCGGTGGCGGGCAGCAGGCCGGTGAAGCCACGGGTGACGAGGCTGCGGGCGAAGCGCCCGTGGCCGCCGCGCTCTCCGAGGCGCAGGCCGAGCTGGCCGCCCAGCGCGAACTGCGCGAGAAGATCGCGAAGCGCAAGGTGGAGAAGGAAGGCCCCGTCGCCGCGGGCACGAAGCTGAGCGGCACCGCCGCCGACCTGCTCGCGGCCGTACGGGCCGTGGAGAGCGGCGAGAAGGCGGGCGCGGAGTTCTTCGACTCCCCCGCACCGCCACCCGCGCCCCGCCGCGCGACCCCGGCCCCCGCCGGACAGCCGCCCCGCCCCGCGCCCGCCCCGGCCGCACCCGTCGACCGGGCCGCCTCGCCCGAGGCCACGGACGCGGTGCGCGCGGTCCTCGCCGAGGGCGGGGCGCCTGACGCCCTGGTCCGCCCGGCCACCGCGACCCTGGGCGAGCAGGCCGCCGAGCTGCTGCGCGCCGACCCCTGGCAGCTGCTGGCGGTCCCGGGCGTCCGGCCCGAGCAGGCGGACGGCTTCGCCCGTGCCCTGCTGGGCGCCGCGTGCGGCCCGGACGACGGGCGCCGCACGGCGGCCCTGGTCGGCTGGCTGCTGGAGCGCGCCGCCCTCCAGGGCCACACGGCGCTGGACGCCGAGGCGGTTCGGGCGGCGCTCGCCGAGCGTGCGGTGAGCGACCCTGAGGAGGCCGTGCGCGACGCCGTGGAGGAGGGTGTGGCCCTGGTCTTCCAGGAGGGCGCGGACCCCATGGAGTCGGAGGCCGCCGAGGAGCGGGAGCAGGAGGGCGAGGAGGCCGCCGAGGCCCCGGAGCCGGTCCAGGTGCTGCTGGGTCTCGACCGGTACGCGCTGGCCGAGGAGAGCCTCGCCGACGGCCTGGCCCGCCTCATGAACGCCTGCGAGAAGGGCGCCGACTGGACGGAGGCCGCTGCCGCCGCGCCCTCCCCCTCCGCCGCCGAGCTGATCCGTACGGCGGCCACCGCCGGGCTCGTCGCGCACAGCGGCGGCGAGGCGGCCCGGGCCGAGCCCGCCGCCCTGATCGCGGCGGCGCGGGGCATGGGACTGCGGGCCCTGGGCGCCGCCCACAGCGAGGACGGCCGCCGCCGCCTGGCCGAAGCGGTCGGCGCCCCGGACGCGGCGGTCACCCTGGCCGGGCTGCTCTCCGGCGCCGAGGGTTCGGGCCGCGACGAGGACGGGGCGCTCGCGCTCGACCTGCTCGTCGTGCTCGACGCCCCGCAGCTGGACGTGGAGGGCGCGGCCGTCCTCGTCGAGGCGCTGGCGGACGGGACCCGCCTGGTGCTGAGCGGTGACCCCGGTGTGCTGGGTTCGGCGGGTGCCGGGCGGGTCTTCGCGGATGTGCTGGCCGCACGCGCGTGCCCGCAGGTCGTCTCCCGTACGCCGGATCCCGGCCCGATCGGCGAGCTGGTCTCCGGTATCGGCATCGGCGAGCTGAACCAGGTGGAGGCCCCCGGCAAGGAGGTCGTGATCGTCCCGGTCCGCGATGCGGGCGAGGCGGTCCACCGTACGGTGCAGCTCGTCGCGGACTCGGTGCCCCGGGCCTTCTCGATCCCCGCCGCCGACACCCAGGTCATCACCGTGGGCCACGGGGGCGCGGCCGGGACCCGGGTGCTCAACGAGGCTCTGAAGCAGCGGCTCAACCCGGGGCCCGGCCGGTTCGGCGGGTTCGACCCGGGTGACCGCGTGATCCATGTCCCGGCGCCCGGCCGTGCGGTGCCGGGCGTGGTGCGCTCGGCGGACGCGGAAGGGCTGCACCTGGAGTGCGGCGGCGTCCCCGTCGTCGTACCGCAGGAGCGGGTGGAGTCGGCGGTGCGGCACGGCTGGGCGCTCAGTGCCCATCAGGCGGCCGGGATGCGCTGGCCCGCCGCGGTGGTGGTGCTGCCGGGCGACGCGGCGGCGGGGCTGAGCCGGCCGTGGGTCTACACCGCGTTCGGCCGGGGCGAGCGGCATCTGTCCGTGGTGCACGGGGTGGACCAGGCGCTGCCGCACGCGGTGGCGCAGATCCCGGCCCCGGAGCGGACGACCCGGCTCCGCCCGCTGCTGGAGGCCGTTCCGAGACCTGACGCGGCTTCCTGAGGGATGTACGACGGCGGGCCCCGGTGCACTGTGCACCGGGGCCCGCCGTCATGTCATGCGCGGCCGGCCGCCGGCTCGTCGAGCTCCTCGTCCAGCTCTTCCTCGTCGAAGACGGCGCTGACGTCGAAGCGGCACACCACCAGCTCGGGGTCGGCGTCCTCGAAGGGCGTGCCGAGCCACTCCCCCGGCTCCGGGAGGGCCTCCGCGGCCGAGACCCAGAGCGTGGAATCGCCCTCCTCCAGGCCGAACTCCTTGTGCCGGGAGGCGATCTCGTCCGGTTCGTACTCGCCGAAGAGCATGCCGAGCGCGGCATGGACGCTGGTGCCGACCACCGGGGCCGTGGTCCCGTCCGCGCCGGGTCCCGCGTCGATGTCGGCGAGGCGCTGGGCCTGGGCGAGCAGCCGCGGGGGCTCCGCGACCGCGTAGTCGCGCCGGATCAGCACGCTCAGCGCGCTGGGCTCGGCGGGTCCGGCATAGGGCGGCAGGGAGTCGTCCGCGCCGGGGATCTCGAAGGGGGTGACCTCGTCGTAGCGGTCGTAGAGCAGCTCGTCGTAGACCTCGGCCGCAGCGGCCAGTGCGTTGAACGCTTCGTAGACGGCGGGGTCGTCGTCCCCGGTACGGCGTTCGACCGCGTCGAGGTGACGGTCGATCGCGGCTTTGACCGCCTCGGCGGCGGCACGTACCTCGGCAGCGGTGGGCTGCGCAGCATCAGACATAGTGCAGACGCTATCCGTACCGGGCCTCTGCCCGCACAATAGATGCGATGCCGGAATACGAATTTGTCGACGTGTACGTGCCGCGCGGGGTCTCCCGCAAGGAAGCGGCCCGACTCCTGACCGACCACGCCGAGTACGGACACTGGGAGCTGGACCGCCTGACGCTGCGCCGTGACGGCAGCCGCAGGGTGCGGTTGCGCAGACGGATCATCCGTCAGCTCCGAGCCACCTGGTGACAGGGGTGAGCGCCGCCTGAGAACAGGGAACGGGCCCCGCGACCGCGGGGCCCGTCCATGACGCTTCCTGCTGTACTGCTGTACCGGCTGTGCGCGCCAGGGTCAGGCGGCGCTGCGGGAGCGGCGGTAGAGCACCGATCCCAGGCCGGCGAGCAGCAGCCCGGCGCTCGCCGGGATGAGCATCTCCATGCCGCCCGCGCCGGTCTGCGCGAGCTGCTCCTCCGGCTCCAGCTGGGGCTCGGGGACGTTCGGCTCGGGCGGCTGGTTGGCCGGGGGCTCGACCGGCGGGTCGACCGGCGTCTCCGGCGTGACCGGGGGCTTCACCGGCGGCGGCGGGGGCGGCGGCTCGGCGTCGTTGGAGCAGCTGTTGCCGAAGGTCGGGTTCAGCAGCCCGATCACGGAGACGCTGTTGCCGCAGACGTTCACGGGGATGCTGACCGGCGCCTGGATCGCGTTGCCGGAGAGGATGCCGGGCGAGCCCTGGGCGACTCCTTCCGCACTCGCGCCACCGGCCCGGTGACGGCCCGTGCCGGGCTCGCCGTGCCGGTCCGAGGCGGTGGTGTCGCCCGCCTGCGCGGTGTTGCCCGCCTGGGCCGTGTCGCCGGAGCCGCCGCCGATACGGTTCTGCGGTCCGGATCCCTGGCTCGACCCCGCCGACCCGTTCTCGCAGTCGTTGCCGAAGGTCGGGTTGATGAGACCGCCGACGGTGACCGAGTTTCCGCAGACGTTGACCGGGATGTCGATCGGGACCGAGACCGAGTTGCCGGACAGTACGCCCGGCGAGCCGGTGGCCGTGGAGGCCGCTCCGGCGTCGGCGTGGGCATAGCCGCCGCTGAGCGCGAGGACCCCGCCCGCCGCCGCCATGGTGATCAGGCCTTTACGAGTGACCTGTCGCATAGGTTTGTTTCCTGCCTTCTGCCTTCCGAAAAACCCCCGGACATGACCGTGCGGGAGCCGAATGCCGAACGGTCCCGGAGTGCATGGCACGCACTCCGGGACCGACCGAGCTCAAGCCCTTACGGGCTGACGCCCAACGTCACGCGTTGACGCAGGTGTTGCCGAAGGCGGGGTTCAGCAGCCCGATCACGGAGACCGTGTTGCCGCACAGGTTGATCGGCACGTGGACCGGGACCTGGACGACGTTGCCGGAGAGCACGCCGGGGCTGCCGATGGCCGCACCCTGGGCGCCCGCGTCGGCGGAAGCCATGCCCGCACCCGCGAGAACGAGGCCACCGGTGGCAGCCGCAACTGCGACGACCTTCTTGATCATGATTCCTCCTAGTTGGAAAGTGCGGTCCCAGCCGCGGACCGCAAACCTTGTAACGAGGAGGACGGGGCGGGGCTACGCGTGAACGGCGCGTTTCACCCTTTCGGTCACGTACGCACAGGCGGTCGAATTGCGCCCGGACCCGGTCGGCGGTTCGTACGGGCCCGGGTCACCGTCCGTCCGCAACCCGTCGGCGTTGCGTACGGGTACGGTCAGCTGTGGTCGATGAACCGGTCGAGCACCCGCACGCCGAACTGCAGACCGTCCACCGGGACGCGCTCGTCGACGCCGTGGAACATCCCGGCGAAGTCCAGCTCCGGCGGCAGCTTCAGCGGGGCGAAGCCGAAGCCGCGGATACCCAGGTCGTCGAAGGACTTGGCGTCGGTGCCGGCCGAGAGCATGTACGGCACGGCCCGGGCGATCGGGTCCTCGGCGACCAGCGCGGTCTGCATGGCGTCGACCAGCGCGCCGTCGAACGTGGTCTCCAGCGCCTTGTCCGCGTGCACGTCCTCGCGCCGCACGTTGGGGCCGAGGATCCGGTCCAGGTCGGCGAGGAACTCCTCCTCGTAACCCGGCAGGTACCGGCCGTCGACATGGGCGGTGGCCTGGCCCGGGATGACGTTGACCTTGTAGCCGGCGCCGAGCTGGGTCGGATTGGCGGTGTTCTGGAGGGAGGCGCCGATCAGCTTGGCGATGCCGCCGAGCTTGGCGAGCGTCTCGTCCATGTTCTCCGGGTCCAGCTCGGTGCCGAGCGCGTCCGAGAGCTCGTCCAGGAAGTGCCGCAGCGTCTTGGTGACCCGCACCGGGAATTTGTGCCGCCCCAGCCGCCCGACCGCCTCGGACAGCTCCGTGATGGCGTTGTCCTTGTGGATCATCGAGCCGTGCCCGGCGGTGCCGTCCACGGTGAGCTTCATCCAGTGCATGCCCTTCTGGGCCGTCTCCACCAGATACAGCCGCAGGTTCTCGTTGACGGTGAAGGAGAAGCCGCCGACCTCGCTGATCGCCTCGGTGACGCCCTCGAAGAGCCCCGGGTGGTTGTCGACCAGGTAGCGGGCCCCGTACGTACCGCCCGCCTCCTCGTCCGCGAGGAAGGCCAGCACGATGTCGCGCGGGGGCTTGCGGCCGGTACGCATCCGCTCCCGTACGACCGCGAGGGTCATCGCGTCCATGTCCTTCATGTCGACGGCGCCCCGGCCCCAGACGCAGCCGTCCGCGATCTCGCCGGAGAACGGGTCGTGCGTCCAGTCCGCCGCGTTGGCGGGGACCACGTCGGTGTGGCCGTGGATGAGCAGCGCGGGCCGGGAGGGGTCCTCGCCCTCGATCCGGGCGACGGTGGAGGCGCGCCCCTTGTGCGACTCGAAGATCTGCGGCTCCAGACCCACCTCGGCCAGCTTCTCCGCCACGTACTCGGCGGCCAGCCGCTCACCGGGGCCGGAGTGGTCGCCGTAGTTGCTGGTGTCGATCCGGATCAGGTCGCGACAGAGGTCCACGACCTCCTTCTCGGCGTTGCCGCCGCCGACGGCCTTGCCCGTGCTGCTCTCGCTCACGCTGCTTCCTTCCGCTGTCACTCTGGTGCTCCCCTCCCATCCTCCCGCGCCCAGGGCCCACACCCAAGGCCGTGCACCGCCCGTCACGCACCGTTCACAGCCATCGGGGCGTGATCGAGCACCCTCGAATGTTTGCTATGGTTTTCCACGTCGGAACGGGCACGGCCCGCGAGACAGACACCTTGTCCGGGTGGCGGAATGGCAGACGCGCTAGCTTGAGGTGCTAGTGCCCTTTATCGGGCGTGGGGGTTCAAGTCCCCCCTCGGACACCAGCAGGAGCCCCACTTCGGTGGGGCTCTTTTGCGTCACCGGGTCAGAGCGGGAAGGGGCGGGGATGAGGGGCCGCAGGAAGGCGTCGGCCGGGCCTCTCCCCCAGCGGGACGGGATCGATGCCGTACGGGTGCGGCTGCCGGAGGATCCGGACGGGCTCCGGACGAGCATCGGTGCGTATCTGGCGGGACGGTTCGGTGGGGCGATCGGGGCCGCGCGAGTGGCGGAGATGCTCGACGCGGGGCGGTTCGTGGGGGCCGACGGGACCGCCGTACGGAGTGACGAGCCGTACACCGCCGGGCGGAGCCTCTGGTTCCACCGGGACTTCGCGGCCGAGGAGCCGGTGCCCTTTCCCATCGGGGTCGTGTACCGGGACGCGCATCTCGTGGTCGCGGACAAGCCGCACTTCCTCGCCACCACGCCTCGGGGCCGGCACATCACGGAGACCGCGGTGGCGCGGCTGCGGCGGGAGCTGGGGATGCCGGCGCTCCAGCCCGCGCACCGGCTGGACCGGCTGACGGCGGGGCTCGTGCTCTTCGTGGTGCGGCCGGAGGAGCGGGGCGCGTACCAGACGCTGTTCCGGGACCGGCTGGTGGACAAGGAGTACGAGGCGGTGGCCCCGTACGACCCTTCGGTGGCCCTGCCCCGGACCGTACGCAGCCGGATCGTGAAGGAGCGCGGGGTGCTCGCCGCCCGGGAGGAGCCGGGTGAGGCGAACAGTGAGAGCCGGGTGGAGCTGGTGGAGGCGCGCGGTGGACTGGGCCTGTACCGGCTGGTGCCCGCCACCGGGCGGACGCATCAGCTGCGGGTCCACATGAACGCGCTGGGCGTGCCGATCGTCCATGATCCGCTGTATCCGGTGGTGGAGCCGGAGGGGGCCGTGGAGGACTTCTCGAAGCCGTTGCAGTTGCTGGCGCGGCGGCTGGAGTTCACCGATCCGGTCAGCGGGGAGCCGCGCCGCTTCGAGAGCGGACTGCGGCTCTCCGCATGGCCGGACCGGTGACGTACGCGGTCGTCAGTGGCCGCGCTTGATCCAGTCGTCGAGCTGCGGGGCCTCCGCGCCGATGGTGGTGGGGTCGCCGTGGCCGGTGCGGACCTTGGTGTCGCCGGGGAGGGTGAGCAGCCGGTCCCGGATCGAGTCGATGATCGTCGGGAAGTCCGAGAAGGAGCGGCCCGTGGCGCCGGGGCCGCCCTGGAAGAGCGTGTCGCCCGTGAAGACCGTCCCCAGCTCGGGGGCGTAGAGGCAGACGCATCCGGGTGCGTGGCCGGGGGTGTGCAGGACCGTGAGGGTGGTCCCGGCGACGGTGAGTTCCTGGCCGTCGGCCAGGGGGCCGTCCGGGGTCCGTTCCGGGTGGGTCCGGAGCCAGAGCGGGAGGTCGTGCGGGTGCAGCAGGATCGGGGCGCCGGTGGCCTCTGCGAGGGCCGGGGCGGCGTCGATGTGGTCGTTGTGCGCGTGGGTGCAGACGATGGCGCGCAGCGTACGGCCGCCGAGCGCGGCCTCGATGGCGGCGGCGTCGTGGGCGGCGTCGATGACGATCGCCTCGGTGTCGTCGCCGACGATCCAGACGTTGTTGTCGACGTCCCACTCGCCGCCGTCGAGGGCGAAGGTGCCGGAGGTGACCAGGTGGTCGATGCGGGCGGTCATCAGAAGACCACCACCGAGCGGAGGACGTCGCCGTCGTGCATCCGGGCGAAGGCCTGCTCGACGTCGCCGATGCCGATGGTCTCGGTGACGAAGGCGGCGAGGTCCAGGCGGCCCTGCTGGTGGAGGTCGACGAGCATCGGGAAGTCGCGGGAGGGCAGGCAGTCGCCGTACCAGGAGGACCTGAGCGAGCCGCCGCGGCCGAAGACGTCCAGGAGCGGGAGTTCGAGCTTCATGTCCGGGGTGGGGACGCCGACGAGGACGACCGTTCCGGCGAGGTCGCGGGCGTAGAAGGCCTGTTCGTAGGTCTCCGGGCGGCCGACGGCCTCGATGACGACGTCGGCGCCGTTGCCGTCGGTGAGCGCGCGGATGGCCTCGACCGGGTCGGTGGAGCGGGAGTTGACGGTGTGGGTGGCGCCCATCTTCTTCGCCGTCTCCAGCTTGCGGTCGTCGACGTCGACCGCGATGATCTTCGCCGCTCCGGCCAGCCGGGATCCGGCGATCGCCGCGTCGCCGACGCCGCCGCAGCCGATGACGGCGACCGAGTCGCCGCGGCCGACCTGGCCGGTGTTGATGGCGGCGCCGATGCCCGCCATGACGCCGCAGCCGAGGAGTCCGGCGACCTCGGGTGCCACCTCGGGGTCGACCTTGGTGCACTGGCCGGAGGCGACGAGGGTCTTCTCTGCGAAGGCGCCGATGCCCAGGGCCGGTGACAGCTCGGTGCCATCCAGCAGCGTCATCTTCTGCTTCGCGTTGTGGGTGTCGAAGCAGTACCAGGGGCGGCCGCGCAGACAGGCACGGCACTGACCGCACACCGCACGCCAGTTGAGGATGACGAAGTCACCGGGAGCGACGTCGGTGACGCCTTCGCCGACCGAATCCACGACGCCCGCCGCCTCGTGGCCGAGGAGGAAGGGGAACTCGTCGTTGATCCCGCCCTGCTTGTAGTGCAGGTCGGTGTGGCAGACGCCGCACGCCTGGATCTTGACGACGGCCTCTCCAGGGCCGGGGTCGGGGATGACGATCGTCTCGACCCGCACCGGCTCGTTCTTCCCGGGTGCGATGACCGCTTGCACCTGCTGTGGCATAACCCTGCTCTCCCTGCTCCCGCGCTTCGCGAAGATCGCTCGCGGACCACCGTACGCCCCGGAGCACCCTCTACGGAGCGAGCACGTCCAACTCGTGCAGGGCGCCGACCGCGATCTCCTTGGTGATGCGCTCGGCCGCTTCCGGGTCGCCCTCGCGGACCGCTTCGGCGAGGCGTACGTGGAGGGTGACGGCGGCCGGGTCGGGGTCCTCGAACATCACCTGGTGGTGGGTGCGGCCCGCGAGGACCTCGGCGACCACGTCCCCGAGGCGGGCGAACATCTCGTTGCCGGAGGCGTTGAGGACGATGCGGTGGAAGGCGATGTCGTGTTCGAGGTAGCCCTCCAGCTGCTGGCCGCGCGAGGTGGCGACCATGCCGAGTGCGCGTTCGGTGAGCTCGGCGCACTGCTCCGCGGTGGCGTGGCGGGCGGCGAGGGAGGCGGCGACGGGTTCGATCGCGGAGCGCAGGACCGTGAGGGAGCGCAGCTGGCGCGGGCGGTCGGAGCCGGCCAGCCGCCAGCGGATGACCTGGGGGTCGTAGACGTTCCAGGCCTCGGTCGGGCGGACGGTCACGCCGACCCGGCGGCGGGACTCGACCAGGTGCATGGACTCCAGGACCCGGACGACTTCGCGGATCACCGTACGGGAGACGTCGAAGCGCTGGGCCAGCTCGTCGGTGCGTAGGACGCTGCCCGGCGGGCACTGGCCGGAGGAGATCTCCAGACCCAGGGTGTCCAGCACATGTGTATGCAGCCCCTGGCTCTGTGTGGTCATGGGTCAAGCCTACGGGGCGGCCCCCGGGAGTAAAAAGTACGACGTATGTGTCACAGACTCTTGAATAAGTCGTACCTAATGGGTTTCAGTAGCGCGACGGACCGATGTCGAAGAAGACAGCGAGGCACCCCATGAGCACCCCCCACGTCGTCGTGGTGATGGGCGTAGCAGGAACCGGCAAGACCACGATCGGTCCCCTGCTCGCCGCCGAACTCGGCGTTCCGTACGCCGAGGGCGACGACTTCCATCCGCCGGCGAACATCGCGAAGATGTCGGCCGGCACCCCCCTGGACGACGACGACCGGTGGCCCTGGCTCGATGCCATCGGTGAGTGGGCGCACGGGCGGGCGGGGCTCGGCGGGGTGGTCTCCAGCTCGGCGCTCAAGCGGTCCTACCGGGACCGGCTGCGGGCCGGGGCGCCCGACGCGCTGTTTCTGCATCTGACCGGCGACCGGACGCTGATCGAGGAGCGGATGGCGGACCGCAAGGGCCACTTCATGCCCACCGCGCTGCTCGACTCCCAGTTCGCGACGTTGCAGCCGCTCCAGGCCGATGAGGCCGGGGTGGACGTCGACGTGTCCGGCACCCCTACGGAAATCACCCAGCGAGCCGTCGCCGCACTGCGCCGGCTCGACAGTTAAGGACCATCACCGTGACCAGTCTCAGCGTCGAGATGCTGGCAGCGGACGCCGCCGAACCGATCACCTCGGCAGGCAACGCGCAGTTGGGCATCGCCGTCCTGGCGGGCATCGCCGTCATCGTTCTCCTGATCACCAAGCTCAAGATGCACGCGTTCCTGGCGCTGACCATCGGTTCGCTGGCGCTCGGCTCCTTCGCCGGAGCGGCCCCGGCCGACACGATCGCCAGCTTCACCGCGGGCCTCGGCTCCACCGTCGCGAGCGTGGGCGTGCTCATCGCGCTCGGCGCCATCCTGGGCAAGCTGCTCGCCGACTCCGGCGGGGCGGACCAGATCGTCGACACCATCCTGGCGAAGGCGAGCCGGGGGGCCATGCCGTGGGCGATGGTCCTCATCGCCTCCATCATCGGTCTGCCGCTCTTCTTCGAGGTCGGGATCGTGCTGATGATCCCGGTGGTGCTGCTCGTCGCCAAGCGTGGCAACTTCTCCCTGATGCGGATCGGGATCCCGGCGCTGGCCGGGCTCTCCGTGATGCACGGCCTCATCCCGCCGCACCCCGGCCCGCTGGTCGCGATCGACGCGCTGGACGCCAATCTCGGTGTGACGCTGGCGCTCGGTGTGCTGGTCGCCATCCCGACCGTGATCATCGCCGGACCGGTCTTCGCCCGGTACGCCGCGCGCTGGGTGGACATCGAGCCGCCGGAGAAGATGATCCCGCAGCGCCCGTCCGAGGACCTGGACCGCCGCCCCAGCTTCGCCGCCACCCTGGTGACGATCCTGCTGCCGGTGGTGCTGATGCTGCTCAAGGCGCTCGTCGAGATCGTCGTGGACGATCCGGAGAACAGCGTCCAGCGGGTGACGGACGTGATCGGCTCGCCGCTGATCGCGCTGCTCGCCGCCGTCCTGCTCGGGATGTTCACCCTCGGCCGGGCCGCCGGTTTCACCAAGGGCAAGCTCGCCGGGACGGTCGAGAAGTCGCTCGCCCCGATCGCCGGGATCCTGCTGATCGTCGGCGCCGGCGGTGGCTTCAAGCAGACGCTGATCGACGCCGGGGTCGGCCAGATGATCCTGGACTTCTCCGAGAACTGGTCGATCCCCGCGCTGCTGCTCGGCTGGCTGATCGCCGTCGCGATCCGCCTCGCCACCGGCTCGGCCACGGTCGCCACGATCTCCGCCGCCGGTCTGGTCGCCCCGCTCGCGGCCGACATGTCGACCTCGCACGCGGCCCTGCTGGTGCTGGCGATCGGTGCCGGTTCGCTCTTCTTCAGCCATGTGAACGACGCCGGGTTCTGGCTGGTGAAGGAGTACTTCGGGATGGACGTCGGCCAGACCGTGAAGACCTGGTCGGTGATGGAGACGATCATCTCCGTGGTGGCCATCGCCTTCATCCTGCCGCTGTCGCTGCTGCTGTAGCGGCTTCCGTACGGCAAGAGAAGAGCGCCCGCCCCGGTGCCGTCACCGGGGCGGGCGCTCTTACGTAAGTACGAAGAGGTCAGCGGCGGGTGGCCTCGCTCTCGGCCGCCTTCTCCAGCTGGAACGCCTCGTTGCCGAGGCCGATGCGGGCGTGCACCTCGGGCTTGACCTTGCGCAGGACCGCTCCGTAGACGAGGCCGCCGATCAGCGCGAGGACGATCACGCCGGGCAGCAGCCAGTTGAGGACCGAACCGTCGCCGGAGCCGACCAGGACGTCGAAGTCGCGGACGGTGAAGACGGCGATCGACAGCAGCGCGATCCCGGCGAGCCCGGAGGCGACCAGGCGCGGTGCCTGGACCCGGCCCGCGCCGCGTTTGACGAAGAAGGCGATGACGGCGAAGGAGGCGGCGGCCATCAGCAGGATCACGCCGAGCGCGCCGACGTTGCCCATCCAGGTGAACAGGCGCAGGACCGGGACGGTCGGGTCGCCGATGTGGTTGCCGTCGCTGACGGCGAAGGCCAGCACGATGACGACGGAGATGGCGGACTGGAGCAGCGAGCCGATGCCCGGTGCGCCGCTCGCGCGGTTGGTACGGCCGAAGCGGGCGGGCAGCAGGCCCTCACGGCCCATGGCGAACGCGTAGCGGGCGACCACGTTGTGGAAGCTGAGGAGGGCGGCGAACATGCCGGTGACGAAGAGGATGTGCAGCACGTCGGTGAAGGTCGAGCCGAGCCGCTCCTCGGTCAGGCCGAACAGCATGCCCGGCCCCTCCTTCAGCGAGGTGTCGGCGATGAAGCCCGGACCGGCGGCGACGGTGAGGGCCCAGGAGCTGATGGCCAGGAAGAGCGCGGCGTATCCCACCGCCAGGAACATGACACGGGAGACCACGATCTGCGGGCGGCTGGTCTCCTCCGCGTAGACCGGGGCCTGTTCGAAGCCGACGAACGCGGCGATGCAGAAGCAGAGCGCGGTGGAGAGCCCAGCGCCGGTGAGGGTCTCCGGGTTGAACGCCGCGAACGAGAGCCCCTGGGGACCCGGCTCGGAGACGGCGGCGATGTCGAAGATCACGACGAGCAGGCACTCGATGACCAGCAGGACGCCGAGCACCTTGGCGTTGAGGTCGATCTTCAGCCAGCCGAGGATGCCGACCACGACCACCGAGATCAGTGCGGGGATCCACCACTGCACGTCGATGCCGGCGTACGTGGAGAGGATGACGGACACCTCGAAGCCGAGGATCCCGTAGATGCCGACCTGCATCGCGCTGTACGCCACCAGCGCCACCAGCGAGGCGCCGGCACCGGCCGTCGGGCCGAGACCGCGGGCGATGTACGCGTAGAAGGCGCCGGCGTTGTGGACATGCCGGCTCATCTCCGCGTAGCCGACGCTGAACAGCATCAGGACGGCGCCGAGGATCACGTAGAGGAGAGGCTGTCCGACGATGCCCATCACGCCGAAGACCGTGGGCATCACCCCGGCGACCACCATCAGCGGGGCGCTGGCGGCGAGCACGGAGAGAAGCAGGCCGGGGGTGCCGAGGCGGTCGGCGCGCAGAGCGCGCTCCTCACCCTTGTAGGTGTTGATCCCGCCGGTGTCACCGGTCTGCCGGGTGGTGCCGGTCTGCCGGGTCCTGCCTGGAGATGAACTGCCCGTCGACATGGCGGGGGTGGTCCCTTCTTCGGTCTTCGGTTCTCGGTGTCCGTCTTCGGTTCTCGGTGAGGCGCTGGTCAGGGCGTGCCGAGTGCGTGGTCGCGGGCGGCGGTGAACGCGGCGTACGGGTCGCGGCCGGAGTACGACCAGGGCGCGGCCGTGGCGTGCGGGCCGATGCGGTGGAAGAGGGCGGCGGCCTCGGCGATCCGGCCCTCGCAGACCTTGGCATGGGCCAGGAAGTTGAGGTCGACGCGGTGGCGCGGGTGGTCCTCGTGCTCCCACTCCAGCCACCAGTCGAAGGCCGCCTTCATCACCTGCCGGGCCCGCCTGCCCGACCAGTGCCCGGACGCCACCGGGTCGTCCGGTTCGCTGCCCGCCGCCACCAGTACGCGGTAACGCTCGGCGTGCGCGATGACCGGGAGGACGGCGAGCGGCGAGTCGGCCGGGGCCTGTTCGGCGGCCCAGGCGGCGAAGTCGTACACCTCGTGGAGCGGATCCTGGCCGCTGTCGGGTCGGCTCTCGGCCAGTTGCGCGGTCATCACGTGGTGGGCGTGGTGGTGCTCGGGGTGGCGGGAGCGGACCTCCTCGAAGAGCCGGCCGGTCTCGTCGCCGCCGTCCTCGCGGCCCCGGTCCAGGAGGAGCAGGGCCAGCCACGGGGTGGGGTCGTCGGGCGTGATGCGGGCGGCGGCGAGACAGGCCTGCCGGGCGCGGGCGGCGTCGTCGGGCCTGGCCTTGGGCCGCAGGGCCCGTACGACACAGGCGCAGCCGAGGAGGGTGGTGGCGTCGGCGCTCTCGGGTTCGGCGAGCAGCCAGTCGCCGGCCCAGTCCGCGGCGGAGGGGATCTCGGCGAGGGCCAGGAGGCGGTGTCCCCGGCGGTCCCAGTCCTTGCCGGTGGCCACCAGCAGGGCCCGGGCGGCGCCCCAGCGGCCCTGGGTGAACTGGCTGCGCGCGTCGATGAGTTCGCGGTCGTCCAGAGCCGGGTCGAAGGCGTGGTCCGAGCGGCCGCCCCGGCGGCGGGAGCGGCCCAGGGGCGGCGGAGGCGGGGACATGCCGCAGACTTCTTTCGACGCGGTGTGCGAGCAGATGATCGCGCACAGCCAAGCGGTAGGGAATGCTCCGAGTCAAGAGGAGGTCTCTACCAACTCCACTCCGTTTTCGGATAGTTGGCTGGAAGTCATCGGACCGCGAGAGGTGTTTGCGCAGCGTGCGGGTGGGGTGGGCGGGCAGGGAGTGAGGCCTGACACACTGAGGGGATGGAGCCTCGCGAACCTCTCGCCCCCTTCCTTCTCGCCTTTCCCGGCCCGTTGCGCGACCGGCTGGTGGCGGCGGTCCTCTCCGGTGAAAAGGTGTCCACGTCCGGGCTGTTGGCCGAGTACGAGCTGGAGGGCGAGGAGCTTCCGCCGGTGGGCGAACGGTCCGCGCTGATCGACTCGGAGGGGCGGGAGGTGGCGGTGCTGGAGATGACCGAGGTACGGGTGCTGCCGCTCGGGGAGGTCGATCTGCAGCATGCGCTGGATGAGGGCGAGGGATATCGGTCGGTGGCCGAATGGCGTGCGGGGCACGAGGCGTTCTGGCACGGGCAGGAGATGCGGGAGGCGATGGGGGACCCGGCGTTCACGGTGGACGACGGGACGATGATCGTGGCTGAGCGGTTTCGGGTGGTGGAGGTGTTGGACGGGGGCGAGGTCTCCGGCTGAGCGCTTCCGCCGGGTGCGCGGGTGAGCCTCCGGCCGGGCGCCCCGCTCCTCGATCGCCGGAGGGGCTTGAATTGCGGGCCCGGGCCGCTCCGTGAGGGAGCGGCTTGAATTGCGGGCGCGCTCCTCGATCGCCGGAGCGGCCCGTCAGGAGACCGCCTTCGCCGCCGCCCTTCCCGCCGCTCGGCCCGAGAAGATGCAGCCGCCCAGGAACGTGCCCTCCAGCGAGCGGTAGCCGTGGACTCCGCCGCCGCCGAAGCCGGCCGCCTCGCCCGCCGCGTACAGGCCCGGGAGCGAGGTGCCGTCCGCGGTGAGGACCTGGGAGGAGAGGTCGGTCTCCAGGCCGCCGAGGGACTTGCGGGTCAGGATGTTGAGGCGTACGGCGATGAGCGGGCCCGCCGCCGGGTCCAGGATGCGGTGCGGTTTCGCCGTGCGGATGAGGCGGTCGCCGAGGTAGGCGCGGGCGCCGTGGATCGCGGTGACCTGGAGGTCCTTGGTGAAGGGGTTGGCGATCTCGCGGTCGCGGGCGGTGATCTCGCGGCGCAGGTCCTCCGCGTCGATCAGACCGTCGCCGCTCACCGCGTTCATGCCCCGGACCAGCGCGTCGAGGTCCTTCTCCACCACGAAGTCGGCGCCGTGGTCCATGAACGCCTTGACCGGTGCGGGCACGTCCGCGCGGGCCCGGCCGATGACGTCGCGGACCGACTTGCCGGTCAGGTCCGGGTTCTGCTCGGAACCGGAGAGCGCGAACTCCTTGCCGATGATGCGCTGGTTGAGCACGAACCAGGTGTAGCCGTGGCCCGACCTCATGATGTGTTCGAGGGTGCCGAGCGTGTCGAAGCCGGGGAAGAGCGGGACCGGCAGGCGCCGGCCCCGGGCGTCGAGCCAGAGGGAGGAGGGGCCGGGCAGGATGCGGATGGCGTGCTTCGCCCAGATCGGGTTCCAGTTCTCGATGCCCTCGGTGTAGTGCCACATCCGGTCCCGGTTGATGTGGTGCGCGCCCGCCTCCTCCGCGATGCCCAGCATCAGGCCGTCGACGTGGGCGGGGACGCCGGAGAGCAGCTTCTCGGGCGGGGTGCCGAGCCGCTCGGGCCACTGCGAACGGACCAGGTCGTGGTTGCCGCCGATGCCTCCGGAGGTGACGATCACCGCTTGGGCCTTCAGCTCGAAGGTGCCGGTCGCCTCACGGCTGCTGGCGGTGCCTCGCCCGGCCGCGCTCGGCTCCAGGATCTCGCCGGTGACCGTGTCCAGCGCACCGGCCGTGCGCGCGAGGCCGGTGACGCGGTGGCGGAACCTCAGTTGGACGAGCCCCTTGGCGACGCCCGCGCGGACCCGGCGCTCGAAGGGGGCGACGACGCCGGGGCCGGTGCCCCAGGTGATGTGGAAGCGCGGTACCGAGTTGCCGTGGCCGGTCGCGTCGTAGCCGCCGCGCTCCGCCCAGCCGACGACGGGGAAGATCCGCAGCCCCTGCTGGTGCAGCCAGGAGCGCTTCTCGCCGGCCGCGAAGTCGACGTACGCCTCGGCCCACTTCTTCGGCCAGTGGTCCTCCTCGCGGTCGAACCCGGCGGTGCCGTACCAGTCCTGGAGGGCGAGCTCGCGGCTGTCCTTGATGCGCAGCCTGCGCTGCTCGGGCGAGTCGACGAGGAAGAGGCCGCCGAAGGACCAGTGGGCCTGTCCGCCGATGGACTGCTCGGGCTCCTGGTCGAGGAGGATCACGGAACGGCCGGCGTCGACCAGTTCGGCGGTGGCCACGAGTCCGGCGAGCCCTGCCCCGATCACGATCACATCAGCGTCGTACGCCATGGGTTCCATCCTGTCGGGAGGGGCGGGGAAGGGCTGCGGGAAGACAAGTTACCCGTGCGTCAGATCTTGGGTACCGGCCGCTGCCACGTCAACCACCCGGGTGCTGTTGGATGAAACGCATGACGCCATCTGACGAGATCCTGGACATCGTCGACGAGAACGACGAGGTCATCGGCCAGGCGCCGCGCGGTGAGGCGACCGCCCGGGGTCTGCGCCACCGCTGCGTGTTCATCGAGGCGCGGGACGCCGAGGGCCGGGTCTTCGTCCACCGGCGCACGGCCACCAAGCTGGTCTTCCCTTCGTACTACGACATGTTCGTCGGCGGAGTGGTCGGCGCGGGCGAGTCCTACGACGTGGCGGCGCTGCGCGAGGCGGAGGAGGAGCTCGGCGTGTCCGGGCTGCCCGAGCCGGAGCCGCTGTTCCGGTTCCTCTACACCGATGAGAAGCACTCGTGGTGGTCGGCGGTCTACCAGGTGCGGTGCGAGCTTCCGGTCTCGCCGCAGGCCGAGGAGGTCGCCTGGCACACCTTCCTGGACGCCGCGGAGCTGGAAGCGCGGCTCGGCGAGTGGCTGTGGGTGCCGGACGGCGTGGAGGCGTACCGGCGGCTCCAGCGGTTCCGGGCACTCTGACCTCGTAAGGTGCCCTGTGTGAACAAGATCGCGCAGAGCGTACGCCTGTGGTTCGCGCCGCAGCGGATCCGGGACGAGGGGGCCACCCCGGACTACCGGTTCTCGCTGGCCAACGAGCGGACGTTCCTCGCCTGGATCAGGACCGCGCTGGCGCTGATCGGCGGCGGCTTCGCCGTGGACCAGTTCCTGCCGGAGCTGGCCTGGGGCGTGCGGGCGGGGCTCGCGCTCGGGCTGCTCGTCGCGGGTGTGCTGTGCGCGCTGCGGGCGGTCAACCACTGGGTACGGTGCGAGCGGGCGATGCGGCGCGGCGAGGACCTGCCGGCCTCCCGGTTCCCGGCGGTGCTCGGCATCGTGGTCGCCGTCGTGGCCGTGGCGATGGTGGTGGTGGTCCTCTTCGGCTGGGAGGGGCGGTGACGGCGGCTGTACGGGGCGAGGGCGGGGGTCGGGACCGTGATCCGGGGCTCCAGCCGGAGCGAACCCGGCTCGCGTGGCGGCGTACGACACTCTCCGCCACGGTGGTGGCGCTGCTCGCCGGGCGGCAGGCGCTGCACAGCGGTGCGTCCCCGGTCGCGCTGGTGGCGGTGGCGCTGACCGCGGTGGCCTGGCTGGGGCTTCTGGCGGTGGCGCATCTGAGGGTGCGGCGGCTGGATGTGGCGCGGCCGGATCCGCTGGCTCCGCGCGGGGCGCTGACGGCGGCGCTGTGCACGGTGGCGTTCGCGGTGTTCGCGGTGGCGATGCTGTTCTGAGTGCGCCCGGGGTCGTGGCGCCGGTCTGAACCGCGCCTGGGGCCGTGGCGCTGGTCCGAGTACGCCTGGGGCCGTGACGCTGCTCTGATCGCACCTCGGATCGTTCAGCCGTCCCAGTCCACGGTGACGACGATCTTGCCGCGCGTCCGTCCCTCCTGGTTGAGGCGGTACGCCTCGGCCGCCTGCTCCAGCGGGAAGACCCGGTCCACATGGACGGTGACGATGCCCTGTTCGGCCAGCTCCGCGAGTTGCGCCAGGTCGGCGGCGTCGGGCCGGACGAAGGCGTAGCGGCCGCCGTACGAGAAGACCTCGCTGTCCGCGATCGAGGCGAGCCGCCCGCCCTCGGCCAGCGTCTCGGCCGAGACCCGCAGCGCCTCGCCGCCCACCGTGTCGAAGGCGGCGTCGAAGCCGTCGGGGGCCAGTTCCCGCAGCCGGTCGGCGAGGCCGTCGCCGTACTCCACGGGTTCGGCCCCGAGGCTCCGCACATGCTCGTGGTTGCGCTCGCTCGCGGTGCCGACGACCCGGCAGCCCTCGTGGCGGGCGATCTGCACGGCGAGCGAGCCCACCCCGCCGGCCGCCGCGTGAACGAGGACGGTGTCGCCGTCGCGGATCTTCAGTGTGCGGTGCAGCACCTGGTACGCGGTGAGCCCGGCCAGCGGCAGCCCCGCGGCCTCCTCGAAGCTGAGGCTGAGCGGCTTGCGGGCGAGGGTGCGGACGGGTGCGGCGACGTACTCGGCGAACGTACCGCGCGAAAGGAAGTCCTCGCGGACGTAGCCGATCACCTCATCCCCGACCGCGAACTCGTCGACGGCGACGCCCGGTTGCACGACGACCCCGGACACGTCCCAGCCGGGGATCACCGGGAAGACCGCTTCGAGGCCACCCTGGAGGTAACCCTCCCGGGCCTTCCAGTCGACCGGGTTGACGGCGGCGGCCCGCACCTTCACCAGGACCGCGTCGGGGCCGACCTTGGGGTCGGGCCGCTCGCCGTACCGCAGGACGTCCGCCGAGCCGTACGCGTCGTAGCTGATCGCCTTCATCCCTCGACCTTCCGGGCAGAGCAAGGTCACCGCAACTCGGAGCGCACGACTTCCGGTGTCGGATCATGGGCACCCACTGGACGACATACCGACTGGTCGGCATCATGGTCGGCGACCGTGGTCACGGTCGCCGCTCGTCCCATCGCACCGGAGGTAGGCCCCATGAGTCCCGTCCCCCCACCAGGTCTCGACCCCGAGCTGCTGCGCGGACACCTCGACCGCGAGCGCCCCGGGCTGGTGCGCGGGCCTCTTGAGGCGCGGCTGATCGAGGGCGGCCGCTCGAACCTGACGTACACGGTCACCGACGGGGCCGGCCGCTGGGTGGTGCGCAGGCCGCCGCTGGGCCATGTGCTGGCCACCGCGCACGACATGAAGCGCGAGCACCGCGTGATCAGCGCGCTGCACCCGACCGCCGTCCCGGTGCCGGAGCCGGTGCTGTTCTGCGAGGACGAGTCGGTGCTCGGTGCGCCGTTCTACGTCATGGAGCACGTCGAGGGCATCCCGTTCCGGACCGCCGAGCAGCTCGCGCCGCTCGGTCCCGAGCGCACCCGGGCCGCCGTCCTCGCGCTCGTCGACACGCTGGTCGACCTGCACGCGGTGGACCCGGAGACGGTGGGGCTCGGGGACTTCGGGCGGCCGGAGGGGTTCCTGGACCGGCAGCTGCGGCGCTGGGGCAAGCAGCTGGACGGCTCGCGCAACCGTGAGCTGGCCGGCATCGACGAGCTGCACGCCGCCCTCGGCCGCGAGCTGCCCGCCTCGCCCGCGCCCACCGTCGTCCACGGCGACTACCGCCTGGACAACGTGCTGCTCGGCCCCGACGAGCGGATCAACGCCGTCCTGGACTGGGAGATGTCGACGCTCGGCGACCCGCTGACCGACCTCGGGCTGCTCGTCATGTACAGCTCCGATCTCGACCTGCCGCACTCACCCGTCTCCACCACCAGCGGTGCCGCCGGCCACCCCTCCCCCGCCGAGCTGATCGAGCGGTACGCCGCCGGGTCGGGCCGGGACACCTCCGCCATCTCCTGGTACACCGCGTTCGCCTGGTTCAAGCTCGCCGTGATCCTGGAGGGCATCCACTACCGCTACACCCTCGGCCAGACCGTCGGCGCGGGCTTCGATCAGATCGGCGATCTGGTCCCGGTCTTCATCGAGCACGGCCTCACCACCCTCCAGGAAGGCTGATCACCCATGGACTTCGCATTCGACGCCCGTACCGAGGAGCTGCGGTCCCGGCTGCTCGCCTTCATGGACGAGTACGTGTATCCGGCCGAGCCGGTCGCCGAGGAGCAGCGGGCGCGGCTCGCCTCGCCGTGGGACACGCCCGCGATCGTCGGGGAGCTGAAGGCCGAGGCGCGGCGGCAGGGGCTGTGGAACCTCTTCCTGCCGGACGCGGAGTACGGGGCCGGTCTGACGAACCTCCAGTACGCCCCGCTCGCGGAGATCACCGGCCGCTCCCCGCACCTCGCGCCGACCGCGCTGAACTGCGCGGCGCCGGACACCGGGAACATGGAGGTGCTCCTCCAGTTCGCCACCGACGAGCAGAAGAAGCAGTGGCTGGAGCCGCTGCTGGCCGGGGAGATCCGTTCCGCGTTCGCGATGACGGAGCCGGAGGTGGCGTCATCGGACGCGACGAACATCGAGACGCGGATGATCCGGGACGGTGACAACTACGTCATCAACGGGCGCAAGTGGTACATCTCCGGGGCGATGAACCCCGACTGCGCGGTCTTCATCGTGATGGGCAAGACCGACCCGGACGGCGCCGACCTCCGCCGCCAGCAGTCGATGATCCTGGTGCCGCGTGACACACCGGGTGTCGAGGTGCGGCGGGCGATGCAGGTGTACGGGTACGAGGACCACTCCCACGGGGGCCACGCCGAGGTGGTCTTCCACGACGTACGGGTGCCGGCCGCCAACCTGATCGGTGAGGAGGGCGGCGGTTTCGCCATCGCGCAGGCGCGGCTGGGTCCGGGGCGCATCCACCACTGCATGCGGCTGATCGGGATGGCGGAGCGGGCGATCGAGCTGATGTGCCGTCGCGCGGTGTCCCGTACGGCGTTCGGCAAGCCGCTCGCCTCGCAGGGCGTCGTACAGAACTGGATCGCGGACGCCCGGGTGACGGTGGAGCAGCTGCGGCTGCTGGTGCTGAAGACCGCCTGGCTGATGGACACGGTGGGCAACAAGGGCGCGCACACCGAGATCCAGGCCATCAAGATCGCCACTCCGCGCGCGGTGGTGGACATCCTGGACGCGGCGGTGCAGCTGCACGGCGCGGGCGGGGTGAGCCAGGACTTCCCGCTGGCGGAGCTGTGGGCCTCGGCGCGGACCCTGAAGCTGGCGGACGGGCCGGACGAGGTGCATCAGCGGTCGCTGGCCCGCCGGGAGATCAAGCGGTACGTGTGAGAACCGGGTGCGGCCCCCTCCCGTAGAACCGTGGGAGGGGGCCGCACCAGGGTCACGTCACCGTCAGAAGGTGAGCTTCCAGCTGTCGATGTAGCCGGTGTCCTGGCGGGCGACGTCCTGCACCCGGAGCCTCCAGACGCCGTTGGCGGCCTTGGCGGAGGCGTTGACGGTGTACGTCGTGATGACGTTGTCCGCCGAGTCGCCGCTGCTGGAGTTCTTCAGCCGGAAGGCGGCGCCGTCCGGTGCCAGCAGGTCGATGACGAGGTCGCCGCGGTAGGTGTGCTTGATGTCCACGCCGACCTGGAGTGCGGCGGGGGCGTTGCCGGTCCGGCCGGAGACGGTGACCGGGGAGGTCACGGCCGCGCCGGCGTCCGGGATGGCGACATCGGCGTCGTTGGAGAAGACGGTGCCGGTGGGCGGCTCGCCCGTGGAGCCCGCGGAGAGGGTCCAGACGGCGTGGGCGACGGCGTCGCTGTTGCGGTCCAGGGCGGTGTCGTTGATGTTCGCCGTGGTGTCGCAGGAGGTGTGGTAGCAGCGGTCGAAGGCCTGGCCCTGCATCCCTCCCCACTTCTGCACCTGGGCCGCGGTCTTGGTGCGGCTGGCGCCGGTGAAGAGGCCGCCGACGGGGACGCCCGCCGACTTGAACGGGGCGTGGTCGGAGCGGCCGTCGCCCTCGGTCTCGATCTCGGTGGGCACACCGAGGCCCGCGAAGTAGTCCTTGAAGGTCTTCTCGATGACCGGGTCGTCGTCGTAGACGAAGTAGCCGGCGTTCGGCGAACCGATCATGTCGAAGTTGAGGTAGCCGGAGATCTTCGAACGCTCGGCGGCCGGCAGGTTGTTGACGTAGTACTTCGAGCCGATCAGCCCCAGCTCCTCCGCTCCCCACCAGGCGAACCGCAGGTGCTTGTCGGGCTTGTAGCCGGCGCGCGAGACGGCGAGCGCGGTCTCCAGGACGGCGGCCGAGCCGGAGGCGTTGTCGTTGATGCCGGCGCCGGAGGAGACGGAGTCCAGGTGGGCTCCGGCGAACAGGACCTTGTTGGGGTCGCCGCCGGGCCAGTCGGCTATGAGGTTGTAGCCGGTGGCGCCGCTGGAGGTGAACTGCTGGAGCGTGGTGGTGTATCCGGCCGCGTCGAGCTTGGCCTTCACGTAGTCGACGGACGCCTTGTAGCCGGGGCGGCCGTGGGCGCGGTTGCCGCCGTTGTTCGCGGCGATCGTCGAGAACTGCGTGAGGTGGGCCTTGACGTTGGCCAGCGGGATGTCGGGCGCCGCGACGGCGGCGGCCGGGGCCGGGGCCGCCTGCGCGGTGGGCGCGGCGGACCCGAGGAGGGCTGCGAGGGCGACGGCGGCGACGGCCGCCGGGGATCTGCGCAGGGTGAGGCGGTTCGGTCTCATGGTGGGGCTCCGGATTCCGTTCGGGGACTGACGGAACGTGCGGGGGGCACCCGGCCGCGTGGAACGTACGGCCGGGTCCTGGAGCTGGTGGTGCGCACCGCGAGGCCGACGGCCGGTGCGATGCGTGACCGATGGTCAATGAGGTGACAGTGTCCCGTCAAGAGCGGAAAGCGGACATGCCAGTTCCATTAACGAACACATATCGGCGTTTGGATGTGTTCAACCGGCCCTGAACAGGCCGGTGTCACTCGCTCTCCTGGACTCGGCGCGCTACGGGCGCAGAGCGCGCAGCAGCAGGTCCGCGAGGTGGTCGGCGACCTGCTGGCGGGTGAGCGGGCCGTCCGGGCGGTACCAGGTGGAGAGGTGGTGGACCGATCCGAAGTGGTAGTCGACCACCAGGTCGGCCGGGGTCGCGGTGGAGAACACGCCGCTGCGCTGGCCCTCCTCGATCAGCGCCCGGAACCGCTCGTGGTAGCGGCGGCGCTCCACCCGCACCTGCTTGTTCTTCTCCGGGCTCAGGTGGTGCATGGAGCGGAAGAAGATCGCCGCGTCGTCCAGGTTGTCGATGGTCGTGACGACCACGTCGGCGGCGGCGTCGCGCAGCCGCTGCTCGACCGGCGCGTCGGCGTCCGCGAAGGCGTCGAGCCGCTCCTGCTGGAGCCGCAGCACCCGGGCGTACACCTCCTGGAGGAGGTCCTCCTTGGAGCCGAAGTAGTGGTAGAGCGCCCCCTTGGTGACGCCCGCCGCCTCGACGATCTCCTGGACCGAGGTGCGGTCGTACCCGCGCTCGGCGAAGAGCCGGGTGGCGGCGGCCAGCAGCCTCTGGGGGACGGGAGTGCCGTTCTGCTCCGTCGCCTTGGCCATGAGCCGCCACCTGCCTTTCATACCGTGCGTTCGCTGTTTCTACGTGGTTCTAACGGGAGGAACGCAGTTCCCGCCTGAGGATCTTCCCACTCGCCGTCTTCGGCAGCTCGGCCAGGATCTCCACCTCGCGCGGATACTTGTAGGCGGCGAGCCTTTCCTCGCAGTACGTCCCCAGCTCGCCCGGTTCGACGGATGTGCCCGGACGCAGACTGACATAGGCCCGTACGGTCTCCCCCCGGTAGGCGTCGGGCACGCCCACGACGGCCGCCTCGCGCACCGCCGGGTGGGTGTACAGGACGTCCTCCACCTCACGCGGCCAGACCTTGAAGCCGGAGGCGTTGATCATGTCCTTCTTGCGGTCGACGACGTAGAGCCAGCCCGCCTCGTCCATGAACCCGATGTCGCCGGTGCGCAGCTCGCCGCCCGGGAAGGCGGCCTCGGTGGCCTCGGGGAGGTTCCAGTAGCCGGAGACGACCTGGGGCCCGCGCACCGCGATCTCGCCCTGCTCGCCGAACGGCACCTCCTGCCCGGTCTCGTCGAGGATCCGTACGACGGTGTCGGGGCCGGGCACGCCGACGGAGAGGGTGCCGGAGACCGGGTCCACCGGGGCCTCGCGCTCGGGCGGGACCGCGGCGCAGGGGGCGGTGCACTCGGTGAGGCCGTAGCCGTTGCGGATGTACGGGCCGAAGCCGGCGCGGAACCTCTCCACCAGCGCGGGCGGCAGCGGGGCGCCGCCGGAGGAGATCACCTGGAAGGAGGCGAAGTGGTCCGGGGTGACCTCCGGATGGGCGGCCAGGGCCATGAAGGCGGTGGACGGGCCGACGGTGTACGCGGGGCGGTGGGCGGCGAAGGCGTCGAGGACGACGCCCGCCTCGAAGCGGTAGGCCAGCACCAGGGTGCCCGCGTTGGTGATACAGGCGGCGAGCTGGCAGACCATGCCGGTGATGTGGAAGAGCGGGGCGAGCGCGAAGTAGGCGGAGCCCTCGGCCACGGGATGCCCGGTGCGCTGCCGCTCGGCGTTGACCATGATGTTGGCGTGGGAGTTCATGGCGCCCTTGGGGGTGCCGCTGGTCCCGGAGGTGTAGCTGATCAAGGCCACGTCGGCGGCGGTGAGCTCCCGGCCGTCCGGGGGCGCGTGGCCGGCCCGGGCGACGGTGAGCAGGTCGTCGGCGAGGTCCTCGGGGCCGGGGGCGGGGAGCCGCTCGAAGCAGAGGACGCGGGGGTCGTTCCGGCTCTGGAGGTCCAGCTCGCAGGCGGTCAGCGCGATGGTGAGGTCCGGGGCGGCCTCTGCGGTCTCCCGCAGATACGCCGCCCAGGCCCGGTCCGAGCAGATGAGCGCGGTGACCCCGGCGTCCTTCAGTACGTGCCCGACCTCGCCGGACTTGTACATCGGATTGAGCGGTACGACGGTGGCCCCGGCCTTCCACGCGCCGAGGAGCGCGAGGACGAAGTGCGGGCTGTTCTGGAGCATGATCGCGACCCGGTCGCCGCGCCGCACGCCCCGGGCTGCGAGGTGTCCGGCGACCGAGTCGGAGAGCGCGTCGGTCGCGCGGTAGGTCAGGCGGCCGTCGAAGTAGGCGAGGGCCGGGTGGTCCTCCGGAGCCCGCGCGGCGGCGTCCCGGAAGGCGTGGAGCACGGTCGGCGGCGGGGTCACCGGGGCGCGCTGGGCGTCGCTGAGGAGGGCGAGCCAGGGCTGGGCGGCGTAGCGGGAGGGGACGGGACCTGTGCCGGTCATGCGCCGCTCGCCTCCTCCCACTTCTGCTGGAGGCGGTTCATGCTGCCCATCCAGCGGTCGGGATCGGCGGCGCGCGCCTGGTAGTAGCCGGCGACCTCCGGGTGCGGCAGGACCAGGAAGCGGTCGGCCGCCATCGCGTCGAACAGCGCGTCGGCGACGGCGTCCGGCTCGATGGCCCCGGGGGCGAGCACCAGCTCGCCGGCCGAACCGGCGGCGGTGAGCATGTCCGTCCGTACGCCCTGCGGGCAGATGGCGTGCACCTTGATGCCGCGGTGGCGGTAGGTGAGCGAGAGCCACTCGGCGAAGGCGACCGCACCGTGCTTGGTGACGCTGTAGGGGGCCGCGCCGATCATCGTCAGCAGTCCGGCGGCGGAGGCGGTGGTGACGAACCGCCCGCCGCCGCGCTCCAGCCAGTCCGGCAGGAGGGCCTTCGCCGCCCGGACATGGGCCATCACGTTGACGTCCCAGGCGGCGGCCCAGACCTCCTCGTCGGCGAACGCGTCGCCGGGCGAGGCGAGTCCGGCGTTGGCGCAGTAGACGTCCACCGTGCCGTCCAGCGCATCCCGGGCCGCTTCCACGATGCCCGAGGCGTCCCCGGCCACGGCGGTCCCGCCGATCTCCTTCGCGAGCGGCTCGATGCGCGCGAGGTCGAGGTCGTTGACGACCACCCGCGCACCCTGCTCGGCGAACCTGCGGGCCAGAGCGGCGCCGATGCCGCCTCCGGCTCCGGTGACCACCACGCCGGCGCCTCGCACCGTATCCATCGTCATCCCGCCTTCCGGTCCGTCTGCACCGGCAGACTAACCGGTCGGTATGTGATCGGGGAAGGGTCGGGAGGGGCCTGGGACAGGTCGACGCGGCCCAGGTCGTTCCGTGCGGCCCGTGCCCGCGCTAGCGTGCGTGGCCATGACAGTCGGCGCGATCATGGAGGTAGCGGAATGAGCCTGTCCCGACGTGGTGTGCTGGCCGTGGGAGCGCTGGCGGCGACGGCGGCCGGAACCGGTGGAGCCGCCGCTGCCGCACGTGGCCCCGGACGCGGCCCCGGACACGGACCCGGACGCGACCGGGTCCGTACCGGCTTCGACCGGCTGGCCGCCGACGGCTACCGGCTGCTGCGGGGCCAGAAGGTCGGGGTCGTCACCAACCCGACGGGTGTCACCGCCGACGTCACGCACATCGTCGACGTGATGCACCCGGACGACCGGGTGAACCTGACCGCCGTCTTCGGCCCCGAGCACGGCTTCCGGGGGACCGCGCAGGCGGGCGGCTCGGAGGGGCGGTACGACGACCCGGCGACCGGGCTGCCGGTCTACGACACGTACCTGAAGAGCGGGCAGGACCTCGCGGACATCTTCACCGCGTCGGGCGTGGACACGGTGGTCTTCGACATCCAGGACGCCGGCGCGCGCTTCTACACGTACATCTGGACGCTGTACGACTGCATGGAGGCGGCCGCGCTCGCGGGCAAGCGGCTGGTGGTGCTGGACCGGCCGAACCCGGTGACCGGACGGGCGGCGCTGGGTCCGGTGCTGGATCCGGCGTACGCGACGTTCGTCGGGCGCCGGGAGATCGCGCAGGCGCACGGGATGACGGTGGCGGAGCTGGCGCTGTTCTTCAACGCGGAGTTCCTGCACGAGAACCCGGTGCGGCTGGAGGTGGTGACGATGGAGGGGTGGCGGCGCTCGGACTTCTTCGACGCGACCGGGCTGCCGTGGGTGCCGCCGAGCCCGAACATGCCGACGCCGGAGACGGCCCTCGTCTACTCCGGCACCTGCCTCTTCGAGGGCACGAACCTCTCCGAGGGCCGGGGCACCACACGCCCCTTCGAGCTGCTGGGCGCGGAGGGCATCGACCGCCGCTGGGCGGCGGCCGCGAACGCGCTGCGGCTGCCGGGGGTCGCCTTCCGGGAGGCGTACTTCGCGCCGACGTTCTCCAAGTTCCAGGGCAAGACGGTCGGCGGGGTGCAGGTGCACGTCCAGGACCGGGAGGCCTTCGACCCGGTCCGTACGGGCATCGCGCTGCTGGTGACGGCGAAGCAGACGTGGAGCGGCTTCGCCTGGCGCCCGGACAACTGGATCGACAAGCTCACCGGAAACGCCGAGGTCCGCACGATGATCGACGCGGGGGCGGACACGGACGCGGTGGTGGCCGCGTGGCGGGCGGATCTCACGGCGTTCCGGGCGAAGCGACGGAGGTATTTGCGGTACGGGGGGTAGTGCGGCGAGGGGGCGGGGGCGCGCGGGGCCGGGGCACGCGCGGAAGCGCGCCCCGGCAGACCGCTCTCAGCCCGCGAGGTCCATGTCGCCGAGGTACTCGCCGTCGCTGGTCAGGCCGCGCTTGCGGTAGCCGAGCTTGAGGTAGAACTCCTCCGGGCCGCCCTCGCCGGGATGCCAGGTCACGGTGGAGACCGTCCCGCCGCGCCGCCGGATCTCCTCGTTCACCGCGCCCACGGCGAACCGCCCGTACCCCCGCCCCTGCTCCCCGGCGGCGACGGTGAGCCGCCAGAGGCCGGAGCGTTTCGGGGCATCCGGCACATCGGCGTCGTAGTCGAACGTGGTGTCGAAGAAGGCCATCACGAAGCCCACGATCCGGTCGCCGTCACAGATCAGCCGGGGCCAGGCGACGTCGGGATGCACATAGGCCTCGGCCAGGGACTGCGCGACCGGCGAGACGAACTTCCGCTGCTCGGGAGCGACTTCCAGCCGACAGGCGTCGAGCACCGTGTCGGGCGTGACCTTTTCGAGGCGGGGCGAGGCTGCTGTCATGGGGCCAGCCAATCGCATCCGCCCGGCACTCCGCCACCGGTTTCCCCTGGTCAACGGAGGGGCGCGAGCAGCCGCCGGTACCGGAACGCCGAGCGCCCCGGCACCCGTGTGCGCCCTCTCACCACCCGTCCGCGCGCCGTTCCGCTTCCGCCCGTGATCCCCGCCCGACATGCGCAGTCTCAGCCAATGGACGGATTTCATCTTTCGATGGAGCCGAAACGGGCAGGCGTACGTCCACTCCTTGACGCCGATGGACGAACGACGGAGGTGGCAGTGGCATGGCCGGTTTCCGGAGTCTTGCGAGACAGGTCCGCGATCCGCTGGGTGATCTGGCTCTGCGCAGGTATTCGTTGCGCAAGTGCCTGGAGAGGTTCGCCCCGTACGGGCACCGGGCGACCTGGGACCATCTGTGCGCCCGGCACGGGATCGATCCCGAGGACCGGGCACCCGATCCGGCGCGCCTGCTCAGCGCGCTGGAGGAGCTGGAGGAGGCGCGGGGCATCTGGCTCGCCTACGAGGCGGGGTTCGCCGAGCGGCGGCGGCGCGAGAAGCACGAGGGGCTGCGGCGGCCCGGCGCGTTCGACGACTGGCACCGCCGGACGTGGGGCGGCCACGGGGTGGCGCGCTGCGCGGATCCGGAGGTGCACCCCAGTGAGCCGCTCGCCGAGGTACTGCGCCGGCTGATCGCGGCGCTCGGCTCCGGTCCCGGTTCCGCCTGCCCGGTCTGTGCGGACACCGGGATCGAGTGGCGCCAGGAGCGGCAGCGCGGGCACGAGCCGTGGTCCGGTCCGGTGTGCACGGGGTGCGGGATCGCGGTTCCGCAGCCGGTGCTGACGGACCGCACGCTGGCGAGGGCCCGGTTGGTACGGCACCGGAGGCTCGCCGCGGCGGCGTAGGGGCGGGTCCCGGAGTGCTCGGGCGGTCGCTCCCGAGGCCGTTGTCAGTGGTGGATGTCACCATCGGGGACATGATCCAGGTCTGCCTGAACGGCCGGCGTGGTGCGGATGCTTCGGCCGCCGTGCCCCTGTCCCCCGAAGCGCTGGCCCGGTCGGCGGCCGATGCCGTCGCCGCCGGGGCCACCGACATCCATGTGCATCCGCGGACCCCCTGCGGGGACGACACACTCTCGCCCCGGGTGGTGGCCGCGACGCTGACCGCGATACGGGCGGCGGTGCGGGTGCCGGTCGGGGTGACGACGGGCGCCTGGGCCGAGCCGGACCCGCGGCGCCGGGTGGAGCGCGTACGGGAGTGGTCGGTGCTGCCGGACCACGCCTCGGTCAACTGGCACGAGCCGGGCGCCGAGGAGCTGGCCGCCGCACTGCTGGAGCGGGGCGTGGGCGTGGAGGCCGGGCTCTGGTCGGGCACGGAGGGGTACCGCCTCTTCCGCCGCTCCCCTCTGGCGCCCCGGGTCCTGCGGGTGCTGGCCGAGGTCACCGACACCGACCCGGCGACCGCGACCGGTTCGGCCCGCCTCCTCCTCGCCGAGGTGGCCGCCGCGCACGGCCGCCCGGTGCTGCTGCACGGCGAGGACGGCGGCGCGTGGCCGGTGGCAGCGCTGGCCTTCCGGCTCGGCCTGGACACACGGATCGGCATGGAGGACGTGACGGTGCTGCCGGACGGCCGCCCGGCCCGCTCGAACGCGGAACTGGTCGCCGCGGCGGTGCGGTTACGACAGGGGCGGAAGCCGCTCCAGAGGTGCACCGGGGTGCCCTGAGGGCTCCCAGGGGGTGTCCTACTCCTGCTCTTCCGCCGTGGCGCGCCTGCGTTCGGGCATCAGGCGGGAGCCGGTGATGCGTTCGCCGGAGATGTCGTCGGGGTTGGAGAGCACGCAGTTCTCCAGCGAGAGACAGCCGCAGCCGATGCAGTCGGTCAGATGGTCGCGCAGCCGGTGCAACTGCTTGATGCGCTCGTCCAGTTCCTGGCGCCAGGCCTCGGAGAGGCGGGCCCAGTCGTCCCGGTTCGGTGTGCGCTCCTCGGGCAGGGAGGCGAGTGCGTCGCGGATCGTGGCCAGCGGGATGCCGACGCGCTGGGCGGCGCGCACGAAGGCGACGCGGCGCAGGGCGTCGCGGGAGTAGCGGCGCTGGTTGCCGCTGGTGCGGCGGCTGCTGATCAGGCCCTTGGACTCGTAGAAGTGCAGAGCGGAGACCGCGGCGCCGCTGCGCGCCGAGAGCTGGCCGACCGAGAGTTCGTGGAGTGTCTGTGGGATCTGTGGCACTCCGCAGACCCTACTGCTCCCCCGGCGGCCCCCACCGCCCGATCGTTGACAGGAACGCACCGCACCAGGATGCTGAGCAAGCGCTTAGACATCGCGCCGTACGGCGCGGCGAGCCGGAAGGCAGGGAGCCGGAACATGGCAGAGCCGAAGATCTTCACGTCCGCACAGGAGCTGCGGGACGGAGTGGGCGAGCAGCTCGGACACAGCGACTGGCTGGAAGTCGACCAGAAGCGGATCGACCTGTTCGCCGAGGCGACCGGTGACCACCAGTGGATCCATGTGGATCCGGAGCGCGCGGCGGCCGGGCCGTTCGGCACGACCATCGCCCACGGCTATCTGACGCTCTCGCTGCTGCCCGCGCTGGTGCCGCAGGTGATGCGGGTCGAGAACATGAAGATGGGCATCAACTACGGGACCAACAAGGTCCGTTTCCCCTCCACCGTCCCGGTCGGCTCACGGCTGCGGGCCACCGCCGTGCTCACCGACGTGGAGGAGGCCGGGGGCGGCGTGCAGATCACCGCGCTCGTCACGGTGGAGCGCGAGGGGAGCGAGAAGCCGGCCTGTGTCGCCGAGTCGGTGTCGCGCTACTACTTCTGACGCCACCACTTCCGACGACATCACTCCTGAGCGGCGGATTTTGGGGTGGCGGAGCCGGCCGGCCGGGCTCCGACCATCCGCAGGACGAGGTCGGCGTAGAGCGCGCCGACCTCGTCGGGCGTGCGGCTGCCCTGCGCGTTGAACCAGCGGGCCACGTCGATGCAGAGCGAGAGCACGGCGAGGGTGGTGCCGGGGATGTCGGGGACGTCGAACTCCCCGGCCCGCACGCCCTCGCTGATGATCCGGCGCACCACCGCGTCGCTCCTGCGGCGCAGCTCGACGATCTCGGTGCGGTGCTCGGGGCCGAGGGCGTCGAGCTCGTACTGGACGACGCGCGCGGTGGTGTGGCGCTCTGCGTGCCAGCGGACGAAGGACCGTACGGCTCCGGCGAGCCGCTCGGCGGCCGTGCCGTCCCGGTCGGCCTCGGCCTGGAGCACGTACAGCGCCCGGTCGTGGCCGATCTTGCTGATCCGGTGGAGCAGCTCTTCCTTCGTCTTGTAGTGGATGTAGAGCGCAGCCGGGCTCATCCCGGCCCGGCCGGCGATGTCGCGGGTGGTGGTCGCGTGGTACCCGCGCTCGGCGAAGGCGTCGACCGCGGCGACGAGGAGCCGCCTGGCCGCCTCGGGCGTGACCTCGCCCCAGGGAGCGTCGTCGCCGCTCGTCTCCTCCGCCGTACTCATCGCCCAGGGCCCCTCTCCGTCAACAGGACGAACACCATACCCCGAACCTGAGCAAGCGCTTAGGGCTGTCTCATGGGGCGGTGCGGACGCGGTCCGGAATCAGAGCTTCTGGAAGGGGTCGTGCTCGGCGAGGATCTTCTCCAACCGGGCCTGGTCGACCCGGCTGACGATCTGCCCGGCCTCCTGCCGGTCCCGGATCACCTTGGCGAGGGTGAAGCAGGAGGTGACGAGGTAGAGCACGCCGATGGCGAGGAAGCCGCGCACCCAGGCGTCGGCGTCGAGGAAGAAGATACCGAGGGCCACCGCGCCCATCGCCACCAGGAAGGAGGCGACGGCCTGGCCGTAGAAGGCGGCGGTGCTCTGCTGCTTGACCGATGTCGTGTCACTCATGGACCCAGCATCCGCCGACGTGGCGCACGCCACATCCGTGCCCGTACTCAGGCCGGCTACTCAGACACCCGTGCGAGCCGGGATCACGGCAATCGCGATCAGAACGCCGAGACGCCCGTCAGCGCGCGGCCGATGATGAGCTTCTGGATCTGGCTGGTGCCCTCGTAGAGCGTCATCACGCGGGCGTCGCGGAGCAGCTTGCCGACCGGGTACTCGTCGATGTAGCCGTAACCGCCGAAGACCTGGATCGCGTTGTTGGCGCAGCGGACGGCGGCCTCGGAGGCGTACAGCTTGGCCTGGGAGGCGGCGGTGGCGAACTCCTGGCCCCGGTCGATCAGGTCGGCGACCCGCCAGGTGAGCAGGCGGGCCGCCTCGACGTCCACGGAGATGTCGCTGAGCAGTTCCTGGACGAGCTGGTGGCCGGCGATGGGCGTGCCGAACTGCTCGCGCTCACCGGCGTACCGCAGGGAGGCGTCCAGGGCAGCCTGGGCGATGCCGACGCAGCCCGCCGCGACCGACATACGGCCCTTGGCGAGGGCGGACATGGCGACGGTGAAGCCCTTGCCCTCGGGGCCGAGGAGGGTGTCGGCGGGGACGCGGACGTCCTGGAGGACCAGTTCGGCGGTGGCCTGGCCGCGCAGGCCGAGCTTGCCGTGGATGGTGCGGCGGGTGAGGCCGGGGGTGTCGGCGGGGACGAGGAAGGCGGAGACGCCGCGGTGGCCGGGGCTGTCGTTCGTCCGCGCGAAGAGCAGGACGACGTCGGCCCAGGTGCCGTTGGTGATGAACATCTTGGTGCCGTTGATGACGTAGTCGCCGCCGTCGCGTACGGCCCGGGTGGCGAGGTTCCCGGCGTCCGAGCCGGTGCCGGGTTCGGTGAGGCCGAAGCAGCCGATCGCCTCGCCGGCGGTGAGCCGGGGCAGCCACTGCCGCTTCTGCTCCTCGCTCCCCCAGGACGCGACGGTCTTGGCGACCAGGCCGAGCGAGACGGAGACGATGCCGCGGACCGAGGAGTCGCCGCGGCCGAGCTCCTCGGTGACCAGGCAGTACGTGAGGTGGTCGCCGCCGGAGCCGCCGTACTCCTCCGGGACGGTGAGGCCGAGGAAGCCGAGCGCGCCGAGCTTCTTCACGACCGACCTGTCGACACTCTCGGACCGGTCCCAGGCGACGACGTGCGGCGTGACCTCGCGGGCCACGAACTCCTCGGCCAGCCGCCGGACGGCTTCCTGCTCCTCGCTGAGCTCCAGGTTCATCGCGCGCCACTCCACTTCTCGTGCGCTACTTAATTAGCACTGCTAGTTTCCTGTTCGCAGCGCCTACTATGAGCCGCATGGCCCGACCGCGCAAGCCCCTCCTCAGCAGAGACCGCATCGTCGAGGCGGCGAGCGCGCTCGTGGACGCCGAAGGGCTCGACGCCGTCTCGACGCGCCGGCTGGCGGCGGTGCTGGGGGTCAGCGGGCCCTCGCTCTACAACCACTTCCGCAACAAGGACGAGATCCTCGACGCGGTCGCCGACGCCGTCTCCGTACAGGTCGATCTGTCGATGTTCGACGCGTCCGACCCGCGCGGCTGGCGGGAGGCGCTGCACGACTACGCGCTGTCCTACCGGGCCGCCCTGGCCGCGCACCCGCACATCGTGCCGGTCCTGGCACGGGGTCCGGGACGCCGGCCGGCGGGGCTGCGGGTCGCGGACGCGGTGTTCGGGGCGATGGTGGGGGCGGGGTGGCCGGCGGCGCAGGCGACGCGGATCGGGGCGCTGATGCGGTACTTCATCACCGGGTCGGCGCTGGGATCGTTCGCCGGGGGGTTCGTGGACGACGAGAGCGCGTACGACCCGGCCGACTATCCGCACCTGGGGCAGGCGCATCTCCTGGCGGAGCGGCGGCGGCAGGTGGACGAGGGGGCGTTCGAGGTGGGGCTGCGGGCGTTGCTGGACGGGTTGGCGCTGCAGTACGAGGAGTACGGGGCGTGATGGTGGGGATGCGCCTGTTCGGCCCGCCCGGCGTTCGAGGACGGGCCGCACCTGTCAGCCCGGAGGGTGGTGGCCCGCCGATTGACGGGCCACCGCAATTCGGTGGGCGGTGGAGCGGTTCGGCTCTACCGTCGTGGCCATGACGACGACCCCCGCTCCCGCCACGTCCTGGCGGGCCACCGCCGCCGCATGCACCACCGTGGTCCTGTGGGCCTCCGCCTTCGTCTCCATCCGCAGTGCGGGCGAGGCCTACTCCCCCGGTGCGCTCGCCCTCGGGCGGCTGCTCGCGGGCGTGCTGGTGCTCGTGGCGATCCTCCTCGTACGCGGGGAAGGGCTTCCGGAGCGCGGGGCCTGGCGCGGGATCGTCACGTCCGGGGTGCTGTGGTTCGGGCTGTACATGGTGGCGCTCAACTGGGGTGAGCAGGAGGTCGACGCCGGGACCGCCGCGATGCTCGTGAACATCGGGCCGATCCTGATGGCGCTGATGGGCGCCCGCATGCTCGGCGAGGGGCTGCCGCGCCGGCTGCTGCTGGGTATGGGCATCTCGTTCTCCGGCGCCGTCGTCGTCGGCCTCGCGATGTCCGGGCACGGCAGCTCGTCCGTGCTGGGCGTGGCGCTCTGCCTGCTGGCCGCGGTGGTGTACGCGCTGGGCGTGGTGAGCCAGAAGCCGGCGCTCGCGTACGGCTCCTCGCTCCAGATCAACACCTTCGGCTGCCTCATCGGCGCCGTCGCCTGCCTGCCCTTCACCGGCGTGCTGATCTCCGAGGCGGCCGACGCGCCGATGTCGGCCACGCTGAACATGATCTACCTCGGCGTCTTCCCGACCGCGCTGGCCTTCACCACCTGGGGCTACGCGCTGGCCCGGACCACGGCGGGCCGGATGGGCGCCACCACGTACGCGGTCCCGGCGATCGTGGTCCTCATGGCGTGGGTGCTGCTGGACGAGGTGCCGACACCGCTCGGCGTTCTCGGCGGGCTGCTCTGCCTGGCCGGGGTGGCGGTCTCCCGGAGCCGTCAGCAGACTGGGCCCACACGCGGAAACCCGGCTGGGCCGGTGGAGGGAGACCGTCATGACGCGGAGCGCCAGGGCGCACGGCGACCTTAGCGGGCGCAGGAGGAAGGGCGACGGCGAGCAGGCTGCGCGGGCGGCCCGCCACGGCGGGCCGTATCTCGACGGGTTCAAGGTGGCCGACAGCGGTGACGACGACCCGGTCCTGGTCGAGCCGGCCGGCCATGCCCAGGACGCGTGGCGTGAGGACTACCCGTACGAGCGGAAGCTCCGGCGCCGCGACTACGAGAAGGCCAAGCGCGCCCTCCAGATCGAGCTGCTGAAGCTCCAGCACTGGGTGAAGGAGCGCGACGAGCGGCTGGTGATCCTCTTCGAGGGGCGGGACGCGGCGGGCAAGGGCGGCACGATCAAGCGGTTCACCGAGCATCTCAATCCGCGTGGTGCGCGCATCGTGGCGCTGGAGAAGCCGACCGAGCGTGAGCGCACCCAGTGGTACTTCCAGCGGTACGTGGCCCATCTGCCGAGCGCCGGGGAGATCGTGCTGTTCGACCGCTCCTGGTACAACCGGGCCGGGGTGGAGCGGGTGATGGGGTTCTGCACGACCCGCGAGTACCTGGAGTTCATGCACCAGGCACCCGGCTTCGAGCGGATGCTCGCCCGGGACGGCATCCACCTGGTGAAGTTCTGGTTCTCCGTCTCGCGCAACGAGCAGCGCAACCGGTTCATGATCCGGCAGATCGATCCCGTACGGCGGTGGAAGCTGAGCCCGGTCGACCTGGCCTCGCTGGACAAGTGGGACGAGTACACCGAGGCCAAGGAGCTGATGCTCTTCCACACCGACACGGCCGACGCGCCGTGGACGGTGGTGAAGAGAAACGACAAGAAGCGGGCCCGGCTGGAGGCGATGCGGCATGTGCTGGACCGCTTCGACTACCCGGGCAAGGACCCCGAGGTGGTCGGGGTGCCGGACCCGCTGATCGTGGGCCCGGCCTCCCGGCTGTTCGAGGAGGGCGAGATGGACACCCGGCTGCTCGGACCGGTGGCCTCGACCTCCCGGACGACGAACACCCCCTAGAACACCACCAGCGCTCGGCCGCCCTTGCCCGCGATCATGTTGTCGAAGGCGGCGGGAATGCCGTCGAGCGCGATGCGTTCGGTGACCATCATCGACAGGTCGAAGCGGCCCGCGCGGATGTGGTCGGCCAGGGCCGGCAGAACGCGGGCCGGGTCGCTGTTGCCGTAGACGCAGCCGGTCAGGGACCGGCCCCAGTGGAAGATCTCCAGGGCGTTGAACGTGACCTCCTGGTCCTTGCCGCCGATCCCGACGACCGTCGTACGGCCGCCGCGCCGGGTGGACTCCCAGGCGGCCCGGATGGTCGCGGGCCGGCCGACGCACTCCACCGCGACGTCCGTGCCCTGGCCGCCGGTGAGCTTGCGGATCTCGCGCGGGGTGGTGGCGGAGGCGATGACGTAGTCGGTGGCGCCGGCCTGCCGGGCCAGCTCCTCCTTGGCCGGGGAGACGTCGACCGCGATGATTTTGGAGGCGCCCGCGATCCGGGCCGCCTGGAGGACGGCGAGACCGACGCCGCCGATCCCGAAGACCACCACGCTCTCGCCCTCGCGGACCCGGGCGCTGTGGTGGACGGCCCCGTAGCCGGTGAGGACCGCGCAGCCGAGGAGGGCGGCGTCGGTGAGCGGGATGCCGTCGGGGGCCGGGAGCACGCAGTTCGCGGCGACGACGGTCTCCTCCGCGAAGGCCGCCACGTTGAGGCCGGGGTGGAGGTCGGTGCCGTCCGCCGTACGGGCGTGGAGGTTGGCGGTCCCCTTCAGCGCGTCGGCGCAGAGCCAGACCTCGCCGAGCCCGCAGTGGAAGCAGGCACCGCAGGAGGGCGCCCAGTTGAGGACCACGCCGTCGCCGGGCGCGACATGCGTGACGCCGTCCCCGACCGCCAGGACCGTACCGGCGCCCTCGTGGCCGAGGACGGCGGGCACCGGGACGCGCATGGTGCCGTTGGACAGGGACAGGTCGGAGTGGCAGACGCCCGCCGCGGCGAGCGCGATGCGCACCTGGCCGGGGCCGGGCTCCGGCAGGACGATGTCGGTGATCTCCAGCGGAGCTCCGACGGCGGGCAGTACGGCGGCGCGGACCACGAACAGACTCCTCGGAGGAAGGGGTTACGGGGGGTCAGAACTGGAGCGACTTGGTCTGGAGGTACTCCGCCAGACCGTGCGGCCCCAGCTCGCGGCCGACCCCGGACTGCTTGTAGCCGCCGAAGGGGGCCAGCGGGTTGAACCGGCCGCCGTTGATGTCGACCTGTCCGGTCTCCATCCGGCGGGCGAAGGCCACCGCTTCCTCGTCGTCGGCCGCCCACACGGCTCCGGCGAGGCCGTACACGGTGTCGTTGGCGATCCGGAGGGCGTCGTCCACGTCCTCGTACCGGAGGATCGAGACCACCGGGCCGAAGATCTCCTCCTGGGCGATGGTCATGTCCGGGGTGACGTCGGCGAAGACGGTGGGGCTGACGTAGTAGCCGGTCGGCAGGGGCGCGGCGGGGCCTCCGGCGATCAGCCGGGCTCCCTCGTCCATCCCCTGCTGGATGTAACCGCTCACCCGGGCCTGCTGCTTGGCGTTGACGAGGGGGCCGACCCGCTCGCCGGGGGCGTACTTGAGGACGGCGTGGGCGGCGAGCTCCACGGCCTCTTCGTACCGCTCGGAGTCGACCAGCATCCGGGTCCAGGCGCTGCACGTCTGGCCGGAGTTGGTCATCACGTTGGCGATGCCCACGTTGACCGCCTTGGCGAGGTCGGCGCCGGGCAGGATCACGTTGGCGGACTTGCCGCCGAGTTCGAGGGCGACGCGCTTGATCGCGGCTCCGGCGGTGGCGCCGATCTGCCTGCCGACGGCGGTCGAGCCGGTGAACGAGACGAGGTCGACGCCCTCGTGCTCGGCGAGCGCCTGACCGGCGACCGGGCCGAGGCCGGTGACCAGGTTGAAGACCCCGGGCGGCAGGCCGGCCGCCTCGGTGGCCTCGGCGAAGAGCTGGGCGGTGAGCGGAGTGTCCTCTGCGGGCTTGAGGACCACCGTGCAGCCGGCGGCGAGGGCCGGGGCCACCTTGGCGACGATCTGGTGGAGCGGGTAGTTCCACGGGGTGATCGCGCCGACGACGCCGACCGGCTCCATGAGGACGGTGGAGTTGCCGATCTTCTCCTCGAAGGCGTACGAGGCGGCGAGTTCGGCGTACGAGGCGGCGACCAGGACCGGCACGGCGGCGTGGACCATCTGCGAGAGCGGCAGCGGCGAGCCCAGCTCGGCGGTGATCGTCTCGGCCATCTCGTCCTTACGGGCCGCCAGCGCGTCGCTCAGCGCGGAGAGGCGGGCGGCGCGCTCGGCGGGCGGGGTGGCGGCCCACGCGGGGAACGCGGCGCGCGCGGCCCGCACCGCCGCGTCCACGTCCTCGGCCGTGCCCGCGGGTACGCGGGCGATGAGCTGCTCGTCGGCCGGGTTCACGACCGCGATCGTGTCCTGGCCGACGGCGGGCCGCCACGCTCCGCCGATGTACATCTGGTCATGGGCCTTCATGGCTGTTTCCTCCCGGACGGGTTGTGCACGACGCCGACGTACTGTCGTCTGCCCCGACCGCCCAAACTAGCGCCGTTAGTTTTCCGGCGCCAGGGAGCTTCCGGAGATGCCGGTCACGCCTGTCACGCCCCCCTCGTGCCGGTCACGCCGGGAGGCGCACGCCCCCGGGAGGTCCGGGGAGGGACTCTCAGCCGTCCAGCCCCGGCACGTCCTGCGGCAGCGGGCAGATGCGGCGGCCGTAGTGGTCGAAGACGTACAGGTGGGCCAGGTCCACCAGCAGCGGCACCTGGCCGCCGGTCCGCAGCCGCATGTCGGGGCCGGTGCGCACCACCAGGTCGCCGGAGATGACGGAGGGCCGGTCCGGGGTGCGGACCGGGCTCGGGTCCGGCGCGGGTTCGTCGAGCGTGACGACCGGGCCGCTGATCCGCGCCCCGGCCCGTCCCTTCAGCCGGTCCAGGACACCGAGCGCGCCTGGTGCGCCGCCTCCGGGGCGGGCCGCGGCGGCTCTGCGGCGGCGGGGCATGGACCGGGGCTGGGCCGATTCGAGGTCCGGGACGATGGCGGGCCGCGAACCGGTGTTGAGGTGGACCAGCGCCTCGTGGCCCTGGTACTCGACGTGCTCGACGATCCCGCTGAGCGCCACCTCGCCGGGGCGGGCGTGGCTGGGCGGGGCGATCCGGACCGCCTCCGAACGCAGTCCCACGATGATCCGGCGGCCCTGCTGGATGCGGAGCAACTGGTGGTCGGGGCTGAGGGGTTCGGGCAGCGCGAGCCGCTGACGGCCGAGGTCGATCGACATCCGGCCCTCCAGCGGCGCGTGGACGACGGCCTGGAGGAGGTTGATGCGCGGCGTGCCGATGAACGCGGCCACGAAGACGTTGTCGGGAAGCGCGTAGACCTCGCGGGGCGGGCTGACCTGTTGCAGGACGCCGCCGCGCATCACGGCAACCCGGTCGCCGAGCGACATCGCCTCCGCCTGATCGTGCGTCACATAGACCGTGGTGACGCCGAGTTCCCGGGTGAGCAGGGCGATCTCGGCGCGCAGATGGTTGCGGAGCTTGGCGTCCAGGTTGGAGAGCGGCTCGTCCATCAGGAAGACGGACGGCCGGCGCGAGATCGCCCGGCCCATCGCCACGCGCTGGCGCTCGCCGCCGGAGAGCTGGGCCGGGTAGCGGTCGAGTACGTGCTCGATGCCGAGCATCCGGGCGGTGGCCTCGATCCGGGCGGTGTTGTCCTCGCGCGGGTTCTCCAGCTTCAGCGGAAAGCCGATGTTGGCGCGGTTGGTCATGCTCGGGTACAGCGCGAAGTTCTGGAACACCATCGCCATGCCCCGTTCGCGCGGCGGGATGTGGTTGGCGAACGCGCCGTCGAGCAGCAGCTCGCCCTCGCTGATCTCCTCCAGGCCCGCGATCATGCGCAGCACGGTCGACTTGCCGCAGCCGGAGGGGCCGAGCAGCACGACGAACTCGCCGGGCTCGATGGAGAGCGTGAACCGGTCGACGGCACGCCGGTCCCTTCCGTAGCTCTTGCTGACGTGGTGCAGGGAGATGGCGCGCGTCATGAGGTGTCCCCGGGATGAAGAGGTGTGGCGTCGCGGTGGGGAGCGGCTTTGGAGGGAAGCTAGCCCACCGGCCGGGGTGTGGGAATGACTCGCGCGAACGTTGGGACGTGTGAGGCGTACGGGGTTGATGTCTCACGAACGGTTTCGGTCGGCCGGGAACGCGTCGTCCGCCTGGTCCCGTTCGCGTACGGGTGCGGGCTCCGGAGGTACAGGTGCGGGCTCCGGGGGTACGGGCGCGGGCTCGGGAGGTACGAGCTTGGGCTCCGGAGGTACGGGTGCCGGTTCCGCCGGTACGGAGGTGGCCCGGGCCGTTCGTCCGCCGCGCAGGCCCAGGCCCGCCGCCGCCAGCAGCAGACCCCCGAGCAGCGCGAACGGGGCGGCCGCACCTGCCGTACCCGCGATCAGGCCGGCGGCGGCAGGGGCGGCGGCCTGGCCGAGCCGGTTGCCGGTGAGGCGCAGGGCCAGGGCGGTGGACCGGGCCTCGGCGGGTGCGGCCTGGACCACCGTGGTCATCGACAGCGGCTGGCCGACGCCGAGGCAGAAGCCGAGTGCGGCCAGCATGGCGGCGAGCACCGGGACGGGGACCGGGAGGACCATGCCCGCGCAGAGCAGGCCGGCCAGCAGGCAGCTGGTGGTCAGCAGGGCCGTCCGGCCGAGCAGCCGCAGCATCGGGGTCATCACCAGACGGCAGGCGATGGTGGCGGCGGCCCGCAGGCTGAGCAGCAGCCCGACCGTGGCCGGCGCGATCCCCCGGTGCTCGCCGACGACCGGCAGGTAGGCGGTGAGGATGTCGGTGGCGGAGAGGACGGCCATGCTGATGAAGATCCCGGCCGGCACGCCCCGCGCACCGAGGATCCTGGTGACCGGGACCTTGGCGGCGGCCTTCTTCGTGGCGGGCCCGGCGCCGGGCGTACGCCGGTGCTCGATACGCCACAGCGAGGTGAGCGCGACCGCGCAGACCCCTGCCGAGACGAGGAGCGCGAGTGCGCTCGTACGGCCGAGGGCACCGCTCTCTCCGGAGATCAGCGATCCCGCGGCGATCGGGCCGCCCAGCTGGCCGAGCGAGGCGCCGATGGTGAAGTGGCCGAAGTTGCGGTCCTGTTCGGCGGGGGCGGACCGGCGGGCCACGATCGACTGCGCGCCGATCACGAAGCAGAGGTGGCCGAGGCCCATCACCCCGCTCCAGGCGGCCATCGCGGTCAGCGAGGAGACGACCCCGCTGAGCGCGCAGCCGCCGGAGATCAGCACCACGCCGATCGGCAGCAGGGGCGCGCACCGGCCGTGGTCGGTGCGGCGGCCGAGCGGGACGGCCGCGAACAGCGGCAGCAGGGCGTAGACCCCGGCGATGATGCCGACCGCCGTCTCGTCCGCGCCCAGCGCGAGGGCCCGGTAGGAGACGGCGGGCCGCGCCATCGACACCGCTCCCTGCGCGAAGGCGAAGGCGATGACGAGGCGCAGCAGCCAGCCCCTGCCGGGCCCGGCCCCGGGGACGGGCCGCCTCGCGCGAGGCATCAGATCGTGCCGAACAGGATGCCCGCTCCGAGCACCACCAGCGAGGTCAGCACCGCCCACTTCACGGTGAACCGGGTGTGGTCGCCGAACTCCACCTTGGCCATGCCCACGAGCACGTACACGGCCGGGACCAGCGGCGAGGACATGTGCAGGGCCTGGCCGGCCAGCGAGGCGCGGGCGATCTCCAGCGGGGAGACGCCATGGGCGGCGCCTGCTTCGGCGAGGACGGGAACGACGCCGAAGTAGAAGCCGTCGTTGGACATGAAGTAGGTGAGCGGCAGACTGAGCAGCCCGGTCACGATCGCCATGTGCGGGCCCATCGCGTCCGGCACGGCGCCGACGACCCAGTCGGCCATGTGCTCGACCATCCCGGTGCCGGTGAGGACGCCGGTGAAGACGGCGGCGGCGAAGACCATGCCGGAGACGTTGAGGACGTTGTCGGCGTGGGCGGCGATGCGGGCCCGCTGGTCGGGCATGTGCGGGAAGTTGACGGTGAGGGCGAGGGCGGCGCCGAGGAGGAAGAGCACCGGGATCGGCATCAGTTCCATGATCATGGCCGTCAGCAGGGCGACGGTGAGACCGGCGTTGAACCAGTAGAGCTTGGGCCGCAGCGTGGAGCGGTTGGGGTCGAGGCCCTTGAACTCCTCCTCGTCGTCGGCGTTCTCCCCGTCATCGTCCTGCGTGAGGTCCGCCGAGCCCGTGCCCGAGGCGGCGGGGCCCTTGCTGAGGCGGTCGCCGCCGCCCGCCCCCGCCATGACGGTCTCCTGCTCCGGCTCCCGTACCAGCGCCTCGTCCAGCGTGAGGATGCCCAGACGCTTGCGCTCGCGCAGCCCCAGCACGTACGAGAGCAGGAAGACGGCGAGCAGGCCGACGGCCAGCGCCGGGATCATCGGGATGAAGATCTCGGAGGCGTCCAGCTTGAGCGCGGTCGCGGCGCGGGCGGTGGGGCCGCCCCAGGGCAGGGTGTTCATGACGCCGTTCGCCGTGGCCGCCACACCGGTCATGACGACCAGGCTCATCTTCAGGCGTTTGTAGAGCGGATACATCGCCGAGACCGTGATCATGAACGTGGTGGAGCCGTCGCCGTCCAGCGAGACGATCGCGGCGAGCACCGCCGTACCGACGACGATCCGCATCGGGTCGGCCTTGCAGAACCGCAGGATGGCCCGGACGATCGGGTCGAAGAGGCCGACGTCGATCATCACACCGAAGTAGACGATGGCGAACATCAGCATGGCGGCGGTCGGCGCCAGGTTGCCGACGCCGTCGATGACGTAGTCGCCGAGCTGCGCTCCCTGTCCGACGGCGACACAGAAGAGTGCGGGGATCAGTACCAGCGCCGCGATCGGCGACATCTTCTTCGTCATGATCAGGACCAGGAAGGTCGCGATCATGGCGAAGCCGAGGATTGTCAGCATGGGGGTTACCTAACGTTCATCCTTGAACTCCCACCGGTCTCGGCGGTCGGTCCGGACGACGTTAGGGGCCTCCTCGAAGAGTTAACAAGACGTTGACGCGTGAGCAATACGAGCAAAACCCCAGGTCAACGCGGTGGTGTTGGAGAGAGGGCTACGGGGAGAGCTACGGCGGGGGTTACCGGGACGGGGTCACCGTCACCGGAATGGCGTTCAGCACGGCGGTGCCGGACAGCGGGTCCAGGAGCGTGCCGTCCAGCAGCTGGTTCACGTTGGCCCCGGGGTGGGCGGCGGCCACCGACATCCGGGTGCCGGGGCGGCTGTGGCCCCAGCCGTGCGGGAGGCTCACCACTCCGCTGCGTACGGTGTCCGTGATCTCGGCCGGAGCCTCGATCCCGCCACCGGCCGACTCGATCCGTACGGTCGTTCCGTCCACGAGCCCGAGCCGGGCCGCGTCGTCGGGGTGGATCTGGAGCGTGCAGACGTTGGAACCGCCGCTGAGCGAGCCGACATTGTGCATCCAGCTGTTGTTGGAGCGCAGATGGCGGCGGCCGACGAGGACGAGCGGGGCGGGCCGGTCGCCCAGTGCCCGGCGCAGGCGCGGCAGGTCGGCGGCGATCGGGGCAGGGAGCAGTTCGATGCGGCCGGAGCGGGTGCGCAGGACCTCCGGGACGCGGGGTTTCAGCGGGCCGAGGTCGATGCCGTGCGGATGGGCGAGGAGCCGGTCCAGCGTGAGGCCGTACGGGCCGAGCCGGAGCATGAGGTCGAGACGGCGTTCGGGCCCGCTGTCGCCGGTCAGTTCGGCGGCCAGCTCCTTCGGGGCGCCGGCCTTGGTGAGCGCGGTGGTGATGGCCAGGTCGTCGACGGCGGAGGGCGGGGCGCCGTGCATTCCGCCGACCGCGAGGATCAGCCGGGCGTGGATCTCGCTCTCGTCCATCCGTCCGTCCTCCAGCGGGACGGGAGCGCGGGTGTAGCGGACCTGGTTGTGGACGGCGAAGGAGTTGAACGCGAAGTCGAAGTGGGCGCTCTGCGAGGGAGGCGGCGGGGGCAGGACGACGTCGGCGTGGCGGGAGGTCTCGTTCAGGTACGGGTCGACGCTGACCATGAAGTCGAGGTGGCCGGCGAGCGCCGCGTCGAGCCGGTCGCCGTCCGGGGCGGAGAGGACGGGGTTGGCGGCGAGGACGACCAGGGCACGGATGCGGCCCTCGCCCGGCGTCTCGATCTCCTCCGCGAGTGCGGCGATGGGCAGTTCGCCCTTGGCCTCGGGATGGCCGGAGACCCGGGACCTCCAGCGGCCCAGGGCGAAGCCGTTGCCGGGGGCGGCTTCGCGCGGTGCGCGGGCCGTGGCGGAGAGCGGGAACAGGGTGCCGCCGGGGCGGTCCAGGTTGCCGGTGAGGATGTTGAGGACGTCCACCAGCCAGCTGGCGAGGGTTCCGTGCTCGACGGTGCAGCTGCCGATCCGCCCGTAGACGGCGGCGGTCGGAGCGGCGGCCAGTTCGCGGGCGAGGGCGGTGATGGTGGCCGCGTCCACATCGCAGGCGGCGGCGACCGCGTCCGGCGTGAACCCGGCCAGGGCTGCGGCGAGTTCGTCCGCGCCTTCCAGGTGCTCGGCGAGTACGCCGGGGTCGGCGAGCTTCTCCTGGAGCAGCACGTGGGCCATCGCGGCGAGGAGCAGCGCGTCGGCTCCCGGCCGGATCGCCACGTGCCGGTCGGCGAGGCGGGCGGTCCGGGTGCGGCGGGGGTCGATGACGGTGAGCGTGCCACCACGTCGGCGCAGCGCCTTGAGACGGCCGGGGAAGTCGGGGGCGGTGCAGAGGCTGCCGTTGGACTCCAGCGGGTTGGCGCCGATCAGGAGGAGGTGGTCGGTGCGGTCGAGATCCGGTACGGGGATGGCGTTGGCGTCACCGAAGAGGAGCCCGCTGGAGACGTGTTTGGGCATCTGGTCCAGGGTGCTCGCCGTGAAGACGTTGCGGGTGCGGAGGGCGGCGAGCAACAGGGGCGGGTGGAGGGCGCCTGCCATGGTGTGGACGTTGGGGTTGCCGAGGACGACGCCGACGGCCTGCGGGCCGTGGGCTTCGACCAGGGCCGGTATGCGGGCGGCGATCCGGTCGAACGCCTCGGTCCAGGACGCCTCCCGCAGCTCCCCGTCCTCCCCGCGCACGAGCGGGACGCGCAACCGGTCGGGGTCGGCGTCCAGGCCGCCGAAGGACGCGCCCTTGGGGCAGATGAAACCCCGGCTGAAGATGTCGTCCCGGTCGCCGCGCGCCCCGGTGACGGTCGTCCCCTCGATGGTGAGGGTGAGGCCGCAGGTGGCTTCGCAGAGCGGGCAGATACGCGGTGCGGTACGGGATGCGTGGGACATGGGGGCCCTCCCCGGGGCGACGGCGGTGGCGGCACTCGGACGGCACCGCGAGCATACCGACCGGTACGCATGGTGGGGAGGTGCTGGACGGCGGGCACTTCGGCCGCGAGCGGACGAGCCCGCCCCCTCAGTCCAGAATCTGCGCGAGGTACGCCAGGACCAGCCTCCGGGTCTCGGCGACGATCGCCGGGTCGCCCGACGGGTCCGTACGGAAGGCGAGCTGGAGCAGCGCGTCGGCGGCCTCGACGCTCACCAGGATGGCCCGCAGCAACTCCGGGCCGGGGTCGCGGCCGAGGTGTCCGGCCAGGAGCTCGGCGAGCCGGCCCGCGAGGCGCCGGTTGGCGTCGTCGCCCGCGTCCTGGTCCGGCGCCGGCGGCCCGAAGTCGACCAGCGCGAAACCGGGCACGGTCCGCTTCATCGCCAGGTACTCGTCCAGCACCGCGTCGATCGCGCCACGCCAGTCGTCGGCGGGGAGCGCGTCGAGCCGGGCGGTGATGCGCTCGGCGTAGAGGTCCAGGTTGCGCAGCGCGAGAGCCTCGACCAGGGCCCGTTTGTTGGAGAAGAAGCGGTAGACGGAGCCGATGGGCACATCGGCGCGCGACGCGACGTCACGGGTGGAGAGCTGTTCGTAACCGGTCTCGTCGAGCAGTCCGGCGCAGGCGTCGAGTATCCGGGCGAGCCGGTCGGCGCTGCGCTGCTGCACGGGGGCGCGGCGGAGGTTCGGGTTCGGGTGGGGCACGAGACCCATGATGCCGTGCACGCCCCGGGCACCCTCCGCAAGCCCCTCGGAAGCCACCTCACCCCCCTGACCGGCGCCCGGAGCCCTCGAATGGCGTGATCCAAGCCGTTGACGCGCCCGCCTCCTATTCCTACGGTGTCCCATAGGATTCGTTGTCCGGCGAATCCAAGGGCTTCACGGTCACCGGGAGTGCGGGATGAACGGCATCGAGCAGGCGAGGAAGACGGCGGAGGGGCTGACGTACTCCTCGGGTTTCGGCAACGAGCACAGCTCGGAGGCGGTGCCGGGGGCGCTGCCGCACGGCCGTAACTCTCCCCAGCGCGCCCCCCTCGGCCTCTACGCGGAGCAGCTGAGCGGCTCCGCCTTCACCGAGCCCCGCGCCGACAACCGCCGCTCCTGGCTCTACCGGATCCGTCCCTCCGCCGCGCACCCGGCCTTCACCCGGACCGACAACGGCGGCCTGCGCACGGCACCCTTCACCGATTCCGTACCGGACCCGAACCGCCTCCGCTGGAACCCGCTGCCCGACCCGGCGCCCGGCACGGACTTCGTCGGCGGACTGTGGACCCTCGGCGGCAACGGTGACGCCGCCCAGCGCACCGGAATGGCCGTGCACCTCTACCACGCCAACTCCTCCATGACGGACCGGGTGTTCAGTGACTCCGACGGCGAGCTGCTGATCGTCCCGGAGCGCGGCGGCCTGCTGCTCCGGACCGAACTGGGCCTGCTGCGCGCCGAACCGGGCCACATCGCGCTGATCCCGCGCGGTGTCCGCTTCCGGGTGGAGCTGCTGGAGGAGACGGCACGCGGGTACGTCTGCGAGAACTACGGCCGCCCGTTCGTGCTGCCGGACCTCGGGCCGATCGGCGCCAACGGGCTGGCCAACGCGCGGGACTTCCTGGCCCCGGTCGCCGCGTACGAGGACGAGGACCGGCCGGTGGAGGTGGTCAACAAGTTCTGCGGCAACCTCTGGTCGGCGACGTACGACCACTCGCCGCTCGACGTGGTCGCCTGGCACGGGAACCACACGCCGTACGTCTACGACCTGCACCGGTTCAACGTCATCGGCTCGATCAGCTACGACCACCCCGACCCCTCGATCTTCACGGTGCTGACCTCGCCGTCCGACACCCCGGGTCTGGCCGGTGTCGACTTCGTGGTCTTCGCGCCGCGCTGGCTGGTCGGCGAGGACACGTTCCGGCCGCCGTACTTCCACCGGAACGTGATGAGCGAGTACATGGGGCTGATCGACGGCGCGTACGACGCGAAGGCCGACGGCTTCGTCCCCGGCGGCGGCTCGCTGCACAACATGATGTCGGCGCACGGACCGGACCGGGAGACCTTCGACCGGGCGAGCGCGGCGGAGCTGAGGCCGCAGAAGATCGACGACGGGCTGGCCTTCATGTTCGAGACCCGCTGGCCCGTCATCACGACCTCGCAGGCGGCCGACGCGGACCATCTGCAACGCGGTTACGACGACGTGTGGCAGGGTCTGAGCCGCAACTTCCGGCCGTAGCGACGGGCCACAGGCGGCCGGAGGGGCCCGGAGTGCGGGACGGGGACGACGACGTGACAGAGAGCCATGAGACGACGAGTGCCGAGACGGGGACGCCCGGGGACGCGGGGGCGCTCGGGGACGCGGGGGCGCTCGGGGACGCGGGGGCCGAGGCGAACTCGGCGGGGAGGCCGCACCCGCCCGCCTTCGCGCCCGACTCGCTCGTCCTCAACCGGAAGCTTCCGCTCTGGTACCAGGTCTCCCAGTCGCTGCGGGCCTCCATACTCGGCCGCCCGCGGGAGGCCTCCCTCCGGCTGCCCACCGAGGAGCAGCTCGCCGGGCACTACGGGGTCAGCGTGCTCACGATGCGGCAGGCGCTGAAGGAGCTGGAGACCGAGGGCCTGATCAGCCGTCACCGGCGGCGCGGCACCTTCATCGAGCCGCGCGCCCGGCGGGTCTCGCCGGTCCGGCTGCTGGGCTCGGTCGACGCGATCGTCGCCCAGCAGTCCGGTGAGGCGACGACGGTTCTCGGCCATGGTCCGGTGCCGGTGCCGGGCGACCTGGCGGAGTTCTTCCCGGACTGCGGCGAGGTGGTCAGCTACCGGCGGCTGCGCCGCGACGGCGAGAGCGAAGAGCCGACCAACTGGGCGGAGAACGCGGTGCGCTCCGACATCGCCGCCCGCATCGACGTGGCGGACCTCGAACGCTGGCCGATGACCAAGGTGCTGCGCGATGTCGTCGGCGTCCGCATCTCCCGGATCACCGACACGGTGGAGGCCCGCCTCGCCGACCCGGTCACCGCCGAACTCCTCCAGGTCCCGCTGCTCAGCCCGATCCTGCACTACACGGGCGTGACGTACGACGAGGAGGGCCGCGTGGTGGATGTGGCCCGGATCCGCTACCGGGGCGACCGGTTCTCGTTCTCCGTGACGGTGGAGGCCCACTAGGGCCTGTCGTCAAACTGCCGCCTGCCGGGCGGCGGGGGCCGGTTGGCGACAAGCCCCGGGACCCCCCCAACCGGGCGCCCC
>NZ_JBIWOZ010000008.1:359651-470527 GCF_044767965.1 Streptomyces sp. NPDC101178
GGCGCCCGGGTTCTCGTTCGCGGGGCGGTGGCGCCCCACGTGGGCCGGGGCTACAACCGCCCCCCGCCGGGGCGGGGGGGGATGTTTCACGACAGGCCCTGGGACCGCCCCTACGGGGCGCCCGTCTCCGCCGTTACGATGCGAACGGGTCACGGCGGACAGGGCCGGCCGAGGCAAGGGCAGCGGACAGGGGAGGACGGCTCGGTGGCAGCGCGCGGGACGGCAGCGGCGACGGCGTCCGGATCGGGCGAGGACACGGCGTCCGTGGAGCTGGACGAGCTGATGCCGTGGTCGGTGCGGCCGCTGCGAACCGGCCGCACCTGGGTGAGCGGTCCCGATCCCGCCGCACTCCGGGCCCGTTGGGAGCGCCTCGCCGCCGCCGAAGGCGCCGAGCAGGAGCGGCTGTTCCGCCCGAGCCGCTCCCGTACGCCGCACACGCCGGTCGCCGCACTGCCCGGCCGGTCCACCAGCGGGAGCAGCGCCGGGACCACCACCGGCACCGGCCGCTTCGCCCGCGAACCGGGCGCCTGCCCCGACCCCGTACGGATCGCGCACGGCCCGTTCGACGAGCAGTGGCTGCTCCCCGACCACCGGCTGATCGACGCGGCCCGGCCGGAGCTGTGGCGGGTGGGCGACGAGCGGCAGCTCTTCGCGGTCGAGCACGGTCACGTGCCCCAGACCACCGCCGGGCCCGCCCTCTCCGTGACCCACCTGCTCCCCGACGGCCACTCCCCCGCCGGACGTCCGGGCCGGATCCGGCCGCTGTACCGGCGCCCCGGCGCCACCGACCCGAACCTGGCACCGGGCCTGCTGGACGTCCTGCGTGCGCGGCTGGGGCCGGAGGCGGCCGACCCCGAGTCCGTACTGGCCTGGATCCTCGCCGCCGCCCTGCCCTCCCCGTCCGGCTGCCGGGTCCCGCTGCCCGCCGACGCCGAGGTGTGGGCGGCCGGGGTGGAGCTCGGCCGGGAGCTGGTACGGCTGCACCTGCGCGGGGCCCGGGACGGCGAGCGGCCCCGGCTGCCGGGCGGGCGCAGGCCTTACGTGCGGGCGGCGCTTCCGGCCCGGCCCACCGGGATCGCGTACGACGCGGAGGACGAGGCGCTGGTCGTCGGCGACGGCCGGATCTCGCCGGTGCCCGCGGGGGCCTGGGAGTTCACGGTGAGCGGGGTACGGGTGGTGGAGCTCTGGTTCGGGCGCCGGGCGGCGGCCGCGGTGGGCGCGGTGCCCGAAGAGGCGTCCGGGGACGGGCCCGAGGGGGGCGGGCTGGACGCGGTCGGGGCGCGCGGGTGGATCCCGGAGTGGACCTCGGAGCTGCTGGAGCTCATCACCGTACTGGCCCTCCTGGACGGTCTGCGGCCCCGGCAGGCGGCGTTGCGGGCCCGGCTGGAGCAGGCACCGCTGATCTCCCGGGGCGAGCTGCGGGCGGCCGGCGTGCTGCCGGTCCCGGCCTCCGCACGGCGGCCCGCCTCGGTCCTCGGCCACCAGGAGGAGGGGCCGGAGGGGCAGTTCGCGCTGCTGTGAGGGCCGAAGGTGGCGAAAGGGCCGGTCGGCAGGGTAAGCACGGCCCATGAGCACTCAGCCCCTCCCCCTCGACGGCATCACCGTGGTGGCCGTCGAACAGGCCGTCGCCGCCCCCTTCGCCACCCGTCAGCTCGCCGACCTCGGGGCCAGGGTGATCAAGGTGGAGCGCCCGGACGGCGGTGACTTCGCGCGCGGCTACGACACGGCGGCCCGCGGACTCGCCTCGCACTTCGTCTGGTGCAACCGCGGCAAGAAGTCGCTCGCCGTCGACCTGAAGGACCCGCGCGGTCTGGCGGTGGTGCGTGAGCTCGTCGCCGGTGCCGATGTGTTCGTACAGAATCTGGCCCAGGGCGCGGCGGCCCGGCTCGGGCTGGACGCCGCCACGCTCTGCGCGGCGCACCCGCGGCTGGTGGCCGTGGACATCTCCGGGTACGGGGAGAGCGGACCGTACGCGCACAAGCGGGCCTACGACATGCTCGTGCAGTGCGAGGCGGGCCTGGTCTCGGTCACCGGGACCGCCGGGCAGCCGGTGAAGGCGGGCATCCCGGCGGCGGACATCGCGGCGGCCATGTACGCGTTCTCCGGGGTGCTGGCGGCGCTGCTGCGGCGCGGGACGACCGGTCGCGGCGGGCCGGTGCAGGTCTCCATGCTGGACGCGCTGGCCGAGTGGATGGGCCATCCGCTGCACCAGGGGATGCACGGGTCCGCCACTCCGCCTCGCACGGGCCTCGCGCACTCGGTGATCGCTCCGTACGACGCGTACGGCACGGCCGACGGTGAACAGGTGCTGCTCTCCGTGCAGAACGACCGGGAGTGGCGGCGTCTGGCCGAACAGGTGCTCGTACGGCCGGAGTTGGCCGACGATCCGGACTTCGCGACGAACACCGCGCGCACCGCCAACCGGAGGCGGACCGACGAGGTGGTGGGGCGGGCGCTGGCGCGGCTGACGGGTCAGGAGGCGCTGGACGCGCTGGACGCGGCGGGGATCGCGTGTGCCCGGCTGAACACGGTGGCCGGCGTGGCGGCGCACCCGCAGCTGGCGGCGCGGGACCGGTGGCGGGAAGTGGAGTCACCGGTGGGGCCGCTGCGGGCGCTGCTGCCGCCGATCACGCTGCCGGGCGGCCCGGAACCCTCGATGGGTGCCGTACCTGCGCTGGGTGAGCACACCGATGCGCTGCTGCGAGCCCTGGGGATGACGGACGAGCAGACATCGGCGCTGCGCCGGGACGGAGTGATCGCCTGAGCCACGCCGAACAGCGGGGCGCACGAACGGTAGGGCCGCCCCGAGCGGTGGGCCGGCCCCGTGGTCGACGTGGCGTCGGTCAGTGGCGGCTGCCGAAGAGCGAACGCCGCAGTCGCCGCAGCGGGGCGAAGAGCGACACACGGGCGCTCCTGCTCCGGCGGGTGTGCGCGGCGTCACGCGAGGTCAGCTCGCGCATCAGCAGCGTCGCTTCCGCCGACTCGCGCTGCGGGACGACAGGGCCGCCGAGCACCGCGAGATGGCGGTCGAGGCGCGTACTGGTCGCACCGCTTCCGCATGTGATGGCAGGCACCCGCGGCCTGCTCCGCACCGTTATCTGTTCCATGTCACTCCCCACCCGTACGAGGGCACCCGGTCCGGGCAGGTTAACCCTATCGCCCCACGGTGACACACGGGTATCCCGTCTGCGGGACGAGCACACCTATACGGAGGTTGACGACCAGTTACCGAATCCGCCCGATTCCCGGGCGACTTCGGACAGTTCGGATGGATTGTTCGACGGAGCGGGAGGTCCCGACGCCCGGGACCCTCCCGCCCGGCAAGCTGGTTCGCCGTTCAACTCACTTTTCAGGCAGCCGACTTGAAGACCGGCAGATATCCGCCCGACTGTCCGGCGGCGGTGGGGTGGTAGGACTCGCCGATGTTGAGCCAGTTCACGCTGTGCAACCAGGCGTTGCCCGAGCAGATCTCGTGTCCGGTGAAGGTCGTCCTGACGTCACCGAAGGTGAATCCGTGGTCGGCGGCGCGCTTGGCGGTGGCGGCGTTGAGGTGGTCGGAGGCGCCGTTGATGGCGGTGCGCTCCCGCTCGCTGAGGCCGGCCACACAGTTGCCGCTGAGCTGGTAGAAGCGGGGGTAGCCGAGCACGACGACGCGGGCGGAGGGGGCCTTGGCCTTGATGGCGGAGTAGACGGAGTCGAGCCGGGCGGGCAGGGTCGAGTCGACGTAGGCGCGGGCGGTGGCGATGCGGTTGAGGCAGGTGGCCTCGGACTGCAGGACACAGGTCGTCATGACGTCGGCGAAGCCCGCGTCGTTGCCGCCGATGGAGATCGAGACCAGGTCGGTGGAGGCGTTGAGCGGTCCGAGCTGACTGCTCGTGACGTCGTTGGTCCGGGCGCCGGAGCAGGCGGTGAAGGCGAAGCTGGAGGGGGAGTTGGCGTTGGCCCAGAGCCGGGGGAAGGCGCGGGTGCTGCGCTTGCAGTCGCCGCTGGCGCTCTCGTAGCTGCCGGCGCCGACGCCGGAGGAGTACGAGTCGCCGAGGGCCACGTAGTCGACGGCTTGGGCGGAGGAGTCGGCGTTGGCGATCCCCGCACCGGTCAGGGCGAGGGCGGCACCGAGCAGGAGCGAGGACGAGAACGCCACGAGTCTGGACATTTTCATGGGGGACTCCTTGAGCAGGGGTAACTGCGTTACTCCGTAGTAGCAGCGCACCCGGCTTGCCGGAAGTGTTCATGCCAAAAATAGGTGACGAGTGCTTCCGTCCGCCGTCCGGAGTTCAACGCGCGCGCCTTGACGCGCCGGTGAAACCTGAGTGCGTGGGGTGGCGCCGTGCCGGATCATGGGCGCCATGTCTGCCAACCCCGAGTCCGCTCTGCCGATCCGGCTCACCGTCGACGACAGCGACTCCCCGTCCGACGTCGTCGACGCGCTCTTCCTCGGCCGCTTCGCGACGGGCGAGCAGCCGTATTCCCACAGCTCCTCCCTCGACCGGGTCAAGGCCGGAGCGACCCTGCTGCCGCCGCACGCCTCGGTGCTGAGGTCCGCCCGCGACGACGACCGCAGCGCCACGCTGGCCGAGGGCGACGGCTGGACCCTGCTGATCTCGCGGTGGAGCCGGGGCGCGGACGTCACGGTCACCGCGACCACCGCCGAGCTGGCGGAGAAGGTCCTCGGGCAGGCGACCGACGGTGCGCGGGACGAGCCGGAGCCGCAGCCGGACAACGTGACCATGGGCTTCTGGTACGTCTCGCCGCGCCGCGGCCCGTACCGCACCACCCGGCAGATCGCCGCCGGAAGCTGGGACGAGGTCCGGCCCAACTACACCGCGCCGGTGGCCGATGCCATGGACCGGCTGATGAAGGTGACCCCGGACGACATCGCGGGCCGGCTGCTCCTGCTGCACGGGCCGCCCGGCACCGGCAAGACCTCCGCGCTGCGCACGCTGGCCCGGTCCTGGCGCGACTGGTGCCAGGTCGACTGCGTACTCGACCCGGAGCGGCTCTTCAACGACGTCGGCTATCTGATGGACATCGCGATCGGCGAGGACGACGGCACGGCGAAGGGCCGGTGGCGGCTGCTGCTCCTGGAGGACTGCGACGAGCTGATCCGCGGCGAGGCCAAGCACACCGCGGGCCAGGCGCTGTCCCGGCTGCTGAACCTGACGGACGGTCTGCTCGGCCAGGGCCGGAACGTGCTGGTGGGCGTCACCACCAACGAGGACCTGGAGCGGCTGCACCCGGCGGTCGTCCGGCCGGGCCGCTGCCTGGCCCGGATCGAGGTGGGCCCGCTGACCCGCTCGGAGTCGGTGGCCTGGCTGGGCACGGAGGAGGGCGTGGGCAGGGAGGGCAGCTCGCTCGCGGAGCTGTACGCGCTGCGCCGGGGTATCGGCCCCGCGTCGGTGCCGAAGCAGGACGCGGGGGCGGACGCGGGGCTGTATTTGTAGGCGGTACGCGATCGCAGCCGGTACGGGGACGGGCGGCGGGCTCAGTCCCCGTACGCCACCCGCACCGCGTCCTTGGCCAGGGCCAGGGCCTGTTGCCGGGTGAGGCCGAGTCGCTCGGCGGTCTCGGCGTACAGCTGTGCGGCGGTCGCCGCCTTCTGCTCGGCCGCGTCTCCGGCGGCGGCGACGAAGGTCCCGTTCCGGCCGCGGGTCTCGATCACGCCGTCGGCCTCCAGCGCGCGGTAGGCCTTGGCCACGGTGTTGGCGGCGAGGCCCAGCTCCTCGGCGAAGCCGCGTACGGTCGGGAGCCGGTGGCCGACGGGCAGCGCGCCGGAACGGGCCAGTTCGGAGAGCTGGGTACGCAGTTGCTCGTACGGGGCGATGCCGGAGTCCGGGTCCAGGACGATCTTCTCAGTCACCCGCCGATTCTCCCTCACGGGCGGTCTCAGGGGCGGTCTCACAGCGGGAAAAAGGGGAGGCGGTCGCGGCGCGGTCGCGCGTAACCTCCGCCGCATGACAGTCATCGTGCGCGACTTCCGGCCATCCGACGCGGAGGCGTGGACCCGCGTCCGGCGCGCGGCCGTCCCCTATCTGGTGTCCACCCCCGAGCAGATCACCCACGATCTGGCGCACGCCCATCCGGACCGGCACTACCGGCTGCTGGTGGCGGAGCGGGACGGCGAGATCATCGGCACCGCGCAGGCCGGTATCGCCCACGACAGTCCGGAGCCGGGTCAGGGCTTCTGCACCCCGCACGTCCTCCCCGGCCACACCGGCCACGGGGCGGGCTCTCTGCTGCTGAGCACGGCGGAGGAGCATCTGGCGCAGGCGGGGGCCACGGTCGTGCACGCCTGGGTGCTGGAGACGCCGGAGAGCCTGGAGTTCGCGCGCGGCCGGGGCTACCGGCCGGGCCGCTCCGCGCACTTCCAGCACCTGGACCTGGTGAACGGAGTGCTGCCGCCGCTTCCGGAGGTCACGGCGGGCGTCGAGCTGAGGCGGGGTTCCGACTTCGCCGACGATCCGCGGCCGCTCTTCGACGCGGACGCCCAGGTGACCCTGGACGAGCCGAGCGACATCCCCACCGAGCTGGACGACTACGAGGACTGGCTGGCGACCGTCTGGCGCCACCCGACCTTCGACGCCGCCCTGACCACGGTGGTCCTGGTGGACGGTCAGGTGGCGGCGTTCAGCGCGGCCGGCACCGACGGGCACCGGACGTACTCCAGCAACATGACCGGCACGCTGCGGGCCTTCCGGGGCCGGGGCCTGGCCCAGCTGGCGAAGAACGACTCGCTGCACCGGGCGCGGGCGGCCGGATACACGGACGCCTACACCGCCAACGACACGGGCAACGACCCGATGCTCGCCATCAACAAGTGGTTCGGCTACACGGTCCGCGCCACGGAGGTCCGCCATGCCCGCACTCTCGGCTGAGTCCCGTGCGCCCCGGTCCAGGGGCGTGGTCGTGGCCCTGACCAAGGCCGGCCGCACGAAGATCAGGTATCCGGCGGAGCTGGTCCGCGACGACGGCATCCGGGTCACGGTCCGGGCGCCGTGGGCCGCGCCGGGAGTCCGGGACTTCGGCTTCGTACGGTTCGAGCCGGGCGATGTCCTCACCGAGCACTACTGGCGGGACCGGTGGTTCGCGGTGAAGGAGGTCCGCACCGGTGACGGCGGGCTGAAGGGCTGGTACTGCGACATCACCCGGCCCGCCGTCCTGGCCGACGGGGTGCTGGCGGTCGAGGACCTGGACCTGGACCTGTGGGTCTCGGCGGACGGCTCCTCCGTACTGCGACTGGACGAGGACGAGTTCGAGGCGAGCGGCCTGGCCGCACGCGACCCCGGGGCGGCCGGGTCGGCGGCCGCGGCCTTGGACGAGCTGGAGGAGCTGGCCCGGCGCGAGGGTCTGGCGGGCCTGCTGGCCTGACGCACGCCTCACCGCTTCAGGGCCAGGGCTCGGGTTTCAGGGCCGCGGCTCCGACGTCACGACCAACTCCACCTCGTATCCCGCCTCGTCCTCCAGATGGGCGGCGCAGTGGCCGCCACCCCCGGCGTACGGGTGGCGCTCGGGGTGCAGCAACCGCCAGCCGTACGACGGCGCCTCGGCCGTCAGGGCGTCCAGCGTGGCCCGGTCCGCGACGTGGAACGCCAGGTGGTGGAGGCCGGGGCGGCGGCGGTCGTGGTGGTCGGCGGAGAGGTCGGGCGACGCCTCCACGACCACGTGACTCTCGCCGCGCCGCCAGCTGCGGCCGCTCGCCCAGCGCTGGTACGGGAGATGGCCGAGCCGGGTCAGCAGCCAGCCCCACCGGCGCTCCGCGCCCGCGAGGTCGGGCACCCACAGCTCGATGTGGTGCACCCGGCCGGTCCGCTCGGCGGCGGGCGGGAGTGCCACGGCCCGGCGGGGGCCGTCCGGCCGGTGGGCGATCGGGTCGCCGTCCTCGTGCCAGTGGATCATGAAGTGCTCGCCCGCCCGGTAACCGTCCAGGCCCGCACGGCAGTACGCGACCATGTCGTCCGGCAGGGCGTCCAGCGGAAACCAGTCCAGCTCGGAGCACTTCTCCGGCTCCGCGTTGCGCGGCGGGTGCTCCGCGTCGTACTCCGCGACGAAGAACCAGCCCATCCGCGCCCCGCCGCCGGGTCCCCGGTGCTGCATCACGAGCGCGACCCGCACCTCGTCGGGATCCAGGACGACACCGATCTCCTCCGCGGCCTCCCGGATCACCGCCTCGCGGACGTCCTCCCCGTCCTCCGCGTGGCCGGAGGGCGTGTGCAGCAGCCCGTCCGCGTAGCCCGTGCCGGCGCGGCGGGCGAGCAGGACGTCCGGGCCCCGGCGCAGGATCAGGTGGACGTCGACGACCTCCGTGTGCCGGTGAGGCGGCTCGGCGCGGGCCACCAGGGCGTATCGCTCGTCGTCGACCTCCTTGCCCCACAGCCGCGCGTCACCGGCCAGGTCCTCGTGGTGGACGCGCTCGGTGTGCGGGGCGAGCAGGGCCGTGATCCGCTCGGCGGAGAGCCCGACACCGCCCCACACGCCTTCGATCAGGACCAGCCGCCCGCCCGGCTTCAGCAGCCCGAACCAGTGGGCCAGGGCGGCCGCCGGGTCGGGCAGCAGCCAGACGACGTGCCGGGCCAGGATCACGTCGAACGCCCGCTCCCCCACCGGCGGCAGGCCCGCGTCCCCGACCAGGACCTCGGCGCCGGTCCCGGCGAGCTTGGCGCGGGCCAGCTCGGCCATCCGCGGCGAGCGGTCCACGGCGGTGACGCGGTGCCCCTGGCCGGCGGCGAGCAGGGAGAGGCTCCCCGTACCGCATCCCAGATCCAGCACGTCACCGCGGGTGGCGGGCAGCCAGCTCTCCAGCCGCCCGGCCCACGCGTCACGCACGGCCGGGTCGAGAAGCCCGTGGTCGGGCTCCTCGTCGAAGGATCCGGCCGCCGCGTCCCAGTCGATCGTCGTCATGCCATCGATACTCTCAGCCACCACTGACAGTGCCGGTTTCCTCCTTCTCCTTGCAGCCGTTCCGCCGCCGCACGACGGTCAGCCGGTACACCAGCGGCCAGGCGAGGATCAGCGCCACGATCGCGTAGACGGTGACGGAGAACGGGGTGTTGACGAGTCCGGACACGCCGCCGTCGCTGATCTGGAGCGCGCGGCGCAGCTGCTGCTCGGCGGCCGGGCCGAGGATGACGCCGATGACGGCGGGGAGCACCGGCAGTCCGTACCGCCGCATCCCGAGCCCGAGCAGGCCGATGACCAGAAGGATCACCAGGTCCAGGGACTCTCCGCCGACCGCGTACGCGCCGACGGCGGCGAAGAAGAGGATGCCCGCGTAGAGGTAGGGGCGCGGGATGCGCAGGAGCTTGGCCCAGACGGGGGCGAGGGGCAGGTTGAGGGTGAGCAGCAGCACCATGCCGACGAAGAGCGAGGCGATGAGGCCCCAGACCAGCTCGGGTTCGCGTTCGAACAGCAGGGGCCCGGGCTGGATCCCGTACTGCTGGAAGGCGGCGAGCATCACGGCCGCGACGGCGGTGGTGGGCAGGCCGAGGGTGAGCATGGAGACGAGCGTTCCGGCGGCGGAGGCGGAGGCCGCCGACTCCGGTCCCGCGACGCCTTCGATGGCCCCTTTGCCGAACTGGCCGCGGTGCTTGGAGAGCCGCTTCTCGGCGACGTAACTGAGGAAGGTGGGGATCTCCGCGCCGCCCGCCGGTATCGCCCCGAACGGGAAGCCGATGAGCGGGCCGCGCAGCCAGGGCTTCCAGGTGCGGCGGAGGTCGTCCCGGCCGAGCCAGGGGCGGCCGACGGGGATCGCCTCGCCGGTGGAGCGGCGCAGGTGGGCGGCTACCCAGAGGGCCTCGCCGATGGCGAAGAGGCCGACCGCGACGATCACCACGTCGACCCCGTCGGCGAGTTGGAGCGAGCCGAAGGTGAGGCGCTGCTGTCCGGTCATCTGGTCCAGGCCGACCAGTCCGATGGTCAGACCGATGAGCAGGGAGGCCAGTCCCCGGATGCGGGAGGCGCCGAGGACGGAGGTGACGGCGATGAAGGCCAGCACCATGATCGCGAAGTAGTCGGGCGCTCCGATGCCGATGGCGAGCGAGGCGACCGTCGGAGCGAGGACGACCAGCAGGATCGTGCCGATCATGCCGCCCGCGAAGTGGCCGATGGCAGCGGCGGCCAGCGCCTGCGCGCCGCGTCCGGCCTTCGCCATCGGGTTGCCCTCGATCGCGGCGACCACGGCGGCGCTCTCACCGGGGGTGTTGAGGAGGATCGAGGTGGTGGAGCCGCCGAACATCGCGCCGTAGTAGATCCCGGCGAACATGATGAACGCGCCGGTCGGGTCGAGTCCGTACGTCACCGGGAGCAGCAGCGCCACCGCCATGGCGGGCCCGATGCCGGGCAGCACGCCGATCGCGGTGCCGAGCAGGACGCCGAGGGCGGCCCAGAGCAGGTTGGCCGGCGTGAGCGCCGTACCGAACCCGTCGATGAGGGAGTTGAGGGAGTCCATCGGTCAGATCACCCCCATCAGCGGGCCGCCCGGGAGGGGGACGCCGAGCAGGTGGTCGAAGAGGAAGTAGGTGGCGAGGGAGAGGACGGCGGCGATGAGCGGATCGCGGTCGAGGTGGCGGCTGCCGAGCGCGTAGGCGGAGCCCCAGAAGAGGAGCGCTCCGGCTACGGGGAAGCCGAGGGGGCCGATGAGGACAGCGGTGGCGAGGAAGACGCCGCTCAGGAGGAGGACGGTGCGCCAGTCGGCGGGTTCGTCCAGATCGACGTCCTCGCCGCCTTCGGCCTCGCCGCGCCCGCCGCGCAGGACGTCGACGGCGAGGAGGACGGCGACCAGGAGGAGCGCCGAGCCGACGACGAAGGGGACGGTACGGGGGCCGATGGGGCCGCGCTGGGCGATGTCGACGCTCATGGTGAGGGCGTCGGTGAGGACGAGGGTGCCGATGGCGAGGAGGAGGACGCAGACGCCGAGTTCGGAGTGGTCGCGCAGCCAGGAGCGGGTGGTGGTGTCCCGCTTCGGGGCGGGCTCCTGGGTGAGGCCGCTGGGCTCGGCCGGCCCCGTGGGCCTGCTGGGCTCGGCCGGCCCCGTGGGCCTGGTGGGCTCGGCCGGCCCCGTGGGCCCTGTCGGTTCGGTGGTCACAGCCCCAGCTCCTTCAGCACGGTGGCGACGCGCCGGTCCTGTTCGGCGAGGAAGGCGCCGAAGGGCTCACCGGCGAGGAAGGCGTCGTCCCAGCCGTTCTTCTCCCTCGACTCCTTCCACTCCTTCGACGCGTGCAGTTCGGTGACCAGGCCGATGAGCTTGGTGCGTTCGGCGTCGGAGAGGCCGGGCGGGGCGACGATGCCGCGCCAGTTGGTGAACTCGGTGTCGAGTCCGGCCTCACGCAGGGTGGGCGCGTCCATGCCGGGGACCCGCTTCGGGCCGGTGACGGCGAGCAGCCGCAGCTCGCCCGCCTCGATCTGGTCGCGGTACTCGCCGAGGCCGGAGACGCCGAAGCCGACCTTGTTGCCGAGGACGGAGGCCAGCAGCTCGCCGCCGCCGTCGAACGGGACGTAGTTGACCGCTTTCGGGGCGATCCCGGCGGCCTGCGCCATGAGCATGGGGGCGAGGTGGTCGGGCCCGCCGGGCGAGGAGCCACCGCCGACCGGCACGGCGGCCGGGTTCTTCTTCCAGGCGGCGAGAAGCTCACCGATGGTGCGGTACGGGGAGTCCTTACCGACGACGACGATGTCCGGCTCCTCGGTGAGCCGGGCGATGGGGGTGGTGTCGGCGAGGGTGCTCGGGGAGTTGTTGGTGTGGACGGCGCCGACGACACCGAGGCCCATGGAGAGGGCGAGCTTGCCGTTGCCGTGTTCGCCGACGAGCCGGGTGAGGCCGACCGTGCCGCCCGCGCCGGGGAGGTTGAACACCTCAATGTTGTGGGTGAGTCCGGCGTCCTCGGCGTTCTTGGCCATGGTGCGGGCGGTGATGTCGTAGCCGCCGCCGGGGGTGTTGGGGACCATGAAGCGGAGCCCGGGGATCTGGGTGCCGGTGTCGGAGCCGTCGCCGGTGGCGAGCAGGGGTGGCCCCACCAGCACGAGCAGTGCGGCTCCGAGCAGGGCGATGGGGGTGCGCAGTCGCACGGGTTCCACCTTTCGCTGTGAAGTGGCCCACATGTTGCCCGCGCGTTAAGAACCTGTCTCTCTTCCGGAATCAACGGACGTTGTGGTCGTTGCGGTCGCGGCTTAGCGTGGCGGCGTGACAACGGTGCTGGTGGTGGACGACGACTTCATGGTCGCGAAACTGCACAGCCGCTATGTGTCCGCAATGGACGGTTTCACGGTGGCCGGGGTGGCACACAACGGTGCCGAGGCCTTGCGGGCGGCCGAGCGGCTGCGCCCCGACCTGGTGCTGCTGGACATCTACTTGCCGGACATGGACGGGATCGACGTCCTGCGGGCCCTGCGCGCGGCGGAGGAGCGGGACACCTCACGCCCCAGCACGGACGCCCTGTTCATCACGGCGGCGAGGGACGCGGGCGTGATCCGGGCGGCGCTGCGGGCCGGGGCCCTGCACTACCTGATCAAGCCGTTCAGCCGGCCCGCCCTCCAGGAGCAACTGCGCCACGTGGCCGCGCTCCGCACCCGCCTGGACGAACTGGGCGAGGCGCGCCAGGAGGACGTGGACCAGATCTTCGGCACCCGCCCACCCGGCTCCCGCGAACTCCCCAAGGGCCTGGCCGCCCCCACGGCGGACCTGGTCGAACGCACCCTGCGCGCCCGCCCGGAGGGCCTGTCCGCCTCGGAGTGCGCGGAGGCGGGCGCCCTGTCCCGGGTGAGCGCACGGCGGTACCTGGAACACTTCGTGGGTACGGGGCGGGCGGAGGTGACGCTGCGCTACGGGGGGACGGGGCGGCCGGAGCGGCGGTACCGGTGGATCGGGTGAACTCCCAGGCCCTCGCACGCCGTTGACCTGCGCCACCGGCGTGAGCCCGTACACCCGCGCTCAAGGCGCACCACCGGCAGACGACAGCAGCGGCGGCCGGGTTCGCGGGCCGGTAAAACAGCTTTGAGCCCCGTGTGATCAGGGTGGAAGCCGACTCACCGGAGGTCCTGACTGGCCGTGGAGGAAAACAATACCCGGGCGCGTGCGCTGTACGAGCGGCTGGACTATACCGCGTACGACCGCCGTCCGGACTCCTGGCGCGCGCAAGCCCCTGACGGGTCGTTGCACCGCCACGAAACGATGTGCACGTGGATGCGGAAGGAGCTCCCGTAGGTTCCGTCCGGGCGCCCGCGTCCTCTGCCAGCTCCTGAGCAGCCCTCCACCTCAGCGCCTTCTTAGCCTCTCCTTAAAGCGGCCATAAGGATCTCCTCCACCCCGTCCCAGCAGGCTTTTTGGCCTTTCCGAGCGGCTAGCTTGCTGATCGCCGGGACGGATCGAAGACCTGGCGCCCCACCGTTGTGCCGCTTTGAAGGAGAACCCTCCATGACCGCTCGTCGCAAGGCCGCCGGAATCCTCACCCTCGGCTTCGCACCGTTCGCGCTGGCCGGGCTGACCGCCACTCCGGCGCTGGCCCACGGTTCGCTCACCGACCCGGTGAGCCGGGTGTCCGCGTGCTTCGCGGAGGGGCCGGAGAGCCCGGTGTCGGCGGCGTGCAAGGCGGCGGTCGCGGCCGGCGGGACGCAGGCGCTGTACGACTGGAACGGCGTGAACATCGCCAACGCGGCCGGCAAGCACCGTGAGCTGATCCCGGACGGCAAGCTGTGCAGTGCGGCCAACGACAAGTTCAAGGGGCTCGACCTGCCGCGCGCCGACTGGCCGGCCTCGCCCGTGAAGGCGGGCAAGCACACCTTCAAGTTCCGGGCCACTGCCCCGCACAAGGGCTCCTTCGAGCTGTACCTCACCAAGCCGGGCTACGACCCGACGAAGCCGCTGGCCTGGTCGGACCTGGAGGCGAAGCCCTTCGCCCAGGCCACCGACCCGGCGCTGGTGGACGGTTCGTACGTTTTCGACGGGACCGTCCCGGACGCGACGGGGCGGCAGCTGATCTACACGGTGTGGCAGCGCTCCGACTCCCCCGAGGCCTTCTACGCCTGCTCCGACGTGGTCTTCGGCGGCGGGTCGGGCGGTGCCGGTGGTGGCTATGCGCCGGAGGAAAAGCCTGCGGGTGAGGCGCCGAAGCCGCAGGAGAGTGCTCCCGCGCCCGCCCCCTCCGCCCCCTCCGAGGACGCCATCACCGAAGGCGCCGAGAAGTCCTCCGTCGAGCACAACGGGCACGGTGACGACGACGCGAACACCGGAGCCAAGGTCAACGCCGCCGCTCCGGCCGCCGAGCCTGAGGCTGAGGCTGCGCCCAAGACCGCCGGCGAGGGCAACGCGCCGCAGGCCAATGCCGCCGGGCAGGAGGACGTGCTCGCCGAGACCGGTGGGTCGAGCAGCAGCACGTATCTCGCGATGGGCGGGGCCGCCGTACTCGCCGTCGGCGCCGCCGTGTTGTTCTCCTCGCAGCGCCGCCGGGCCACCGCCTCCACCGGTCGCCACAGCCGCTGACCCACGCCGTACGGCATGAACACGGGCCGAGGTCGTTGTCCGCCCCCACCGGACAGCGACCTCGGCCCGTGCGCTTCGCACGCCGCGCGTCAGCCGATGACCGAGGAGCAGGTGGTCGGGGTCGCGCGCGCCGGGTCAAGGGCGTTCGCCACCTCGTGGAAGGCGATCCGGGCGATGGTCCCGATCGCCACGTGCTCGGACAGGTCCAGCGGGCACAGGTCCTGGAGCAGGACGTTGCGTACGTTCGGTCCGTCCAGGTACTGCGTGCGGTACGGGGTCACCACCTGGTCGTACTTGGTGGCGATGACGGTGTAGCGGACGCCGGGTACGGTGTCGCCGCCCGCCGTGAGCTTGGTGATGAAGGGCGAGCCGACGACCTGGTCGGCGAGGCCGGGGGTCTTGTCGTTGATGAACTTCTCGACGCCGGGGAAGTACGGCAGCAGCTTGGTGAGGCCGAGCAGGGTGGTGCCGTGGTTGCTCGGGGCGAGGCCGATCAGGGCGTTGACCTTGGCGGCGCCGCCCAGGAACTTCAGGTAGTAGTTCGGCATCATGCCGCCCTGGGAGTGGCCGACGATGTCGGCCTTCGGCGCTCCGGTGGAGGCGAGCACCTTGTCGACGAAGACGTCGAGCTGTTCGGCGGACTTGTCGACGGGGCCGAGGCCGTGGAAGAACGGCACGCCAGGGAGCTGGCCGTAGTCGAGGGAGAAGACGCAGTAGCCCCGGTTGACCAGGTAGGGGGCGAGGACCAGCCAGTTGTCGATCGAGTTCCCGAAGGTTCCGTGGACCAGGACGACGGGGCGGGGGTGGGCGGCGGAGGGCTTGCAGGAGTAGTCGTTCCAGCCACGTGAGGTGGCCGCCGCGGCGCTGGGGGCCGCCGTCGCTGTCGCCGTGGGGGCGACGAGAAGGGTGACGGCCAGGAGGAAGGCGGCGAAAACGCTGCGCGTGCGGGGAACGCGCGCAGCACGGAACCAGGGCAGCATCGTGTGGTCTCCTTGCGGCTCAAGGGAGGTGCGATGGGGGTGCGCCCTGTGGCCCGGACCACAAGCTTTGTGTGCTCATGCCAAATTACGCACGAGTAAGGTTCGGTGGGAAGTTACGCGTCGGTAAAAAATGGCGCGGCCTCACCGTAGATCGAGTACGGGCGTCAACCACGTGATTCAGGCCGCGAGTCCGGCCGGCTTCACCGCACCGGGCCCGAACCTCTCCCGCAGCCGGTCCGCCACCTCCTCGATCCGGCGCGACCGCTCGTCCGCCGGGTCGAAGGTGAGCTGGCGGGAGGCCCGGCCCGCGTCGGCCAGCCCCTCCGCGCGCAGCGCGATCCCCCGTACCCGGGCCCGCTGGAGCCCGAAGGACTCGTGGATCCGGTAGGCCAGCGCGGTGAGCGCCGCCGAGTGCGCGGTCGGCTCCCCCAGCGTCCGGCTCCGGGTCAGCGTGGCGTAGCCGGTCCGGTCCGCGTACCGCACCGAGACCGCCAGCGACCGGCACACCTGCCCCTCGCCCCGCAGCCGCGCCCCCAGCTCCTCGGTGAGCGAGAGGAGGGCGCGGCGGTGCCGCTCGGGCGACAACTCGTCGCGGGGGAAGGAGCGTTCAGCGGCGAGGGAGCGGGCGGCGGCGTTCGGGACGACCCGGGTACGGTCGATGCCCCGCGCCCGTTCCCACAGCTCACGCCCGGTGCGTACGCCGGTGATGCGCTGGAGCGTGGCCAGGGGGGCGGCGGCGATCCGGCCGACGGAGTCGAGCCCGTAACCGCACAGGGTGCGCGCCGTGGCGGCCCCGACGCCGTCCAGGGCGGCGGCCGGGAGCGGCGCCAGGAAGGCCGCCTCCTCGCCCCGGTCCACCACGAAGGTGGTCCCGGGCGCGGCCCGCCGGGCGGCCATCCGGGCCACCATGGGGTTGGCCGCCGCCCCGATCGAGCAGTCCACCCCGTGCAGGGCGAGCGCCCGGACCCGGATCACCGAGGCCAGACCCTGCGCGTCCCGGCCGAAGTAGCGCAGCGCGCCGCCCACATCGGCGAGCGCCCCGTCGGGCGGTGCGGCCTCGACGACCGGGGTGAAGGCACCGAGCAGAGCGAGCAGGCCGGTGTAGCCGGCGCTGTCGGGGGGCCCGCCGACGGTCCTGCGGAACCGCAGGTAGAGGACGCCTGCCGGATCATCGGCCAGCACGCGCTCCCCCAGGACGCCTCCTGATGCCTCCGTCATCCCGCGCTCCCCTGCGACTGGTGCCACAACTTCCTTCCGGTGGGCGGACCTTCGCCGGGTGGCTGGAGGTCGGCCCAGGGGTTCATCTCGTAACCGGTCTCCATCCGTATACGACGTCCGGGCCCGGGTTCCGCCTCCTCCGCGCCCTCCTCCCGCTGCTCCTCCGCCAGCCGGGCCGCCACCGCGTCGAGCCCTCCGGTGCGGCGCAGTTCGGCCAGTTCGGCGAGGTTCCAGGCGGCCTGGCCCACCACACTCAGGCTGCGCGCGCCGCGCCGCTGCACCACTCCGCGTACCAGCAGCAGCCAGGAGTGGAAGACGGTGTGCGCGCAGGCGGCATGGCTGTCGTCGAAGAACGCCAGGTCGGCCAGGCCGCTGCCGTCGTCGAGGGTGGTGAAGATGACCCGGCGGCCGGAGCGTATCGGCGGCGTCTGGGTGGCCACCTTGGCCCCGGCGACCAGCACGGTCTCACCGTGCCGGGCCTCGCGCAGCCGCTTGGCGGAGACCACGCCCAGCTCCTCCAGGAAGGCGTGGTGATCCCCCATCAGATGGCGGGAGACATCCATGCTCAGCACTCCGAGCTCGGCGCTCAGCCGCTCCGCCTCGTTGAGGTCGGGCAGCCCGAGCGAGCCCGTACGGTGCCCGTCGCCCAGCGGGAGCTGCCCGCCCCGGACGCCGGAACCGGCGCCGGAACCGGAGCTCCGGTGGGCGCGGTGGAGCTCGGAGAGGTGCAGCAGCAGATCGCGGCGGTTGGCGCCGAAGGCGTCCAACGCACCGACCTGCGCCAGCCGTTCGGCGACCGGGCGGCCCGGGCGGGCCCGCTGCCAGAAGTCCAGCAGCGAGGTGTACGGCTGCCCCTCCTCGATCCGGGCGGCCTCGGCCTCGCTGATGCCGTGGACGTCAAAGAGCGCGAGCCGCAGCCCCCAGGTCTCCTTACGATCCCTCTCGTCGGACACCAGTTCGATTCGATGAGCGACCGCCGACCGGTTCACATCCAGCGGCAGCACCGGCACCCCGCGCCGCCGCGCGTCCGCGAGCAGCAGCCGCTTCGGGTACATCCCGGGGTCGTGCGTGAGCAGACCGGCGTAGAAGGCGGCCGGGTGGTGCACCTTGAGCCAGGCCGACTGGTACGTCGGTACGGCGAACGCGACGGCGTGCGCCTTGCAGAAGCCGTAGCTGCCGAACGCCTCGATGATCTTCCAGGTGCGGGCGATCACCTCCTCGTCGTACCCCATGGCCGCCGCCCGCCGGGGGAACCACTCCTTGATCAGGCCCTGCGACTCGGGGTGGGAGAGTCCGCGCCGCACCCGGTCGGCCTCGCCCCGGCCGCAGCCGGTCATGATGGCGACGATCTCGATGATCTGTTCGTGGAAGACGACCACGCCGTAGGTGCCGCGCAGGGGTTCCTCCAGGTCAGGGTGGGGGTAGCGGACCGGCGCGCGGCCGTGCCGGGCCTCGATGAACGGCCGCACCATGTCGGCGGCGACCGGCCCGGGCCGGAACAGCGAGATGTCGACGACCAGGTCGTGGAAGGTGGCGGGCTGGAGCCTGGAGACCAGGTCGCGCTGGCCGGGCGACTCGATCTGGAAGCAGCCCAGCGTCTCGGCGGTGCGGATCAGCCGGTACGTCTCCGGGTCGCCCGGCGGTACGGCGTCCAGGTCCACCTCCGTGCCCGAGGCGCGTTTCACCTCGGCGACGGCGTGCGCCATCGCCGACTGCATCCGTACGCCCAGCACATCGAGTTTGAGCAGCCCGAGGTCCTCCACGTCCTCCTTGTCGAACTGGGACATCGGGAAGCCCTCGCCGCTGGTGGGCATGGTCGGCGTACGGTGCAGCAGCCCGGCGTCCGAGAGCAGCACCCCGCACGGGTGCATGGCGACCCCGCGCGGCAGCGCGTCCAGCCCCTCCACCAGCTCCCAGAACCGGCCGTACCGGTCCTGGTTACGCGCGACCTCCTTCAACTCGGGCAGTTCCTCCATCGCGGCGCGCGCGTCGCGGGCCCGGATGTGCGGGAACGCCTTGGCGAGCCGGTCCGTCTCGGCCGGGTCCATGGAGAGCGCGGCCCCGACGTCCCGGATGGCGTGGCGCACCCGGTAGGTCTCGGGCATGGCGACGGTCGCGACGCGTTCAGGCCCGAAGCGTTCGATGATCCGGCGGTAGACGTCGAGCCGGCGGGCCGATTCGACGTCGATGTCGATGTCGGGCAGGACGAAGCGGCGCTTGGACAGGAAGCGCTCCATGAGCAGTCCGTGCTCCACCGGGTCGGCGTGGGCGATGCCGAGGAGGTGGTTGACCAGGGAGCCCGCGCCGGAGCCGCGCGCGGTGACCCGGATGCCCATCTCCCTTACGTCGTCCACGACCTGAGCCACCGTCAGGAAGTACGAGGCGAAGCCGTGGTGGGCGATGATGTCCAGTTCCCCGTGCATCCGGTCCCAGTACGCGCGGTCGCGGTCGTGGCCGAGCCGCACCATTCCGGCGGCGGCCCGGGAGGTGAGCACCCGGTGTGCGGTACGGCGGCCGGCGCCGACCAGGTGCGGCTCGGGGAAGTGGATGGAGCCCATCCCGATGTCGGCGGCGGGGTCGACGCGGCAGGCGTCGGCGGCGTCCCGGGTCTCCGCCAGCAGCCGGGCCGCGGCGCCCGGCCCGAGACCGGCGGCGGAGGCGATCCGCTCGGCGGTCTCCCGCATCGCGCCCTCGCCCTTGAGCCAGCGCTCACCGCTGTCCAGGGGCGAGCGGCGCGGGTCGAGAGGGACGAGCCGGCGGGCGGAGTCGAGCACGTCGGCGATGGGGCCCTGGCCCGGGTCGGCGTACCGGACGGCGTTGGTCAGCACCGCCCGTACACCCTGGTCGGCGGCGAAGCCGAGGGTACGGGCGGCCAGCCGCAGCGATCCGGCCCCGGCGCCCGGGCGGCCGTGGTCGACGGCTTCGAGGCGCAGGTCGTCGCCGTACATCTCCCGCCAGGGCGCGAGCAGCGCGGCGGCCCGGTCGGGTCGGCCCGCGGCGAGCGCCCGGCCCACCTCGGAGGCGGGCCCGAGCAGCACGGTCAGCCCGTCGGCGGGCAGCGCTTCCCGGCCGACCAGGGGCGGCCCTGTGACGTCGGGCGGCCCGGACCCGTCGAGCGGATCGGCGGAACCCCGCGCATGGGCGGCGGTGACGAGCCGGCACAGCTCGGCCCAGCCGCGTGCGCCGTCCCGGGCGAGGAAGGTGGCACGAGGTGCGGATTCATCGACAAAGGAACCGCCGCGCGCGGGAGTGCGCGGACGCACAGCGCGCCGGCCGACCCCCTCCCCGTACGACCCGTACGACCCGTACGAGGCCACGGCGAGGTCCACCCCGAAGAGCGGCCGCACCTCGCGGTCCCCCGCCCGGCACGCCTTGGCGAACCGGACCGCCCCCGCAAGGGTGTCGCGGTCGGTCAGCGCGAGAGCGCGCATCCCCCGCTCGGCGGCCCGCTCGGCAAGCCGCTCGGGGTGCGAGGCCCCGTAGCGCAGGGAGAACCCCGAGACGGTATGGAGATGCGTGAAACCGGACATGCGCACCTCCTGAACCGCTCCGACCGTTCCGTCACTCACCACCCCCTGCTCTCCACCATAGACCAGCTTCGAACATTCGTACGATATCCAGCGCGCGGAGCACCACGCACCCCCGCCCGCCCCTGAGCCATTCGGCCCCACCCCACCTGCGCGGACACCGTCCCGCCCGGACGGTGGGGGCATGACTTTCGTCGACGAGGTGAAGAACGCCGTCACTCCGCGGGCCGCCCTGCTCGTCATCGGCGTACTCGGGTTGCAGCTGCTGTTCATCGCGTCCTACGTCGGCGCGCTGCACAAGCCGAAGCCGACCGATGTGGCCTTCGGAGTGGTGGCCCCGCAGCAGGTGTCCCAGCAGCTCGTCCCCCAGCTCGACGGGCTGCCCGGCGGGCCGCTGGATCCCCGGGCGGTGAGCAGCGAGGCCGAGGCGCGGGAGCAGATCATGAACCGGGAGATCGACGGGGCCCTGATCGTCTCGCCCCAGGGCCGCACCGACACCCTGCTGGTCGCCTCCGGTGGCGGGACCGTGCTGTCCAGCGCTCTGGAGCGGATCCTGACCCAGGTCGAGGCGGGCCAGCAGCGGACCGTACGGACCGTGGACGTGGCGCCGGCCTCCGCCGACGACTTCGACGGGCTCTCGTCCTTCTACCTGGTGGTCGGCTGGTGCGTCGGCGGCTACCTCTGCGCGTCGATCCTGGCGATCAGCGCCGGCACCAAGCCCGCCAACCGGCAGCGCGCGCTGATCCGGACGGCGGTGATGGCGGTGTACGCGGTCGCCGGCGGCATCGGTGGCGCGGTCATCATCGGGCCGATCCTCGGTGCGCTGCCGGGCAGCGTCTGGGGCCTGGCCGGTCTCGGCGCCCTGGTCGTCTTCTCGGTCGGGATGACCACGCTGGCCCTGGAGGCCCTCACCGGCATCGTCGGGATCGGCCTGGCCGTCCTGATCATCGTCGTCGCGGGCAACCCGAGCGCGGGCGGCGCCTTCCCGCTGCCGATGCTCCCGGACTTCTGGCGCGCGATCGGTCCGGCCCTGCCGCCGGGCGCGGGCACCTGGGTGGCCCGCTCGATCGCCTACTTCCGGGGCAACGCGGTCACCGGGCCGCTGCTGGTGCTCTCCGCGTGGGCGGTCGCCGGGACGGCGCTGACCCTGCTGCTGTCGATGCGGCGGCGGGGCGGGCCGGATGGCGGGAGCGTGGAGGCGGCGTCGTCACCGTCCGGCGGGTCGACGGCCGTCTGAAATCTCCGCCGTCCGTTCACGGGGCCGCCTCTCCGGCGGCCCCGTCCGACGTTCCGCCCAATTCCTGATGTCAGGTCGGTTCAACGGCTATGCATGACAGGTTCATGACGACATTCTGGAGCCTCCTCGTCCACCCGACGAGGAGCACGGCCAGGACCACTCCTTCCCACCCCCACGGAGATCGCTCATGCGTCGTCGATTCACGGCTCCGCTCGCCGCCGTCGCCCTGTCGCTCCCGCTCACCCTGATCAGCGCCGCCCCCTCCTCGGCCGCCCCCGCCGACAAGCCCCAGGTGCTCAGCTCCTGGACCCAGACGAGCGCCTCCAGCCACAACGCCTGGAACGCCGCCCGCAACAACCAGGGCGCCTGGTCCGCGTACGGCTTCGACTGGTCCACGGACTACTGCAGCAGTTCCCCCGACAACCCCTTCGGCTTCCCCTTCCAGACTTCCTGCGCCCGCCACGACTTCGGCTACCGGAACTACAAGGCCGCCGGTACGTTCTCCGCCAACAAGGCCCGTATCGACTCCGCCTTCTACGAGGACCTCAAGCGCGTGTGCGCCGCCTACTCCGGCGCGAAGCGGACCTCCTGCAACAGCACCGCCTGGACCTACTACCAGGCCGTACGCGCCTTCGGCATCGCGCCGGCCAAGGCGGACTCCACCGGCCCGGCCGCCTGAGCGCAGGCACGGGAGAGGCCCCCGGCTCGCGCCGGAGGCCTCTCCTTGATGCCGTGCCGTTCCGTGCGGTGTCACGTCAGCCGATCTCGGCCCCGTAGGCGGCGAGCGCCTCAGGGACCGGCTGGAAGAACGTCGTACCGCCCGAGGAGCAGTCGCCGCTGCCGCCCGAGGTCAGGCCCAGCGCGGTGTCGCCGGCGAAGAGGGCGCCGCCGCTGTCGCCCGGTTCTGCGCAGACCGTCGTCTGGATGAGGCCGTTGACGATGTCGCCGTTGCCGTAGTTGACCGTGGCGTCCAGCGCGGTGACCTCACCGTCGTGCAGCTGGGTGGTGGAGCCGCTGCGGGTGACCTGCTGGCCGACCGTCGCGTCGCCCGCCTGGGTGATCGCCTGGGTGGAGCCGTTGTAGAGGTTGACCTCGCTCGGGTGCGCGGTGTCCGAGGTGTACTTGACCAGGCCGTAGTCGTTCTCCGGGAAGCTGGAGCCCTCGGTCGCCCCGATCTCCCCGCCGCCCTGGGTCTCCGACCAGCTGGTGACCGACTCGGTGCAGTGGCCGGCGGTCAGGAAGTACGGCTCGCCGTCCTTGACCACGTTGAAGCCGAGCGAGCAGCGGGAGCCGGAGCCGTAGATCGCGTCGCCGCCCGCGATCAGCGGCTTGAACTCGCCCGCAGCCTTGTTGAGTTCGGCCTTGCCGCCGAGCCCCTCGACCACGGCCGAGAGCTTCTTCCAGGCCGCACCGTCGACCGTGCTGTCGGCGGTGACGAGGACCTTGTTGCTCACCGGGTCGACGGCCCAGGAGGTGCCCGGGATCGTCGCCTTGTCGGTGAGGGTCTGCCGGGCCGACTTCAGCTCGGCGAGGGAGTGCTCCACGACCCTGGCCTGGCCACCCGCCTGGCGGACCTGCTCGGCGGCGGCCTCGTCGACGACGTTCACGACGAGGGCCTTCGTCGTGCTGTCGTAGTAGGAGCCGGCCGCGTCCGCGCCCAGGTCCCGGTCGAGCGTGGTGGCGAGCTTTCCGGCCGCCTCCGCGTTGAGCGTCTTGACCGTGAACTGAGGCACCTCGTCACTGGCGTTCGCACTCTGGAACGTGAAACCCGCTACGACCAGGGCGACGACGGCCGATCCGGCCACCGTCGCACGCTTCCTGGATATGCGTCGATGCTTCAACTTCGACCTCCTGTGGGGCCGCGTACGGAGCATGTGGGGTGCTCGTACACGGAGGATGGGGCGCCCACTATTCCTAGGGGGTCCGGTAGCACACAAGGCCGACTTCCAGACGTGCACACGACACCGACGCTTCACCCGCGCGATGTTCACTTACCGCGGGTCATGCCATGTCGGTTCCGTTTGCGAACACTCGGTGCAACGATCGGCCGCCCCTGGGTGAGGACTAGTCCTGTCCTGATTTCACCCCTGCGAGGGTCTGATCGACCGTCGACAAGGAACCGACGGGGAGTGCCGGTCGCCGACCTGATGGGTCATCATCGAAAAGCCGGCAGACGCCGGGGGGACCGAGCTGGGGAGGCGCGGGTGCGCAATCGGGTGCGCGCGGCGGACGGGCGGCATCTGATGGTGGAGCGGCTGGGCGACCCCCGGGGCAGACCGGTGTTCCTGCTCCACGGGACGCCGGGCAGCCGGCTCGGGCCCGCTCCTCGCGGCATGGTCCTCTATCAGCGCCGTACGCAGCTGATCACCTACGACCGGCCGGGATACGGCGGCAGCGACCGGCAGGCGGGCCGCCGGGTCGGCGATGTCGTCGAGGACGTCCGGGCGATCGCCGACTCGCTGGGGCTGGAGCGGTTCGCCGTGGTCGGCCGTTCCGGCGGGGCCCCGCACGCGCTGGCCTGCGCGGCGCTGCTGCCCGAGCGGGTGACCCGTACCGCCGCTCTGGTCACGCTGGCGCCGTGGGGTGCGGCCGGTCTCGACTGGTTCGACGGGATGGCCGCGTCCAACGTGCTCGCGTACTCCACGGCCGCCGCCGACCCGGACTCCCTCGCGGCGTCCTTCATCGTCCGCTCGGCGCAGATCCGGCAGGACCCGGCCCGGCTCCTGGACGATCTGCGCCGGGAGCTGACCGACTCCGACCGGATGGTGGTCAACGACGCGGGCATCCGGTCCATGCTGCTGCGCAACTACAGCGAGGGGCTGCGGACTTCGGCGTACGGCTGGATCGACGACGCGATCGCGTTCTGCAGCCCTTGGGGGTTCGAACCGGCCCACATCACCGGCCGGGTGCTGCTCTGGCACGGGGTGAAGGACGTGTTCTCGCCGGTGGGCCACTCCCGCTGGCTCGCCGGGCAGATCCCGGGCGCCACCGCCGTACTGGAACCGGCGGCGGCGCACTTCGACGCGCTCTCCGTCCTCCCGCGCATCCTCAACTGGCTGCTGGACGAACGGGAGGACCCGGGCGAGCCGCTGCCCGCCACGGCGACGGGGTGACCGGACGCGCTGCCGGAAGGACCGGCCTCACACCGCCAGCGGCTCCAGCTCCCGCCGGAAGCGGCGCTCGTCCCGGGCGATCTGGGTCAGCGGGTGCTCGTCGCCGAGCTGCCGGGACAGCTCGCCCAGCAGCTCGGCCCGCACCTGCGCCGCCTCCTCCCCGCGCCCCATCGCGTCCAGCGTGACCGCCATGTTGGAGATCATCGCCAGGGTCTCGGGATGGTGGGCCCCCAGCGCCTGGCGCAGTTGCACCGCCAGCCGCTGCTCCGTCTCCAGCACCAGCGGAAGGTCGCCGCGGTCCGCCGTGGCGTTGGCCAGGTTCATGACGCAGAAGAGCGTGTTCGGGTGCTCCCGGCCGAACCGCTCCCGCATCGAGGCCACCACCAGCGTCAGGATCTGCTCCGACCGCTCCGCCTCCCCGGTCCCCGAGAGGTAGACGCCCAGGTTGTTCTGGGCCGCCAGGGTGTACGGGTGCTTCTCCCCCGGCACCTTCATGTACTGGTCCACCACCTCCTGCGCGGCGTCCCGGGCCTGGACCGCGTCCCCGGCGGCGAACAGGTCGGCCGCCAGGTTGAGGTCGCAGGCCAGCGAATCGGGGTTGGCGGAGGTGTACTTGGCCCGGTACCGGGCGCGGGTGGCGACCGTCAGCCGGTGGGCGTCCTCCAGCCGCCCGGCCCGCCGCAGCGACACCGCCAGGCTCTTGGCCGCGCTCAGCGTCGTCGGGTAGGTGCGGCCGAGCGTCTCCTTGAAGCTCTCGTACGTACGGCTGAGGAGGCCGACGGAGTCCTCGTACCGGCCGACCTCGCGCAGGTCGCGGGCGAGGTTCATGGCGGAGGAGAGGGAGTACGGGTGCTTCGCGCCGAGCACCTCGGTGCGCCGGTCGTAGACGTCCTGGTCGATCTCGCGGGCCCGCGCGTACTGGCCGATGCTCCGCAGGTTCAGCGCCAGGTTGTTGGCGGCCGCCAGGGTCCTGGGGTGCGCGTCGTGGAAGATCTGGCCGAAGCCCTCGTGGGCCTCGGTGGCCAGCTCGATCGCCCGCCCGTAGTCGCCGAGCAGCCCGAGGTCGATCGCCAGGCTGCTGGTGGTCATGTACGTGTGCGGGTGCTCGGCGCCGAGCACCTCCCGCTGCCGGAGCAGCGTGAACTCGTCGAGCTCCTTGGCCTCCACGTAACGCCCGCGTGTGCGCAGGATGTTGGAGAGGTGGAAGCAGAGGTAGAGGTACTGCAGGTCCCGCTCGCCCAGCGTCTCCCGCCAGACCTCCCGCAGCTCCTCCCCGAGCGATTCCGCGGTCCTGATGTCACCGCGCTTCCACAGGTAGCGGACCCGGTCGATCAGCAGCCTGCGGGTCTCCGGCTCCTTGCAGTTGCGGGCGTCGGAGGGGCCGAGGTGCGGCCAGATCGTGGCGAAGCGCGGCCAGGTCTCCGGGTTGTCGATCGGCTCGTCGTCGTCGGGCCGGGCGCCGGCCAGGATGCGGTGGACGACGTGGCGCGCCTCGCGCTGCTCCTCCTCGTTGAGCTGGGCCTTGATGACCGCCTGGACGAGGCGGTGGACCTGGATGGAGTTGGAGACCTGGTCGACCTTGGCCAGCGCGAACCGGCCGATCTCCCGGATGACCCGGCCGAGCACCAGCTTCTCCTGGAGCGAGGAGTCGTACGGCTTCAGCGCCTCGATCATCTCCTTGCTGTAGAGGAGGTTGGCGGAGATCGGCTCGGGGGCGAAGAAGGCGCAGAGCTGGAGGAGGCGGACCGCCGCGGGCGAGCGGTCCTTGAGCCGGGCGATGGAGATGTTCCAGGTCGCGGCGACCGGTTCCGGGTAGCCGGCGGGCTGGTTGAGGGCGAGGACCTGCGGCGCCTGGCGGGCGAGCTGTTCGAGATAGGTGTCGATAGGGGTGGCGGTCTCGGCGATCCAGGCCGCCGCCTGCTCGACGGCGAGCGGCAGGTCGCCGACGGCGGTGGCCACCTGGTCGGCGTCCTCGTCGCTGAGCCCCGGGGCCCGGCGCTGGAGGTGCTCGACCGACTCCTCCCGCAGGAAGACGTCGACGGGCAGCGCGTCCCCGTGCTGGGACCAGCTCTGGTTGCGGGAGGTGACCAGGATGTGGCCGGAGCCGCCCTGCGGGAAGTAGCGGCGCAGCGTCTCGGGGTCGTCGGCGTTGTCGAAGACCAGCAGCCAGCGCTCCGACGGCACTCCGCGCCGCAGCAGGTCGACGGCCTCCTGCGAGGCGGCCGCCATGTCCTCGCCGCCCTGGGCGCCGAGCCGGACGGCGAGTTCGGCCAGCGAGGCGACCACGTCGTCGCCCTGCTCGGACGATATCCACCAGACCAGGTCGTAGTCGGCCATGAAGCGGTGCACGTACTCCAGGGCGACCTGCGTCTTGCCGACGCCGCCGAGTCCGTACAGCGTCTGCGGCTGCGGCAGGACCACGGCCATCCCGCCGCCGAGCTGGTCGCGCATCCGCTCCAGGACGAGGGAGCGTCCGGTGAAGCCGGGGTTGCGGGGCGGTACGTTCCAGATCCTGGGGACGGTGCCGGGGAAGCGCGGTCCGGGTGAGACGCCGTCGGCCGGCTGCACCGGACGGTCCAGGGCGCGCATCAGGGCGGCGGTGGCGTGCACCTCGTCCAGCCGGAAGAGGTCGACCGGGTTGCGGTCGATGTACGGAGCGGAGAGGCGTACGTCCCCGACGCGCAGCGGCAGCAGCTGGCGCCGGCCGCCGCCCGGGTCCTCGGCGACGGCCCGCTCCCAGAGGTCTACCGCGCGCTGCGACTTGAGGTAGGCGCTGGAGAGCAGCACCACGGTGCGGGCGGCGTTCTCGGCGGTCGGCGCCGGACGTGGCGCGGGCTGTTCGGCGGAGACGTCGCGCGGGACGACCCGGAAGCCGGCCCGGGTGAGGACCGATTCGATCCAGTCGGCCCACATCCGGTTCTCCGCCACATAGCTGAGGAAGAGGTCGGCGGGCAGGGCGGGGCGGCGGCGGGTGAAGGCGTCGCGGATCCGCAGGCGTACCTCTTCGCCGACCGGCGGCATGGAGGTGATCTCGCGGTCGGTGATGACGGCGGTGAGCCGTTCGAAGGCGGAGAGGAGGGAGTTGGTGAGCCCGGCCTCGTCGCCGAAGGTGGCCAGCGTCTCCTCGTACGCGTAGTACGGGCGGTAGGGGATCTCCACCGCGCCCCAGTAGGCGGTGAGTTCGTCGCCGGACAGGTCGCGGGGCAGCCGGTCGAACTTGAGCCGGGCCAGCGCCCGCCCTGCGTCCGCCTTCTCCTTCTCGCCCTCGTCGATGCGCATCGGGACCGGGAAGATGGAGATGGGGCGGCCGGTGTAGCGCTCGGCGATCTGGCGGGCCACGGAGGCGGCGCCGTCGATGGACTGGTCGCTGAGGGTGAAGCAGTCGACCAGGGCGTCCGGGAGGTGGACGGTGCAGATGTCGGCGATGTCGCTGAGGCCGGTCCGGCTGTCGATGAGGACGTAGTCGTAGTTGGCCTTCATGTCCTCGCGCAGCGCGTCGAAGAAGTGGCCGCCGCCGAGCCGGTCGTAGAAGTTGTCCCAGTCGAAGGTGGAGACGGTGGCGCTGTACTCGCGGTTCTGCCGTCCGGCGGAGACGAAGTCCAGCGTGCCGCCCTGCGGGAACTCCCAGCCGAGCGCCTCCGGGGTCAGCGAGACGGCGTGCGGCTGGATGCGGGCGTAGTCGCGGTGCCAGTCCTCTGCGCGCTGGGCGGGGCTGGTCGCGGCCCAGGCGTACTCGGTGATCAGGTCGATCACGCCGGTGGTGGCGCCGAGGGTGGCGGGGTCGAGGAAGGGGTGGAAGAACCGGTGGAGGCCGGGCGCCTCCAGGTCCCAGTCGACGGCCAGCACCCGCTTGCCGTTGGCGGCGAGGATCCAGGCGGTGTTGGCCAGGGCCATGGTGCGCCCCGTGCCGCCCTTGTACGAGTAGAAGGTGACGATGCGCCCGTCACGACCGGCACTCATAGGTCCTCCGCTTCCGTCGCAGGGTCGTGCGGGTCGGCTGTGTAGCTGGTGTTGCCCATGGGGCCCGTGAGTCGGGTCCGTTCGCCGTGTCCTCCGCCGGTCACCGGCGGATAGGCCGTGGCGTGCCGCAGATACTGCTGGGCGGCCACCTCGACGACCTGCGGCAGGATCTGGCCGAACGCCTCCATGGTCGGCACTCCACGGGCCGCGGCGCGGCAGAAGGCCCGTCCGTGGCGCATCTTGGCCGGCATGGTCGCTTCGAGCTTCTCGGTCAGTTCGGCCTCCGCGGCCCGGCTCTGGTGGTCCTCGCGGCTCCACGGCACGACCATGGTCACCCAGGGCCGGTCCTCCGCGTCGAAGGCGGCGAGCCTGCGGCGGCGGTCCTCGTCCTGGAGCGCCCAGCGGTCGACGAGGAGGATCTCGGGCGTGGTGGGTGGTGACTTCCCCTCGGGCCGGCCCGACTCCTCGTCGAACGAGGTGATCTGCGCCTGGTAGTTGAGCGAGCGCACCAGTTCCTCGGCGACATAGGCCAGCGGGCGGGCGGCGGCCGGGTGGTAGGGGTTCCAGTCCTGCGGGTGGTCGCCGTAGTAGTCGCCGATGCGCCCGTCGGGCAGGTCGTGGCGGGTAGGCGCGGCGATGGTGATCCGCATCGGCCGGGGAGCGCCGACCCCGCTGCTCGGGGAGCCGAAGGCGCTGGGTGCGAGGCGGTAGTCGACGGGTCTGCCGGTGTCGATGCGGACGGTGTCGGCGACCCGGACGATGCGCTTGGCCAGTTCGTAGACGGCCCGTTCGTACTCCTGGGCGAAGAGTCTGAGCTTGATCAGGCCGTAGAGGCCGTCGGTGACGTACCGGTCGCCGAAATCGCGGTGGTTGAACTGTAACCGCTCGGCGGAGCCCGGCAGTTGGCTCGGCGGCACCGGCACCCACAGGGCCGGGACGATCGCCTCGGCGGGCTGGTTGGAGCGGGCCCGGTGGTGGATGGCCCGCTGCTCGAAGGCGTGCCACTCCTTGCCGCACATCTCGCTGGCGAAGTAGCGCGGCGAGAACAGCGGGACGAAGACCCGGCAGGTGGCGAGCGTTTCGCCGAGCCGCTCCGACCAGCCCTCGCCGGAGCGTATCTCGCGGTCCATGAAGCCGGGGGACGCGCCGGCGGGCAGATCCGTCATGGCCAGCACATGGCCGCAGAGATCACGGAAAAGGCGCTCGACCCACATATCGGGGTCCGTTCCGCTGCCGTGGCCCGGCGTGTGGGCGTAACTCAGAAAGAAGTACGGCCGATGGTCCGCCGCTCGCTGCTGCGTCGATGCGTACACACGACCCCCGTCCTGTGTGAGCACTCGCACCCGAGGAGTAGGAAAGGAATGCGAGCGAATTCATCATTCCGGAGCGGACTCCGCTCCACCCCCCTGCCGTTCGGTCATTGAACGCTAATTTTCAGTCAACCGATCCCGTATTCACCGCACTGCGGCGGACTCCGTAGCGGTCTTGCGACCGTTCCTCCCGGATGTCCCGTGTGTACCGTTGATCTCTTTACGCATCGCGGCGAGCAATTGTTTTCCGTCGACGGTCGTTTCGGCCGCCTCTTCGATCAGGTCGAGCGCTTGCGGGACCCCGGCGAGGAACTGAGGTGCGAAGAGACCGAGCCCGACCCGTTCGTACGTTTCCGACAGCAGCCGGGAGAACGGAACGGGTTCTTCCCCCTCCTCCTGCCAGGGCATCCGATGATCCCAGGAACCGTCCGAGGCGTACAGGTCCGCGGCCTCGGCCAGCGCCCGCAGTTTCGCCCGCCGGAACCCGCGCAGCAGCGCCATCGCCAGGGCCTGGGCATCACCGGCGGCCGCGATGCCGAGCGCCCCGTACCCATGGCGCCCGGCCTGGACCGGCGGGCCGCCGGCGAGCGGCGTGAAGGTGGTGAGGGGCGTGAAGACGGCGAGCGGCGTGAAGGTGGTGAGCACGGCCGCCGCCTCGGCCGCCTGCTCCGGAACGGTCTCCGCCAGCAGCTCCCAGGCGGCAGCGAGAGAGGCGGACCAGGCGTCGGCGGCCTGCGGGGAGAGGCGCTCGGCGGCGGGCGTGTCGAAGCAGGAGCGGTACGGATCGAGATCGTCCAGTACGGGTACGGGAACCGGTCCGTCGGCCACACGTACGGGACCGGCCACCGCGAGACGGCGTACCGGCGACCACCGCGAGCTCTCCCCGGCTCCGCGCGCGATGTGCAGCACCGCGACGCCTTCGGCACGGACGGCGAACCCCTCCCTCTCGGCCCGCACCACCGCCGTGCCCGTCTCCCCCGCCCCGCCGATCCGGACCTCGCCGAGCGTCGGCAGGAAGAGGCGGCCGTCGCGGTGGACCACCGGGACGGCCAGGTCGAGCCCGGCGTGTACGGCGGCGGCGGCCACCGTGGCGGCGAGCCGCTCCACCGGAGGACCGTGCACCGGCCGGCCGGCCCGTACCGCCTCCAGCGCGTCGAGCAGCCAGGTGCGGGTGTAGGGGTGGGCGAGGACCAGGTCCAGGCCCTCCTGCCCGGCCGGGTCCGCCTCCAGCTCGGCGGCGAGCGCCCACGCCGACTCCCAGACCTCCCCGCCGCTGCCGCCGAGGCCGTCGTGGAGGGCGGCGAGCAGGGTGCGGGTCAGATCCTGCTGGGCGGCGAGCAGTTCGTACGGGTCGCGGACGGCGGACGACTCGGTGGCGGCGGCCGTGCGGTCCTCGATGCCCCGGATCAGCGCGGCCAGGTCGGCGCAGTAGACGGACGGGTTGTCGAAGCCGCCTCCCGTGCGATAGCGGTGGGTGTAGAGGCCGCCGCCGCACGAGCGTACGACGGGGCAGCGGCGGCAGGTCTCGCTGACCCCGGCCAGGCCGAGCTGGCGGGCCCGGACGCCGGGATGGGCCGCGACCTCGTCGAAGCTGTGGGTGAAGACGTCGAACCCGGTGGCCGCGGCGCCTTCGTAGGCGCTCTTGAGGGAGTCGACCTGCTCCAGCTGGCCGTCGGTCTCGACGACGACCAGGTCCGTGGGCGCGAGCCCGAGGGACTCGGTGAGGCTGGGGCCGCCGCTCAGGGTGGAGAGCACCGAGGAGAAGAGGCGGACAGGCACCGGCCTGCCCTGCTCCTGCCAGCGGTCGAAGATCGTGAGAAGCCACTCGGCGTACGCGGTGGGGGATCCGCCGGGGCGCGGCGGGGGCTCGTCCCAGGTGGCGTGCGGAAGGAGGAAGTCGATGAGCGGCGGTTCGAGTCCGGTGAGCGCGTCGAGGACCGCGACCGGGTCGTTGGCGATGTCGACCGTGCAGAGGAGGCCGAGGTCGAGATGGCGGTAGCGGTCCTGCCGGAGCAGCTCCACGGCCTTGAGGACCAGCGGGTGGCTGCTGCGTCCGTCGGCGTAGCGGCGGTGGCGGTCGTTGGCGGCGCGGTCGCCGTCGAGGGAGATGCCCACCTTGACGTCGAACTCGTCGAAGAGGTCGAGGTAACGGGGGCTCAGCTGGAGGCCGTTGGTGTGGATCCGCAGATCCAGTTCGGCGATGCCCGCGAGGGCCGAGGTGAACTCCTCGCAGACGCGGCGCAGTCGGGCCGGTCCGGCGAGCAGGGGCTCCCCTCCGTGCAGGATCACTGTCACGGAGGGCAGGGCGTGGGTCCTGGCGTGTTCGGCCAGGCGTCGAGCCGTCCGGGAAACGACATGGTCAGAGATTGCCTTGGGGCGGGTTCGCCAGCTCTGATCAGCATGTTCGTAGACATAACAATGGTCACAGGCCAGATCGCATCTGCTGTGAACCTTCAGAACGATTTCGCGGAAGGGGACCGCGGGTCCTGTCATTCCCTCAGTCTAGTGCAGCGTTCCGCACCGGAATCCGACCGTGCGGAACGACTCAGAGAGCCGAGTTGAAGGTGGAGATCCGGGAGGTACGGCCGTCGGCCGTGGGGATCACTCGCGCAAGTTTCCGAGCGGCGGAGCCACCGGAAAGGTCGATCTCGGCGAGCGGCACACGGCTCTTCTTCGCGTCAGCGAAGAGAGGGGGTGATGCGTAGGTCTTCACGGCCGTCCTAGGGGGCTCGTTCCGGTCAGGGGGACAACACCAGCAGGTGCACCATTGCAGTGCCCGGCGGCACGACTTTACTCTCATGACCTAGGTGTGCAACTCGTGTCGCACCCTCGTAAGCCGAGTGACATACGGGACTGCTCCAAATGGTTCGGAATCTTTCATTCCGACAACGGAGCCCCGACTACATGGGATACGGGAGTGAACATGACGGCGATTCCCGGACCTCTTCAGAGCATGGTCTTCAGGAACGCCGACCTGCCCGCGCTCTTCCACCGTACGGACGCGATCGCCGTGGCCCGGCAGCGCGAGGCCGTGAACACCACCCGCGTCCAGCTGGCGCTGCTGGTGGCCGGCTCGGTGCCCGCGGCGCTCCCGTGGCACGCCGACGACGGTCTCGCCGTCCAACTGCTCTACGGGGCAGCGGTGTCGGCGTATCTGGGTGTCCTGTTCACGACCTACCTCGGCTCCCGGCGGAAAGCAAAGTCGCACTGGCAACTCAACCGCTCCGCAGCGGAGTTCATCAAGTCCCTCTGCTGGCGCTACGCGGTCCACGGCTCGCCCTTCGAGAGTGCGACCCACCACCCCGAGGCGCTCTTCGCCAACCGGCTGGAGGACGGGCTCCAGGAGCTGAGGAAGGTGGGCTGGGCCGATCCGCGCGAGGAGATGACGGACGCCGACGGGGCGGTCATCACGGAATCCATGCGGGAGTTACGGGACAAGGCCTTCACCGTACGCAAGGAGACGTATGTACGGGACCGGTTGATCGAGCAGCGGCGGTGGTACCGCAGACGGCGGCTGGTCTCCCGGCGCGGCGCGCTCGTCTGGTCCGGGGCGATCGTGGCGCTGACGCTGCCGGCGCTGGGGCTGAGCGTGGCGCAGCTCTTCGGGGCGGGGCGCTCGCTCGGGCTGACCGGGGTGCTCTCGGCGGCGGGCGCGGCCTGTCTCGCCTGGAACGAGCTGCGCCGCCACCATCCGCTGATCTCCGCGCACTCCTTGGTGGAGGACGACCTGGAGTCGATGCAGGCGGCGATGGAGACCACGCTCACCGAGCGGCAGTGGCCGGTGGCGGTCTTCGAGACCGAGCGGATCGTCTCGCCGGAGCACACGGACTGGCTGGTGCGGCACCGCACCTGACCGGCCGCCGGCGGTACCGGCACGCACGGCACCGGAACCGTGGTCAGCCCCGCTCCACGCCCTCCCGCCAGATGACGGTGACCGGGCGGCCCAGCGTACGGGCGTAGTCGACGATGTCGCCGGTGCCGCCGAGGCCCCGGGCCGGGCGGCCGTCCCAGACGGCGAGCAGCAGGTCGCAGTGGTCGGCGATGTAGGCGCCGGCCGCGTAGTACGCCTCGTCGGTGGAGTGCGGGAAGCCGAGCCGGACCTCCTGTGCGGCGCGGGACTTGAGGAGGCGGTAGCGGTCCAGGTCGGCGCTGGACTCGAAGCAGGCCTCGTAGTCGCCGCTGGGGATGACCACCGTCAGCTCGGCGCCGCAGTCGAGTGCGAGGCCGGCGAAGAGCTGGTCCGCGCCGACCGCCAGGCTGGAGAGCGCCTCGGTGGCGCCGTCGAGTCCGCACAGGGCCGCGCGCAGACCGGCGAGGACGTGGGTCCGGGCCCCGTCGGGGATGGAGCGGTGACCGGTGATGCCGATGCGATTCACGGACCTGGGACCCCCTGGTGTCGGCGCTTCGCGTGCGACCGGTCGTCGCGACATCCTCTCAAGAGCCGGGGGGCGCGCGGGAGCCCCCGTCCGGAATTCCGGACGGGGGCTCGTATGTACGGACAGCGCCGGGCGTGTCCGGTGCGCGGGCCGGGGAACCCGTGCGCCGGTGGGGATACCCGGTGCGCCCGTCAGTAGACGCTGACGCCGTAGGCGTTCAGGGCCTCGACGACCGGCTGGAAGAAGGTCGTGCCGCCGGAGGAGCAGTTGCCGCTGCCGCCGGAGGTGAGACCGATCGCCCGGGTGCCGGAGTAGAGCGGGCCGCCGGAGTCACCGGGCTCGGCGCACACGTTGGTGCGGATCATGCCGGTCACGATGTCGCCGCCGCCGTAGTTGACGGTGGCGTTGAGACCGGTGACCGATCCGCTGCGGGTGCCGGTGGTGGAGCCGCGGCGGGTGACGGCCATCCCGACGGTGGCGTTGGCGGCGCTGGTGATGTCCTGGCCGCCGACCGTGCCGTCCTTGGGGATGGTGGTGTTCGTGTAGCGCACGATGCCGTAGTCGTTGCCCGGGAAGCTGGAGCCGGCGGTCGTGCCGAGCACGGTGGTGCGGGCGGAGTTGGCCCACCAGGTGGTCGAACCGTTGGTGCAGTGACCGGCGGTCAGGAAGTAGTAGGTGGAGCCGCTGCGGACGTTGAAGCCCAGCGAGCAGCGTCCGGTGTTGGAGTAGATCGCGTCGCCGCCCGAGATCAGCTTGTTGAACGTGCCGGGCGTGCGCTCGATCGTGAGGGCGGAGGCGTTGGCGCCCGCGGCCTTCTTGATCTGGGAGATCTCCGCCTTGGTGACCGTGCTGTCGACGGTGACGACGAGGCGGTTGGTCTTCGGGTCGATGTTCCAGGCGGTGCCCGCGATGTCGGCGCCGAGCACGGCGTCGCTCGCGGTGGACAGCTGGGTGGCGCTGAACGTACCGGTGGGTTCGGCGCTGGCGGTGGGGACGGTGAACGCCGCGACGGCGGCGAGTCCGGCGAGGACGGCCGTGGTACGGACGCGTCTCGCCTGGTTGTGGCGGGGGTTGGTGCGCTTGATCCTCACTTCGGGTTCCTCCGAGGGGAATCGGGGGCCCTCCTGTGGGGTGGCGGGCCCGTGAGGCGCAGTCGGGGGCCTGTCCGGATTCCGGAGTTGCCGTGCCCCTGACAATCGCTGACGGGAGTATCGAGGCGCCCGGACGGGAGACGCAAGCATGCCTTTCGGCCACCCACGTCCCACCCGCAACCCGGCCCCCGGCAGCGCTCGGGCTGCCGGGGGCCGGGAGGGTCGCACGGGGCCCCGGAGGGCCGTGCGGCTCAGGCGTCCAGGCGGTTCCGCTCCCCCGCCGGGACCTCCACGGTGAGGGTGTTGCCCGGGGGCGGGAAGGGGCAGATGAAGTGATCGGCGAAGGCGCACGGCGGCAGCAGTGCGCGGTTGAAGTCGACGTGCACGCTGCCGTCGGCGGCGGGCGGACCGGGGCGCAGGAAGCGGAAGCGGTAGCTGCCGTTCTGGCTGGTGGCGTCGGCGAAGACGGCCCACAGCGAGCCGTCCGGCTCGACCGCCACCTGGAGCGTGTGCTCGTCCCCGGCCACCGTGAAGGCGATCTCCCCGCCGAGCCCGAGCCCCCGCTCGACCCCGTCGGCGTTGGGCACCCGTACGGCCCGCTCCTCACCGTACGGACGGAAGGTCCCCGGCAGCGCCCAGTCCGGGTCGTAGGGGGTGGCGTCGATGGTCGAGAAGGCGTGCCGCGACGGTGAATCCGGGTCGAAGTCCCGTACCGCCCATAGCCCTTCGCGGCGGAGCACCACCAGCCGCCGGACCCCCTGCGCCACCCGGGAGTCGTCGATGGGGCCGCGGTCGGCGGAGAGGCGGACCTCGCCGGTCAGCGGCTTGCCGTCGACAACGATGCCGTCCTCGGCGGTGGCGGTCAGCACCACCTCGTCACCGTCCTCGCGCCACTGGCCCGGGACGGCCGGAATTCGACCGTCCGGGTGGTCGGAGAGCCAGTGGGTTCCGGTCAGGGAGAGAGGGCCGTAGGGGGCGGCGACCGCGAGGACGCGCTCCTCGTGCCACCGCTGCCACTCCTCGGCGGCGTCCGGGCCTCCGGCCTGCTGGTGCTGCTGTGCGTCCGTGCTCATGCGATCAACCTTTCCACACCGGCTCCGCGAGGCCGAGGTGCGACCGCAGCGTGGAGCCGGAGTATTCGGAGCGGAATGCTCCGCTCTCCTGGAGGAGCGGGACGACCCGGTCGACGAAGTCGTCCAGGCCGCCCGGGGTGAGATGCGGTACGAGGATGAAGCCGTCGGCCGCCCGCTCGTCGACGAACGCGGTCAACTCCGCCGCGACCGTCCGCGGCGAGCCGATGAACGACTGCCGGGTGGTCGTCTCGATGACCGTCTGCCGCAGGGAGAGCCCCTTGGCCTCGGAGATCGCGCGCCACCGGGCGACGACGCCGACCGGGTCACCGTGCAGGACCCGCCCCTTGACCAGGCCCGAGTCGAGGACCGGGTCGACCTCGGGGAGCGGGCCGTCGGGATCGTACGCGGAGAGGTCGCGGCCCCAGAGCTGCTCGGCGGCGAGGATCGCGTTCTGCGGCGAGACCTGTTGGCGCCGGATCTCGTACGCGCGCTCCTGCGCCTCGGCGTCGGTGTCGCCGATCACCACGGTGACCCCTGGCATGATCTTGAGGTCGTCGGGCTCACGTCCGTACGCGGCGAGCCGGGCCTTGACGTCGGCGTAGAAGTCGCGGCCCGCCTCCAGGGTGCCGTGCCGGGTGAAGATGATGTCGGCGGCCGACGCGGCGAACTCCCGGCCCTCGCCGGAATCCCCGGCCTGGATCACCACCGGGTGGCCCTGCGGGGAGCGGGGCACGGTGAACTCACCGGAGATCGTGAACTGTTCGCCCTCGTGCGCGAAGGGCCGCGACTCGCCGCCCGGCGTCCAGGAGTCCCACAACTCGCGGGCGGTGGCGACGAACTCGGCGGCCCGGGTGTAGCGGTCGGCCCGGTCCAGATAGCCGCCCCGGCGGAAGTTCTCCCCGGTGAAGGCGTCGGAGGAGGTCACCACGTTCCAGGCGGCGCGTCCCGCACTGAGGTGGTCGAGGGTGGCGAGACGGCGGGCCAGCTCGTAGGGCTCGTTGAAGGTGGCGTTCACCGTGGCGGCGAGGCCGAGCCGATCCGTGACGGCGGCCAGCGCGTTGAGCACGGTCAGCGACTCCGGGCGGCCGACCACGTCCAGGTCGTGGACGCGGCCGTTGTGCTCGCGCAGCCGCAGCCCCTCGGCGAGGAAGAAGAAGTCGAACTTGCCGCGCTCCGCCGTCCTGGCCAGATGGACGAAGGACGAGAAGTCGATCTGACTGCGGGAGCGCGGGTCGGCCCACACGGTGGTGGCGTTGACGCCCGGGAAGTGCGCGGCCAGATGCATGGTGCGAGCCATGGTCAGGCCTCCTTCGACGAGGCCGGCGAGACCGAGGCGGCTGACGAGGCCGAGGCGGCTTCAGAGCGCGCGTAGCGGCTGGCGGGCCGGGCGAGGCCCAGGTGTTCGCGCAGGGTTCCGCCGGGGTGAAAGGTGCGGAAGAGGCTGCGGTGCTGGAGGAGGGCCACGGTGCCGTTGACGATCCTTTCGAGGTCGCGCTCGGGGGTGATGGGCGTGAGGTGGAAGCCGTCGGCCGCGCCGGAGCGGTGCCACTGGGCGACCAGGTCGGCGAGGTCGACCGGGCCGCCCCGGAAGTAGGTTCCGCGTGCGGCGAGTCGGGGGCCGCTCTCCAGTCCGGGTTCGGGAGCGCTCTCGACGTCGCCGAGGTCGACGGTGAGCGCGACGAGGACCCGCAGCGTGTCGGGATCCCGCCCGTGGGCGGCCGCCCTGGCGCGTAGCTCGTCCCGGAGCGCTGCCGCCTGCTCGGGGGTGGTGGCCCGGATGTGGACGACGTCCGCGTGCCGGGCCGCCGCCTCCTTCGCGGGCGCGCCGACGGCGTCGATGACGGTGACGGGGCGGCCCTGCGGCGGGCGCGGCACGATGGCGGGGCCCTTCACCGTGAAGGTGGCGCCCGTGAAGTCGACGTAGTGCAGCTTGTCCCGGTCGATGAAGCGTCCGGTCGCGGTGTCCCGGATCTCCGCGTCGTCCTCCCAGCTGTCCCAGAGCCGGGCGGAGACGTCGGCCACCTCGCCTGCCTCCTGCCAGAGCGCGGCGGGCGGTGCGGCGGAGCGGCGGCCGAAGAGCCGGGCCTCCGCCTCGGTGGTGGACACCTCCACGTGCCAGCCGGCCCGGCCGTTGCTGACCCAGTCCAGGGAGGCGACGGCCGAGGAGACGTGGAAGGGCTCGGTGTGGGTGGTGGTGACGGTCGGGACGAGGCCGATGCGGTCGGTGGCGGGCGCGACGCGGGCGAGGACCGCCAGCGCGTCGAGGCCGGGCCGGGCGAAGGAGTCGCCGAGGGTGACGTAGTCGAGGGCGCCGTCCTCGGCGAGCGTGGCGAGGCGGAGGTAGTGGCCGGCGTCGTAGTGCGGCGGGCCGCCGATCTCGGCGGCCAGGTGGAGGGGTGTACGGGCGGACATGGCGGGACCTCTCGGGTCGACGGGTGGGGCGGGGGCCTCGCGCCGGAGGTGTCCTGCCGGTCGGGCCGGGGCAGCGGGCCCGGACCGGACCGGCAGGAGACCTCCGGTGGTCATCGGCGGTGCGAGGGCGCTCCGGTCGGACCGGAGACACCCCTGAGACCCCTGAGCGGAAGACCGGCCGGGTCTCGCGGGACCGGCCGGACGGTGCCGGTCCCGCGAGACCTCGGCGGGCGCCTCGTCGGTCGGGGCCGGGTCCACGGCACCGGCCGACAAGGCGCCGCCAGGCGGGTCAGCTCTTGGTCTTGGGCAGGCCGGGCGGGTTGATCTCGGACTTCTCCACGGCCTCGCCGGTCAGGCCCCAGCGCTCCAGGACCTTGCCGTACGAGCCGTCCTCGATGATGTGGTCGATCGCTGCGGCGTACGCCTTGACCAGGCCGCTGTCCTTCTTGGTGGTCGCGGCGATCTTGCCCTGGAGGCCGCCGCCGGCGCCGGAGATCTGTCCGGCGATCTCGCTCTGGCCGGCCGTCGCCACGTGGAAGGCGGCGGACGGGCTCGGGCCGAGGTGGGCGTCGATGCGGCCCGACTGGAGCGGCAGGTAGTAGTCGTTCTCCTTCTGGAAGTACTTGATCTCCACGGGCTTCCGCCCGGCCTTGACGTTCTCCTCGCTCCACTCGACGAGGATCTTCTCCTGGTTGGTGCCGGAGGAGACCGAGATCGTCTTGCCGGCGACGTCGGCCGGGCCGTTCACCTTCCAGCCGGATCCCTTCTTCGCCTCGAAGGCGAGGTTGTCGAGCCGATAGGTGGCGAAGTCGTACTTCTCCTTGCGCTCCTCGGTCACGGTGACGTTGGAGAGGACCGCGTCGAACTTGGAGCTGTCCAGGCCGACGAAGAGGTTCTCCCAGGAGACCTGCTCGAACTCCGGCTTCAGGCCGAGGGTGTCGACGACCAGGGTGGCGATGTCGATCTCGGAGCCGATCCGGGTCTTGTCGTCGGTGGCGTAGAAGCCGAGCGGCGGCACGGCGTCCGCGCTGGCCCCGACCTTCAGCGTGCCGCGCTTGCGGATCTCCTCGGGGACGAGGCCGGCGATGGCGTCGACCTTCTTGCCTCTGAGGCGGTCCTGGTCGGGACTGGTGTTGATCCCGGTGTCCTTCTTGTCCTTGGACGCGGCCACGTCGGTGGAGGCGTCGGAGTTGCCGCAGGCGGTGAGCAGTCCGGTGGCGGTGAGGGTGGCGATGGCGAGGGTGATGCTGCGGCGGACGGACACGTACGTACTCCTTGTGGATGGTGCGGAGGAAAGGGACATGAAGGCGGTTCAGAGAACCTTCGAGAGGAACGCCCGGGTGCGTTCCTGGGTGGGGTGGTCCAGAACGTCGGAGGGCGGGCCCTGTTCGACGATCCGGCCCTCGTCCATGAAGACGACGGTGTCGGCGACCTCACGGGCGAAGCCGATCTCATGGGTGACGACGATCATCGTGGTGCCGCCGTGCGCCAAGTCCTTGATGACGTCCAGGACTTCACCGACGAGCTCCGGGTCCAGCGCGGACGTCGGCTCGTCGAAGAGCAGCAGCCTCGGCTCCAGCGCCAGGGCGCGGGCGATGGCGACGCGCTGCTGCTGGCCGCCGGAGAGCTGCGCCGGATAGGCGGCGGCCTTGTCGGCGAGGCCGACCCGGGCGAGCAGCTTCTCCGCCGCCGCGACGGCCTCCTTGCGGGGCCGGCGCAGGGCGGAGACGGGCGCCTCGATGATGTTCTCCACCACGGTGAGGTGGGGGAAGAGGTTGAAGTTCTGGAAGACGAACCCGATCTTGGTGCGCTGGCGCAGCACCTCGCGCTCGCGGAGTTCGTAGAGCTTGTTGCCGTCCCTGCGGTAGCCGACGAGGGTGCCGTCGACGCTGATCCAGCCCTGGTCGACCTTCTCCAGGTGGTTGATGGTGCGCAGGAGTGTGGACTTGCCGGAGCCGGAGGGGCCGAGGATCACGGTGACCTCGCCGGGCCGCACCGACAGGTCGACGCCGCGCAGCACCTCCAGCGAGCCGAAGTTCTTGTGTACGGAGCGGATCTCGACCATGGCTTCGCCGGTTGCGCTCATCGCACGGCCCCCTTCGCGTAGTGACGTTCGACGTAGTACTGGATGATCGAGAGGGCGGTGGTCAGGAGGATGTACCAGGCGGTGGCGACCATCAGCAGCGGGACGACCCGGCCGCTGCGGCCGTAGACGACCTGGACCTGGTAGAAGAGTTCGCCGATCGCCATGACGGAGACGATCGAGGTGCCCTTGAACAGCGAGATGATCTCGTTGGCCGCGTTGGGCAGGATCGAGCGCATCGCCTGCGGCAGCACGATCCGGCGCAGCTGCCGGAGCTTGGGGATGCCGAGGGCAGCCGCCGCCTCCAACTGGCCGCTTCCGACGGCCAGTACGCCACCGCGTACGATCTCCGCCGCGTACGCCGCCTGGTGCAGCGCGAGGCCGAGGACGGCCGCGCTGACCGCGCCGACCAGGTTCATCGTGTCGAAGGTGAAGAAGCCCGGCCCGAACGGGATACCGAACTGCAACTCCTTGTACAGATAAGCCAGGTTGAACCAGAACAGCAGCTGCACGATGAGCGGGATCGAGCGGAACGCCCAGATGTAGCCGTACGCGACCGTCCGCAGGAACGGACTGGCCGACAGCCGCATGAACGCCAGCACGATGCCGAGCGCGAAGCCGAGGACCGTCCCGTAGAAGGTCAGTTGGAGCGTGAGCCAGACGGCTTTGAGGATGACCGGTGCGGTGAAGAACTGAGCGAAGACGTCCCATTCCCAACCGGGGTTGGTGACCAGTCCGTTGATGAACTGGGCGACCAGGATCGCGGTCACGGCGACGGCGACCCAGCGCCAGGGGTGGCGGGCCGGGACGACGGTCAGCTCTCCGTAGTCGGCTCCGGGGTCGGCCTTCTTCGCGGCCGGGCCGTCGGGTGTTCCGGCGGATGGATCGATGGGTGGATCGCTGGTCAGCGACATGGCGGGGTTCCTTGGGAGCGGGGTTGCGGGAAGGTCCGCGGCGGATTCAGGAGGCGAGGCGGCCGTGACAGGAGAGGTCGCGCAGGAAGGTGAGGGCGGCGCGGGCGGTGGCGTCGTTCTGCCGGAAGGCGGGTCCGCCGGTACGGGGCCGGGTGAAGGCGCCGCTGTTGCGGGCCGTGGTGAACGGGCCGAGTGCGAAGCGGCGCGGGTGCGGGCGGCCCTGGCGGTCGACGACGCGACTGTCGGCCGGGTCCACGGAGAGCAGCCCGGTGTCGGTGACGGCGGCCCCGCCCTCGTACAGGGTGCGCAGCAGCGGGCTGGCGGTGTGGCGGAGCGAGGGGTCCGGCAGGCGGGCCTCGACCAGCGCGCGGGCTTCGGTGCGCTCGCCGGGCACGGTGGCGGAGGAGGCCCGGAAGACGCCGCGCTCCTCGTCGGCCTCCACGGTGACGGAGGCGCCGAGGAAGCGGACGACACCGGCCCGGGAGAGCGCGAGGAGCTGTTCCAGGCGGGGTCCTGGCGGGCCGGAGGCGAGGTAGCTGAAGAAGCCGTGCCACCAGGAGCCGATGTCACCGAGCCGGATGAGCTGAGCGTAGGCAGAGAGCAGTCCGAGGAAGACCGCGAGATCCGTGCTGTGGTCCGGGTCGTGACGGCGCGCCAGGTCGGCGGTGATGTAGTCGCGCAGCCCGTCCTGGAGCGCCTCGGCGCTCTCGTACGTCACGCCGTCCAGCGGCCGGTCGAGCGCGTCCAGGTCGAGCCGGTCGGCGGGGTCGGGTACGGCGCCGGCGACGAGATCGGCCAGTTCGGCGCTGCCGGGGTCGGCGGCGGCGTACTTCGCGTCGAAGACCCCGGCGTCCAGGGTGGTGCGCTCGGGGTGGGCGGTGAACAGCCGGTGGTAGTGGGCGTGGCCGAGCTCCTTGGCGACCAGCGGCCAGACATCGCGCCGGAAGTCGGGCGGCCCGGTCCGGCTCAGCAGCTCGTCGGCCCAGGCGGGCGTCAAGTAGCGCGGCAGCGGCGGGCGTTCACCGGTCCAGGAGTAGCCGATCTTGGAGTGGTACGGGACGCCGCGCCGCGATCCGACGTACAGCACGGGCTCCTGCCCCGACGGCACGTAGACCCCGTTCTCGTGGCGGCCGCCGCGGCCCTCGGTGAGCAGGACCAGCAGGTCGACGAAGGCGAGGCCGAAGCCTCGGACGATGACCGGTTCACCGGCGGGCAGTGCGGTGAGGTCGGTGTCGGCGGTGAAGTCGGGCGGCAGGTGGAGCAGTCCGTGCCGCGCCGCGAAGTCGCTCAACTCGGCCTGTTCCGGATCCTGTTGTGCGTCCAGGTGGCCGACGGTCAGGACGACGAGGTCGGCGAGGAGCGGTTCGGTGCGGTCCTTCAGTCTCACGCGCTGGCGGGAGCCGCGCGGGCCGGTGACGGCGAGGGCGGTGGTGCGGTGCTCGTGGACGGTGACGGAGGGCGGCAGGGCGGCCAGGGCGCGCTGGTAGGTCCAGCGGAGGTAGGCGCTCTGGAGCCGCCGGCTGGGGAAGTCCTGGCCGGTGAGGCCGTGGATCTCCGCCAGGACGGCGGGCTCGGCGTCCGGTGTGACGCGCCCGGCGCGGACGTCCTCGGCCCAGTCGTGCAGGGCCGGTCCGGCGACGACCGGTCCGGCCAGCTCCACCGTCTCGTCGGTGAACATGGTGACGTCCTCTGCCATGGAGTTCATCCAGAGCAGCGGCGACTGGTCCGGCCGCCAGATCCGTCCGCCGCCGGCCGGATAGGGGTCGACGAGGTGGAGGTCCAGGGGCAGATCCCCGTACAGCTCACGGGCGTTGGCGGCGATGCGCTCGATGACGCCGGTGCCGCGCGGTCCGCCGCCTATCACCACGAGCGTGGGCGCGGCGCTCATCGGGCACCCGCTGTGCCGCGCGCGTAGTAGCGCTCCACATAGCGCTGGCCGATGCTCAGCAGCGAGGTGACGAGCGCGTACCAGAGGGTGGCGACGAGGAGCAGCGGGATGACCTGGTAGGTGCGGTGGTAGACGAGCTGGACGGAGTAGAGCAGGTCCTGCACGGCGATGATGCTGACGATGGAGGTGCCTTTGAGGGTGCCGATCAGCATGTTCCCGGCCGGCGGGACGATGGAGCGCATCGCCTGCGGCAGCACGATCCGCCGGAAGCGCCGCCAGGGCCCGAGCCCGAGGGACTGCGCGGCCTCGATCTGGCCGCGCTCCACGGAGAGGATGCCGCCGCGGACGACCTCGGCGGCGTACGCGGCCTCGTGCAGCGTCAGTCCGACGACGGCCACGGTGACCGGGCCGAGGAGGGTGACGGTGGAGACGCCGAGGATCTGCGGGTACAGGACGCCGATGTTGAACCAGAACAGCAGCTGGACCAGGATCGGCGTGGACCGGAAGAGCCAGACGTATCCCCAACTGACGGCCTGCAGAACGGGGTTGCCGGAGAGCCGGAGCACGGCGAGGAGCGCCCCGAGCGCGAAGCCGAGCACCATGACGACGGCGGTGAGCCACAGGGTGAGCCAGAGCCCGCGCAGGACGGAGGCGGTGGCGAAGTAGGAGATGACGACGTCCCACTCGAAGGCCTCGTTGCGGATGACCGAGTTCAGTGCCAGCGCGAGCAGGATGAGCACGGCAACAGCCGCTGTCCAGCGACCCGTTCGGCGTACGGGGACGATGCGGGGAACCACATCGTCGCCGTCTTTCCTGACGGGTGGTGGCGCGGAGGACGAGGGAGGCAGCAGATCGGTCTGCGGGGGCATGCGAGGGCTCCGTGGATGCTGAGATCGAACACGGGGCGTACCTTCACACCACGAACCACACACGGACCGGGCCCCTCAGCGCCGGTCCGTGTCCGAGATAAGCGGTGAACACGGCGCGCTGTCAAGCCTGTCCACACTCTGAGCCGTATGTCTCACGTCAGTTGACGCGCACCCGGATGCCTGTTCCACTGGCCCCATGCATTCGCAGCAGTGGCTGGTCACCCGCTCCCACATCGACTTCGGTCGCGTGTGGTCCTCTTCCTGTTGAGCTGACCCTCTGCTGTCCGGATCTCTCCCTGCTCACGCCTGATCTGAGGGCGTTCGAGCACCGTTCCTCGCGTGACTTCACCTCCACCACACCGCGTCACCCTCCCCTCGCTCCGCCGCACGTTCCCAGGCACCGCTGAACCTGTCGCCGCCGCTCCGCGCCCGTCCGGGCCCGGGGCCGGTCGGCATACCTTGACGAACCCGGAGAAAGACAGAGCCATGCCCAGATCACGCCATAGCGCCCTTTTCGCCTTGATCACCGCCGCCGCGCTCACCCTCACCGGCTGCGCGGACCCGGCGGAGCCCGGGGCGAGCACCACCAAGGGCGAGGCCAAGGGGAAGACCCCGACCGAGGACGTGGTGTCCTCGGTGAAGAAGGTGGAAGCCGTGGCGGAGCTGCTGCCGCAGGAGGTCCGCAAGGCCGGCACCCTGCGGATCGCGGCCGCCACCGGCTCCCCGCCCGGGGCCTTCTACGAGGAGGACGGCACCACGCTCTCCGGCGCCGACATCGACTTCGCGGACGCGGTGGCGAAGGTGCTCGGCGTGGAGCTGAAGCGCGAGGTGGCCTCCTTCGAGGCGATCCTGCCGGCGCTCGGCAGCGGGAAGTACGACCTGGGCACGGGGAACTTCGGCGTCACCGACGAACGCCGCAGGACGATCGACTTCGTGACGTACATCAACGACGGCCAGGGCTTCGCCGTCCGCGAGGACAGCAAGCTGAAGGAGATCACCGACCTCACCGACCTGTGCGGCCTGAACGTCTCCACCGGCGCGGGCACCACTTTCGAGGTCGCGCTCCAGGAGAACCTGCCGCGGTGCGCGGAGAAGGGCAAGAAGCCCTACGAGGTGAAGACCTACGCCGACCCGGCGGCGGTCTGGCTCTCCCTCAAGCAGAAGCGCACCGACGTGAACATGTCCACCATCAACGGACTGCGCTACGCCGTGACCCAGCAGGAGGGACTGCGCTTCCTCAACGAGTACAAGCGGCTCGACGTCGGCTTCGCCTTCAAGAAGGGCAGCCCGCTGGCCCCGGCCTTCCAGGCGGCGGTCAACCAGCTCAAGAAGGACGGCACCTACGACCGGATCCTGGAGAAGTGGGGCACCACCGAGTCCGCGATCGAGGAGTCGCAGATCTCGCCGCCGGAGCTGAAGGGCCCCGAGCCGAAGTAGCCCGGGGCCGGCGGGCCCTGCGGGCTCAGCAGTCGCACCCGCAGGACTCGCCGCAGCAGCAGCACCCGTCGCCGCACTCGCCGCAGCAGTTGCACGCCTCGCAGCAGTCGCCGCAGCTCTGGCACGGCGCCTCCCGCCGCTCCCGGCTCCACGGGTCCTCGTAGCTCCCGCAGCACAGCTGGCAGGTGCAGGCGAGCCCGGCCCACACCAGGCACCCGGCGATCAGCCCGCGCCGGTCGCGCGGCGGGCGCGGCGGAGGCGGTGCGGCGGGGCCGCCGGGGGTCGGGCCGTAGGGGCTGCCGGGGGTGGGACCGTACGGACTTCCAGGAGTCGGGCCGTACGGATTGCCGGGCGGCGGCCCGAAGGAGGCGTCGGGCGACAGCGGTCCCCCGGGTACGTCGAGGCCCGGCGACACCTCAAGCCCCGTGTGCGAGCAGGACGACGTGCCGAACGCCCGGTCGACCGAGCGCCGCAGCTCATGGGCGAGCAGGACGTGGACGAGCTTGCCGTCGGCGAACTCCACCTCGCGCAGTGCGAGCCGTACGCCGTGCAGCGCGTCGTCGCAGAGCCGGCGCGCCTCGGTCAGCGGGGTGCCGGTCACCGCGAGTGGGTTCCAGGCGCCCGACGCGGCGTCAGCTTCCCGGTCCTCCACGGCGTCCAGCAGATGCGCGAGCCGCCCGAAGAGCCGTCCGGCCTCCGCGAGCGGCGCCGCGTTCTGCGGCTTCCCGGCGAGGACCGCGGTGTGCGCGAAGGCGGCCGCGGTGGCCGTCTCGGTGGGTTCGGTGACCGTGAGCAGCGGTGTGCCGGGCCCGGCGAGCGTCTCGATGCCGGTCTGCCGGTCGACCGCGTCGACCAGCAGCGCGGTGTCGAAGCCGAGCGCCGCTCCCGTACGTGCTCCCGCCCGGTCCCATCCCGCCGCCACCCGCCGCGCCGCCGCCGCGACCGGCCTGCGGGCCAACAGCCCGTCCCCGTCGGCGACGTGGTCGCGGACCTTGGCCGAGGCGAGGACGAGCGAGACGGCGGCGGCGAGCTTGGCCCCTTCCCCCTTGGCGACCGGAGCCGTCCGCATGGCGCGCAGCGGGCACGGCCCGGCGGTGCGCCGCCCGGCGGGGGTGGCGCCGGTCTGAGCCTCCGTCAGGACCGAGACGATTAGACCATCATAGTTCGTGACGATCCGGGCAAACTGCCCGTGATCCGCCCTCAGGGCCAGGCAGAGACCGCACAGATGGGCCATCCACTCGGTCCGCAGACCTTCGGAGAGCCGGTGCGTACAGGGCCTCACGATTCCGAACATGCCGATCCCCCGCGAGCCGTTCCAGCCGGTGCGCGCCGCTCGCGCACCTGAGCGCCGTGCATCGTATCGAGTGACCCGTTCACCCGTACGTCCCCCATGTCACCCGTACGGACCGGCGCATCATATTTTCCCAACGGGGCAGGCCTTACGCAGGAGGAACCTTGACGAACCGCCACATCTTCTGCACCAGTACCGTCACGAATCACCTGCGCGGCGACTATCCACTTGGCGCGGTATCCGCATCATGGACGACCATAGGGATACGAAAGAGAAGCGGAACACCAAGGAACCGCGGTTGAGAGGAGGCGTCCATGGGATCGGTGCGCAAGGCGAGTGCGTGGCTGGGGCTCGTAGAGGACAACGACGAGCGGTACTACGACGACGAGTACGCCGAGGGTACGGAGACGGGCACGGGCAACCAGGCCTGGGTCACCGACCCGCGGGTGCAGGTGGCCGCCGAGGCGGCGCAGGAGCAGGACCGCCGGATCGCCACGGTGACCCCGGACAGCTTCCGGGACGCACGGGCCATCGGTGAGCTGTTCCGGGACGGTGTCCCGGTGATCGTCAACCTCACGGCCATGGACCCCGCCGACGCCAAGCGTGTGGTGGACTTCGCCGCCGGGCTGATCTTCGGCCTGCGCGGTTCGATCGACCGGGTGGCCACCCGGGTCTTCCTGCTCTCCCCGGCCGACACGCAGGTGGTCGCCGGGGAAGCCGCCGGCCGCAAGGCCGACGGCTTCTTCAACCAGAGCTGAGCAGGGCGCTCGCCGGAAAGTTCCGGTCAGCGCCTCCGGTCGGCGCGTCCCTCCGGACGGGCCGTGGTCACCGGAAGGCGTCGAGACCGGTGAGCGCCTTGCCCAGCACCAGCTGGTGCATCTCCACGGTGCCCTCGTACGTGAGCACCGACTCCAGGTTCGTCGCGTGCCGCATCACCGGGTACTCCAGGGAGATCCCGTTGGCACCGAGGATCGTGCGCGAGGTACGGCAGATCTCGATCGCCTCCCGCACGTTGTTGAGCTTGCCGAAGCTGACCTGCTCGGGGCGGAGCCGTCCCGCGTCCATGCGGCGGCCCAGATGGTGGGCGAGCAGGATGCCCTTGTGCAGCTCCACGGCCATGTCCGCCAGCTTGGCCTGGGTGAGCTGGAAGCCGCCGATGGGACGGCCAAACTGTTCCCGGCTCCTCGCGTAGTCGAGGGCCGACTCGAAGCTGGCCCGCGCCGCGCCCATGGCGCCCCAGACGATCCCGTACCGCGCGTGGCTCAGACAGCTGAGCGGGCCGCGCAGCCCCGTCGCGTCCGGCAGCACCGCGTCGGCGGGGAGCCGGACGCCGTCCATGACCAGCTCGCTGGTGACCGAGGCGCGCAGCGACCACTTGTGGTGGATCTCCGGCGCCGAGAAGCCGGGCGTGTCGGTCGGTACGACGAAGCCTCGGATGCCCCGGCCCTCGTCGCCCTCGTCGGTCTGGGCCCACACGATCGCGACCCCGGCGACCGATCCGTTGGTGATCCACATCTTGCGGCCGGTGAGCACCCAGTCCCCGCCGTCGCGCTTGGCGTACGTCCGCATCCCGGCCGGGTCGGAGCCGTGATCCGGCTCGGTCAGTCCGAAGCAGCCGATGATCTCACCGGCCGCCATGCCGGGCAGCCACCGCTGCTTCTGCTCCTCAGAGCCGAAGCGGTGGATCGCGTACATGGCGAGCGAACCCTGTACGGAGACGAGCGAGCGGATCCCGGAGTCGGCGGCCTCCAGCTCCAGGCAGGCCAGCCCGTACTGCACGGCGCTCGCCCCGGCGCAGCCGTACCCGTCCAGCGACATGCCGAGCGCGCCGAGCGCACCGAGCTCCCGGGCCAGCTCCCGGATACCGGGCAGCTCGCCCTTCTCGTACCACTCGGCGATGTGCGGCAGGACCCGGTCGGCGGCCCAGGTGCGGACGGTGTCGCGGATCGCCAGGTCGTCGGGGCCGAGCAGATCGTCGATGCCGAGGGGGTCGGCAACGTCGAACGGCGGGAGCTTCGACGGCTTCGCGGCGGACTCGGTGCTGGTCATGGGGGTGCCTCCGGCGGCTCGCACGGGGTCCGGAGGGGCGGGGGTCGGCCGCCGCCTCCGAAAACTAGCAGTGGTAGTCGAAACGTCGTGGAGACGTTACGGCTCAACGTGCCGCTCGTCCAGAGCCGGTGGCCTCGGCCCGTTCGCGCCGCGCGGGGAGCGGCAGGTGCGCGGCCTCGCGCTCCCGAGCGGGGGCCGGAACGGCGGCGTGGGGCTCCGGCGCGGAGGCCGTGCTTTCAGAGGTTCCGGGCTGGGCGGCCGCCTCCTCAACGGTTCCGGGCTCGGCCGCCGGGCGGCCGGCCAGGAGGCAGGTGTCCTTCGGCGGGCAGTCCATGGCCTTGGGCAGCCGCAGCGCGGCGAGCGCGCCGAGCAGCAGCAGGCCCGCGCTGACGAAGAGCGTGACGTGCAGCCCGCCGACGAAGGCGTGCCGTGCCGTCGAGCGCAGCAGCTCTCCGGTCGGGCCGCCGAGCTGTGCGGCCACCTGGTACGCCTCGCCCAGCGAGTGCGAGGCCTCCGCGCCCGCGCGGGCGGGCACGCCCTGGTCGCGCAGGGTGGCGAGACCCGGGGCGTAGGCGGCGTTCATGACGCTGCCGAGGAGCGCGATGCCGAGGCCCGCGCCGAGCTGGTAGGAGGTCTCCCCTATCGCCGCCGCCCCGCCCGCCCGCTCCGCCGGTGCGTCGCTGAGCATCGACTCGTACGCCCCGAAGAGCGTCGTCTGGAGTCCGAAGCCGAGCAGGACGAAGGCGCAGGTCAGCAGGGCGGGCCGGTCGTGGTGGCCCATCGAGGTGAGCAGCAGCACGGAGGAGGCCGTCAGCACGAAGCCCCAGCCGACCATCCTGCGCGGGCCGACGCGGCGCAGGGTGTACGAGCCGGTGGCGCCGGCGGCCATCGCGGCGAAGGTCAGCGGGAGCAGCCGCAGCCCGGTCTCCAGCGGGCTGAGGCCCAGCACCAGCTGGAGGTACTGGACGGCGATCAGCTGGAGGCCGACCAGGGCCAGCATGGCGAGCACGATGCAGCCGACGGCGGTGGAGAAGGCCGGGCGGGCGAACATCGCGATGTCGATGAGCGGGTGCGTACGGCGCCGCTGACGGCGTACGAAGAGGATCAGGAGTGCCAGTCCGAGCGCCAGCGGCCCCAGCGCGACCGGGTCCAGCAGGCCCGCGCCGCCGCCGAGCCGCTTGACGCCGAGGACGACCCCGAGCACTCCGGCCGCGGCGGTCAGCGCGCCCAGCACGTCCCACGGGCCGTCGTCGGCGCCGCGCGACTCCGGCAGCAGCCAGCGGCCGAGCGGCAGGATGACCGCCATCAGCGGGATGTTGATCAGGAAGACCGAGCCCCACCAGAAGTGCTCGACCAGGAAGCCGCCGACGACCGGCCCGGTGGCGGCGCCGACCGCGGCGACCGCGGTCCAGACCCCGATGGCGAGCGCCCGCTCCCGCCGGTCCGGGAAGACCTGGCGCAGGATCGACAGGGTGGCGGGCATGATCATCGCGCCGCCGACGCCGAGCAGGGCGCGGGCCGCGATGAGGACGGCCGGGGTGTCGGCGGTCGCGGCGAGCAGCGAGGCGGCGCCGAAGAGCGCGTAGCCGAGGAGCAGCACCCGCCGTCGGCCGATCCGGTCACCCAGCGTGCCGAAGAGGATGAGCAGCGAGGCGCAGACGAGGGGGTAGGCGTCGACGATCCAGAGGAGTCCGGTGGCGCTCGGGCGCAGGTCCTCGGTGAGCGAGGGGACCGCGACGTGGAGCACGGTCGCGTCGAGCGCGACCACCAGCAGGCTGAGGCAGAGGACGACGAGGACGACCCAGCGGTTGGAGCCGTCGGCGGCTCGGCGCAGCCTGGCTCCGGCCGTGGTCGTCCCGGACATCTACGTACCTCCCGATGAGTCCCTCGCGCTCGGTGGACCGGCGGGGACCTCTTTGTGTCGCGTCTCCCGGGGCCCGGCATCGACGGGCGAGTGCGCCGTCAGCGTACGCGAGTTCGGCCTGGTGAGACGTGGCCCACCTCATACACCGGTTCGCCGCACAGTGTGTCGTACGCCACGGAGGCCCCGCCCGCGGGCTCCCGCGGCGGCGGGCCGGAGCGGTGCGCGCCTCCCCCGAATGGCCGGATCAATTCCTCCGGATTCCCGTGCACGAAATTACCCGGAAGATCAAACACGCTTCCGAACAGAACCCCGGGGAAAAGGGACACAAGATCACCGGGATTGTTCTCCCGGCCCGGAAAAAGTCATCGTTCTGAGACGAAGTCCACATCACATCGTCATCACAAAGCGGCCGGATTGGCCTGCACACACACTCACTCGCTGTAACGTCGATTGGGTGCGTACCGACATCTTTGCCCGCCTGGACCGGGAGCCGGAACCGCCGAAGATAGTGGCACCGCGGATGAGCCGTCACCGTGCCGCCCTCTTCGGCGGGACGTTGGCGTTCTACCTCGCCATCGTCTTCGCCGTGCTCGTGACGTCCTGGCTGGTGGCCCTGGACTGGAAGGTCATGCTGTTCCGGCCCTACCAGCAGTGGCCCGAACTGCACGCCTTCCTCGACTACTACGTCGTGCTCGGCCAGCGCGGCCCGACGGCGGTGATGGTGGCCTGCTGGCTGGGCTGGCGCTCCTGGCGTCAGCACACGCTGCGGCCGCTGCTGGTCCTCGGCACCTCGCTGCTGCTGCTCAATGTGACGGTGGGCGCGGTCAAGCTGGGCCTCGGGCGGCTCGGCCCGCACTACGCGACGCAGATCGGCTCGGCCGAGATGTTCGCCGGCGGCGATATATTTCCTTCGGGCCACACCGCCAACGCCGTCGTGACCTGGGGAATCCTCGCCTATCTGGCCACCACGCCCCGGGCCAGGCGCTATCTGTCGGCGGTCTCCGCCACGGTCTCGCTGGGCGTCGGCCTCACCACCGTCTACATCGGCACGCACTGGCTCAGCGATGTGGTGCTGGGCTGGGCGGCGGGTCTGCTGATCCTGCTGGCGCTGCCCTGGTTCGAGCCGCTGATCGCACGGGCGGAGAGCTGGGTCTTCGCCGTGCGCGAGCAGTGGCGCGCGCGGCGCAGGGCGGTGCGCCAGGTGCGGGCCCCCGAGATCGTCCCGCAGCCGGTGCTGCTCCCCCAGTCGATCGCCGCCGAGGGCGCGGCCCTCACGGCCGGCGGGAGCACCGCCACCGCGCACCTGGCCACCGGCGCCCGGGCGCGCCATGTGGCCACGGCCTGCCCGGAGCGGCCGCAGTCGGCTCCGGCGGGCACCCGCCGCCCGCCGGCCCACCCGGAGCACGGCCCCCGGACCGCCACCAGCCCGGCTCCGGCCGGCCCGTTGGCGGGCGGCTAGGACGGCATCCGCTGAAGCGGCGAGGGCCCCGACCATCCGGTCGGGGCCCTCGCCGTATCCAGGGGCAGGGGTGTCAGCCCACCCAGCAGCGGGTCACCGTGGCGTCCTCGACCTGGAAGTTGATGCGTCCGGAGCGGAACTCCATCGTCAGGAACGTGCCCGGCGGGACCGCCCGGACGGTGTCCCAGCCACGGCTTCTCGCCTGCTGTTCGGCGGCGTCGGCACCGAGGCCGACGTACGAGTCGGGGGCGTCGTCCGGCTGTGCGGGAGGGGTCGGTTCAGAGGCCATACCCTCACCGTAGGTGGCCGGGGACCCGGACGGAAGGCGGGGCCGCAGACCACCCACGCATCCCCACATGCCGCCGCGGTCACGCTTGTGTCACAGAATCCCCACACCCGCATATCCCGCCCTATTCACCCAAACGGCCCGCCGAAAAGCAGTGGGGCGAAATGGCCGGACGCTTCGGACGACGGCGCGGTGAGGCCTGTCCCCGGGCTCCGTAAACACCTGGGGTGACCTGCCACTTCTACCCCTCTCGGAGCACGTCACCCGAATGGCCGCGACACCTGAATTTCATGCTCCCTTATACCTGTCCTACATTTCCTCACGATTCCGCCACCGGGCGGCAGTCCGGTCACAGTCCGGCGAGCGCCCGGTCGAGCCGGTCCCGGGCCCGGACCATCACCTCGGTGAGCCCGGGCGGCTCGACCACCTCGAAGTCGATCCCCATGAGCAGGATGTGGATCACCAGGACGTCCAGGTCGGGCGCGCCCGCCGTCAGCCGGCAGGTCTCCGCGTCGACGGGCTCCAGCACCCCGGCGGAGGGCGAGATGCGCCGGGCGGCCTCCGCCACCGGAGCCTTGAGCAGGACCACCGCCCGCGCCGCGTAGGCGGAGACCGAGACGCCCCGGGAGACATAGGCGGCCAGATCCCCGGCGGGCGGAGGCCGGGGCGTGAAGCGGGGGCCGTGCGGGGGTGTGGGGGTGATCCGGTCCACGCGGAAGGTCCGCCAGTCCGACCGGTCCGGGTCCCAGGCGACCAGGTACCAGCGGTGCTCGGTGCAGACGAGCCGGTGCGGTTCCACGGTCCGGCGGGTGTCCGAGCCGTCGTGGGAGCGGTAGGAGAAGCGGAGCCGCTCACTGTCCCGGCAGGCTGCGGCGAGCTCGGTGAGGAGGGCCGGGTCGACCGTGGCGGTGTCCGCGCCACGCAGCATCGGCACGGTGAAGGCGCCGAGCGCGCTCACCCGGCGCCGCAGCCGGTTCGGCAGCACCTGCTCCAGCTTGGCCAGCGCCCGTACGGAGGTCTCGCCGATGCCCTCGATGCCGTGACCGGCCGCCGTGCGCAGCCCCACGGCGACCGCGACGGCCTCCTCGTCGTCCAGCAGGAGCGGCGGCAGCTCGGCCCCGGCGCCCAGCTGGTAGCCGCCGCCGGTGCCGGGGCTGGCGTTCACCGGGTAGCCGAGCTCGCGCAGCTTGTCGACGTCCCGGCGCACGGTGCGCGGGGTGACGCCGAGCCGTTCGGCGAGGTCGGCGCCGGACCAGTCCCGGTGGGCCTGGAGCAGGGAGAGCAGACGCAGCAGTCGTGCCGAGGTCTCCAACATGGGGACGAGTCTGCCAGGACCTGCGGACAGGTCTTGTCCGCGAGCCGCTCAGGCGGGCGCGGGGTCCAGACGGACGCCGAGGTCGTTCGCCGTGGTGTAGCACGGAGTGGCGAGGACGCCGTCGGCCACCGTGCGGCTCGGATAGACGTAGGTCTTGTCGCGGCACCAGATGTCGTCGAGGATCCGGGAGATCCTGACCGCCTTCGCGCCGGCCGACGGGATCAGCCACAGCCGCCAGAGCTCCTCCGCGGTGACGGGCTCGGTGGCGAGCGGCCCGTACGGCAAGGTGAAGGCGAAACCGTCCGCCTCTCCGGCGGCGGTGAGCGGCACCCGGTGCACCCGTGTCGGCTTCCCCGGCAGCCGCGCCTCCACCACGGCGTCCTCGCCGGCCTCCACCCCGTACAGCACGCCCTCGGCGCTCATGCCGGTCGGGCCGACGCGTAGCGTGCCGGCCTCGGCGTGCGGGGCGCGGTGCCAGCTGCGCAGCGCGAGGCGGCCGTCGACGGTGGGGTACGGGACCCGGGAGGTGATCGCGGCGGTGCCGGAGTCCGGGGTGCGGTCGACGAGGGTGCGCAGGTCCCGCAGCCCCGGAAGGACGGTGAGCGTGCGGTCGGAGCCGGGCTCCTCGACGTATGCGTCCCAGCGTCCTTCGGGCAGTGCGGTGGTCGTCGGCAGCACCGCGCGCAGCCGACCGGACGCGGTGGGGCTGAGCGGGAGCCGGACCGTGGTGGCGGTCGCTCCGCGTTGGCGCAGGAGCAGTACGGCCTCGGGGCCGGGCGCGGTGGTGGGGGCCAGGTCGAAGGTGAGTGCTCCGGCCGGATCGGCGGCGCAGTCGGCACGGACGGTGGTGGCGGTGGTCATGCTGCCCTTCCCTTGCGGAGTACGTCGGCGGCCTTGTAGCCGAGGGCGTACGCGCCGTCGAGCACGCTGCCCCGGGTGCGGTGGAGCGCGGTGCGCAGCGGACCGTGGCCGCGGGCGCCTCTGGCGAGGAGTTCGGCGTAGAGGCGCTCGTGGCGTTCGGCGATCCGCTCAGGCGCGAAGCGCTCCGAGGCGGCGAGCGCGGCGCCGCCCATCCGGTGGCGCAGGTCGTCGTCCTGGATCAGCTGGAGCAGCGCCGCGGCGATCGCGTCGGTGTCGCCGACCGGTACGAGACGGCCGTCGACGCCGTCCTCGATGATCTCGGCCGGTCCGTGCGGGCACTCCGTGGACACGACGGGCACTCCGCCGCGCATCGCCTCGACGATGGTCATGCCGAAGGACTCGCGGTCCGAGGCGACGGCGGCGATCGATCCCTTGGGCCACTCGGCTTCCATGGGGTTGACCGACCCCATGAGGAACACATGGTTGTGCAGGTCCAGTTGGTCGACGAGCGCGCGCAGCGTAGCCCGTTCGTCGCCGGAGGCGTCCGCGCCGCCGTAGATCCGCAGCCGCCAGTCCGGCCGGACCTCTGCGACCTGGGCGAAGGCCCGTACCAGCAGGTCGTACCGTTTGACCCGGTGCAGCCGCCCCGCCGCGAGGACCCACTTGAGGTCGCCGCCTGCGGGCGGACATGCGGGCTCGGGAACGGCGTTGGGGATGGCCTCGATCCGCAGGCCCGGCAGCTTCATCCGGCGGCGGTAGTCCGCCGCGTCGGCGCGGGTGACGGTGGTGAGCGCGTCGAGCAGCGTGTAGCGGTGGGCGATCTCGCGCCGCAGCCGGTAGCCGTGGCTGTCGAGCGTGAGGTGCTCCTGCCCGACGCGTACCGGGCCCCGGCGGGTCTGCCGGCTGATGTGCACGTTCAGCCCGGGACGGGTGCCGACGACAACATCGGCCTCAAGTCCTCGGAGGTGGGCGGCGATCCGGGCGTCGGTGAGCCTGCTGTACTGCTTGTGCCGGCTCTCGCCGCGTGGGAACACCGTGGCGGGCCGGGCGTGTTCGGCGTCGTCACCGTCGTACGTCGGACTCTTTTTGCGCGTATCGACGAGGTGGCGCAGAGTCACACCGTCGGGTACGCCGAACGTCGGAGCCTCGCGGTGCCGGAAGACGGAGACGATCTCCACATCGTGCTGCTCGGCGAGGGAGCGGGCGAGGGTGAAGGTCGAGCGGATCGTCCCTCCGATGCCGTACGCATTGTGCAGAAGAAATGAAATATGCATGGCGCTCGCCGTTTCCCCCTGGTCTGGCCGGTCTGTCGTGACTGTACGTTCCGGCGGTTCTCCACCTGGAATACGTCCGGAATTCGGCTGGAATCCGCCGCGGAATGCCCCGCTCCTACCGAGGCCCTCGTCGCACCGCCGGAACCACGCCTGACCAGCGCGTTCCCGGAAGCCGCGGGTCCGGTTCCCCGGCCGTCGTCCGGTGACCGGAGCATGCTTGGAGGGCGACCGGTTCACCGTCCGGCCGCCCGCCCGCCACCCGTTCCGGCGACGCTTTCCTCCGTGCTTGACGTGAGGAAAAGCGAAGAGGTTGCCTGCGTCCGGGAAAAACTTCCGGAATATCCGGCGGCGCGCCCGCCCACCGGCTTCCGTGGCGCGGCGGCCGACTCCTCGGCGTGCTCCCGGAACACAGAGGTCGACTCATCGATGTAGCGATCTGTCGACTCTGTCTCCACTTCGGTCCCCGCCGGTGCGTGACCCCGGCCACGGATCCCGCGTTGTCTCTTCATGAGCCGGGAACCCCCCGGCCCACGCACCGAGTTCGAGGAGCCACCCGTGCCGCGCATGCTCGACGTCAGCCAGGACGTACGCGCCGAGATCGGCGACGACGAAGCCGACCGGCTGCTCGTCGGCGACGACACACCCGGCAGCTACGACTGCACCTCCTGCCGCACCCCCGGCGACTCCGACCAGGAACGCACCAGCACCGTGCTGTTCATCGGGGACGAGACCGCCGTGCTCGCGTTCGCCCACGCGACGTGCATCCCCTCGCAGGTCGTCAAGGTCGCCGAGGACCAGCTCCAGGGCGCGGTGCGCAGCATCACCGGCAGCGAGCAGAAGAACACGGAGGGGCGCATGCCCGAACAGGCCGTCCTCGGCATCACCAGCGGTCTCGTTCTCATCGAGGACGATGTCCGCCCGGCCCTGGTCGTCGAACCGACCGGACCGGTCGCCCGGCCCGGCACCGACGGCAGCGGAGGCGACCAGTTCCTCCAGCTGCTGCTGGAGCAGGGCTTCCACCCGGCCCCCGACCTGCACCTGCTGCCGGCGCCGCTGCCCGGCTGGTCGGTGCTGCTCGCCGTGGGCCAGCTGCACGCGGTGCTTCAGCCGGGCTCCGGCGGCGGAAACCCGGTCGCCTGGTGGCAGGCCCACCAGCCGCTCCAGGTGACCGACGGCTGGCGGGCCGCGGTCAACAAGTCGCAGACGGTCCTGGTCTTCGCCGCGCCGGCCGGCACCATCGGCCAGCAGCCGCGCGAGGACCTGCTGCGGGACGCCCTGGAGAAGGCCGCGGTCAACGGGGTCCTGGTCGCCGCGTCCATGCCGCTGGCCGGGACCTGATCGTGTCCGCCCCGCTCGGACACCCCCGCCGAACAGCGTTTTCTCCGGTGGGCCCGCATCCGACGGGCGACGAGGTCGTTGGCACCTACGTGCACTCATACGACTCCTCCCGCCAGCACCAGAGCCAGATTCCTGCCATGCGTCCCTCGCAGGAGCCATCGGTGGGCACGTCCGCCACCCCGATCTACGACGCGCTGTACTCCGAGTACCGGCGCTCGTTCCGGGCGTTGCCGGGTGACCGGAGCGGTGAGGAGAACCTCCGCTTCCCGGCCTTCAGCGCCGGGCTCTTCGCCTCCCGGACGCCGCTGGGCGGTCACTCGTCCCCGGCCGGTCAGAGCCGCTACACCGGCACCGGCAGCGTCCAGAACCAGCACACCGGCACCCTCGGCTCCTGGCAGCGGGTGGGCCGGCACGCCGGACGGCCCCGGCCCGCGGCGCTGCCGCCGGGCTCCCGGGAGTCCTGAGAGCGGCTACGTCCCGAGAAGCGGATACGCGAGAGCCCCGACACGGACCGTGCCGGGGCTCCGCTGCGCGTCCTACTTGTTGCGGCCGCGCTTCTCGCGGACCCGGACCGAGATATGGATCGGGGTGCCCTCGAAGCCGAACTCCTCGCGCAGGCGGCGCTCGACGAAGCGGCGGTAGCCGTGCTCCAGGAAGCCGGAGGCGAAGAGCACGAACCGCGGCGGCTTGGTGCCCGCCTGGGTGCCGAAGAGGATGCGCGGCTGCTTGCCGCCGCGGATCGGGTGCGGGTGCGAGGCGACGATCTCGCCGAGGAAGGCGTTGAGCCGGCCGGTGGGGACGCGGGTCTCCCAGCCCTCGATCGCGGTCTCGATCGCCGGCACCAGCTTCTCCATGTGCCGGCCGGTGACGGCCGAGACGTTCACGCGCGGGGCCCAGGAGATCTGCGCGAGCTCCGTCTCGATCTCGCGCTCCAGGTAGTAGCGGCGCTCCTCGTCGAGCGTGTCCCACTTGTTGAAGGCGACGACGATGGCGCGCCCGGCCTCCACGGCCATGGTGATGATCCGCTGGTCCTGGACGCTGATGGACTCGCTGGAGTCGATCAGGACGACGGCGACCTCGGCCTTCTCCACAGCGGCGGCCGTACGGAGCGAGGCGTAGTAGTCCGCGCCCTCCTGGAGGTGGACACGGCGGCGGATACCGGCCGTGTCGATGAACTTCCAGGTGATGCCGCCGAGGTTGATCAGCTCGTCGACCGGGTCGCGGGTGGTGCCGGCCAGCTCGTTGACGACGACCCGGTCCTCGCCCGCGACCTTGTTCAGCAGGGAGGACTTGCCGACGTTCGGGCGGCCGATCAGCGCGATCCGGCGGGGTCCGCCGAGCGCCGTGCCGAACTTCTGGGCCGGAGCGTCCGGGAGGGCCTCCAGGACCGCGTCCAGCATGTCGCCGGTGCCGCGGCCGTGCAGCGAGGAGACCGGGTAGGGCTCGCCGAGGCCGAGCGACCACAGGGCGGTGGCGTCGGCCTCGCCGCTCTGGCCGTCGACCTTGTTGGCGCAGAGCACGACGGGCTTGCCGGCGCGGCGCAGCAGCTTGACGACGGCCTCGTCGGTGTCGGTGGCGCCGACGGTGGAGTCGACCACGAAGACGACCGCGTCGGCCGTCTCGATGGCGTACTCCGCCTGGGCGGCGACGGAGGCGTCCAGGCCCAGCACGTCCTGCTCCCAGCCGCCGGTGTCGACGACCTTGAACCGGCGGCCCGCCCACTCCGCCTCGTAGCTGACGCGGTCGCGGGTGACGCCGGGCTTGTCCTGCACGACGGCCTCACGGCGGCCGATGATGCGGTTCACCAGGGTCGACTTGCCGACATTGGGGCGGCCGACGACGGCGAGCACGGGGAGCGGGCCGTGACCGGCCTCGCCGAGAGCGCCCTCGACCTCCTCGGGGTCGAAGCCCTCCTGCGCGGCGAGCTCCATGAACTCCGCGTACTCGGCATCGCCAAGTTCTCCGTGCTCGTGGTCCGAGCCGCCGGAGTGAATCTGGTCGTTCATGAAGTCCGTTCCTCTTTGCATCATCATCGATGGACCACGGTCAGCGCGGTCCACTACTCAAGTCCGGTCAAGTCTCGCCTATCGCCCGGTGAGGCGCTTGGCGCTCTCCAGGTGGGCGGTGAGCTTCGCCTGGATCCGCAGGGTCGCCTCGTCCAGCGCCTTGCGCGTACGCCGCCCGTCGCCGGCGCTCGCGTCGAACGCGTCACCGAAGACGACGTCGACGCGGCTGCGCAGCGGGGGCAGCCCTTGTATCAACCGTCCGCGGCGCTCCGTACTTCCCAGGACGGCGACGGGGACGATCGGCGCCCCGCCGCGTACCGCGAAGTACGCGAGTCCGGCCCGCAGGGAGGCGAAGTCGCCCTCGCCCCGGGTGCCCTCCGGGAAGATCCCGAGCGCTCCGCCGTCCGCCAGGACGCCCAGCGCGTGGCTGATGGCGGTGCGGTCGACGGTCGTACGGTCCACCTCGATCTGGCCGATCCCGTGCAGGAACGGGTCGAGGGGGCCGACGAACGCCTCCTTCTTGATCAGGAAGTGCACCGGCCGGGGTGCGGTGCCCATCAGCATCGGTCCGTCGATGTTGTGGGAGTGGTTCACCGCGAGTATGACGGGTCCCGCGGCGGGCACGCGCCACGCGCCGAGCACGCGCGGCTTCCACAGTCCGTACATCAGGCCGATCCCGATCCTCCGCCCGGCGGCCGCTCCGCGCAGCGTCGGCGCCCCCGTGGCGTCGCTCACGCGGCGGCCCGCTTCTCCTCGACGAGGGTGACGACGCACTCGATGACCTGCTGGAGGGTCAGTTCGGTGGTGTCCACCTCGACGGCGTCGTCCGCCTTGGCCAGCGGCGAGGTCTTCCGGCCGGAGTCGGCGGCGTCCCGCTTGATCAGGGCCTCGCGGGTGGCGGCCAGGTCGGAGCCCTTGACCTCACCGCTGCGGCGGGCGGCGCGGGCCTCCGGGGAGGCGGTGAGGAAGATCTTCAGGTCGGCGTCGGGCAGCACGGTGGTGCCGATGTCGCGGCCCTCGACGACGATGCCGCCGACGGCGCCCGCGGCGATGGCGCGCTGGAGCTCGGTGATGATCGTGCGCACCTCGGGGACCGCGCTGACGGCGGAGACCTTGGAGGTGACCTCCTGGGTGCGGATCGGGCCCGACGCGTCCTCGCCGTCGACGGTGATCGTCGGGCCGGCCGGGTCGGTGCCGGAGACGATGACGGGCTTGGCGGCGGCGGTGGCGATCTCGAAGGGGTTGTTCACGTCGATGCCGTTGTTCAGCATCCACCAGGTGATCGCCCGGTACTGCGCGCCGGTGTCCAGGTAGCTCAGGCCGAGCGCGGCCGCGACGGCCTTGGAGGTGCTCGACTTGCCGGTGCCGGAGGGCCCATCGATGGCGACGATCACGGCGGAGCTTGCGGTTTCCACGGTGGTGGACACCTTCCTGGTACACGGGGTGGGGACGGACGGGCCAGGGAACGGCCTCGTACCAGGTTACCGAGTGCCGGGCCCGGCCTTGTACCCCGTACGGCGGGGGCGCCGGACACCGCCGGCGCCTCCGCCACCGGCTTGCGCCCCGGATGCCGGCCTCAGCTCCGGATCGACCAGCCGCGCTCGGTGAGGGCGGCGCTCAGCACCGGGGCGGCGCTCGGTTCGACCATGATCTGGACCAGGCCCGCCTGCTGCCCGGTGGCGTGCTCGATGCGGACGTCCTCGATGTTGACCCCGGCCCGGCCCGCGTCGGCGAAGATCGCGGCCAGCTCGCCCGGCTTGTCCCCGATGAGGACGGCCACCGTCTCGTACGCGGCGGGGGCGGCGCCGTGCTTGCCGGGGACCCGGACGCGGCCGGCGTTGCCGCGGCGCAGGACGTCCTCGATGGCGTCGGTGCCCGCGCGGCGCTTCTCCTCGTCGGCGGAGTGCAGCCCGCGCAGCGCCCGTACCGTCTCCTCCAGGTCCGATGCGACCCCGGCCAGCACGTCGGCGACCGGCCCGGGGTTGGCGGAGAGGATCTCCACCCACATCCGGGGGTCGGAGGCGGCGATCCGGGTCACATCGCGGATGCCCTGGCCGCAGAGGCGTACGGCGCTCTCGTCGGCCTCCTCCAGGCGCGCGGCGACCATGGAGGAGATCAGCTGCGGGGTGTGCGAGACGAGCGCGACGGCCCGGTCGTGGGCGTCGGCGTCCATCACCACCGGGACGGCCCGGCAGAGCGCGACCAGCTCCAGCGCGAGGTTGAGGACCTCGGTGTCGGTGTCGCGGGTCGGCGTGAGGACCCAGGGGCGGCCCTCGAAGAGGTCGGCGGTGGCGGCGAGCGGACCCGAGCGCTCCTTGCCCGCCATCGGGTGCGTACCGATGTACGGGGTGAGGTCGAGGCCCAGCGCCTCCAGCTCGCGGCGCGGGCCGCCCTTGACGCTGGCCACGTCCAGGTAGCCCCGGGCCACGCCGTCCCGCATGGCGGTGGCCAGGACGGGGGCGGTGTGGGCGGGCGGTACGGCGATGACCGCGAGGTCGACCGGGCCGGCCGGCGGCTCGTCCGTACCGGCGCCGAGGGCGGCGGCGGTGCGGGCCGACTGGGGGTCGTGGTCGACGAGGTGGACGTGGACGGAGCGGGCGGAGAGCGCGAGGGCGGCGGAGGTGCCGACGAGCCCGGTTCCGATGACGAGGGCGGTTCTCACTGGGCGATGTCCTTGCGCAGGGCGGCGGTGGCGCCGAGGTAGACGTGGCTGATCTCGGCGCGCGAGAGGTAGGTCTCGACGTGGGCGAGGAGGCGGACGACGCGGGGCATGGCGCCTTCGATCTCCAGCTCCTGGGCGCAGATCAGGGGAACGTCGACGATGCCGAGGCCGCGTGCGGCGGCGGCCGGGAAGTCGCTGCGCAGGTCCGCGGTGGCGGTGAACCAGATGCTGATCAGGTCGTCGGCGACCAGCTCGTTGCGTTCCAGGACGGCCGTGAGCAGCTCACCGACCCGCTCGTCCATGTGCCCGGCCTCGTCCTGATCCAGCTGGACGGCGCCTCGGACCGCTCGTACCGCCACGTCGTACTCCTCGCTCGTTCACTTCCGCGCTGCTCCTGATCACCCTAGAGGGGCGGCGGCGGGCCGGTTCACCGCGCTCTGTGGGTGAGACGGGCGGTGGCGTGGACCGCGAGGAGCATGCGCCAGATCCGGCCGGCGAGCTGTTCGGGCGTCGTGGTGGTGCGTCCGTGCACCCAGTCGGCGAGGACCCCGGTGAAGAGCCCGGCGACGGCGCTCGCGGTGAGGTCGTGTCCGGTGTCCGCCGGGCGGCGGGCGGTCAGCTCGTCGAGGCTGCGCTGCCGCAGCTCCCGGTGGAGCAGTTCACCGAGGGGCCCGCCGCCGCCTTCGCGCAGGAGGCTGCGGTAGACGGGGGCCCGGGTGTGGACGGACGCGAGGAGGGCGGCGAGCGGAGCCGGCGGGGCGTTCGGTCCCGGCGGGGCGCCGTCCCAGGCGTGCAGGGCGTCGACGGCTTCGGTGACGACCTCGGCGCAGGCGTCCACCGCGAGGGCGTGCAGGTCGTCGTAGTGGAGGTAGAAGGTGGCGCGCCCGACGCCGGCCCCGCGGACCACCTGCGCGACGCTGACCTGTTCGAGTGGCCGGTGCTCGCAGGCGGCGAGCAGCGCGGTACGGAGCTTGGCCCGGGTGCGTGCGGTACGGGGGTCGGCGCTGCCGTCGGTGACTGCGGGGCTCATCGGCCCAGGATCTCAGCCCGCGAGCAGGACGGCGCCGAGGGCCAGTGCGGACGGCACGGCCTGGACGTAGAGGATCTTCCGGCTCACGGTGGCGGCCCCGTAGACCCCGGCGACGATCAGGCAGCTCAGGAAGAAGACCTGCGCCTGGAAGGCGACCGGGTCGGCGGCGACGAGTCCCCAGACCAGACCGGCGGCCATGAAGCCGTTGTAGAGGCCCTGGTTGGCGGCGAGGGTGGCGCTCTCGCGGGAGAAGGCGGGAGTCGTGCCGAAGGCCTTGCGGCCGCGGTCGGTGTCCCAGAGGAACATCTCCAGGACGAGGAAGTAGGCGTGGATCAGCGCGACGAGCGCGACCAGGACCTGAGCTGCGATGTGCATGAGGGTCGGCCTCCCAGGGACGATTTCCTGGACGACTGTACAGGAAGTGCCCCCGATCCGCCCGGTTGCTTCACCTGCGCGCTCCCCGGCACCACGATGGCGGGCACGGATCACCCCACGACAACTGGAGAGCCCATGAACGCGAACGCACGACGAAGGACCGTTCTGACGGCGGGCGCGGCGGGCGCCGCCGCCCTGGTGACCGGCTGCGGGTCGTCCGGCGGCGAGAGCGGCGGAGGGGACGCGAGCGGTACGCCGACGGGTACGGCGTCGGACACCGCGTCACCCGGCTCCTCCCCCGGAGGCGGCGGTCAGCAGCTCGCCGCGACAAGTGACATCCCGGTCGGCGGCGGCACGGTCTTCAAGGAGCAGAAGGTGGTGGTGACGCAGCCGGAGGAGGGCGAGTTCAAGGCGTTCTCCGCCGTCTGCACACACGCCCAGTGCCTCGTCTCGACGGTCAGCGACGGCACCATCAACTGCCCGTGCCACGGCTCCAAGTTCTCCATCACGGACGCGGCGGTCGAGGCCGGCCCGGCGACCCGCCCGCTGCCCGCCGAGCAGATCACCGTCGAGGGCGGGGAGATCCGGCTGGGCTGAGCACGGGACTCCCGAGGAGCGGCGGCCGGAATTCCAGGGGCGGGCCGGCCCCCCGTCCCCGTACCCTCTCGGCCATGATCACTCCCGCCGATGAGGCTCTCGTACGCGACCACACGGTCTACGCGTGCGTGATGGGCTCCCGCGCCTTCGGTCTGGCGACGGAGGACAGCGACACCGACCGGCGGGGCGTGTTCGTGGCCCCGACCCCGCTGTTCTGGCGCCTCGACAAGCCCCCGCAGCACATCGAGGGCCCGGCTCCCGAGCAGTTCTCCTGGGAGCTGGAGCGCTTCTGCGAGCTGGCGCTGCGGGCCAACCCGAACGTGCTGGAGTGCCTGCACTCCCCGCTGGTGGAGTACGTCGACGCCACCGGCCGCGAACTGCTTCAGCTGCGCGGGGCGTTCCTCTCCCGCCTGGCCCACGCCACGTTCGTCCGTTACGCGCTGGGCCAGCGGAAGAAGCTGGAGGCCGACGTACGGCAGTACGGCGAGCCCCGCTGGAAGCACGCGATGCACCTGCTGCGGCTGCTGGCGAGCGGCCGGGACCTGCTGCGCACCGGCGAGCTGCACATCGACGTCGGCGACGCGCGCGCGGAGCTGCTGGCGGTGAAGCGGGGCGAGGTGGCCTGGCCGGAGGTGGAGCGCCGGATGAACCGGCTGGCCGGGGAGAACGACGAGGCGTCCAAGACCTCACCACTGCCGCCCGAGCCGGACCGGGCGGCGGTGGAGGACTTCCTGGTACGGGTCCGGCGGGCGTCGGTCCAGTCCGTGTCTTGTCGGCCGGGCACCCCCTAGAGGTGTGTCAGGGCGCGAGTCGCGCGCGTACCACCAGGTCGTGCAGGTCGCCGAAGGCCGTCGCGGTCTCCGGCAGCCGGGAGCGCTCCTGGGCCCCGTCCAGGACCCGGTGCAGCTCCTCGATGTCCCGGACCACCGCCTCCGCGTCCGCGCCCGTCGCTGCCACGTGTTCGGCCTCCGCCTTGGCCGCGATCAGGCCGGACAGGTAGGCGGGGGCGTCGACCTCGTCGAGCAGCGTCGGCAGATGGGCCTGGAGCTCCCCGCTGCGCATGAGGTGGATGCCGGTGAGCAGCGCCCGGAAGGTGTAGAGCAGCGGTTTCAGCTCGCCGGTCTTCGCGTGCAGCCGCCACTGCGTGCCGGCGAAGCCCCGGTAGTGGTGGGCGTGGTTGCGGGTCAGTACGCCGGGGACGAGGGCGGCCAGTTCGGTGTGGAGGCCGCTCGTGTGCACCACCAGCGGGGAGAGCAGCTGTTCCAGGACGTAGCCGTTCGGCCGGAGCATCAGGCGGACGAACTTCCGCAGGTCGTGGGTGACGAGGTCCATCTCGACCCCGTCCCGCTCCCACATCCGGGTCCGGGTCTCCTCCGGCTCGCGCAGCCCCACCAGGTCCTCGGCGGGCAGGACGTGGACCCCCCGCAGGTCCACGTCCGAGTCGCGGGAGGGGAAGCCGTAGAGGTGGGCACCGGAGACCGTGGCGAAGACCAGCGGACCCGGGGCGTGGGCGAGGTCCGGGCGCAGGTCGGCGACCGGCAGGCCGGCCCGCGCCAGGGTGAGGTGTGGGGTGCTCATCGCTCAAGCGTCCCAGAGCGCCGCCAGGGAGAGCAGGTCGCTCCGGTACTCGATGCGCTCCGACCACTCCTGGGGCCAGGCCCCCGCGCCCAGGTGGGCTCCGGCGAAGGCGCCCGCCAGGCAGGCGATGGAGTCGGAGTCGCCGCGGGTGCAGGCGGCGCGGCGCAGGGCGGTGAGCGGGTCCTCGGGGAAGAGCAGGAAGCAGTGCAGGGCGGTGGCGAGGGCCTCCTCGGCGATCCAGCCGTCGCCGGTGCGCTCGCACGGGTCGGTCTCCGGTGACGGGTCGCGCAGGGCCTCCTGGAGGGCGGCCAGCGCGTGCTGGCACTCGTCCCAGCCGCGGCTGATGAAGGCCTCGGGCGAGGTGTCCCCGGCGTACCGCCACAGGTCGCCGAGCCAGCGGGTGTGGTAGCGGCCGCTGTTCTCGTACGCGTAGCTGCGCAACTGGCCTACCAGGCCGAGCGGTTCGGCGCCTCGGGTCAGGAGGTGGACCGCGCGGGCGGTCAGGTCGGAGGCCGCCAGGGCGGTGGGGTGGCCGTGGGTGAGGGCGGCCTGGAGCTGGGCGGCGCCGGCGCGCTGTTCGTCGCTGAGGCCGGGGACGAGGCCGATGGGCGCGACCCGCATGTTGGCGCCGCAGCCCTTGGAGTGCGTCTGGCTCGCCTCCTGCCAGACCCGGCTGGTTTCGAGCAGGCGGCAGGCGGTGAGACAGGTGTTGCCGGGGGCGCGGTTGTTCTCCGGCGAGTGGTACCAGGCGATGAACTCCCTGCGTACCGGTTCCACCAGGCGCTCCGGGGTGAGCAGTCCGCTGTCCATGGCGGTGCGGATCCCCCGCCCCAGCGCGATCGTCATCTGCGTGTCGTCCGTGACGATCGCGGGGGTCGGGAGGCCCATGTGCCGCCAGGGGCCGCACTTGGCGAGGATCGAGGGCACGTCGTTGAACTCGGTGGGGAAGCCGAGCGCGTCACCGAGCGCGAGCCCGGTCAGCGAGCCGGTGGCCGCCTGCTTGGTCAGTCTTCGGGTGGCGATGGTCATGGCGTTCGTCCTTCCGGGCGGGAGTGGGATGTGTCGGTGGGCTGCGGGCGCAGCAGGGGCGGGTGGAGGGTCGTGGCGCCGCCCGCCCGGTGGAGCGCGGCCGGTTTGCCCCGGCCGCCCGTGCGGCGCGGCGGCCCGTCGACCGGCTGGACGAAGCCCGGTACGTTCAGGACCTTGCGCCGGAAGTTGGGCCGGTCCAGCTCGACACCCCACACCGTCTCGTACACCTGCTGGAGCTCGCCGAGGGTGAACTCGGCGGGGCAGAACTCGGTGGCCAGGCAGGTGTATTCGAGCTTGGCGCCGATCCGGTCGCGGGCGTCGGCGAGGATCCGGTCATGGTCGAAGGCGAGCGGTCCGGTGGCCCCCGCGTCCCACCACCGCGCGCTCGCCGCGTCGCCGCCGCCGCGCGGCTCGGGCAGATCCGGCAGGAGTGCGGCGTACGCGACGGAGACGACCCGCATCCTCGGGTCGCGGTCCGGGTCGGTGTAGGTGCGCAGCTGCTCCAGGTGGAGGGCGCCGACGGCGTCCGGGCCGAGGCCGGTCTCCTCGGCCAGCTCGCGGCGGGCGGCCTCGTCGGCGGACTCGCGGGGCAGGACGAAGCCGCCCGGCAGCGCCCAGCGCCCCCGGAACGGGTCCCGCCCGCGCTCGACCAGCAGCACGTGGAGCGCCGCGTCCCGGACGGTGAAGACCGCGAGGTCGACGGTGACCGCGAACGGCGGGAAGGCGTGCGGGTCGTACCCCTCCGGTACGCCGGTGCTCATCGCTTCTCCGGGAGCGGCGCGGTGAAGTCCCAGCCGTCGGCGAGGAGTTCGTCCACGGCGGCGACGGCCTGCGCGAGACGCACCTCGGGCGGGCCGGTGATCTCGATGAACCGCCTTCCCGTACGGGTGAGTTCGGCGCGGAAGCGGTCGGTCATCCAGGGGCGCAGCTCCTCGCCGTCGCGCAGCCCGTCGTCCTCGAAGGCGACGCCCTCGTGGTCGGTGAGCAGCCAGAGGTGGTGGCCGACCCGGTCCGCGATCTCCTCGACGAGCGGGTTGCGGCCGCCGACGTACCGCTCGTGCCAGACGGTGGTGGCGAAGGAGTCCGTGTCGCAGAAGAGGACCGGTGAGCCGGTGCGGGCAGCGGCCTCCTCGCGCTCGTTCTGGACCCGCGCGATGACGGGGAAGTCGCCGGTGGTGAAGGTGACGTCCTCCCAGGCGGCTCCGGGCCGGCGTTCGCGCGTCTCGGCGAGCTTGCGTTCGCTGTACTCGCGCCCGTACTCCGCGACGCACACCGTCCGCGCCCAGACCCCGCCACGGGCCCGGTAGTGGCCGGTGAGGGCCCGCGCGAGGGTGGTGGTGCCGGTGGACTCGGCGCCGAGGACGACGACCCGGCGGGCGAGGGTGGCCCGCACCGGCGCCCGGAGGAAGTCCCAGCAGCCGATCGGGTCCTTGCGCACGGCGGTGCCGGAGACCGGGAAGAGCGTGCGGTCGGGATCGACGAGCACGGACGCGGCGCCGAAGCGGCGGCCGAGCTCCTCCCCGTACGCCTCCGAGGTGAAGACCGCGTCCACCCGCTCCGGCACGGCGGCGGTGAAGACGGCCATGTGCGCGTCCCAGACCGCCGGGTCGTGCACGTCCATGTGCGTGTCGTCCACCGTGCCCACCACCGTGACGTCCGGATGGACTTCGCGCATCCAGGCCACCCGGTCGGCGAGCGGAACCGACTCCACGGAGGCGGCGCAGACCAGCACGGTCAGCCGCTCGCAGTGGTCCTGGGCGGTCCGGACGAGGTGGTGGTGGCCGGCGTGCGGCGGGTAGAACTTGCCGAGGACCAGGCCGTGTTCGTACGTCTTCATGCCGTGGCCACCTCCAGCGGGCGGGAGTTACGGGCCGTCAGGTCGCGGTGCCAGGCGCGCAGGCCGACGATGCAGAGCGCGAGGAATCCGGCGTACAGCAGCGAGGTCAGATACAGCCCCTTGTGCGCGTAGAGCGGGATGTAGACCACGTCCGCCGCGATCCAGAGCCACCAGGACTCCAGCCGTTTCCGGCACTGCCCGTACGTCGCCATCAGGGACAGCGAGGTCGTCAGGGCGTCCCAGAACGGGACGGTGGAGTCGGTGGCCCTGGCGAGCAGCAGCGTGATCCCCGCGGTCCCCACCACCCCCGCCGCGAGCAGCCAGGCCCATTCGGTGCGGGTAGTCCTGCGCACCGGAAGGACGGAGGAGCCTGATCCACCCCCGTGGGTCCAGGTCCACCAGCCGTACGCGGCGAGGGTGATGAAGACGATCTGGAGGCCGGCGTCGGCGTACAGGCCGGCCTGCGCGAACAGCAGGATGAAGAAGACGTTGTTGGCGATGCCGATCGGCCAGTTGGCGATGTGCTGGCGGGCCACGAGCCAGACGCAGAGCGCCCCGCTGCCGAATCCCAGCACCTCGGTCCAGCTGACCGGGGTGTCCAGGACGGTCACCAGGGGCTGTTGCAGGGGATCGAGTATGTCCGCGAGGCTCACGGGCCCGCCTCCTTCTTTAATGGTCACTCTGACTATAAAGGGTGGACGGGGACGGCAAAAGGCCCGCGGCCGGTTCTGTTCGAACTTTCCGAACGGATACCGGCCGCGGGCCTTGGTGAGGAGCTTCTAGAGGCCGACCTCGCGCATCAGCATGCCGACCTCGGTGTTGGTGAGGCGGCGCAGCCAGCCGGACTTCTGGTCGCCCAGCGGGATCGGCCCGAAGGACGTCCGCACCAGCCGCTCGACCGGGAAGCCGGCCTCGGCCAGCATCCGGCGCACGATGTGCTTGCGGCCCTCGTGGAGGGTCACCTCGACCAGGTAGTTCTTTCCGGTGTTCTCGACGACGCGGAAGTGGTCGGCGCGGGCGTAGCCGTCCTCCAGCTGGATGCCGTCCTTGAGCCGCTTGCCGAGGTCGCGCGGCAGCGGGCCCTGGATGGCGGCCAGGTAGGTCTTCTTCACGCCGTACTTCGGGTGCGTGAGGCGGTGGGCCAGCTCACCGTGGTTGGTGAGCATGATGATGCCCTCCGTCTCGGTGTCGAGCCGGCCGACGTGGAACAGCCGCGTCTCGCGGTTGGTCACGTAGTCGCCGAGGCACTGGCGGCCGTCCGGGTCCTCCATCGAGGAGACGACACCGGCGGGCTTGTTCAGCGCGAAGAAGAGGTACGACTGCGCGGCGACGGTCAGGCCGTCGACCTTGATCTCGTCCTTGTGGACGTCGACGCGCATGCCCTGCTCGACGACGATCTCGCCGTTGACCTCGACGCGCGACTGCTCGATCAGCTCCTCGCACGCGCGGCGCGAGCCCATGCCGGCCCGGGCGAGGACCTTCTGCAGCCGCTCGCCCTCCTGCTCGGCGCCCGGGTGGGTCTTGGGGAGGTTGATCTCGGGCTTGTTCGCGTACCGGTCGCGGTTGCGCTGCTCGATCTTGGCATCCAGCTCACGCGGGCGCGAGGGGGCGCCGCGACGGAAGCCGCCGGTGCGGCCGGAGCCGCCCTGTGCGGGCTTCGGGCCGCCCTTGGCACCGCCGCGGGCCGCCGAGCCGCGGCCCTTGCGCGGGCCGTCCTGCTCGGAGCGGGCGCCGGGGGCGTCGTTGCCGACGTCGTAGCGGCGCTCCTCGGGGCGGGGACGGCGGGGGCGCTGCTCCTGCTCGTCACGCCCGCCCTGGTAGCTGCCACGCCCGTCCTGGGAACGTCCGCCCTGGGAGCCCGAACGCCCGCCCTGGCCGAAGGGCCGGCCACCCTGACCGCCGGGACGACCGCCCTGGCTGCCGCCGCGCCCGCCCTGACCGCCGGAGGGACGACCGCCCTGACCGCCGGAACGACCGCCCGAGGCTCCGGGCCGCCCGCCCTGGCCGCTGCCGCCGCGTCCGCCGCCGCCCTGGCCGCCGGAGCGCCCGCCCTGGCCGCCGCTCCGGCCGCCCTGACCGCCGCTGCCGCTTCCGCTGTTCCTGCCACTGCTTCGCATCAAAATTCCGTCTTGTCGTCTGCGTGAGTATCCGGGGTGTCCGGTGCGTCCGGATCGAACGACGGCACACCCTCTAGCGTCTCAGCCTCGATCGCGTCCGCCTCGGGGAGGAAGGGCGCGAGTTCCGGGAGCTCGTCCAGGCCGCGCAGGCCCATTCGCTCCAGAAAGTAGTTCGTCGTCCTGTACAGGATCGCACCTGTTTCGGGTTCCGCGCCCGCCTCGGCCACCAGGCCCCTCTGGAGGAGGGTCCGCATGACGCCGTCGCAGTTGACTCCGCGCACCGCCGAGACCCGCGACCGGCTCACCGGCTGCCGGTAGGCGACCACCGCCAGGGTCTCCAGCGCGGCCTGGGTGAGCCGGGCGTGCTGGCCGTCCAGGACGAAGCCCTCGACGGCCGCCGCGTACTCGGGCCGGGTGTAGAACCGCCAGCCGCCCGCCACCAGCCGCAGGTCGAAGCCCCGGCGCTGCACGGTGTACTCGTCGGCCAGCTCCCGCAGCGCGTCCGCCACCGCTCTGCGGGGCCGCTGGAGCACCTTGGCCAGCTGATCGACGGTGGCGGGCTCGTCGACGACCATGAGGACCGCTTCGAGGGCGGGCTTGAGGTCGAGCGAGGCGACCGCGCCCGTGTCGTCCGCCTCGTCCGGCTGCTCACTCATTCCCGTACGTCCTCCTCGTCGCTGCCCCCGTTGAGCTCCTGGTCGAACTCGTCCGTCACCACCGGCTCCGCGCCCGTCCCGCCGGACCAGGTCATCAGCAGGTCGCCGAGCGCCTCGTCCTGGTCCAGGGTGACGGCCTTCTCCCGGTACAGCTCCAGCAGGGCCAGGAAGCGGGCGACCACGGTGAGGGTGTCGGGGGCGTCCTCGGTGAGGGTGCGGAAACTCACCGCCGCCCCGGCCTCGCGCAGCCGCTCCACCACGATGCCCGCCTGCTCCCGCACGCTGACCAGTGGGGCGTGGATGTGGTCGACGTACACCTGCGGCTTCGGCTTCGGCTGCATCGCCTTGACCGCCAGCTTGGCGAACCCTTCCGGCCCGATGCTGATGACGACCTCGGGCAGCAGCTCGGCGTGGTGGTCCTCCAGGCCGACGGTACGGGGGTGGCGGCGGGCCTCGGACTCCAGGCGGCCGCTGAAGATGTCCGCGATCTGCTTGTACGCGCGGTACTGGAGCAGCCGCGCGAAGAGCAGGTCCCGCGCCTCCAGCAGCGCCAGATCCGCCTCGTCCTCCACCTCGGCGGCGGGCAGCAGCCGGGCGGCCTTGAGGTCGAGCAGGGTGGCGGCGACGACGAGGAACTCGGTGGTCTGGTCGAGGTCCCAGTCGGGGCCCATGGCGCGGATGTACGCCATGAACTCGTCGGTGACCTTGGAGAGCGCGACCTCGGTCACGTCGAGCTTGTGCCGGGAGATCAGCTGGAGGAGGAGGTCGAAGGGGCCCTCGAAGTTCACCAGCCGGACGGTGAACCGCTTGTCGTCGGACGCCTCCGGCGGCTCGGCGGGCTCAGCCCCGGCCTGTACGGCCTCCGGCGCCGTTTCCGGCACATCCGGTACGGAGACGGCTTCCGGCTCCCGTACGACCTCAGCAGGCGCCTCCACGGCCGCCGGAACGGACTCCGCGACCGGCTTTGGACCGGGCTCCCGCTCAGGCGCCACCGCCCCAGGCCCCCGGCCCAGGGCGCGGCGGCGCGGGGCGGTGGCGTCGTGGGGCGGGGGCATGGTGGTCCAGAGGTGGGGCGCGGACGGGTCCCGCCGGGCGGCGGGTCCCATCCGGCAGGCTACCGGCGCGGCGCCGGTCAGCGGCCGCGCAGCCGCCGTACGAGGATGCTCGCGTCACCCCGGGACTCCAGGTCGGCGAGGACGACCGCCACCGCCTCGCGGACGATGCGGCCGCGGTCGACGGCGAGGCCGTGTTCGCCGCGCAGGACGAGCCGGGCGTGTTCCAGGTCCATCAGCTCCTCGGCGGAGACGTAGACCGTGATCTTCTCGTCGTGGCGCTCGCGGCCGCTGGGGCGCCGGTTGGCTCCGCGTCCGCCGCCGCGCCTGCGCTGCTGCTGGACGGCCGGGGACTGCTCCGCCGGAGCGGAGGCGGCGGACCGCTCGCCGGACGGCGGGGCCGGGGCGGAGGCGGGGGCAGCGGCGGCCTGGCGGTCGCCCTCGCCGCCCCGGCCGCGCGCGTCGCCCGCGTCCTCGGCGGAGGCGTGCTCCTCACCGGCCTCGGAGGACCGGCCCGAGGGGTCGCTCTCCCCGGCCGGCGCGGGCACCCGCGGCTCGCCGTTCGCCTTGCGTCGCCGGTCCGCCGGGGAGGAGGGCTGGAGGCCCATCCCTCCCCCGGTCGTACGGAACAGTTCGTCGGCCCCCGGCAGACTCACTCGGCGTGACACCGGGCGAGCACCTCCCTGGCGAGCTGGCGATAGGCGGCGGCACCGACCGAGTTGGAGGCGTACGTGGTGATGGGCTCACCGGCGACCGTGGTCTCCGGGAAGCGGACCGTGCGCCCGATGACGGTGTGGTAGACGTGCTCGTCGAAGGCCTCGACGACGCGCGCCAGGACCTCGCGGCTGTGCACCGTACGGGAGTCGTACATGGTGGCGAGGATGCCGTCGAGCTCCAGCTCGGGGTTGAGCCGCTCCTGGACCTTCTCGATGGTCTCGGTGAGCAGCGCCACCCCGCGCAGCGCGAAGAACTCGCACTCCAGCGGCACTATGACCTTGTGAGCGGCCGTCAGGGCGTTCACGGTGAGCAGGCCGAGCGAGGGCTGGCAGTCGATCACGATGTAGTCGTAGTCGGCCATCAGCGGCTTCAGGGCGCGCTGGAGCGTGGACTCGCGGGCCACCTCGCTGACGAGCTGCACCTCGGCGGCCGAGAGGTCGATGTTGCTCGGCAGCAGGTCCATGTTCGGGACGGCGGTCTTGAGCAGGACCTCGTCGGCCGCCATGCCCCGCTCCATGAGCAGGTTGTAGACGGTGAGGTCCAGCTCCATCGGGTTGACCCCGAGGCCGACGGAAAGAGCGCCCTGCGGGTCGAAGTCGACGAGCAGGACACGGCGTCCGTACTCGGCGAGCGCGGCACCCAGGTTGATGGTCGACGTGGTCTTGCCGACGCCGCCCTTCTGGTTGCACATCGCGATGATCTTCGCGGGGCCGTGGTCGGTCAGGGGGCCCGGGATCGGGAAGTACGGCAGGGGCCGTCCGGTCGGGCCGATGCGCTCGCGGCGCTGGCGCGCGGCGTCGGGCGCGAGTGTGGCCGCGTACTCCGGATCGGGCTCGTACTCGGCGTCGGGGTCGTAGAAGTGCCCCTCGGGCACCTCGGCGAAGTCGGCGAAGCGGTCGGTGTTCCGGCCACTCTCGTTGCCGGCCGTGGCGTTCACGTGTAGGCCGTCCATCATCTGGGGGGCTGTCGTCATGTGCTGTTGGGTGGCGAAGGTGCGGACAGCGACGGAGCCGACAGCTTCGAGCCCGATCGGGCTCAGACCCCGTGCAGGCATCCCTGGTTGACCACCCCCGGGAGTAATTGTCGACTCATTCACAAGTCGTCTTACCTCCTTGGACGTGACCAGGAAACTTATCGATAGGTCAGCGTGGCACCATGCCGACGATTGGCGACTCTATGGCGTGTCACCGGTCCGCAGCAACACAATCCGCCGGACCCGGCCCGATGTGTCGGCAATCGAACACCTCGCTGTCAAGGGTGCACAGCGACCAAGCCGCACATTTCGCCGCTGCACGAAACGGGTAAAGGGTTACGTTCGAGGCGAGTTGCGCAAGGGCCTCAGAGGCCCCGATACGCGTCCGGCCGGACCTTGCTCGGCAAGGTCCGGCCGGAGTCGCGATGTTGACGGGAAGTGTTGACCTGTCAGCCGAGGAGGGTGCTCAGCTCGACGTGCGGGAGGCCGTGCGCCTCGGCCACCTCGCGGTAAACCACCTGGCCCTCATGGGTGTTGAGGCCCTTGGCCAGGGCGGCGTCGCGGCGCAGGGCGTCGGCCCAGCCACGGTTGGCCAGCTCCACGATGTACGGGAGCGTGGCGTTGGTGAGCGCGTAGGTGGAGGTGTTCGGGACCGCGCCGGGCATGTTGGCGACGCAGTAGAAGACCGAGTCGTGGACCTGGAAGGTCGGCTCGGCGTGGGTGGTCGGGTGCGAGTCCTCGAAGCAGCCACCCTGATCGATTGCAATGTCGACAAGTACACTTCCGGGCTTCATCTTGGCGACGAGCTCGTTGGTGACCAGCTTCGGGGCCTTGGCTCCGGGGATCAGGACGGCGCCGATGACGAGGTCGGCCTCGACGACGGCCTTCTCCAGCTCGAAGGCGTTGGAGACGACGGTCTGCACCTTGGTGCCGAAGATCTTGTCGGCCTCGCGCAGCTTGTTGATGTCGCGGTCGAGCAGCGTGACGTGGAAGCCGAGGCCCACCGCGATCTGCGTGGCGTTCCAGCCGGAGACGCCACCGCCGATGACGACGGCACGGCCGGCGTGGGTGCCGGGGACGCCGCCGGGGAGGACGCCGCGGCCGCCGACCGAGCGCATCAGGTGGTACGCGCCGACCTGCGGGGCTAGGCGGCCCGCGACCTCGGACATCGGGGCGAGCAGCGGGAGCGCGCGGTTCGCGGTCTCGACCGTCTCGTAGGCGATGGCGGTGGTGCCGGAGGCCAGCAGCGCGTCGGTGCACGCGCGGGAGGCGGCGAGGTGCAGGTACGTGAAGAGGGTCTGGTCCTTGCGGAGGCGGTGGTACTCCTCGGCGACCGGCTCCTTGACCTTGAGCAGCAGGTCGGCGGCGGCCCAGACCTCGTCGGCGGTGTCCAGGATCTGCGCGCCGGCGGCGACGTACTCCTGGTCCGGGATGGACGAGCCGACGCCGGCGTCCTTCTCGATGACGACCTGGTGGCCGTGGCGGACGAGCTCATGCACTCCGGCGGGGGTGATCGCCACCCGGAACTCGTTGTTCTTGACTTCGCGGGGGATGCCGACCTTCACGTCGATCACGGTCCTTGGCTCGGAGGGTTATCCGGGCACAACAGAACAGACCCGGACATACACAGCATAAATGGAGACGCCACGAACGAGCGCGGCAGAGCCAGTCTAATGAAGGACTTCGCACTGTCTAGCCTTACAAAGCATTAACTTTCCGTCGAAGCACTACGGATTTCGTAGGCAGAACCCTCCTCGCCCAGCAATCTGTCGGCGGCGGCCCGGTGCAGCCGGGCCGCCGCCGGGTCGCCGAGCCGGTCCAGGGTGTCGGCCAGCCGGAGCTGGAGCGCCGCCTGAAGCCGCACGTCATCGGCGCGACGGGCCAGCTCGGCCGCCTCCCGGCAGGTGTGCAGCGCCTCCTGCGGCCGCCCGGCGTACTCCTGCACCCGCGCCGCCTCGCTGAGCGCGCGCGCCTGGGCCGCCAGGTCGCCGAGCCTGCGGTGGCCCGCCGCGGCGGCCCGCCAGTTGCGCAGCGCCTCGCCGTACCGCCCGGCGTAGCTGTGGACCGCGCCGAGCCGGCCGTAGAGCCGTGCCTCGTCCGCGCGCTCGCCCTGGGTGAGGCGCTGGGCGAGCGCCCGGCCGTACCAGTCGGAGGCCCGGTGGTAGTCGCCGAGCTCGGCGTACGTACCTCCTACGGATTCCATCGCTCGGCCCGTCGCGTACAGGTCGCCGGCGGCCCGTCCGGCGTCCAGCGCGGCCCGGTAGCGGGTCAGGGCGTCACGGGTGCGGCCGGTACGGGCGTCCAGGTCGGCGAGGTTCAGCAGGGCCGCCGCCTGTTCGCGGGGCAGGTCGCGGCGTTCGGCCACGTCCAGGACCAGGCCGTGCAGGCCGTACAGCTCGGGGGCGGCGGCCTCGGTGCCCCGGTGCGCGGCGAGCGCCCGGACCAGGGCGGCGACGAGGCGGCGGGCCAGGGTGTCCAGCTCGCCGTCGGCCACCGCGAGCCGGGCGGAGGCGAGCAGTGCGGGCTGGCGCAGCCGGAGCCAGACGCCCGCCTCCTCGGCGTTCGGGAAGCGCAGGGAGCGCGGCAGTCCGGCGAGCTTGCGGTGGGCGGTGGAGCCCTCCGGTTCGGTGACCGCGCGGCAGGCCTGGAGCCGGCGCACGGTCCGCTCCAGCATCCGGGCGCGGGCGAGCTGGATCTCGGCCGGTCGGTCTCGCTCCTCCAGGAGGGCCCGCAGCATCGGGGCGAGGCAGCCGGGGATGCCGTACTGGGGGTGGGCGGCGCCGTCCGTCCGTACCAGGCCGAGCTTCACGAAGTCGTCCAGGGTCTGCTCGGCAGCCGAGACCGAGCAGCCGGCCAGCGCGGAGGCGGTGTGGGCGTCGGCGAGCCCTGCGGGAGCGAGGGCGAGGAGGCGCAGTATCCGGGCGGCGGCCGTGGGCAGCGAGTCGTGGACCAGGCGGAAGGCGCGGGCCAGCGGTCGGGCCCCGGTGGGCTGCTGGTCGCCGGTGTCGGGCAGTTCGTGGAGCTGCTTGGTGACGTCGGCGACGGAGGCCACCGGGTGGGTGGCCAGCAAGCCGCCGATCAGCGCGAGCGCGGCGGGCTGGCCTCCGCACTCCTCGGCCAGGCTCTCGGCGGTGTGCGGGTCGACGGTGATGCGGACCTGGCCGATGGCCCGCGCCAGCAGCTGGACGGCCGCGCCCGCCTCCAGGCCGCCGAGGGTGCAGGGCCGGACGTCCGGGATGCCGGTCAGCGGGCCGGTCGCGACGGCGACGACCAGGCAGTCCGGGTTCTCCGGGAGCAGCGGGTCGACCTGTTCGGCGTCGGCCGCGTCGTCCAGGACCAGGACGAGGCGGCGTACGGCGAGGGCCTCGCGGACCATCTCGGACAGCTCGTCCTGATCCGCGCCGGGCGGCACGGCGAGCCCGAGCAGGCCGAGGATCTCGCCGGCCGTGCGTTCGGTGGGGACGGGTGCGCCGCCGGGTTCGGTGAGGCCGACCCGGAGCACGCCGTCCGGGTAGTCGCCGGAGCCCGTACCGCGGGCGGCCCACGGCAGCGCGCCCGTTCCGGTCTCCGGTCCCGAGGCGTCGGCCGGGGCGGAGCCCGTACCGGTGAGGGCGCCCGCGAGTTCGGCGGCCAGTGCGCTGCGGCCGGAGCCGGGGCGGCCCGCGATGAGCAGGACCCTCGCGCGCGGGGTCTTGCGCCCGGCCAGGGTGTCGAGTCCGGCGCGTTCGATGTCGGCCCGCAAGGCCTTCAACTCGCGTTCCCGGCCGAAGAATCGGGGCGGGGCGGCGCCGGACGGCTCCTCGGTCCCCGCGGTCTCGGCCGGGCCGCTGGTGTCCACCGCCTGATCGGTCACGAGCCACGCTCCACTTCGCTGCACGCGGTGCCCGCCGGAACTCCGGTCGGGGCCTTTCGAGCCTAGTTCAGCGGTGGTGTGGATCACTGCGGAGCGGGGCGGCGCCCGGGGGAACTTCCCCCGATCGGATCAGCATTTCTTACGATCGTCGTTTCTTACGATTGTCCGACCAGAGGAGTCGAGAAGAGCGGACGGGCCGTCAGGCCTCGAACGGGCGGGCCGGCCACGGCGCCTCGGCCGGTCGGAGCGAGTCGACGCCGTCGCCCGCGAGGACGGCGGTGAGCGCGAGCGCTCCGACGACCAGGCAGTTGTTGTGCAGGTCCCCCGCGAGCACCGAACGCACCAGCTCGGGCAGCGGGATGCGGGCCTGCTCCATGTCGGCCTCCTCCTCGGAGACCGCGAACCGCTCGCCCTCCACGTCGGAGAGGCCGCGCGCGAGGAAGATCCGTACGGCCTCGTCGCAGCCGCCGGGCGTGGTGTAGACGTCGGTCAGCACCCGCCAGTCCTCGGCCTTGACGTGTGCCTCCTCGTACAGCTCGCGCTGGGCGGCGTGCAGCGGGTTCTCGCCGGGCACGTCGAGCAGTCCGGCCGGGATCTCCCAGAGCCGCTGGCGGACCGGGTGGCGGTACTGGCGTACGACGAGGACCTGGCCGTCCTCGTCGACCGCGAGGATCGCGACGGAGCCGGGGTGGACCTGGTAGTCACGGCCGTGGACGGAGCCGTCGGGCATGACGACCTGGTCGGTGCGGACGCTGGTCTTGTTGCCGGTGAAGGGGGTGGTGGTCGCGGTGACCTGCCACTCCTCGGGCGTGTCCTGGATACCCACTGCGTCCTCCCACGTACCACGTACAAAACGAGAAACCGGGGCACGCATCCGTCAAGGACTGCGTACCCCGGTCAACCGTAATGCCTCGGGACTACTCGCCCGCGCCGACCTTGCGCGCGACGGCCGCCTTCACCAGGCCGGCGAAGAGCGGGTGGGGGCGGGTGGGGCGGGAGCGGAGCTCCGGGTGGGCCTGGGTGGCGACGAGGTAGGGGTGGACCTCGCGCGGGTACTCGACGTACTCGACGAGCTTGTTGTCCGGGGAGGTGCCGGAGAAGACCAGTCCGGCCTTCTTCTCCAGCTCACCGCGGTAGGCGTTGTTGACCTCGTAGCGGTGGCGGTGGCGCTCCTCGACGTACGGCTCGCCGGCGTAGGCCTCGCGTACGACGGATCCTTCGGCGAGCTTGGCGGGGTAGAGGCCGAGCCGCATGGTGCCGCCGAGGTCGCCGGCGCCCTCGACGTAGGCGAGCTGCTCCTCCATGGTCGAGATGACGGGGTGGGCGGTGGCGGCGTCGAACTCGGTGGAGTTGGCGTCGGGGATCTCGGCCAGCGAGCGGGCCGCCTCGATCACGATGCACTGGAGGCCGAGGCAGAGGCCGAGGAGGGGGACCTTGTTCTCGCGGGCGTAGCGGATGGCGCCGACCTTGCCGTCGACGCCGCGCTCGCCGAAGCCGCCGGGGATGAGGATGCCATCGACGTCGCCGAGGTGCTCGGCGGCACCCACGGCGGTGCGGCAGTCGTCGGAGGTGACCCACTTGACCTTGACGCGGGCCTTGTTGGCGAAGCCGCCGGCGCGGATGGCCTCGGTGACCGAGAGGTAGGCGTCGGGCAGGTCGATGTACTTGCCGACCAGGGCGACGGTGACCTCGTGGTCGGGGTTGTGGACGCGGTCCAGCAGGTCGTCCCAGGTGGTCCAGTCGACGTCCCGGAAGGGCAGGTCGAGCTTGCGCACGACGTAGGCGTCCAGGCCTTCGGTGTGGAGCACCTTGGGGATGTCGTAGATGGACTTGGCGTCGATCGCGGCGACGACGGCGGCCTCGTCGACGTCGCACATCAGCGAGATCTTCCGCTTGATGGACGTCGGGACCTCGCGGTCGGCGCGGAGCACGATCGCGTCCGGCTGGATACCGATGTTGCGCAGGGCGGCGACCGAGTGCTGGGTCGGCTTGGTCTTCAGCTCGCCGGAGGGGCCGATGTAGGGCAGCAGCGAGATGTGCACGACGAAGACGTTGTCCCGGCCGACCTCGTGGCGGACCTGGCGGACGGTCTCCAGGAACGGCAGCGACTCGATGTCACCGACCGTGCCGCCGACCTCGGTGATGACGACGTCCACGTCGTCGGTGGCCATGCGGCGGATGCGGTGCTTGATCTCGTTGGTGATGTGCGGGATCACCTGGACGGTGTCACCGAGATACTCGCCGCGCCGCTCCTTGGCGATGACCTGCGAGTAGACCTGGCCGGTCGTGACGTTGGCGGAGCCGTCGAGGTCCACGTCGAGGAACCGCTCGTAGTGGCCGATGTCCAGGTCGGTCTCGGCGCCGTCGTTGGTGACGAACACCTCGCCGTGCTGGAACGGGTTCATCGTCCCCGGGTCGACGTTCAGATACGGGTCGAGCTTCTGCATCGTGACCCGCAGGCCGCGCGCCTTGAGCAGCGCACCCAGGCTGGAGGCAGTCAGACCCTTGCCGAGGGAGGAGGCGACACCCCCGGTGACGAAGATGTGCTTGGTCGTCGTGGATGTGGGCTGCATAGCCAAAGGGGGCTCCCGTGGTCGCGGTTGTGAGGTGCGTACCGGCCGCCGAACCGGGGATTCCGGGGTGCCGTCGCTGCGGTTCGGGGGCCTTGTCCGCTGTCGGATACGACCACCGGTCCACGGGCTACCAGGGTAACAGCGACAGGGGGAGGCTGCTTCCGGCCACACCCTGCACAGGGACGTCACACCATCACCGCAGTCGTTTCACGTCCCACCCGATCAGCTCAGAGATGTTGCGGGGACCGTCGCGCGGATCTTCGTACCGCGTCGTATCCTGCTCGGACACTCGCTGCCGAGACGGCCGGACGGCGGCACCTCAGGCCCGCTCACCCGGTACGGGACTCGTCGGTTCCACTACGACCCTGAAACCCTCCCTCCCCCAGTAAGCGCCCCGGACGGGGCGACATGGCCGTTCGACTGGAGACGCACGTGGCCGGGCGCATCGAGGATTACGCACTCATCGGAGACATGCAGACCGCTGCCCTGGTCTGCCGGGACGGCACGGCCGACTGGCTGTGCCTGCCCCGCTTCGATTCGCACGCCGTCTTCGCGGGACTGCTGGGCACCGAGGAGCATGGCTTCTGGCGTCTGGGTCCGGCGAGGCCGGAAGGGACCGAGCCGCTGTCGGCGGACCGGCGCCGCTACCGCGGTGACTCCCTCGTCCTGGAATCGGAGTGGGACACTCCGCGCGGCACCGTACGGGTGACCGATTTCATGCCCCCGCGTGACGGGGCTCCGCAGCTCATCCGGATCGTGGAGGGCGTCAGCGGCCGGGTTCCGATGCGCTCGGAGTTGCGGATGCGGTTCAGCTACGGCCGGGTGACGCCGTGGGTGCACAAGGTGGACGGCCGTACGGTCGCCGTCGCCGGGCCGGACTCCGTCTGGCTGGACACCCAGGCCGACACCTACGGCGAGAACCTGACCACCTACTCCGACTTCACCGTCGGCCCCGGTGACCGGGTGGCGTTCACCATCAGCTGGCAGCCCTCGCACCGCGAGCCGCCCGCGCTCCCCGACCCGGAGGGATCGCTGGAGGCGACGGAGCTGTTCTGGCGCGAATGGGTCGATCAGTGTACGTACCACGGGCCCTATCGGGAGGCGGTCGTCCGCTCCCTCATCACGCTCAAGGCCCTCACCTACGCCCCGACCGGCGGCATCGTCGCCGCGCCGACCACCTCGCTCCCCGAGGAGATCGGAGGCGTACGGAACTGGGACTACCGCTACACCTGGCTGCGGGACGCCGCGATCACCCTCTCCTCGCTGCTGCGCACCGGTTACCGCGAAGAGGCCCGCGCCTGGCGTGAGTGGCTGCTGCGGGCGGTGGCGGGCGACCCGGAGAACCTGCAGATCATGTACGGCATCGCCGGCGAGCGCGAGCTCGGCGAGGCGGAGCTGGACTGGCTGCCCGGCTACGAGAACTCCACGCCGGTCCGCGTCGGCAACGGCGCCGCCAACCAGCTCCAGCTGGACGTGTACGGCGAGGTCACCGAGGCGCTGCACCTGGCGCACATGACCGGCCTGACCCGCAACGACTACGCGATGGGCCTCCAGCTCAAGCTGATCGAGTACCTGGAGAAGCACTGGGAGGAGCCGGACGAGGGCATCTGGGAGGTGCGCGGTCCGCGCCGCCACTTCGTGCACTCGAAGGTGATGGCGTGGGTCGCCGTCGACCGGACGATCAAGCTGGTCGAGTCCGGCGACGTCGACGGCCCGCTGGAGCGGTGGTACGAGCTCCGCGACGACATCCACCGGGACGTTCTTGAGCGGGGCTACGACAAGGAGCGCAACACCTTCACCCAGTCCTACGGCTCGAAGGAGCTCGACGCCTCCCTGCTGCTGATCCCGCAGATGGGCTTCCTGCCGCCGGACGACAAGCGGGTCATCGGCACGATCGAGGCGATCCAGCGGGAGCTGTCCACGGAGGACGGTTTCATCCTGCGCTACCCGACCGAGGGCGAGGACGCGGGTGTCGACGGCCTGGCCGGCGACGAGGGCGCGTTCCTGGCCTGCTCGTTCTGGATGGCCGACGACCTGGCGATGATCGGCCGGGTCGACGAGGCCCGCCAGCTCTTCGAGAAGCTGCTGGCACTCCGCAACGACCTGGGCCTGCTGGCCGAGGAGTGGGACTCCAACCTGCAGCGGCAGGTGGGGAACTTCCCGCAGGCGTTCAGCCACGTGCCGCTGATCGACACGGCCCTGCGGCTGACGGCGAGCGGGGCGTACGTGGGCTGAGGCCTCGCTGTCCGTGACGGTGGCCGCTCCTGGTTCTCCAGGGGCGGCCACCGTCCGTTTGGCGCTGTCTCACTCGAAGGCCGCTGCCGCCTGCCTGAGTGCGGTGGCGACCGCTTCCGGGGCGTCGGGGCCCGGGGCGCCGGGGGTGTAGGTGACCGAGCGCAGGGTGCCGCCGTAGCGGAAGGAGCGGTGGCGTTCGAACAGGGGCCAGGAGACCGGGGACTTGCGGTCGACGCCGACGCTGATGCCCTGGAACGGGGCCATGCCGATGAGCTGGTGGACGCTGGGCAGAGTGGCCCGTGCCTCGCCGTCGACACTGACCGTGAACGACCAGCGCAGGCCCTTCTCCGCCTCGGCCGTGAGCACGACGACATGTTCGCCCGGTGCGAGCGGGCCCGCGTCGGTCTCGTGCAGGACGCCGTACTCGTTGTACGCGAGGTGCAGTCGGCCGTTCTCGACGTACAGGCTGTAGCCGCCGCCCTGGTCGCCGTGGGAGACGAGCACCCCTTCGCCCGTCGCGTCGATGACCACGGTGATCTCGAAGGAGCGCAGGGAGACCAGCCGGGAGGAGCGGTAGCGCTCCAGCTCGGGTGTGCCGGGCAGCAGGGTCAGGGGACGGGTGAGGCGCTGTTCGGCGGGGTTGCGGCGGGCGAGGGCACCGCTGCCGTCGGGGAGCGGGAAGACGCCGTCGCGCCAGGCGGCCGTCTCCCAGGCCTCGGACAACTCCGCGACCAGGTCGGGGCGTTCGGCGGCCAGATCGTGGATCTCGGTGGGGTCGGTGCGGATGTCGTACAGCGCCCACTCGGAGTCGTCGTAGGGGGTGCCGGGGCGGTGGAGGGTGACGAGCTTGTGGCCGTCCCGGTAGTAGCTGCGGTTGCCGGTCATCTCGCAGTACTGCTCGGGGTGGGTGGAGGCGTGGTCCGGGTCGGCGAGCACGGGCGTGAAGCTGATGCCGTCCGGCTCCTGGAGCGTGATCCCGCGCCGCTCGGCCGGGCGGTCGAGGCCGGCGAGGCTCAGGAGGGTGGGGGCGATGTCGGTGACGTACTGGTACTGGGTCCGGACGCCCGGCGCGAGCAGGCCCTCGCGTGCGCCCCTCGGCCAGGACAGGACGAACGGGACACGGACCCCGCCGGCGTAGGTGTGGCCTTTGTAGAGCCGGAACGGGGTGTTGGAGGCCATGCCCCAGCCGCGCGGGTAGTGGACCAGGCTGCGCGGGCCGCCGATGAGATCGGGGTCGCGGTCGACGTCGGGGGTCCAGTCGCCGGGGAGGGCGGGGTGGTGGACGAAGCGGCTGAAGTAGGAGCGGGTGCCTTCCGGGCCGCCTTCGCCGGTGCCGCCGTTGTCCGAGGTGAAGACGATGATGGTGTTGTCGAGCTCGCCGAGCGCTTCGAGCGTCTCGGTGAGCCGGGCGAGGTTCTGGTCGATGTTGTCGACGAGCGCCGCGTACACCTCCATGTACCGCGTGTAGAGCCGCTGTTGCTCTTGGTCGAGGCTGTCCCAGGCGGGGACGTCGAGTCCGGCCTCGCTGTTGCGGTCGGGCAGTTCGGTGCCGGGCGGGAGAAGCCCTGCGGCGAGCTGGGCGGCGAAGCGGCGGGTCCGCAGGGCGTCCCAGCCCTCGTCGTAGCGGCCCCGGTGGCGGGCGATGTCCTCGGGCTTGGCCTGGAGCGGGCCGTGGACGGCGTTGTGGGCCAGGTAGAGGAAGAACGGCTTGTCGGGGTCGTGGGCGCGCAACGACTTCACCATGGAGATGGTCTGGTCGGTGATGTCGTCGGTGTAGTAGTAGTCGTCCGGGAACTCGTCGATGTCCAACGGGCTGTTGTCGCGGACCAGTTGGTGCGGGTGGAAGAGGCTGGTGAGCCCTTCGAGAACGCCGTAGTACTGGTCGAATCCCTTGTTCAGCGGCCAGTTGTCCCGGTCATCGGCCGCGTTGGAGGCGGAGTCGCGGACCAGGTGCCATTTGCCGACGGCGTAGGTGGCGTAGCCGGTGTCGTGGAGCAGCTCGGCCAGGGTGGGGATGTCGTCGGCTATCTCCATGCCGTAACCCGGGAAGCCCGGGTCGGAGTTGGCGACCATGGAGTAGCCGACGCGGTGCGGGTTGAGGCCGGTGAGCAGGGCGGCGCGGGCCGGGGAGCAGAGCGGCATCGTGTGGTAGTTGGAGAGCCGGACGCCCTCGTCGGCCAGGGTGTCGAGCGTCGGCGTGGCGATCTCGGAGCCGAACGGGCCGATGTCGCTGTAGCCCATGTCGTCGACGAGGACGACCACGATGTTGGGGGCCCTCTCGCCGGGTGCGGTGCGCGGCGGCCAGGACGGCTCGGACTCGGCGAAGGTGCGGCCGATGCGGCCGGGGAAGCCGGCGTAGGGGTCGCGGCGGGTGGGGCCGGTGGTCGGGTCGGTGGTCATCGGCTGGGCTCTCCGTGGTGGCTGGAGGGGTGGTCTGATACGGGGAAGAGACGGGCCAGTTCGTCGGCCACGGCCGTGAGCCGGTCCCGTCCCGGATGGCCGGTGAAGGCGGCGATCTGGAGCAGGGTGGCGCCGCCTCGGACGGTGAGCAGCTCGGTGTCGAGCAGGCCGGGGACGATGCGGCGGATCGCGTCGGCGGCCGACGGCTCGGCGAGCAGTTCGGCCAGTGGCGTACGGAGGTTGAGCGCGCCTTCGGTGAACTCGTCCGAACGGGCTGCCGGCCGGCGGCCCGCCTCGGCCCGCTCGCGCTGGGCGTCGACCAGCAGGTGGGCCTCGGTGACGTCCTCGGGGTCGTACGGGAGGCCGAGGCGGGCGTACTGGTCGGCGGGCGCGTCGTTGGCGCGGAGCCTTTCCACCAGCAGCCGGGCCAGGCGCAGTTCGACGGCCGGGTCACTGATGGGCCTCTCCTGGAGCGGGTCGGTCTCCAGGTCGAAGAGGAGCGTGCCGAACCGCTGCGGGCCCAGGAGCGGTGAGGGTTGGGCGGGGATGCGGAGGGTGGGCACGCCCTTGGTGAAGGGGAACGGGTCCGCCAGCGTGAGGCCGGTGAGCTCCTCGGGAGTGAAGCGGCCACGGATACGGGTGGGCATCAGCGTGTGCTCGTACAGCGGCTGGTTGGTGTCGTCGTGGCAGGCGCGCATGTAGACGTACCGGCCGTCGGTGATGTTGACGTGGCCGCCGAACATGCCGAACAGTGCTGATTCGCGTGGCTGTTGTGCGTCGGCGGTCTCGCTCAACGGTCGGCCCCGCATGTCCGGCGGGAGTGCGGCGCCGAAGAAGTCCAGCAGGGTCGGGGCCAGGTCGATGGTCTGGACGAGGGCCGCGTCCCGGGTTCCGGCGCGGTCGGGGCGGCGCGGGTCGTGGACGAAGAGCGGGGTGTGGACCAGTTCGTTGTACCAAGGCGTGACGACCTTGGCCCACCAGCCCTTCTCGCCGAGCAGATAGCCGTGGTCGGTGCAGACGATCAGCAGCGTGTCGTCCCACAGCCCGTGTTCGTCCATCGCGTCCAGGACCCGGCCGAGCGAGTGGTCGCACATGGAGAGCAGCGCGGCGTACTCGTAACGGGCGTGCCGCTCCTGGTCCTTGGTCTCGGTGACCCGGTTGTAGTCGGGCCAGTCGAAGTGCGGTCCGTCGTAGTCGTGCGGGTAGAGCTCCTTGTAGTGGTCCTGGGTGAAGAAGGGTTCGTGCGGGTCGAACGTCTCGATCTGGACGAACCAGTCGTCCTCTGTGTGGTTCGTCCGCAGGAACTCCAGACCGGCGTCGAAGGTGAGGGTCTGCGGCTGCTTCGCCTCGGTGTCCAGGTACTGCCGGTTGACCCAGTCCTGCCGCCAGAGGTCGTTGCGCGTGGCGCGCGGCGAGTCGGGGATCTCCGGGTCGGCCACCTGCCCCTTCCACGCGTCGCCCTCCTGGCCCCGGAAGAACTCCCAGGAGTTGTACCGCCCGTGGTAGGTCGCCCCGCCGTCCTCCCAGTAGTGCTGGTGGTCGCTGACGAGGTGGGTGTGGACGCCGTGCCGCTTGAGGATCTCGGGCATGGAGTCGTCGAACGGTTCCAGCGGACCCCAGCCCCGGTGCAGGAAGTTGTGGCGGCCGGTGTGGAGTTCGCGGCGGGCCGGCATGCAGGGCATGGAGCCCGCGTAGCAGGTGTCGTAGGTGACCGTACGGTCCGCGAGGCGGCGGAAGTTGGGGGCGTGGGTCCAGTCGGCGCCGTACGGCGGCAGCAGGTGCCGGTTGAGGCTGTCGAACATCACCATGACGGCCTTCACGCGGTGGCCCCTTCTTCTGTCGTCCTGTGCGGTGCCAGGTCGCGGGCGCGGCGGAAGCCACCGTGGCCGGTCGAGGAGTCGGGGGTGTTGTGGGAGCGGGCGGCGACCCGGTAGCGGTTGCAGTACGAGGCGTGGCAGAGGTAGGAGCCGCCCCGGATGACCCGTTCACCGGGTCCGAAGACGTCGGCGCACCACTCCCAGACGTTGCCGGAGGTGTTGTGGAGCCCGTAACCGTTCGGCTCGTGGGCGGTGACGGGCACGGTGCCCGTACGGCCGCCGGGCCGGTCCGAGCGGTGCGGGAAGCGGCCGAGCCAGATGTTGCACATCTCCCTTCCACCGGGGGTGAGTTCGTCGCCCCACGGATAGCGGGCGCCGTCCAGGCCGCCGCGTGCCGCGTACTCCCACTCGGCCTCGGTGGGCAGCCGGGTGCCGGTCCAGTCGCAGTAGGCGAGGGCGTCGTCGTAGGAGATGTGGACGACCGGATGGTCCGCGCGGTCCGTCAGGTCGGAGCCCGGCCCTTCCGGTGCGGACCAGGACGCCCCGGTGACGCCGAGCCACCAGGGCGCGCCGGGCACCCGGCCGAGGACGTGGCGCTCGGCGGCCTCGGGGTGGAGCAGGAGGTGGAAGACGTAACTGCTGCCGTGGCGTTCGGCGTCGGTGCGGTAGCCGGTGGCCTCCGCGAAGGCCGACCACGCGGCGTTGGTGACGGCGGTGGTGTCGATGGCGAAGGGGGCCACGGTGACCTCCCGTACCGGCCCCTCCCGGTCGGCGAGGTGGCCCTCGCCGAAGGCGTCGCCCATCCGGAAGGTTCCGCCCGGGAGTTCGGCCATCCGTCCGGTTTCGATGGGGGCCGGTCGGCGTACGGCCGGAAGCGGCAGGACCGCCGTGGACGCTCCCGTACAAGCACGCCCCGGCGTGCAGCACGCGCTCATGCGGGCACCTCGATCTTCCGGAGTGCGTGCTGGACGGGTACGGGCTCCGGCGCCGCCGCCAGCAGGGCCCGGGTGTACGGGTCCGACGGGTTCTCGCAGACGTCGTCGGCGCTGCCGCTCTCCACGATCCGGCCCTGGTGCATGACCGCGATGCGGTGACTGACCTGCCGGACCACCGCGAGGTCATGGGCGATGAAGACCAGAGCGAGTCCCAGGTCGCGCTGGAGGTCGGTGAGCAGGCCGACGATCTGCGCCTGGACGGAGACGTCGAGCGCCGAGACGGGTTCGTCGCAGATCAGGACGGACGGCTCGGGTGCGAGCGCGCGGGCGATGCCGATGCGCTGGCGCTGCCCGCCGGAGAAGGAGCGCGGCTGCCGGTCGGCCACGGCCGGGTCGAGCCCGGCGAGCGTGAGCAGCTCGGCGACCCGGGCCTCGCGCTCGTCCCGGTCGCCCAGGCCGAAGGCGATCAGGGGTTCCGCGACGATCTGGCCCACCGTCATCCGGGGGTTGAGCGAGGCGTAGGGGTCCTGGAACACCATCTGGATCTGCCGGCGCACCGCGTGCAGCTCGTGCCGCGCGGGCCGGGTGACGTCCCGGCCGCGCAGCCTCACCGTGCCGCCGTCGGAGGGATGGGCGTGGGCCAGGACCCGGGCCAGCGTGGACTTGCCCGAGCCGGACTCCCCCACGATGCCCAGGGTCTCGCCCTCGGCCAGCGTCAGCGACACCCCGTCGAGCGCGGTGAACCCGCGCCCGCGCACCCCGCGCCGCTTGTACGTCTTGCGCAGCCCGTCCGCCTCCAGGACCACGGCCCCGGTCGCCGCGCGGTCGATGCGGACGGGCGGGGCGGGTGCGGGCAGCGGTTCGGTGCGCTCGGCGGCGGGCAGGCAGGCGGCCCGTACGCCGCCGGTCAGCGTGACCAGCGGCGGCGCCGCCGTACGGCAGCGGTCCTCCACCAGCGTGCAGCGCTCGGCGAAGGCGCAGCCGTCCCCGAGGAGGGTGAGGTCGGGCGGGGAGCCGGGGATGCCGGTGAGGCGGGTGCCGGAGGGGGCGGAGAGGCGGGGGACGGCGGCCAGGAGGCCGGCGGTGTACGGGTGGCGGGGGCGGGTGAGGACCTCGGCGGTCGGGCCGTCCTCGACCACCGTGCCGCCGTACATGACGAGGACGCGTGCGCAGGAGCGGGCGACGACGCCCATGTTGTGGGTGATGAGGACGAGGGCGGTGCCGGTCTCGCGGTTGAGGTCGGCCAGGAGGGTGAGGATCTGTTCCTGGACGGTGGCGTCGAGCGCGGTGGTCGGTTCGTCGGCGAGCAGGATGTCGGGCTCGCCGGCCAGGGCCATGGCGATCAGGATGCGCTGGCGCTGGCCGCCGGAGAACTGGTGCGGGTGGTCGTCGATACGGCGGTGGGGCTCGGGGATGCCGACCCGGTCGAGGAGTTCGACGGCGCGGGTCCGGCGTGTGGCCCGGTCCCGTCCGCCGTGGGCGCGGAGCACCTCGTCCAGGTGGCGGCCTACGGTGAGGACCGGGTTCAGGGCCGTCATCGGGTCCTGGAAGATCATGCCGATCCGGGCGCCGCGCACCGCGCGCAGCTCCTGGTCGCTCGCGGCGGCGAGGTCCTGGCCGTCCAGCAGGACCGATCCGGTGGTCACGCGTCCGGTGCCGGGCAGCATCCGGGTCAGCGCGAGGGCGGTGGTGGACTTGCCGGAGCCGGACTCGCCGACGACGGCCAGCGTCTCGCCCCGGCGCAGGGTGAAGGAGACTCCGCGCACGGCGCGCAGGGTCGAGCCGTCGGGTGCGGTGAACTCGACGCCCAGGTCGCGGACTTCGAGCAGATCGTGAGCGGCTTCACCCGGTGTGGCGTGCTGGGGCGGGGCGGTCATCGGCGTACCTCCCGGTTGAGCGCCTCGGCGATGAGTGAGAGGCCGAGGACGAGCGCGGTCACGGTGATCAGCGGCCCGGCCGCGAAGTTCGGGGCCTGGGCGAGGTAGGGCATGGACTGGCTCAGGACCGAGCCGAGCGTGGGCTCCGGCGGCCGTACGCCGACGCCGAGGAAGCTCATCGCACCCTCGATGAAGACGGCGACGGTCAGCGAGACGGCGACCTGGACGATGAGCGGATCGGCGGCGTTGGGCAGGATGTGCCGGACCAGCACGCGCGGGCCCGAACTGCCGCCGACCCGGGCGGCGGTGACGTACTCCCGCTCGCGCTGGACGAGGATCCCGCCGCGCAGCAGCCGCCCGAACGCCGGGATCTCCGCGAGCGCGATGACCAGGACGACCGGGAGCCGGCCGGGGCCGAGGATGGCGGTCACGGCGAGCGCGAGGATCAGGCCCGGGAAGGCCAGGATCAGGTCGAAGATCCGCTGGACGAGGGTGTCGAGCACCGGGTGCGCGGCCGCCGCGAGGGCGAGGAGGCAGCCGAGGGCGGCGCCGACGGGGACGGCGATGGTGATGATGCCGAGGTCGGCGCGGATGCCGTACAGGACGCGGCTGAGCAGGTCGCGGCCGAGGTCGTCGGTGCCGAGCGGGTGCCCGGGGGTGCCGACGGGCGCGAGGCTGAGGCCGCTCTGGTCGGTGGGGCCGTGTCCGGCGACGATCGGGGCCAGCAGGCCGGCGAGGACGACCGCGCCGACGAGGACGAGTCCGATGCGGGCGCGGGTGGTGGAGAGCGCGGCGCGGTAGGGGTGGCGGGAGGTCTTGCGGGGGGCCTTTCGGGGGCCGGTGGTCCGCAGGGCCCGTACGGGCTTCCGCAGAGTTGCCGGGTCGGCCGGGGCGAGGTCGGGGGTCGAGGTCATGGCGGTCACTCCCACCTGATCCGGGGGTCGAGCCAGGCGTAGACGAGGTCGGTGAGCAGCTGGACGACGACGAAGACGGCGACCAGGAGGAGCAGCAGGTCCTGGACGACCGGGTAGTCGCGCCGGCTGAGGCCCTGTTCGGCGAGCTGGCCGAGGCCAGGCCAGGCGAAGATCGCCTCGACGAGCACGGCCCCGCCGAGCAGGTGTCCGGTCTGCATGCCGAGCAGCGTGACGACGGGCGGGAGGGCGTTGGGCAGGGCATGCCGCCAGAGCAGCCGGCGCGGTGCGACCCCGGCGGCGGTGGCGGTACGGATGTAGTCCTCGGCCAGCGCGCGCTCGATGCCGTCCTTGAGGTAGCGGCCGAGGACGGCGGCGCTCGGGAGGGCCAGGCAGAGTGCGGGCAGCAGCAGGTACTGCGCGGCCAGGTCGGGTGCGCCGAAGAACGCCACGCGTCCGCCCGGCGGCAGCACGCCGAGGACGACCGCGAACAGCAGCACCAGCAGGACACCGCTGACGAACGGCGGCACGGCCAGTGCGGCGGTCGTCGTCACCCGGATCGCGCTGCGGACCCAGCCGCTGCGTGACGTGGCGCCGAGGATGCCGAAGGCGCTGCCGAGCACGATGACGAACAGCAGGGCGGCCGCGGTGAGTTCGGCGGTGGCGCCGAGCCCGTCGGCGATCAGACCGGAGACCTGGCCGCCGATCGCGTACGAGGGTCCGAGGTCGCCGGTGACCAGGGAGCCGATCCACTGCCCGTACTGGGAGTGCAACGGCGCTTCCAGGCCGAGCCGTTCACGGATCGCGGCGACGGTCGCCGCGTCCGCGTCGGGCCCGGCCAGCGAGGTCGCCGGGTCGCCGGGGACGAGCCGGAGGATGGAGAAGATGAGGAACGAGGCCCCGAGCAGGACGAGGAAGGCGGAGGGCAGCCGCCTCAGCAGGTAGCGGCCCATGTCACACCAGGTAGGCGTCGTCGAGGTTGAGATAGGAGAACTTGTTGAGCGCGACGCCGCGCAGGCGCTCGGAGTTGACCTGGACCTGGCCGCGGACGACGAGGTCGATGATGAACGCCTCGTCGAGCAGGATGCCGGAGATCTTCTCGTGCAGGGCGTTGGCCTCGGCGGCGCCCGTCTCCGGCTTCGTCCAGGCCTCCTGGACGACCTTCGTGTAGGCGGTGGAGCGGTACCTGGACGTGTTCTTCGCCTCGTTGAAGGGGTACGCGCTCACCGCGAGGGTGGAGGGCTGGACCTGGGCGAAGCCGTGGCCCATGGACCAGAGCGCCGGCATCTGCTGCGAGATCAGCTTCTTCTGCGCGGTGGCGCCGTCGGTGGGCTCCAGGGTGGTGGTGACGCCGATCTGCTTGAGGTCGTACTGGATGGACTCGGCGATCGCCGTCTCACCGGGCAACGCGATGTGCAGCAGCGGGAATTGGAGCTTGCTGTGTCCGGCGGACTTCAGCAGCTCGCGGGCTTTGCCGGGGTTGTGGGTGTAGTGGGTGCGGTGGGCCTCGCTGAAGGCGGGCGAGGACTTGGGCCACGGAGCGGCGGAGGCGAGGCCGTAACCGCCCAGGGTCTGCGCGAGGAGCCGGTCGCGGTCGATGGCCCAGGCGAGGGCCTGGCGGACGGTCTTGTCGTTCAGCGGGGCGATGGTGGTGTTGACGCCGAGGTAGATGGCGCCGGCACCGGTGTCGTAGTTGGTGATCTTCAGCTCGGGGTCGCTCTTGATGACGCTCAGGCTCTTGCCGGGTACGGCGAAGGAGAGCTGGGACTGGCCGGAGCGCAGGGACGAGATCAGCGCGTCGGCCTGCGGTATGACCCGCAGTTCGACGCCGTCGAGGTAGGGCCGGCCAGGCAGCCAGTAGCTGTCGTTGCGGGTCAGGCTCAGCCCGGAGCCGGGGCTCCACTCCTTCAGCCGGAACGGGCCGGTGCCGATGAGCTTCTTGCCGGTGACGGCGTCCTCGACGCTCTTCTCATCGGCGATGATCATGAACTCGAAGAGGTCGAACAGGTTGTTCACCGGATGTGCGAGCTTCAGCACCAGCTCGTGGTCGCCGCGCTTCTCGAACCCGTTGACGGTGGCGGCCGTACTACGCAACTGGGCTGCGCGGACCGGGTTCTGGAGGTTCTTCACCGCGAAGATCACGTCGTCGGCGGTGAAGGGCCGACCGTCGTGGAAGGTGACGTCGTCGCGCAGTCTCAGCGTGATGCTGCGTCCGTCCTTCGCGTACGTCCACGAGGTGGCGAGCTCCGGCTTGGGCGTGAGGCTGTCGTCGTACCGGGTCAGGGTGTTGTAGATGAGCCGCTGCTGGAGGGACTGGCCGCTCTGCGCGAAGAGCAGGCCCGGGACGAAGTCGGCGTTGATGGCGAGGTGGAGGGTGCCACCGCGCCGGGGCTCGCCACCGGTCTCCCGCGGAGCGGACGAGCTCTCGGAGACCGCCGAGCGGCAGCCCGTCAGCCCCAGTCCGAGCAGCAGGGCGCTGCCGCCGCCGGCGAGCAGGGTGGAGCGCCGGGAGAGCCCCGCGGAAGGGGACGGGGACGGGGAGGAGAACAGCTCGGTCATCGAAGCCTGCCTGTGACAGTGAGGGACGGTGGGTGGAAGGAAGCGGGTGCGGGTGGCACCAATTGATTCCGCTGCGGGAGCAATTGAATGGAGGCGCGTCTACAGGTGTCACCGGCGGGCATGACGCGGTGGCGGTAGGGAGTCAGCGCGTACGGGTCCGGGGCGGACCGGCCGTATAGGGCCGCCCACCGGCGTACGGGAGGAAGGGGCGCTCAGCGCGCCGGATCAGCGCAGGACCGGGGCCTGGGAACGGCTCCGCGGAGGGGAGCCCGTCGGACGAGGAGGGGTCCGGGTCAGCCGTGGACGGCACAGACCGCGCTGGCCTGTCGACAGAGGTCGACGTGCCTGCGGGAGATGAGGCGCATGTCCGGGTTCACGGGAGCAATATGACAGTGGCTTCGCCGGACGGTCAACCTGGTCTGTCCGGATCTTGGTACGAATTCACCTCCTGCCCCATACGCGCGGCTACCGCTGAGAGGTCGCCAAAGGGCTTCTGAACAGGGGATTCAGCGCGATCGTGCCCCCGGCGACCGGCAGCACGGCCATTCCGGCATGCGGACCGACGATGCGTTCGGGGTCTCCGCAGACATGCGAGAGATCGACGGCGGCGCCCCTGATCTCCTCCAGGTACTCCGGGTTGAGGAGGCTGGAGTGCTCGGTGACCACGACCAGGTCCGGGTTGAGGACGTCCAGCAGCAGCGCGGTCGCCCGGCCGACCGCGCGGGCGCGCTCGCGCAGCAGCCGGTCCGCCCGCCGGTCCCCGGCCGCCGCCGCGTCCACCAGCAGGAACACATCGGCGTCGGGCACGATCCCGCGCCGCACGGCGGTCCGGGCGACCGCCGTGTTGGAGGCCGTCGCCTCCAGGCAGCCGGTCCGCCCGCACGGGCAGGTGACCGTGGAGTCCGGTACGGGCAGGTGGGCCACGTCCCCGGCGCCGGAGCCCGGCCCCTGGTGGACGACTCCGGCGATACCGAGGGCCGCGTCGACCACGTTGCCGATGAAGAGGTGGACCAGGCTGCGGCGTGCGGCGGGCCGGCCGAAGAGGATCTCGGACTGGGCGATGGCGCGGGCGTGGTTGTCGATGCGTACGTCGATCCCGCCGAGGCCCCGGGAGAGTTCGGCGGCGAGCGGCCGCTGGTGCCAGCCGAGGGTGTCGTGCCGCACCGCCGTCCCGAGTGCGGGATCCACCCAGCCGCCGAGCGCGGCGCCGACCCCGAGGAGGCGGTGGTCACCGGTGGTGTCGGCGAGGAAGTCCCGCAGCCCGGCGACGACTTGGCGCGAGAGGTCTCCGGCGGCGATCCCGTCGTGCGGGAAGGTCCGGCGGGCCAGCAGCCGGCCGCGCAGGTCCAGCAGGCCGAACGTCGACCCGGGAACCCCGATGTGCACGCCGCCCGCCACCGGCCCGTCGCTCTCGCCGGTGTGCAGGTCGACCGGGATCTGGGGTCTGCCGACGCCGCTGCTCTCCACCCGTTCGGGCAGCTCACGGACGAGTCCGAGGCGGACGAGGTCGACGCACTGGCGCGATACGGCGGCGGGGCTGAGGCCGGAGAGCTGGGCGATCGACCTGCGGGCGACGGGCCCGTGGTCCAGCACCGCGCGCAGCACCGTCGCGGCGTTGGCCTCGCGCCGGCCGTCACCGGTCGCGCGGGGCAGCCGGTCGGCGGGGCGGACGGAGAGGGCGGTGGTCGTCCGAGGGAGCTGGGGGGCGGCGGTCATGGGGCCTTCCTTCGGTCCTGCGCCACGGGGGGCACGGGGGCACTCGCAACATTACGGCGGCGTGAAATCGCGCCGACTCCCGCACCCGGTGGCCGGACGGGGTAGCAGAGCCGTCCGGGATCGCCGGTGAAACCGCTGCTCAGAGGCGGTTTGACGGAGCATCCCCGGACAGCGGCCGGGCCGTGCGCGGGCGCCGATTCAACCACCGTCGGGCACCTGCCGGGGCACGGGCGGGTGCTTGACGTACGCGGAGGAGCGCTGGAATTCTCCGGACCATGTTCGCGACGGCCGTTTCCGACGCGCGGCCCGCCCACGCCGGCCGCACCGCCACAGCGCCCGGGTGTCCCGGCCGCTGTACCGCCGCCTGACCGGCCGCTTCTCCGGCCGCATCGCGCTTCCTCCTCCCCCAGGCCTCCGCTTCACCCCTGGTTCTCCAGTGGGGGCCTCTCCTCGTCCAAATTAATTTCGCTCCAAGATTAATCAATGGATGGTCTTGGAACCCGAAAGGAACCCGCCATGTCCTCCGCGACCACCACCTCCGCCCTCACCGTCCAGAAGATCGGCGGCCGCCTCGGCGCCGTCATCTCCGGCGTCCGCCTCGGCGGCGACCTCTCCCCCGAGAGCGTCGCGCAGATCCGCGCCGCGCTTCTCGCCAACAAGGTCGTCCTCTTCCGCGGCCAGGACCACCTGGACGAGGAGAGCCACGAGGCGTTCGGCAAGCTGCTCGGCACGCCGGTCGCCCACCCCACCGTGCCGTCCGCCGACGGCCGTTACTCCCTCGGCATCGACTCCGACCACGGGGGCCGCGCCAACCAGTGGCACACCGACGTCACCTTCGTCCCCGCCTACCCGGCCTTCTCCATCCTGCGCGCCGTGACCATCCCGCCGTACGGCGGCAACACGCTGTGGGCCAACACCGCCACCGCGTACGACGGGCTCCCCGAGCCGCTCCGCGTTCTGGCCGACTCGCTGCGCGCGGTCCACTCCAACGACTACGACTACGCGGCGTTGCGCCCGCAGGCCCTGCCCGAGGCGCTGAAGCAGTACAAGGAGGTGTTCACCTCGACGAAATTCCTCACCGAGCACCCGGTGGTACGCGTCCACCCCGAAACCGGTGAGCGCACCCTGCTGCTCGGCAACTTCGTGCAGCGCATCGCGGGCCTCACGGGCCGCGACTCCCGTACGCTCCTGGACCTCTTCCAGTCGCACATCGAGCGCCCGGAGAACACCGTGCGCTGGCAGTGGCAGGTGGGCGACGTGGCGATCTGGGACAACCGCGCCACCCAGCACTACGGGGTCGACGACTCCGACGCCCACGAGCGCAAGCTCCGCCGCGTCACCATCGACGGCGACGTGCCGGTGGGCGTCGACGGCCGCTCCTCCACGCTGATCTCGCCGGAAGAGGTCCCGGACCCGTCCTTCGGCATCGCGTCCGGAGCCTCCACGACCGCCTGACCTCGCGGTCCCCACGCCTCCCCTGCCATGCGCATCCCGGGCCCCGGGCGGTAGCGTCCTGAACAGGACGACCGCCCGGGGTTCGGGCGGCGGGAACAAGGGGAAAGCGGGCCGGGTACGTGGAGAGCCACAGCGGAATCACCGTGCAGCGGGCACTGGAGCTGCCGGGGCTGCGTGCGGGGCTCCCGGAGGTGGTGGCCGGCGCGGACCGGCTGAGCCGCACGGTGCGCTGGGTGCACGCGGGCGAGGTGCCGAACATCGCCTCGCTCCTCAAGGGCGGCGAACTGCTCCTCACCACCGGCCTCGGCCTCGGCACCCGTCCCGCCGAGCAGCGGGCCTTCGTCCGCCGCCTGGCCGACCGGGGCATCGCCGCCCTGGTGGTGGAGCTGGGCCCGCGCTTCAGCAGGCTGCCCGCCTCCATCGTGGACGCGGCCCGCACGGCCGGTCTGCCACTGGTGCAGCTCCACCGCGAGGTGCCGTTCGTCGCGGTGACCGAGGAGGTGCACACCGAGATCGTCAACGGGCACTACGCCCTGCTCCAGCAGGCGGAGGAGGTGCACCGGCGCGCCACCCGGGCGCTGCTCGACGGGGGCGGGGTACCGCAGGTGCTCGGCATCCTCGCCGACTTCACCGCCAACCCGGTCTTCCTGGAGACGCCCGACGGGCAACTCCTGTACGCGGCGTCCACGGGCACGGGTCCGGTGGGCGCGGACCCGCTCCAGGTCTGGGAGGGCATGCGCGGGGACCGGGCGGCCCGGGAGTCGCCGCCGACCGGTGCGCTGCTGGTGGACGTGCCGGGCGGCGGTCCGGACACCGGCGCCGTACGGGCCCGCCTGGTGCTGCTCGCCGTCGCGGGACCCCTCGCCACCGTCCACCGGATGGCGGCCGAGCGGGCGGCGGGGCTCCTCGCGGTGGTCCTGATGCAGGCCCGGCAGGAGGAGGAGCTGGCGGCCCGGGGCCGGGGCGACTTCCTCACCGACCTCGCGGAGGGCCGGATCACCCCGGAGGACGCTCCGGCCCAGGCGCGGGTGCTCGGCTTCCGGCCCGGGGACACCCCGCTCCTCCCGGTCGTGATGCGCCTGGCGCCCGAGCTGTCCCCGTCGGGCAACTGGGCGCTGCTGGCCCGCGCGGTGCTGGAGGAGCTGGCCTCGGTCGGCGTACCGGTGCTGCTCGGCGTCCGGCCGGTGGAGGGGCGGGTTCCGCTGCTGCTCGGGCTGCGGTCGGAGGGCGAGCGGACGGCGGTCGCGGACCGGGTGGCGGCGGCGCTGCGGGCGGGCGTGGCCCGGGCCGGCCTCGACCGGGCCGGTTCGCAGCCGCCGGTGGTCGTGGTCGGCGTCGCCGGAAGCTGGGCCGGGGCGGGGGCCGGGCTGCGGCACGCGTCGGAGACGGCCACGGCGGCGCAGGGGCTGGACGACCGGCCCTGGTACGACGCCCGGCGCCTCGACATCGACCTGCTGCTGTGGCGGCTGCGGGACCACCCGGACCTCGCGGCGTTCGTGAACCGGGCGATCGGTCCGCTGCGCGAGCACGACCGCACCTCGCGCCCGCCGCTGCTGCCGACGCTCCAGGCGTATCTGGCGCACGCCGGCCGCAAGGCCGAGACCGCGCGCGAACTGCATCTGAACCGCCAGACGCTCTACAACCGGCTGGCCAGGATCGGCGAACTGCTCGGCACGGACCTGGACGACCCGCAGACGGTGCTGGCCCTCAGCCTGGCGCTGCGGGCCCGCCGCCACACGAACTAGGAACGTGAAGGCAGCGGCTGCGCCAGCTCGTCGTACACGCTGAGCACATGGGCGATCGTGTCGTCCTCGATGGGCCAGCCCGCCGCCTGCTCCCGCCCGGCCTCGGCCAGCCGCGCGCACCGCTCCGGATCGCCCAACAGCCCCGCGACCGCTCCTGCCAGCGCCTCGGCGTTCCCGAACGGCACCAACTCAGCGGCCTCACCCACCAGTTCGTGCACACCGCCGACGTCGGTAGCCACCAGGGGCACACCCAGTCGCAACGCCTCCTGCGCCAGCAGTGAGCGGCCCTCCCACCGGCTGGGCAGCACGGCCAGGTCGGCGGCGGCGATCAGCTCGCCGACGTCCTCCCGGCATCCGATCAGCCGTACGGGCAACTCCTCGTCCCGAATGCGTTGTTGCAGCGCCTCCCGCTCGCGCCCCTCCCCTGCGATGACCAGCAGAGGTACGGGGTCGAGTCCGCGCCAGGCGCGGGCCGCGTCCAGCAAGGTGTCGAAGCCGTGGTGCGGGACGAGGCTGCCGACGGCCATCAGCAACGGCCGCTCGACCGCACCGAGTTCGGCCCGCGCCTTGCCGTCGTGCAGAACACCGGCCGAACGCGGTACGGGGACGGCCACCGGGGCGAGCCGCGCGTCCCGGGCGCCTCGGACCCGCGCCCGGTCCACCAGGTCGGAGGAAGGAGCGAGGACAACGGCCGCCGCCCGTACGGCTCTTCGCTCCAGCAGGTGCAGGATCTGGCGGCGGGCACCCTCGGCGTACCGGCGGGTGTGCCAGGTCAGCACCAGCGGCACGGTCCGGCCGCTCAGCGCGAAGGCGGTACGGGAGGCGGCGTGCAGGCCATGGGCGTGGACCACGTCGGCGCCCACGCAGGCGGCGCGGAGAGCGGCGACGGCGGCCGGGTCGCTGCGGCGGGGCACCGGCAGGAAGCGTGCGCCGGTCGCCGTGAAGTCGTAGGCCCGGCCTACGGCGGACGGGGCGCAGACGGTGACCTGCACCCCGCGCGCCACCAGCCCCGCGGCGAGAGAACTGACGTGCGCGCTGCTGCCCGCACTGCCGCCGCCCAGGACTTGGACCGTACGCAGCTGTGACACGTTGATTGGCTCCCGGGGTCCCCGAGTCGGTGGTCGGTGGTGAGAGGTCAGTGGTCGGTGACCGGAGGTCAGTGGTGAGTACAGCGCCAAGGATGCCAGTCCGTACGCGCGTTCCGGGACCGGCGGAACGTTGCTGCTGACCACGCGGCGACAACCGGCCACACCTCACCACCCTCACGAGTGAACCCGGAGGCACGAAGTTGCCGCCACCGGCACGCTCAAGCCATCGCCGCACGCCCTGCCCGACCCCTCAGCGCTCCCGAGGCGCGTCGGGCGAGCCCGCTGACCCGCTCCCCGTTCGCCGCGGCCGCCACCAGCCCGGCGGCCAGGACGACACGCCCCGTACGACCTCCGTGACGTCCACCGAGCCCGGCCGCGGCCAGCCCCAGCGCCGCCCCGAGCCCATGGGCTCCGGTGTCCCCGAGCATGGTGCGTTCGCCCAGGTCGGCCGGGGCGAGCACGGCCGCCGCCGCAGCTCCCGGCATCCCGGCCGCCGCTCCCAGCAACACCACGGAAGCGACCGCCACCCCCGGCCCCACATCCACCAGGTTCACCAGATGGGCGGTCCCGGCGATCACCACCCCGCTCAGCACCCCGTCCACCGCCCGCTCCTCGGTCAGCAGCCCGGCCAGCACCCCCGCCGCCCCGATCCCGAAGAGCTTCACGGCCCCGCTGGTCACCTCGCCGCCGCGCAGCGCCCCGAGATGTGCCCGGAAACCCCGGCGCGGGTCATCGGCGGCCACCAGGTCGTCGTACGCCCCGCAGCCCCCGGCAACCAGCACCGCCAGCACTCCGGCCGCCCGCTCCCTGACCGGCCCCGGAGCGACGGCGATCCCGGCGGCTCCACCGAGGACGGCCGCCGGCCCGGCGTACAAGGTGACGGTCCGGCCGGCGTGGTTGGTCCGCAGCCACGCGGCGTCCGTACGACGACTGAGCGCCGCGTACGCGCCCGCGCCGACGAGACCTGCGACGACGACGGCCCTGCCCACGTTCGTAGCCATGGAGGAAGCCTAGGCATGCGGACGGGGCCGGGCGGGGAGACCCCCGCCCGGCCCCGTCCGCCTCGTCATCCGTCCTTGCGCGCCGTCGCCAGCAGCTCCTCCGCATGGGCGCGGGCCGTCTCGGAGTCCTCCTGGCCCGCCAGCATCCGGGACAGCTCCTTGACCCGGTCCTCGCCCTCCAGGACCGTGACCCCGCTCCGGGTCACCGAACCGTCCACGGTCTTCTCGACCAGCAACTGCCGGTCGGCGAAGGCCGCCACCTGCGGGAGGTGCGTCACCACCACGACCTGCGCGGACCGGGCGAGCTTGGCCAGGCGCCGCCCGACCTCGACCGCCGCCTTGCCGCCGACGCCCGCGTCGACCTCGTCGAAGAGGTACGTCGGCACCGGGTCGGAGCCCGCGAAGACGACCTCCACCGCGAGCATCACCCGGGACAGCTCACCGCCCGACGCGCCCTTGGCGATCGGCCGGGGCTGGGCGCCGGGGTGCGGAGCGAGCAGCAGTTCGACCTCGTCCGCGCCCGAAGGGCCGTAGACGACGCTCCGTCCGCCGATGTCGATTCCGGAGGCCTCGTCGGCCGCCTCGGTCTGCCGGACGGCGAAGGAGACCCGGGCGTGCGGCATGGCGAGCGAGGCCAGTTCCCCGGTCACCGCCTCGGCGAACCGGGCGGCGGCCTCCGTACGGGCGTCGGTCAACGCCTGACCGAGGGCGGACAGTTCGGCCCGCAGCGCGTCGCGCTCCGCCGTCAGCTCGCCGATCCGCTCGTCGTCGCCCTCCAGCTCGGTGAGCCGGCCCGCGCCTTCCTGCGCCCAGGCGAGCACGGCCGCGATGTCCTCGCCGTACTTGCGGGTCAGGGTGGTGAGCGCGGCCCGGCGCTCCTCCACGGCGGCCAGCCGCAGCGGATCGGCGTCGAGCTGGTCGGCGTACCCGGCCAGCTCACCGGAGACGTCGGCAAGCAGGATGGAGATCTCGCCCACCCGGTCCGCCAGCGCGGCCAGCGCCGGGTCATGGGCCCGGACCCCGTCCAGCGCCTGCCCGGCGGCGGCGACCACGGTCGTGGCGTCGACGCTCTCCGGGTCCTCCGGGTTGCCCGCCAGCGCGGTGTGCGCGAGGGCGGCGGCGGAGGCGAGGGCCTCCGCGTGCCCGAGACGCTCCGCCTCGGCGGCCAGCTCGGTGTCCTCACCCGGCAACGGCTCGACGGCGGCGACCTCGTTCAGCCCGAAGCGCAGCAGATCCGCCTCCTGGGCCCGCTCCCGGGCCCGGGTGGTCAGCTCGTCGAGCTCAGTGGCGACGGCGCGCAGCCGCCGGTAGGCCGCCGCGTACTTCGCGTGCGGGACCTCCACGCCGTCCCCGGCGTACCGGTCCAGCGCACCCCGCTGCCGCGCGGGCTTGAGCAGCCCCTGCTGGTCGGTCTGGCCGTGCACGGCGACCAGCTCGTCCGCCAGCTCGGTCAGCACCCCCACCGGCACGGATCTGCCGCCGAGGTGGGCACGTGAGCGTCCTTCCGCCGAAACGGTACGGCTGATGAGCAGCGCACCGTCGTCGAGCTCCGCCCCGGCCTCCTCGGCCCGCAGCGCCGCCGCGTCGCCGTCGGACACCGTGATCCTGCCCTCGACGACCGCGGCCTTGGCCCCGACCCGTACGAGAGCGGGGTCCGCGCGCCCGCCGAGCAGCAGCCCGAGGCTCGTGACGACCATGGTCTTGCCCGCGCCGGTCTCACCCGTCACCGCGGTGAAACCGGGTGACAGCTCCACCACCGCGTCGTCGATGACTCCGAGCGACCGTATCCGCATCTCCTCCAACACGGACATGACCTTACGAGGTTCCGAGGCGGACGCGCGACGGCCCCCGCTCCCGGATTCACTCTCCCGGGGTTCGCGGAGGCCGTGGAACACCGTCCGAGCCGTCAGTGCGGCGCGCCCCGCCACCCCGACACCGGCAGCGCGAACTTCGCCACCAGCCGGTCCGTGAACGAGGCCTGGTGCAGCCGCGCCAGCCGTACGGGCACGGCACCGCGCCGCACCTCGACCCGCGCGCCGGCCGGCAGCTCCACGGTCCGCCGCCCGTCGCACCAGAGCACCCCGTGCGGCGTGTGCGGCTGGACCTCCACGGCGAGGACCGAGGTCGGAGAGGTCACCAGAGGCTTGGCGAACAGGGCGTGGGCGCTGATCGGGACCATCAGCAGCGCCTCCACCTCCGGCCAGACGACCGGCCCGCCCGCCGAGAAGGCGTACGCCGTCGAACCGGTCGGCGTCGCGCAGACGATCCCGTCGCAGCCGAACCCGGTGACCGGACGCCCGTCGATCTCCAGGACCACTTCGAGCATCCGCTCGGGCGACACCTTCTGTACGGCCGCCTCGTTCAGCGCCCAGTCGGTGTGGACGACGTCCCCCTTCGCGTGCACGAGGACGTCGATCGTCATGCGCTCCTCGACCTCGTAGTCGCGGGTGACGACCCGCGAGACCACCTTGTCGAGGTCGTCGCGCTCGGCCTCCGCGAGGAAGCCGACGCGCCCGAGGTTGACGCCGAGCATCGGTACGCCGGAGGCGCGGGAGAACTCGGCGCCGCGCAGCAGCGTCCCGTCACCGCCGAGGACGATCAGCAGCTCGCAGCCGTCCACCGCCGCCGGTGAGGTGTCGGTGACCGTCTCCACGGCCTCCGGGAGCGGCAGATCGGCCGCCTCGGTGGCCAGGACCCGTACGCCGAGCCCGTTGCGCAGCAGCCCCTGGACGACGAGCTCCGCGCTGCGGATCGCGGCCGGGCGGCCGGTGTGCGCCAAAAGAAAGACTGTTCGTGCCGCATTCGTCGTCAACGAGGCCCCTCCGCCACTGCACGGTCGACATCCGCGGGATCCAGCTCAGGTGCGCCGGCCCGCAGCCACAGAAAGTACTCGACGTTCCCCGACGGTCCCGGCAGCGGACTGGCCGTCACCCCGCGTACGCCGAGCCCCAGCCCCCAGGCCCGGCGCGCCACTTCCCGTACGGCCTCGGCGCGCAGCTCCGCACTCCGCACCACGCCGCCGCTGCCGAGCCGCTCCTTGCCGACCTCGAACTGCGGCTTGACCATGAGGACCAGGTCCGCGTCGGGCGCGGCGCAGCGAGCCAGAGCGGGCAGGACGAGACCGAGCGGAATGAAGGACAGATCCCCGACCACCAGGTCGACCGCCTCCCCGTCGATGGCCTCCAACGTCAACTCCCGCACGTTGGTACGGTCCTTGACGACGACCCGTTCATCCGACTGCAGCGACCAGGCCAGCTGTCCGTACCCCACGTCCACGGCGACGACCTGCCGGGCCCCGGACCGCAGCAGGACATCGGTGAACCCGCCGGTCGAGGCGCCGGCGTCCAGCGCCCGCCGCCCTTCGACGGCCAGACCGAGCGGCACGAAGGCGGCGAGCGCCCCGGCCAGCTTGTGGCCGCCGCGCGAGACGTATTCGGGGTCGTCCTCGTCCTTGGTGACGACGATCGCGGCGGCGGTCTCGACCTGGGTGGCGGGTTTGGTCGCGGTGGTCCGTCCGACGGTGACCCGCCCCGCGGCGATCAGCTGGCTCGCGTGCTCGCGCGAGCGGGCGAGCTTGCGGCGTACCAGCTCGGCGTCGAGGCGGCGACGTGCCACTCCTGCCACGTTCGGTTCAGCTCCTGTGGTCGTGCGTGTTGTCGTACGCGGGTGTGGGGCCGGGCCTGGGCGGCCCGGGTGCGGGGGCCGGACGGGCGTCCCCGGCCGGACGGGCGTCCAGCGAGGTCAGCGCATCCCTGAGCCCACGGTGTACATCCTCGTACACCTCGGTGTGCCCGTCCGCCGGGAGGTGGTCCGCGTCCGCCAGCCGCTCCAGGACGGCGTCGACCTCGGCCCGGCCGGTGGGGGTGCGGTCCACCCCGAGGGGTGCGGGCTCGGCGGGCTCGAAGGAGGGCGCGCCGTCCGTCGGCCCCTGCCCCGGTGTCTCCGGCTCCCCGGGCGCGCCCACGGGCGGCACCTGCGCCTCCGGCATCCAGTCGCTCATGCCGAAACGCTACCGCGACGGGCCGGTGTACCGTCGAGCACGATGGCGACCATGGCGGAGTGCCGCAGCGCACTGAGAAGACTTTCCGACAACCTGGCGACGGCCGACGGCTACGTACGCGGCGCGGCCGCGCTCGACCGCTCGCTGAGCTGTCACATCAAGGACCTCGACATCACGTTCACCGGCCGGCTGGCCGATGGCCGGATCCAGGTCCAGGACACCACCGAGGGCCCGCCCCGCGAGAAGGCGGAGATCCGGCTCGCGATGACGAGCGACGACCTGGTGGCCCTGGTCGACGGCGACCTGAACTTCGCGAAGGCGTGGGCCGCGGGCCGCGTACGCCTGGAGGCGGGCTTCAGGGACCTGTTGAAGCTGAGATCACTGCTGTAGCGCGCACGATCAAGCCCGAGCGCGATCAAGCCCGAGCGCGATCAAGTCCGGGCAGATCAGAGCCGGGCAGATCAGGCCCGTCCGGCGATCGAGGACAAGGCGCCCACCCGGGGCGCCCCGCGCCCCCTCAGGCAGCCACCTTCCGCGCCTTCCGAGCGGCCGGCACCACCAGCGGCGTCCCGGTCTCAGGATCATCGATCACCTGACACCGCATCCCGAACACCCGCTCCACCAACGCCGCGTCGACCACATCGGACGGCGCCCCCTCGGCGACGATCTCCCCGTCCCGCATCGCGATGAGATGCGTGGCGTACCGCGCGGCGTGGTTCAGATCATGGAGTACGGCGACGAGCGTCCGCCCCTGCGTCTCGTGCAGCTCAGCACAGAGGTCGAGGACATCGATCTGGTGCTGGATGTCGAGGTACGTCGTCGGCTCATCCAGCAGCAGCAGCGGCGTCTGCTGGGCCAGGGCCATGGCGATCCAGACCCGCTGCCGCTGACCGCCGGAGAGCTCGTCGACGTACCGCTCGGCCAGAGCGGCGACTCCGGTCGACTCCATGGATTCCTGGACCACCCGCTCGTCCTCCGGCGACCACTGCCGCAGCAGCCCCTGGTGAGGGTAGCGGCCACGGGCGACGAGGTCGGCGACGGTGATGCCGTCGGGGGCGATGGAGGACTGCGGCAGCAGCCCCAGCGTGCGGGCGACCTTCTTCGCGGGCAGCTGGTGGATGACCTGCCCGTCCAGCAGCACCTGCCCGCGGCTCGGCTTCAGCATCCGGGCGAGCGAGCGCAACAGGGTCGATTTGCCGCAGGCGTTGGGCCCGACGATCACCGTGAAGGAGTGGTCGGGTATCTCCACCGAGAGATCCTCGGCGATGACCCGCTGGTCATAGCCGAGGGTCACCGATTCTGCGGTGAGGCGCTGCATGGTCGTACTCCCGGAGTCGGAGGGTGTCCGGTGGATCGGAGCCGGACGGACCTCCGACCAGCACGAAGTTAGGTTAGCCTACCTTCACACCACCGCCCCGGCTCCGGGCGGCCCGCTACAGCCCGAGCGCCGAGACGGCCTTCTCCGCGTCCAGCCCGAACGACCCGTCCCTCGCGAAGGTCCACGCCGCACCGCAGAGCGCCCGCAGCCCGTCCAGCGGATCCCCTTCGCCGTCCAGGACCAGCTCCTCCCCGTCCCGTACGACCGCGCTCCACCCGCCGCACCGGAACACCTCGCCCGCGTCACCCTCCACCGTCACCTCGGGCTGCCCGGTCAGCAGCCCCCGCAGGTCCCGGTCCACATACGTCGGCCGGTGGTACGGCTCCGCGGCCAGCAGCTGCGCCGCGTCCGTCACCCCGGTCAACACCAGCAGCGAGTCCACGCCTCCGTTGAACGCGCCCTCGATGTCCGTGTCCAGCCGGTCCCCGACGACGAGCGGCCGCTTCGCCCCGGTCCGCAGCACGGTCTCGCGGTGCATCGGCGGCAACGGCTTGCCCGCCACATGCGGTTCGGCGCCGGTGGCGATCCGTACGACCTCCACGGCGGCACCGTTGCCGGGTGCGATACCCCGGGCGCCCGGGATGGTCAGGTCGGTGTTGGACGCGTACCACGGCAGCCCGCGCGCCACGGCGTAACTCGCCTCCGCGAACCGCCCCCACGCCAGATCCGGCCCGCCGTACCCCTGCACCACGGCCACCGGATCGTCGTCCGCCGACTCCACCGGCACCAGCCCGCGCTCCCGCAGCGCGACCCGCAGCCCCTCGCCGCCGACGACCAGCACCCGGGACCCTGCGGGCAGCTGGTCGGCCATGAGCCGGGCCACCGCCTGGGCCGAGGTGATCACATCGGCGGCCTCGGCGGGCACGCCCAGCTCGGTCAGGTGCTCGGCCACCGCGTCCGGTGTGCGCAGGGCGTTGTTGGTGACGTACGCGAGGTGCATCCCGCCGTCCCGCGCGGTACGCAGCGACTCGACGGCGTGGACGATCGCCTCGCCACCCGCGTACACCACGCCGTCCAGGTCGAGGAGAGCCGTGTCGTACGCCTCGCTCAGCGCCGTTCCGCTCCCTGCGGGCCGATGCCGATCCCGGTCGTGCTGCTGGCTCTGGCTGTGGCTCATTTGGCTCTGCTCCTCAATCCGTCTCTCCCTCGATCATCGCGTATGCCTCGTGCACACATACGATGCCCGAATGAATACTTCAGGCCCCGACGAGCAGGGACTGCGGCTTATCCCGTTCCGCGGACTGCGTTACGTCCCCGACCGGGTCGGCAGCCTGGCCGCGGTGACCTCGCCGCCGTACGACGTGGTCGTCCGGCCCGACGGTCTGCACCACCTGGAATCGGCGGACCCGCACAACATCGTGCGCCTCATCCTGCCGCAGGCCGACACCGCCGAGGACCGGCACCGGCAAGCGGCGGAGACACTGGGGAAGTGGCTGGCCGACGGCGTGATCGCACCGGATCCGGAGCCCGCGCTGTACGTCTACGAGCAGCGCAACGAACAGATCCTCCAGCGCGGCCTGATCGGCGCCCTGGCCCTCTCGCCCGCCGCCGACGGGATCGTGCTGCCGCACGAGGACGTCATGGACGACATCGTCGCGGACCGCGCAGAGCTGATGCGCACCATGCAGGCCCACCTGGAGCCGCTGCTGCTGACCTACCGCAGCGACGAGGGCCGGGAGGGCGCCGCGGCGGTCATCGAGCGCACGGCCGAGCGGCCTCCGCTGCTGGCCACCACCACGGAGGACGGGTTCCACCACCGCCTCTGGGCCGTCACGGACCCGGCCGAGCGCATCGAGATCCAGACGGATCTCGCCCGCCACCAGGCCCTGATCGCCGACGGCCACCACCGCTGGGCCACCTACCTCCGGCTCCAGCGGGAACAGAACGTCCCGGGCCCCTGGGACTTCGGCCTCGTCCTCCTCGTCGACACGGCCCACCACCCGCTCCAGGTCCGCGCGATCCACCGTCTCCTGCGCGGCCTGCCGGTGTCCCGGGCGCTCGAAGGGCTCTCGGGCCTCTTCCGCGTCCGTACGGTGGAGGGCCCGCTCCCCCGCGCGCTCGACGCCCTCGCCGGCGCGGCTGTGGAGGGCAACGCGTTCCTGCTCACCGGCGACGGCGGCTTCCACCTGGTGGACCGGCCCGACCCGGCCCTGCTGGCCCGCACGATCCGGACGGACCGGCCCGAGGCGTGGCGCACGCTGGACGCGACGGTCCTCCACTCGGCGCTGCTCGACGAGGTCTGGCGGATCCCTGACGCTCCCGAGCACATCGGCTACATCCACGACACCGGGGCCGCCGTCGAACAGGCCGAACGCCTGGGTGCCACGGCGGTGCTGATGCATCCGGTACGCGAAGAGGTCGTCCGGGACCTGGCCAGGCAGGGCGTCACCATGCCCCGTAAGTCGACATCCTTCGGCCCGAAGCCGGCGACAGGCCTGGTCATGCGCAGCCTGACCATCGACTGAGAAGGCTGCCGGACAGGCGAAAGGGGCGGGATCCTTCAGGATCCCGCCCCTTTCGTGTGCCGGCTGTCAGCGACTAGGCGTTGTCGGCCCCGCCACCACGACGGTCGGTGCCGGTGTCGGCGTCCCGCTCATCGGCCTCGTCGTCCTCGACATCCGCGTCGTCCTCGACGGACTGCACGACCTCGACGGCCTCGTCGTCGCCGAGGGCGTCGACGAACTCCACTCCGTCCAGCTCGGCCAGCCGGTCCGACGCGTCGGTCGAGCCGTCCTTGTCGGCCTCCAGGGCCTTGCCGAACCACTCGCGGGCCTCGTCCTCGCGCCCGGCCTCCAGCAGCGCGTCCGCGTATGCGTAACGCAGCCGCGGCGTCCATGGCTGGATGGAGTTGGAGGCCAGCTCGGGGCTCTGGAGCGTGACGATGGCGGCGTCGATCTGCCCCATGTCCCGACGGGCACCGGCGGCCACCAGCCGCATCTCGACCTGGCCGGCCTTGTCCAGCTTCTGCACCTCGGGCTCACCGGCCATCGCCATCGCCCGCTCGGGCCGGCCGAGACCGCGCTCGCAGTCCGCCATGACGGGCCACAGCTCCACGGACCCGGTCATCCGCCGGGACGCCCGGAACTCGGCGAGCGCCTCCGCGTACTTCTGCGTCGCGTAGGCCGCGAACCCGGCCGCCTCGCGCACGGCGGCGACGCGCGAAGCCAGACGCAGGGCGATACGGGAGTACGCGTACGCCTCCTCCGGGTCCTCGTCGATCAGCCGGGCCACCATGACGAGGTTGCGTGCGACATCCTCGGCCAGGGTCTTCGGCAGGCTCATGAGCTCCTGGCGTACATCCTTGTCGATCTCGTCACCGGTGACGTCGTCGGGGATGGGCAGCCGCTTGATCGGCTCACGGTCCCTGTCCCGGTCACGGTCGTCACGGCCACGGAACCCGCCACGGTCGTCACGCTGCCCGCCGCGGTATCCACCACGGTCCCCGCCACGATCGCGGTCGTCCCGGCGGAAGCCGCCACCGGAGCCGCCGCCCCGGTTGTCATCGCGCCGGAAGCCGCCGCCGCTGGGCCGGTCGTCGTCGCGACGGGGCCCACGCGGCCGGTCATCGCGCCGGTCGAACCCACCACCGCTGGGACGACCACCACGGCTGTCGTCCCGCTGCTGACCACCGCGGTAACCACCACGGTCATCATCACGACGAGGCCCACGATCCCGGTCCCGGTCGTCCCGGCGGAAGCCGCCACCGGAGCCGCCGGCCCGATTGTCATCGCGCCGGAAGCCGCCGCCGCTGGGCCGGTCGTCGTCGCGACGGGGCCCACGCGGCCGATCGTCACGGCGGTCGAACCCACGACCGCTGGGACGACCACCACGGTCATCGTCCCGACGGAAGCCACCACCGCCACGGTTGTCATCACGGCGGAACCCACCACCGGAGCCACCACCCCGGCTGTCGTCACGACGGAACCCACCACCGGAGCCACCGCCCCGGCTGTCGTCACGCCGGAAGCCGCCGCCGCTGGGCCGGTCGTCGTCGCGACGGGGCCCACGCGGCCGGTCATCGCGCCGGTCGAACCCACCACCGCTAGGACGACCACCACGGTCATCGTCCCGACGGAAGCCACCACCGCCACGGTTGTCATCGCGCCAGAATCCGGTACCGGCCTTTCCACTACGGTCATCACGGGGGAAGCCGCCGCCGCTGGGCCGGTCGTCGTCGCGACGGGGCCCACGCCGCCGATCGTCACGGCGGTCGAACCCACCACCGCTGGGACGACCACCACGGTCATCGTCCCGACGGAAGCCGCCACCGCCACGGTTGTCGTCACGACGGAACCCACCGCCCGAGCCACCACCACGGGTGTCGTCACGACGGAAGCCGCCACCGGAGCCACCACCACGGTTGTCATCCCTGCGCGGCCCACGATCACGGTCACGGTCGTCACGGCCACGGAAGCCGCCACCTGTCGGCCGGCTGTCGTCGCGGCGCGGGCCGCGGTCGTTGTCGCGGCGAGGCGCTGCGGAGCCGGACCGGTCGTCACGACCACCGCGGAAACCGCCCCGGTCACCACCGTCCCGGCGACGCGGCTCGCGCTCCGGACGATCGTCGGGAGAGTTGGTGGACATGGGTGTGACTCCTGTCTTCGGGTACCACAGACATTCTCGCGCAGCCGACCGTCCGACGCGCTTCGACAAAAACAAAAGGACCCCTGGTCCCAGCGTGAACGCTGGGACCAGGGGTCCTTGAAAGATTGTTCGGCGGCGTCCTACTCTCCCACAGGGTCCCCCCTGCAGTACCATCGGCGCTGAAAGGCTTAGCTTCCGGGTTCGGAATGTAACCGGGCGTTTCCCTAACGCAATGACCACCGAAACCCTATCGGGTTCTAGCGAACAAGCACACTCTTCAATTAAGTAGTGAAACTGTTCAACCGGTGCGATAACTGTTCGCAACCCGGGAACAACACAGTGGACGCGAGCAACTGAGGACAAGCCCTCGGCCTATTAGTACCAGTCAGCTCCACCCCTTACAGGGCTTCCACATCTGGCCTATCAAC
>NZ_JBIWOZ010000009.1:0-193381 GCF_044767965.1 Streptomyces sp. NPDC101178
CCCTTTCCGGCGGTTCCAACTTTACCAGACTCTTTTTCGTTCCGTTTCCGGTCCGAATTCGATTTCCGGTGGCCTGTGGAGTGGCCTTGCCTTTCAGCGCATCCGACTTTATCAGAAGCGGGCCGACCGAATGAACAGCCTGCGATTCTAGATAAAGGTGAGGATCGTCGGCTCTGCGGGATATCACTGACTTCCCGGTACGAGCTAGATAGACACTATGCGCTTCACTCGAACCTGTCTAGTTCGAGGCAACCGTTTAAATCTACCTCCCCACATCCACCGTGTCAACGGTTTTTGTGGGCGAAGAGGACACTAGCAGCTCAGCGGGGGCCGACGCACACCGGTGGTCAGGCGGCGGAGGGAAGTTCGGCGCTGCGTTCGACCGCTGTGAGGTCGCCGGTGTCGCCGGCCCGTACCGCGCGGCGGCCCAGGATGTAGACGTACGCGAGAAAGGCCAGCTCAGCGGTGACGCCGATGGTGATCCTGGCCCAGGTCGGAAGGCCTGAAGGGGTCACGAAGCCTTCGATGAGGCCGGAGACGAACAGGACCAGGGCCAGGCCGATGGCCATGCCCAGTGCGGCGCGGCCCTGTTGGGCGAGGGCGGTTCGCCGGGAGAGGGGGCCGGGGTCGATCACCGTCCAGCCGAGGCGTAGGCCAGTACCGGCGGCCACGAACACCGCGGTCAGTTCCAGGAGGCCGTGCGGCAGGACCAGTCCGAGAAAAACGTCCAGGCGGCCTGCGGAGGACATGAGGCCTATGCCCACTCCGAGGTTGAGCATGTTGAGGAAGAGGATCCAGATCACCGGTATGCAGAGGAACGCTCCCAGGACCAGGCACATCGCGGCGGCCTGTGCGTTGTTCGTCCACACCTGCGCGGCGAACGACGCGGCCGGGTGGCTGGAGTAGTACGTCTCGTACTCCCCGCCGGGGCGGGTCATGGCGCGCAGGTCCTCCGGCGCGGCTATCGCCGCCTGGACCTCCGGGTGCGTGCCGATCCACCAGCCCAGGAGTGCGGCCACCGCCGTGGACAGGATCGCCGTCGGGACCCACCAGTGACGCGAGCGGTAGACCGCCGCGGGGAAACCCGTGGTGAGGAAGCGGGCCGCGGCGCGCCACGAGGCCTTGCGGGTGCCCGTGACCGTGGCCCGGGCTCGGGCCACGAGCTGGGTGAGGCGGGCGGTGAGCAGCGGGTCCGGGGTGGTCGAGCGGATCATGGAGAGGTGGGTGGCCGTGCGCTGGTAGAGGACGACGAGCTCGTCCGCCTCCGCACCCGTCAGGCGGCGCCCTCGGCGCAGTAGGTGGTCGAGGCGGTCCCACTCCGTGCGGTGGGCGGTGACGAAGACGTCGAGGTCCATGGGCGGCTGTTGCTCCAGGCATGGGTGCGTACGGGCCGTACTACTGCGGTGCGCTGCGGGTCAGCTTGGCAGACTGGGTCGGCCAAGGGGCAGTGAAGGCCGGGGAAGAGTGGGGGCGCGATGAGCGAGTTGGTGACCGGGGACGCGGTCGTCCTGGAGCTGAGGCCGGCAAGGCTGCCGAGCCGGGCGCTGGCCGCGGCGATCGATCTGGCCGTGGTCTTCTGCGTCTTCATCCTGGTCTCGGTCGTGGTGGGCATCGCCTCCGTAACCCTGGACGAAGCCGCCGTCGCGGCCATCGGGGTCGCTCTGTTCCTGCTGGTGCTGATCGGAGGGCCGATCGCGGTCGAGACGCTGAGCCATGGCCGTTCCCTCGGGAAGCTGGCCTGCGGGCTGCGCGTGGTGCGGGACGACGGTGGGCCGATCCGTTTCCGGCACGCGCTCGTTCGAGGGGCGATGGGAGCCGTGGAGATCCTGATGACATTCGGGGCCGTGGCCTCGGTCGCGTCACTGGTGTCGGCACGTGGGCGCCGGCTCGGCGATGTCTTCGCGGGGACGCTGGTCATTCGGGAGCGGGTGTCGGCCAGGCGGTCGGACGTCATGCCGCCGCCTCCGCCGTGGCTGGTCGGCCGGTTCTCGCAGCTGGACCTGTCCGCCGTACCGGACGAACTCTGGCTCGCGATACGCCAGTACCTGACGCGGATGCACCAGCTGGATGCCGGTGTCGGCGGCTCGATCGCCGGGCGGCTGGCCGATGAGCTGGTGGCGCGTACGGGGATCGCCCCGCCCCAGGGGATTCCGGCGGCGGCCTTCCTGGCCGCTGTGGTTCATGAGCGGCAGGCGCGTGACGCCCGGCGGTTGTTCTCGGGGGCCGGGGGTGCGGTGGCCTTCGGGGCGCCGGGGCCTGTGCCGGTATCTGCGCCTGTGCCTGTCCCGCCAGCCTCCGAGCCGACGGTGTCCGAGGGGCTTGTTGCGCCTGCTGGGGTTACTGCTCCTGTTGAGGTTGGTGGGGCTGTCGGGGGCGTTCCTCGTGCGGAGGAGCAGGAGAGGGCGGGAGGCTCCTCCGCCGGGTTTGCTCCGCCCGGTTAGCCGGTGTGCGGCGACGGGCGCGGGGACGGAGGTGTTTCCAGGTGTTCCAGCTCGATGCCCGGGGCCGCGAGAACGACGTCCCCGGCTACGTGAACCGTGTGCCGGTCGCCGGTGTCCAGGGCGCTGACCTGGTATTCGTCCACGATCAGGGGGCCGTTGTCAGTGGCGTGCGCTTCACTGTTCATCAGAGCCCAGGACTGGTCGCTGATACGTGGCGCGAGGACCGGGTCCGTGAAGGTGACCACGCGGACGCGGGTCTCGGGGGAATCGGGGGTGAGGCGCAGAAGCCGGGTCAGAGCGACGAGGAACGCGGGGGATGTTCCGAAGAAGGCGTGGGCGCGGACGTTGCCTTCGGTGGCGTGGGTGCCGGACGGGTCGGTACGGACCCAGGTGACGCCTTCCAGAGCGGCTCCCCGTACCTGCCAGCTCGCGGAGTGGAGTTCGAGACGGATCGGCCGGCCCAGCTCGTCCAGGGCCAGGTCGACGGAGCCGAGGTGGTCGCCCGAGGGGGACGTGGTCTGGGAGACGTAGCGCCAGCCGGAGGGGCCGGGGGCGCAGTGGAAGTGTTCTTCGCCGAGGGGGGTGTGATCGTGAAGATCGTGGAGCGAATACCTGCCGCGGGGCATGGGGTCCTTCGGGTTCCTCGGGCTGTGCGGGGTCGGTGACCGGACGGCGGTGACGAGACAAGCCCCCGACACGGGGGTGCGGGGGCCTGTCTCGTCGGCTGCCGGCCACTGGCCGCTGCTGCTGCTTGCTACGTGGTGCGTACCGCTGATGCGTACTGCTGCTGAGGTTCGGTGCCGTGCGGCGGCGGGAGGAGGAGGTGCGAGCCTCCCGGCCGCCGACGGTGCCGGATCAGTAGCGGTAGTGGTCGGGCTTGAACGGGCCCTCGACCTCGACGCCGATGTACGCCGCCTGCTCGGGGCGGAGCGTCGTCAGCTTGACGCCGAGGGCGTCGAGGTGGAGACGGGCGACCTTCTCGTCCAGGTGCTTTGGCAGCACGTAGACGTCGGTCGGGTACTCCGCGGGCTTCGTGAAGAGCTCGATCTGCGCGAGGGTCTGGTCGGCGAAGGAGTTCGACATCACGAAGGACGGGTGACCGGTCGCGTTGCCGAGGTTCAGCAGGCGGCCCTCGGAGAGCACGATGAGGACCTTGCCGTCGGAGAACGTCCAGGTGTGGACCTGGGGCTTGACCTCGTCCTTGACGATCCCGTCGATGGCGGCCAGGCCGGCCATGTCGATCTCGTTGTCGAAGTGGCCGATGTTCCCGACGATGGCCTGGTGCTTCATCCTGGCCATGTCCGAGGCCATGATGATGTCCTTGTTGCCCGTCGTGGTGATGAAGATGTCGGCCTGCTCCACCACGTCGTCGAGGGTGGCGACCTGGTAGCCGTCCATCGCCGCCTGCAGCGCGCAGATCGGGTCGATCTCCGTGATGATCACGCGGGCGCCCTGGCCACGGAGGGACTCCGCGCAGCCCTTGCCCACGTCGCCGTAGCCGCAGACGACGGCGGTCTTGCCGCCGATCAGGACGTCGGTGGCGCGGTTGATGCCGTCGATCAGCGAGTGGCGGCAGCCGTACTTGTTGTCGAACTTCGACTTGGTGACCGCGTCGTTCACGTTGATCGCGGGGAACAGGAGGGTGCCGTCGCGGTGCATCTCGTAGAGGCGGTGGACACCGGTGGTGGTCTCCTCCGTCACGCCGCGGATCTCGGACGCCAGCTGGGTCCACTTCTGCGGGGCCTCACCGAGGGTGCGGTTCAGCAGGGTGAGGATGTGCGCGTACTCCTCGCTGTCCGCCGTCGACGGGTCCGGGGCCGCGCCGGCCTTCTCGAACTCGACGCCCTTGTGGACCAGGAGGGTGGCGTCACCACCGTCGTCCAGGATCATGTTCGGTCCGCCGGTGGGGGTGTTCGGCCAGGTCAGCGCCTGCTCCGTGCACCACCAGTACTCCTCCAGCGTCTCGCCCTTCCAGGCGAAGACCGGGACGCCCGCGGGGGCCTCCGGGGTGCCGTTCGGGCCGACGGCGATGGCCGCGGCGGCGTGGTCCTGGGTGGAGAAGATGTTGCAGGAGGCCCAGCGGACCTCGGCACCGAGCGCCACGAGGGTCTCGATGAGGACGGCCGTCTGCACGGTCATGTGCAGCGAGCCGGTGATCCGCGCACCGGCCAGCGGCTGGGTGGCGGCGTACTCCTTGCGGATCGACATCAGGCCGGGCATCTCGTGCTCGGCGAGAGTGATCTCCTTGCGGCCGAAGGCGGCGAGAGAAAGGTCGGCGACCTTGAAGTCCTGGCGGTTGGTGACCGTCGTCATAACGGGGCTGCTCCTCGTGATGGGTCGAGGTGGGCTGTCTGGGCTGACTCTGCGGCGACGGGCACACGAATGCCCGAGCGCGTTCGCAGTGCAGTCCGTCGGAGGCCCTCTGTCCCTCGCCCGGCTCGCGTCCGCGGACCGGTCGACCGCCATCAGCAGCGACGTCTGTTCCGTAGCCGAATCTACACCGAACGGCCCAGTGACCCCCAGCCCGTTCATGGAGACGGGCGTGTGTGAGGGGTCACCGGGCCGATCGGGGCCGGAGTGCGGTGGGTCAGTGGCCGAGATCCTTCGGAGCCCCCGGATCCTTCGGGGCCGCGCCGCCGGGTGTCTTGCCCGGGTCGGTGCCGGCCGCGGCCGCTTCCGCGTTGTAGATGTCCGGCTCCAGGTAGATGACCCGGGCGATCGGGACGGCTTCGCGGATCCGGCTCTCGGCGGCGTTGATCGCGTTGGCGATCTCGGTCGCGGTGTCGTCGTGCTGGACCGCGATCTTGGCGGCGACCAGCAGCTCCTCGGGGCCGAGGTGGAGCGTACGCATGTGGATGATGCCGGTGACGGTGTCACCGTCCACCACGGCCGCCTTGATCTTCTCGACCTCTTCCAGGCCGGCGGACTCGCCGAGCAGGAGGGACTTCGTCTCGACGGCGAGGACGATCGCGATGACCACCAGCAGGATGCCGATGCAGAGGGTGCCGATGCCGTCCCAGACGCCGTCGCCGGTGGCGAGCGCGAGGCCGACACCGCCGAGCGCGAGGATCAGGCCGACGAGGGCACCGAGGTCCTCCAGGAGGACGACCGGGAGTTCGGGAGCCTTCGAGCGGCGGACGAACTCGGTCCAGGAGCGGTCGCCGCGCGTCTGGTTGGACTCCTTGATCGCCGTACGGAAGGAGAAGATCTCGGCGATGATCGCGAAGACCAGGACCCCGACCGGCCAGTACCAGGCGGTGATCTCGTGCGGGTGCTTGATCTTCTCGTAGCCCTCGTAGAGCGCGAACATCCCGCCGAGCGAGAAGAGGACGATGGAGACGAGGAACGCGTAGATGTAGCGCTCACGCCCGTAGCCGAACGGGTGCTGCGGAGTCGCCTCGCGCTTGGCCTTCTTGCCACCGAGCAGCAGAAGGCCCTGGTTGCCCGAGTCCGCGAGCGAGTGGACGCTCTCCGCGAGCATCGACGAGGAACCACTGAAGAGGAACGCTACGAATTTGGCCACGGCGATCGAGAGATTGGCGACGAGTGCCGCCACGATCGCCTTGGTTCCGCCGGACGCGCTCATGAGTGCGTGGTGTCCCTTCCTCGGTGTACGGCAGGTGGTGCCGCGTTGCGGCGGCACATTGTTGCAGCCACGGAGAGGGACGCTTCGTCAGGCCGCCACCGTGGCACGGAAGAGTGTGCCCGATCCCGTGACTTCCACCGCTTCGGCGGCCGGTACGTAGACGGACTGCCCGGGGGCCAGGTCGAGTTCGCCGACCCGGACCGCCCCCGCGGTGCAGAGGAGGATCTGCGGGTTGGGGGCGGTCAGTTCGGCGGGCGCGGCCCCCGGGGCGAGGGTGTAGCGGGAGAGAACGAACTCGTCGACCGGGGTCTCGTAGCGCTCCTCGCCGGAGGGTGCGGCCTCGGGGCGCAGGACGCCGGGCTCGGTGGCCTCGAAGCGGACGATGCGCAGGAGTTCGGGGACGTCGATGTGCTTGGGAGTGAGCCCGCACCGCAGGACGTTGTCCGAGTTGGCCATGATCTCGACGCCGAGGCCGTCGAGGTAAGCGTGCGGGACGCCGGCGCCGAGGAAGAGGGCTTCACCGGGCTGGAGTTGGACGTAGTTCAGCAGCATCGCGGCGAGAACGCCGGGGTCGCCGGGGTAGTGGTGGGCGATGCGGGCGTACGGGGCGTGGGGGCCGCCGAGGCGTTCGCAGGCGGCCGCCGCCTCGGCCACGGTGCCGGCCATCTCGGCCGGGTCGGCGCCGAGGATCGCCGTGAGCACCTCGCGGAGGGCGGCCTCCTCCGGGTGGGCACGGAGGAGGTCCACGTACGGCTTCAGGGAGTCGACTCCCAGGGCCTCCATCGCTTCCGCCGCCTCGCTGGGCCTGCGGAAACCGCAGAGGCCGTCGAAGGGGGTGAGGGCGCAGATGAGTTCGGGCTTGTGGTTCGCGTCCTTGTACGTGCGGTGGGGGGCGTCGATCGGAACGCCACGGGCCTCCTCGTCCTCGTAACCCCTGCGGGCCTGGTCCAGGTCGGGGTGGACCTGGAGGGAGAGGGGGGCGCCGGCCGCAAGGAGCTTGAGGAGGAAGGGGAGGCGGGGGCCGAACCGGGCGACGGTGGCCGCGCCGAGCTCGCCTTCGGGGTCCGCGGCGATGACGTCGGTGAGGGGGATGTCCGGTTGAGGGGTGGTGCCGGTGGTGCCGGTGGTGTTGGCGGTGTCGGTTGTGTCGGTGGTGTTTTTGGGGCGGACTATGCGGGAGGGGGCTCCCGGGTGGGCGCCCATCCACATCTCGGCCTGCGGTTCGCCGGTGGGGGCGGTGCCGAGCAGGGCGGGGATGGCCGTGGTGGAGCCCCAGGCATAGGGGCGCACGGTGTTGGACAGCCGGTCCATGGAGTCGTCCTCGCTGGTGGGTTGTGCGGCATGTGGTGCTTCTCGTTACGTGGGCCTTGATGCCAGAGCAACGTAAACGGCGGCGAAATCCGTGATGGCCAGCAGTTCGGCCAGCGTCTCCAGGCCGCTGCCCTCGTCCGGTTCCAGTTCGCTGACCGGGGTGTCGTGGCCGAGGGCCAGCTCCCGGGCCGCCGGGTAGGCACTGAGGCCGCCCGTCGGGCGGTCCCTCAGCAGGACGACCCTGGCCCGGAGGGTCTCGCCCTCCTCCACCCGGTCGCGGAAGAAGTCGTCCGGGTCGGCGCCGGCCGCGAAATCCCCGGCGAGCAGGGTGCCGTGCGAGGGCAGCGCCTCGGGGAGTTCGGCGGCGAGGGCGGGGCGGCCCGCGAGCTCGGACAGTACGGCGGCGAAGCGGCGGCCGACCGGACCCGCTGCGGCGCCCTCCGTCCACAGCAGCGGCAGGCTGTCGGCCAGCTCGGCGGCGAGCGTCTTGGCCGGGTTGCTGTACGTGGCGATGGCCGGGCCGCAGCGTTCCGCGGTGCGGTCCAGGCGGTCGGCCACCTTCCGCAGTTCCTCGGCGGAGGCGGCCACCAGGCCGACCCGGTCGAGCAGGGCCAGCAGCGGGGTGAGCAGCGCCCAGAGGGTGCCGGGGCCGGCGGCCGAGACCTCCGCGTCGTACTCGCCGTGCGGGGCGGCCGCCATCGGCACCACCAGGCCGTGCACCCCATCGACCGCCTCGCGCAGCGGTGAGCGGGTGGGGGCGACGGCGACGACGGTGCAGCCGCGACGGTACGCCTGCTCGGCGAGGAGGGCGAGGCCGGGTTCGGAGCCGTCGGCGGTCGCGATGAGGAGGAGGTCCACGGAGCCGGCCCAGCCGGGCAGGGTCCAGCGCAGCGCTCCGGGGGCGGGGGCGACGCCCGTGGGATGGATCCGGGCCACGGGGGCGGCCGCGCCCGCCAGTGCGCCGATCAGGTCGGCGACGCCGGATGCGGCAGTGCCGGGGCCGGCGACGAGGACGGCACGGGGGCGGCCCTCCGGGTTCAGGCCGCCGATGCCGGCCTCGGCGGCGTGCCGGGCGGCGGTACGGACCCGGGCGCCGGCCTCGGCCGCGCCGCGGAGCAGGTCGCGGCGGTCGGCCCTCGCCAGGGCTTCCGGGGCGTCGAGCAAGGACTCGTCGAGCATGGCGGTGGGCCTCCGATCACCGGGTGGGGTGCGGGATGCGGGTGCGGGGGTCGGTGGCGGGGACCTTGCCCTTACGGGGTGGGCGCGGGGTCCGGTGTGTGCGCCTGCTCTCCGGTCGGGCCGGTGCCGTGCCGCGGTGGGACGTGCCCGTACGCGCTTCGCTCGCGGTCAGGCGGGGCGGCGGGCCTCGTCGACGAGCAGGACCGGGATGCCGTCCCGGACCGGGTAGGCCAGGCCGCAGTCGGCGCCGGTGCAGAGCAGCTCCGGGCTGTCGGCCGCGGTGCGGTCGTCGAGCGGGGAGTGGCAGGCCGGGCAGGCCAGGATCTCCAGGAGGCCGGCTTCGAGCGGCATGGGGTGGGTCCCTTCGAGCGGTGCGGTTCTGATTCACGTGGATCAGGCGTGGTCAGCCTACCGCTGGGGGGACGGGGGCGCGGGTCGGCCGGGGGTGGGGTTCTGGGGATGGGGCGGTGGGGTGGGGTACCCGGGGGCGAGGTGCGGGCGGGTGCTGGGGGCGGGGTGCGGGTGGGGCGCCTGCGGCGGGCCTCTCCCCTACCCGCCCCTTCCCGAAACCGGGACTCCGCCCCGGGGCCCCTTTGTCCTCAAGCGCCGGACGGGCTGGAGTTTCGGGCGTCCGCCCCGGGCCCCGTTCGTCCTCAAACACCGGACAGGCTGGAGGTTTCGGGGCCCCGCTCCTCAAGCGCCGGACGGGCTGGGGACTTCGAGGCTCCGCCCCGGGCCCCGTTCGTCCTCAAACACCGGACAGGCTGGAGGTTTCGGGGCCCCGCTCCTCAAGCGCCGGACGGGCTGGGGCGGGCACCGGACGGGCTGGAATTGCGGATCAGCGCCAGTACCTCGTCCCGTACCGTCTCCATCGTTTCCCCGTCCCTCGCCTCCACGTTCAGGCGCAGCAGCGGCTCCGTGTTCGAGGCGCGGAGGTTGAACCACCAGTCCGTGGACGTGACCGTCAGGCCGTCCAGGGTGTCGAAGGCGATGTCGTCGCGGTTGCTGTAGGCGGACCTGATGGCGGTGAGGCTGGCTGTCTGGTCGGCGACCGTGGAGTTGATCTCGCCGGAGCCGGCGTAGCGGTCGTAGGCGGCGACGAGTTCGGAGAGGGGGCCTGGCTGGCCGCCCAGGGCGGCGAGGACGTGGAGGGCCGCGAGCATGCCGGTGTCGGCGTTCCAGAAGTCGCGGAAGTAGTAGTGCGCCGAGTGTTCGCCACCGAAGATCGCGCCGTGCTCGGCCATCTCCGTCTTGATGAAGGAGTGGCCGACCCTCGTGCGGACCGGGGTGCCGCCGTTCTCGCGGACCACCTCGGGGACCGACCAGGAGGTGATCAGGTTGTGGATGACCGTGCCCCGGCCGCCGTTGCGGGCCAGTTCCCGGGCGGCCACCAGGGCCGTGATCGCGGACGGGGAGACGCCCTCGCCCCGTTCGTCGACGACGAAGCAGCGGTCCGCGTCGCCGTCGAAGGCGAGGCCGAGGTCGGCGCCCTCGGCCAGTACACGGGCCTGGAGGTCGACAATGTTCTTCGGGTCGAGGGGGTTGGCCTCGTGGTTGGGGAAGGTGCCGTCGAGGTCGAAGTAGAGCGGGACCAGGTCGAGGGGCAGGCCCTTGAAGACCGTCGGGACCGTGTGGCCGCCCATGCCGTTGCCCGCGTCGACGACGACCTTCAGGGGGCGGATCGCCTTGAGGTCGACCAGGCCCAGGAGGTGGGCCGCGTAGTCGGTGAGGGTGTCGCGTTCCCTGATGGTGCCGGGGGTGGTGGACGCGGCGGGCTGCGGGGCGCCTTCGGACCACTGTTCCACCAGCGTGCGGATCTCGCGGAGGCCGGTGTCCTGGCCCACCGGTGCCGCTCCCGCCCGGCACATCTTGATGCCGTTGTACTGCGCGGGATTGTGCGAGGCGGTGAACATCGCGCCCGGCAGGTCCAGCGCGCCCGACGCGTAGTACAGCTGGTCCGTCGAGCAGAGACCGATCAGCGTGACGTCCGCGCCGCGGGCCGCCGCGCCCCGGGCGAAGGCGCCGGACAGGGCCGGCGAGGTGGGGCGCATGTCGTGGCCGATCACGATCGCGTCGGCCTCCGTGACCTGGACGAACGCCGCTCCGAACAGTTCGGCCAGCGACTCGTCCCACTGGTCGGGCACCACGCCACGTACGTCGTACGCCTTCACGAGCTGCGACAGATCAGCGACCACGGCCGGTCCTCCTGGTGTTTACGGAGAGCCCAAACTACCCGGCCGTACGAAGCGTCAGGAGTCGGGGGAGCGCAGCACCCTCAGGTGGCCCCGGCGGGCCACTTCCACCGGGTCCGCGGAGCGCGGGCCCCTGCCGCCGCCGTCCGGTCCTCGGTCGTGCGGCCGGGCCGCTTCCCGCACCGCGTTGGCCAGCGCTTCCAGGTCGTCGCCGCTCGGGTGCGCGGGTGCGGAGCCGTCGGAGAGGCGCACCACCTCCCAGCCGCGTGGCGCGGTCAGCCGCTCACTGTGCTCGGCGCAGAGGTCGTAGCAGTGGGGCTCGGCGTAGGTGGCGAGCGGGCCGAGGACCGCAGTCGAGTCGGCATAGACGTACGTCAGTGTCGCGACGGCAGGGCGGCCGCACGCGGTGCGCGAACAGCGACGTACAGGGCTCACGATGTTGGACGGTACCGCACTCTTGAGCGGGCTGCGACGACTCTCCCCGGGCTCACCCCACCGTGTCGCCCTGTGGTCCTCGCCACACCCCTGCCTCCGGCAGCGCTCTGACCTGGGTCGCGGTGGGTGCGTGGTGCGGGGCGGGTGGTGCTGGGGAGCACGCGCCGGAGTGGATCCCGGCGTTCCACCGGCCCTCGGTGATCGGATCAGGGGCCTGAAAAGGGCTCAACCTTGGCCTGAATGTTCAACTGCGGACAGGAGCCCCACATCGGGGTGGACCGCCGGAATGTTCCGGCCGGGGGGACGCTCGCGGGAAGGGCCGGGGAAACGGCCGCGGGCCGCGTGCTCGGCACGATCGGGCCGTGCCCGGGAGCGTTACGCTGCGTCGGTGATGGACAGCTCCGTACCCTCCCCCCACCCGTTCGAGCCGAGGCCCCGGCGCCGCGATCGTCATGGCCGCGGCATGCGGGGGCCGGTCGCGCCGCCCCAGGTGCCGCTGTCGGCGAGCCGGGGGGAGGTCTTCCGCGATCTGGTCCGGGACTCGGTGGAGCGGCTGGAGCGGCGCTGGCCCCAGCTGGCCGAGGTCGACTTCGTCGTCCTGGATGTGCCCGGCGATCTGGAGGAGAGCGTTCCGCTCGGCAGCGCCGTGTCGGCTGCCAAAGGGCGGCCGGCGCAGATCGTCGTCTACCGGCGGCCCGTCGAGATCCGCACCAAGAACCGCGACGAGCGCGCGCTCCTCGTCCACGAGGTCGTCGTGGAGCAGGTCGCCGAGCTGCTGGGGCTGGCCCCGGAGTCGGTGGATCCCCGGTACGGACAGGACTGATTACGGGCCCGCGCCCGGGCCCGTACTCCTCAGTCGTCCAGTACCGACAGGTCCTGGCGCGCCGACGGCACCACCACCGTGCCGCCGTCGTCCGGCAGCGTCTGGACCGTGAACATCTGTACGCCGTCCTCCGGGAGGACCAGCGCGCGTGACGCGTGGACCGGGCCGCCCGAGACCGTCTCCACCGTCATCGCGTACGTGCCCTTGAGGCCGGCCGGGGGCTTCGGGGTGACGGCCATCGTCGTGCCGGCCTTGACCGTGTACGTCTCCACGGTCGCCTCGCCGCCTCCGCTCCCCGCCGACGTGGTCACCTTCACCTCGGCGTCCGCGCCGGGTGCCGCCAGGGAGAGCGTGGAGCCCTTGGCCCGGTTGTCGGTGACGCTCGCCCGGGCGCCGACCGGTCCGGTGGCCGGGATGTAGGCGTACTCCTGCTTGGCGCCGGTGCCCCGGACCACCTGGAGGGCGGCGACGATCGGGGTCGCGCGGTTCTTCTCCACCGGGGTGAGGAGCAGCGAGCCCGGTTCGCCCCGGGTGATGTCCTTCAGGTCGACGGTCGCGGTCATCCCGGACTTGATGTGGAGCGTGTCGTTCCCCGCCGGCGCGAACGTCGTGTTCTTCCCCATCAGCTGGATCTTCACGTCAGCGTCGCTCTCGCCGGGAGCGAACGCCACCAGCTGTACGGAGGTGGCGTCGGCCGGGATGCCGGGCATCACCAGCGTGCCGGAGGGGTCGGCGGCCGCCGTGAGCCAGTCGGTGCCCGAGCCGTCATCGGCGGTCAGCAGGACCGCGCCGACCCGGCCGGAGCGGGTGGTGACGTGGGCCGTCAGGTCGTTGACGGACTCGTCGGTGAGCGTGGAGAGCAGGAGCGCGACGCTGGAGCGGCCGGGCACGGTGATGCCGTCGCCGACCTCGGAGCTGACCGCGCCCTTGGCGCCGAACAGCTCGACGTCGGCCACGGCCGCGCCGTCGTCCGGGTTGGTGAGGTGGATGTAGTCCTGGCGCGAGCGCGCGGTGCTGGCGCCAGGGAACCAGAAGTCGGTGTCCGGCGCGGTGCAGCGAACTCCGAGGACGCCCCGCGCGCCGCCCGCGGTGACCGTCGTCGTCTGCTGGGCGGCCCAGCCGGGCGCCAGGGTTCCGGTGGCCGTGCCGACGAGGGCCGGGGCGGCGGAGCCGTTCGCGTCGGCGAGGACCGGCTTTCCGGGCTCCTTCACGGCGAGCACCGGCTTGTCGGCCTTGGCCTTCGCCTTCTTCGCGGCCTCCTCGGCCTTCTTCGCCTTCTTCGGGTCGGTCTCGATCTCGTCGTCGAGGGCCGCCAGGGCCGGCTTCAGCTCGGCGCTGTCCTTCGCGCCCTCACCTCCGCCCGGCTTCCCCGGCGGGGTGAACGAGGTGTACCTCGTCTCGGCCAGGTCGGAGGTGCTGGGTGCCGGGCAGACCAGGCTGGAGCGCTCGACCGGCAGCGAGGAGGCGCTCGCGGTCTCCTCGGCCGCCGGGCCTCCGGGCGCGTTGAGCGAGGCGAAGCCGGTGATGGCGGCCAGGGCGACGGCGCCCGCGATCAGGGACAGCTGGGTGGACTTCACTCGGACTCGCCTCGCGATGCGTTACGGGTCTGCCAGGGGGCCTGGCCCGGGGTGTCGGGGTGCTCGCCGTTCTCGGCGGGGCGCTGGGCGGGGTTCTGGCCAGGATCGGCGTACGGAGGCTGCTCGCCGGTGTCGTACGGGGGCTGCTCGCCGGTGTACTGCCCGTACGGGTCGTACTGAGCGTGCTGGCCGTGCTGGTCGTACGGGCCGGGGCCGCCGTACTGCTGCTGTCCGTACGGGTCCTGGTAGCCGGAGCCGGTGGCGGAGTAGCCGGTGGTGTCCTGCTGGGTGTACGGGTCCTGCTGGTACGTGGCGTACTCGCCCTGCTGGTAGGCGTCGGCCGACTGCCGGCCCGCCTCCTGATACTGCTGCCCGTCCCACTCCCCGTAACTCTGCTGCGGGAGCTGCGCGTAGCCGGCCGTGGTCTCCTGCGGGTCGTACCCGCCGCTCTGCTGCTCCGGGATGTACTCCCCCGGGCCCGAATCCGGACCGTACTCCCCCGGACCCGAATCCGTACCCGGGACCGGACCCGGGCCCGGACCGGCCTCGTCCGCCGGACTGCCCTCCTCCGGCGTCTCGGCCGCCGCCGCCTCCGCCTCGGCCGCCGCGCGGAGCCTGCGGGCCCGGCGGCCGTCGCCGTCCGCGTCGGCCGCGGCGACCGCGAGCTCCTCTTCCGGCAGGTCGTCGTCGATCTCCCGGCGGCGGCCCGGCAGAGCCATGACCACCAGGACCACGGCGAGCGCGCCCTGCGCCCAGAGCCAGACGGTGTGGGTGAAGGGAGCGTCGTACGTGAGGTCCAGGCGGCCACCGCCCGCGGGCAGTTCGAAGCCCTGGGCCCAGCCGTCGACGGTCACGGGGGTCAGCGCCCGGCCGTCGACCGTGGCCTGCCAGCCGGGCGCGGCCTCGTCGGCGATCCGCAGGATGCGGCCCTCGTCGCCGGCCGGGATCTCGGAGTGCGCCTCCACCGGCCCGGAGCCGACCGGAAGGCGCTCGCCCTCACCGCCGGCCGGGACCACCATCACGCGGGCGACCTGGCGGTCCACCCGCCACAGGGCGCTGCCGTCGAGCTGGCTGAGGCGGCTCAGGCCCGGGGTCGTGTCGAGGACGCGGCTCATCTGGCGCGGAGCTCCGTCGCGTACGAGGACGTAGCGGACGGCGAAGTTGCCGAGCTGGCCGCCCTGGTCGGCGCCGGAGCCCGCGACCAGGTTGGCGACGACCTTGTCGAGGTGGCCGTTGGAACCCGCCGCCTCGGTCAGTTCGCCGTCGCCGAGGCGCGCGCCGGAGCCGCGGACCAGGCTGTACGAGACGGAGCCGGGCGAGGTGCCGCCGAGGACCAGGGTGCGCGCCTGGTCCTGGGTCGAGCTCTCCTCGGCCACGAACGCGGGCACTTGTACGGGGTCGCGGCGCTCCAGCGGGCCGTCGGCGCCGCCGAACATCCAGCCGAGGGCGGCGAGCACCGGGGCGAGCCCGGCGGCCAGGGCGATCAGGGCCGCGACGGGCTGGCGCCAGCCGAAGCTCTGCTCGGCGACCCGGACCCGGGCACCGTCCGCGCCGACGAGTGCGGCGGCGATCAGGGCGGCGCCGTGGACGAGGGTGGCGGGTCCGGCCCAGGTGGAGCCGTTGGCGAGCGCCGCGAAGAGCAGGCCGGTGAGGGCGGTGGCCCAGGCGGCCCGGACGGCGAACTGCCGCTCGCCGCGCAGCAGGGCAGCGAGCGCCGCCAGCACGATGCCGAGCAGCAGGAAGCTGCCGGCCGCCTTCGGGCCGCCGGGGCTGATGCCGAGCAGGTCGTACGCCGAAGCCGTCCCCGTACCGATGTCCAGGCCCGCTTCGCGCAGGAACGCGGACGGGTCGGTGAGCAGCGTGAGCGACCAGGGGGCCAGCACCAGCATCGGGGTGCCGACGGCGGCGAGGAAGCGGAGTCCGTACGCCGTGATGTCCCGGCGGCGCAGCGCGAGCACGCCGAGGCCGAGGACCACGGCGAGCGGCCAGACGATCGGGGTGAACGCGGTGGTGACCGTGAGGAGCAGGGCGTACGCCCAGGTCGCGCGCCAGCTGCCGCGCGGCGCGTCCGGGTCGGTGCCGTCGCGGAACCCGTGGGCGGCGACGGCGGCGCGGGCGATCAGCGGGAGCAGCACGAGCAGGACGGCGGTGCCGAGGCGGCCGGTGGCCAGCGCGCCGGTCGCGGCGGGCAGGAAGGCGTACGCGACGCTCGCCCAGGCCCGCAGCAGCCGCGACGGGAGCAGCGGGCGGGAGGCGAAGTACGCGGTGAGTCCGGCCAGGGGGACCGAGCAGACCAGCAGGGCGGCGACGGCGAGGCCGGTGGAGCCGAGGAAGAGCGCCGACAGGGCGGCGAGGAGCGCGAGGTAGGGCGGGGCGGTCGCGGTGGAGCCGGTGGAGATGGTGTGCCAGGCGTCCGCGTACCGGCCCCACAGCTCGCCGGCCTCCGCGGGGGCGGGCAGCAGCGCGCCGCCTGCCAGGGAGCCGCCGGTGAGCAGGTTGCGGCAGGCGATGAGGGACACCAGGAGCAGCAGGGCGAAGAGGACCGGGCCGGGTTTGCGGCCGATGCGCTTGAGCCGCGCGAACTGGTCGACTTCGAGGAAGTCGGCGTCGTCGCCGCCGGGGCCGGACTCGACGGCCCCGTGCCGCGAGCCGCTCGACTCGGCCTCGCCCTTGTTGCCGAAGTTGCCCGCGACCTGTTCGACGGTGGCCCGGACGGTGGCGCCCGGCGGCGGGAAGAGCGCGCGCAGTTCGGCCGCGTCGACGGTGCCCTTTCCGCGGTCTCGGCGGGCGGCGAGGATGCGGCCGGGCCGGAGCAGGGTGCCGAGGAGGCCGGTGACCTCGTCGAGCGCCTGGCCCGGGACCTTGCCGACGAGGTAGGCGAGGGTACGGAGGAGGGTGCCGACGACGAGCCGGAGCAGGACCCAGGGCAGGGCCTTGCCGCGCGCGTTGACGAGCATCGTGTAGGCGGCGCCCGCCTTGTCGACGCGGTGCGGGAAGGCGACCGAGCGGCCGGCGCAGTCGATGGGGCGGCGCTCGCGGGCGGAGGCCTCGGCGTGGCGCAGGACGGCGTCCGGGGCGACGAGGACCCGGTGGCCGGCGAGGTGGGCGCGCCAGCACAGGTCGACGTCGTCGCGCATGAGGGGGAGGTTGCGGTCGAAGCCGCCGAGCTCCTCGTAGACGTCGCGGCGGATGAGCATGCCGGCGGAGGAGACGGAGAGGACGGTGCGGACCTGGTCGTGCTGGCCCTGGTCCTGCTCGCGGCGGTCCAGGCCGGTCCAGCGGCGGCCGCTGTTGGCGATGGAGACGCCGACTTCGAGGAGCTGCTTGCGGTCGTACCAGCCGCGCAGCTTGGGGCCGACGATGGTGGCGTACTTGTCGGTGTCGACGACGCGCAGCATTTCGGCGAGCGCGTCGGGTTCGGGTGCGCAGTCGTCGTGGAGCAGCCAGAGCCACTGGACCGGTTCGCCGTGCGGCAGCTCCGGCAGGTCGTAGTTCTCGTCCACCCAGGCCCGGGTGGCCGGGTCCCAGCCGCCGGGGCGCTTGAGGTAGGGCAGGTCGTCGGGGGTCGGCGCCCCGGCGGTTCGGACCGCCTCGTCGACGGCGGTGCCGAAGCTCGTACGGCGGGCGAGGTGCAGGACGCGGTCGCCGCCGAGCGCCTCGGTGACCAGCCGGGCGGAGTCGTCGGCGCTGCCGGTGTCGGCGGCGACGACGTTCTGTACGGGGCGTTCCTGCCCGAGCAGCCCGGCCAGCACGTCGGGCAGCCAGCGGGCGCCGTCGTGGGAGACGAGCACGGCGGTGACGACGTGCCGGGGGAACTCTGGGGCGGCGGCGGCCGCGTTCGGCGCCGCCGAGTGGCTGTGCACGGACATCGAGGTACGGGCCCTCCGGCCGGGTCCGGGGCGTATCCCCGGGGGCTGCATCGGTGTACACGCGCGCCCCGGCGGGGCGTTGGCGCATCTCGGACGGGGCCCCACACTAACGGTACGGATCCGCGGGGGTGGCCCGGAGCGGGTGAAGGCCCCCTGGTGCGCGGGCGGGTACGCGTGCGTTCCGTGGACGGTACGCGGATGAGGCGGACATGCCGACGGCCCGTCGCCCGCTCCCCGGGGAGGGAGTGGTGGGCGGCGGGCCGTCGGGGCGTGGTCCTTGAGGAGCCCTGCTCGGGAGAGGGCTGCCGGGGCCGGGCCGGGAGAGGCGCCTGGATCGACGCCTTGTCGAGGCCTTCTTGAGGTGCCTGGATCGACGCCTTGTCGAGGCCTTCTTGAGGTGCCTGGATCGACGCCTTGTCGGGACGCTCGGAGCCTTGTCGGGGCGCTCAGAGCCCTGTCGGGATGCTCGGAGCCTTGTCGGGGTGCTCAGAGCCTTGTCGGGGTGCTCAGATCGCGGCCTTCTTCAGGCGCCGCCGTTCACGTTCGGAAAGCCCGCCCCAGATGCCGAAGCGTTCGTCGTTGGCCAGCGCGTATTCGAGGCACTCCGACCGCACCTCACAGGCGAGACAGACCTTCTTGGCCTCGCGGGTGGATCCGCCCTTTTCGGGAAAGAAGGACTCGGGGTCGGTCTGGGCGCACAGTGCGCGCTCCTGCCAGCCGAGTTCCTCATCCGCGTCCTCGACCAGCAGTTGCTGGAACAGCTCGGTCATGTGCGCCCCTCGTCTGTCTCTTGCGTCCCGTGATGCGGCCGCTACTGACTGGTCACGGCCGAACGACACGAGTGAAATTACAAGTGTGTATCTCCGAGGCAGTCAAGCGAGGATCTGCTATTGGCCCAGGGATTCACTCTGCGGAACCAAGCGTATGCGGAAAGTGTTCAAATCACCAAAAACCTGACATATGCCACGAGCCTCACCCCATCACGCCTTCGGCTGGTCAAGACGATCAGAGGTGCCCTCACGTTGCGATTCGATCACCGTAGCGATCAAGATCACAGTCAGGTCACGGGCTCTCAGCCATGTTTGGAGAGGTGGGTGATGCGCCATGTCTCCCCTGTTGGCGGTGAGCAAACCTTTCTGCTCGCGTGACAACCGGAAGGGGTGAAGCATTGCCCCCAAATCGGGCATCGGGTTGACAGGGAGCCAGGGAGCCGGTCTCCTAGACCTCATGTCAGCGATCGCAGCGATGCACATCACCCACGTCCGTGGGTTCCGCAGCGCTGTCCAGGCCCGCTGTTGCTGTTCCAGCTGTCACAGCTGTTGATGCCGTAGTGCTCCAGCTCTGATTTCAGCTCTCCTCCGTTTTCCGGCTTCCCCGCGGCTCTCCTCATCTCCGCAGCCGCGGCTGCCGACGCTTCAAGCGACTCCCCGCAGTGCACCCCCCATGCCGAGGAACCACCGCACCCCATGAACAGCGACAGCGACCTTCAGATCGCCGGCGACATCCTTGAGGTCCAGCACCTCCTGCAGCCCGCCCGCGAGCATCCCTCCACCGTCTCCGAGTTCGTCGGCCTCGCCCGCTCCATCGCGGCCGACCGCTCGCGCTGGGCCGGACTCGTCCGGTACGACACCACCACCCGCTGGTACCACCGGCTCCAGACCGGACCCGGCTACGAGGTGTGGCTGCTCAGCTGGGTGCCCGGACAGGGCAGCGGCCGTCACGACCACGGCCGCTCCGCCGGCGTACTGACCGTGCTCGAAGGCGAGTTGACCGAGCACACCGAGCGCGGCCATCAGGCGCTCGGCGCCGGTGCGCAGCGCGCCTTCGCGTCCGGCTACGTCCACGAAGTGGTCAACGACTCGCTCGAACCGGCCGTCAGCCTGCACATCTACTACCCCGGTCTGACCGAGATGCCGATGCACGCCGCGCAATGCGCCCCGACGGCCGTGGATGTCGTACCCGCCTGACAAACTGCTGTGCATGCGCATTGTTGTTCTGGCCGGCGGTATCGGTGGTGCTCGTTTTCTGCGTGGCCTCAAGCAGGCCGCGCCCGACGCGGACATCACGGTCATCGGCAACACGGGTGATGACATCCATCTGTTCGGGCTGAAGGTCTGCCCCGACCTCGACACCGTGATGTACACCCTCGGCGGTGGCATCAACGAGGAGCAGGGCTGGGGGCGGACCGACGAGACCTTCCAGGTCAAGGAGGAGCTCGCGGCGTACGGGGTGGGGCCCGGGTGGTTCGGGCTCGGCGACCGCGACTTCGCGACCCACATCGTCCGTACGCAGATGCTCGGCGCGGGCTATCCGCTCAGCGCGGTCACCGAGGCGCTCTGCGCCCGCTGGCAGCCGGGCGTGCGGCTGCTGCCGATGTCGGACGACCGGATCGAGACGCACGTCGCCGTCGAGACGGACGGCGAGAGCAAGGCCATCCACTTCCAGGAGTACTGGGTGAAGCTGCGCGCCTCCGTCGCGGCGCAGGCGATCGTGCCGGTCGGCGCCGAGCAGGCGAAGCCGGCACCGGGCGTGCTGGAGGCGATCGGCGCCGCCGACGTCATCGTCTTCCCGCCGTCGAACCCGGTGGTGTCCATCGGGACGATCCTCGCCGTGCCCGGGATACGGGAGGCGATCGCCGAGGCCGGGGTGCCGGTCGTCGGCCTCTCCCCCATCGTCGGCGACGCGCCCGTGCGCGGGATGGCGGACAAGGTGCTCGCGGCCGTCGGCGTCGAGTCGACGGCGGCCGCCGTGGCCCAGCACTACGGGTCGGGGCTGCTGGACGGGTGGCTGGTCGACACGGTGGACGCCGGTGCGGTCGACGAGGTCGAGGCGGCGGGCATCCGGTGCCGGGCGGTGCCGCTGATGATGACGGACGTGGACGCGACGGCCGAGATGGCCCGGCGGGCGCTGGAGCTGGCCGGGGAGGTGCGGGCGTGAGCGGTTCTTCCGGCGCGGACGGCGGGGCTCCCTCTTTTCGGGTCTGGGCGTTGGACGGCATTCCCGAGGTGCGGGCAGGCGACGATCTCGCCAAGCTGATCGCCGCGGCCGGGCCGGGGCTCGTCGACGGTGACGTCCTCCTCGTCACCTCGAAGATCGTCTCCAAGGCCGAGGGCCGGATCGTCCAGGCGGAGGACCGCGAGGCCGCGATCGACGCCGAGAGCGTACGGGTCGTGGCGCGGCGCGGTGCCCTGCGGATCGTGGAGAACCGGCAGGGGCTGGTGATGGCCGCCGCCGGGGTCGACGCCTCCAACACTCCGGCCGGGACGGTGCTCCTGCTCCCCGAGGACCCCGACGCCTCCGCGCGGGCCATCCGGGACGGGGTGCGGGACACCCTCGGCGTCGAGGTCGGCGTCGTCGTCACGGACACCTTCGGCCGGCCCTGGCGCAACGGGCTGACCGATGTGGCGATCGGTGCGGCAGGGGTGCGGGTGCTGGACGATCTGCGCGGCGGGACGGACGCGTACGGCAATCCGCTCAGCGCGACGGTCGTGGCGACGGCGGACGAGCTGGCCGCCGCCGGGGACCTGGTCAAGGGCAAGGCGGCGGGGCTGCCGGTGGCGGTGGTGCGGGGGCTGCCGCATGTCGTGGCGCCCGGCGGGGACGACGAGCCCGGTGCTCGTGCGCTCGTACGGAGTGCGGCCGATGACATGTTCCGGCTCGGGACGTCGGAGGCGGTGCGCGAGGCGGTGACCCTGCGGCGTACGGTGCGCGAGTTCAGCGACGAGCCGGTGGATCCGGGGGCGGTGCGGCGGGCGGTGGCGGCGGCGGTGACCGCGCCCGCGCCGCATCACACGACGCCGTGGCGGTTCGTGCTGCTGGAGTCCGCCGAGTCGCGGACGCGGCTGCTGGATGCGATGCGGGATGCCTGGATCGCGGATCTCCGGCGCGACGGCAAGAGCGAGGAGTCGATCGCCAAGCGGGTGCGGCGCGGGGACGTGCTGCGCAACGCGCCGTATCTGGCGGTGCCGTGCCTGGTGATGGACGGGTCCCATACGTACGGGGACGAGCGGCGGGACACGGCGGAGCGCGAGATGTTCGTGGTCGCGGCGGGGGCGGGGGTGCAGAACTTCCTGGTGGCGCTGGCCGGTGAGCGGTTGGGGTCGGCCTGGGTGTCCTCGACGATGTTCTGTCGTGAGGTGGTGCGGGAGGTGCTCGCGCTGCCGGCCTCGTGGGATCCGTTGGGGGCGGTGGCTGTGGGGCATGCGGTGGGGGTGGCTCGGGAGCGGAGTGTTCGGGCGGCGGAGGATTTTCTCACCGTGCGGTGAGGTGGGGCCGCTGCGCGGGGCCTTTCCCCTACCCCCCCTTCCCGGAACCGGGGCTCCGCCCCGGACCCCGCTCCTCAAGCGCCGGAGGGGCTGGATGGGCGCGGAGGGGCCGACCAGGTCCTACAGCGCCGCGATGTTTCCCGGTGTCATCCTCGGGCCCCTGCGCTCCGGGATGCGGCCCGACAGCAGGATCAGGCGCGTCGCCCGGTGGCGTTGGCCCTCGTACGGGGCCAGCAGCGCCAGCATCTCCTCGTCGGTCGCGTGGCGGTTGTCCGCCAGGGCGTGGCCCACGATGCCGGGGAGGTGGTAGTCGCCGACCGTCACCGCGTCGGGGGCGCCGTTGGAGCGCTGGAGGGTTTCTGCGGAGGTCCAGGGGCCGATGCCGGGGATCAGTTCCAGGCGGGCCTTGGCCTCGGGGAAGGGCATCGACGACGCCTCCTCCAGCCGGCCGGCCACCCGTACCGCTCGAAGGATGGTCGACGAGCGCTTGGTGTCGACGCCTGCCTTGTGCCATTCCCAGGACGGGATCATCGCCCAGGTGCGGGCGTCCGGCATGACGTGGAGGCCGAGTGGGGCCGTCGGGCCGGGGGCGGGGGTGCCGTAGCGGCGGAGCAGGAGGCGCCAGGCTCGGTACGCCTCGTCCGTCGTGACCTTCTGTTCCAGGATGGAGGGGATCAGCGACTCCATGACCAGGCCCGTGCGCAGCAGCCGCAGTCCCGGGCGCCGGTGCCGGGTTGCCGCGAGCAGGCGGTGGTACGGGGTGAACGCGTCCGGGTCGTCGTCGGCGCCCAGGAGCGCGGGAAGGCCGGCCAGCAGCCACTCCGCGCCCGGGCCCCAGGCCTGTGCCCCGACCCGGTCCCCGCGCGCGGCCACCCGCAGCGTGCCGGGCCCCTCCGGCGTGCGTGTGGCCCGCCAGAACTCGCCCGCCGCCGTCATCCGGAACGTCGGGTCGGCCGGGCCCCGGCGCAGCGGGCTCAGCACCAGGCGCAGGTCCAGCGGGCCCGGCGGTGTCCACTCACGGATCAGGGGCGTCTCGTCGGCCGGGCCCGACGAGCCGGCCGAGGGCCGCGCCGCAGCCCCCCGCGCCACGCCGGCCGCGCGCACCGGCACTGCCGTCCGGTGCGGCAGCGGCGGGCGTGCGGTGCGCGGGGCGAATCGTCCTGCCACGGGTGGGGCCTCAGGTGTTCGTGGGGCGGAAAGTGCCCTTATGAGGGTACGGGGCCGAGCCGGCCTATTGGTCCGAGGAGAAGCGGATCGCGGCGTCCGGCAGGACCGCGCCGCACCAGATCCGTACGCCGTCGCGCAGTTCGTTGTCCGCGCCGACCTGGGCGCCGTCCCCGATGACCGCGCCGCTCAGCACCGCACGGCTGCCGATCCGCGCGCCGGCCCCGACGAACGAGTCCGTCACGACCGCGCCCGCCTCGACAACCGCTCCGGCCAGGACCGTCGAGCCGTCGATCCGCGCGCCCGGGCCGATCACCGCGTCGGCGCCGATCACCGTACCGCCGGTGAGCTTGGCGTCGGCTGCCACCGCGGCCGTCTCCAGGACCAGGCGGTCGCCGCAGCGGCCCGGGACCGCCGGGGACGGGGCGCGGCCCAGGACCAGGTCGGCGGAGCCGCGTACGAAGGCCTGCGGGGTGCCGAGGTCCAGCCAGTAGGTGGAGTCGACCATGCCCTGGAGGTGGGCTCCGGAGGCGAGCAGTCCGGGGAAGGTCTCGCGCTCGACGGAGACCGGGCGGCCCTCGGGGATGGTGTCGATGACCGAGCGCCGGAAGATGTACGCACCGGCGTTGATCTGGTCGGTGACGATCTCCTCGGGCGTCTGCGGCTTCTCCAGGAAGGCCGTGACCCGGCCCGTCCCGTCCGTCGGTACGAGGCCGAAGGCGCGCGGGTCCTCCACCCGGGTCAGATGGAGCGAGACGTCCGCTCCGGAACCGTTGTGCGTGGCGACCAGGGCCCGGATGTCGAGCCCGGTGAGGATGTCGCCGTTGAAGATCAGGACCGGTTCGTCGGGGCCTGAGGACAGCTTGGCCGCGACGTTGCGTATGGCGCCGCCGGTGCCGAGCGGCTCCCGCTCGGTGACGTACTCGATGTGCAGACCGAGCGAGGAACCGTCGCCGAAGTACGGCTCGAAGACCTCGGCCAGGTAGGACGTGGCGAGCACGATGTGCTCCACCCCGGCCGCCCTGGCCCGCGCCAGCTGGTGGGTCAGGAAGGGGACGCCCGCCGCCGGGACCATCGGCTTCGGGGTGTGCACCGTGAGCGGCCGCAGCCGGGTGCCTTTGCCACCGACCAGGAGGATCGCTTCTTTTGCCTCTGTCACAGCACCGTCTCTGCTTCCTGCTGGTGGCCTGGCCTGGATATGGCTGGCCAGTCTAAGCAGACCGGTCCGACATGCACCGGTCAGCGGCCCTGCAGTTTCGCGGAGCTGGTCCGGGCCGTGCCGAGCTTCTTGTAAAGACGCGCTCCGGGACATTCGGTTGCGAACCCGTCCCGATGGCCCGAGATGACGTTCATCTTGACCTTCACGCCCGCCTTGTACTTGTTGCTGCCACCGGAGACGAGCGTCACCTTGCCCTTCGGGTTTCCGCCGAACAGGCCGAGCTTCCAGGCCGTGAGCTTGGAGACGGCCGTGACGGCGGCGGCGGGCGGGTTGGTGGAGGCGTACGAGCCGAGGACCGCGATGCCCATGGTGTTGCTGTTGAAGCCCAGCGTGTGTGCTCCGAGGACCGCCTTGGTGACACCCCCGGCCCGGCCCTCGTAGATGTTTCCGCACTTGTCGACGGCGAAGTTGTAGCCGAAGTCGCGCCAGCCGCTGCTCTTGACGTGGTAGCGGTAGATGCTGCGCAGGACCGAAGGGGCCTGCTTGCAGGTGTAGTTGTTGCCGGTCGCGCTGTGGTGCACGAAGGCCGCCTTGACGGTCTTCGTGTACGCGAAGTTCTTCTCGCGCAGCTTCTCGTCGGCGCCCCAGCCCTTGCGGGTGACGATGCCCGGCCGCGGACCGATGTACGGCTTCGCGCCCTGCGCCAGCTCCACCGACTCCAGCGTCTGGGCCCGGGAGAGGGCCGGGATGACGGTGGCGCCGAGCTCGGCGAGCTCCGCGTTGACCGCCGAGGCCGCGGCGGTCTCGGCCGTGAGGACCTCCGGCAGGACGGCGGCGGTCGGCGGGGTCTCGGCGAAGCCGGCGGGCACGGCCGCCGCACGGCCGGCCGGGGCGCCTCGGGCGGGCTCCGGAGCCGCGTCCTCGCCGGTGCTCTCTCCGGAGCCTTCTCCTGGCTTCTCCCCGGGTCCTTCCGCTCCGCCTTCTCCTGGGCCTTCTCCGGGGTCGACGAGCTCCAGGCGCATGCCTTCCGGCAGCGGTACGGAGGTGGCGGCGCGGTCCTGCGGGTCCGGGGCCTCCGGACGTACGCGTACCTCCACTCCGTCCGAGTCGCCGACCCAGAGCGGGGCCGTCGCGCCCCGCACCGTACGCCCTTCGCGTTCGGCGCTGCCGAGGTCGGCGGCGTGCTCGGCGTTGTGCGTCTCGACGTCCTGCCAGTCCGACCAGCGCGTGGTGCCGGTGGCGCGGGTCCGGACCTGGACCGTGCCGTGCAGTTCGGCCTCGGCGTCGTCCCAGACCACGCCGACCAGGGAGAACGGGCGGGCGTCGCGCTGGGGCAGGCCTTGGGCCGCCGGTGCTCCCGCGACGCGGTTGGAGGGGGTGGCGAGGGGGGCCAGGGGCAGGGACTGGGTCGAGCCGGCCGGTTCGGCCGCGGATCGGGCTTCGGAGGGGGCGGAGGCTTCCCTGGTGGTCGCTTCGGCTGTGGCCGCTTCGGCCTGTGCCGAGGGCGGGCCCGCACCCGGTGCCTCCGGAGACGTGGAGGGAGGCCGGGCCGAGGCGGAGTGGGGAGCGGGGGCGGAGGCCGCGGGGGTGGCGAGCGGCAGAGCGAGGGCCGCTGCGCAGGTGACGCCGACTGAGGTGACCACTAGTGCACGCATACGCATGATCCTGGCCACAACCGGACAAGTCCGGCTACCGGTACGGAGTGCCGCATCTGATGCCGTGTCTGCCGAACCGGTGTACGTGACACCCGTTCAGCCCGCCCCGCACCGCGTCCCCGCGTACTCTTGCGCGGATGAACTCCAGCGACCGCACCGCCGCCGACCTGCTGCGATCCGCCCTCGCCGCGGACCCGGCCCGCCCCCTGGTCACCTTCTACGACGACGCCACCGGAGAGCGCGTCGAACTCTCGGTGGCCACCTTCGCCAATTGGGTGGCCAAGACCGCCAACCTGCTCCAGGGCGACCTGGCCGCCGAGCCCGGTGACCGGCTCGCCCTGCTCCTGCCCGCGCACTGGCAGTCCGCGGTCTGGCTGCTCGCCTGCTCCTCGGTCGGGGTCGTCGTGGACGTCCAGGGCGACCCGGCCGCCGCCGACCTCGTGGTGAGCGGGCCGGACACGCTGGAGCGGGCCCGGGCCTGCCGCGGTGAGCGGGTCGCGCTGGCCCTGCGCCCGCTGGGTGGCCGGTTCCCGCAGCCGCCCGAGGGTTTCGCGGACTACGCGGTGGAGGTGCCGAGCCAGGGCGACCGCTTCGCGCCCTTCGCACCGGTGGACCCGGAGGCTCCGGCGCTGGCCGTGGGCGGGGTCGAGCTGACCGGTGCGCAACTCGTCGCGAAAGCCCGCGAGGACGCCGAGGCCCTCGGGCTCGTACCGGGATCGCGGCTGCTGACCGGGCACACGTACGACACCTGGGAGGGACTGAGCAGCGGACTCTTCGCGCCGCTGGCCTCCGGCGGGTCCGTGGTCCTCTGCCGCCACCTCGGACAGCTCGGCGCGGAAGGGCTGGCGAAGCGGGTCGAGAGCGAGCGGGTGACCAACACGTCGGTATGACAAGCGCGCTGAGGTGCACTCGTCCGGCCCACAGCGGGCCGAGCCCCCGGTAACGATCGACGACGGGGGTAGATGATCGGCGGTACAGACCACTCTCCCTTAGTGCACAACCAAGCGTGAGGTTCAGCCGTCTACTCCTGCGACCGGCGGCCCATCGCGCCGCCGACCGTGAAGGATGGACGCAGACGTGACCGACAGTGCTGGCACGCCGGCCGACCCGGACCACCCGGCCGGGAAGACGCCGCAGGGCAGGTCGCAGGATGAGCCGGGCACCACGGACTCCAAGGACGAGCCCGGGTCCGGGTCCGGATCCGCTGCTCCTTTGGGCGAGGCCACGGACGCCGACGCGTCTCAGGGCCCCGCTGACGAGAGTGACAAGGGCGACGAGGACAAGGCCGATGCCGACGCCGACGCCCCTCAGGGCGAAGGCAAGGACCAGGCCAAGCCCTCCGGCGGAGGCGAAGAGGCCTCCGCCGGAGCCGGCGCCGGCGTCCAGACCTGGGCCGACCACCCCAAGGACGGCAGCGCCTCCCGCCGTAAGCGGCCCTGGCTGCGGTGGGCCGCGCTCGGTGCCTCGTTCCTCGTGCTGGTCTCCGCCGGCGCGGGCTGGTGGCTTTACAAGAAGCTCGACGGCAACATCACCACGGACACCAGCGCCGCCGCCGAGCTGAAGGTCTACGAGAAGGAGCGGCCCACCCCGGTCGCCATGGACGCCCTGAACATCCTGCTCATCGGGTCGGACAGCCGGTCCGGCGACAACAAGAAGTACGGCCGCGACGACGGCGGCAGCCAGCGCTCCGACACCACGATCCTGCTGCACCTCGCGGCGGACCGGAAGAGCGCGACGGCGGTGTCGATCCCCCGCGACCTGATGGTGGAGGTCCCCAAGTGCCGCACCGGGGACGACAAGGAGACCCGGGAGCGGTTCACCCAGTTCAACTCGGCGTTCGAGCTCGGCGGTACCGCCTGCACGATCCGTACGGTGGAGCGGCTGACCGGCATCCGGGTCGACCACCACATGGTCGTCGACTTCAACGGCTTCAAGGACATGGTCGACGCCGTGGACGGCGTCCAGATCTGCCTCAAGGAGCCGATCGACGACAAGGACGCGCGTCTGGAGCTCCCGGCCGGACGCCAGACGCTCAACGGCGAGGAGGCGCTCGGCTACGTACGGGCGCGCAAGACCCTCGGCGACGGCAGCGACACCGAACGGATGGAGCGCCAGCAGAGGTTCCTCGGCGCCCTGGTCAACAAGATGCAGAGCAACGGCGTCCTGCTCAACCCGACGCGGCTCTACCCGGTCCTGGACGCGGCGACCAAGTCGCTGACGACCGACTCGGGTCTCGACTCGCTGCGGGACCTGTACGACCTGGTGCGGAGCATGCGGGACGTACCGACCGAGCAGGTGCAGTTCCTGACCGTGCCCCGGCAGCCGTACCGCCTGAACACGAACCGGGACGAACTCGTCGAACCGGACGCGAGCGACCTGTTCAAGCAGCTGCGCGAGGACAAGCCCGTGGCGGTGGTTCCGGCGGACGAGCTCAAGAAGAAGGGGGAAGAGAAGGAAAAGGCCCAGGACGAGAAGCCGGACGACACCGGATCCGACACCGGCTCGGACTCCGAAAGCCCGACCCCCACCCCCACCTACTCGGGTTCGAGCGCCGCGGACGACCTGTGTGAGCAGTAAAGCAATCACCAAGACATAGAAGGCAATCAGCACTCAATGGGAAGAATGACCGGTTGTAAGGGGCGTGGTGTGGGTCACGCACGTCGCTCCTTTACGAACCGGGCGGATAGTGTGACGCGATCCGGTGTTTCCGGCCTGCAGGCCGTGCGCCACCGGAGCGAAGGAACGAGCGCCTTGCCGGGGGAAGGCGCCTCGCGTGGCACCGACGGAGGACTTGAGCAACCGTGGATGCGCAAAGCCGTGGGCGGGCGGACGATATCGACCCCGCAGACCAGTGGGTGCTCAACCCGCACACCGGCAATTACGAACTGCGACTGGACCGATCCACAGGGGAGTCGCCGGCCGCCGCGCGCACGGCCACTGCCGAGGATTCCGGCCGTCGCGGCGATGCGCGCACCGGCTCCTCCGAGAACCCTCGCCGCGAGGTCCCCGGTCAGCGCAGCCGCCGGTCCTCACAGAACGGCGGTCGCGGCGCGGAGGCTTCGGCGGCCGGTGGCGCCGGGCGCCGTAAGCGCAAGGCTCCGAAGGCGCGCCGCAAGAAGGCGCTGATGTGGACGGGCGGGGTGACCGCGTTCCTCGTGATCGGCACGTCCTTGGGCGCGTACCTCCTGTACGAGCGGTTCAACGGCAACATCGACACCGTCGACATCGGCGACGCGGGCAGCAAGAACGTCATCGTCGACGGCCCGATGAACATCCTGATCATCGGCACCGACAAGCGCACCGGCAAGGGCAACGACGGGTACGGCGACAAGGACAGCGCCGGCCACGCCGAGACCACGATCCTGCTCCATGTCTCCGAGGACCGCACCAACGCGACGGCGTTGAGCATCCCGCGCGACCTGTGGACGGACATCCCGGACTGCGAGACGAAGCAGCCCGACGGGTCGACGAAGGTGATCCCGGGCATCTCGGGCGAGCGCTTCAACGTCAGCCTCGGCCAGGAGGGCCGCGACCCCGGCTGCACCATGCAGACGGTCGAGGCCATCACCGGCGTCAAGCCCGACCACTTCATGATGGTCGACTTCAACGCCGTCAAGGAGCTGACCACCGCCGTCGACGGCGTCGAGGTCTGCATGGCCAAGGCGGTCGACGACCCGAAGTCCCACCTGAAGCTCCCCGAGGGGAAGTCGAAGGTGGCCGGCGAACAGGCACTGGCCCTGCTGCGCACCCGGCACAGCTTCGGCAACGAGAGCGACCTCGACCGGATCAAGGTGCAGCAGCAGTTCCTCGGCTCGATGATCCGCGAGATGAAGTCGAACGACACCCTGACCAACCCGACGAAGCTGTTCAAGCTGGCCGACGCGGCGACCAAGTCGCTGACGGTCGACCAGGGCATCGGCAGCGCCAACAAGCTGATGACCCTGGCCCAGGAGATCGGCAAGGTCAACACCAAGAACATCACCTTCGTCACCGTCCCGGTCAAGGACAACCCGGCCGAGCCGACGCCCATCACCGTGGTCGTGGACGAGCCGAGGGCCGAACCGCTCTTCGCGATGGTGCGCTCCGACACCTCGTTGACCGAGGTGAAGCAGAAGGAGAAGGCCGCCAAGAGCGCGCAGGCGGCCCTCCTCAAGGGCCCGAAGGCCGAGCCCGCCGACGTACGCGTGGACGTCCTCAACGGCGGCGAGATCGCCGGTGCGGCCGGTGCGACCGTCACCTGGCTGCAGAACCAGCGGGGCGTGCTGAAGTCCACGAACAAGGCCAACGCCCCGGAGAAGATCAAGAAGACGACTCTGGAGTACGCGCCCAACCAGGCCGACCAGGCCCGCGCGCTCGCCGAGATGATGGGGCTGCCCGCCACGGCCATGAAGCAGGGCACCGCCGACGCCGAGGGGCTGGAGGCGATGGTGCTCACGCTGGGGGCGGACTTCAAGGGCGCGGGCATACCCATCACCGGACCGGCGAAGGCGCCGGAGAACATCCAGCGGGCCAGCGCCGACAAGGCGGTCTGCGCCCAGTGACACGACGCCACCGCGTCACCGTCGCCGGGGAGATCTGAACAGCATGGGGGGTCCGGTGGGTCAAAGCAGTACACCCAGGGAGGGGACACGGTCACGCGTACGCCACGCGGACCGGCCCGCCGGGGGCGAGAGCCCGTACGAGAACGGGGACGGCGGCGGGGACCGCACAGGCGGATCCAGCCGCCGGGCCGGGCCGCGGGGGCGCAGCGGGGGCGGGGCCGGAAGCGGCCGGAGCAGCCGCCGCGCGCCGAAGAGCGGCAAACGGCGCGTACTGCGCTGGGGCTCCTCCGTACTCGCGCTGCTGATACTCGTCGCCGGTGGGGCCGGCTACCTCTACTACGAGCACCTCAACGGCAACATCAGGAAAGAGGATCTGACCCTCGGCGACAAGCGGATGGCCGACCACAAGGCCAACGCCGCCGGGCAGACCCCGCTCAACGTCCTGCTCATCGGCTCCGACGCCCGGGACTCCGAGGCCAACCAGAAGCTGGGTGGCGCCAAGGAGACCTTCGGCGCTCCGCCGCTCGCCGATGTGCAGATGCTGCTCCACCTCTCGGCGGACCGCTCCAACCTCTCCGTGGTCACCATGCCGCGCGACACCATGCTCAAGATGCCCAAGTGCACGGCACCGGACGGCGAGGTCTACCCGGCCAGCACGGTGGACGTGCAGACCAACCAGAGCCTGAGCCGCGGTGGTCCGGGGTGCACGGTGGCCGCCTGGTACGAGCTGACCGGCATCCGGATCGACCACTTCATGATGATCGACTTCGCCGGTGTGGTCTCGATGGCCGACGCGATCGGCGGCGTCCCGGTCTGTGTCGACGCCAACATCCACTCCCGCGGCGCCGACGGCCGGGGCGGCTCCGGACTGAAGCTGGAGAAGGGCACCACCTCGGTCAAGGGCGAGCAGGCCCTCCAGTGGCTGCGCACCCGGTACGGCTTCGAGGACGGCAGCGACCTGGCACGGGCCAAGGCCCAGCACCAGTACATGAACTCGATGGTGCGCCAGCTGCGCAAGGGCACCAAGCTCAGCGACCCGGCGAAGCTGATGAACCTGGCCGAGGCCGCGACCACGGCGCTGACGGTCGACAAGGGGCTCGACACGGTCAAGAAGCTCTACGACCTGGCCGAGGAGCTGAAGAAGGTCCCGACGAAGCGCATCACGATGTCGACCATGCCGAACGTGTACGGCACCGGCGCCAACGCGGGCCGGGTGTACCCGAAGGCGGGCGACGCAGAGCAGCTGTTCCGGATGGTCCGCGAGGACATGCCGCTGGACGGCAAGGCGTCCAAGCGGAAGAAGGCGGAGCCCAAGGACCCGTCGGCGCCGGTCGGTGAGATCGCCGTGGCCGTACGGAACGGGACCGCCACCGGCGCCCTGGGACCGGTCTCGGGGCGGGCGGGTGACGTGGAGAAGCTGCTCAAGGAAGCGGGCTTCGCGAAGGCCACCGTCGACCCGGACAACGTGGCGGGGTCGACGCGGACCTCGATCCTGTATCCGAGCGCGGACCTGGAGGGCGACGCCCAGGCGGTCGCCAAGGCCCTCGGGGTTCCGCTCTCGCAGGTGAGGAGGTCGACCGACGTTTCCGGCATCTCGCTCGCGGTGGGTGCCGACTGGCGCGAGGACGGGTCCTACCCCGTCTCCAAGGGCACGGAGAAGACCCCGGAGTCGGCGGGCGCGCAGAACGGCGAGGAAAAGGGCTGCATGAAGGTCAACCCCCAGTACAGCTGGTGACCCGGTAGCGGACAGCACGTACGCGAAGGGCCCCGCCGGTCGTCACCGGTGGGGCCCTTCGCGTACGGGAGCGGCCGGCCGGAACCGGCCGGTTCAGACCGTCTCGCTGCTGCTGTTGCTGGCCGCCAGTGACGGGCGGCGGCTCGCGATGACCCGCTTGGCCAGCGAGCGCGGGCTGGTGAGGAAGCCGAAGCCCCAGCACATGTGCATGGTCGCCAGCGCCACCGGGATCTGCGCGCGGGCCTTCAGCGGGAGCCCCTTGCCGGCGGGCAGCGACCCGGCGACGATCGCGGCCAGGTAGCCGCCGGGGACGACCAGGGCCCACGGGGTGACGGCCGCGCCGGCCACCAGGCCCGCCGCGATGGCGACGACGGCGGTCGGCGGGGCCAGGTAGCGCAGGTTGATCGAGCCGGAGTGGTAGCGGGCGACGACGTGGCGCCAGCGGCCGTAGTCCTTGTACTGCTTGGCGAGCGCCTTCACGGAGGGGCGCGGGCGGTACTGGACCTTCAGCTCCGGCGAGAACCAGATCAGCCCGCCGGCCTCGCGGATGCGGAAGTTCAGCTCCCAGTCCTGGGCGCGGATGAACTCCACGTTGTAGCCCTCGGCCCTCTCCAGCGCCTCACGCCGGAAGACGCCCAGGTACACCGTCTCGGCCGGGCCCGCCTGGCCGCCGGTGTGGAAGGCCGCGTTGCCGACGCCGATCTTCGAGGTCATCGCGGCGGCGACGGCCTCCTCCCAGGCGTTCTCGCCCTCGGCGTGCATGATGCCGCCGACGTTCTGCGCGCCGGTCTCCTCCAGGAGCCGGACGGCGGTGGCGATGTAGTTCGGCGAGAGCATCCCGTGGCCGTCGACGCGGACGACGACGGGGTGGCGGGAGGCCTTGATCGCCGCGTTGAGCGCGGCGGGGGTGCGGCCGGTGGGGTTGGGGACCGTGTGGACCCGGGGGTCCTCGGCGACCAGCTCGGCGGCGATCTCGTCCGTGCGGTCGGCGGAGGGGCCGAGCGCGATCACGACCTCCATCTCACCGGCGTACTCCTGCTCCAGGATGTGCCGGACCGAGTTCCTGAGATGGCGTTCCTCGTTGAGCACCGGCATGATCACGGAGACGGCGGGGTACTGCGCGGCAGACATGTGGTCCTCAGGGGGTCCTCGGGGGCGCCGGGGGTTCCGCACCGCAGGCGGCGGGCGCCCCGGGAGGCGGCGTCATTCGGCCGCCACGTTACCGCGAATGGGGGACACCGGTGCGCGCGCCGCCGGGTGGCGGGCCGGGACGGAGATCGTATGGGCCTACCGTGCGATGGTCCCCTCGCACCACGGAGGTGTCTCCCCGCCGTGACCACCCGGAGGTGTCTCCGCCCGTGACCGCCCCCCGCCCACCGCAGCGCCCGCCCCGTCCCCGCACCACTCCCCCGCGCCGCCGTCCACCGCAGGGCGTGCGGGCAGCGCAGGGCGTGCGGGCACCGCGCTCCCGGAAGCAGGACGAGCGGCCGCGCTGGGGCATGCGGGTGGCGACCGGGCTCTCGGTGCTGGTGCTGGGCGCGGGTGGGATCGGTCACGCCGTGGTGAGCAACCTGGAGGGTGGGATCGGCCGGGTCGACCCGTTCAAGGACATGAAGAACCGCCCGCAGTCCGGGCACGGCACCAATCTGCTGCTCGTGGGCACCGACGGCCGGGACACCATCACCAAGGCGGAGAAGCAGAAGTACAAGCTCGGCGGCGCGCCCTGCCACTGCACCGACACGATCATGCTGGTGCACCTCTCGGCGGACAAGCAGCGGGCGAGCGTCGTGAGCCTGCCCCGCGACAGTTACGCCGAGATGCCCGCGCACACCGACCGCACCACCGGCAAGCACCACAACAGCCACCCGGTGAAGCTGAACGCCGCCTACGCGGAGGGCGGGCCGACGCTGACCGTGCGGACGGTCGAGAACATGACCGGCGTCAAGGTCGACCACTATCTGGAGGTCGACTTCACCAGCTTCATGAAGACGGTCGACGCGGTGGGCGGGGTGCAGATCTGTACGGCCCGGCCGATGAAGGACTCGTACACCGGGCTCGACCTGCCCGCCGGAACCCATCAGCTGGACGGCGGGCAGGCGTTGCAGTACGTACGCTCCCGCCATGTCGACGTGGGCTCCGACCTGGGCCGGATGCAGCGCCAGCAGAAGTTCATGGCGGCGCTGATCAAGCAGGCGACGAGCAACGGGGTGCTGCTGAACCCGGTGCGGTTCCAGCAGGTCTCGGCGTCGGTCCTGGGGTCGGTCCGGGCGGACGAGGGGTTCGGTACGGAGCAGATGCTGGCGCTCGGCAAGGCGATGAAGGACTTCAGCCCGGCGTCGTCCGAGTTCACCTCCGTACCGATCGGCAATCCGAGCTTCCCGGTCAAGGGCATCGGCTCCACGGTCCAGTGGGACGCGGCGAAGGCCAAGAAGCTGTTCGAGGCGCTGCGCGAGGACCGGCCGCTGGCCCCCGCCAAGCCGAAGCCGGCGGCCGGCGCGCCGAAGAAGGCCCAGGCGACCCTGGTGGACGTGGCGCCGGAGGAGATCCGGGTGCAGGTCTACAACGGCACCCCGAAGGACGGCCTCGGCAAGGACGTGGACGCCGGCCTGCGCGCGACCGGCTTCAACACCACCGACGCCCCGCTCAACGGCAAGCTGCGCAACCTGGCGCGGACGCTCGTGACGTACGACCCGCGCTGGGACCGGTCGGCGAAGTCGCTGGCCGCCGCGTTGCCCGGGAGCGAGCTGAAGGCGGTGAAGGGGCAGGGCGCGACGATGGAGGTGACGGCCGGCTCGGACTTCACGAAGGTGCGGCCGGTGCGGGCGGAGACCAAGCAGACGGGCGAGTTCGCGACGGTGACGGGCGACGAGGTGGTCTGCCCGTAGTCCCTTCGTGCGCGGCGGCTCTCGGTCGTCGATGCCGTGGGTTCGGTCGTCGATGCCGTCGGCTCAGTCGTCGATGCCGTCGGCCACCCGCTTCTCCCGCAGCTCCTTGATCGCGCGACGGCGTGCGAGCCGGTGCGTGCGCCGGATCTGCGCCTCCTGGTAGCGCCGCTTGTCGCGCTCGGTCTCGGGGACCACCGGCGGTACCCGGCGCGGCTTGCCGTCCCCGTCGACGGCGGCGAAGACGAGGTAGGCGCTGCCGACCTGCTGGGCGGGGGTCGACTCGTTCCAGCGCTCGGCCATCACCCGGACGCCGACCTCCATGGACGAGCGGCCGGTCCAGTTCACCTGCGCGCGTACGTGGACGAGGTCACCGACCCTGACCGGCTCCAGGAAGACCATCTCGTCCATCGAGGCGGTCACGGCGGGCCCGCCGGAGTGCCGTCCGGCCACGGCGCCCGCCGCGTCGTCGACCAGTTTCATGATCACGCCACCGTGCACCGTGCCGAGGAGGTTGGTGTCGTTGCCGGTCATGATGTGGCTGAGGGTGGTCCGGGACGCGGCGGTGGGCTTGCCCGGAATCTCTTCCTCCGAGCGGTCCGAGCGGGTGGCCTGATCTGTCATACAGTCCACCTTATGCGCGGGCCCGGATCCCGCAGAATGCATCAGCTTCGCAACAGCCCTGGTGCGATTTCCCTTACACCCTGTAATAGCTGTGGGTCGGCGCGGCACACTGTTCGGATGAACGATTGGCCCGATCGACGGACCGGCGACCGCGGCGAGCGCTACGGACGGGGCAGTGCCAGCCCCCAGCCCGAGAGCGCCCGCGCGATGCCCCACATCCAGCGCCGCCCGGCTCCGCCGCAGAGGCCGACGGTGCCCCCGCAGAGCCAGGGGTACGACGACCGCTACCAGGGCGGACAGCCCGGTTACGGCAACAGCCCCGAGCCCGGTTACGACAGCGGCTACAACACCGGTCAGGTCTACGGCGGTGGCGGCGGCCGGGGAGGCGGTCGCGGCGGCGGTGACGCGGGTTACGTCCAGGGCCGCCCGCCGGTCGACTGGCGCCGCCGGATCAAGCTCGGCGCGCTGACGCTGGTCGTCGTGTTCCTCGTGGTCTCCGTCTCCACGTACTTCTGGGCCGACGGCAAGCTGAAGCGCGAGGTCGACCTCGCCAAGGTCATCGAGCGGCCGGAAGCGGGCGACGGGACGAACTACCTGATCGTCGGTTCCGACAGTCGTGAGGGCTTGTCGGCCGAGGACAAGAAGCGGCTGCGCACCGGCTCCGCCGACGGCAAGCGCACCGACTCGGTGATGATCCTGCACGACGGCTCCAACGGCCCGACGCTGATCTCCCTGCCGCGCGACTCCCAGGTGGAGATCCCCACCTTCAAGGGGTCCGAGTCCGGCAAGACATTCCAGGGCACGGGCCGCCAGGTGAAGCTGAACGCCGCCTACGCCGAGGACGGCCCCGAACTCCTCGTGCGTACGGTCGAGTTCAACACCGGGCTGCGCATCGACCACTACGTCGAGATCGGCTTCGGCGGCTTCGCGCAGATCGTGGACGCGATCGGCGGGGTCGAGATGGACATCCCGAAGGCGTTCAAGGACAAGAAGTCCGGCGCCGACTTCCAGGCCGGGAAGCAGACGCTGAACGGCGAGCAGTCCCTGGCCTTCGTCCGCACCCGCTACGCGTTCCCGGGCAGCGACCTGGACCGTACGAAGAACCAGCAGAAGTTCCTCGCGGCGCTGGCGAGCCAGACGGCGACCCCGTCCACGATCCTCAACCCGTTCAAGCTGTACCCGACGATGGGTGCGGGCCTGGACACGCTGATCGTGGACAAGGACATGTCGCTCTGGTCGCTGGCGAACATGTTCTTCGCGATGAAGGGCGTCACGGGCGGCGACGGTACGTCGATGAACATGCCGATCTCCGGCAGCAACGGCGGCAACCTCGTCTGGGACAAGGCGAAGGTGAAGCAGCTCGTGCAGCAGTTGAAGAACGACGAGAAGGTCACGGTCAAGGGCAACTGAGACGGCTGAGACAACTGAGGCCCCCCGCAAGGCCGTTGTGGGGGGTCTCGGCCTTGCAGAGGCCGCGAGGGCTACGAGCTGTAGGTGATGTTCCCTTCCTCGTCCATGAGGGGATGGATCTGGGAGGGGCCGTAGTCGTCCGTGTCGGACGGGCGCGGCTTCTCCGGTCCGTCGGGCCCGATGCGCATCACACGCTCGACCCGCACGACCTCGTACCGGCGCCCCCGCACCAGGAGTTCGTTGGGCCTGCGGCGCGCCATGAACTTCTTCGCGGCCCGGTCGTGGATCGCCTGCTCCTTCTCGTCCACCTTCATCCAGTCGGGCAGCTCCGGCATGTCCGGCAGGTCCGGGAGCTTCGGCACGGGCCGGGTGAGGTGGTGGACGAGGGCGCGGCGGGCACCCTGCGGGGTCGCGTACTGCCCGGTCACCATCGACCAGGACAGCTCCTTCCGCTCCACCACCCGGAACGTGGTCGGGAGGAGCACGACGCCCGGGTGGGTGGTCAACGCCTTCTGGGAATCGGCCCGTACGTCACCGGGGAAGCGGTCGGCGGTGTAGGAGAGCTGCAGCAGCCCGGCCCGGTTGATCCCTTCGGCGAGCCCGACGGCGGCCGCGTGGTCGACCACGAACCCCTTGGTGCGGGAGAGGTCGGGCGCGTCCAGGTCCCAGCCGTCCTCGTCCGGGTCGGTGGCCCGGGGCGGCTCCAGGCGCGCGTCACCGATCCGGGCGAACTCGTCGGCCCGCACGACGCGGTAGCGGACGCCGTCCGCCGTCACCTCGTTGACCGGCTCCTTCTCCAGCCGGGCCACGGCCTCCAGCAACGACCGCCGCACGGACCGGTCCTCGGTGTGGTCCTTGGCCTGGAACCAGAGGTGCGAGTTCAGTTCGTCGCGGGCCATCTGCGGGAACCCGGTGTCGAGTTCCCCGAGCAACCGCCACCGCGGCCTCTCCCCGCGCCCCTGCGCGGCGAGTCCGAACAGCGGACCCCGGACCACGATGTTCGGATACTTCCGCACCGAGGCGAACGCGTCCGCCTCGGTGACCTCGAAGACCGGGTCGTCCCGGTGCGTGACGTTGATGGTGAGGTGATCCGGCGACTTCCCCGGGTGATCGTCCATGCACTCAGTGTGCCGAAGGGGGGTGTCGGTGTCAGGGTTTCCGCCACAAAGGGCGTACGGGAGTGGAGTTGACGGACACGAGCGCGCCCGGCCGCCTGTGGGTGGGGGGCCGGGCGCGCTCGGAGCGTGCGGGGCGGTGCGTGCGTGTGCCTCAGGTGCCGGAGGCGTACGGGACGAAGTCCGCCCAGGCGGCGGAGGTGAAGCCGAGCGGCGACCTGGCGAGGTCCTTGGAGTCACGGACGTGCACGGCGCTGGAGGCGGCGGCGACCTCGACGCACTCTGGACCGTCATTGCTGCTGTAGCTGCTCTTGAACCACTCCAGAGCGGAGCCGTCACCACTCGGGGTCATGCGCGTCATGTCTCTCCCAGCACTTTCTCGATGAAGGCCAGCGATTCCCGCGGAGTGAGACCCTGGGCCCGGACGAGACCGAGCCGCTGCTCCAGGATCCGGATCTCCTTGGGGTCGAAGGTGAGGCGGTTGAACAATTGCCCCTCCCAGTGTCCCACCGCCGTTCCGTCCTTGAACTTGAGGAGCTGGAGCTGACCGCCCATACCCGCGTGATCCTCACGGTCGGTCGGCATCACCTGGATCTCGACGTTCCGCAACTGGCCGATCTCCAGCAGATGTTCGAGCTGGCGGCACAGCACGGTACGACCGCCCAGCGGCCGCCGGATCGTCACCTCCTCCTGCACGAAGGTGAGCATGGTCAACGGCTTCCGCCGGAGGATCTCCTGCCGCGCCATCCGCGCCGCGACATACCGTTCGACCTCGTCGGGCCCGAACGCCGGCCGCCGCATCTCGTAGAGCGCACGGGCGTATTCAGCGGTCTGGAGAAGCCCGTGGACGTTGTGGTTGCCGTACGCGCCCAGCTCGACCGCTTCCCGCTCCAGCTTGGCGAGATCCTTCACCTTCTTCGGGTAGCGGGCCTCCGCCACGTCCTTCTTCATCGCGGAGATCTTGCCGCCCGCGCCCACCGCCCTGTCCGTCCCGTCCAGGAACTCCGGCTTGGGGATGCGTCGTCCGCCCTCGACCTTGTAGACGAGATCCTCGCTGTAGCCGATCGCCGTACCCAACTCGGCCGCACGCAGCCCGGCCGCCTCCCGCCAGAGTCTGATCTGCCGCCCCACGGCGGCCATCACCGCGCTCGAATCGTCCGCCGGATCGATGTCCAGGTCGAGATCGGGCTCGGATGCGTCTTCGTCAGCCATGGTGCGCAGCGTAAGGACGGCAGGGCTCGGCGCGGGGCGGATCCACGGAAATCCACCCAAAATCGCAGCTCAGGCCGGGTCGTTGCGCGGCACGATCCGGTGAGGGGCCACCGGATCGCGGCTGACCGCGACGTGGCGAGCCACGACATCAACTACGTAAAGGAACAGGAGAAATAACCCAACCCGACCCCACCCGATCCCGGTGGTCATCTGCGGAAGGGGCTGGTCACCCACACGGGTGAGATTCGCCAACTGAGCTGAATTCCGTACGGGTTGGCAGGCATATGCTCACGCTGACCGAGCACCCCAGACATGAGGCGGCCCCCGCCGGGACGGCAATCCCGAGCGAGGACCTGACCACCAAGGAAGTGACACCTTCCCCATGGCTACCCAGCACCATAACGCCCTCACCCGCGCTCTGGCCGAGCTTCCCGGGCCCCTTCCGGCCTTCGGCGTGATCCACATCGCGATCCCGCACACCAGCCGGTTCACGATCGTCGGCAATCACCTCGCGCAGCACGCCGAGCTCTCCCTCGTCGCGATCGGCATCGGCGTCCACATCCAGTCGCTGCCCGTCGGCTCCCTGGTCGGCATCAAGGCGCTCGCCGCCCGCTTCGCCGAGGGCGAGATGAGGATCGCCGCCGCTCTGCGCGAGCTGGAGGCCCACGGCTACCTGCGCCGGGCGCACGTGCGGCTGGCGAACGGCCGGATGGCCACCCGCACGGTCTTCTGCAACCAGCCGGGGGCGCTGGAACGGGCCGGGAGGGTGGTGGTGGCGCCGAAGGTGCCGTCCGCAGTGCCGGAAGAGACGCCCGCAGTGCCGGAAGAGACGCCCGAGCCGCCCCCTGCGCCCGAACCCGAACCCGATCCCGTACCGGAATCCCACCCCCCGGTCCGCCTACCGCCGCGCACGGCGCCCAAGCCGCCGCGCCGGCCGCTCCCTCAGCCGCGCGAACTCACCCCGGAGCTGCCAGAGCGCCTCCGCGATCCTCGCCGGTCTGCGGAATCACGCGGAGGAGCTGGTGCTCTCCGAGGCCGATGTCGAGGAGCTGGTCCCGGGTGTGGCCGCCTGGCTGGAGCGGGAGGTGCACCCCGGCGCCATCCGCCTGCCGCCCGGCCCCTCAGTATCCCCAGGCGGCGTAGACGATGACGTTCTTGCCGTTGTCCCTGGCTCCGACGCAGACGTCTCGCCAGTCGAGCAGCCAGCCGCTCGCGCGACAGCTCTCCTGCTGAAGACCCAGTTCGCGGATGATCTCCGGGCGGGACATGCCGTCCTCGCCCGTGACCGCCGCCTCCCGGTAGCAGCCGCCGGAACCGCAGCCGATGCTTTCGGCGGCGATGCTGCTGCCGGGCGGCAAGGCGGGGAGGGCCGTGGACGGCGGGGCGTCCGAGCCTTCACTGAGCAGCAGCGCGTACCCGAGGCCGACCAAGAGGGTGAGGGCGAACTGGGTCGCCAGGAGGCCGATCGCTCCGTTGCGCCGGAAGGTCCATCGCGGTGGTGGGGGGTTCCCGTGCCGCCCTTCCAGTCGCACGCCACAGGCGATGAGCAGGGGTGCGAGAGCCGTTAACAGGAGATGGGCGTCGGGTCCGGGGACGTCGATCCAGCCCCGCTGGACACTGATCAGCAGACCGGCTCCGGCGAGCAGCGTCCCGCCGATCGCCAAGCCGATGGGGCGGGTGCGGGCGAGCGCCATCCAGACGACGGCGGGCGCGACGGCGAAGAGTATCCCCAGGAAGACCAGCATGTACGGGGGGACGTGCGGCCCCAAGCCCCTGGTTCCCCACGGCGGTTCCCCATGGCCGGGTCCCCGTCTCAGGCGGTGAACTCCTGGGGAGGCAGGCCCTGCCCGTCGAAGGTGAGCAGGACGTTGGTCCAGCCGCTGTGCACGTCGGGGTTGGGGAAGCTTGCCAGCTCCCAGGGCGCGTCGATCACCCCCGGCCCGCAGGGCAGGGTGCCGGAGCCGGAGGGCATGGCCAGGGGCAGGATCTGGAGGGCGTTGAAGGAGACGGCCACGCTGGTACCGGCCGGTTCGGTGCACGTGTACACGCCCCCGACGGTGAGGACGCCGCTGTGGAACGGCGGATCGGCCGGCCAGGCCGAAGCCCACTGCAACTGCACGGACTTGGTGCCCTGTACGGCGGCAGGCGCGGCGCCTGCGGCGGGCGCGGTCACCGCCAGGGTCGCGGTGAGACAGGCGGCGGCGAGGGCGGCCGTGCGAAGACGGGGTGCGGACGCGTACCGGAACATGGCGGCTCCCTGTGGTCAGCCGGGTACGGACGACGGGCACCCCAGGCTGGCCGTCCGCCAGGGCGGCGATGCAGTCGCACGCGGCGGCGCGTGGGCGCAACTCGCGGGCGCACGAAGGGCGATGACTCCATCCGCCGTCCGTGATCGCCTACCGCAGCCATGCACAGTTCCGGCTACGGCACGATCCCCTTCGGTTCGAGGCCGGCGAAGTCCTCGTGCAGGGCCTCCAGGTGACGGCCCGTCGGCTCCCCCGCCGGGTCCAGCTCCGCCAGCCGCCAGCCCGGCAGCTGCTCCTCCACCTCGGCGGGCAGCGACCCGTCCGCCGGGTCGGCCAGCGCGTGCAGCACGCCGAACGCCGTCTCGCGGGCCACCTCACGGGCCAGCTCGCCGAGGTCCTCGGGGGTGAGCCCGGCCGCGAGGGCCCGGTCGACGGCTCCGGCGGCCACGCCGTCGGTGCGGTAGGCGGCCACCCAGCGGGGTGCCTCCGTGGTCCAGGCGTCGACGTCCTGCCACACCGTCCGCAGGAACCGGTAGCGGGCGAGCTGCGGCAGCCCCTCCTCGGCCTCGGACTCCGCCCAGTCCGGCGCGTCGCCGTCCGCTCCCAGGGCGCGGAAGAGGGCGGTGAGCCTGTCGAGTTCGGTCATGGGGTGGGAGGGTACCGGCCGTGGGTCCGGATGGATGGGCCTGGCCGGACCGATGAGTTTCGGCGGGGCGCGCGGTCAGTACGTCCGTAAGAGCCCATGCTCACACGAAGCGCCCGTAGTAGAGATCCAGGAGCCCTTGATGCGCACGCTGATCAGTACCGCCTTCGTCTCTCTCGACGGCGTGATGGAGGCCCCGGGCGGCGAGCCCGGCTACCGGAACTCGGGGTGGACCTACAAGGACGTGGAGTTCCTCCCGGAGGCGTACGAGATCAAGGGCCGGGAGCAGGAGGAGGCCGGCGCGCTGATGCTGGGCCGGGCCAGCTACGAGGCGTTCAGCGCGGTGTGGCCGGGGATGGAGGAGTTCGCTCAGTACAAGGTGATGCCGAAGTACGTCGTGTCCACCACGCTCAAGGAGGACGAACTGGTCTCCGGGTGGGGTGACACCACGATCCTGCGCTCGGCCGACGAGGTCGCCGCCCTCAAGGAGACCGAGGGCGGGCCGGTCATCATCCACGGCAGCGCCGCCCTGAACCGCAGCCTGTCCGACGCCGGCCTGATCGACCGCTACCACCTGCTCGTCTTCCCGCTCCTGCTCGGCGCGGGCAAGCGGCTGTTCAGCGCGAGCGACAAGGACGCCCAGAAGCTGAAGCTGGTCGAGTACGAGGCGTACGCGAACGGCATCCAGAAGAACGTGTTCGATGTCGTGCGCTGAGGCGCCGCCGGGCACCGCTACTGGCTAGGCGCAGGCGGACAGCCGGTCCCACTGACACGCGGACGGCCCCCGGCGCCGAGCACCGGGGGCCGCAGTGACGGCGAGAGCCGTTACGGCAGGTTGCGCGCCATCACGATGCGCTGGACCTGGTTCGTGCCCTCGTAGATCTGGGTGATCTTGGCGTCGCGCATCATGCGCTCGACCGGGTAGTCCCGCGTGTAGCCGTAGCCGCCGAGGAGCTGGACCGCGTCCGTGGTGACCTCCATGGCCACGTCGGAGGCGAAGCACTTGGCCGCGGCGCCGAAGAAGGTCAGGTCGCCGTCGACGCGCTCGGACTTGGCGGCGGCCGAGTAGGTGAGCTGGCGGGCCGCCTCCAGCTTCATCGCCATGTCGGCGAGCATGAACTGGATGCCCTGGAAGTCCGCGATCGGCTTGCCGAACTGCTTGCGCTCCTGGACGTACCCCTTGGCGTAGTCCAGCGCGCCCTGGGCGATGCCGAGGGCCTGGGCCGCGATGGTGATGCGGGTGTGGTCCAGGGTCTTCATCGCCGTGGCGAAGCCCGTGCCCTCCTCGCCGATCATGCGGTCGGCGGGGATGCGGACGTTGTCGAGGTAGACCTCGCGGGTCGGGGAGCCCTTGATGCCGAGCTTCTTCTCCGGGGCACCGAAGGAGACGCCCTCGTCGGACTTCTCCACGACGAACGCCGAGATGCCCTTCGAGCGCTTGGCGGGGTCGGTGACCGCCATGACCGTGTAGTACTCGGAGACGCCCGCGTTGGTGATCCAGCGCTTCACGCCGTTGAGGACCCAGAAGTCTCCGTCGCGCACGGCCTTGGTCTTCATGCCCGCCGCGTCCGAGCCCGCGTCCGGCTCGGAGAGCGCGTACGAGAACATCGCGTCGCCCTTGGCCAGCGGGCCCAGGTACTTGCGCTTCAGCTCCTCGGAGCCGGAGAGGATCACCGGGAGCGAGCCGAGCTTGTTGACGGCCGGGATCAGGGAGGAGGAGGCGCAGGCGCGGGCCACCTCCTCGATCACGATGACCGTGGCGAGCGCGTCGGCGCCGGCGCCGCCGTACTCCTCCGGGACGTGGACGGCGTGCAGGTCCGAGGCGACCAGGGCGTCCAGCGCCTCCTGCGGGAAGCGGGCCTCCTCGTCGACCGCGGTGGCGAAGGGGGCGATCTTCGTCTCGGCGAGCGCACGGATGGTCTCGCGGAGCATGTCGTGCTCCTCGGCCGGACGGTACAGGTCGAAATCGGTCGAACCCGCCAAGACGCTCACTCCCCAGATGCTAACTACCGTTAAGTAACTCAATTTTAGTGCGGAAGCCCCGGGACGGCATACGTGAGTGCCACGTGAGCTTCGTGACAGGGGTCGGGCAGAACGGGAGGTAAGCGGCGGATCAGGTGAGGAAAAGCGGGGTCACCCGCCGCGACTATGCTCGGTTCGCACGCTCGTCCGTACCTCCCAGGAGCACCCATGGCCCTCAGGATCACTGTGATCGGCACCGGTTATCTCGGCGCCACCCATGCCGCCGCCATGGCCGAGCTGGGATTCGAGGTCCTCGGGCTCGACGTCGTACCGGAGAAGATCGAGCTGCTGTCCACCGGGCGCGTGCCGATGTACGAGCCGGGGCTTGAGGAGATGCTGCAGCGGCATGTCGACGGTATCCCCGGGTCGACCGGGCGGCTGCGCTTCACCACCTCCTGGGAGGAGGTCGCGGACTTCGGCGACGTGCACTTCGTCTGCGTGAACACGCCGCAGAAGCACGGCGAGTACGCCTGTGACATGAGCTACGTCGACAGCGCCTTCGAGTCCCTCGCCCCGCACCTCACCCGGCCCGCGCTGGTCGTCGGCAAGTCCACCGTTCCCGTCGGCTCCGCCGCCCGCCTCGCCGCCCGCCTCGCGGAGCTGGCCCCGGCGGGCACCGACGCCGAGCTGGCCTGGAACCCGGAGTTCCTCCGCGAGGGCTTCGCCGTCAGCGACACCCTGCACCCCGACCGGATCGTCGTCGGCGTGGAGAGCGAGCGGGCCGAGAAGCTGCTCCGCGAGGTGTACGCCGGGCCGGTCGCGGAGGGGTCGCCGTTCGTGGTGACGGACTTCCCGACCGCCGAGCTGGTGAAGACCTCCGCCAACTCCTTCCTCGCCACCAAGATCTCCTTCATCAACGCCATGGCCGAGGTCTGCGAGGCCGCCGACGGCGACGTCGTGAAGCTCGCCGAGGCCATCGGGTACGACGAGCGCATCGGGAAGAAGTTCCTGCGGGCCGGGATCGGCTTCGGCGGCGGCTGTCTGCCCAAGGACATCCGGGCCTTCATGGCGCGCGCCGGCGAGCTGGGCGCCGACCAGGCGCTCACCTTCCTCCGCGAGGTCGACTCCATCAACATGCGCCGCCGCGGCCACATGGTCGAGCTGGCCCGGGAGGCCGTGGGCGGCGGCTCGTTCCTCGGCACCCGGGTGGGCGTCCTCGGTGCCGCGTTCAAGCCGGACTCCGACGACGTACGCGACTCCCCCGCACTCAACGTCGCCGGGCAGATCCACCTCCAGGGCGGCCAGGTCACCGTCTTCGACCCGAAGGGCATGGAGAACGCACGCCGGCTCTTCCCGACGCTCGGGTACGCCGACTCCGCGCTGGAGGCCGTGCGCGGCGCGGACGTGGTGCTGCACCTGACGGAGTGGCGCGAATTCCGCGAGCTGGACCCGGCGGCGCTGGGCGAGGCGGTGTCCCGGCGGATCATCCTGGACGGGCGGAACGCCCTGGACAGCGCGGTGTGGCGGGATGCCGGGTGGACGTACCGGGCGATGGGCCGACCGAGGGCCTGATCCCGCCCCTGAGTGCCCGTACTCCCGGCGGCGGTACGGGGTAGGCGTCTCTCCGTGCCGCAACAAGGCGGTATGTACCGGGAGGTATCCGTCATGCCCATCGCCACACTCGGCGCCGTCGTACTGGACTGCCCCGACCCGCTCGCGCTCGCCCGCTTCTACGCCGCGATCATCGGCGGCACCGTCAAGGGCGACAGCGAAAGTCGCTGGGTCAACCTCGTGGACGCCCCGGGCACACCGCTCGCGTTCCAGGCCGCGCCCGGCTTCGTACCGCCGCGGTGGCCCCGGACCGACGGCTCCCAGCAGTTCCACCTGGACCTGACCGTGGAGGATCTGGACGCGGCCGAGCGGGAGGTGCTGGCGCTGGGGGCGCGGCCGCTGGACACGGAGGACCGGGAGCGGCCCTTCCGGGTGTACGCCGATCCGGCCGGGCATCCGTTCTGCCTCTGCGCCTGTTAGCGGTCGCCGCGTCTGTCAGCTGCCGCTGCGCGTCCGTCCGCGATCGCCGCGTCTGCCGGCTGTCTCCGCACCTGCTGGATCGCGCCTTGGTGGACAGGCTGGAGACCATGGACCACTCCCCCGGGCTGACCGCCACTCCTCTCACCGACGACCTCGTGCGCGGCGCGCTCGACCTGGAGCGCACCGCGCGCGGCGGCCTCCTCCCGCACCGGCTGCCCGCCCGCGCCCGGGCCCAGTCCGGCGGCGACCCGCAGGTGGCCCAGGCCGAGTCGCAGCCCTCCGGCGTACGGGTGGTGTTCCGCACCCGGGCCACCGCCGTCGAGCTGGACGTCCTGCGTACGGTCGTCGGCTACCGCGGCGTCCCGCCCCGTCCGGACGGCGCGTACGACCTGCACGTCGACGGTGAGCCGGCCGGGCGGGCCACGGCGGGCGGCGGTGATCTGGTGGTGGTGGACCTGAGCGACGGGTCCCAGGAGACGTTCCCGGGGCGGATCGGTACGGTCCGGTTCGACGGGCTGGCCGGGCGGGAGAAGGACGTCGAGATCTGGCTGCCGTACAGCGAGACCACCGAGCTGATGGCCCTGCGCACCGATGCGCCCGTCTCGGCCGTGGAGCCGGGCGGGCGGCGGGTGTGGCTGCACCACGGGAGTTCGATCAGCCAGGGGTCGGCCGCCGAGAGCTCCGCCACCGCCTGGCCCGCGCTGGCGGCCGCGGCGGGAGGCGTGGAGCTGATCAATCTGGGGCTCGGCGGCAGCGCCCTGCTCGATCCGTTCACCGCGCGCGCCCTGCGGGACACCCCCGCCGACCTGCTCAGCATCAAGATCGGCATCAACGTCGTGAACCACGACCTGATGCGGCTGCGCGCCTTCGGTCCGGCCGTGCACGGGTTCCTCGACACCATCCGCGAGGGCCACCCCGCCACGCCCCTGCTGGTGGTCTCGCCGATCCTCTGCCCGGCCCAGGAGGACACCCCCGGGCCCGCCGCGCCGGACATCGCGGACGGGCGGGTGGAGTTCGCGGCGCTGGGTGACCCGGCGGAGGCGGCTCTCGGGAAGCTGACCCTGCGGACCGTACGGGAGGAGCTCGCCCGGATCGTGGCGGAGCGGGCGGCCGAGGACCCGGCCCTGCACTATCTGGACGGCCGCACCCTGTACGGCGAGGCCGACTCCGCCGAGCTGCCGCTGCCCGACCGGCTCCACCCGGGCCCGGCCGCCCACCGCCGGATGGGCGAGCGCTTCGGGGCGTACGCCTTCGGCCCGGAGGGCCCGTTCGCCGCCACGCCCTAACGCGGGCGCTGTCCGTCCAGCTCCTCGATCGTCGCGTGGGACGGGCCGCGCGTGGACTGCTCGTCGCGGGCCACGGCTTCCGCGTCGCGCAGCACCCGTACGGCGTTCTGCCAGGTCAGCTTCGCGAGGTCGCCCTCGGACCAGTGACGGCGGAGCAGCTCGGCGATCAGGTTCGGGTAGCCGGAGACGTCCTCCAGGCCGTACGGCGTGAAGGCCGTGCCGTCGTAGTCGCCGCCGATGCCGATGTGGTCGAGGCCCGCGACCGCGCGCATGTGGTCCAGGTGGTCGGCGATGGTGGCCACGGTGGCCTGCGGGCGGGGGTTGGCCGCCTCGAAGTCTTCGTGGATGCGCATCGCCTGCGGGGTGGTGTCCAGGTGGTGCAGGCCGTGCTCGCGCATGTTGCGGTCGGCGGCCTGGGTCCAGGCGACGGCGGCGGGCAGCACGAACTTCGGGACGAACGTCGCCATCGCGACCCCGCCGGTGGCCGGGAGCGCCGCGAGCACGTCGTCGGGGATGTTGCGCGGGTGGTCGCAGACGGCGCGGGCCGAGGAGTGCGAGAAGATCACCGGCGCGGTGCTGGTGGCGATCGCGTCCCGCATGACGCCGTCCGCCACGTGGCTGAGGTCGACCAGCATGCCGATGCGGTTCATCTCGCGGACGACCTCGTGGCCGAAGGCCGAGAGGCCGCCGAGGCGGCGCAGGTCGGTGGCGCTGTCGGCCCAGTCGATGTTGTCGTTGTGGGTGAGCGTCAGGTAGCGGACGCCCAGCTCGTACAGGGCGCGCAGGGTGCCCAGCGAGTTGTTGATGGAGTGGCCGCCCTCGGCGCCCATCAGGGAGGCGATCCGGCCTTCGGCGCGGGCCTTCTCCAGGTCGTCGGCGGTGAGTGCGCGCCGCAGGTGGGCCGGGTAGCGGGCGATCAGCTCGGCGACGACGTCGATCTGTTCCAGCGTGGCGCTGACCGCCGCGTCGCCGGTCAGGTCGGTGCGCACGTACACCGACCAGAACTGGCCGCCGACCCCGCCGGCCCGCAGCCGGGCCAGGTCGGTGTGGAGCAGGCCGCGCTGGTCGGCGGCGATGTCCCGGGCGTCCAGGTCGTAGCCGACCTGCTCGCGCAGGGCCCAGGGGAGGTCGTTGTGGCCGTCGACGATCGGGTGGGCGGCGAGGAGCTCGTGGGCGCGGGCGAGATGGTCCATGAAAGCCGCCCCTACTTTCCGAAGCCGAAGGAGTCCGAGCCCTGGACCTTGGAGCGCAGCCGCTTGCCCTTCTCCGTGGCTTGGGCGTTCAGCTCCGAGAGGAACTCCTGCATCCGCTCCTGGAGGGCGGCGTCCTGGGTGGCCAGGATGCGGGCGGCCAGCAGGCCCGCGTTGCGCGCGCCGCCGACCGAGACGGTGGCGACGGGGACCCCGGCCGGCATCTGGACGATGGAGAGCAGGCTGTCCATGCCGTCCAGGTACTTCAGCGGCACCGGAACCCCGATGACCGGCAGCGGCGTGACCGAGGCCAGCATGCCGGGGAGATGGGCCGCTCCGCCCGCGCCCGCGATGATCGCCTTCAGGCCACGGCCCGCGGCCTCCTCGCCGTACGCGATCATCTCGCGCGGCATGCGGTGGGCGGAGACGACGTCGACCTCGTACGGGATCTCGAACTCGTCGAGCGCCTTGGCGGCCGCCTCCATGACGGGCCAGTCGGAGTCCGAGCCCATGACGACGCCGACGAGAGGGGCGGCGGAGGGGGAAGTCATTCGGTGATCGTTCCTCGCAGGTAGTCGGCCGCGTGCCGGGCGCGCTCCCGCACGTCCGCCAGGTCGTCGCCGTAGGTGTTGACGTGGCCGACCTTGCGGCCGGGCTTCACGTCCTTGCCGTACATGTGGATCTTGAGCTGCGGGTCGCGGGCCATGCAGTGCAGGTACGCCTGGTACATGTCCGGGTAGTCGCCGCCCAGGACGTTGCACATGACCGTCCAGGGGGCGCGCGGGCGCGGGTCGCCGAGGGGGAGGTCGAGGACCGCCCGGACGTGGTTGGCGAACTGCGAGGTGATCGCGCCGTCCATGGTCCAGTGGCCGGAGTTGTGCGGGCGCATGGCCAGCTCGTTGACCAGGATCCGGCCGTCGCGGGTCTCGAACAGCTCGACGGCCAGGTGGCCGACGACGCCCAGCTCGGCGGCGATGCGGAGCGCCAGCTGCTGGGCCTCGCCCGCCAGCTCCTCGGGCAGGTCGGGTGCCGGAGCGATCACCGTGTCGCAGACCCCGTCGACCTGGACGGACTCGACGACCGGGTAGGCGACGGCCTGGCCGTGCGGCGAGCGGACGATGTTGGCCGCCAGCTCCCGTACGAAGTCGACCTTCTCCTCCGCCAGGACCGGGACCCCGGCGCGGAACGGATCGGCCGCGTCCGCCTCGGAGCGGACCACCCACACGCCCTTGCCGTCGTATCCGCCGCGCACGGTCTTGAGGATGACGGGGAAGCCGCCGGCCTCCTCGGCGAACGCGGCGGCGTCGGCCGGGTCGCTGACGATGCGGTTGCGGGGACAGGGCGCGCCGATCTCCGCGAGCTTGGCGCGCATCACCCCCTTGTCCTGCGCGTGCACCAGGGCATCGGGGCCGGGACGGACGGGGATGCCGTCCGCCTCCAGGGCCCGCAGGTGCTCGGTGGGCACGTGCTCGTGGTCGAAGGTGATCACGTCGCAGCCCTGCGCGAAGGCGCGCAGCGTGTCCAGGTCGCGATAGTCGCCGATGACGACCTCGCTGACCACCTGGGCCGCCGAGTCCTGGGGCGTGTCACTGAGAAGCTTGAATTTCAGGCCGAGGGGGATACCCGCCTCGTGGGTCATACGGGCGAGCTGACCGCCGCCGACCATGCCGACTACCGGGAACGTCACACCCCCAGGGTATCGGGCGCGCCGGGGCGGCCGGGACGCCGTCCGGGTGCCGCCTCCGGCGGGCTCCCGGCCGTCCCCGGCCCGTCACACGGGAGGGCTGGTTAGCATGGCGGAGTTGACGGAACCGTCGACGCCCTCGAACGGACGGACTGAGCGATCACCATGAGCGAACGGGGCGCACTGCGGACCCGGCTTGATCTGCTGGCCCGGGAGGTCGCCAAGTTCGGCGCGGTCGGTGCGGTGGGGCTGCTGGTCAACATCGCCGTCTTCAACCTGCTCCGGCACACCACGGATCTCCAGGTCGTCCGGGCGAGCGTGCTGGCGACCTTCGTCGCCATCCTCTGCAACTACGTGGGCTTCCGCTACTGGACCTACCGGGACCGGGACAAGAGCCGCCGGACCCGTGAGCTGACCCTGTTCCTGCTGTTCAGCGTGGCGGGTGCGGTGATCGAGAACGGCGTGCTGTACCTGGCGACGTACGGCTTCCACTGGAACACCCCGGTCCAGAGCAACTTCTTCAAGATCCTCGGCATCGGGATCGCGACCCTGTTCCGCTTCTGGTCCTACCGGACGTGGGTCTTCAAGGCCCTTCCCGCGGAGCCCCCGGCCGACGAGGAGGCCGCGCTCCCCGCGGAGCGGTTTCTGGAGCAGCGGCGGTCGTCGGAGACCGTAGAGCCCGACCCCGTACGGAACTGACGCCTCCCGGTACGCCCCGGCTCAGCGCACCGGGCGTTCCGGGTCCCTGCGGTCCAGCGGGATGCGGCTGAGGAAGAGCGCGAAGACCGCCGGGTGCTGCTGGAGCAGTTCGAGCCGGCCGCCGTCCGCCTCCGCGAGATCCCGGGCGACGGCCAGGCCGATGCCGGTGGAGTTGCGGCCGCTGATCGTCCGCTCGAAGATCCGCGCGCCCAGCTCGGCCGGGACGCCGGGGCCCTCGTCGGTGACCTCGATGACGACCTGGTTGCCGGTGACACGGGTGCGGAGCGCGACGGTGCCGCCGCCGTGCATCAGCGAGTTCTCGATCAGCGCCGCCAGGACCTGGGCGACCGCGCCCGGGGTGCCGACCGCCTGCAGACCGTGCTTGCCCGAGCAGACCAGCGCGCGGCCGGTGGAGCGGTAGGCGGGGCGCCACTCCTCGATCTGCTGCTTGATGACCTCGTCCAGGTCGAAGACGACGGCGGAGCCGGTGCGCGGGTCGCGGGAGTTGGTCAGCAGCCGCTCGACGACGTCGGTGAGGCGCTCGACCTGGGTCAGGGCGATGTTCGCCTCCTCCTTCACCGTCTCCGGGTCGTCGGTCACCGAGATCTCCTCCAGCCGCATGGAGAGCGCGGTGAGCGGCGTACGGAGCTGGTGCGAGGCGTCGGCGGCGAGGCGGCGTTCAGCGGTCAGCATCCGGGCGATCCGCTCGGCGGAGGAGTCCAGGACGTCGGCGACCCGGTCCAGCTCCGGCACGCCGTACCGCTTGTGGCGCGGGCGCGGGTCGCCGGAGCCCAGGCGTTCGGCGGTCTCGGCGAGGTCGGTGAGCGGGGAGGCGAGCCGGTTGGCCTGGCGTACGGCGAGGAGCACGGCCGAGATGATCGCGAGCAGCGCCACCGCGCCGATGATCAGGAGCGTGCGCCCGACCTCGCGGGTGACGGACGAGCGGGACTCCTCGACGGTGACCTTGTCGCCCTGCTCACCGGTCTCGGTGGCGCGCAGGACACTGCCGGTGGGGCGCTCGCCGACGGCGATCGGGGCCCGGCCCGGGATCTCGATCAGCGCGAACCGGTTGGGGTCGATCTGCTCGGACAGCACGCCGGAGTTGATCACCTCGTCGCCGAGCAGCCGGCTGTCGACCACGCTGATCAGCCGCAGCGCCTCGGATTCGACGCTCTCCTGGGCGCTGGCGCTGATGGTGCGCGTCTCCACGATGACGAGGGAGACGCCGAAGACGGCGATCACCACGAGGACCACGGCCAGCGTGGAGTTGATCAGGCGGCGGCGCATGGCCGCCGCTTCTTCCGCTGTTCCGCGTCATCGAGGTGCATAGGGGCTTCGTACGTCAGCTCTTCTCGAACCGGAAGCCGACGCCCCGGACCGTGGCGATGTAACGGGGATTGGCCGCGTCGTCGCCGAGCTTCTTGCGGAGCCAGGAGATGTGCATGTCGAGCGTCTTGGTGGAGGACCACCAGGTGGTGTCCCAGACCTCGCGCATCAGCTGGTCGCGGGTGACGACCCGGCCGGCGTCCCGGACGAGGACCCGCAGGAGGTCGAACTCCTTGGCGGTGAGCTGGAGTTCCTCCTCGCCCATCCAGGCCCGGTGCGACTCGACGTCGATCCGGACGCCGTGGGTGGCCGGCTGGGCGACGGGCTCGGTGGCGCCGCGGCGGAGCAGGGCGCGGACCCGGGCGAGGAGCTCGGCGAGGCGGAACGGCTTGGTGACGTAGTCGTCGGCGCCGGCGTCCAGGCCGACCACCGTGTCGACCTCGTCGGCGCGGGCCGTCAGCACCAGGATCGGCACGGTGTGGCCGTCGGCGCGGAGGCGGCGGGCGACTTCGAGGCCGTCCATCCCGGGCAGCCCGAGGTCGAGGACCACGAGATCGATGCCGCCCTGGAGTCCGGCGTCGAGCGCCGTCGGGCCGTCCTGGCGGACTTCGACCTCGTAACCCTCCCGACGCAGGGCGCGGGCCAGCGGCTCCGAGATGGATGCGTCGTCCTCGGCGAGCAGTACACGGGTCATGGACTGATGGTAGTCCGGCCGGGACGTCCGGGGTGAGGCTCTCGCCACGACCTGCGAGTCATGGTCAAAATTCGGTAATGGACCTTTGAATATGGGAGCCCGGTTCCACTCTTACCTGTGATCCATGTCTCAAGTCCTTCCATATCCCGCTGTGTCATGTCGTATGGTGTCCCGGCGCCTGTTGCACTACAGAGAGGACCTTTGGGCCGCCATGAGCGCCAAGGGTCTCTTCTGTGTGCTGGGCCGGTTCACGCCGGCCCGTACCGAGTGAATGACCTGTGAGCCGGGCCCGGAGCGAGAGAACGCGCACCGGGCGTGGATCCCGACGCGGCACTTCCCCGCCCCGCCGCCGAACGCCCCGGAACCGGAGCCCGGCCCCGGGGTGAGTCCCCCTCAGGCGTGGGGACGGGGTGCGGCCGCGCCGGTGCCGGCTACCCCCCACCGGGCGCGCACCGCTCACGAGGCGAGCGCGCGTCCCGACCAGCAAGGATCGACCATGGCGTCCAGCCTGACGAAGGACTCGGCCAGTTCCGGCGAGAAGACCTTCTTCGGCCACCCCCGCGGCCTGGCCACACTCTTCATGACGGAGATGTGGGAGCGCTTCAGCTACTACGGCATGAGGGCACTGCTCCCGCTCTACCTGATCGCGCCCGGCGGGCTCGACATGAACCCCGCCACGGCGACCGCGATCTACTCGGTCTACCTGTCGCTGGTGTACCTGCTCGCCATGCCCGGCGGCTGGTTCGGCGACCGGGTCTGGGGCCCGCGCAAGACCGTCGCCATCGCCGGCGGGGTCATCATGGCCGGGCACCTGGTGCTGGCCCTGCCCTGGGAGGGCACGTTCTTCGGCGGTCTGGGCCTCGTGGCCATCGGATCGGGTCTGCTGAAGTCCAACATCTCGACCATGGTCGGCCACCTCTACGACGGCCCGGACGACCCGCGCCGCGACGGTGGCTTCACCATCTTCTACATGGGCATCAACATGGGTGCCTTCGCCGCGCCCCTGGTGATCGGCACCGTCGGTGAGAACGTCAACTGGCACCTCGGCTTCGCCCTCGCCGCGCTCGGCATGGGCCTCGGTGTGCTCCAGTTCCTGCTCGGCACCCGCCACCTGGACGAGAAGAGCATGATCGTCCCGAAGCCGCTCTCCAAGGACGAGCGCGCCTCGACGCTGCGCAAGTCGATGATCTGGCTCGGCATCGCGGCCGTCTTCTACATCGGCACGGTCGTCACCGGCGTCTACACGCTGAACTGGCTGCTGGTCCCGATCACCATCGCCGGTCTCGTCATACCGGTGATGGTCCTGGTCCGCATCAAGCGCGACAAGGAGCTCAGCGACGCCGAGCAGTCGAAGATGTCCGGCTACATCTGGTTCTTCGTGGCCGCCGCGATCTTCTGGATGATCTACGACCAGGGCGGCTCGACGCTGGCGATCTTCGCCGAGTCCTCGGCCGACAACAGCGTCTTCGGCTGGGACTTCCCGGTCTCCTGGTACCAGTCGGTCAACCCGATCCTGATCATGGCGCTCGCGCCGGTCTTCGCCGCCTTCTGGCTGGCGCTGAACCGCCGCGGCAAGGAGCCGAGCACGATCGTGAAGTTCAGCTCCGGTCTGGTCCTGGTCGGTGCCTCGTTCTTCGTCTTCCTGATGCCGCTGACCATCGCGGGCGACGGTCACAAGGCCGCCGCGATGTGGCTGGTCGCGATCTACTTCATCCAGACCGTCGCCGAGCTGACGCTCTCGCCGGTCGGGCTGTCGGTCACGACCAAGATGGCCCCGGCGAAGTACGCGAGCCAGATGATGGGTGTCTGGTTCCTCGCCGTCACCGCCGGTGACTGCACCACGGGCCTGCTCTCGCTGGCCGGTGTGGGGCTCAACGGCACCGGAGTGGTGGCCCTGGAGGCGACGCTCGCCGTGGCCGCCGGTATCGCGATCTTCATGTACCGCGGCAAGGTCAAGCAGCTCATGGGCGACGTCCGCTGAGGACGCAGGGCCGGTAGCGGTACGCGACGGAGGGCCGTCGCACCGGAGTGTTCCGGTGCGACGGCCCTCCGCGTCCGTGCTGGTGGCTCAGCGCGTACCGCGCAGCCGCCGCCACGGGGTGAACGTGAAGACCGCGCCGCCCAGCAGGATCGCCGTGCCCGCGACCAGGCCGAGCGCGCGCAGGGCGCCGTCGTCCTCTGCGCCGGTGGCCGCGAGGCCGCCGCCCGAGTCCGTACCGCCGCCGGAGGCCGCCGCTCCGCCGGAGCCGGCCGTGCCGCCGCCGGAGCCCGAGGATCCGGACGCGCCGCCCGGCTGGGCCGAGGTGTCCAGTTCCAGGGAGACCGCGACATCGGCGGGCGGGGTGCAGGTCGTCGTCGTACCGGCGGCCATCACCGTCAGGACGCCCGGGCTGAGCGTGGACCTCCCGCTCGCGCCGGGCTTGTACGTGCCGGTGAGGTCCGGGATCTCGATCGGGGCGCCGGTCTTGATGACCTCCTTGTTCAGCGGCCCCTCGACGGTGACCGTGCCCTGGTCGGCACCGCCGAGCTCGACCTCCATGGACGGCTTGACCTGGCCGGCCGGGATGTCGATCGGGCTGTCCATGACGGACTTGCTGAATGTGACCGTGAGGTCGTACGCGCCGCCGTTCTTCCTGGCGCTGATACGGACCGGGGAGGTGGCGTTCTTGTCGCCGATGGGGGTCTTGCAGGCGTAGGCGACGGAGACCTCCTTGCCGGGGAAGTCGGTTTCGCCGCCGGTGCCGCCGGTGGAGCCGCCGGATGTGGTGCCGCCGGTGGTCGTGCCGCCCGTCGTGGTGCCTCCGGCGGTCGTGCCACCGGTCGCCGTACCGCCGGACGTCGTGCCACCCGACGTCGTGCCACCCGTCGTCGCACCGCCGGAGTCCGTGCCTCCCGCGGATGTGGTGCCGCCGGTCGTGGAGCCCGCCTCCGTCACCTTGATCGTGGCGCCCGGCCGGACCGTCTCCTTCGGAGCGCACTTGGTGTCCGTGGAGATCGGCTTCGAGACGTTGATGCTGTACGCGCCCGGGGTCAGCGTGATCTCGCCGGCCTTCTCCAGCTTGAGCTTCGCCGTCATGTCGGGCAGCAGCATGGGGCTGTTCTTGGGGATGGGCGGGTTCTGCCGCGGGCCCTCCAGTTTCAGTTCGCCGCTCGCCGCGCCGCCCAGCGTGATCGTGCCGGTCGGCTTCACCGTGTCCTTGCCGAGGTCCAGCACGTCCGGGTTCCTCGACGCGGCCTCGACCGTCTTCCAGACGACCTCGATCTCGTCGCCCACCTTCGCCTCGGCCGGTGCGGTCAGCTCCACCTTCGTGGTGCCCTGGACCGGCGGCAGGCCCGAGATGGGCGGCGGAACGCACTCCGTCGCGTAACTGACCTCGGCCGCCCGGGCCGGGCCCGCGGCCAGCACGATGCCCGCGCCGCCGAGCATCAGCGCCACTCCGGCCGCGCTCAACCTCCGTTGCGTCCTCACACGTGTCCCTTCGTCGTGGGTGGTGGGTTCGCCGACGGTGCGGAACGCCGGATGTCTGGCGGTGCGGAGTCCTGGGTGAACCACGGCAGCGCGGCCGTACCGGTGCTCGTGGGCCGTGCTCGCGGGCGGTGGGCGTGGCGGGCCGAGGTCCCGGCGGAGGGCGGGCGGACCTTGTCCACGACGGCCATGCCGATACGGAAGACCGCGGCCGGGACGACCAGGCAGAGCAGCACCCAGAAGAGCGTCACGCCCCACGGGCGGCCCACGCCCCACGGCTGTTCGGCCAGCACCTTCGTCCCGTACCGCAGGGAGACCTGGTAATCGCCGTGCGCGCCGGCGGAGAGTTCGACCGGCAGCTCGATCTGCGCCCTGGAGCCGGGAGCGACCGTGCCGCGCCACTGGCGTTCCTCCCACTGCGGGGCGTAGACGCCGTGCGCGGTGCCGATCTCGAAGACGGGGTCCTTCACGGGCGCGGTGCCCAGGTTCCCGACGGTGAAGACCAACTGCCGTGCGGGCGGCGCGCCGAACCAGGTGAGCAGCGAACTCTCGCCCTCCAGCCGGGTGGTGGCCAGCACCGCGAGTCTGCCGTCGTCGGCCGGCGGCGGCAGCGGGGCCGTGGGATGGCCCGCTACGGTGAACACCACGTCGGCCACGGCCTGTTCGCCCGTCACCGTGGCGACGTGCACCACGCACGGGCAGGGCACGGGCGGCTCGGCCACCAGGAGCCTCTTGGTGAAGGCGCCCTTCCGGTCGGTGGTGACGGCCCGACCTTCGGCGTTGGCACAGGAGTTGGTACCGCCGATCACGCCCCGCTCCGGCGAGGACCGGCCGCAGATCAGGAGCATCAGCAACGCTTCGGAGCGCCAGCCGCCGCCCTTGACGGTGATCTCACCCCCTTTGCCCGCCTCCTTCTTGGAGAGCGTCACGGAAGGGTCGCCGTCTTCTGCCGCCTGCACGGTCGGAGCCGCGAGGCCGAGGAGAACGGCCAGGAGAAGCAGGAGAGTTGTCGGTACGCGGCTTCCGCTGCCCGGGTGTCGCTTCACGATTCCGCTCCCGCCTTCGTCAAGGGCCGTGCCTCTTCGGCCGGTCGCAGGCCGCCACCGTCGTCCACCCCGGCTTGTCGCGGTCCGCCGCGCGTAGGCCGCCGCCGGTACGCGCCGGTTCCGAGCACCGCCAGCGCGCCGAGCACCAGCAGCCCGCCACCGGCGACCGGCGCCACCGGGACGTACGCCGCCGAGGCCACCGCCTCGTCCCGCGCCCCGCCCTCCGCGGCGACCCGCAGCCGTACGGTGACGGAGTCCAACTGCGGTGGATCGGACCAGGGTTCGGTGAGCTCCACCCGGCGGCCGGGGGCCAGCTCCAGGCCGAGCGGCCGGGCCGGCCGGTCCAGCAGCTCACCGAACACCCCGTCCGCGCGCACGGCCAGCCGCGGCCGCAGAGGTACGTTGCCCCGGTTGACCAGGGCGTACCGGACGGTCCGGCCCGCCACCTCGACGTTCTCCACGGTGAGCGCCGCCAGCGTGGGGCCGCCGACCCGTACCCGTACCGGTACGCGCTTCTCCTCGCCCCCGCCCGCCGCCACGATCTCTCCCGTGAGGTCGCCCGGCGTCGCGTTGACCGGCACCGCGAGCGTGAACGGCACGTCGGCGCGGGTCCGGGCCGGCACGGTGACCGTCTTTGCCGCGAACCGGAGCCAGGGCCCGGCCCGGCCGTCGCCGCGCAGCCGTACGGTCAGCGGGGCGCGAGCCGGGTTGGTCACCGAGATCCGGTCCTGGAGCACCGCCTCCGGGGTGCCCTCCAGATAGGCGTACGGCCGCCCGCCGCTCCCGCCGCCCGCGGGCCGGACCGTCCAGCCTGAGCCGTCCCCGGCCGCCGCCGGAGGAGCGGCGAGCAGCACCAGCACCAAGGCGGCGAGCAGACGTACGTACGGCATGGGCGGCTCCCTCGCGCCGACGGTTCCGGCGTTCAGCCCGTGGGGCGCTGTCCTCGCCGGGTCAGCCAGAGCACTCCGGCCGCTCCGGTCAGCAGGACCGTTCCGCCGAGGGTGCCGAGCGCCGCCGCCGAGTCGAGCGGGCCGGTCTTCGGCAGTTCGCCGCCGCCGGAGGAGCCCCCACCGGAGGCACCGCCAGCCGGGGAGCCACCCGTCGAACCGCCCGTGGAGCCTCCGGCGCCCTGGACGTCCAGTTGCAGCGAGGGGCCCGGGCTGTTCTTCGGCGTGCAGGTCGTCGTCGTACCGAGCGCCTTGATGGTGAGCACCCCGGCGGTGAAGGTGACCTTGCCGCTCTTCTTCGGGGTGTACGTACCCGACAAGTCACTGATCTTGATAGGGGTGTTGGCCGGAATCGCCGCCGTGTTCGCCGGTCCCGAGACCTGGACCCTGCCCGTCTCCGCGCCGCCGATCTCGATCACGGCGCTCGGGTTCATCGCCCCCTTGCCCAGCTCGACCGGGCTGGAGGAGACGCCCTTCTGGAAGGACATGGTGAGCTTGTAGCCGCTGCCCTCCTTGACGCTCTTGATGTCGATGGGCGAGACGGCCTCTTTGGGCCCGATGGGCGTCTCGCACTGGTAGTTGACGTCCACGACCTCGGCGTGGGCGGCGGGCGCGGCCATCAGCACCACCGAGCCCGCCGTCGCGACCGTGAGCGCGGCCGTCAGCGCGAGAGCTGTCCGCTTCTGGTTCGCCACCTCGTGTTCCCCTCATGCCGGACGCCGCCACCCGCGACGGCCGCAAGATCCTTACGGACGCACGTTACTGACGACACATCAGATTGGGCGCTCAAGGTACGCCCGGGGCCTGACGGAGGGAAGACGAAGAGCGCGCCGGATCCGGCGCGCTCTTCGGTGTACGGGATACCTCTGGCCTGTTACGCGGGCGCGGCGAGCTCCGCCCAGACGGTCTTGCCCGGCGACTCCGGCGTACGCTGCACGCCCCAGTCCAGGCAGAGCCGCTGCACGATGAACATGCCGTGACCGCCGGGACGGCCGGCGCGGTGCGGCGTACGGGGGGCGGGCTGACCGGCCCCCCGGTCGACGACCTCGACGCGCAGCGCCTTGGGCGTACAGCCGATCCGGAGCTCCTCGGGGCCGTCCGCGTGGAGGCAGGCGTTGGTCACGAGCTCGGAGACGACCAGCAGCACGTCCTCGGCCGCGGCCCGGCGGTCCGCGCTGGACGCCGGGAGCCATCCCCAGTCGTGCAGGGCCTGCCGGGCGAAGTCACGGGCCATCGGAACGATTCCGCTGGCCTGCCCGAGTGAGAGCGTGCGCCACTGCCGCTCGGCCGGGGCGGGCGAGTCCGGACCCGCTCCCTCCGGCTCGCGGCCGAGGTCGCCCGGCGGATGCTGCCGGGTGGTGCTCATCAGCGCTTCACCTCACCGATTCGCCATGTCGTTCGCCATGTCGCCATGCCGCCATGGAACAGAAATGATCAGTTACCGAGTGTGTCGGATCTTTGCGGGATGCCGACGGGGTGTCTCCTGCCCGGCCGCACCGCTACGACACCCCCTTCGGGCTGCCGATCGCGCAACACGGCCGTCATCAGGGACGACGTGGAGTGCGCCGTACCCGATCCAGGTCCGCTCTAGGTCCGCAGAGCCTCTTCGAGCGTGGCGTGGACGGTGAAGACCGCCTCGGCCCCGGTGATCTCGAAGACTCTCGCCACGACCGGCAGCATTCCGGCCAGATGGACCCCTCCTCCGACCGCTTCCGCCTTGAGGCGCGCACCGAGCAGCACGTTCAGCCCGGTGGAGTCGCAGAAGTCCAGACGTGAGCAGTCGACCACCAGGCGCGACCGCCCTTGATCGATCGCGCTCTCCAGCGGCTCCCGCAGCAGATCGGCGGTGTGGTGGTCGAGCTCACCCACCGGAGTCACGACCTCGCTGCGCCCCTCCGTCCGGGCCTCGACCTGAAGCCGACCCCGGTTCGCACTGCCGACCGTCCCGCGGTCCATGCCCAGTACCTCTTCGCCGTCCGTCACCATGCGCGTCACTGCCTGTGCGGCTACATGCAGAGCTGTCGCCGACGTGCGTGAAACAGTACGCGTTTCGTTCGCCACGCGGTAGTCGAAGACCTCAACAAACCGGACATATGCGGCCAATTGGAGCTTGTAACTGCTGGCCGGAACCGGGTAAGGGTAGAGGGACACCCGAAACATGACCGGACGACCGGCTTTGGAGGCGCCGCTTCACCGCAGGAAACACGTATGGGCATCGGCAGCCATATGCCGAGAACGATGGAGGAGAACCATGTCACCCCGGCTCGACGAAGCGCGTACCCCCAACGCGTCGTCGGCATGTCCTCAGGGACCGACCAATTCCGACTCCCCCGCCGCGAGCGCCGTTCCCGGCCCGCGCGCCGGCACCACCCCCGAATCATCTTCCGGCGAGGGACTTGAGGGCTTCACGGGGCCTTTCACGGGACCTTTCACGGGGCTCGAAGGACTGCCCGAGATCCCGCACTACGCCGACATAGGAGCCCTGGACGCCAGGGCCCTGTCGAAGACGCTCTTCGAGCGCCTCGAATCCCTCGAAGAGGGCACGCACGAGTACGCGTACGTCCGCAACACCCTCGTCGAGCTCAACCTCGCGCTCGTCAAGTTCGCCGCCTCCCGGTTCCGCTCGCGCAGTGAGCCGATGGAGGACATCGTCCAGGTCGGCACCATCGGCCTGATCAAGGCGATCGACCGGTTCGAGGTGAGCCGCGGTGTCGAGTTCCCGACGTTCGCGATGCCGACCATCGTCGGTGAGATCAAGCGGTTCTTCCGCGACACCAGCTGGTCCGTGCGCGTCCCGCGCCGGCTCCAGGAGCTCCGGCTCGACCTGGCCAAGGCGGGCGACGAGCTCTCCCAGCAGCTGGACCGCGCGCCCACCGTGGCGGAGCTCTCCGAGCGCCTCGGCATCACGCCGGACGAGGTCGTCGAGGGCATGTCCGCGAGCAACGCGTACACCGCGAGCTCGCTGGACGCCAAGCCGGAGGAGGACGACGGCGAAGGCGCCCTCGCGGACCGCATCGGCTACGAGGACCACGGGCTCGAAGGCATCGAGTACGTCGAGTCCCTGAAGCCGCTCATCGCCGCGCTTCCCTCGCGGGACCGCATGATCCTCTCGCTCCGCTTCGTCAGCAACATGACGCAGTCGGAGATCGGGGAGGAGCTGGGCATCTCGCAGATGCACGTGTCCCGGCTGCTCTCGCGGACGCTGGTCAAGCTCCGCAAGGGGCTGACCCTGGAGGAGTAGCGGCCCGCGCGCTCGCGGAAGGGCCCGCCCCCGGTACGTACGTCTCGCGACGATGTACCGGGGGCGGGCCCTTCCGCGCGTACCGCCTGCTCCGCCTACTCCACCCGCTCCCCGCCCCGCCACACCGCGCTGACCAGCGGGACACCCGGCCGGTAGGCGAGGTGGACGTGGCTCGGGGCGTCCAGGAGGACCAGGTCGGCACGGGCGCCGGGCGTGATGCGGCCGATGTCGGTGCGGCGGAGGGCCGCGGCGCCGCCCGCGGTGGCGGACCAGACCGCCTCGTCGGGCGTCATCCCCATGTCGCGTACGGCCAGGGCGATGCAGAACGGCATGGACGAGGTGAACGACGAGCCCGGGTTGCAGTCCGTGGAGAGCGCGACCGTGGCCCCGGCGTCCAGCAGGCGGCGGGCGTCCGGCCAGGTGGCCCGGGTGGAGAACTCGGCGCCCGGGAGCAGCGTGGCGACCGTGTCGCCCTGGCCGAGCGCGTCCACGTCCGCGTCGGTGAGGTGGGTGCAGTGGTCTGCGGACGCGGCGTCGAGCTCCACGGCGAGCTGGACGCCGGGGCCGTACGTCAGCTGGTTGGCGTGGATGCGGGGGTGGAGCCCCTTGGCGCGGCCCGCCGTGAGGATGGCGCGGGCCTGGTCGCCGTCGAAGGCGCCGCGCTCGCAGAAGACGTCGATCCAGCGGGCGTGCGGGGCGCAGGCGTCCAGCATGGGGCCGGTGACCAGGTCGACGTAGCCGGCCGGGTCGTCGGCGTAGTCCGGGGAGACGACGTGGGCGCCGAGGTAGGTGACCTCGTCGGTGTGGCGGGAGGCGATGCGCAGGGCGCGGGCCTCGTCCTCGACGGTGAGGCCGTAGCCGGACTTGGTCTCCAGGGTGGTGGTGCCCTGGCGCAGGGCCTCGGCGAGGTAGTGGGCGACGTTGGCGGAGAGCTGCTCGTCGGAGGCCTCGCGGGTGGCGGCGACCGTGGTGCGGATGCCGCCGGCGGTGTAGGGCTGCCCGGACATCCGGGCGTTGAACTCCTGGGTGCGGTCGCCCGCGAAGACCAGGTGCGAGTGGGAGTCGACGAAGCCCGGGATCATGGCCCGGCCGGCCGCGTCGAGGACGTTGTCAGTGGCGGGTGCTTTGCTTGATTCACCGGTCCAGACGATGCGGTCGCCTTCGATGACGACGGCCGCGTCCTGGATCAGGCCCAGGGGGGTCCCGTTACCGATGGAGGGGTCATTGGTGACCAGGCTGGCGATGTGGGTGACGGCGGTGGTCGTCATCTGGAGAGTGTTCTCCTTGCGCTCCGGGAGCTCCGGGTCCGCTGTTGGGGATGGGGTCAGTGGTGCAGGGCTGCCACGGCCGCCGCGAGCGCTCCGGGCACGTCCTCGATCAACGTGTGACGGCCGTCGCGGACGATGTGGCGCCCCGCCACGACCGTGTGCCGCACATCAGCGGCGGAGGCGGCGAATACGGCGGTCTCGGCTGCCAGTCGGGGCACCGGCCCTGCCGTTCTGACGGAGTCCAGCGCGACTGTCGTCAGGTCGGCCGGAGCGCCCGGTTCCAGGACGCCCGCGTCGGGGCGGCCGAGTGCGGCGTGTCCGTCGGCGGAGGCGGCCCTGAGCAGGACGGCGGCCGTCCAGTGGCCCCGGATGTGGGTGCGCAGGCGCTCGTTCAGCTCCATCGCCCGCGCCTCTTCGAAGAGGTCGATGACGGCGTGGCTGTCGCTGCCGAGCGAGAGCGGGGAGCCGGCCTTCCGGAGGGCGACGGCGGGGCCGATGCCGTCGGCGAGGTCGCGCTCTGTCGTCGGGCACATGCAGGTGCCGGCGGTGGAGGAGCCGAGCAGCGCGATGTCCTCCTCCGTCAGATGCGTGTTGTGGATGCCGGTGGTGCGCGGGCCGAGGACGCCGTGGTCGGCCAGGAGCCGGGTGGGGGTGCGGCCGTGGGCGGCTCGGCAGGCGTCGTTCTCCGCCGTCTGCTCGGAGAGGTGGACGTGGAGCGGGGCGTTCCGCTCCTCGGCCCAGGCGGCGACGGTGGCCAGCTGGTCCGCCGGGACCGCGCGGACGGAGTGGATGGCCGCGCCGATCAGGGCGTGGTCGTCGCCCTTCAGGAGGGAGGCGCGCTCGGCCCAGGCGTCGGCGGTGGTGTCGGAGAAGCGCAGCTGGTGCCGGTTGGGCGGCTCGCCGAAGCCGGCGGCGAGGTAGGCGGTGTCCAGCAGCGTGATCCTGATGCCCGCCTCGGCCGCCGCCGCGATCAGCGCCTCGCCCATGGCGTTGGGGTTGGCGTACGGCGTGCCGCCGGGCGCGTGATGCAGATAGTGGAACTCGCCGACGGCAGTGATGCCGGCCAGGGCCATCTCCGCGTACGTGGCCCGGGCCAGGTCGAAGTAGCTGTCCGGGGTGAGCCGCGAGGCCACCTGGTACATCAGCTCGCGCCAGGTCCAGAAGGTCCCGGTGCCCACCTGGACCGTGGCGCGCAGGGCCCGGTGGAAGGCGTGGGAGTGGACGTTGGCGAGGCCGGGGAGGGTCAGGCCGCGCAGCGCGGTGGCGCCGGGCGGCGGTGCCTCGACCCCGGTCCTGACCCCGGCGATCCGGCCGCCGGCGACCTCGACCAGGACATCGGGCTCCACGTGCGTTCCGAGCCAGGCGTGGTCCATCCAGTACGTCGCGGTGACGGGCCCGCCCGCCGCCCGTGCCGCCTCCGCGGTCCGTGGTGTCACCGCAGTCCCTGCCGTCTTTGCGGTCCGGTTCGTCAGCTGCACGCGAGACCTTCCAGTACGTCGGCGAGTGCCCGCACACCGGCCGTGCAGTCGTCCTCGGCGGCGTGCTCGGCCGGAGAGTGCGAGATGCCGGTGGGGTTCCGCACGAAGAGCATGGCGGTGGGCACCGAAGCGGACAAAATACCCGCATCGTGGCCCGCGCCGGTGCCGAGGACGGGGACCGGGCGCCCCGTGTCGCCGGCCCCCTCCAGGATCTTGGCGAGCTCGTCGCGCAGGGCGTGCTCGAACTCGACGACGGGCGTGAACGACTCGCGCACGACGTCGAGGCCGATCCCCGCCCGGTCCGCGTACTCCCGGGCGGCGCGCTCGATGCCGGTGACGACGGCGTCCAGGGTGGCCTGGTCGGCGGCGCGGGAGTCGAGCCAGCCACGGACGAGGGAGGGGATGGCGTTGACGCCGTTGGGCTCGACCGCGATCTTGCCGAAGGTGGCGAGGGCGCCGGTGAGTCCGGCCTCGCGACGGGCGGCGAGGACGGTCTCGGCGTACGTGAGCATCGGGTCGCGGCGATCGGCCAGGCGGGTGGTGCCCGCGTGGTTGGCCTCGCCCCGGAAGTCGAACCGCCAGCGGCCGTGCGGCCAGATGGCGGAGGCGATGCCGACGGGGTCGCCGGTCAGGTCGAGGGCGCGGCCCTGCTCGACGTGGAGTTCGACGAACGCGCCGATCCGGGCGAGCCGTTCGGGGTCGGGGCCGATGACCTCGGGGTCGTATCCGGCGCTCTCCATGGCGGCGGGCAGGGAGATCCCGTCCGCGTCCCGGAGGCGGTGGGCGTCGGCGACGGTGAGCTGTCCGGCGGCGAGCCGGGACCCGACACAGGCGAGACCGAAGCGGGCGCCCTCCTCGTCACCGAAGTTGGTGACGGCGAGGGGCCGGGTGAACGCCACGCCCCGGGAGCGGAGTTCGTCGAGCGCGGCGAAGGAGGAGACCACACCGAGCGGCCCGTCGAAGGCGCCGCCGTCCGGGACGGAGTCCAGGTGGGAGCCGGTGACGACGGCGTCGCCGGCCAGGGGGTCGCCGAGCCAGGCCCACTGGTTGCCGTTGCGGTCGGCCTCGTAGGTGAGCCCGCGCGCCTCGGCCTGCGTACGGAACCAGGCCCGGCAGTCGAGGTCCGCCGCCGACCAGGCGTAACGCCGGTAGCCACCGCTGTCGGGATGGCGTCCGACGGGAGCCAGCTCGCGCCACATGGAGAGGAAGGAGCCACCTGTACGCCACGGGGCGCCGGACGCGCTCCCCGTCGTGCCGGGCGTGTTCCCCGTCGCGACGGGGGTGCTCTCCGTCGCGCCGGGGGTGCTCTCCGTCGCGCCGGGGGTGCTCTCCGTCGTGCCGTTCGGCGTGGTGCCCGTGGGCGTCATTTGTCCTCCGTCATCGGGACGCGGACGCCCTTGTCCTCGGCGACCGACTCCGCGATGTCGTAGCCCGCGTCGACGTGGCGGATCACGCCCATGCCGGGGTCGTTGGTCAGGACGCGGCGGATCTTCTCGCCCGCCAGCTTCGTGCCGTCGGCGACGGTGACCTGGCCCGCGTGGATGGAGCGGCCCATGCCGACACCGCCGCCGTGGTGGAGGGAGACCCAGGAGGCACCGGAGGCGACGTTGACCATGGCGTTGAGGAGCGGCCAGTCGGCGATGGCGTCGGAGCCGTCGAGCATGGCCTCGGTCTCGCGGTACGGGGAGGCGACCGAGCCGCAGTCCAGGTGGTCGCGGCCGATGGCCAGCGGGGCGGCCAGTTCGCCGCTCGCGACCATGTCGTTGAAGCGCTCGCCGGCCTTGTCGCGCTCGCCGTAGCCGAGCCAGCAGATACGGGCGGGCAGGCCCTGGAAGTGGACGCGTTCGCCGGCCATCTTGATCCAGCGGTGCAGGGACTCGTTCTCCGGGAAGAGCTCCAGCATCGCCCGGTCGGTCTTGTGGATGTCGGAGGCCTCGCCGGACAGGGCGGCCCAGCGGAAGGGGCCCTTGCCCTCGCAGAAGAGGGGCCGGATGTAGGCGGGGACGAAGCCGGGGAAGTCGAAGGCGCGGTCGTACCCGGCGAGCTGGGCCTCGCCGCGGATGGAGTTGCCGTAGTCGAAGACCTCGGCACCGGCGTCCATGAAACCGACCATGGCCTCGACGTGGCGGGCCATCGACTCGCGGGCGCGCTGGGTGAAGTCGGCGGGCTTCTCGGCGGCGAGCGTCGCCATGTCGTCGAAGTCGACGCCGAGCGGGAGGTAGGCCAGCGGGTCGTGGGCGCTGGTCTGGTCGGTGACGATGTCGATCGGCGCGCCTTCGGCAAGCATCCGGGGCAGCAGCTCGGCCGCGTTGCCGAGGAGGCCGATGGAGAGCGGACGGCGGGCGTCGCGGGCCTCGACGGCGAGCTGGAGGGCGTGCTCCAGGCTGTCGGCCCTGACGTCCAGGTAGCGGTGCTCGATGCGGCGGTCGATGGCGCGCGGGTCGACGTCGATACAGATCGCGACGCCGTCGTTCATGGTGACGGCGAGCGGCTGGGCGCCGCCCATGCCGCCGAGCCCGGCGGTCAGGGTGATCGTCCCGGCCAGGGTTCCGCCGAACTTCTTGGCGGCGACGGCGGCGAAGGTCTCGTAGGTGCCCTGGAGGATGCCCTGGGTGCCGATGTAGATCCAGGATCCGGCGGTCATCTGGCCGTACATGGTGAGGCCGAGCGCCTCCAAGCGGCGGAACTCCTCCCAGTTGGCCCAGTCGCCGACCAGGTTGGAGTTGGCGATCAGCACGCGCGGCGCCCACTCGTGGGTCTGCATGACGCCGACCGGCCGCCCGGACTGGACGAGCATCGTCTCGTCCTGCTTGAGCGTCTGAAGGGTCCGGACCATCGCGTCGAACGAGCGCCAGTCGCGGGCCGCCTTGCCCGTGCCGCCGTAGACGACGAGCTTGTCGGGGTGCTCGGCGACCTCGGGGTCCAGGTTGTTCTGGAGCATGCGCAGGGCGGCTTCCTGCTGCCATCCCAGGGTGCTGAGGGCGCTGCCGCGCGGCGCTCGTACGGGGCGGGGTCCTGACATGGCGGTGCCTCCTCGCGACGGTGAATATCTATTCACATCCTGAGGCGCTGAATAGTCGTAGTCAACAGGTGCGGCTCGCGCCGCCTCCGGGAAGAGGTGTTCCATCCCCGGCCCGAGGGCACCGGAGGCACCTGAGGCACCGGAGGCACCGGAGGCACCTGAGGCACCTGAGGCACCTGAGGCACCTGAGGCACCTGAGGCACCTGAGGCACCTGAGGCACCGATAAGCATGCCCGGCACACCAGCCGCGCCCGGCACACCCTCGGCCCCTGACGCGTCACCGCCACTCAAGCGGGCGCTCGGCCCCAAGCTGCTGATCCTCTTCGTCATCGGCGACATCCTCGGCACCGGCATCTACGCCACCACCGGCGACGTGGCGGGCAAGGTGGGCGGCGCGCTCTGGCTGCCGTTCGCGATCGGGTTCGTCGGGGCGCTGCTGACGGCGGCCTCGTACGTGGAGCTCGTCGGCAAGTATCCGAAGGCGGGCGGCGTCGATTTTCCGCCGAAACTCTTCGCGCCGATCGCCCTGTTCGCGGTCACGAACTCGGCGCTGATCAATCTGATGACGGCCTCGCGGCTCTGCTACAGCATGGCCGACGAACGCATCCTCCCGCCCGGCATGGGCAAGGTGCCGGCGGGCCGGCGCACGCCGTGGGCCGGCATCGTCTTCGTCTCGCTCCTGGCGATCGGCCCGGTCTCCGCCGGCGAGATCGAAGGGCTCGGCGACACCACCTCGTTCCTGCTGCTCTGCGTCTTCGGCGTGGTCAACATCGCCGTACTGGTGCCGCGCAAGGACCGCGTGGAACACCGCCACTTCCGTACGCCGACGGCTCTGCCGGTCCTCGGCGCGATCACCTCACCGGCCCTGGCCGGCCCGCTCGCCGACCGGGGCTCCGACGTCCATGTACGGGCCGGGATCCTGCTGCTGATCGGGATCGGACTCTGGGCGGTGGACAAGGCGGTGAGGACGGCCCACGAGAAGTCCGGCAAGGCGGACGGCCAACAGGGCGCCACCCCTTTCCCGGCCACCACATTTCAGCCGCTCCTTTACACCCCGGGGCGCATGTACCAAAGGAAAATGCCAGAACCTCCACCAGCCGTGAGCACGTTGCGTAGCCTCAGGGTCACAGCCGTACGCCGCGTCGGGAGGGGAATCCGCGTGCCCGGAATCGACGAGTGCCTGCTCGAAGTCATGAGGCTGCCCGGCGCCCGTGGCGCCTCGGTGGTCGACTGGACGAGCGGCCTCGCGCTCGGCACCATCGGCGAGTCCCCCAACGGCGACCACGAGGCGACGGCGGCAGAGACCGCGGAGGTCGCCCGCATGACCGCCGAACAGCCCGCCTTCGCCCACCTGGCCTCAGGGGGCGGAACCGAAGGCTCCGGGGAAGCGCCGAGCCCCGCTGTCGAGGACGTCATCGTCACCACACAAGACGGTTACCACATGCTCCGCTTCGTCGAGACGGCTTTCGACAGCAGCGTCTTCCTCCATCTCTGGCTGAGCCGCTCCGAGGGCAACCTCGCGATGGCCCGGTTACGGCTGGGCGAGCTGGCCCAGCGGCTGGTGCTGGCATGAGCGCGATAGCCGCCGACCCCGGCGCCCCGGAGACGGACCGGCTCCCGGTCCTCTCACCGATGCTCCAGCGCCTCGCCGCCGAGCGGGCCACCGGCGCCCTGATGCGCGACCGCGGCACGCTCTACCTCGCCGACGGCCAGGTGGTGCACGCCGAGAGCCCCGCCACCCCCGGCATCGACGTCCTGCTCACCACCGGCGGCACGCTGCGCCACGAGGGCTGGTGGGACGCGGTGGCGCAGGCCGGGGCCGGGCAGCGGGTCGGCCGCTACCTCGTGGACAGCGGCCATGTGCCGGGCGGCGCGCTGGAGTTGTGCCACCTGGGCGCGTTGTACGACGCCGCGTTCTTCGCCCTCGCCCCGACCGGCACACCCGCCCGCTTCCGTTACGGGGTGTCCCACTGGATCGGGCCGGTGCGGCCGGTCCCGGTGGCCGCCGTTCAGCGCGAGACGCTGCGCAGACGGGAGCTGCTGGACCGGATCTGGCCCGACGCCGCCTGCGACAGCGCACCCGTGATCCGGTCGTCGGCGCACCCGGGCGACAGCCCCGTACCCGCCCGGCAGCGCGCGGTGCTGGAGCTGGCCGACGGGGTCCGTACGGCCTCCGACATCGCGCAGGCGCTGGGCCGTTCGGCGTTCCACATCCTGGTCGACCTGCGGCGGCTCGCCGCGGCCGGCCTGGTGGAGGCGGTCCGCGCGCAGCCGCTGCCCGCAGCCGCCTCCGCACCCGGCCGGATCACGCTCCCCGAGGTGACCGCCGACCCCGATATCGCCCTGCTGCGCCGGCTCCGAGACGCATTGGAGGCCCTGTGATACGCGCGCTCAGACAGCGTGCCGGGAGGAGACAGCTGATGGTTCCCGAGGCCGAGACGCGCGGTGTCCTCGACGAGCTCCAGCGGCTACGGGCCCGGGTCCCCCTGCTCTCCGGGGCACTGGCCGCCTCCACCGACGGCCTGGTCCTGGCCCACGACACACCGGGCATCGAGGCCGAGGGCGTCGCCGCCCTCACCGCCGCCGCGCTCGGCGTCTCGATCCGGATGACGGAGGCCACCGGCCGCGGCGGCTTCCGGGAGCTCCTGGTCCGCGGCGAGAGCGGCTACATCGCCACCTACGCCGCCGGCTCCTCCGCCGTCCTGACCTTGCTGGCCGAGGACCGCATCAACGTCGGCCGGCTCCATCTGGAAGGCCGCCGCGCGGGCGCCCGGATCGGCGAACTCGTCGACACCGCACTGGAACGCGCCGAGCGCACGCCCCCCATGCCCCGCACCGCTCCGGCGCGCGGCCTCCCCAACCGCACGCTCCCGCAACGCCCCACGTAACCGCTCCTCCTCCCACGCACGACAACCACACACCCCACCCATGCCACTCACGCGCAAACGGACCCGGTCAGCGCGACCGGCCACGGAAAGGAAACGAGCCTCCATGGCGAACACCGAAGCGTCACTGAAGGAAGCGATGAGCTCGATCGAGGGCACCACGGGTGTCGCCCTCGTCGACTACACGAGCGGAATGGCCCTGGGCACGCTCGGCGGCGGCAAGGACTTCAACCTGGAGGTCGCCGCCGCGGGCAACACCGACGTGATCCGCGCCAAGCTCCGCACCATGGAGCACCTGGGCATCAAGGAGGAGATCGAGGACATCCTCATCACACTGGGCAGCCAGTACCACCTGATCCGGCTGCTCAAGACCCGTGGCAGCAACGGCCTCTTCCTCTACCTGGTGCTGGACGCGAGCCGTGCCAACCTGGCGATGGCCCGCCACCAGCTGAAGAGGATCGAGGCAGAGCTGGAGGTCTGAGCCCTCGAAGGTCGGACCTTACCGGCGGCGACGCCGCGCCCCGCCCGGCGCGGCGTCCCCCGCCTGCGGCCCCGTCGTCCGGTGGCCCTGCACCCGCTCAGCGACCGGGCTGCCGCGCCCAGCCCAGTCGGTGCGCACCCAGTACAGGACATCGTCCCGGCGCTCCCGCTGTCCGATGCGTACGGCCTTCGCCCAGAGACCGGCGCCCACGCCCGCGAGGACCAGTCCGCCGGCGCCCGGCAGCGCGAACGAGGACGCCACCGCCACCACGAACGCCCCGAGCAGCCACCACCGGTGCCCGCGCCGCCACACCCGTACGGTCACGGCCCGGTCCTGGAGGAAGTCCCCGCGCCCGGCCCGCGAGGCGCCCCGGGCCAGCTCCGCGTACCGCCCGCCGCGCGCCGGCAGCACGGCGGCCGCGACGACGATGAAGAGCGCCGCCCCCGTCAGCAGCCCGATGCGACGCCCGGTCAGCCCCGGTACGAACGCTCCAGCGACGGCGGCCACCACCCCGGCCCACCAGAGCGGTGCCGCTCCGGCCCGTACGATCACGGCCACTCTCGCCAGCGACTGCCCTCCGCGCCCCACGTCCGTATCCCTCTCGCTCGCTCCACGTCCGCCGGTCCCCGCCGGTCGTTCCGCGCGCGGAGATTAGCGGCCGCAGATGAGGGGTGCGTGAGAATCGGCGAAATCGGTGGGCGCGGGAGCCTGGCCGGGGGCCTCACTCCACGAACAGGCCCCGCGCCGCCGCCCGTACGTCGAACTCCTCCAGCCGCGCCTGGGCGTCGGGCAGTTCGTCGCACATCGCCTCCAGGAGCACCCGCCCCAGCAGCATCGGCGCGCAGACGGTGTCGAAGGAGAGGCCGGAGCCGATGGCCGCCGGGAGGAGCAGATCGCTGTGCTTGGCGACGGGCGCGAAGGCGGAGTCGGCGACGGTCACCACGGTGAGACCCTGCGTTCCGGCGTACGCCAGCGCCTCGACGCACTCCTTGGGGTGGCGCGGCAGCGCGAAGCACATCAGGGCGGTGGCGCCGGCCCGGCGGGCGGAGTCGATGCGGTCCAGGAGCATGGAGCCGCCTTCGTCGAGCACCCGGACGTCGGGGTGCACCTTGGCGGCGAAGTAGCCGAAGCCGCGCGCCTGCGAGGAGGCCGCGCGCAGGCCGAGCACGGGCAGCGGCCGCGACCCGGCCAGCAGCCGGCCCGCCCGCTCCACGGGTCCGGGGTCGGCGAGCATCTCGGAGAGGTGCTGGAGGTTCTCGATCTCGGCGCGGACGGCCTGCTGGTACTCGTTGTACGTCTCCCCCGCGTCCTCCTGCTCCGCGTCGGCGGGCGCGACCTCGCGGAGGTGGCGGCGGAGCGCCGGGTAGCCGTCGAAGCCGAGGGCGACGGCGAACCGGGTGACGGAGGGCTGGCTGACCCCGGCGAGCTCGGCCAGCTCGACGCTGGAGAGGAACGGCGCGTCGGCCGCCCGGCGGACCATGCAGTGCGCGATGCGCCGCTGGGTGGGCGTGAGCCGGTGCCCCTCGAAGAGCTGCTGCAACCGCGCGGCGGGGCTGCTCCCACTCATGCTGTCCCCTTGCTGGATCCATCGTGCCCCGGGTCGGCGCGAGCTCCGGCGCCGACAGATCCATTCAGCCAGGAAGGCTCCTGCATGTCCATATGCAGCGGGTGGACGGAGGGCCTCCCGGCCGGGAAATACGGGGGTTAGCACCCGTGTTCCGGCCCACCGCCGCTCGTAACGTAACGGGTATGGAAGCACGGGACCACGAGCTCAAGAGGGAGCTCGCCGCCACCCTCCAGGCACGCGGTGAGCTGGGGCCGGAGTACGAGTCCGCGCTCATCGACTCGTTCCTGGAGAAGGTCGAGCAGCGCCTCGACACCACCTTGGACCGCCGCGTCCGGCGCCACCTGGCCGAGCAGCAGGTGACGGCCGCCCGGGATCCCCGGTCCCTGCGGACGCCGTCCGCCGCCGGGACAGCGCCCGGCTTCGCGGAGCGGTTCGGGTTCGGGGTCGTCTCACTGGTGCTGGCCGTCCCGCTCTCGGCGATCGGGGCCGCCAACGCGGGCATCGAAGGACTGGTGGTGGCATGGATGGGCATCGTCGGGGTGAACGCGGTCCACGCGGCGCGCAGCGGGGGCCTGTTCCGGCAGCGGGCGCGGCGCACTGACCGGGCGTCGGAGTGGGAGGGCGGCTGAGGGCGGTTTCCGGCGGCTGACAGCCGTATCCGGCCAGTGGGAACGGCCTCGCGGCCGGACCCACCGAGGGTCCGGCCGCGAGGCGAAGTATGTCGCGGGGCCGCCGCACCCCCGGTGGCCCGGGGGGCGGGACGACGGCGGTCCCCGCGAAGGACGCGGTCCGGGTCAGGGCCGGATGCCCGCGTCCGGGCGACGGTGGAGGTCCGGGAGCCGCTCCGTAGTCCGGTGTCGCCGTTCTGGGTGCCGGCGGGTTTCCCTGCCGACACCCACCAATGTGCCGGAGCCGTGTTAAGCGGGTGCTGCGTGGACGTGACGCGCTCGTACCGTTTTCGCGAAGCCCCGGCCCCGGGCTGTCAGGCCTTCACGAAGCCCCTTCCCGCCAGGTCAGGCCTTCACGGAGCCCCGGCCCCGCCAGGTCAGGCCTTCGCGGAGCCGGCTTCCTTCGCGAGGAAGGCCAGCACGTCCTGCCTGCTCACGACGCCCTTCGGCTTGCCCTCGACCAGCACGATCGCCGCGTCCGCACCATCGGCACCGCTGAGCGCGGCCATCAGGTCCTCGACCGGCTCGCCGGAGCCGACCTGCGGCAGCGGGGCCGACATGTGCTTCTCCAGCGGGTCGGTGAGCGAGGCGCGCTGGGTGAACAGCGCGTCCAGCAGCTGCCGCTCCACGACGGAGCCGATGACCTCGGCGGCCATCACGTCGGGGTGCCCGGCGCCCGGCTTCACGATCGGCATCTGGGAGACGCCGTACTCACGCAGCACGTCGATCGCCTGACCGACCGTCTCGTCCGGGTGCATGTGGACGAGGGAGGGCATCGGGCCCTCCTTGAAGTCCAGGACCGCGCCGACGTTGGCGGAGGTGCCGGAGTCCTCCAGGAAGCCGTAGTCGGCCATCCACTCGTCGTTGAAGATCTTGCTGAGGTAGCCGCGGCCGCTGTCGGGCAGCAGCACCACGACGACGTCGTCCGGGCCGAGCCGCTTGGCGACCTCCAGGGCCCCGACGACCGCCATGCCGCAGGAGCCGCCGACGAGCAGGCCCTCCTCCTTGGCGAGCCGGCGGGTCATCTGGAAGGAGTCCTTGTCGGACACCGCGACGATCTCGTCGGTGACGTTGCGGTCGTAGGCGCTCGGCCAGAAGTCCTCGCCGACGCCCTCGACCAGATACGGCCGTCCGGAGCCGCCGGAGTAGACCGAGCCCTCCGGGTCCGCGCCGATGACCTGGACCGCGCCGTCGCTGATCTCCTTGAGATAGCGCCCGGTGCCGCTGATCGTGCCGCCGGTTCCGACGCCCGTGACGAAGTGGGTGATCTTCCCCTCCGTCTGTTCCCACAGCTCGGGACCGGTGGTCTCGTAGTGCGAGCGCGGGTTGTTCGGGTTGGAGTACTGGTCGGGCTTCCAGGCTCCCGGCGTCTCGGTGACCAGCCGGTCGGAGACGTTGTAGTACGAGTCCGGGTGCTCGGGGTCAACGGCGGTGGGGCAGACGACGACCTCGGCGCCGTACGCGCGCAGCACGTTGATCTTGTCCGTGGACACCTTGTCCGGGCAGACGAAGATGCACTTGTAGCCCTTCTGCTGGGCGACGATGGCGAGCCCGACGCCGGTGTTGCCACTGGTCGGCTCGACGATCGTGCCGCCGGGCTTCAGCTCGCCGCTCTGCTCTGCCGCCTCGATCATGCGCAGCGCGATGCGGTCCTTCACCGACCCGCCGGGGTTGAAGTACTCGACCTTGGCCAGGACGGTCGCCTGGATACCTGCCGTGACGTTGCGCAGCCTCACCAGCGGGGTGTTGCCGACAAGACTGATCATCGAATCGTGGAATTGCACCGTGTACTCCGGGATCTCCGAGATGGTCCGGCCCAGAGTATGCGTACGGGCCGGACGATGCGTACGTACGGGCTCCGCCTCAGGAGAGGGAGCCCGGAAAGCGAGGTCGGACACGGAGCGTACGGGCCCGTGGACACGGGGTGCGATTGGGCGGCGCACTCCGCGGGGCAGGTAGGTACATGTAGGGCGGTACGGCGAGAAGGAGGTGGACCGGACTGTGTCGAGAGCAAGGGTGGCACGGCGGATCGCGGCGGGCGCGGCTTACGGCGGCGGCAGCATCGGACTGATCGGTGCGGCGGCCGTCGGCGTGTTCCTGGCGGAGGTCCAGCTCGCGAAGAGGCAGGTGGGCGGCGGTACGGCGCCGGTTCCGCCGAGCGCGGACGGGCGGTACGGGGTGGCATTCGCCGGCCCGAACGATCCGTTGCGGCTCGGGATGCTCGGGGATTCGACGGCGGCGGGCCAAGGAGTGCGGCGGGCCGGGCAGACGCCGGGGGCGCTGCTCGCCTCGGGGCTCGCGGCGGTGGCGGAGCGGCCGGTGGACCTGCGGAACGTGGCGTTGCCGGGGGCCAGGTCGGACGATCTGGAGCGGCAGGTCTCGCTGCTGCTCGCGGACCCGGCCCGTACGCCGGACGTCTGCGTGATCATGATCGGGGCGAACGACGTCACCCACCGGATGCCCGCCACCCAGTCGGTGCGCTGTCTGACGACGGCGGTGCGCAGGCTGCGGACGGCGGGGGCGGAGGTGGTGGTGGGGACCTGCCCGGATCTGGGCACGATCGAGCCGGTGTACCAGCCGCTGCGGTGGCTGGCCCGCCGGGTGAGCCGGCAGTTGGCGGCGGCGCAGACGATCGGCTCGGTGGAGCAGGGCGGGCGGACGGTGTCGCTGGGCGACCTGCTGGGCCCGGAGTTCGCGGCGAACCCGCGCGAGCTGTTCGGCCCGGACAACTACCACCCGTCCGCCGAGGGGTACGCGACGGCGGCGATGGCGGTGCTGCCGACGCTCTGCGCGGTGCTGGGCCTGTGGCCGGAGTCGGACCGGCTGGACGGTTCGCGCCGCGAGGACATCCTCCCGGTGGCCAAGGCGGCCTCCCAGGCGGCCCGCGAGGCCGGTACGGAGGTCACGGGAGCGCGCGCGCCCTGGGCGCTCCTCAAGCACCGCAGGCGGCGGCGCCTGCCCGCCTCCACGAACACGGAACCGGCGGCGCCGCACCCGGACGCGGCGCACGGATCCACGTAGAACGGCCCGGACGCGCAGGAGGCCCCGGCAGGCCGCAGAGGGCTGAGCAAGCGCTTAGAAAAGAGTCCCTCATCACACGGCCTGCCGGGTGACCCGGGCCATACGCCCGGGTAGCTTCCAAGGGAGTTCCCCCTGCCCACCCAGCTTTCCAGCCCTCATGGAGCCGCGTGATGCCCGAAGCCGTGATCGTCTCTGCCGCCCGTTCGCCGATCGGCCGCGCCTTCAAGGGGTCCCTCAAGGACCTGCGCGCGGACGACCTGACCGCCACGATCATCCAGACCGCGCTGGCCAAGGTTCCCGAGCTGGACCCGAAGGACATCGACGACCTGATGCTGGGCTGCGGTCTGCCCGGCGGCGAGCAGGGCAACAACCTGGGCCGCATCATCGCCGTACAGATGGGGATGGACCACCTTCCGGGCTGTACGGTCACCCGCTACTGCTCCTCCTCGCTGCAGACCAGCCGGATGGCGCTGCACGCGATCAAGGCGGGCGAGGGCGACGTCTTCATCTCGGCGGGCGTCGAGATGGTGTCCCGCTTCACCAAGGGCAACTCCGACAGCCTCCCGGACACGCACAACCCGCTCTTCGCCGAGGCCGAGGCCCGCACGGCCGCGCGCGCCGAGGAGTCCGGCGCCGGCTGGCACGACCCGCGTGAGGACGGCATCGTCCCGGACGCGTACATCTCGATGGGGCAGACGGCGGAGAACCTGGCCCGGCTCAAGGGTGTCACCCGCCAGGACATGGACGAGTTCGGCGTACGGTCGCAGAACCTCGCCGAGGAAGCCCTGAAGAACGGCTTCTGGGAGCGGGAGATCACCCCGGTCACCACGCCCGACGGCACGGTCGTCTCCAAGGACGACGGCCCGCGCGCCGGCGTCACGCTGGAGGGCGTGCAGGGGCTGAAGCCGGTCTTCCGCCCCGACGGCCTGGTCACCGCGGGCAACTGCTGCCCGCTCAACGACGGCGCCGCCGCCCTGGTGATCATGTCCGACACCAAGGCGCGCGAGCTGGGCCTGACCCCGCTGGCCCGGATCGTCTCCACCGGCGTCTCCGGTCTCTCCCCCGAGATCATGGGGTACGGCCCGGTCGAGGCCAGCAAGCAGGCGCTGAAGCGGGCCGGCCTCACCATCGGCGACATCGACCTCGCCGAGCTGAACGAGGCGTTCGCCGCCCAGGTCATCCCCTCCTACCGGGACCTCGGCCTGCCGCTGGAGAAGGTCAACGTCAACGGCGGCGCGATCGCGGTCGGCCACCCCTTCGGCATGACCGGCGCCCGGATCACCGGCACGCTGATCAACAGCCTCCAGTTCCACGACAAGCAGTGGGGCCTGGAGACGATGTGCGTGGGCGGCGGCCAGGGCATGGCGATGGTGATCGAGCGGCTGAGCTGAGCCGCAGCGGAGGGTAGGGGTCGCGCGAGGGACGAGGGCGGCACCTGCCCGCAGCGGAGGTGAAGCCCAGCGCGACCACCAGAGCGAGCGGCTGAGCCAGGCCCCACCAGGGGTTTTCCTTACGCGGCGCAGGCCTTCCCTCACCATGGGGTGTCCGAATCCCACCGAGCCCCGACCGTGACCGAATCTCCCCCAGGATGTGATCTGCATCCCGGGGGAGAGTCATTTTCGCAGGTCACAGCAGATATGGCGGTAAACCTAGGACCGAAAGACCTGTCCATTTCGTGACGTAATGCACTGACAGGCGGTACGGGTACAGGCCAAGCTGATGTAGGAAGTCGGGGGTGTCGATTGAAACCGGGAGTTGTCAGTGAGCGCCATGTCATTTGCCCTGTTGCTGACCACCGCCGCTGCCACGGCCGTCGGCGCCGCCGCGCTGCATGCCGCTCACGGGCTGCGCAAGCAGGTCGTCGGCCTGCGCACGGAGCTGGCCGAGGGCCGCGCTCCCGATGTGTCGGTGCCACCGCAGAGCCGTAGTACCGCCACCCCCGCAGAGGAGATACGCGCGGCCGTGGCCGAGGCGCTGGCCGAGGAGCGCGAGCGCGAGCTGGCCGAGGCGCGCGCCTTCTGGGCCGCTCAGGAGGCCCGTGACGCGGCCGACGCCCCGTCGCTGCTGGGCGGGATGCCGGTGCTGGGTGAGGACGCCCCCTTCTACCTGCCGCGCCAGGCCGACTTCGCCGGTCTGGAGTCGCTGGACCTCGAATCGGCCGAGGCGATGGAGGAGCTGGCGGAGCTGAGCGAGCGGACGCTCGCGGAGCACGAGGCCGGTGAGTTCGCGGGCGAGTTCGCCGGTGAGTTCACGGACCTGCCGGAGATCACGGACCACCCCGAGGACTCGCCCGAGCTGGCCGCCGCCCGCCGCCGCCACCCCTCGCACCCGGACTTCGTCCCCGTGCAGACGCCGGTGGTCACCGACCACGAGCGCACGGTGAGCCGTCTGGAGGAGCTGGCCGACCTGGCCACCGAGCTCACCGATGTGCGGCCGGGACCGCTGGGCACGCTCGATGTGTACGTCTTCGCCGACGGCACCACGCTCTGCATGACCCCGGGCCACCGTGAGACGGCCGAGCGGCTCGCGGACGCGCTGCGGGCGGGCCGGCAGCCGGTGCTGCTGGGCGGCTCGGGCGTCTCCGGCGCCTACGCGCTGACCTTCTCCTGCGGCGAGGACAACGTCTACATCCTGGCGGACCGCGTCATCGCCTCGTTCTGACCCGCCGCCGCCTCCGGCTACGCGAAAGCCCGCGCCGCCGCTCCCTCGACGTACCGCACGGCCTCGTCCAGCTCACCGGACGGGGCCGTCACCAGTGCCACGGCCAGATCCCGCCCGGCGACGGCCAGCTGGTCGCCCACGGCGAACACCCCCGCGTCCGGCAGCACCCGCGGCTCGGCCCCGGGGCTCTCGAAGCGCTGCGCCCGTACGGCGAGCTCGCGCGCGGCGGCCAGCCCATCGGCGGCCGCGCCGCGCTGGAGGCGGCTCTGCGGGGCGGAGCGCAGCCGGTCGGCGAATCGGTCCACGACCTGGATCAAAGGCGTCGTATCGAGCACGCGCCCGACCCTACGCGCCTCTTGCCCAGCGGTGCCAGCACGCGCCCCTCACGCACCGGTGCCAGCACGCGCCTCCCGGGCACCCGGTGCCGGCACGCGCCCCTCCCACACCCGCTGCCAACACATGCCTCTCCCCCACCGGCGCAAGCGGAAGGGCCCGCAGGCTTGATGCCTGCGGGCCCTTCCGATGTGCTCGCCGGTGACGACCGGTGCGTTCCGGTCAGTCGTCACCCTGGAGGATGGCGACCAGGCGCAGCATCTCGATGTAGATCCACACCAGGGTCACGGTGAGGCCGAAGGCGGCCAGCCATGCCTCCTCGCGCGGAGCGCCGTACGCGATGCCGTCCTCGACCTGCTTGAAGTTGAGGGCGAGGATGCACGCGCCGATCACGATGGCCACGATGCCGAAGATGATGCCGAGCGCACCGCTGCGGAAGCCGAGGCCGTCACCGCCGCCGAAGACGGCGAACAGCAGGTTGACCATCATCAGCAGCATGAAGCCGATGGCGGCGGCCATCACGAAGCCGTAGAAACGGCGCGTGACCCGGATCAGACCGGTGCGGTAGGCGATCAGCACACCGGCGAAGACCGCCATCGTGCCGAGCACCGCCTGCATCGCGGCGCCGGGGGCGACGTAGACACTGACGATGTTGCTGACGATGCCGAGGAAGACACCTTCGAACGCGGCGTACAGCAGGATCAGCGGCGGCGAGGGCCGGCGCTTGAACGAGTTCACCAGCGACAGCACGAAGCCGATGATCGCGGCACCGATGGCGACGCCGTAGGCACTGCCCAGGTTCGCCTGGTCGACCGGCATGACCCACCAGGCGATGGCGGCGGCCACGACGACCAGTCCGAGCGTCATCGCCGTACGCGTCACCACGTCGTCGATGGTCATCGCGTCGGTGCGCGCGGGCGCCGGGGCGCCGGGCTGGGTGCCCTGCTGGGCGTACGGGTTGGTGGCGTACGGGTTTGCGGCGGTGCCCTGCGCGAACGGGTTGGCGCCCGTCGTGGCGGCCCCGGCCTGCGGCGCCGCGTTGAAGCCCGCGTGGCCGTTGTCGCGGCTGAACCCCCGTCGCGAGAAGACCGGGTTGCTGCTCCTCATCTCACTCCTCCATGGCCACACTGCGCGGCCTTGCGACAAGAGTAATGGGTAGGCAAAGGAAGCACCCAGTGCCAGAGGAGGATCTTTATCACCGGTACCGGCACGGATGGATGAGGCCCCGCGCGGGCAGGGGACGGGGGACGTCGGCCCGAGGCTACGGACAGGGCCGTCCAGGTCACGCTCCGTACGCTGCGTAGTGCCCGGAGCCGGACTCGAACCGGCACGCCCCCGAGGGGCAGCGAGGTTTAAGCTCGCCGTGTCTACGTTCCACCATCCGGGCGTGCCACGCGGCTCCGCGTTGGCAACTGACCCTATCCGGGGGCGTCCCCCGATCAGCGGAACAGTGGCGCGATGTTGTCCTATTTTATTGACCGCTTGAGGGACCGTCAGCATTTTCGCGCGGCCTCACCACGCGCCCGCACCCGATCCCGGCCGACCGGACGCCCTGCGGGAATGACGGAAAGTCGCCGCACCCGTACGGCTCAACGCGCCAGGTGCGCGCCATGCTTCGCCAGGGGGTGCGCCACCCTCGGGATCCGGGGTGCCCGGGGAGGCTCCGGCCCTGGTCGCGAAGGCGTCTCCGCGGGCCGGGAAGCGTCGGTCACGCTGAGTCACGGAGGTGTCCGTCGGATGAGGCGTCAGGGTCGATGTCATACCCGAGGAGGACGGCCCCACCCCTCTGATGCGACTCAAGAGGGCCACGGGAACGGGCTCAGGGAGTGACGACGTCGGGCGATCGGGACGTGACGATGGAGTAGTCCCGAGGTACCGCCGTCAGCGCGGGCCACGTCACCACCGCATGCATCCGCATCACCGATCCTGGAGAGTCCCTGTGACCACCACCCCCACCGTTCACCGCGCCACCGCGGTGGCCGCCCGCGCCACGGAGCTGTCGAAGGTCTACGGCGAGGGTGAGACGCAGGTCGTCGCCCTGGACCGGGTGACCGTGGACTTCCCGCAGGGCGAGTTCACCGCGATCATGGGCCCCTCTGGCTCGGGCAAGTCGACGCTGATGCACTGCGTCGCCGGTCTCGACAGCTTCAGCAGCGGTTCGGTGCGCATCGGCGAGACCGAGCTGTCCACGCTGAAGGACAAGCAGCTCACGCAGTTGCGCCGGGACAAGATCGGCTTCATCTTCCAGGCCTTCAACCTGCTGCCGACGCTCACGGCGCTGGAGAACATCACGCTGCCGATGGACATCGCGGGCCGCAAGCCCGACGCCGCCTGGCTCCAGAAGGTCATCGACATGGTGGGGCTCTCGGAGCGGCTGAAGCACCGGCCCACCGAGCTCTCCGGCGGCCAGCAGCAGCGGGTCGCCGTGGCCCGCGCGCTGGCCTCGCAGCCCGACATCATCTTCGGTGACGAGCCGACCGGAAACCTGGACTCCCGCTCCGGCGCCGAGGTCCTGGGCTTCCTGCGCAACTCGGTGCGCGAGCTGGGCCAGACCGTGGTGATGGTGACCCACGACCCGGTGGCCGCCTCCTACGCGGACCGGGTGATCTTCCTGGCGGACGGTGCGGTCGTCGACCAGATGATGCACCCGACCGCCGACGGCGTCCTCGACCGGATGAAGGCGTTCGACGCGAAGGGCCGCACGAGCTGACGCCCGCGGCGGCCCCGTACGCCTGCCGCACCCCGGCCGCCGCACCCCGCGCGTCCCCGTCCCCCTTCCGGAACCCATCCCAGGACACACAGACATGTTCCGTACCGCCCTGCGCAATGTGCTCGCGCACAAGGCCAGGCTGCTGATGACCGTGCTCGCCGTCATGCTCGGCGTAGCGTTCGTCTCCGGCACCCTGGTCTTCACCGACACCCTCGGCAACGCCTTCCGCAACCAGTCCGCCAAGAGCTACGACGACGTCGCCGTCGCCGTGGAGACGTACGCCGGCGGCCGCGACGAGAAGACCCCCGGCCTCGACGAGGCCACCCTGGAGAAGATCCGCGCCCTGGACGGCGTGGCCTCCGTCACCGGCCGGGTCGACGGCTTCGCCGGGGTCGCCGACCCCGACGGCAAGCTGATCGGCAACGGCTGGTCCAACACCGGTGCCAACTTCGCCCCCGGCAAGGACGGCAAGGACCCCGCGTACGACTTCACCCAGGGCACCGGCCCGGTGGAGAACGGGCAGATCGCGCTCGACAAGGACACCGCGTCCAAGGGCAAGTACCGCGTCGGTGACCCGGTGCGGGTCGCCACCAACGGCCCGGTGAAGGAGTACACGCTCTCCGGTGTCTTCACCACCGAGGACGGCGCGGTCAACGCGGGCGGCAGCCTGGTGCTGTTCGACACCGCGACCGCCCAGCAGCTCTACCTGAAGCCCGGCGTCTTCCAGAACGCCACCGTGGCCGCCGCCTCGGGCGCCTCCGACCAGAAGCTGCTGGACGCCATCACGCCCCTGCTGCCGGAGGAAGCCACCGCGCAGACCGGCAAGGCCCTGGCGGACGAGCAGGCCGAGCAGATCGAGTCCGGTCTCACAAGCCTCAACACCATGCTGCTGGCCTTCGCCGGCATCGCCCTCTTCGTCGGCATCTTCCTCATCGCCAACACCTTCACCATGCTGGTCGCCCAGCGCACCCGTGAGCTGGCCCTGATGCGGGCCATCGGTGCCACACGCCGCCAGGTCAAGCGCTCGGTCCTGATCGAGGCCGCCGTCGTCGGCGCGCTCGCCTCCGTCATCGGCTTCGCCCTGGGCCTCGGCCTCGCCACCGGGCTGCGCTCCGCGATGGGCCTGCTCGGCGGCAAGATCCCGGCCGGACCGCTGATCGTCTCGCCGACCGCGATCCTCTCCGCCTTCGCCGTCGGCGTCGTGATCACCATCCTGGCCGCCTGGCTGCCCGCCCGCCGGGCCGCGAAGATCGCCCCGGTCGCCGCGATGAGCAGCGTGCACGCCACCGCCTCCACCAAGTCCCTGGTCGTACGGAACTCGATCGGCGGCTTCATTGCCCTGGTGGGTGCCGTCGGCATCGTCGGGGGCGCGGCCACCGGCGGCACGAACGGCCGCTACCTGGTCGCGGTCGGCGCGTTCCTCGCGCTGATCGGCGTCATCATCCTGATCCCGCTGCTCTCCCGCCCGGTCATCGCGCTGGTGCGGCCGGCGATCACCAAGCTGTTCGGCGTCTCCGGGAAGCTGGCCTCGCAGAACGCGGTCCGCAACCCGCGGCGTACCGGAGCCACCGCCTCCGCCCTGGCGATCGGGCTGACCCTGGTCACCGGCATCTCGGTGCTCGGCGTCACCCTCGGCCAGGCCATCGACAAGATGACCACGGACAACATCAAGGCCGACTACATGGTCTCGATGGCCAGCGGCGACTCCCTCGACCAATCGGCCCTCACCGCCCTGTCGAAGGCGGACGGTGTCTCCGCGCTCTCGCCGCAGCAGGCGACGTCCCTCCAGGTGGACGGGGAGTACCACTCCGCCTCCGGCGTCACCCCGGGCGACGTGGAGAAGGTCTTCTCGCTGGACACCGTCTCCGGTTCGCTCGCCACGCTGAAGGACGGCCAGGTCGCCGTCGGCTCCAAGACGGCGAAGTCGAACGGCTGGAAGACCGGCGACACCCTCCCCGTGACGTTCGACGACGAGAAGAAGGGCAAGGTCACGATCGGGGCGCTCTACAAGGAGAACGAGTTCCTCTCGCCCTTCGTCATGCCGAAGGAGCTCGCCGACCGGCACAGCGCCTCCTCCCGCCCCGAGATCCGCGAGATCTGGATCAAGGCGGACGGCGGCGCCAGCCAGGCCAACGAGCAGTCCATCGTGAACGCGCTCGGCGACAACCCGGCGATGAGCGTCATGGACCGGCAGGACATCCGTGACATGTTCGGCGGCTTCATCAACACCGCGCTGAACATCATGTACGGGCTGCTCGCCATGGCCCTGCTGATCGCCGTCCTCGGGGTCGTCAACACCCTGGCCATGTCGGTGTTCGAACGTCAGCAGGAGATCGGCATGCTGCGGGCGATCGGCCTGGACCGCGGCCGGGTCAAGCGGATGATCCGTCTGGAGGCCGTCGTCATCTCGGTCTTCGGCGCGGTGATCGGAGTCGGCCTCGGTGTCTTCCTCGGCTGGGCGATCGGCCAGACCCTGGCCGCCGACATCCCGGGCTACGCCCTGGTCATCCCGTGGGACCGCCTCGCGGTCTTCCTGGCCCTGGCCGGCCTGGTGGGCGTCCTCGCCTCGCTGTGGCCCGCCCGCAGCGCCGCGAAGCTCAACATGCTGACGGCGATCAAGACCGAGTAGCCGGGGTCCCGGGGACCGGGACGGGACGGCAAGGGACGACGAGGGGCCGGTGCACCGCTGAGGAAGCGGTGCACCGGCCCCTCGCCCGTACCACCGGCGTACGCCGTACTAAAGGGGTACGCGTACGGGTCAGCCGCGTACGGCAGAGGGACGCGTACGGGTCAGCCGCCCGCCTCCCCCGCCCCCTCCGCAGCCTCCGTCCAGGCGCGGGTGCGCAGCGGCAGCCGGGAGGAGCCTCCGTCCAGCGGGCGCACGGCGAGGATCTGGTTGACACCGATCTTGTTGTGCTCGAAGGAGAGCGCGGAGGCGGCCATGTAGAGCCGCCAGACCCTGGCCCGGCCCGGCGAGGTGGCGCGTACCGCCTGCTCCCAGTGACGCTCCAGGTTGGCCACCCACTGCCGCAGGGTCAGCGCGTAGTGCTCGCGCAGCGCCTGGACGTCCCGGGCTTCGAAGCCGGCCTCCTCCAGGGTCGTCAGGGTGCGGCCGAGCGGGGCGAGTTCGCCGTCCGGGAAGACGTAGGAGTCGATGAAGGCGTCGATGCGGTAGGCGTCCTCGTCCCGCTCCGGGCGGCGGGCGATCTGGTGGTTCAGCAGGCGGCCGCCGGGCTTGAGGAGGGCGAAGAGGTCATCGGCGTACTCCCGGTAGCGGACCGAGCCGACGTGTTCGGCCATCCCGATCGAGGAGATCGCGTCGTACGGCCCGTCGCCGACGTCCCGGTAGTCCTGGACGCGGATCTCGATCCGGTCGGTCAGGCCCGCCTCGGCGATGCGCTTGCGGGCGTGGGTGGCCTGTTCCTGCGAGAGGGTGATGCCGGTGACCCGGGCTCCGTACTCGCGGGCGGCGTGGATGGCCATGGAGCCCCAGCCGCAGCCGACGTCCAGGAGGCGGTCGCCCTCCTTCAGGGCGAGCTTGCGGCAGACCAGGTCGAGTTTGTCGCGCTGGGCGTCCTCCAGGGTGCCGCCGTCCTCCCAGTAGGCGCAGGAGTAGACCATGGAGGGGCCGAGGACCAGGCTGTAGAAGTCGTTGCCCACGTCGTAGTGGTGGCTGATGGCCTCCTTGTCGCGCCGCTTGGTGTGCAGCGGACCGGTGCGGCGGAGGACCTCCTCGGCGGGCGGGGCGGGCGGCGGCCAGGGGCCGGCCAGCCGGAGGAGGCCGCGGCCGAAGGCGCGTACGGCGGGGTCGCGGAGCGGGTGGACGGCGTCCTTGGCGTCGGCGCCCCGGTCCCACACCAGCCCGGCGATCCGGTCGAGCACCTCGTACAGATCGCCTTCGACATCGATCTCCCCGGCCACCCAGGCGCGGGCCAGGCCCAGTTCGCCGGGCTTCCACAGGAGTCTGCGCAGGGCGCGGCGGTGGCGGATCACGAGGACGGGGGCGCCGGGCGGACCCGATTCGCTGCCGTCCCAGGCCCGGATGCGGACCGGTAGGGGTTCCGAGAGCAACTCTTCGGCAAGAGCGGTCAGCCGCGATGCGGCGCGTGCCATGGCGCACACCTCCGTGGTGGTGTTCCCGACAAACACAACAAGCCCGACGCTAACGACGTGCCCATAGTCCCGCCGTGGCAGGGATCGGCGCCATGACGAGGTACGTCTGTGTCAACTCTTCCTCCACGCTCCGTCATCCCGCTACCCGGCAACGAAAGGGCAAAAGCCCTCCGCGAGGCCGCGCGCCCTGCCGCGGACACGCCGAAGGGGCCGTCCGCACCACGGATGGCGGACGGCCCCTTCGGGCGTACTGCGGGACTGCGGGACGCTCCTCGCGGAGCGGGTCACCGGAGGGTCAGGAGGCCTTGGCCTTCTCGCCCTCCGGCTTGGCCGCGACGGCCGGAGCCGGGGCCGGCTTGGCGGCCTCGTAGAACTCCTCGCGCGGCGTCTCCATGGCGCCGAGCGAGACGACCTCGCGCTTGAGGAAGACCGCGAGGGTCCAGTCGGCGAAGATCCGGATCTTACGGTTCCAGGTCGGCATCGCCATACCGTGGTAGCCACGGTGCATGTACCAGGCGAGACGGCCCTTGAGCTTGATCTTCACCTTGCCCATGACGATCATCGCGACGCCCTTGTGCAGGCCGAGACCGGCGACCGCACCCTTGTTGGCGTGGCTGTACTCCTTCTGCGGGAAGCCCCGCATGCCGGAGATCACGTTGTCGCCGAGGACCTTGGCCTGACGCAGCGCGTGCTGGGCGTTGGGCGGGCACCAGGCGTTCGGGTTGCCGGCGCGGCGGCCGATCATGTCCGGCACCTGGGCGTTGTCGCCGGCGGCCCAGATGTAGTCGGTGCCCTGCACCTGGAGCTTCTCGGAGGTGTCCACGTGACCACGGGGACCGAGCGGCAGGCCGAAGCGGGCGAGCGCCTGGTTCGGCTTCACACCGGCGGTCCACACGATGGTGCTGGAGTCGACCTCCAGGCCGTTCTTGAGCACCACGTGGCCGTCGACGCAGGAGTCCATGGAGGTGGAGAGGTAGACCTCCACGCCGCGGCTCTCCAGGTGCTCCCTGCCGTAGGAGCCCAGCTTCGGGCCGACCTCGGGAAGGATCTTGTCGGCGGCGTCGACCAGGATGAAGCGCATGTCCTCGCGCTTCACGTTGGTGTAGTACTTCGCCGCGTCGCGGGCCATGTCCTCGACCTCGCCGATGGTCTCCGCGCCGGCGAAGCCGCCGCCCACGAAGACGAACGTCAGCGCCTTGCGGCGGACGTCCTCGTCGGTCGTGGAGTCAGCCTTGTCCAGCTGCTCCAGGACGTGGTTGCGCAGGCCGATGGCCTCCTCGATGCCCTTCATGCCGATGCCCTGCTCGGCGAGGCCGGGGATCGGGAAGGTACGGGAGACCGCGCCCATCGCGATGACCAGGTAGTCGAAGGGCAGCTCGTAGGCCTCGCCGACGAGCGGCGCGACCGTGGCGACCTTGCGGTCCTGGTCGATGGTCGTGACACGACCGGTGAGAACCTCAGCCTTGGGCAGCACGCGTCGCAGCGGGACGACGACATGCCGAGGCGAGATGCTGCCTGCGGCAGCTTCGGGGAGGAAGGGCTGGTACGTCATGTACGACCGCGGGTCGACGACCGTGACGGTCGCCTCTCCGTATCGCATCTTCTTCAGAATGCGACGAGCTGCGTACAGGCCTACGTACCCACCGCCTACAACGAGGATCCTGGGACGCTCCGTGGTGCTCATGCCATCGAGTATCCACCTCCCCTCAGGGGGGTGCTCGTGAGCCCCTTCACAAGGATTCACCCACCCTCTGCTACACTTCGCCGCCCACGTGACCCAGGTCATGACACCGCAAGGGAACCGCAACGCCCCGGGAAACGTTCCTGACCGCCTGTGAGCTGGCCCTTGGCCCTCCGGGAGCGCCGCGACGGCCGCCCTTTTCATACGTACGCAACGCCCTTGGAACACCCCTGTACGACGGCCGCAGGACCCTGCGGACGGACCGGACGGCCCTTGCGGCTCCTCATTGCGCCCAAGAGGGCCGAATTCCTTGTGAAGAAGTTCACGAACTTCGTGGCGGCGTGTCCCGGGAAGGGTCCCCCGAGCGGCCGACCAGGGCCTCACGGAGGCTCAAAGGTGCAGGTGACGCTCCGGCTGAGCGGGCAGCAGGCGCGGCACGGCGCGGACGTAGACCACCATGCCGACGACCTCGACGAGGGTCTGCGTGACCACGACGACGGCGGCGATCGCGTACGGGTCGGGGAGGGAGAGCGCGAGCGGCAGCACGACCAGAGAGTTACGGGTCGCTCCGCTGAAGACCACCGCCCGCCCGCCGGGCGCGTCCAGCCGAAGGAGCCGGGCCACCGCCTTCCCGGCGAACGCCATCACCACCAGGAACGCGGCGTAGAACGGGACGACGGCGGCGACATCGGCCAGGTTCCCGCCCACCTTCGGCACCTGCGAGGCGACGACGACCAGCAGCGTCGCGGCCATCAGCGGCACCATCGTCATGGTGGCCGCGTCCGACACCCTCCGCCCGCTCTCCCGCCGCCCCGCCCACGCCTGCAGCCCCCAGGCCAGCGCGAGCGGGATGACGATGAGGTAGGCGAACGCCTCCAGGAACGGTCCGGCCTCCACGATGTCGGCGAGCCCGGAGCCGAGGAACCCGTACAGGAACACCGGCAGCAGCACCATCTGCGCGACCAGCAGGACCGGGGTCACGGCGAGCAGCCGGCGCGCCGACCCTCCGGCGAGCCCGCTGAAGACGATCACGTAGTCGACGCAGGGACAGAGCAGCACGAGGAGCACCCCGAGCCGCACCGCCCGGTCGGCCGGCAGGAACGTGAACATCGCGGCGACGACGAGCGGTACGGCGAGGAAGTTCACCACCAGCGCGGCGGTCAGGAACCGCCCGTCACGCAGCGAGCGCAGCAGCTCGGCCGCCGGGACCTGAAGGAAGGTCACGAACAGCAGCGCGCCGAGGACGGGGTTGATCAGATGTTCGAGCCCCGGCCCGGCGGCGGGCACCGCGAGCCCGAGGAGGGCGCCGAGGGCCATCGCGGCGAGATAGACGGCCACCTGATGGTGTTCCATCCGCTCGACGGCCCCGCGCGGCGTGCCGGTGTCGGTCATGTCGTGCGCCCCCAGCGGACTGTTACGCGGCGCTCCAGGCGATCCCGTCCAGGATGTCGTGCTCGCTGACGACGACCTCGTGCGCGCCCGTCCGCTCCATCACGGCGAGCAGGACCAGGGCGCCCGCGGCGATCACGTCGACGCGGCCCGGGTGCATCACGGGGATCGCGGCGCGTTCCTCGTGGGTGGACCGGAGGAGGTGTTCGGTGATCGCGCGGACCTGGCCCCGGGAGACCCGGGAGTGGTGGATGGCCTCGGAGTCGTACTCCGCCAGCTCCAGCGCGATTCCGGCGATCGTGGTGACCGTGCCCGCCAGTCCGACCAGCGTCGCCGCCTCGGTGAGCGCCACGGTCCCGGCGGCCACGTCCAGGGCGGCCTCGATGTCCGTACGGATCGCGGCGACGCGCTCGTGGGTGGGCGGGTCCACCACGGCGCCGTCCACGGTCAGGTGACGCTCGGTCATCCGTACGCAGCCGATGTCGACCGAGCGGGCCGCGTCGACGCCGTCCGAGCCGAGCACGAACTCGGTGGAGCCGCCGCCGATGTCGACGACCAGGTACGGCTTCGCCAGGCGGTCGCTGCCGGTCAGCTCCTTGGTGGCGCCGTCGAAGGAGAGCTGCGCCTCCTGGTCGCCGGTGATCACCTCGGGCTCGACGCCCAGGATGTCCCGGACGCCGGCCACGAAGTCGGCGCTGTTCTCGGCGTCGCGGGAGGCGGAGGTGGCGACGAAGCGGACGCGTTCGGCGCCCAACTCCTCGATCACGGCGGCGTACTCACGGCAGGCCGCGAAGGTGCGCTCCAGCGCCTCCGGAGCGAGCCGGCCGGTCCTGTCGACGCCCTGGCCCAGGCGGACGATCGTCATCCGCCGGTCCAGCTGCGTGAGCGAGCCGGTGGCGGGGTCCACGTCGGCGACGAGGAGCCGGATGGAGTTCGTACCGCAGTCGACGGCGGCGACCCGGGTCATGCGCCCTGTCCTTGGGAGCCGTCGGAGCTGTCGGAGCTCACGGAGTTCTCGGCACACGGCGTGACGCACGCGCCCTTGGCCCACCACTCCGGCAGCATCGCGATGGCCTCGTCGCCCAGCGGGTTGACCCCGGGCCCGGCGGCCAGCGAGTGGCCGACCAGGACGTGCAGGCACTTCACCCGGTCCGGCATGCCGCCGGCGCTCGGGAAGCCCTCCAGCACCTCGATGGCGTCGCGGCGGGTGATGTAGTCCTCGTGCGCGGCCCGGTAGGCGGCGGCCAGCTCCGGGTCGGTCTCCAGACGGGCCGTCATCTCCTTCATGACCCCGTTCGCCTCCAGCGTGCCGATCGCCGAGGCCGCCCGGGGGCAGGTCAGGTAGTACGTCGTCGGGAACGGCGTGCCGTCCTCCAGACGGGGCTGGGTCTCCACCACGTCCGGGTTGCCGCACGGGCAGCGGTGCGCGATGGCGCGCAGGCCGCGCGGCGGGCGGCCGAGCTGCTGCTCGAACGCGGCGATGTCCGCGTCGGTGGGCTTGGTGGACTCGGTCTGCGGAGGGGGCGTTTCCATGCCTGCCTTGGTTCTGCTCGGAAGCTCGTAGAAGGAAAGAGGTGGTGCGAGGGGGGTCAGTCGCGGTCGGCGCTGTCGATGCCGTCCCAGACGTTCGAGTGCCAGGGGCGGTGGTTCGCGCCCGGTTCTCCGCGCCGGTCCTCCGCCGCGTCGGGGTCGGCCACGGTGTAGCCGGTCTCGCCGGGGAGGACGTAGTGGAGGTGCTGGCGGGCCAGCCGCATGATGTACGCGTCGTCCTGGAGCCGCGCCTTCTCGTCCCGCAGCTCCTCGGTGCGCGCCTTCGCCTCCTGCGAGAGCCGCTCCTGCTCGGCGATCTCGTCGCGCTGGGAGACGTACTGGCGCATCGGATAGGCGAGCGCGACGATCAGGGAGCAGACCACCAGCGCCAGGAACGCGGCCCGGCCGGTGAGCCGGGAGCGGCGGGCCTGGCGGCGGTTCTGGGAGCGGTACACGCGGGCCGCGGTCTGCTCGCCGAGCAACCGCAGCCTGGTCGCGGTGGAGAACCGGTCGCGGTCCTTCCCGGCCATGTCTCCCGCCTCCCAGAGCTTGTCGTCGAACTGCCGTCGTCGCCCGAAGGGCGGCCGGGCGGCGACTGGTGCGTGCGATCGCAAGGCGCCGAGACGGTCTCGTAGCTGAGCTACTCGGCCCTTTCGGCAACGCCGCGAGCGTGCGTGCCAGACGCCGCCCGGCGGGCGGCAGTTTGACGACAAGCTCTGACGCACGTCCGTCCCCGCACACGGTACGGGACCGAGTGCGGGGACGGACGGAGGCTACCGCCCAAGGGCTGCGGGTCAGCCCTTGAAGCGCGGGAAGGCGGAGCGGCCGGCGTACACCGCGGCGTCGTCGAGGATCTCCTCGATGCGCAGCAGCTGGTTGTACTTGGCGACGCGGTCCGAGCGGGCCGGGGCGCCGGTCTTGATCTGGCCGCAGTTCACGGCGACGGCGAGGTCGGCGATGGTGACGTCCTCGGTCTCGCCGGAGCGGTGCGACATCATGCACTTGAAGCCGTTGCGCTGGGCCAGCTCGACGGCGTCCAGGGTCTCGGTCAGCGAACCGATCTGGTTGACCTTGACGAGCAGGGCGTTGGCGGAGCCCTCCTCGATGCCGCGGGCCAGGCGCTCGGGGTTGGTGACGAAGAGGTCGTCGCCGACGATCTGCACCTTGGCGCCGATGCGGTCGGTGATGACCTTCCAGCCGGCCCAGTCGTCCTCGTACAGCGGGTCCTCGATGGAGACCAGCGGGTACGCGGAGACGAGCTCCTCGTAGTACTCGGTCATCTCGGCGGCCGAGCGGGACTTGCCCTCGAACTCGTAGACGCCGTCCTTGTAGAACTCGGACGCGGCGACGTCGAGCGCGAGCGCGATGTCGCGGCCCGGGACGTAACCGGCCTCCTTGATGGCCTCGACGATGAGGTCCAGGGCGGCGCGGTTGGACTCCAGGTTCGGGGCGAAGCCGCCCTCGTCGCCGAGGCCGGTGGACAGGCCCTTGGTCTTGAGGACCTTCTTCAGCGTGTGGTAGATCTCCGCGCCCCAGCGCAGGGCCTCGGAGAACGACTCCGCGCCGATCGGCGCGATCATGAACTCCTGGATGTCCACGTTGGAGTCGGCGTGCGAGCCGCCGTTCAGGATGTTCATCATCGGAACGGGCAGCAGGTGCGCGTTCGGGCCGCCGAGGTAGCGGAAGAGCGGCAGGTCGGACGCCTCGGAGGCGGCGTGCGCGACGGCGAGCGAGACACCGAGGATGGCGTTCGCGCCGAGCGAGGCCTTGTTCTCGGTGGCGTCCAGGTCGAACATCGCCTGGTCGATGAGGCGCTGCTCGGTGGCGTCGTACCCGACGAGCTCCGGGCCGATCTGCTCGATGACGGCGAGGACGGCCTTCTCGACGCCCTTGCCCAGGTAGCGGTTGGGGTCGCCGTCGCGAAGCTCGATGGCCTCGAAGGCGCCGGTGGAGGCGCCGGACGGAACAGCAGCACGGCCGGTGCTGCCGTCGTCGAGGCCGACCTCGACCTCGACCGTGGGGTTGCCCCGGGAGTCGAGGATTTCCCTGGCTACGACGACGTCGATGGACGGCACGAGGCATCTCCTTCTGGGATATGACGCTGGTTGTGCAGGGTCACTGTGGCCTTGCGACACGAGCCTAACCGGCCCGGCCGCGTCAGTCGGCCGACCGCCCGTCTCCTGGGACGAAAAAGGACCCAAGGGCCAGCATCACGGGACAAAACTCCAGAAATCTACTGGCTGGTAACAAGTGCTGGCGACAAGAGGTGAACGAATCCCCTCGCCCGCCGGCGCCCTTCACGCGGAAGAATCCCGGCCCGGCGCGCACGGGGGGAGAGCGCGCCGGGCCGGGGAGCCGAGCGAGGGAGGGTGCCGCCGGACCCCCTCCCTCCGGGGAGGAGAGACGGCTGTTACTTCAGGTGGAGCTGCTGACCCGGGAAGATCAGGTCCGCTTCCTTGACGATGTCGTCGTTGAGCTTGAAGAGCTTGCTCCAGCCGCCCTTGACGCCTTCCTTTTCGGCGATCTTGCTCAGGGTGTCGCCGGTCTTGACCTTGTACTCGCCGTCGCCCTTCTGGACCTTCTCGCCGGTCGGCGTGGTGACGGTCTTCTTGGAGCTCTCGGCCTTCGGAGCCTCGCGCTGCTCGCTGCGCGTGGTGGGCTGCTCGGCCTTGCGCTCGGGCTGTGCCTGCTCGGGCTTGCTCGCGGACTGGCCGGAGCCGGCGTTCACGCCCGGGTCCACACCGTCGTTGGTGAGGCCGCCCGCGCCGGCGCAGGCCCAGGCGCCCGGGCCCTGCATGTCGAGGAGCTTCTCGGCGGTGGCGATCTGCTGGTCCTTGGAGGCCAGGTCGGCGCGCGAGGCGTACTGCGTACCGCCGGCGGCGGCCCAGCTGGACTGCGAGAACTGCAGTCCGCCGTAGTAGCCGTTACCGGTGTTGATGGACCAGTTGCCGCCGGACTCGCACTGGGCGACGGCGTCCCAGGTCTCGACGGAGGCGGCGGAAGCGTTGGTCGCACCCATCAGCGGGACGGCCACGGCGGCACCGGTGACACCCGCGAGGGTGGCGAGACGGACGGCCTTCGAGGGGCGGCGGTGCTTGCCCTTGCTGTTCAGCAGCATGGAACGGATCTCCTCACCGACGCCTACGAGGTGAGCTGTCGGGTTCGGGCTGATGAGTTGCCCGGTCGCGCGACCTTGCGCGCGACTTCACCCCAAGCCGTTCCCGTACGTCCCCGTCTTCGACGAGGCCGTCCGGACCCGGCGGCCTACCTGGGTCCCCCGCTCCTGCCTACGGCGCTTTACGCGTCTGTTCCCTTCGACCGACGGCAGGATTCGGCGTGACGGTCGACGGGGCCCGCGGTGCGAGCGGTTCCGACCGTAAACACAGGCAACCCCGACATTCAAAGATGGACATACCGCCTCAATCAGCGCTTACTTGCCTGCCCTGACGGAGTGTTTCCGCAGGTCGGAGGCGATCTACGCCGAGGAGGCGGACGCAACGCGCCAGTTGCAGCAAAGAGACCCATGTCTCACTTACGCATAAGTGGACATAGGCCTCTGAACTACCCGCGTTTTTGGGGCGTTTTCCCGAATTCGATCAGTTGGCGGCAGGCGCCTCGGAGCCCTCCGGAGCGCCCGCCTGGCCCTCCTGCTCACCGTCCTGCTGACCGGCCTGCTCCAGCCCCAGGTCCAGGCTCTGTCCGGGCAGGATCAGGTCCGGGTCGGAGCCGAGGAGGTCCTTGTTGGCCTCGTACAGACCGGTCCAGCCCTGCGGGAGTTCCTGCGCGTCGGCGATGGCCCAGAGGTTGTCGCCGGGCTGCACGGTGTAGCCGCCGCCGGCGACCGCGCCGCCGTCCCGCGCGTCACCCTCACCCCGCGAGGCGTGCCGGCCTGACTCGCGCGGGCCGTCCTCCTGCCCCACCGCGTCGGCCTCCTCGGGGGCCGGCGCGCCTCGGTGCTTGCCGCCCGTGCGATCGGCGCCCTTCGAGGCGTCGGGGGCGGAGGTGGCGGGCTGCGAGGCGTCAGGAGAGCCGGGGGTTCCGGTCTTTCCTGCGGCGGGGGACGTGGAGGGCTTCGCCGCAGGGTCGGATGTGGCGCCTCCATCCCTCTTCTCCCCCTTGCCGGTTTTACCCGTCGTGCCGGTGGAGTCCGTCTTGCCGGAATCCTCCGCTCCACCCTTTTCATCCGCTTCGTCCGCCGGTGCGGTCGTCGGGTCCGGAGTGGGAGTGGTGGGGCTGACGGGGTCGGCGGAGGGGACCGTGCCGGGGTCGACACCGGGCAGGCCGCCGTCCACCGCGAGGCCCGAGATCACCGCGCAGCTCGGCCACGCCTGCGGGCCCTTGTCGTCCAGGACCTTCTCGGCGATCGCGATCTGCTGCGAACGGCTGGCCAGGTCGGCCCGCTCCGCGAAGGCGGTGCCGCCGTACGCCGACCAGGTCTCCTGCGAGAACTGCAGGCCGCCGTAGTAGCCGTTGCCGAGGTCGGCACTCCACATGCCGCCGCTCTCGCACTCCGCGACCCGGTCCCAGGTGGTGGCGTCGGCCGCGTGTGCGCCCGCCGCGCCGAGGAGCGGAATGGCGATGGCCGATCCGGTCACACCCGCGGCGACGACGATGGCGGGTGCCTGACGAGGACGGCGGTGTCTGCCGTTCGCGGAGCCCATGGAGTTTGCCTTCCGTGCGACTGACAAGCGGGAACTGAGAAGCATGAAGCTGTTACGCGCGTGCGTGAAGCTGATACGCAAGTGACGGACGGGCCAACGGTGAACGGTCGGCCGACGCGTCGAACCGTGAACCTAGCGGGACTCGAACGCATGTCACAAGTCGATGCAGCGCAGATCACGTGAAAGTCACAGAGGTGACAGCGTGTCACCTTCCTCAAGGCGCCGTCCCGGCTCGAACTCGACCGGCAGCGTGCGCAGTCCGCGCATGATGAGCCCGCCGCGCCAACGCAAATCGTCAGGTTCCACCGCAAGTCGCAGGCCAGGAAGGCGTTTCAGCAGCGTCGCCACCGCGGCCTGGCCCTCCAGCCGGGCCAGCGGTGCTCCCAGGCAGTAGTGGATGCCGTGACCGTAACCGAGATGCTGATTGTCACTGCGTGAGAGGTCGAGCGCCTCCGGATCCGCGAACCGCTCCGGATCCCGGTCCGCCGCCGCCAGCACCACCAGCACCGGGTCCCCGGCCGCGATCTCCTGCCCGCCGAGCGTCAGCGCCTCGGTGGCGTACCGCCAGGTCGCGAGCTCGACCGGCCCGTCGAACCGGAGCAACTCCTCGATCCCGGTGGCCAGCAGCGCACTCTCCCCCGCAGCCAGCGACTCTTCGAGCCGAGCGCGCTGTCCGGGATGGCGGAGCAGGGCGTACGTACCGTTCCCGATCAGGTTCACCGTCGTCTCGAACCCGGCGAAGAGCAGGATGAACGCCATCGCCGCGGCCTCGTTCTCGGTGAGGTGCTCGCCGTGGTCGCTGGCCCGGATGAGTCCGGAGATCAGGTCGTCGCCGGGGTTCTCCCTCTTCCGGTGGATGAGTTCGGCGAGATAGCCGCGCATCTTCTTCACCGACCGGGCCACCCCGCCGCGCGGTCCGCCGCCGTGGCGGATCATCATGCCCGCCCAGTCCCGGAAGTCGTCCTGGTCCTCGCGCGGGACGCCGAGCAGGTCGCAGATGGCGTAGATGGGGAGCGGGAAGGCGAAGTCGTGGATGAGGTCCGCCTCTCCCTTCTCGACGAAGCCGTCGATGAGCCGATCCGTCAGCTCCTGCACGCGGGGCGCGAACTCCGCAATCCGGCGTGGGGTGAACGCCTTGGAGACGAGCCGGCGCAGCCGGGTGTGGTCCGGCGGGTCGATGTTGAGCAGATGCGTCATCAGCTCCGCCTTGCGCTCCCCCGGGATCCCCGTCTTCCCCTTGGCGGCCGCGGACCCGGCGTGGTTCGCCGGATCCTTGGAGAGCCGCGCGTCGGCGAGCGCCTGCTTGGCGTCCCCGTACCGTGTCACCAGCCACGCCTCGACCCCGCTGGGCAGCGCGGTCCGGTGCACGGGGCTGTGCTCGCGGAGCCAGGCGTAGGCGGGATACGGGTCGGTGGCGAACTCCCAGGTGAAGAGTTCGGGGGCGTCTTCCGGCGTGCTGGGCGTGTGGGGGCAGGCGGGGGTGTGGTTCACTCCTCGACGCTATCGGGCGGGGTGTACGTCACTGCATGCAGCCGGGGCAGCGCCCGCGCCGCCAAGGGGTGGCCGGCCTCGGCCGCCCGGTTCATCCAGCTCTTGGCACGGTCGATCAGCAGCATGCCCAGGGCGAACTGTGACCGTACGACGCCCGCCTCGGCGGCCTGTTCCAGGTACGGGATCGCCTCGGCCGCCGCGTCGCGCGCGACCATCAGCTCTCCCGCGGCGGCCGCCGCCTCGATGTGACCGGCGTCCGCCGCCTTGCGGCACCAGAACTCGGCGGTCTCCAGATCACCGAGGGCCACGTTGACGTCGCCGAGCACCGCCGCGGCCATCGGGTCCTCCCCGGCCCGCTCGACCAGGTGTGTGTGGACGTTGGCCCGGACCGTCCAGCGCGCGCCCTCCGTCCCCACCGTTTCGAGCGCGAACATCCACAGGTCGAGCGGGACCGGCCACTCGTCGGGCCGGTCGACCGCATCGGCGAGCAGCCCGCCGAAGACGCCCCAGGTGCCCTCCCTCTCCCCGGGAACCAGCAGCCCGCTCACCCCGTACCGCTGCTCGGCGGCCCAGGCGAGCCCGTCGTCGAACGACTCGGCCTCGGCCACCGCGTACGCGTCCGGATACAGCTTCTGCGCGCCGCGGAGCACACCGTCGGAGACCGCCCCGTGCGGGACTCCGCACCGGAAGAGGTCGACCGCGGCGCGCACCAGCAGGTGGCCGCGCGGGTGGCGGGTCGGCCGGGCCGCCCGCCGCCACTCCTCGACGAGGTCGGAGCCGACGGCCAGGTACTCGGGCACGGTGTGCGCTCCGCGCCAGAGCCGGGCGCTCCGCAGTCGGGGCTCCTCGTCCAGCGCCTCGAGGCGCGCCCACTCGCTGTCGCTCCAGACCCGGTTCAGCTCGACCGGTCGCGTCCCGTCGAGCACCCGGGCGCGGTCCGCCGTCCCGAACCGGCGCGCGTCGTACGCCTCGTCCTCCATCGTGGCCAGCACCGGCACGCGCAGCCGTACGAGCTCCGCGAGGACCGCAGGGGTCAGCCCGTGCTCCCCGAGGTGGCCGTTCAGGTCGTCCAGCCACAGGACGCAGCCCGCCTCGCCCCACCCACGTACCACCGCCGGAAGCCCGCGCAGGTCCGTCCCGGGCGCCGGCGCGAAGATCCGGGTCGTACCGGGCAGGTTCGCCGCCAGGGCGGCCCACACCGTCCGGGTCTTGCCCGAGAGCGGTGCCCCGGTCACCACCACCAGACCGCCCTCCCGGGCCGCCTCGCGGACCCGGTCGCCCAACTCGGCGTCGCAGTCGCGCTCCACGTACGGCGGCAGCGGCGGTTCACCGGACAGCCGCCGGGTGCGGTGCACGCCGAGGGTGATCGGGTCGGCCGTCTCCAGGTGCGGCCAGTCGGCGACCGGCGGCAGGGTGGAGTGCGGCGGCTGCGCGTAATAGGTGTGTACGCCGCCGGAGAAGGTGCCGGCCTGGACGACCGGGGCGTGGAAGGTGCCGTCCTGGACGGAGTTGGCCGTGGCGCGGGCGGCGGGACCGGGCAGAACGGGAGCGGGCGTCCGGCCACCAGCGACCGCGCGTGCCTGCTCGTCCTCGGTGAAGGCTTCGGCGATGGCTTGCAGCTCCTCGTACGCGGAAGGCGCCATGCGCTTCACTTCGACCAGGAACTCGTGTACGGCGCTCGGCGTGCCCGTGTCCTCACCACGGAGGCGGATCCCCCACAGGTTGTCGAACTCCACCTCCAGAAAGGCGTTCCGGGTGCCCCGCAGTGTCTCGGACATGAGCCGGTTGGCGCTCTGGTCGGGGCTCTCGATGATCCGCGCCACCGTCAGAGCCAGCGTTCCCAACTCGGCGTCCACGCCCGTCCCCCACCTCTCGTACGGCCCCTCAGGTCACCGTACTAACCCGCCCCGCCCTCCGCCGCCACGATCGCATCCCGGTAGACCCGGGCCGCCGCGCGCAGGGCGGCCTCCGGGTCGGTGCCGTTCGCCTCGGCGGTCACGGCCAGGGCGAGGAGTTCGTAGCCGATGGTGTCGCCGGTGGGTAGCGGGACGGTGAGTCCGGCGGTGCGGACGCGGCTGCCGAGCTTCGCGGCGAGGGCCAGACCGGGCTGGCCGAGGGGGACGCCCTCGGTGACCGACGTGCGCTGCTTCTCGATCGCCTTCGTGCGGAGCCAGTGCGCGTGGACGTCCTCCTGGGTCTCGGCGCTCTCGTCGCCGAAGACGTGCGGGTGGCGGTGGATCAGCTTCTCGACGAGGCCGCCCGCCACGTCGTCCACGTCGAAGGGCTCCTCGGGATCCTCCTGCGCGATGCGCGCGTGGAAGACGACCTGGAGGAGTACGTCTCCCAGCTCCTCGCGCAGCTCGTCCCGGTCGCCGTCCTCGATCGCCTCGACCAGTTCGTACGCCTCCTCGATGGCGTACTTCGCGAGGCCCTGGTGCGTACGTTGCGAGGTCCACGGGCACTCGCGGCGGATGCGGTCCATGACCTGGATCAGGTCCAGGAGGCGGGCGCCGGGCAGATCGTACGAGCCGGGGAGCAGCTCCAGGTCCGGCATGGCGACCCGGCCGGAGCCGCCGAGCCGGGCCAGGCCGTCGGTCAGGCGGCCGTCGCCCTCGCCGCCGACCAGGACCACGACCGTACGGCCGCCCGCGCAGGCGGCGACCAGCTCGTCGGCGGAGGGCGCCGCGTGCTCGACGCGGACGCCGGCCTCGCGGAGGTAGGGCAGCTGCGGGTGGTCCGGGTCTCCGCACAGCACCTGGTCGGCGGCGTGCAGCGTCTGCCAGGCCGGCCAGGAGAGCAGGCCGGGCGCGACCCGGTGGCTGGCGGTGAGCAGGACGATCCGGCCGGGTGCGCCGGCGTGGTCGGGGGCTTCAGCGTTCACACCGCCCGAACCTACCGCCCGGCCCGCCCTCGCGGTCAGGCGCCCGGGTCAGGCGCCCGCCTCCGGCTCCTGCGGGGCGAACTCGGTGACCTGGCTGATCCACGGGGCCTGGTAGTTGCCGAGCTGCATCTTCTGGTCGTCCCAGGCGCCGAAGCGCGGGTTGACGTCGATGTCCAGCTGCTTCGACGCCTTGGTCAGCGCCTCGCCGACGACCTGCTGCCCCTCGGGGGTGCCGAGGTCCGCGCCGAGCGCCTTGGCGAGCTTCGGCAGCAGCACCTCCTGGCGCATGTCGCCGTCGATCTGGTCCGGGGCGACCCAGCGCTGCTGGAGCATCATCGCCTGCAGCTGCTCCTCGCCGCCCGCCTGCGCGCGGCTCGCGGTCCGGGCCTCCTGGATCTCCTTGCGGGTGACGGTGACCCCGGCGTCCTCGGCGGCCCGGTCCAGGATCCGGCCGAAGATCAGCCCGTGCAGCTTGGCGCGGTTGAGCTGGCCCGACTTGTTGACCAGCTGGGCCGCCTCGGGCGAACTCTCCTGGGCGGCACGGACGTCCGCCGCCTGGGCCTGGACCGCCGAGACCTCGATCCGCTCGCCGCCCACGACGGCGGCGGCACCGGGGTGGGCCTCGTTGCCGCAGGCGGCCAGGAGTGGGGCCGCGAGGAGCGTGGCGGCGGAGACGGCGAGCGCGGTGCGACGACGGCGGTGCAAAGGAGCCTCCCGTGGAGAGTTTGTGCATCGGTGCACAAGCCTTGCGGTGATCGATGGTAGGCAGTGGATGTGATCGGTGCCACTGATTCGACCAACGATTCGGGAGGAGTTGGGGATGTGGGGCGACCGGCCTCTCGGGCTCAGCCGTCGCGGAGGTCGCTCCGGCGGCTGAGGCGGCGGCGCAGGGCTACGGGGAGCGGAGGGTGCGGCCCGTCGGCATCGCTCTGAGCACGCCAGTACATAGTGAGCCGGGCCACGACAACGGTGGCGACCCAGCGCTAGGTTTCGTTCCGGTCCTCGGCCGTTCCCCCAGACGGATCTCCTTCACCGCGCTGACCTGCTACAAACCCGGCAACCGGTCCAGGTCGATCGACCAGCCCCGTCGGGATGAGTCCCCCAGCACGTAGGTCGAGAAACAAAATTGCTCGAACCACAAAAATTACACAGAATCCGCCATTCCTGATCAATGCACCCCGGGGGCCATACCCACACCAGGGCGCAAATCCAACTCAGGTAGAGCTGAAGGCCTTAGCGTCACTCCACTCCCAGAAAGCCGTTCCGTTCTTAATCTCTTTCTGGACGGAATCAAAGACCGACTGCATCAGCGAAATGTCCGGGACATCGATAGCGACATGACGATCGCCGTTCCATTCACTCAGAAGCCCAACAAAGTGCACAGCGCCACGCAGCTCAGGCCGACTGTCCGCTGGAGGGCGAGGATCTGCAAAGAATACACGGAGGACACGACGACCTGACTTGCTGACCACACCGTAGACAATGCCAGTCCCACTTTTTGCTACCACGTCACCCAGCGCGAGGCCGTAGGCATAAAAAGGGATGCAGCAAACCTCGTACCCGCTATCCTCTTCGTTTTTCCGAAGCCACAACTGCTCACGCATTCCAACAAGGTCGAACGGAGCCAGGTCGACCATGGCCATACAGTTCTCCTCGCGCCTCCAGGCCGGGTCCTCATGGCTGATGTAGGTGACTCCATCAATCGTGACCTGCAAGGAACTCTCCACTGTTGCTCATGGAAGGCTTTCGGGATACTGCCACTGTCATCTGCATGTCGACTGGCTGGCCTTGAAGCAGTGGCGGCTGCTGCTGCGGAAGCTCCGGTGCGGCATCACCCGTATCACCGACCCCGCGAAGGCCGCCCTGGCCCTCCGCCTCGCCGCTGCGGGCCGAGCTCAGTCTGCAGTACTCACCAGGGCCACCAGTTCGGCCTCGGTGGTCCCAGCTGGCACGCGCACGTCAAAGGTGTAGCCCTCATCGCAGAACACCAGGTCAAGGTGCGTGGGTGTCAGCCTGCGGAAAGCGCTCGCCAACCAGATCGCGTCCTCCTCCCACACGTCCATGTACAGGCAGGTACCGTCCTCGTGCAGATAAGCCTCACCCGGGCCGTTCGCTGTATTGAGCTCCCAGATGAGACTGCGCACTGCGCTACGGGCCGACGAATCGATCTCGACTCCAGTCCACCGAGCACGGATGACCTCGGTCAACGCACCCCGATCGACGCACCATCCGCCCGCCTCACCCTCGACCACCACCAAGAACGTCATGGCCAGGGTCTATCAGATGCCTACGACACGCTGCTGACCAGCAGCTTCCGCACGTTTGCCATGGGCTCAGGTCCCCGGTGAACACCATGTCGGCGATCAACGCCAGGGGCTGGATGCGCTCCATGGCCTTCACCGAGAGTCGAGGCGGACAAGACTGGTGAAAGTTCGGTGGCCGACATGCGCGTGCTGCGGCTGGCGAAGAAGTCTGGCATCAAGGCCCGACCACAGGAGAAAAACCAGTTCAGGGCCGTGCTCCTCGGAATCGAATCCGCGCTGTGCGAGGCGCTCTCCAAGCTCACCGACACGGCACCGATCGCCCGGTGTGCCAACCTTCCCGCCGCCGGCGACGCAGCCGTCTTCCCGCTCCGGCGAGCCCGTCGCGCTTGATCAAGTAGAGAAAGCCTGAACAGCCAGACCCATCACCCCCTACTGATGAGCTCGCCAACGAGGATCTTCGACCGCTCCAGGCACTTACAGCCACGCGCGTTGCCATCAACCACCGCTGTCAGAGCGGCTAAGAGCCCCGTCGAAACCGTGGTTCCGGCGAGGCTCCTGCTATCGAACGCGGCCTACTGCTTGCCCCTGGCACTGGCGATGGGCGTCTGCCGAATCACCTAGGGTTGGCCCGAGGGGCTTTCGCCTTGCCAAGTTCCGCCCCCGAATCCGGATGCCCCTATCCCTAGGATGAATACCTAAGGGTCGGATCATGACGCATCTGACTGAAGCCACGAATGACCCGTCCAACTAATGGGCGGAAAGGTCCGGTTCAGCCCATGCAGCAAATCCGAGAGCATCCCGATAAGACAGGTGTTCGGTTGAGTCATCAGCCAGGAGCCGACGCACGCGGGGGCTGTAGTGAATCCGGTACTTAATGCCTTCCACGATCACGGCACCTAGGTCTTCCGGGTCATCCGCCTTCCGGTCGGCAGGAATCTCAACGACGTCCCACCCTGCCGATCGAGCCAGGTGAACCCATACCTCAAAGGCCCTGTTGGCATCCATGGAGCGGTAGCTTATCCCTCCAACCCGAGCGAAGATCTGGACAAGATCCATACGCTCATCTTGCGGCATTGCTCTCCCCTACATTCTGATTCGGCATTTAGCGGCCCGTTATCCTGAGACACTCCACCAAGCTGGTCGTCCGGCCTGCTCCCAGATGTAGACGAATGTGGACCCAGTGTCTTGGGCGCCACGCCTCATAGCACCCATGCAGCTCGAACACGGCGATCGAGTTCCATTGATGACCACATATCCGTCCACCGGCACTGGTTTCTCCAGGAAGAATTCGTCACCCTTGACCAACTTCGTTCCGTAACTCGAAACCCCACCCGTCATGCGGGCTGCCCGATTCTCGATGTGGCTGGGTGTCTCTCCCCCACGCCCATAGCCCGCTCCGCAGGCGTCTGCGCACCACTTCGAATGTCGTAGTCATGCAGAACTCTTCCACCACTATCGTGCACAGTCACCGACGCTGTGTGCGTGTTCGCTGAGGTCGGACAAGCATTGAGCGCATCCAGATCGATGTTGTGGACCAGTACCGGCAGAAGCCCCGCCACCACATTACGTGTGCAGCCCCTCGACGCTCAGGTCGTACGTCGTCCGCTCCGCCGTGTACGCGGTGACGTCGAGGATGCGGGCCGGCTCGCCCTTGCCGTCCTGGAGTTCCTGGCCGGGCTTGAGGTCGCCCGCCTGGGTCCAGGAGTTGCGGATGATCTCGTAGGACTGGTGATGGGTTCACCATGCCGGTGCGCTCGGCTTCCCACGCTTCCGGTGGCCCGCCAGGTGCTTCTGCGCGGCCTGTTCGCTGGCCGAACCAACGGGGCGGAGCCGAGAGCAGCCGGGTGGGCGGCCGTGCTGCACGCGCCCCACGCCAGTGGGTCGCCTTGAACAGGCGGCCCGCGAAGACGTGCTGCCCTGGGACATCGCGCGCAATGTCAAGACCACCACGCACCAGCCCAGGCGCTTCCGGCCGCCCACTGCGGCAGAGGCCTGTCAGTTCCTCGACATGGCCCGCGCCGACCGGCTCCACACGCTGTACGAACTCACCCGGCAGGACAAGGAGCGAGAGACCACTGCGTCAGCCCGGCAGGACAGCGGCCTCGCCCGACCGGCAGGCTTCTCGCCCCTGCCAACCTCACCCGCCGCTTCAGCAGTTTCCTCAACCGGGCCGGGCCTCCGCCGCATCCGCTCCCATAACCTCCGCTCGACCGCGACCCTGCTCCTGGAAGGCCGTTGACCTCGTCGCAATCAAGGAACTCCTCGGCCCACGCCCACGTTGGCGTCGACGCCCGCGTCCGTCTCCGCCTACAACGCCAGCCATCGAACCCCTCGGCAAGGCCTTTGACGGCCAGAGCGACAGCCCCCGACGGCCCACCCGCCGCAGCCATCGTCCGTTGACGTTGCCGTCAGCGTTGCCGTCGAAACACCAAGAGGCCGCCATCAGAATCAGCCGATGGCGGCCTCTTGGCTTGCCGCATACTTCCTGTCCAGGGACTCTCGTGGATCCAGAGCCAAGGGTCGCCAACCGGAGAGTTTTATCGCATCAGGAACGAAATTCGCGATACGACGAATTCTCCGTAGGAAAATTCTTGCCCCAGCTTCACGAATCTCGCATACAGATTGCGATCAATCTCGCACGAATACTCCATGAGGGCTCTCAGAAGCACCCTGAAGGCGATTTCTGGACAGATATCTGCAGCGCACACTTTCATCGCCGAGACAGCCCCCGCGTTGCCTGCCATTGGGCTATTTGCGATCGCCTCACTCAGAGCAGGCTCAAGCTCGTCGATTTCCGCGATAACCCTGCCCTTGAGGGAATCGTACACACTTTGGCCAACTTTGATGTTTGCGTGTACACCGGCTTGAGTGAGGCTCCCTTCGCAAATGCCTGCAACTTCCCGGAACCAGTCCAATCCAGCGACCGAATCACCGTAGAGGCGGTGATAGGAGCCAGTTGCGCATTCCCAAAGGGTGGCAACAGTGTCAGCGTCATCGCTGGCTGTCAGCCTGAGTGCATCTTCGGCGAGCGCAAGCACGTACGGCAGTGACGTTTGGGCGACATAGCCCATGACCACATCGCGCGCGCTTCCCGATAGCCTCCAGTCTTGATGAAACATAGAGGCTAGGTGCGTGATACCGAAGTCATCCTCGGTAAATCTGGTCCCCATGAAGAAACACCTACCTCGGATATGCGGTCGACACGTAATATCCCCCCGAATGCCCAGCGGCACGCTGAAGGATTATTGTGTACGCGTTACTTGTCGGGGTAATGGATCCGCTCGCGTCAGCCCTTACCCCGATTGGATTATTGGCGCCAAATCTACCCTTAATTTCCAGCGGCCCGACACCACCGCCTCGAAGCCAATTTCCGATGCGGCCCTGATTTGACGCAATACCGTAGTCGACGACTTGCTGAGCGGTCTGGAGATCGGTGAAGCGAGACTTAACTCCCGAGGTTTGAGCCATCTGAATGAGCCGCTGATCACTCACATTCACATGCTCGTCGAGAACGTGCGCAGCCGGGAATCGAGCGTCATCGGCGGTCAGGTTGCTGCAGTTGTGGACCAGGACCGGCGTAGCCCCCGCCACCACATGGTACGTGTGCAGCCCCTCGACGCTCAGGTCGTACGTCGTCCGCTCCGCCGTGTACGCGGTGACGTCGAGGATGCGGGCCGGCTCGCCCTTGCCGTCCTGGAGTTCCTGGCTGGGCTTGAGGTCGCCCGCCTGGGTCCAGGAGTTGCGGATGATCTCGTAGAACTGGTGGTGCTTGGTCGTCTCGATCGTCTTGGGGCCGGCGTCCGTCTTCACGACGACATCGACGTAGTCCCGGTCCGTCTTGGTGACGATCACTTCCTTGACCTTGTGCTTCTCCTTCTCCTTCTTGCCCGGCTCCGCCGTCAGGACCATGTCCCCGGCCTTCACCTCGGAGATCGGCTTCACCGTGCCGTTCGCCATCAGGACACCGGTCAGACCGGTGAAGCTGTGCGGGGTCTTCACCCGGCAGCCGCCGCCGGGGCGGGGCGAGGCCGGCTGGGAGTTCGCCTGGGGCTGCGGGTCCGCCTTCGGGCCGAAGCGGCTCGCCGCCGCGCCGCCGACGCCGCCCGTCGCCGCGCCCACCGCCATCGAGGTGGCTGCGCCGCTCGCCGTGCAGTTGCGCTGCGCCGCGCAGGAGATGCCGTAACCCACGACACCCTCAGCCGCGCCACCCGCGGCACCCATCGCCGCGCCCGTGGCCGTGCGGCCACCGACACCCGCCAGGAGACGGCTGACCGCGCCGACCGCGGCACCGCCCGCCGCGCCGCCCAGGGCGCCGGTCAGGGCACCCACACCGACCGCGGCGGCGAAACCGCCCAGTGACTTCGGGCCGTCGCTCATCGCGTAGCCGACCGCGTTCGCCGCGGCTCCCGCGAGCATGCCGCACCCGACGACGCCCACACCGCCGGTGGCGGCCGTGCAGCCCGCGAAGACCGCGACACCCACCGCGACCGACACGATCGTCCCCGCGTGCTGTTTGACGAAGTTGGATGTCGCCTTGGCCGCCTTCTTCACGGCCCTGCCGACCTTCTTCGCCTTTTTCACCACCTTCTTGGCGACATGTTTGACGACCTTGGTCGCCGCCTTCACCTTCCGCTTGACGGTTTTGGTGACCTTATGGGCGACCTTCTTGACGGCCTTGTACGTACGTTTGACGTATTTCTTGGCCTTGTACACCTTGTCGGCGACGTAGTGGACGGCCTTGCGGACCACCCGCTTCGCCTTCTTGACGACCTTCTTGTAGACCTTCTTGACGACCTTCGCGGCCTTCTTGACGACCTTCGCGACCTTCTTGACCGCCGCCTTGGTCTTCTTCCAGGCCGTCTTCGCGACCTTCTTGACCTTCTTGGTGACCTTCTTGATGGCCTTGTCGACGAAGCTCGGCCAGTGGCCGGTCGGGTCGGTCGCGGTCAGCGGGTTCTGGTCCGCGTACGCGTACCGGTTGGCGCTCACCGAATTGGGCAGCGGATTCAGCGAGACCGTGTCCCGGCTGTTGAACTGGCCCGTCTCCGGTGAATACCAGCGCGCGGCCATATTGACCTTGGCGGTCGCCGGGTCCGTCCAGCCCGACTGGTAGCCGAGCTGGCCGACCATGGTCTGCGACTGCAGGACCTTGCCGAAGGGCGAGTAGGTCGTCGAGCCGGTCAGTGCCTCACCGGACTCCGTGAACTGCCCCACCACGTCGTCGTGCAGGTCGGTCAGGACCAGGACCGACGACAGCGCCGACTTCATGCCCAGCACGGAGCCGTCCGCGTTGCGGCTGTAGGTGGTGTACCCGTCCGAGGCGACGTCGTTGCCCGCGCCGCTGTAGGCGAAGGCCGACTGTGAGCCGTCCTCGTCCCGGGCCGTGAGCACCCGGTCCAGGCCGTCGTACGTGTACTTCCGGTTGCCTTCCTCGATGATCCGGTTGAAGGCATCCGCCTTGATCGACGTCTGCTGCCCCGCCTCGTCGGTGAGCACGCTCAGCGTGCCGCGGGCCGTGTACCCGTAGGTGTTGTGGCCGTCGGAGGTGAGCCGGTTACGGGCGTCGTAGGTGTAGGTGTCGCCGGCGACCCGGGTGCGGTTGCCGGACGCGTCGTAGCCGTACTGCTCGGTGGCCGAGCCGTTGCTCCAGGACGAGATCCGGTTCGCCCGGTCGTAGGTGTAGGTGTTCGACGAGGCTCCCGCCACACCCGTGGTGGTCTTGGAGATCTCGTTGCCGTTGACGTCGTAGCCGTAGGTGACCGATGCCAGCAGCTTTCCGGTCGGCGAGGTCAGCCGGTCGGAGGTGAGGCGCTCCAGGGAGTCGTAGGAGAAGGACCGCCGGGACTTGCCCTGCCCGTAGTCCACCGACGTCACGTTGCTGTTGACGTCGTAGCCGTACGTCATGGACGTGCCGGTCGAGGCGTCCTTGGCGGTCTTGAGCCGGCCGGCCGTGTCGTAGCCGTAGGTGGAGGTGCCGGAGGCGTCGGTGCGCGAGGTGATCGCTCCGTCGGCGTCGTAGCTGAAGGAGGAGTCGCCGGACGGCCCCTTGGCGCTCAGCAGGAGGCCGCGGTCGTCGTACGTGAAGGTGTTGCGGTCCTCCTCCAGGCCGGCGACCGAGGTGATCCGGTCCTCGGAGTCGTAGGTGTAGGTGTGGTCGGCGGTCGCCGCCTCCGCGCCGCTGCCGGTCTGCTTGGTGAGCCGTCCCTTGCTGTCGTAGGTGTTGTGCAGGACCACGTTGCCGGGCGAACGGGACTGGCTGGGCCGCCCGTTGCCGTCGTAGACCATCGTGAAGGTGCGGTCCGCCGGGTCCGGGTGGGCCGGAGTGGCGGGCTCGATCTCCGACTCGGGCAGGCCCCAGTTGTTGTACGTGGTGATGAAGGGGTTTCCGCGGCCGTCGGTGAAGCGCGTGCGGTTGCCCGCCGCGTCGTAGCCGAAGGTTGTGGTGATCGACTCGGTCTCGGAGACAGGCTGGACGGCCTGGGAGATCTGGCCGGTCGCATCGGTCGTGAGGGTGACGGTGTTGCCGCGGTAGTCGGTGACCGTACGGGGGTTGCCCGCCCGGTCGTAGCTCGCGCGGCTGGTGCGGATCACCGCGCCGTCCGCCGACATGTCGCTGGTGGCGGTCAGCTGGCCGAAGCCGTCGTAGGTGTTACGGGTGCTGGTGCCGTCCGGACCGGTGGACGTCAGGGACCGGCCGTCCATGTCGTAGGTGAAGCGGGAGACGTTCCCGGCGCTGTCGGTGACCGAGGTGGTCTCGCCCAGGGCGTCGTACGTGTACGACTCGCTGACCCCCGTGGGGCTCACGGTCCGGGACAGCTCGCCGCCCGGAGCGTTGTACTCGTTGATCGCCGTGACCGCCCGCTGGGTGGGCTGGCGCACGATGTCGGTGCTGGTCAGCGGACGCCCGAGGTAGTCCCAGGTGGTCTCCTCGCGGGCACCGCCCGGCCCGGTCGCCGACAGCTGTTCACCGTTGGGGGTGTACGCGAAGCGGGTGGTGTCGCCGCCCGGTTCGGTGACCGAGGCGAGGTCGCCGAGCTGGGTGTAGGTGTAGGTGGTGCGGTTGCCCAGCGGGTCCACTTCGGCGGTGACCTGGCCGAGCCTGTTGTACTCGTTCCACGCGGTCGCGGCGATGGGCGCACCCCCGCCGGGCGGGGTGTAGTCGGGCAGCTTCGTCGAGGACTCCTGGCCCTCGGCGTCGTACGCCGTCACCACGACGTTGCCCCGCGGGTCCGAGGACTCCGTCGCCTCGCCGTAGGTGTTGTAGCCGGTCATCGACACCGGCCGGATGGTGACCGGGGTGCCGCCGTTCTGCTCGGACCGGACGGCCGGCTCGGTGACCGTGGTCTGCTGGCCGGCCTCGTCGTACCCGTAGTCGGTGGTGTCACCGTTGGGGTCGGTGGAGGACACCGGCAGTCCGCGCTGGTCGAGCTTCCAGGTGGCGGTGCGCACCTCGCTGCCCGCGGCGGGCAGCGTGCCGCCGCGCACGGCGGACACCTGGGAGGCGGTCAGCGCCTCGCTGTACAGCTGGACGTCGGAGAGCGCGCCCAGGTGGTGCTCCCGGTAGCCGCCGTTGTACCAGAGGCGCCCGATCTGGAGGGGCCCGTTGGCGTCCCAGGGGGCGTTGAAGGCGGCCGGGGTGCCGACGGCGGTGCCGTTGACGTACAGCCGAAGCTGGCCGGCCTCCTTGTCGTAGACACCGGCGAGGTGGGTCCAGGTGCCGGTGCTGACCGCGGCGGTGCCGGAGGTGACGCGGGCGATCACCGGACCGTTGGTGTCGGTGGCGTGGCGGTTGAAGGTCCAGCCGTGGGCGGTGGAGTAGTAGAGCTGGAAGCCGCTCGCGTTGTTGCCGTTCTGGGCCACGAAGGTCCGGTTGGCCGCGGTGGAGTCCAGCTTGACCCAGGCGGAGACGGTGAGGCTGCCGGTGGTGTTGACCACCGGTGCCGCCGTCGTGCCGTAGGAGTTGGCGGTGCCGTCGAAGACGGCCGAGCCGCCGCGCTCGGTGGAGCGGGTGACCCCGCTGCCGAAGACCGCGTCACGGGTTCCGCCGGAGGAGTCCTTGGCGGCCGTGCCCCCGGTCTCGTTCAGCTTCCAGCGGCCGACCGGGGCGGTGGTGCCGTCGTGCAGGGTGTTGCCGGTGACGTTGCCCAGGTTGTCGTAGGTGGTGTCGGAGGTGCTGGTCAGGCCCGTCGCCGGGTCGAAGTCGCTCTCGGTGACGACATTGTCGTCGGGGTCGTAGGTGACGGTGGTGGCGTGCGCCAGTCCGCCGGGGTCCAGCACGCTGGAGGTGACCCGGTCGGCCGCGTCCACGGTGAACGTGGTGGTGGTCCGGCCGTCGTTGGTGACCTGCTTGGTCAGGTTGCCGACCGCGTCGTAGGTGTTGGCCTGCTCCGTGAACGAGGCGCCGGTCTGCGGGTCCTTGCGGACCACGGTGGCCGAGAGCCCGTCGTCGGTGTAGGTGTAGGCGGTCACCCAGCCCATCGCGTCGGTGAGCGAGGCGAGGCGGCCCGCCGGGTCGTAGGCGCGGGACTCCTGGACGAGGGTGGTGGGCGCGGTCGGGTTGGCGGGGTCGCCCGTGTAGTCGAGCAGGTTGGTGGTGAGGGGGCGGCCCTCGGCGTCGAAGGTGTAGGTGTTGACGTTGCCTTCGGCGTCGGTCTCGCGGGTCTTGTTCCCGTAGACGTCGTACGCGAAGGCGGTGGTGGCACCGCCCGGATCGGTGCGGGTGGCCATCCGGTTGTACGCGTCGTAGGTCACCTTGGTGGTGCGCGGCGCGTCACCGCCGGTGGTGTCGGCGACGGTCTGCTCCAGGACGTTGCCGTCGGCGTCGTAGACCGTGGTGGTCCGTGCGGTGTGGACCGCGCCGGTGACCCGGTTGGTGACGGCGGGGCTGGTCTCGGTGGCGACCTGGTCGTTCTTGTCGTAGGTGTAGCGGGTGGTCAGTCCGGCCGGGTGGGCGTCGGATATCTCCGTGCTCGCCGTCTGGCGGCCGAGGGCGTCGTAGACCTGCTTCAGCCGGGCGCCGTTGGCGTCCGTGGTCTCGGCGAGATCGCCGTTCTTGTTGTAGGTGTACGAGGTCCTCTTGTCGCCCGGGGTCACCACGTCGGAGACGAGGCCGGCGGGAGCGGTGCCGCCGTCGGCCGCCGGGGTGGAGGCGGTGGTGTACGTGGTCGTGGCGGTACGGCCCTGCGGGAAGCCCGGCACCGGCGGGCTGGTCACCGAGGTGACGTTGCCCCCGGTGTCGTAGGTGTAGCTGGTGAGGTAGGTGTTGTCGGTGGGCCCGGAGGAGCGGCCGTCGCGCTCGGTGAGCGGCAGGTCGTTACGCGGATCCATCGGCGGGAAGGCCGTGGTCGCGTCCGGGTAGTAGCTGTAGTACTCGGTGGCGCACTTGTCCTTGGCCGTGTCCTGGCAGGTGGTCGTGGAGACCGCGTTGCCGCGGACGTCGTGGCCGGTGATGCTGCGGTTGCCGTTGGCGTCGGTGACCGTGCGCAGGAAGCCGCCGGTGTCGTATCCGTACGTCGTGCGCTTGCCGTTGGTGTCGACGGCGGCGAGCAGACGGTTGCCCATCTCCGCGTCGTACACGTAGGTCAGCGTCTTGCCGGTCGGGTCGGTCAGCTTGACCGTCCGGACCGGGGCGATGCCGGAGGACGCCTTGTACGCCGACCAGTGGCGCTCGACGTCGTCGGCGCTCAGCGGTGCGGAGTAGACCGAGACGTCGGCCATGGCGCCGGTGAAGTAGCTGATGTCGCCGGGCGAGTTGAACCAGCTCTTGGCGAAGCCCGCGCCGAGGAAGGTCCGGGTGTTGGACTGGTCCTTGGCGGCGCCGGTGAAGTCGGCCTGCTTGACGCCGTCGACGTACAGGGTCTGCTTGGTGCCGCTCGCGGAGAGCACCGCGTGGTGCCACTTGTTGTCGTTGACCGCGGCCTTCGAGCCGAAGTCCACGCTGCCGGAACCGGAGACGCTCCACCAGTGGCCGCGCAGCTTTCCGTCGCTGCCGACGTACAGGGTCGGGGTATAGCTGCCGCCGACGCCGGCCGGGTCGTCGGGGGTGCGCTGCTGGTCGGCCATCAGGACACCGGGCTTGGCGGTCTTGAACCAGAGTTCGACCGCGCGGTCCTGCTTGCCGTGCCAGGGGCCGTAGGGGATCTCCGCGTAGGAGGAGGTGCCGTTGAACGTGACCGCTGTGGAGTCACCGGCGCCGAAGGGTCCGGTGGTGCCCTGGGTGACGCTGTTGTAGGTGCCGAATCCGGTGTGGATCTCGTTGGCGGCCTGCGGTGCGGCCTGGGTGTCGCCCAGGCGCCAGTATCCGGTGGGTGCGGAACCCATCACGGCGGAGCGGTAGACCTGGGAGGAGCCGGTGACGGTGGCGGGGTTGAGCTTCCAGGTGCCGCCGTCGCTGTCGGTGGCGTCGAGGACCAGGTCGTCGGTGGTGCCGTAGGTGACGGAGGACTGGACCCTGCCGCCCGGCGAGGTGATCTTGTCGAGGAGTCCGGCGGACCGGGTGGCGGCCTGGTACTGGGCGGTGATGACCTGCGGCTGGAGGGCGTCGGAGTAGATGGCGACCTCGGCGAGCTGGCCGGTGAAGTGCCCGAGCTTGTCGTTCGGGTTCATGCTGGGCCAGCCGTCGGTGTTCACGCCGGCGCCGAGCGAGATGTAGGGCTGCTCCCAGTCGTTGATGGTGCCGGCCAGGCTGCCCTGGCTGACGCCGTCGAGGTACAGGGTCTGGGTGTTGCCCGCTCCGGTGAGGACCGCCTGGTGCCACTTGCCGTCGGTGACGGTGGCGCCGGAGGCGATGGTGCTCATGCAACCGGGGGACATGGCCAGGCAGCCGCGCAGCTTTCCGTCCATGCCGACGTACACCGCGGGAGTGTTCTTGGTGGTGGTGCCGACCGGGTCGGTGCCGCTCAGCGGCTTGTCACCGTAGTAGAAGAGGACACCGCCCGCCTTGGTGGTCTTGAACCAGAGGGAGACGGACGCGTACGAGGGGGTGGCGCCGGGGGCGCTGGGCATCTCCACGTAGGACGTGGTGCCGTTGAAGGTGGCGGCCTTCTGCGTGGAGCCCGTCAGGGGGCCGACGGCACCCAGGGTCACATTGCGGAACTGGCCGTCGTACTTGCCCTGGTTGAGGTCGACGGAGTCCTTGGCGACGGTCTGTCCGGCTGCTTCTCCGAGCCGCCAGTAGGCGTACGGGGAGCTGTCGAGGACGGTGGTGCGGTAGTGGTTGCCCGTGGTGTAGCCGTAGGTGGTGCACTTGGTGGCGTCGGCGGGCGGGCAGACCTTGGTGAGCTGGTCGCCGTTGTACCCGTAGGTCCACTTCTGGGCGGAGTTCGCGTCACCGGGGGTGGCCGGATCAGTGGTCACGGTGGAGACGTGCGGGGCGGTGGCCCCGGCGGGTGTGGACCAGGCGAAGGTCAGGGACCGGCCGGACGTCACGTTGGTGACCTTGGACAGCCGGCCGGAGGCGTAGGTGAAGGTCTCCGAGCGGCCCGCGTAGTCCTTGATGCCGGAGATCGCGAAGGAACCGGCCTGGCCGGTGGCCTGCTGGAAGGCGTAGGTGGTGAAGTCCTTGTCGGTCAGCGTGTAGCCGCCGCCGCTGGTGGCCGCGGCGAGCCGGGCGTAGCGGCCCATCGGCGGGACGAAGGTGCCGTCGCTGTTGCGGCCGAAGGCGACCTGCTCACCGCCGGGGTAGGTGATGATGACGCTGGAGATCGCGCCGGTGCCGTCCTTGACCTCGACGGCTTTCATGTCCATGGCGGTGGACCAGCCGGCGCCGAAGGCACCGTCGCTCCGGGGGTCACGGCTGTTGTAGGAGCGCTCGACGGACAGCGAGGGTCCGACGACCTCGATCTCGGCGTCGGTGTCGCTGGTGGTGTAGTTGCCGTCGCTGGGGTCGAAGTCGTGGCCGTCGGTGTTCTGGGCGAGGCCCGAGGTGACCGGCGGCTGCGGGACGGTGGTGGAGAAGCTGCTGGCCGAGTACATCACCGAGTCGTAGCCGTCGGAGACGCTGACGAACCAGGCGTAGTCCTTGCTCCACTTGAGCTTGCCCGCGGGGACCTTCCAGCTGCCCTTGGTGATCACGCCGGAGGTGGCGACGGGGGTGGTGCTGTCGCTGTCGGCGTCGTACACCTCGAAGGCGTAGCTGAGCTTGGCCATCGGCCAGTTGTCGGCGTCGCTGGCGTAGACGAAGAGTTCGGGGCGGAGCGTGGGCGCCTGGTGGTTAGTCGGCGGGTACTGGGCGTTGACCTGCGGCTTCTTGTTGGCCGTGTAGGTGAGGTCGAGCGCCGGGCGGAAGCCGGCCGTGGTCGCGTTGTCGGAGTGGAACTTCTTCCAGTGCAGACCGTCGTTGACCGGCGCGGTGACCGCGAGCCCGTAGTTGGGGCTGCCGGTGGCGACCGCGTCGAACCAGTCGGTGGAGAGCTTGACCGGCATCTTCACGCCGACGCTGCTGCTGCCGCTGTTGTTGGAGCAGGAGGCGCCGGGGGCGACGGTGGCACCGCCGATGGCCGGACTGATGGCCGGGCCGGGGTACGTGGTGATCCCGGCAGGCGTCCAGGACGCGGCGATCGGGTGCACGGAGAACGGCGTCGCGGTGCAGGTCGAGGACCACAGGGCGTGCAGGTTGAGGGTGGCGGCGGTGACCCGCTGCCCCTTGAGGGTGGTGCCCAGGGAGGAGAACTGGAGGAAGGAGAGAGCCCGGTTGGTGCCGGAGTCGTACGACCCGACCTTGATCTCGGCCTCGGAGGAGTGGTTGCCGGGGATGGTGTTCTGGGCGTACGTGGAGTTGCTGGCGGCGATGGTCGGGTCGACCATGACGGGGTAGACGCGGGCGGGGTCGTCGAGCCACGCGCGGTCGGCGGTCATCCGCAGCGCGGGCTTGCCGTCGACGGTGGTGAGTTCGTAGTCGACGGCCTGCGAGAGCGTCGGGTCGCCGGACCGCTCGTCGATCTTGGCGTCGGTCATGAAGGCGTGCGGGATGGTCGCGGTGACCTCGCCGTCTCCGTCCGTGAACTCCACGTCGCCGTCGGCGGTGATGCGCGGGGTCAGACCCTTGAGGTCGAGGGGGAACACCCAGGAGTTGGCGGCGCCCTTGGAGTGCAGGACGAGGTGTTCCTTGAAGCCGTCGGCGAGCGGGGCGAGCAGCAGGTCGGTGCCGGGCAGGACGTCCGGGTAGGTGACCTTGCCGTCGTCGCCCACGACCGGCGATGCCGCTCGGGCGCCCTGGAGCGCGTAGGCGAGGGAGCGGCCGGCGCCGAAGTCGACCGAGGCGAGGGCCTGGTCGGCTGCGTCCGGGCCGAATCCGACCTTCAGGGAGTTGGCGGTCTGCTCCAGGCGGCCGTCCTCGGCCTCGGTGAGCGTCGTGTCGATCGGCTCCCAGGTGCCGTCCTTCGCACGGAAGTTGGTGCGGCCCGGGTAGTGGCGGACCGTGGTGGAGCCATCGGCGTTGACGTAGTGGTCCGTGGTCTCGGTGGACCTCTTCGCGTCCCGCTCGCTGGTCTTCTCGTCGAAGCTCTCGTCGGTGCCGGTGACCGGCTCGGTCGTCGCCTTGTCGGTATCCGGCGCCGGCCGCTCGTACGGGTCGAGTTCACCGCGGCCCTTGCCGGGCTCGCGGCCGGCGTCGCCCTCGGCCGAGGTGTCGGCGGCGGAGGCGGTGTGGCTCTTGCCGGCGGCGGTGCCCCCTTGCTGTTCGGGCACGTCGAGCGGGGAGGTGCCCGACCACTTCCAGAGTCCGGCCAGGGACATCTGGGGCATGGAGAGCCGGGGCAGCGTGGCCCCGGTGGCAGCGGCCGTCTCCGTGGTGAGGGTCAGGGAGAAGGCGACGAGGACGAACAGGGCTGTCCGTCTGAGCCGTGCGCGCCCTCGCGGGCCGGACGGAAATATTCGGGCCGTTCGAACCCACCGAGAACGCATCTGCGCTGCCCTCTACTTATGCTCCGCTTACAAGATCTTCATAAGGGTGCACGAGATCCGAACAGAAAAATTACATTCTCGATCGCCAACTCAGTGACTAATGTCACTTTCTGCCGGAATATCACATTCCGGCTACTTGCCTATAGGGACAGCTTCCTGAACGATCCGGGCAATCCGATCCTCCAGTCCGCCTCCGGCCTCCGCGACGACCGTCACATTCCCCGAAGTGCCCTGCGCCGCCTTGCCGTCGGGCTCGGCCGCCTCGGCTCCGCCGACCACGACGAAGCGGATCGCCCGGTGGTTTCCCGCTTCGCTGCGCGCCACCTCCACCTGGCTCTCCCCCACGGCCACCACCACGTCGCACTGGCGCTGGAGCAGCGAATTCAGGTGCGGCAGGGCGTTCTGCGCCGACTGCTCGCCCATGACGGGGACGTAGGTCGCGCGGGTACGGGTCTTGAGGGACGCCTTCTGCATGCCCGCCCACACCGGTGCCGCGGGCGTGCCGGCGATGATGCCCTGCTCCCCGGTCAGAAGGCAGGAGTTGACGTCCCGGTACTCGCGGGCGCGCGGGTCCGGCGGCCCTGACTCCTCACCCAGGAGGACGACGGCGCCCACGACGGCGGCCAGCGCCACCACCGTGCCGCCCGTCACCCAGCGGCCCCGCCGGGAGCACACCGCACGCCACGCGGCGGTGAGGGCGGGGCGCACCACCAGGGACACGCTGCGGCCCGCGCCGGGGGCGCTCTTCGCCGAACCGTTCCTCCATACGCGTCGCGTGCGCACGGGCTTCGACGTGCGGGGGGTGTCGGGGGTGCGTGGGTTCTTCACTGCGGGTCTCTCCAGGGCGGAACGGCCCGTACGGGCAGGATGAAATCGCTCGTACGGTATCTCCTGCCGCCGCCGGGCCTGGCTGCGGGCCGGGAGGGGTCTGCCGCACGGGCCGGGGGCATCGCGCAGGGAGAGTGCGGCCCCGGCTCAGGTCCCGAACCGGCCCACCGTGCGCGCCGCTCTCACACCCGGTGGCGCACCCACACGTTGGGTTCGACGTAGACCGCGTACCCGTGCGCGGCCGCGCAGTGCACCGGGACGAGGGCTCCCGGCACCTCCACCGGACCGTCCGTGTCGAACGGCAGCCCGGTCCACTCCCGCCACTGGGCGAGCGAACCGCTCACCGTCATCGACGCCGGGGCGACCGAGTCCACGACCCCGCCCGCCCGGACGTGGACCCGCAGCCAGGGGTCCTCGGGCAGCCCGTCCTCGGGGCGGGTGAGCCGGGCGTACTCCTCCATCGGCAGGCCGGCCCGCAGGTGCTTGCCGCTCGGCCGGACCGGGGCGACGACCTCGCCGAAGCCGAGCCGTCCCGCGTTCTCCCGCATCGCGGCCAGCATCCGGCCCGAGATCCCCTTGCCCTGGTGGCCGGTGGCCACGGTGATCTCGATGGCGCTGACGGTGTCGGGGGTACGGCCCCGCCGCAGATCGGAGAACGCCCACAGCAGCGTCCGGTCCCAGCCGCCGACGGGGAGGTTGCCGCGGCCGGGGGCGTTCAGCTCGAAGGGGACGCTGTAGGCGCGGGCGACCACGCTGCCGTCCGGGTCGGTGGCGACCAGGACGAACTCCGGGAACTCGACGGCGATCCGCGCGAAGTTCGCCCAGCCGACGATGTCCTCCAGGACGAACTCCGGCCAGGTGTCCGGCATCCGGTCGAGCGCCCCGGCGAGTCCGGGACGTTCGGCGAGCGTGGTGATGTGCAGTTCCATGGGCCGACCTTAGGCACGCCACACCACCTGTGACCAGGGGATTTACGCGTACGAGCGTCGGCGGGGACGGACCTCGGGTGACAGTCCGCCAGGGCCTCCACCAACACCGTCTGCGGCCGCAACCTGACCGGCGATCATCCCGGCGACGCGGGCGCCGGCGGCGGCCAGTTGGTGAAGGGCGACTGCATCACGTCGACCGCCGAGGAGATCGCCTGCGCCTCGGCCGGATCAGGGAGCGGGGTCCGGTGCCGTGCATCGCACGGCCACGGCCCGTGGCCCCACCGTACGGCGACTCATCCCCCGCACTGGGCGAGCATGGCCTGCTTGTCCGGGGCGGTGACGGGGAGGTCGTACTTCAGCGAGACCTGGGCGAACCGCACCGCGTACGAGCAGCGGACCGGCTTGTACGGCGGCAGCCAGGCGGCCGGGCCGGAGTCGCGCTTGGCGTTGTTGGCCGGGCCGTCCACCGGGAGGAGGTTGAGCGGGTCGTTGGCGATCTGCTGCCGCTTGGTCTCGTTCCAGCGGGCGGCGCCCATCTGCCAGTTGTAGGACAGCGGCATCACATGGTCGATCTGCACCTCGGTCGCCTGCTGCTTGCGCCAGTCGATGGACTTGCCGGTGTAGGGGTCCTTGAGCTTCAACGAGACGACGACACAGTTGGAGCCCGAGCGGTGCTCGATGTCCTTGCCGTCCCGGGCAAGGAGGTCGTTACGGGTGTCGCAGCCGTTCCGGGCGAGCGGGATGCCGTCGATCCCGTCCTTCCACGCGGACCCGAACTTGCTCCGCTCGTAGCCGGTCTTCGGGCCGCGCCCCTTGGTGGCGACCTTCTCGATGACCTTGCGCGCGGCGGCCCGGTCGGCGTCGCTGGTCAGGGGCGCCAGCCCCGGTTTCGTACCGTCGGGGTTGTCCAGCGGACTGACCCCGAACCCCTCGGCGGACTGCGCCCCACCACCGTTCGCACCGCCACTCGCGCTGCCGCCGCTCTCCGCCGCGAGGTCATCGGGGTCGCAGCCGGCCAGAGCGAGCACGAGGAGGGCGCTGAGGGCGGGCAGGGCCGCTGCTCGGTACGTACGGGGAGATATCACGTGAAGCCATCCTGACGGGGAGAAAGCCGAACGCCGAGAATCTTATGGGCGTCTTCCCCGCCGGCGGGGCTTTCATGACTCGGCTTCAGCCCGTTCCGGCTCCGGGCCCTCACGGGCCTGGTCTTCACCCCGGAAAACCGCCGCGACGGCTGACGGGCGATCCCCTAGGCTGCCGCCATGGGCGTTTCCTGAGCGACGAACGAGGTCCCGCAGCGGGACCGGAGGCAGCCCGGCGGTGACCGCCGGGCCTCGTTCGTACGCCCACATCCTCACTCAGGAGACCCGGCCATGCCGCACGCCCGCCCCACTCCTCGCACACCTCTCCCCGCCGACGCCCTGAACCGCCGCATCGAGCTGCTGCGCTCGACGGCCCAGGCCGACCTCCGGATCGACGGCGTCCTCCTCTACGGCTCCTGGACGCTCGGTGAAGCCGACGCCCACTCGGACCTGGACGCCTGCCTGTACGTACGGGAAGAGGACGTCGACGCCTTCGACGGGCGGGAGTTCGTGGAGAGGCTGGCTCCGCTGAAGCTGGCGTACACCAACATGTACGGCATCCTCGCCGTGGTCTTCGACGACCTGATGCGCGGCGAGTTCCACGTGGAGCCGACCGGCGCCGGCATCGCGGAGATCGCCACCTGGCGCGGCCAGGTCCACCTGCCGCGCCCCGAGGCCGCCGTCCTCCTCGACCGCACCGGTCACCTCACCGCCGCCGTACGCGAGTTGGCCGCCTTCAGCCCGCCGGAGCCGGTGGCCACCGCCCAGCAGCTCACCGACGAACTGGCCAACTGGACCCTGATGCTGGCCCACCTCCAGGCCCGCGGCGAGGGAGCCCGCGCCCACAACCTGCTGCACGCCGTCGTCGCCCCGCTCCAGCTGAAGCTCTGCCGCCTGCTGCGCGGCTCGACCGCCCACTGGCTCACCCCGAGCCGCGCCCTGGAGGCGGACCTGCCGCCGACGGACATCGAGCGGTACGCCACGACGACCGGCTCCCTGGCCCCTGACGACCTCCGCACGGCGGCCGCGAACAGCTGGCGCTGGAGCCGCGAACTGGCGGCCGAGGCGGTGGACCGGTGGGGCACCCGGTTGCCGCGGGGGCTGCACGAGGAGATCGCGGCGGCGCTGGGCACACGGGCCGCCACGCCCTCCTCCGACGGCGACGGACTTGCCGCTCACCCGGCAGGCCGATCCGTCGAAGACCCTCGTACGGCCGGGGGCGAGTGTCGGGGTTGACCTCAAGTCGGGTTGAGCTTCTAGGGTCGGGGTGCCCATGTCGACGTACCCGAGACGTACCCGAAAGGAACTCGCCATGAAGACGCTCGTGCTGGGAAGGACGCCCGCCAGGGTGGCGGCGGTGCTGGACACGCTGCGCGCCGATGGATTCGACGCGGAGGGCGTGAGTACCGATGACGAGGCCCGGGCGCTCATGGAGACCGAGGTGTTCGGGGTGCTGATCATCGGTGGAGGTGTGGGGCCGGGATCGCGGGCGGCGATGAAGGAGTGTGCCGCGCGCCACCGGGTGCGGCGGGTGATCGACGGGGCGCTGTCGGAGCCGTTCGACGCCTATGTGCGGCGGGAGTTCGAGCCGGTCATCCGGGAGGCCGCCGCCTCGGGGTGACGATCGGGCCCCGCCGGTCAGCCCGGCGGGGCCCGGTCGTTCGCGAAACCCCGGGCGTCACGAACCCAGGATCGTCGTCAGGAACTCCCCCGTCCACGACAGCAGTTCGCGGCCCACCACCGGCTTGCCGCCGATCCTGCCCGTCGTCGGGCGCGGGACCAGGATCTGGTGGGCCGTGGGCTTGATGACCGTCTTCGGGTGGAGGCGCTTCAGGCGCAGCTCCTGGGACTCGCGCAACTCCACCGGAGCGAAGCGGATGTTGGAGCCCTGGAGGACGATCTCGCCGACTCCGCAGGCGCGGGCCAGCATCCGCAGGCCGGCCACCAGGAGGAGGTTCTCGACCGGTTCGGGCAGCGGGCCGTAGCGGTCGGTCAGCTCCTCGCGGACCGCGCGGATGTCGTCCTCCGAGGTGGCCTGGGCGATCGCGCGGTACGCCTGGAGGCGCAGGCGCTCGCCCGGGGCGTAGTCGTGCGGGACGTGCGCGTCGACCGGGAGCTCGATCTTGACCTCCAGCGGGGGCTCCTCCTCCACGGCGCCGTCCATCTGGGCCCGGTAGTCGGCGACCGCCTCGCCGACCATGCGGATGTACAGGTCGAAGCCGACGCCCGCGATGTGGCCGGACTGCTCACCGCCGAGCAGGTTGCCCGCGCCGCGGATCTCCAGGTCCTTCATCGCCACGTACATGCCCGCGCCCATCTCCGTGTGCTGGGCGATCGTCGCCAGGCGCTCGTGGGCCGTCTCGGTGAGGGGCTTCTCGGGCGGGTACAGGAAGTAGGCGTAACCCCGGTCGCGGCCTCGGCCCACCCGGCCGCGCAGCTGGTGGAGCTGGGAGAGGCCGAAGTTGTCGCCGCGCTCCACGATCAGCGTGTTGGCGTTGGAGATGTCGATGCCGGACTCGACGATCGTCGTGGAGACCAGGACGTCGAACTTCTTCTCCCAGAAGTCCACCACCACCTGCTCCAGGGCCTGTTCGGACATCTGGCCGTGGGCCGTGGCGATCCGCGCCTCCGGGACGATCTCGCGGAGGCGGGCGGCGGCCCGGTCGATGGACTCGACCCGGTTGTGGATGTAGAAGACCTGGCCCTCGCGCAGGAGTTCACGGCGGATCGCCGCGCCGATCTGCTTCTCCTCGTACGGGCCGACGAAGGTCAGCACCGGGTGGCGCTCCTCCGGCGGGGTGGTGATCGTGGACATCTCGCGGATGCCGGTGACCGCCATTTCGAGCGTACGGGGGATGGGCGTCGCGGACATGGTGAGGACGTCGACGTTGGCGCGGAGCTTCTTCAGCTGCTCCTTGTGCTCGACGCCGAACCGCTGCTCCTCGTCCACGATGACCAGGCCGAGGTCCTTGAACTTCGTCTCGGAGGAGAAGAGGCGGTGCGTGCCGATGACCAGGTCGACCGCGCCGTCCTTCAGGCCCGCGAGGGTCGCCCTGGACTCCGTGTCCGATTGGAAGCGGCTCAACGCCTTGACGTTGACCGGGAATTGGGAGTACCGCTCGGTGAACGTGCCATAGTGCTGCTGGACCAGGAGCGTCGTGGGGACCAGGACCGCCACCTGCTTGCCGTCCTGCACCGCCTTGAACGCCGCCCGGACCGCGATCTCCGTCTTGCCGTAGCCCACGTCACCGCAGATCAGCCGGTCCATCGGGACCGTCTTCTCCATGTCCTCCTTGACCTCCGCGATCGTGGAGAGCTGGTCCGGCGTCTCCGCGTACGGGAACGCGTCCTCCAGCTCCCGCTGCCACGGGGTGTCGGGGGCGAAGGAGTGGCCGGGTGCCGCCATCCGGGCCGAGTACAGCTTGATCAGATCGGCGGCGATCTCCTTGACCGCCTTCTTCGCCCGCTGCTTCGTCTTCGTCCAGTCGGCGCCGCCGAGCCGGTGCAGGGTCGGGGCCTCACCGCCGACGTACTTGGTGACCTGCTCCAGCTGGTCGGTCGGGATGTAGAGCCGGTCGCCGGGCTGGCCGCGCTTGGCGGGGGCGTACTCGACGAGCAGGTACTCGCGGGTCGCGCCCTGGACCGTGCGCTGCACCATCTCCACGTACCGGCCGACACCGTGCTGCTCGTGGACGATGTAGTCGCCCGCCTCCAGCGTCAGCGGGTCGATCGTCTTCCTGCGGCGGGCCGGCATCCGGCCCAGGTCCTTGGTGGCGGTGCGCTGGCCGGTCAGGTCGGTCTCGGTGAGCACCGCCAGCTTCAGCGCCGGGTCGACGAAGCCCTGGTCGATCGCCCCGCAGGAGACGTGGACGACGGACGGGGCGATCTCGGTGAGATCGGGGACGAAACGGGCCGCGATGCCTTCGCCGCCCAGCACCTCGACCGTACGGGTGGCGAGGCCCTGGCCCTCGGTGACGTACACCGTGCGCCAGCCGTCGGCCAGCCACCCCTTGGTGTCGGCGAGCGCCCGGGCGGTGTCGCCCCGGTACGCCTCCGGGGCGTGCATCGACAGCTTGAGCGTGTCCTCGTCGTGCTCGGCGTCGTCGGCGGCGAACGGGGAGGTCGACCACCACATCATCCCCAGCTCACGGGCCCGGTCCCGGACGTCCGCGATGCTCCGCAGCGAGGCCGCGCCCACGTCGATCGGGGCCTCGCCGCCGCCCGCCGTCGCCGCCCACGACGCCTGGAGGAACTCCTGGCTCGTGGCGACCAGATCGGACGCCCGGGTCCGGACCCGCTCCGGGTCGCAGACCAGCGCCATCGACCCCTTCGGCAGCACGTCGATCAGCAGCTCCATGTCGTCCACCAGGACCGGGGCCAGCGACTCCATACCCTCGACCGCGATGCCCTCCGCGATCTTGCCGAGCAGCTCGCCCAGCTCCGGGTGCGCCTCGGCGAGGGCCGCCGCCCGCTCCCGAACCTCGTCGGTCAGCAACAGCTCACGGCAGGGCGGCGCCCACAGTCCGTGCGCGGCGACCTCCAGGGACCGCTGGTCGGCGATCTTGAAGTACCGGATCTCCTCCACGTCGTCGCCCCAGAACTCCACCCGAAGGGGGTGCTCCTCGGTCGGCGGGAAGACATCCAGGATCCCTCCGCGTACGGCGAACTCGCCCCGCTTCTCCACCAGCTCCACCCGCGCGTAGGCGGCGGCCGCCAGCGCGTCCACCACCTCCCCCAGGTCCGCGCTCTGCCCGCTCGACAGGGAGACCGGCTCCAGCTCGCCGAGCCCCTTGACCTGCGGCTGGAGCACCGAGCGGATCGGCGCCACGACCACCGAGACCGGACCCGTCTCCGGGTCGTCCTCGCGCGGGTGCGCGAGGCGCCGCAGCACGGCGAGGCGGCGGCCGACGGTGTCCGAGCGCGGCGAGAGGCGCTCGTGCGGCAGGGTCTCCCAGGACGGGAACTCCGCCACCGTGTCCGGCGGCAGCAGCGTCCGCAGCGCGGCGGCCAGGTCCTCGGCCTCCCGGCCCGTCGCGGTGACGGCCAGCACGGTCCGGCCGGTCTGCCGGGCCAGCGCGGCCACGGCGAACGGCCGGGCGCCGGGCGGACCCACCAGGTCGACATGCATGCGGTGGCCGTCGGCGGCGGCCTTCACCGCCTCGGCGATCGCCGGGTCCGTCACGACGACATCCAGCAGACCGTGCAAGCTCATAGGGGCATCCGTCCGGGTCATGAGGTGTTTCAGGTGTTGCCGGCAGCCGGCTGCTGCCAGGGGGCAACGCGAAGAGCCCGACGCGTGGGACGAGCCGGGGGTTCCAGACTACGACCCGGCGGTGACAGCCGCTTCCGCACCGGCCGGTGTCGGACGCTCCCGGAGCGTCTCGATCGAGGGCTGTGGCGGTGCACCGGGCCGGTCGGCCGGGGAGTTTTTTACGCGGTGCCCGTTCGGGCACCGCGGCGGTTACTGGTGGTAGCCGGTGGTACCCGTCCGGCCCCGCAGAGCGCCGCGCCGGCGGCGCACGGAACCAGACAGACGGACACCAGGTGTCAGGGATCGGGTATCGGGGGCGTACGTGGGCGAGGACGGTGGCGGTGGCGAGAGCCGGGGCGGGCGGCGGCGGGGCGGGGCGAGCGGCGCGGCTTCGGTGCGGCCGCCCGTGCAACAACCCGTGCAACAGACCGACAGGGCCCGCCGTGACCGGCGGGCCCTGTCGGGGAACGGGGTGGAGAACGGATTCGGCCCCGGGGCGTTTGGAGGAACGCCCCGGGACCTGCCGGTCATCCTACGGTGAACACCGGCCGCCCAGAGGGCTGTTCAGGAGCCCGAACCGGAGCCGGAGGCTCGTCGCGTGGCGCCTCAGCCGTCCGTCGCGATGGCGTTGAGGACGTTCATCCGGCCCGCCCGGAAGGCCGGGACGAGTGCGGCGAAGAGTCCGACCAGCGCCGAGCAGGCGAAGACCGTGAGGATCGTCGGCCACGGGATCTCCAGGACCTCCAGACCCTCCAGGGCCAGCAGCTTCTGCGCCGCCGTCCCCCAGCCCATCCCGAGCCCCAGGCCGAGCAGCGCACCGAAGAGGGCGATGACCACGGACTCCAGCCGGATCATGCGGCGGAGCTGGCGGCGGGAGAGGCCGATCGCCCGCATCAGGCCGATCTCGCGGGTCCGTTCGACCACCGAGAGCGCGAGGGTGTTCACCACTCCGAGCACCGCGACGATGATCGCGAGGGCGAGCAGGCCGTAGACGATGTTGAGGAGCTGGCCGATCTGGTTCTTCAGGTCCTCCTTGAAGTCGGCCTGGTTCTGCACCTTGTAGACCGGGTACTCGGCGAGCGCGCTCTTGAGGGCCGCGTACGCCTCCTTCTCCTTGCCCTCCTCGGCCTTGCCGAACATCGCCACGTTCTGCGGCATCCGGTCGGCCGGGATGTAGGAGGTGGCCGTGGTCATGTTGGTGTACATCGCGCCGCGGTCGATGTTGGTGTCGTCGGAGGTGATGGCCGCGACCTTCAGCTTCGCGCTCTGCCCGGACGTGAACGCCACGGTGAGCGTGTCCCCGACCTCGACCCCGTGCTTCTCGGCGTAGTCCTCACCGACCGACATGGCGTTCTTGTCGTACGCCTTCGCGAGGTCGCCGGAGAGGGCGGTGCGGCGGACGTCCTGCTGGTACGTCGGGTCGGTGGCGGTGATGCCCTCGTCGACCGTCCTGCCGTCCGGAGCGGTGATCTTCGCCTTGAGGTAGGTGTAGTCCGTCAGGTGTTCCAGGCCGGGCACGGCGTGCAGCGCCTCGGCGGCCTGGGGCACGATCGGCCGGCCCGTACCGCTGTCCTGGACGATGAAGTCCGCGCCGACCGACTTGTCGAGCTCCTCGGTGGCCGAGGCCACCATGGAGGACCCGACGACGGAGAGGCAGGCCACCAGGGCGAGCCCGATCATCAGGGCCGCGCCGGTCGCTCCCGTACGCCGCGGGTTGCGCAGCGCGTTGCGCTCGGCCAGCCGGCCGACCGGGCCGAAGAGCCGCAGGACGACCACGCTGAGGGCCCGGACGACGACACCGGCCAGCAGCGGGCCGATCACGATGAAGCCGATCAGGGTCAGCAGCACACCGACGGCGAGGAGCCCCGAGCCCTCGGTGGCCTTGTCGGCCTGCGTCGTCGCCCACAGGGCGGCGGCACCGGCCCCGGTGAGGACCAGGCCGATCCCGGCCCTGACCCAGCCGGAGCTGCCGTCGGCAGGGGTTCCGGCGTCGCGGAGCGCGGCCATCGGGGAGACCTTGCCGGCCCGGCGGGCCGGGATGTACGCGGCGAGGACGGTGACCACGACACCGAGCGCGAGGCCGATGGCGGGCGTCGTCCAGGCGACGGTGAGGTCCCTGGTGGAGAGCTCCATGCCCACGGCGCTCATCAGCTTCATCAGCCCGACGGCGAGGCCGATACCGGCGGCGACACCGAGGACCGAGCCGACGATGCCGAGGAGGACCGCCTCCAGCAGCACGGACCGGTTGACCTGCTTGCGGCTGGAGCCGATGGCCCGCATCAGGCCGATCTCGCGGGTCCGCTGGGCGACCAGCATCGAGAAGGTGTTGACGATGAGGAAGATGCCGACGAGGAGGGCGATCCCGGCGAAGCCGAGCATCGCGTACTTCATGACGTCCAGGAAGGCGCCCATCTCGTTCTTGTTGGCCTCGGCGGCCTCCTCCTGGGTCTGGAGCCTGTACGCGGCGGAGCCGTCGAGCGCGGCGGCCACGTTCTTCTTGAGCTGGGTGTCGCTGACGCCGTCCTCGGCCGTCACCAGGATCTGGGTGAAGACGTCGGGGCCGCCGAGCAGGCGGGTCTGTGCGGTGGCGGTGTCGAGGTAAACGATGGCCGCGCCCGGGTTGGTGACGGTGAAGGACGCGATGCCGCTGATCTTCGCCTTGATGTCACCGGTGGCGGTGATGGTGCGCAGCTCGTCGCCGAGCTCAAGCTTGTGCTTCTTCGCGGTGTCGGCGTCGACCATCACCTCGGTGGGGCCACGGGGTGCGTTTCCGGAGGTGATCTCCATCGACCGCAGGTCGTTCTGCGTCCAGTTGCTCGCGATGGTGGGAGCGCCGGTCTCGGAGCCCATGTTCTTGTTCTTGCTGTCGACGACGGTGACCGCCATGGAGAAGGCGGCGCCCTCGGCCCGCTTCACGCCGTCGGCCTTCTCGACCTGCTGGACGAGCGAGGCGGGCAGCGAGGCGGGCTTGCCGTCGATGGGCTGCTCGTCGTTCTCCTCGGCCGCCTTCGGTCCGACCGTCACGTCCGGGGAGGAGACGGTGAAGAGCTTGTCGAAGGTGGTGTTCATCGTGTCGGTGAAGACGAGCGTGCCGCAGACGAACGCCACGGAGAGCAGCACCGCCACCGCGGAGAGGGCCATGCGGCCCTTGTGCGCGAAGAAGTTGCGCATCGAGGTCTTCCAGACGGTCATGACGTCCGCCCGCGTGCGTCGAAGTCCTTCATGCGGTCGAGAACCTGCTCGGCGGTCGGGTTGTTCATCTCGTCGACGATGGAGCCGTCGGCGAGATAGAGCACCCGGTCCGCGTAGGAGGCGGCGACGGGGTCGTGGGTGACCATGACGATGGTCTGGCCCAGCTCGTCGACCGACTTCCGGAGGAAGGAGAGGACTTCGGCGCCGGCCCGGGAGTCCAGGTTCCCGGTCGGCTCGTCACCGAAGATGATCTCCGGCCGGGCGGCGAGCGCCCTGGCGACCGCGACGCGCTGCTGCTGGCCTCCGGAGAGCTGGGTGGGGCGGTGCTTGAGGCGGTCGGCGAGCCCGACGGTCTCCACGACCTGCTGGAGCCAGCCGGCGTCCGGCTTGCGGCCCGCGATGTCCATCGGCAGCGTGATGTTCTCCAGCGCGTTGAGCGTCGGGAGCAGGTTGAACGCCTGGAAGATGAAGCCGATCCGGTCGCGCCGGAGCTGGGTGAGCTTCTTGTCCTTGAGCTTGGTGATCTCGGTCTCGTCGAGGAAGATCTCGCCCGACGTCACCGTGTCGAGACCGGCCAGGCAGTGCATCAGCGTCGACTTGCCGGAGCCGGACGGGCCCATGATCGCCGTGAACTGCCCGCGGGCGATGTCCACATCGACATGGTCGAGCGCGACGACCCGGGTCTCCCCGCTGCCGTACGCCTTGACGACCTGCCGCGCTCGCGCCGCGACGGCCGTACGCCCTCCAGTGCCCCCGTGCCTGGGAATGGTTACAGCCGTTGTCACGGTATGTCTCCTATGTCGATCGATGGCGGAACCGTGTCGATGGACGACTGGACGTCGTCGGTCGTCGAGTACGTTCCAAGTCTGGGTTCAGCAAGCTGTCCGGCGCGATGGTGCCCAGCGCAGTCTTGAGGTGGGGTTTTCCCCACCTTCCCCCCTGCTGCGGGCCGCAGGTGCGACGTAAGAACAGGTTAAGGAAGGGCTCTCACGGTCCACGTCCTCCGCCGGGAGGAAGGGGCCCTGGCCACTATGAGGGGGTGCCCCCTAGGGGGAGTCGTCCTCCGGAGGGAGGCGGTGTCAGGGTCACCCTCCGGGAACCACGACCGGAGGCGGCGCGTCCACCCAGGACAAGATCGCCGGCGCACCCGGGAGAGACCAATACATGACCGCCACCCGCTACCTCCACCTCGTCCGCCACGGCGAGGCGACACCCGACGAGAGCGGTCTGACGGAGAACGGCCGCCGCCAGGCCACTCTGCTCGGCCGCCGCCTCGTGGACGTCCCCTTCACGGCCGTCCACCACGGCCCGCTCCCCCGGGCCGAGGAGACCGCGCGCCTGATCGGCGACCAGCTGAAGGACGTCGTCCCGCTGCACCGCTCGGAACTCGCCGGCGACTACGTGCCCCACCTGCCGACCCGGGAGGAACTCCCGCCGGAGTACGCAGACTTCTTCCTCCGCTTCGTCGAAGGAGCCGGCGAGGCGGAGCGGCAGCACGGCCCGGCGCTGGCCCGCCGGGCACAGGAGCGGTTCACCGGCCCGGTCGACGGGGAGGAGGACCGGCACGAACTGGTCGTCACCCACAACTTCCTGGTCGCCTGGCTCGTACGGGACGCCATGTACGCCCCCGAGTGGCGCTGGCTCGGCCTCAACCACGCCAACGCGGCCCTGACCGTCATCCGGTACCCGCCCGACCGCCCCGCCTCCGTCCTCCTGGCCAACGACATGCGCCACCTCCCCGCCGACCTGCGCTGGACCGGCCTCCCACCCGTGCCGCACCTCTGAACCCGGCCGCTCCCGCAGCCACGACCCCGCCCGAACGCCCCCACGCCACCGCCCGGGATGAGACAGTGCCCCGGGAGATACGTGCATAGGGAAGGAAAACCGGTGGGCGGCACGGAGGCCAAGGACGGTACGGACGGTAGCGAGGCCAGGAACGGCACAGGCGGTACGGAAGCCAGGAACGGCACAGGCGGTACGGGCGGCACGGAGGCCAGGAGCAGCGCCGGCGGCACGGGCGGTACCGAGGCCAGGAACGGCGCCGACGGTACGAAAGCCGGAAACGGCACAGGCGGCACGGGCGGTGGGCACAGCACGCGCGGAACGGCCGAGCCAGGCGCACCCGCCCCCCTCACCACCCCGCGCGGCCGCCGCCCCGTCGTCGCGGCCCTCATGCTCGGCATGGCGCTGGCCGCCATCGACGGCACCATCGTCTCCACAGCCGTACCGCAGATCGTCGGCGACCTCGGCGGGTTCACCGTCTTCTCCTGGCTCTTCTCCGGCTACCTCCTCGCCGTCACCGTCACGCTCCCGGTGTACGGCAAGCTCTCCGACACCTTCGGCCGCAAGCCGGTCCTGATCGCCGGGATCATCCTCTTCCTCGTCGGCTCCATACTCTGCGCAGCCGCCTGGAACATGGGCGCGCTCATCGCCTTCCGCATCGTCCAGGGCCTCGGCGGCGGCGCTCTCCAGGGCACCGTCCAGACCATCGCCGCCGACCTCTACCCCCTGAAGGAACGCCCGCGCATCCAGGCCAAGCTGTCCACCGTCTGGGCCACTTCTGCGGTGGCCGGTCCGGTGGTCGGCGGGCTGCTCGCCGGGTACGCCGACTGGCGGTGGATCTTCCTCATCAACCTCCCCGTCGGCGCGATCGCCCTCTGGCTGGTCGCCCGCCACCTCCACGAACCCGCACGTCCGCGCCCGAAGACCCGTCCCCGTATCGACTGGGCGGGCGCGCTCGCCGTCTTCGCGACCGGCACCCTGCTGCTCACCGCGCTCGTGCAGGGCGGAGTCGCCTGGCCATGGCTCTCGGCGCCCTCGCTCGGCCTGTTCACGGCGAGTGCGGCGCTGGCGGCCCTGACCGTCGTCATCGAGCGGCGCGCGGCCGAACCGATCATCCCGGGCTGGGTCTGGCGCCGCCGCACCATCGCCTCGGTCAACCTGGCGCTCGGCGCGATGGGGCTCCTGATGGTCGCGCCGACCGTCTTCCTCCCGACGTACGCGCAGTCGGTCCTCGGCCTCGGCCCGATCGCCGCCGGATTCGTGCTCTCCGTCATGACGCTGAGCTGGCCGGTCTCGGCGGCGCTCTCCGACCGGGTCTACAACCGCATCGGCTTCCGCCTCACCGCCATCATCGGCATGAGCGCCGCGCTGCTGATCCTGCTCGCCTTCCCGCTGCTCCCCTACCCCGGCGAACCCTGGCAGCCCGCCCTGATCATGCTGCTCCTCGGCGCGGCCCTCGGCCTCTTCCAACTCCCGCTGATCGTGGGCGTGCAGTCGACGGTGGGATGGGCGGAGCGCGGTACGACGACGGCGTCCGTCCTCTTCTGCCGCCAGGTCGGCCAGAGCATCGGCGCGGCGGTCTTCGGCGCGGTGGCGAACAGCGTGCTGGCCGCCCGCCTCCTCGACGCCCCCGTACCCGGCCTCCCCGACGACCTGGACGCGGTCGCCCGTACGCTGGAGGATCCGGGCGCGCTGTCGGCGGCGGCCACGGATTACCTGCGGCGGGCGGTGGACGCGGCGGTGGACTACGTCTACATCGGCGCGGCCGGTGCGGCGGCCCTGGCCCTGCTCGCCCTCGTCGTCCTCGCGCCGCGCCACTTCCCGGTGATCACCGAGACGGGCGGCACCGAGACGGCCGGCACCGAGACACTCACGGCGGAGACGGCCGGCACCGGGAAGGACGGCAAGCAGAGCCCCGCCGCCTGACTCAGCCGCTCGCCCCTGCCCCCCACCGCCAGCCGCTCGCCCCTGCCCCTCTCCGCCAGGCGGTCACCCCTGCCCCTGTCCGACGCTGCCCATCGGGCCGATCTCCACCGTGGTCTCCGGGCTGTCGGTGATCGGGAGCGAGGGCTTGCCCGGCCACTTGAGGGTCACGGACTTCTTCTCGTCCGGGGGCGTGACCACGAGGCCCTTGATCTTGACGCCCGAACCACCGGACTCGTTCTTCTTGTAGAAGATGCCGAAGTAGGTGGGCTCGCCGCTCTTCAGCACCGTGCCGCCGTCCGTCTGGTCCCTGCGCGTCGCGGGGATCGCACCCTCGCTCGACAGCAGGTTCACCCCCGCGAACCCCTTGATGGAGCACGCGCGACCGGACTTGTTCATCAGCTCGACGGCGACGGTCTCGGTCTCGTCACCGCTGATGGTCGCGGCGGTCGCCGTGATCTTGAGATCGTCCGTGTGGCACCTCTCCGGCTTCGTCCCGGCGCCACCGGACCCCTGACCCGCCGAGCCCTGGTCCGGCGCTTCCGCCTCCGGTGATCCTGCCTCGCCGGACTCGCCTTCCGGCTGCTCGGCGGGAGCGGATTCCGTCCGCTCCTCGGCAGGAGGGGAACTGGGCGAGGAAGACGAGGCGTTGTCCGCGTTCGTCGTGCTGTCGTCGCCCCCGCACGCGGACAGTGTGAGTCCCGCGACAACAGCTGCGGCGGTGACGGCGATCCGGCTCGTTCGCATGAATGCGCTCCTCGAATGTCATGGAGGCCCCGCCATCCGCTCACCCCTTGAGCGGCGGTATCGGGTGGTCAGGCCCTCACGCGGTCCAACCCCGCCTGCCCTCCGCCAAGTCACCGAAACCGCTTACCGCCCCCGTCGCGCTCCGCCTCGCCACAGCCAGGCGCCTCACCGGCCGCTGGGCCGCCCCGGAGCCGCCACCTCCGCCCACACCGTCTTCCCGACCGGGTTGCGCGGCTCCCATCCCCACCGCGTCGCCAGGCACTCCACCAGGAACAGCCCACGCCCCGACTCCCGGTCATCCGGCGGCAGCACCGCCTCCCCGGGCGTCCGGCCGAGCCGCGCGTCCGAAACCTCGATACGGAACCGGCTCGCGGCCCCCTCGTAGTCCACCCGCACCGCGAACTCCCGCCCCGGCAGGCTCCCGTGCCGCACCGCGTTGGCGGCCAGCTCCGCCACCACCAGCGCCACGGCGCACGACACGTCCGCCATCGGCCCGAACCCCCACTGCCCCAACTGCCGCACCACGGCGTGCCGCGCCTCCTGCGCGCCCTGCGGCGTGGACGGGAACTGCCGGGACAGCGAGCCGTACCCGTTGCCGTTCAGCCCGAAGCCGCGTGGGATCGGCGGGTCCTCCCGTCGCCCGTCGCTCTCCGTCGCCGGCGTGGTCCTTTCGCCACTCGCACCGCGCACGCCGTTCCCACCGCTCTTGCCGCTCATGCCGGTCATCCGCTCGCTCGACGCTCCTCACGTCACCCACACGTGCGGGTTCCGTGACGTTCCGTACTCAAGAGTCGGCCGTCCGCCCTAGCCTCGGAAGGTGACAGCGCCTTACCTCGCAGGCTGTAAGGAACGGAAGTAACGCCGTGGCCAAAGCAATTGACCCGCAGGCCTCGATGGCCGCCCTCTTCGGCACCCGTGTGCGCAAGCTCCGCGAGGCGGCCGGACTCACCCAGACCGAAGTGGGCGTCCTCACGCACGTGGTGGGCAGCCGCATCAACCAGATCGAGCGAGCGACCGGCGCGAAACCGACACTGGAGCTGACGCGGAACCTGGATCGCGAACTGGTGGCGGACGATCTGCTGATCGACCTGTTGCCGTTCGTGCACCGTGAGGCGTTCCCGGACTGGTCGCAGGCGTTCATCGCGTACGCGGCGCGGGCCAAGGTCATCCGCGAGTACGCCTCGCACGCCGTGCCGGGCCTGCTGCAGACCCCGGAGTACGCGCGGGCGTTGCTGAGCGTCGGCTACTCGCTGCGGGACGCCGAGCATCTGGAGGAACGCGTCACGGCCCGGCTGGATCGCCAGATCCGGCTCACCGGTCCGGACCGGCCCCATCTGTGGATCATCCTCGACGAGGCCGTGCTCCGTCGGCCGGTCGGCGGGAAGGCGGTGATGCGCGGCCAGTTGGAGAAGCTGCTCCGGTTGGCCGAGGAGCCCGGCATCACCCTCCAGGTGCTGCCGTTCGACCAGGGCGAGCACGGCTCGCTGGGCGGCTCCCTCACCGTGCTCGTCATGCCGGACGGCTCCGAAGTGGCCTACACGGAAGGCGCGCACAGCGGCCGGCTGACCGAGGAACCGGACGAGGTCGCACGGTTCGTTCTGACCTACGATCACCTCAGGGCGATGGCACTCCCGCCGCTGATGTCGCTCGACCTGATCCGTTCCGTGCTGGAGGCCGATTACTGTGCAAGCCGCGTCCCGTCCCGACCTGACCGCCGCCGCCTGGCGCAGCAGCAACTACAGCAACCAGGAGGGCGGCAACTGCGTGCAGGTGGCGGACGGATTCCCCGGCGTCGTCCCGGTCCGTGACAGCAAGAACCCCGGCGGTCCGGCCCTCGTGCTCACCACCGCCGCCTGGACCGCCTTCGTGCGCGGCGTCCTCACCGGCTGAGCCACCACCGGAGAAACCTCCGGTAGCAGGGGTCCGCCTTCTCGGCACGCACACCGGTTTGCACTTTCTCTCCACATACACGAGTCAGCCAGCGTTTGCACGAGTCGGCAGGGTCGTACAACGGTCAGCAGAATCAAGGCAGATTGGCCGAAAGAATAACCCCCGAACGAGTCAACGTCGCACGCATATCGCGCTTTCACCCGAATACTCGGGCGAGTGTGCCATCGCCGGCTCGCCCACCGTCACAGCTGCCGGACGGCGTTTTCCCTTGCCTTTCCGGCTTCGCCGCAGGGAGTACCACCAACGGCGCAACGGACATGCGACTGCGCACAGTTCACGACAATCTCGTACTGCCACGGGACTATGCCGCTCGGCAGATCATTCCGTGCTTCAGGATGGCTACGATGAGGCCTCTGCCTACCGGACAGGGGCCTTCCCGCCTCGCCCTATCTCCGCCCGCCCTTGTGGTACGGCTTCCGAGGCGGCCCCACACCTTCTGCTCGGCATGAACTGAGGGACCCGCATCAATGCCCAAACCCGAACCCCCCACACAGCGGCGACCGATGAAGGCACCGACGACCGTGACAGCCCCGGTCTGGGCCCTGCTGGCGCTGAGCGCCGCAGCCGCGGCCGTGGCCGTGGCCCTGGCACCCCAAGGCGCACACGGCTGGGCCGCTGCCGTCGCCGTCGCCGCGTGGCTGGTGGTGGCCATCACGCTCGTCACCGCCCGCCGGCTGATCGTCAGGGCGCAGCGCACGGCGACGGAACGGACCGTCGAGGCCGACCGGCTCAAGGCGTCGACAGCGGCCCTCGAAGCGGACGCGGCCCACACGTCCGACGTGGCCCTGCCCGCCGTGGTCAGGCTGGTGCGCGGCGGCTGGAACACCGCCGCCGCACTCGACCAGGTGCCCCCGCCGCGCAGCCCCCGCCACCGCAAGCTGCTGCACATCGCCGCTGCCACCGTCGAGGAGCAGGGGCAGCAGGCCGCCTCGCTCCAGGCGGGCAACGCCCAGCTGCGTGAGGAGCTGGGCGGGGAGATCACCCGGCTGCGCGACGAGCTGGAGGTGATGACCGCCGAGGTGCAGCGGTTCACCAGGGAGACGCTTCCGTCGGTGACCGTACGGCTGCGCGCGGGAGAAACCGGCGCCTCGGTGCGCGCCGCGACCCTGCTGCCCGAGCACCCGCTGCTGCGCACATCGGCCGAGTCGGTGGTCCGCGAGCTCGCGCTCAGCGAGCGTCGCGCCCTGGCCGCCCAGACCGCCTCGGCCAAAGCCCTCAGCCGGGTCCAGGCGAAGGCCGTGAGCATGCTCGCCGATCTGCGCACCATGCAGGAACGTCACGGCGAGGAGGTCTTCGGCGACCTGCTGAAGCTGGACCACACCACCTCCCAACTCGGCCTCATGACGGACCGGCTGGCCCTCCTGATGGGCGGACGGCCCAGCCGCGCCTGGAACAGGCCGATCGTCATGGAGAGCATCCTGCGCGGCGCGGTCGGACGCATCGCGGCCTACCAGCGCGTACGGCTGCACTGCTCGTCCACCGCCGCCATCTCCGGCTTCGCCGCCGAGGGCGTCATGCACCTGCTGGCCGAACTGATGGACAACGCCGCCAACTTCTCGCCCCCCATCGACGAGGTCCACGTCTACGTCGAGGAACGCGGCACCGGCATCGTCGTCACCATCGAGGACAGCGGTCTGAAGATGGCCGACGCCGCCATGCGCCGGGCCGCGGACTCCGTCTCCGGACGACTGACCGACCTCGCCTCGCTCCAGGGCACCCGGCTCGGCCTGGCCGTCGTGGGACAGCTCGCGCTCAAGCACCAGATCAGCGTCAACTACCGGCCGTCCTCCCGGGGCGGAACAGGCGTCGTGGTCCTGCTGCCCCGTCAGCTGGTCGCCCAGGAGAACCGCGACACCCAACGGGCTCCCGGCCTGCCCGCGGCCCCGAGCCGTCCCGGGGCCGCGACCGGAGCCTCCGTGCCTCCGCCCGCCTCCTCGGTGACGCCTCCCACCGGCACCCCCGTACGGTCCCTCCCCGCGCCCGCCACACCCCCCGACCTCACCCCCGTACCCCTGACAGCCCCGGCACCGGCCGCCCTCACGCCCCCGGAACCCGTCCCGGCCGCCGACCACGCGCCGGCCCGGTACGAACTGCCGCCCCGGCACCCGGAGCCCGTACGGGAGACGGTCCGCCCGCCGGTACCGGAGCCGACGGCTCCCCCGGTCAAGCCCGCGGCCTCGTCCACCCCCAACGGCCTGCCCGTACGCACCCCGGGCCGGACCATGGGAGAGGCCGAGCGGGAACACGGACGGCACCGGGGCACCCCCGCGGGCCGGGCTCCGGCGGAGGGCGGCGCAACCAGGAAGTCCCCGCCGCGCAGCGCGTCCCAGCAGTTCGGGGCCTTCCAGCGGGGACGCCGGCCCCAGGAGAGCCCCGGAGATTCGGACAGCCGGGCCACGCCGCCCCCCGGCACCCCCTAGCCCGGCACGCCCATCCCCCGGTGCCCGGCGCATCGGAGACCCTCGCTCGAACCTTCCGAGATTGGAGGTACGGGCCGTACAGCCGGCCTCCTGGCCCGCACGGTCCCGTCACACATCATGCAGACCACAGACACCAGCCTCACCTGGCTCCTGCAGAGGCTGCTGGAGCAGACCCCCGGAACGCGCCACGCCCTGGCCCTGTCACGGGACGGACTGAAACTCTGCTGGACCGAACACCTCACCCTCGACCAGGCCGACCAGCTGGCCGCCATCTGCTCGGGCATGCAGGCACTGGCCCAGGGGGCGTCCATCGAGTTCGGCGACAGCACCGGCGGCGTCCGGCACTCCATGACCGAGTTCCACGGCGGTCTGCTCTTCATCGTGGAAGCCGGCGAGGGCGCCCACCTGGCCGTGGTCGCCTCGGAGGAGGCCGACCCGAGTGCGGTGGGCCACCACATGACGCAGATGGTCGAGCAGATCGGCGACCATCTGCGCGCCGCACCACGTGGCGGGGCCCCGGGGAGCCTGTCATGACCCTCCGGCCCGTCGACACCGGTCCCCCCGACCGGCTCTACACGGTCACCGGCGGACGCAGCCGGTCCGAGGACTCCTTCGACCTGGTGACCCTCGTCGTCAGCGAGTCCCGGCCCACCACGGGCATGCAGTCGGAACACGCCCGCATCCTCGAACTGTGCCGGCACCCCACGGCCGTCGTCGAGGTCGCAGCCGAACTCTCCCTCCCCGTCACCGTGGTGCGCATCCTCCTCGACGACCTGCACACCGCAGGCCGCATCACCGCCCGCCACCCCCGCGCCGCGAACTCCCCCGCCGCGCTCGCCGACTCCGACCTGCTGATGGAGGTGCTCCATGGACTCCGTAGGCTTTGACCTGCCCGCGCAGCGCACGCCCTTGGCCGACGCCGCGGAGACCGGTCTGAAGATAGTCGTCGTCGGGGGCTTCGGCGTGGGCAAGACCACCCTCGTCCACTCGGTGAGCGAGATCCGCCCCCTCAACACCGAGGAAGTCATGACCCAGGCGGGCGTCGGGGTCGACGAGACGAGTGGCGTCGACGGCAAGACGACCACCACGGTGGCGTTCGACTTCGGCCGCATCAGCCTCAACGAGCGCATGGTGCTCTACCTCTTCGGCGCCCCGGGCCAGAAGCGCTTCTGGTTCCTGTGGGACCGGCTGTTCTCCGGCACCCTCGGCGCCGTGGTCCTGGTGGACACCCGCAGGATGGACGACTCCTGGTACGCGATCGACCGACTGGAGCACCACGGAACCCCGTTCGTGGTCGCGGTGAACCGGTTCGACCACGACACCACGTACTCCCTCGACGAGATCCGCCAGGCCCTGGCCCTGCCCCCGCACGTCCCCATGGTCGACTGCGACGCACGGGTCCGGACATCCAGCAAGAACGTGCTGATCACCCTCGTCGACCATCTGCGCACGATGGCCCTCGCCCGGGAGGCGACCCCATGAGTACCTCCAGCCCCGCCTTCGGTCCCACCGCCGCCCCCGGCTGCCCGGCCGGCCGGGGGGCGGTGCGCCTGTCAGGAAACTCCTACCAGCAGACGCCCACCGAGCTGTACCGCTCCCTGCGGTCGGAGCACGGCGCGGTGGCCCCGGTACTCCTGGACGCGGACATCCCCGCCTGGCTGGTGCTCGGCTACGCGGAGCTGTCCTACGTCACCGAGCACGACGAGATCTTCGCCCGGGACTCCCGCCGCTGGAACCAGTGGGAGAACATCCCCGCCGACTGGCCGCTGCTCCCCTACGTCGGATACCAGCCCTCGGTGCTCTTCACCGAGGGCGACGAGCACCGGCGCAGAGCCGGGGTGATCACCGAGGCCCTGGAGTCCGTGGACCAGTTCGAACTGGCCCGTGACTGCGCCGACATCGCCGACCAGCTCATCACCGCCTTTGCCGGAAGCGGCCGTACGGAGCTGATGAGCAGCTTCGTCCACGCGCTGCCGATGCGGGCCGTGGTCCAGCTGTGCGGCATGCCCCTGACGGGGGACGACACCCAGTCGCTCGTCGACGACCTGCGCATCTCACTCGACGCGAACGAGGGGGAGGATCCGGTGGCCGCCTACGGGCGCGTCGGCGACCGGCTGCGCCGGCTGGTCCAGGAGCGCCGCGCCGCCCCGGGCCACGACGTCACCTCCCGGCTGGTCACCCACCCGGAGGGGCTGACGGACGAGCAGATCGTCCAGGACCTGATCTCGGTGATCGCCGCCGCCCAGCAGCCCACGGCCAACTGGATCTGCAACACCCTGCGGTTGCTGCTGACGGACGAACGGTTCGCACTGAACGTCTCCGGCGGCCGGCTCAGCGTCGGCGAAGCGCTCAACGAGGTGTTGTGGCTGGACACCCCGACCCAGAACTTCATCGGCCGCTGGGCCGTACGGGACGTCCAGCTCGGTGGGCGGCACATCCGGGCCGGCGACTGCCTCGTCCTCGGGATCGCCGCGGCCAACACCGACCCGGAGATCTGGCCGGAGTCGTACGTCGGAGCCGAGAACGCCGCGCACCTGTCCTTCAGCAGCGGCGAGCACCGCTGCCCCTACCCGGCACCCCTGCTGGCGGACGTGATGGCCCGGACGGCGGTGGAGACGCTGCTGGAACGGCTGCCCGACCTGATGCTCGCGGTGGACCCGGCGGAGCTCCGCTGGCGCCCCTCGGTCTGGATGCGGGGGCTGTCGGAACTGCCGGTCGTCTTCAGCCCGGTGACGCGGTAGGTGAGTCGGCAGGGGCGTGGGCGGCCGGCGTACGCGCTCCGGCCGCCCACGCTCCTCCGGTCAGCCCGAGACCGGGGTGAACCGGATCGGCAGGCTCTGCGGCCCGCGGGTGAAGACACCGCGTTCGACCGGGTCGAAGCCCTCGGCCAGCCGGAGATCAGGCATGGCGTCCAGCAACTGGCCGACCCCCGTCTCCACTTCCGCCTTGGCCAGCAGCGCACCGACACAGAAGTGGCGGCCCAGCGCGAAGGCCAGATGGTCGGCGGCAGCCGAGAAGGCGTTCGTGGCAGTCAGGTCATCCCGGAAGATGTCGAAGGAGTCGGGATCCCGGTAGCGCTTCTCGTCACGGTTGGCCGCGCCGATGAGACAGGTGACCGTGGCGCCCGCCGGGACCGTACCGCCGCTGAGCTCGACCTCCGTGGTCGACTGCCGCATGATCATGTGGACGGGCGGTGTGTAGCGCAGGGTCTCCGCGAACGCCCGGGGGATCAGCTCGCGGTCTGCCCGGACCGCCTCCAACTGCTCCGGGTGCAGCAGCAGGTTGGTGAAGATCGCCGCGATGGCCTTGTCGGTGGTCTCGCCCCCGGCCGCCAGCAGCAGACTGCAGAACGCTTTGATGTCCTCGTCGCTCATCCGCACCCCGTCGACCTCCGCGGTGCACAGGACCGACAGCAGGTCGTCCCCCGGCGCCGCGCGCCGCGCGCGGATGACCGGCAGCATGTACTCGGCGAACTCGACCCGCGTGCGCTCACCCGCCCGCACCACTTCCTGGTCGCCCGAGAGATTGCCGAGAAAGGCGATGACCGCCGTGTACCAGCCGTGAAAACGGTCGTAGTCGGACTTGTCGAGACCCAGCATGTCCGCGATGACGTTGACCGGGAAGCGGCTGGCGTAGTCGGTGACCAGGTCGACGGATCCGGCGGCCCGGAATGTGTCGATCAGCTCGCGCGAATTGCGCTCGATGACCGGTAAAAACTTGTCCCGCAGGTCGCTGCCCCGGAAGGCGGGGGCGACCAGGGCCCGGCGCACGGCGTGCTCCCGCCCGCTGAGCTGGAGAATCGTCCGACCGTGCACCGGCTCGATCTGCCAGTCGTAGTTCTCCGTACTGAATTCGCCTTTTTTGTCCTTGAAGATCCTCTCGACGTCCTCATAACGCGAGACGATGTAACTGCCGGTGGCCTCGTGCCAGCTGAGCGGGTCACCGTCACGCATCTGCCGATACGCCCCGTACGGGTCCCTCTCGAACTCTGGTGACAGAATGTCCGGTATTCGGGCGGGCATGAACACTCCCTTGTGCGGCGAACGTGCGCGGAGAGCGGGAAAATGCAAACCGCACTGACAATTCAGCTCGCCCGAACAGACATGCGCAAGGGGTACCGGCCACCGATGCCTCCGCCGACGCCGGAAAGTCAGCCCTCCACCGTCCCCGACACCCGCCCCGTCAGCGCCGCCAGCGAGCTGCGGACGTGCGCCATGTGCGCCTGGACCTCCTCGCGGCCCTCCTCGTGCTCGCGCAGCACGCGCTCCGTCTCCCGCACGATCCGCTCCTCGCTCACCCGGGCCTCCGAGAGGATCTCCGCCGCTCGCGCCTCCGCGTCCTCCTGGCCGTGACGGGCCGCCTCCCGGGCCTCCGACAGGATGCGGGACGCCTCCGCGAGGAGGGTCTCCGCGCGCTCGGCCAGCTCCTGGCGGCGGGCCTCCGACGCGGCCTCGGCCGCGGCGATCTCGGCCTCGGCGGCCTGGTGGCGCTCCGTGTGCTCCTGGTCCTGGTGGGCCAGCACGCTCGCCGTACGGTTCCGGGTCTGCGCCATCGCCTCCTCGGCCGCGCCGCGCACCTCGCCGGCCTCCTTGCGGGCCGCCGCGAGCACGGACTCCGCCTCCCGGACCGCCTCCGCGACCCGCTCCTCCGCCGCCGCCACGGCAGCGGCCCGTACCGCGTCGGCCGCCCCACGCGCCGCGTCCGCCAGCGCACGGGCCTCCGCGTCGGCCGCGTCCGCCAGCTCCTGGCCCGCCGCCTCCGCGTCCACGCGCAGCGCCTCGGCCTGCTCCCCGGCGAGCGCCAGCAGGGCCTGCGCCCGCTCGCCCAGCTCCGCGTAATCCTGCTCCGGCAGCCCGGCCACGATCTCCGCCAGCCGGGCCGCCCCGGCCGCCAGCTCCTGCGCCTGCCGCTCCAGCCGTACGACCTCCGCGAGCGCCCTGTCCCGCTCGGCGCTCCGCTCCGCCACCGCGCGGTCCACCTGCTCCGGACGGTAACCACGCCCCCGCACGCCGACGACGTCGAACGCGGACACCGGTCCAGCACTCATAGCCTGAAGCCCCTCTCCGACCTACACACGGGCACGCGGACGCACACGGGTCTCCCCGCGATACGCCAAGGATGCGGCAATTGGTGCCGGAAGTCGGAATCGATCAGGCGCTTTCCGGACGGAAAGCGACCGGTGTCACACGCCCGGTACGCCACGACCCACCCGATCCGTCCCGGACCGGGTGGGTCGACAACGTGTCTCAGCCAAAGGTACGGATCAGAGCAGACCGTCCCACATCTGCTCCAGCAGCACCGACCACCAGCTCTCCGGCGACGCCAGCGCCGCCGGATCCAGCGCCACCAGCTGTGCCTGGAAATCGACGGTCCACCGGCCCGCCTGCTCCGGCGTCAGCCCGAACCGGAGCCGCCACATCCGGCCCAGCAGCGCCATCGACCGCACGAACTCCGGCATCCCCGTGTTGACGAACTGCGGCGGAACCGGCTGACCGCCCGGACCCGCCTCCACCGGCACGGCCACGATGTTCGCCGTCCCGTACTGGACACAGATCGCGCGCCCGAAGTCCGTACCCATCACCAGGTACGACCCCGCGTCCGGCGACGCCTGCACCTGCCGCTGCGCCGCCAGTTCACCCAGCGTCGGCACCACCGGCTGACCCGGCTGCGCCCAGAAGAACGGACCGAAGTCGGCGGGCAGCCCCGCCCATACGAGGGTCCGCGCCACGATCTCCGGCACACCCTGACGCGACACCGCACGCTGGTCGAACCGCAGGATCCCCTGCGGACCGAACGCCTGCAGCAGCTCCTCGGCCACCGCCTCCGGCGGCAGCGCGGGCGCGGGCGGCAGCTGCGGCAGCGGCGCCCGCACCGGCGCCGGCCGCGCCGGACCGTCCGCCACCTGGTGCAGCTCCCCCTGGTGGGTGAGCAGGTGCCGCATGCCCTGCTGACGGCTCGCGTGATCGGTGCCGTACGGAGCGACGCTGGTGATCCGCACCTGCGGCCAGGTCTCCCGGATCATCCGCGCGCAGTACCCGCCCGGCAGCTCGCAGGACTCCAGCTCCGTGTGCAGCTCGATGACCTGCTGCGGGGCCACGTTCATCGCCCGCAGCTCGTGCAGCATCTGCCACTCCGGGTGCGGGGTGCCCGGCGCCGAACGCCGGATCAGCTGCTGCTCACTGCCGTCCGGAGCCCGGAACCGCAGCACCGCCTGATAGCCGGGGCCGACGGTCGGCAGACCGGTGGGCTGCTGCGGATAGCCGTACGCCGGGGGCGGCGGGGTGTGCGGACCTGGCGCCTGCGGCACGGGACCGGGCGCGGCGGGCTGCGGAGCGCCCGGCGGAGGTCCCGGAGGACCTGGCGGGCCCGGGATCGGGCCGGAGTTCGCGAACATCGTCTCGGCGTGGTGCACGCCGCCGGGAGGCGGTGTGGAGCCGGGCGGCGGGCCGGGAGGACCGGGCGGCTGCGGGGCGCCGGGGACGCCGGGCGGGCCCGGGGGCAGCGGGGTGCCGGGAGGGCCCGGGGCCGGGACGCCCGCGCCGAGGCTGCTGCCGTCGGCGAGCATCGTCGCCGCGTGGTGGACACCGCCGGGAGGCGGCGTGGAACCCGGCGGCGGGCCGGGAGGACCGGGCGGGCCGGGCGGACCCGGCGGGGTGGCGCCGGGCGGGCCGAGCTGGGAGACGAGCTGCGTCGGGATGTACCCGCCCGCCGGAGCGCCGGGCGCACCCGGGCCGGACGGCGGCGGCGTCGCGCCGGGGCGTACGCCGGGGATGCCGGGCGCACCGGGCGGCGGCGGGGTCGTCGGACCGGCCCCACGCGAACCGCGCGGCGGCACCGCGGCCTTGCTGGTGGCCGCGTCCGCGATGTCACCGGCGCCCTGGGACGGCGGGGACGACTGGTCGGCGGGCTTGAGCGTGGGAGCCACCTGCGTACGCGGCAGCTGGCTGCCGCCGGACATCAGCGCGGTCGGCGCCTCGGCCGGCACCACCGGCGGCGGGGCCTCCTCGTCATCCGTCCCGGACAGCGGCGGCGCGAACACCGTCGCGGGCAACGGAACGGCCCCGTCGTCGGAGTCGGAGGAGTTGGTGTCCGTACCGGCCCACGGGGTCGCGTCGGCGGGCACACCGTCGTTGGCGGTGGGCTCGTAGGCCGCCGGACCCGTACCGCCGCCCGCGCTGCCGTCTGCCGCGGGCCAGGAGGGTGCGGCGTCGGCGGGCTCGTCCACAGAAGTACGTACGGGGGTGGGTACGGGCGTCGCGCCGGACGCCTGGTCCGGCACGGAAGCGGCCGAAGCCTCCGCGTCCGCCTCCTCCGCCGCCGCCCGGCGCTCCGCCCGGTGGTCGGGGATGCCCAGCTTGTCCGCCGCCTCCTGGAGCCACTCCGGCGGCGTCAGCAGGAACGACGTCTGGTTCAGGTCCACCCGCTGCGGCGGCTCCGGCGCGGGATCCGGCGCACCCTCCGGGATCCCGTACTCCTCCTCGTACCGCCGGATCACCTCACCCACCGGCAGCCCCGGCCACAACGTCGCCTCGCCGCTGTCCCGGGCGATGACCAGCCGCTGACGGCCACCGTCCGAGACCGGGCCCTCCGCGCGGTCCTCGGCCCACACCACGAAACCCAGCTCGAACTCACGGACCCGGACCTCACGGTGCTGGTACGCGGGCACGTCACCGTTGACCCACTCGTCCGCCCGCTCCTGCGCCTGCGCGAAAGTCACCACCGCGCTCACCCCTCCACCGGGACGGCGCGCGCGAAGCCGCCGTCCACCATCAGGTTCGCCACCGTCTCCAGCTCCGGCGGATTGCCCGCGAGCCGCTGGAGGAAGGCGTCGAAGTCCGCACCGCACGGCAGCAACAACCGCTCCACGCGCTCCTGCACGCTCCAGCCGTCCTGGTCACGGGCATCGTCGTACGGGCAGAACCACACCGAACCGACGTCCTGCCCGCGCACCTTCACGGCCAGGATCCCGCCCTGGACGAAGCCGACGCCCAGGTAGTCCTTGGTGAAGTGATCCCGCAGACATTTGTTCACATACACCAGGTCGTTGACCGCGGCCTCGTCACGCACCGTGAAGAACGGCTGGTCCACCAGCAGCCCCAACTCGGCGTCCAGCGCGGCCCCCACAGGAGCCGAACCGCCCGCCGCTTTGAGGAACGAGCGGTAGGCGCCCGGCAGCCGGTAACCGAGATCCTCCTCGACGCCCTGGATCTGCTGCTCGCTCACCGCGACCGCGCCCTTGGGCAGCCGGAAATGCGCCGGACGCGTCTCCTGCAACGGCCGCGTACCGCGCCGGTCCAGGTCCACCTCGGTCGTCGCCAGACCGCCGTGGTGACGCAGCAGCGCCTTCACCTCGACCGGCACCAGCTCCATCCGCCGGCCGCCCGCCACGTGGTGCCAGGTCCAGCCGTGCGGCGTCGCCACCGTGGGAATCGTGTCCCACAGCTCATGGCCGGCCGCCGCCATCGCCGCGTTCGCCGACACGTAGTCCGTCAGCCGCAGCTCGTCGACACCGAACCCCTGCGGCGGATCGGCGATCTCGGCGGCGGCCCGCGCGTACGGCGAGAAATCCGGATGGCCGCTGCCGTCCACGCGCACCCCCCTGGGGTGGCGGGACGCCCGGACCGGGTCCGGGAAGTGCACGACCTGACCGGCATAGGCCGCGTTCGGTGGCGCGGCTTGCTGCCCGAGCCGACCTGTCGTCATGGCGGTTGCCCCCTGCTGCGTCTGGTGGTTCCGCACAGCCTAAGCGGTGGGGCAACAGGGGCTCCCGCCCCGCCGGTTCCGTCACCAACGGTCACATCCGCGTGACGGTGAGGCGACGTTCTAGCACCTTCCGGCGACACGCGCACACGTTTCCCCCACCCAGCTTCCCCACCACCCCGCACATTTGGCAGGCTGTCCCCGCAACTCGGGGGATTGCAGGGAGGGACGACCGCACCATGCATTCAGCACAAACAGTCACAAACGGAACCTCAGGGGACCCGCGACTCAACTGGAGCAGCACCGAGACCAGCCACACGCCCCACCTGCTCCACCGCCGCGACGGGATCCTCCCCGCCGTGGCCGCCGCCCTTTCCGTACGCGGAGAGACACTCACCTGCACCGCGGGCAAAGGCGACCAGCCGCCGGTCCTGCACCCGCTCGTCCAGGACTTCCTCGACACCCTCACCAGCGGCCAGCGCGAACGCTTCACCGGCCGCTGCCCCGAGGCCATACTGCTCTCCCGCCAGCTCACCGCCGCCGAGAGCGGCCGCTCCAAACGCGCCCAGCGCAAACCCCTGACCAACGGGGAAGCCCGCCGCGCACTCAAACACTCCCGGCTCACCGCCCGCCGCATCCGCGAGGACGGCGACCCGCTCCACGGCAGCTACGCGCCACCCTGCCGATCCTGTTCGGCGCTCCTCTCCCACTTCGGCGTACGCCCCGTCGACCTCACCGCCACCGGCGCCGCGACCACCGCCGAGAAGGGCTGACCGCCCACCCATGCACGACCAGCACCCGCACCTTGCGCACCTTCCGCAGCAGCAGCACAACTCCACCCGCTTTCCCGTCGCCGTCGACGCCGCCCTCCGCGAAGCCGGGTGGCAGCCCGGGCGCTGGGACATCCGGCAGGCCGAGGAGTGGGCCGACGCCCTGCGCGCCCACACCTCGCCCGCCGGGCACCGGCACGCGGTGTTCCCGGCGGCGGTGGAGGCCTGGGCGGAGTTCGGCGCCCTCCACATCACGGCGACCGCACCGGGCCGGCAGATCGCGCCCGCCGCCGTCCGCGTCGACCCGCTGCACGGACTGCACCTCGCCCGGACGCTCGGCGACCTGGGCCGCGCCCTGGAGACCGAGGTGGCGCCACTGGGGGCGGAGGGCAAGGAGCAGGCGGTCCTCGCGATCGACACGGAGGGGCGGGTGTACAGCATCGACCACACAGGGGACTGGTTCCTGGGCAAGGACATCGACGAGGCGCTGGCCACGCTGATCACAGGGGCGCAGCCGATGCGTCTGACGTCGAGCCCGTCGGGCTGACTTCCAGCCCGTCCGGCGTTTGAGGACGGAACCGTCAAACGCCGGACGGGCCGGAATTGTCCGGCAGTACCGCTGACACCCGGAACCCGCCCGCGTCCGTAGGGCCGGACACGAACACACCTCCCAGCCCCAGCACCCGCTCCCGCATCCCCACCAACCCGTTCCCCCCGCTCGGCAGCCCCGCATCCGCCACCGCCGCGTCCGACGGACCGTTCTCCACCTGCATCGCGACCTCGGAACCCCGGTGCGCCAACCGCACCCACGTCTTCGCCCCCGCCGCATGCTTGTGCACGTTCGTCAGGGCCTCCTGCACCACCCGGAACGCCGTCTGCTCGACCTCGGGCGCGTACGGACGCAGCTCACCGTCCACCGACAGCTCCACCACCATCCCCGCCTGCCGCGACTGCGCCACCAGCGCCTCCAGCTCGCTCAGCCGGGGCCCGTCCTCCGACGCCGCCGCCGCGGCCGCCGCAGCCGCCTGCCCCACCGCCGCCAGCGGAACCGCACCGCCACCCGCCGCAGCCGGCGCCACCAACGTGTCCCCGCTCCGCAGCACGCCCAGCATCTCCCGCAGCTCCGTCAGCGCCTGCCGCCCCATCTCCCCCACCAGCGCCGCGTTCCGCACCGCCTTCGCCGGATCCTTCGGAGCCACCGCCTGCAGAGCCGCCGCATGCACCACCATCAGGCTCACCCGGTGGGCCACCACGTCATGCATCTCCCGCGCGATCCGCGTCCGCTCCTCCGTACGCGCCCACTCGGCCCGCTCCTCCGCCCGGTCCGCCAGCAGCGACAACTCCCGCTCCAGCGAATCCGCCCGCTCCCGCAGGCTCTCCATCAGACGGCGCCGCGCCCCTATGTAGAGGCCGAACAACACGGCGGGAGCCGTCAGCCCCACCGCCATGAACACCGACACCAGCGGTACGTACCAGTCGCCCGGCCCGAAATCGGCCTGCTCCGCCACGCTCTGCCGCAGCCGCACATAGGTGACGATGAACGTCCCCACCAGCGCCATCCCCGCCAGCACCACGGTGATCCGACGCGGCACCTCGGACGCGGCCAGCGTGTACAGGCCCACCAGGGCCATCAGGAAGCCCATCTCGGCCGGCGTCATCCCGATCGACACCAGCACCACGACGATCGGCCACCGCCGCCGCACCACCAGCACCGACCCCGCCAGCAGCCCGAACACCACCGCCACCGGCACCGGCAGCCCGGTGTTCCCGGCGAACTCCACCCCCTCCAGGCCACACTCCAGCGCCGACAACAACGCCAGTCCCACGTCCAGGGCGACACTCCGCCGCCGCTCCCACCACCAGTAGCCGCGGGTGGTCGATCCCGCCGCCTCCTGGTCTGCCCCCGTTGCGGTCATGGCATCCAGCCTACGGGCGGACGCATCCCCTTTTTCGTTGACCGGCAACAGCACGTTCCGCGTTCGAACGTGCACGAAACGCACGCCGATCGCCCGAAATGGCGAATCGACCGTACTTTCGACCTGGACGTTCGCATTCCGGACGACGATCACCGTATGACGGAAACCACCAGCAAGTACGCCGACTTCGAGGGCCTCCGCGCCCAGGCGCTGGCGCTGCGGCGGGAGGGGCTCAGCCGCCGCCAGATCCGCGACCGCCTCCACGTCGACAACAACGACCTCCTCAACCGCCTCCTGCGGGGAGAGCCCGCCCCCGAGTGGACGAAGCGGCCCAACGCCAAGGACGACGTACGGGCGAAAGCCAGGGAGTTGCGGCTCCAGGGCATGACGTACGACCAGATCCAGGTGGAGCTGGGGTGCTCCAAAGGGTCGATCTCGCTCTGGGTACGGGATCTGCCGAAGCCGGAGCGCAGCCGCAGCGCCATCGAGCAGGCGCGCCTCGCCGGCCGCATGCGCTGGGACCACGAACTGGCGGTGCGCGACGCCGGGCGGCAGCGGACGAAGGCTGCTGCCCGCGACGAGACGGCGACCATGTCGGACCGGGAGCTCTTCTACACCGGAGTGGCCCTGTACTGGGCCGAAGGCGGAAAGGACAAGGCCTACGACCGGCGGGAGAACGTCACCTTCATCAACAGCGACCCGGGCGTCATAGCCGTCTATCTGGCGTGGCTGGACCTGCTGGAAGTGGGACGGGAGCGCCTCTCCTACCGGGTGTTGATCCATGAAACCGCCGATGTCGCGGCGGCCGAGCGCTACTGGGCCGACCTGGTCGGCGTCGACGTGTCCGCGCTTCAGAGGACGACGCTCAAGAAGCACAACCCGAAGACGGTCCGGAAGAACGTGGGCGAGGCGTACCGGGGATGTCTGGTCATCCGTGTCGCCAAGGGCGCCACGCTCTACCGCCGCATCGAAGGGTGGTGGTCGGGGATCGCCGAAGGGGCCACCTCACGGCTCATAGGTGGTGATCGACCCGGTAGGGTTGGGGCGTGATCCGCCGTGGGGTAGCGGCATCCCGCAGGCCTTTGGAGCCTTGAGACGCTGGTTCGAATCCAGCCGGCGGAGCTCACGCATCGGGCCCCGACCACACCGGTCGGGGCCCGCCCCCATTCCCCGGCGAAACGCCCCCGGTATCCTGCGGATGACCACCACCTGAAGCCGAAGGGCACATCCGTGAGCGCAACCAGCCCGGCAGCCGTCGTCGTCCTCGCAGCGGGTGAGGGCACCCGTATGAAGTCGAAGACCCCCAAGGTCCTGCACGAGATCTCCGGGCGCTCGCTCGTCGGACATGTCGTCGCCGCCGCCCGGGAGCTGGATCCCCAGCATCTCGTCGTGGTCGTCGGGCACGCCAGTGAGCAGGTCACCGCGCACCTGAACGCCGGCGACGAACCCGTGCGCACCGCCTTCCAGGCCGAGCAGAACGGGACCGGGCACGCCGTCCGGATGGGGCTCGAAGAGCTCGGCGGAACCGTCGACGGCACCGTGATCGTCGTCTGCGGCGACACCCCGCTGCTCTCCGGCGAGACGCTCGGCGCGCTCGCCGCCACCCACGCCGCCGACGCCAACGCGGTCACGGTCCTGACCGCCGAGGTCCCGGACTCCACCGGGTACGGGCGCATCGTGCGTGACGCCGCCTCCGGTGCGGTCACCGAGATCGTCGAGCACAAGGACGCCACCGACGAGCAGCGGGCGATCCTGGAGATCAACTCCGGGGTGTTCGCGTTCGACGGGTCGCTGCTGGCCGACGCGCTGGGCAAGGTGCGCACCGACAACAGCCAGGGCGAGGAGTACCTCACCGATGTGCTGTCGATCCTTCGTGAGGCCGGCCACCGGGTCGGGGCGTCCGTGGCGGGTGACCACCGCGAGATCCTCGGCATCAACAACCGGCTCCAGCTCGCCGAGGCCCGTCGCCTGCTGAACGAGCGGCTGCTGGAGCGGGCGATGCTCGCGGGCGTGACGGTGGTGGACCCGGCGTCGACGCTGATCGAGGCGAGCGTGACGTACGAGCGTGATGCCGTCGTGCATCCCGGGACGCAGTTGCTGGGCAGCACCCACCTCGCGGAGGACTCCGAGGTCGGACCGAACTCGCGGCTCAAGGACACCGTCGTGCACGCCGGTGCGCGGGTGGACAACTCGGTGACGGACTCGGCCGAGATCGGTGCGGGAGCGCTGGTGGGGCCGTTCGCGTATCTGCGGCCCGGGACGCGGCTCGGGGTCAAGGCCAAGGCCGGTACGTACGTGGAGATGAAGAACGCCACGATCGGGGAGGGGACCAAGGTCCCGCACCTCAGTTACGTCGGTGACGCGACCATCGGTGACCACACCAACATCGGTGCGGCCAGCGTCTTCGTGAACTACGACGGGGTGGCCAAGCACCACACGACGATCGGCTCCCACTGCCGTACCGGTTCGGACAATATGTTTGTGGCACCGGTCACGGTCGGGGACGGGGTCTACACCGCCGCCGGGTCGGTCATCACGAAGGACGTCCCTTCCGGTTCGCTCGCCGTGGCGCGGGGCCAGCAGCGGAATATCGAGGGCTGGGTGGCTCGGAAGCGTCCGGGCAGCGCCGCCGCTCAGGCCGCTCAGGCGTCCTCGTCGGAAGCCGACGACGAAAGCTGACCGGAAACAGGTGCGCCGGTGACGGCGTACCGTGATAGATGCTCACCCCATTTCGGCTGGCTCGTTGCACATCGGGACCTATGCGCGCGGCGCCAGATACACGTCTGAGGAGACTGTGCTGTGACCGGGATCAAGACGACCGGCGAGAAGAAACTGATGCTCTTCTCCGGCCGCGCCCACCCCGAGCTGGCCGAGGAGGTCGCACACCAGCTGGGTGTCGGTCTCGTGCCGACGAAGGCCTTCGATTTCGCCAACGGTGAGATCTACGTGCGCTTCCAGGAGTCGGCACGTGGCGCGGACTGCTTCCTGATCCAGAGCCACACGGCTCCGATCAACAAGTGGATCATGGAGCAGCTGATCATGCTGGACGCGCTGAAGCGCGCGTCGGCCCGTTCCATCACGGTGATCGTGCCGTTCTACGGGTACGCCCGTCAGGACAAGAAGCACAAGGGCCGTGAGCCGATCTCGGCGCGGCTGATCGCGGACCTGATGAAGACGGCGGGTGCGGACCGGATCCTCACGGTCGATCTGCACACGGACCAGATCCAGGGCTTCTTCGACGGTCCGGTGGACCACCTGTTCGCGCTGCCGATCCTGGCGGACTACGTGGGTGCGAAGGTCGACCGTTCGAAGCTGACGATCGTGTCGCCGGACGCGGGCCGGGTGCGGGTCGCCGACCGCTGGTGCGACCGGCTGGACGCGCCGCTGGCGATCGTGCACAAGCGCCGTGACAAGGACGTGCCGAACCAGGTCAGCGTCCACGAGGTCGTGGGTAACGTCGAGGGCCGGGTCTGTGTGCTGGTCGACGACATGATCGATACGGGTGGCACGATCTGCGCGGCCGCGGACGCGCTGTTCGCGCACGGTGCGGAGGACGTCATCGTGACGGCGACGCACGGTGTGCTGTCGGGTCCGGCGGCGGACCGGCTGAAGAACTCGAAGGTGAGCGAGTTCGTGTTCACGGACACGCTGCCGACCCCGGGTGAGCTGGAGCTGGACAAGATCACGGTGCTGTCGATCGCGCCGACGATCGCGCGTGCGGTGCGTGAGGTGTTCGAGGACGGTTCGGTGACGAGCCTCTTCGAGGAGCAGGGCTGACCGCAGGAGCAGGGCTGACCGCAGGAGCAGGGCTGACCGTCCCGCGACGGTCCCTGTTGATCCACTTTGGGGTACGGCCTCCCCGCCGGGTAGACTCAGCGAGTTGCTCGGCGAGGGAGGCCGTACCTGTGTGTACGGCGGTCCGTTATCGACGCGCTCTTCGTAGCAGGCCTGTCGTGGGCCGGGTGACCGTTCGTGTTCCGTCTTCCGGCGGCTCACCCATCTGACGAGGAGTGCAACATGGCCGAGATCAAGCTCGCCACCGAGGTCCGTACCGAGTTCGGCAAGGGCGCCGCCCGCCGTATCCGCCGTGCCGACCAGGTTCCCGGTGTCGTCTACGGCCACGGTGCCGAGCCGGTCCACGTCACGCTGCCGGGTCACGACCTGCTGCTGGCGCTGCGTACCGCCAACGTGCTGATCGGTCTGAAGATCGACGGCAAGGACGCGCTGGTCATCCCGAAGGCCGTTCAGCGTCACCCCCTCAAGGGCACCATCGAGCACGTCGACCTCCTCACCGTGAAGCGCGGCGAGAAGGTCCAGGTCGAGATCCCGGTGCACTCCGAGGGCGACCTGGCGCCGGGCGCCAACCTGCTGGAGTTCGTGCAGAACACCCTGCTCGTCGAGGCCGAGGCGACTCACATCCCCGAGTCCACCACGGTCTCCGTGGAGGGCCTGGACGCCGGTGACTCGATCGTCGCCAAGGACGTCCCGCTGCCGAAGGGTGTCACGCTGGTCGGTGACGAGGACGCCATCGTGATCCAGGTCGTCACCGCGCAGGTCGAGGAGCCGGCCCAGGACGAGGACGAGGCCGCCGCCACCGAGACCGAGGGTGCCGAGGCCTGAGCCTCACCCCTCACCGTTCCACCTGCTTCATCTGTTCCACCTGCTTGACTGACGGGGTGGTGGTTCCCTTCCGGGGAGCCGCCGCCCCGTTCGCCTGCCATCACCCGTGCCTGTACGAGGAGACCGAGCGCTGATGTCCGACGCCACCGACCCCTGGCTCATCGTGGGCCTCGGCAACCCCGGCCCCGAGTACGCGGCGAACCGGCACAACGTCGGGTTCATGGTGGCCGATCTGCTGGCGACGCGGATCGGCGGGAAGTTCAAGCGGGCGCAGAAGGCGCAGGCGCAGGTGGTGGAGGGGCGGATCGGTCCGCCGGGGCCGGGGAGCCGGCGGGTGGTGCTGGTGAAGCCGATGTCGTACATGAATCTGTCGGGCGGGCCGGTGACGGCGTTGCGGGACTTCTACAAGGTGCCGACGGATCATGTCGTGGCGGTCCATGACGAGTTGGACGTCGATTACGGGGCGTTGCGGCTGAAGCTGGGTGGCGGGGACAACGGGCACAACGGGCTGAAGTCGATGACGAAGTCGATGGGTCCGGATTATCACCGGGTGCGGTTCGGGATCGGGCGGCCGCCGGGGCGGATGCAGGTCGCGGATTTCGTGCTGAAGGATTTCGGTTCGGTGGAGCGCAAGGAGCTGGCGTTCCTGGTGGACCGGGCGGCGGATGCGGTGGAGTGTCTGCTGGCGGAGGGGCTGGAGCGGGCGCAGAGCGCGTACAACTCCTGAGCTACGGCCTGTTCGCCTTCGCCGCGTACAACTCCTGACATTCCTGTCCCCCTTGGGGCGTTTTTCGGCCACAGGTTGACCGGGGGCTGTGCTCTGGCCAAGGATCTGCCCCCATGAAGCGGAGCTCTTCCCAGCGTGCGGCGCTCGTGGGCCGTCGGACGGCGCTCGTCGGCCGTCGGACGGCGATGGGGCTGGTGGCCTTGGTGCTGCTGGTCGCGGGTGTGTGGTCGTCGTGGGATGCCGCGCACCATGTGGTGCTGGCCAAGGGGCGTGAGCACGGGATGCTGACGGTGACGGAGTGCGGTGAGGAGACCTGCACGGGCCGGTACGAGCCGGACGCGATGTCGCCGGCGCGGGCGCGGGTGGTGGTGGAGAGGTCGGTCGCGGCCGAGCAGGGCGACCGTTTTCCGGTGGTGGTGAAGCCCGGTTCCGATGTGGTGGTCCGCACGGGGGTGCCGGGCTTTCTGCATGCGTGGATGCCGCTCGGCGGGGCGATGGTGCTGGCCGGGTTCGTGATCGGCGGCGGGGTGCGGATGCCGCGTACGGCGTGGATCGTGGGAACGGCGGGGGCGGCCCTGCTGGTGGCGACGTTCGTCGCGCTGTAGCGGGGCCGCCCCTTCTGCGTACGGCTGGCGTAGGGCGTACTCAGCCGGTGTTGCGCAGGCCGGCCGCGACACCGTTGACGGTGAGCAGCAGGGCGCGCGCGAGCAGCGGGTCGGGTTCTTCGTCGCGTTCGACGGCCTGGCGCTGGCGGGCGAGCAGGGAGACCTGGAGGTAGGAGATCGGGTCCAGGTAGGCGTCGCGGATGGCGAAGGTCTGCTGGAGCGCCGGGCTGGTGCCGAGGAGTTCGGTGGAGCCGGTGACCTTGAGGACTTCCCTGACGGTCAGTGCGTGCTCGGCCTCGATGGCGTCGAAGACGTGCTTGAGCTCGTCGGGGACGAGGGTGTCGACGTAGTGGCGGGCGATGCGCAGGTCGGTCTTGGCGAGCGTCATCTCCACGTTGGAGAGGAAGTTCCGGAAGAAGTGCCAGTGCTCGTGCATCTCGTCGAGGACGGTGTCGAGTCCGGCTTCGCGCAGGGCCTTGAGGCCGGAGCCGACGCCGAACCAGCCGGGGACGATCTGGCGGGACTGGGTCCAGCCGAAGACCCACGGGATGGCGCGGAGTCCGTCGAGCGAGACGCCGGAGCCGGGGCGGCGGGAGGGCCGCGAGCCGAGGTGCAGGTCGGCGAGCTGGTCGACCGGGGTGGAGGCGAGGAAGTAGGCGGGCAGGTCGGGGTCTTCGACGAGCTTGCGGTAGGCGCTGTGGGCGGCGTCGGAGACGGTGTCCATGGCCGCGTCCCAGCGGGCGAGGGCCTCGTCGGACTGGCGGGGTGCGGTGTGCAGGGCGGAGGCCTGGAGGGTGGCCGCGACGGTCAGTTCCAGGTTTTCGCGGGCGAGGGCGGGGATGAGGTACTTGTCGGAGATGACCTCGCCCTGCTCGGTCACCTTGATCTCGCCCTCCAGCGTGCCCCACGGCTGGGCGAGGATCGCGTCGTGGGAGGGGCCGCCGCCGCGGCCGACGGTGCCGCCGCGGCCGTGGAAGAGGCGCAGGCGTACGCCGTAGCGGTGGGCGACGTCGCGGAGGCGGCGCTGGGCGCGGTGGATCTCCCACTGGCTGGTGGTGATGCCGCCGAACTTGGAGGAGTCGCTGTAGCCGAGCATGACCTCCTGGACGTCGCCGCGCAGCGAGACGAGGCGGCGGTAGGAGGGGTCGGCGAGCATCGCGTCGAGGATGACGTCGGCGGCCTTGAGCTCGTCGGTGGTCTCCAGGAGCGGGACGATGCCGATCTTGGCCCAGCCGGCGTGGAGGTCGAGGAGTCCGGCCTCGCGGGCGAGGACGGCGGCGGCGAAGACGTCGTCGGCGCCCTGGCACATGGAGATGATGTAGGACTCGATGACTTCGGGGCCGAAGCGCTCGAAGGCTTCCTTGATGGTGTGGAAGACGCCGAGGGTCTTCTCGCCGGCCGCGTCGAGCGGGGCCGGGGTGGGGGCGAGGGGCCGGCGGGAGCGGAGCTCCTTGGCGAGGAGCCGCTGCCGGTAGTCGCGGGGCATGTCGGCGTAGCGCCAGGACTCCTCGCCGAGGCGGTCGAAGAGCTGGCCGAGCGCGTGGTGGTGGGCGTCGGCGTGTTCGCGTACGTCCATGGTGGCGAGCTGGAGGCCGAAGGCGGCGAGCGTGCGGATGGTGCGGTCCATGCGGCCGTCGGCGAAGAGGCCGCCGCGGTGTTCGCGCAGGGAGGTCTGGATGAGGGCCAGGTCGGCGAGGAGCTCGGAGGTGCCGAGGTAGTCGCAGCCGGGGCGGTGGGCGGTGCCCTTGGCGAGGCGTTCGCGGGTGTTGACGAGCTTCTGCCGGATGCAGGTGGCCTTGAGGCGGTAGGGCTCCTCGGCGTTCAGCCGCTTGTAGCGGGGGCTGATCTCGGGGAGGCGTTCCAGGTCGGCCTGGAGGGAGGTGAGGAGCTCGTCGGTGGCTCCGGTGTAGCGGATGGAGTTGGAGAGCAGGCCGCGCAGGTAGTCGATGAGTTCGAGTGCGTCGGTGATGCCGTGCTCGTGCTGGAGGATGAGGACGTCCCAGGTGACGGCGGGGGTCACGTTGGGGTTGCCGTCGCGGTCGCCGCCGATCCAGGTGCCGAAGGTGAGGGGGCGGGTGCCGGCGGGGAGTTCGACGCCGACGCGCTCCAGTTCGGCGGCGAGGTCTTCGAGGACGTCGCCGACGGCGCCGGTGTGGAGTTCGTCGAGGTAGTAGATGGCGTTGCGGGCCTCGTCGGCGGGCTCCGGGCGGACGACGCGGAGTTCGTCGGTCTGCCAGATGAGGTCGATGTTCTCGGCGAGGCGGAGGTCGTGGCGGCGGCGGTCGGCCTCGATGACCGGGGTCTCCAGGAGCTCGGCGATGCGGCGGAGCTTGTTGAGGACCGAGCGGCGGGCGGCTTCGGTGGGGTGGGCGGTGAAGACCGGCCGGACGTTGAGGTTCTTGACGGTGGCGCGCAGGTGCTCGGGGTCGGCGTCCTTGAGCCGGTCGGCGGTGCGGGCCAGGAGCCCGCCCTCGGCGGCACGGCGGTCGCGCATCTCGTGGGCGCGGTGGACCTGCTCGGTGACGTTGGCGAGGTGGAAGTAGGTGGAGAAGGCGCGCACGAGCTGTGCGGCGGTCTCCAGGTCCGTGTCGCCGAGGAGGTCGGCCGCCGCTTCGCCGTCGGTGCGGGTCAGGGCGCGTACCCGCTCGACGAGGTCGAGGAGTTCCTGGCCTTCCTGGCGTACGAGGGTCTCGCCGAGGAGGTCGCCGAGGCGGCGGATGTCGGCGCGCAGCTCGGGGCTGGCGGCGGGGGTCTGGTCGGCACTGCTCACAGTGTGCGGCTCCTTGCAGCGAATGAGGAGGTGCGTCGCTTCGGCGTCTCCCGGTGACGGTGTGACGGCGGTGGGAGAGCGCTTGGCGGGGGACGGGGCCCTGCGGCAGGCAGCGGTGCTGTCGCCACGCCCCGACGAGCGGGTGCGGACCGCGCTGTCCGACCCTCCCAGGATAGGTGTCGTCGCCTCCGGTGTGTCCGCAGCCCTGGCGGGGGTGGACGAACGCCGTCGGCAGGGGTGGCCTACCCCGCGAAGGGCGTGGGGTACCGCGGGTGACGGGCTGGACCGGCCTCTCGTGTTGTGGGGCCCGTCACTGTCATACTTACCAAGCCGTAGGTTACGGAACCGTAGCCATGGCCGTCCGGTACTGCTTCCTCACCCTCCGAGGTTCCCCCCATGCCGTCCACTCCCGATGTCCTCGAAGAGACGGGCCCGCCCTCCGCTCCCGCCGATGCCGCAGCGCTTCCGCCCGCGACGCTCGGCGGGGACAGGAAGAGGTCGATCGAGCAGTTCGCGCTGCTGGCGTTCATCGTGGTGCCGTTCGTGGCGTTGCTGGCGGCGGTGCCGCTGGCGTGGGGCTGGGGGGTGAGCTGGCTGGACGTCGGGCTGATGGTGGCGATGTACTTCATCGGCTGCCACGGCATCACGATCGGTTTCCACCGGTATTTCACGCACGGTTCGTTCAAGGCGAAGCGTCCGCTGCGGATCGCGCTGGCCGTGATGGGTTCGCTGGCGGTGGAGGGGCCGCTGGTGCGGTGGGTGGCCGATCACCGCAAGCACCACCGGTTCTCGGACGCGGAGGGTGACCCGCATTCGCCGTGGCGGTTCGGGGAGACGGTGCCGGCCCTGATGAAGGGCCTGTGGTGGGCGCATATCGCGTGGATGTTCGACGAGGAGCAGACCCCGCAGCAGAAGTACGCCCCGGATCTGATCAAGGACCCGGCGATCCGCTCCATCTCGCGCCACTTCCTGACCTTCACGATCGTCTCGCTGGCGATCCCGCCGCTGGTGGGCGGTCTGGTGACGATGTCGTGGTGGGGTGCGGCGACGGCGTTCTTCTGGGGTTCGCTGGTGCGGGTCGCGCTGCTGCACCACGTGACGTGGTCGATCAACTCGATCTGCCACGCGGTCGGCAAGCGCCCGTTCAAGTCCCGTGACCGTTCGGGGAACGTGTGGTGGCTGGCGGTGCTGTCGTGCGGCGAGTCGTGGCACAACCTGCACCACGCGGATCCGACGAGCGCGCGGCACGGGGTGATGCGGGGCCAGGTCGACTCCAGCGCGCGGCTGATCCGCTGGTTCGAGCAGCTGGGCTGGGCGTACGACGTGCGGTGGCCGGACGCGGCCCGGATCGACTCCCGGCGCACGTCCGTACCGGCCGACCCGGCATGATTGACGACGTGGCGACCGACTCCAGCAGCGAGAAGAGCAGACCTGCGTCCTCCCGGCGGGCCCGGCGGGTCCGGATGACCGGCAAGGAGCGCCGCGAGCAGCTGCTGGACATCGGCCGGGCCCTCTTCGCCGACAAGGGTTTCGAGGGCACGTCGGTGGAGGAGATCGCGGCCCGCGCCGGGGTCTCCAAGCCGGTGGTGTACGAGCACTTCGGCGGCAAGGAGGGCCTGTACGCGGTGGTGGTCGACCGCGAGATGCGGCGGCTGCTGGACATGGTGCAGGGCGCGCTCACGGCGGGCCATCCGCGCGAGCTGCTGGAGCAGGCGGCGTTCGCGCTGCTGGACTACATCGAGTCGTACACGGACGGTTTCCGGATCCTGGTCCGGGACTCCCCGGTCGCGCAGTCGACGGGCACGTTCGCGTCGCTGATCAGCGATATCGCCACGCAGGTGGAGGACATCCTGGGCCTGGAGTTCAAGGCCCGCGGCTTCGACCCGAAGCTGGCCCCGCTGTACGCGCAGGCGCTGGTGGGCATGGTGGCGCTGACCGGCCAGTGGTGGCTGGACGTCCGCAAGCCGAAGAAGGCGGAGGTCGCGGCGCACCTGGTCAATCTGTGCTGGCACGGGCTGGAGAACCTGGAGGCGAAGCCGCGGTTGATAGGGCACCGGAAGAGCTGACCGCGTCACCCTTCCCCGGCACGTGACCCGTTGTGATGACGGCTGCGGATCTCAGTCGTACGGACCGAGGCGGTCACCGGGCTGGACGTGACCCGGTACCAGGCCGCCGACGTCCTCCTCGCCGTGGAAGTCGTCTCCCCCGACTCCGAGGCCCGCGACCGTGAGGCCAAGCCCCACAAGTACGCGACCGCCGGCATCCCGCACTTCTGGCTGGTGGAGATGACGGGCACCGACCAGCACCCCGTCGTACGGGTCTACGAGCTGGACCCGGTGACGAAGGCGTACGCGCTGACCGGGATCCATCACGACCGGCTGAAGACGGGTGTGCCGTTCCCCGTGGACATCGAGATCTCGGCGGACGCGCTCAAGGAGCTGTAGGGCTTCAGGGCGCGTCACACCGCGTCCGGCTCCAGGAACTCCAGGCGGTTGCCCGCCGGGTCGTGGGCGTAGAAGCGGCGGTGGCCGGGGAGGTTGTCGTCCCATTCCGTGCGGACGCCGTGGGCCTCCAGGCGGGCCGCGTACTCCACGATCCCGGTGACGCGCAGGCCGGGGTGGGCCTTCTTCGCCGGGCGGAAGTCCTCCTCGATGCCCAGGTGGAGCTGGACGGGGCCGGCGGCGAACCAGCAGCCGCCTCGGGCGGCCAGCACCGGGGGTTTCGGGATCTCCGTCATGCCGAGGGCGTCGGCGTAGAAGGCGCGCAGGGCGTCCTCCGAGCCGGGCGGGGCGGCGAGCTGGACGTGGTCGACGGCGGCGAGGCCGGAGGCAGGGGCGGTCATCGGTTCTCCTTGAGGGCTCGGTCTACGGCTTGCGGGCGACGGCGAAGATGCGGCGGAACGGGAAGACCGTGCCGTACGGGCCCGGCGGGTAGGCCTCGCGGAGCAGGTCGCGGTATGTGGTGAGGAAGGCGTCGCGGGCCTCGGGGTCGTCGGCCAGCGCGGTGAGGACGGGGCGCAGGGCGGTGCCCTTGACCCAGTCGAGGACGGCGTCGTCGCCGTGCAGGGTCTGGAGGTAGGTGGTCTCCCAGACGTCCGCCGTGCAGCCCAGGTCGCGGAGGCGGGTGAGGTAGTCCGTGGGCTCCAGGACCGAGGCGGTGCGGTCGCCGGTGCCGTGGAGGCGGGGGCGCCAGCGGTCGGAGTCGCGGAGCTGGGCCAGGAGGGTGTGGCTGGGGGCGGTGAAGTTGCCGGGGACCTGGAAGGCGAGGGTGCCGCCGGGCGCGAGGGCGTCGATCCAGCGGGGGAAGTACGCGGCGTGGCCGGGGATCCACTGGAGCGCGGAGGTGGAGACGATCAGGCCGTACGTCTCGGTGGGCGTCCAGGTGGCGGCGTCGGCCTCGGCGAAGTCGAGCAGCGGCGGGCGGGCGTGGGCGGCGGCCTCGGCGAGCATCTGCGGGGAGGTGTCGTAGCCGGTGATGCGGGCCTGCGGCCAGCGGTCGGCGAGGAGGGCGGTGACGTTGCCGGCGCCGCAGCCGAGGTCGGCGATGCGGGGCGCGGGGCGGCCGGGGAGGTCGCCGATCCGGGCCAGGAGGTCGTGGAAGGGGCGGGTGCGGTGGTCCGCGTGGCGCAGGTACTGCCGCGGATCCCAGGTCGGTTCGGAAGGGGGCGTCATGGGCATCAGGATCACGCCAGGACTATCTTGATGTCAAGACACTTGAATTCAAGAGACTTCATGTCGACAGACCCTCTACACTGATCCACATGGAGGACGAGGTCGACCGACTGGTCGCTGCATGGCGCCGCGAGCGCCCAGACCTCGATGTGGAACCACTCGAGGTGCTCAGTCGCGTCTCCCGCCTGGCACGCCACCTCGACCGGGCCCGCCGCATAGCGTTCGCCGAGCACCACCTGGAGCCGTGGGAGTTCGACGTGCTCACCTCGCTGCGCCGGGCCGGCCCTCCGTACCAGCTCTCCCCCGGCCAGCTGCTGACCCAGACACTGGTCACCTCCGGCACGATGACCAACCGCATCGACCGGCTCACCAAGAAGAACCTCGTCGAGCGCCTCCCCGACCCCAGCGACCGGCGCGGCGTCCTCGTCCGCCTCACCGCCGAGGGCCGCGACAAGGCGGACCAGTCGCTGGCCGGGCTGCTCGACCAGGAGCGGGCCATCCTCGGCGAGCTCTCCCGTCGCCAGCGCGGCGAACTGGCCGATCTGCTACGCCAGTTGACTGCCCCGTTCGACAACATCCCCGGCTGACCGAGGCGTTACGGGATCCGCCGGGCCGACCCCGGCCCGCCGGGCGAGCGCCACGGCGGCCAGCGTCGAGTGCACCCCGAGCTTGCCGAGCACGTTCTGCATGTGCGTACGGACCGTGTGCGGCGAGAGGAACAGCCGCTCCGCCACCGCCTTCCGGCCCAGACCCGCCACCATGCAGCGCAGCACCTCGCGCTCGCGCGGCGTCAGCGACTCCACCAGCTGCTCGCTCTCGGTGCGGTGCTTACGGGTCGCCGTCAGCTCCCGCAGGACCCCGGTCAGCAGCGCCGGCGGCAGATGCGTCTCGTCGCGCAGCACACCCCGGATCACCGTGAGCAGCCGCTGCAGTGAGCAGTCCTTCGCCACCCATCCCGAGGCGCCGGCCTGGAGCGCCCGGGCGGCGGACCGCGGGTCGTCCTTCTCCGCGAGCACCACCGAGCGGACGCCGGGCCGGGCCGCGCGGACCTGGGCGACCAGCGCGATGCCGTCGACGGCCACCGGCTCCTCCGGCCGGGGCGCCGGGACCACCGGAGCACCGCCGCCGGTGGCGAGGGCGCCGAGCTCGGCGTCGACCAGGATCACGTCGTACGGTCGCGCCTCGGCGGCCGCGCGCTCCAGGGCGCGCAGCGCGGCCGGGCCGCTGCCCGCCGCCGCCACGTCCACGTCCGGTTCGGCCGCCAGGGCCGCCGCGAGCGATTCGGCGAAGATGCGGTGGTCGTCGACCACCAGAACCCGGATTCGAGCCACAGAGAGACTCCCGTCAGCGGGGGCGGACAGCTGCGGGTACGGCGTCCGGAACGTCCGGCAGGCCCTTGGCCTGCCTTCAAGGTGGCCTCCGGTGCTCCGACCGCCGTCGTACGCACCGCCTGCCGCCCCGCTCCGGGCGCCGTACCCGGCTCTCTCGCCCCCTGATTCGGCACCGGCCCCCACCGGTGCTGGGATCAGCGTACGGGCGGGGGCCGGAGGGGGAAGGCGATTCGCGGAACTGATGAGCCAGGGGAATCCCGTGGTGTTTAGGGTGGGGTTCATGTTCCGTCTTGAGACAGAAGTAGACAAAAAACGTCGCACTCTGCTGAGCGGGCGTCTGCGCGATGACAACAGGGCGGCGTCGCCCGCCCTGCGCGCCCTGCTCTCCACCTCCGCCGAGCACGAAGCCCCGCTGGAGGTGTGGGCGCTGGACGAGCACGGCGGCCTCGCCGGCGGGCTGACCGGGCGGACCTGGGCGTACTGGCTCCATGTCGAACTGCTCTGGGTCGACGCCCGCCACCGCTCTGCGGGCCTTGGCTCCCAACTCCTCGCCGAGGCCGAGCGGGTGGCCCGCACCGAGCGGGCCTGTACCCGCTCCCGGCTTGAGACCTGGGACTTCCAGGCCCCGGACTTCTACCGGAAGCAGGGGTACGAGGAGATCGGCCGGGTCGAGGACTACCCGCCCGGCGTCACCGAGTTCCTCCTGGCCAAGAGGCTCTGAACGACCCCTGTCCGCAAGCCGGTTCAGCTCAACGCACCGAGCCGGTTCAGCTCAGTCGGCGTGAGCCGGTTCAGCTCAGTCGGCGTGAGCCGGTTCAGCTCAGCCGGCGTGCTCCCGGCGACGGGACCGCCGCGAAGATCCCCGGCGCCGCGTACCCCGCCCCGGCGAACGCCTTCGTGACGGCCTCCGCCACCGCGTCGGCCTCCGCCGCCTCCGCCAGCACGATCGCCGAGCCGCCGAAGCCGCCGCCGGTCATCCGCGCCCCGAGTGCGCCCGCCTCCCGCGCGGCCGCGACCGCGAGGTCCAACTCCGGGCAGGAGACGCGTAGATCGTCGCGGAGCGAGCGGTGGCCCTCGTCCAGGACCGGGCCCGCCGCCCGTACGTCGCCCGCGTCCAGCAGGGCGATGACCTTCTCGACCCTGCGGTTGTCGCCGACGACATGGCGTACGTACCGGATGACGGACTCGTCCGCCCCCGCGTCCCCGAGCGCCGTCAGGGCCGCGTCGAGACCGTCGTACGGGAGGTCGCGCAGCGTGGGTATGCCGAGGAGCCGGGCGCCCTCCTCGCAGCCGGCCCGGCGCTCCGCGTACGCCCCGTCGCCGAGCGCGTGCTTGACCCGGGTGTCGACGACCAGGAGCGTGAGGCCCTGGGCGGCCAGGTCGAAGGGGACCTGGCGCAGGGTGAGGTCGCGGGTGTCCAGGTGGAGGGCGTGGCCTTCGGTGCAGCAGGCCGAGGCCATCTGGTCCATGATCCCGCAGGGCACGCCGACGAAGTCGTTCTCGGCGCGGCGGCCGATGACGGCCAGTTCGGGACCGGTCAGGCCGAGCTGGAACAGGTCGTTGAGCGCGAGTGCGGTGACGGTCTCCAGGGCGGCGGAGGAGGAGAGTCCGGCGCCGGTGGGGACGGTGGAGGTCAGCGCGATGTCGGCGCCGGTGACCGGGTGGCCGGCCTCCCGCAGCGCCCAGACCACGCCCGCCGGGTAGGCGGCCCAGCCGTGGCCGGAGTGCGGGGTCAGCTCCGCCACGCGGAGGGAGACGACGCCTCCGGGTACGTCGGAGGAGTGCAGCCGCAGGACGCCGTCGGTGCGCGGCGAGACGGCGGCGACGGCGGTGTGCGGGAGGGCGAGCGGCATGACGAAGCCGTCGTTGAAGTCGGTGTACTCGCCGATGAGGTTCACCCGTCCGGGTGCCGCCCATACGCCGTGGGGTTCACCCCCGTACAGCTCGGCGAAGGTCCCGTACAGCCCGGTGGAGGTGGCGGCGGGGTCGGGGCCGGTCTGCTCAGCGCTCTCGGTCATGGGGTGGTGGTCTCCTCTCGGCGGGCGAACTCCCAGGCGTCGGCGACGATTCCGGCCAGGTCGGCGCGGGACGGCTGCCAGCCGAGGCGTTCGATGGCGGTGGCGGCGGAGGCGACGAGGACGGCCGGGTCGCCGCCGCGGCGCGGGGCCGGGGTCTCGGGGACCGCGTGGCCGGTGACCTTGCGGACGGTCTCGATGACCTCGCGTACCGAGAACCCGTTGCCGTTGCCGAGGTTGCAGATCAGGTGCTCGCCGGGGGCGGCCGCGTCCAGGGCGAGGAGGTGGGCCTCCGCGAGGTCGGCGACGTGGATGTAGTCGCGGACGCAGGTGCCGTCGGGGGTCGGGTAGTCGTCGCCGTAGACCGAGATCGACTCGCGCTTGCCCAGGGCCACTTGGAGGACGAGCGGGATGAGGTGGGACTCCGGCGTGTGGCGCTCGCCGCACCTGCCGTACGCCCCGGCCACGTTGAAGTAGCGCAGTGAGACGGCGGCCAGTCCGTGGGCGGTCGCCTCGCCGCTGATCATGTGGTCGACGGCGAGCTTGGAGGCGCCGTACGGGCTGGTGGGCGCGGTGGGGTCGGTCTCGGTGATGGGAGTGGAGACCGGTTCGCCGTAGGTGGCGGCGGTGGAGGAGAAGACGAGCGTGCGTACGCCGTGTTCGCGCATGGCGGCGAGGAGGGCGGTGGTGCCGCCGACGTTGTTGACCCAGTACTTCTCCGGGTTCACGACGGACTCGCCGACCTGGGAGTACGCGGCGAAGTGCAGGACGCCGTCGAAGGACGGGTCCAGGTGGCGGGCGGCGTCCTGGATCCGGCCCTCGACGAAGGTGGCGCCGGCTGGGACGCCGGCGCGGAAGCCGGTGGAGAGGTCGTCCAGGACGGTCACGGTGTGGCCGGCCTCCAGCAGGTGCTGGGCCACGACGCTGCCGACGTATCCGGCGCCGCCGGTGACCAGGTACTTCTTCGCGTTGCTCATTCGCTCGCTACCTCTCGCAGTCGCTGGGCCGCGGCTTCCGGCGGCACGTCGTTGATGAACACGCTCATGCCGGATTCGGAACCCGCGAGGAACTTCAGCTTGCCGGAGGTGCGGCGAATGGTGAAAAGCTCCAGATGCAGCGCGAACTCCTTGCGTCCGCCGGTCCCGAACGGCGCCTGGTGCCAGGCGGAGATGTACGGGGTCGGCGGCTCGCCGGGGCCGAAGATCCGGTCGAAGCGCCTCAAGAGTTCCAGATAGACCTGTGGGAACTCTGTCCGTGCCGCCTCGTCGAGCGTGGTCAGGTCGGGGACGCGGCGGCGGGGGTGGAGGTGGACCTCGTAGGGCCAGTGCGCCGCGTACGGGACGTAGGCGATCCAGTGATCGGTGGCGAGGACGATCCGGGTGCCGTCCTTCTCCTCGTCGGCGACCACGTCGTCGAAGAGGTTGGAGCCGGTCTCCTCGCGGTGGCGGGCGGCCGAGGCGAGCATCAGCTCGGTGCGCGGGGTGACGAAGGGGTAGCCGTAGATCTGGCCGTGCGGGTGGCCGAGGGTCACGCCGATCTCGGCGCCCCGGTTCTCGAAGCAGAAGACCTGGGTGACCTGGTCGAGTGCGGAGAGCGCGGCGGTGCGGTCGGTCCAGGCGGCGAGGACGAGCGCGGCCTGCTCCTCGGTGAGGTCGGCGAAGGACGCGTCGTGGTCGGAGGTGAAGCAGACGACCTCGCAGCGGCCGGAGTCGCCGGCGAGGGACGGGAAGCGGTTCTCGAAGACGGCGACGTCGTAGTGGCTGTCGGGGATCTCGCTGAGGCGGCCCTCGCGGGTGGGGCAGAGCGGGCAGGCGTCGGCCGGCGGGTGGTAGGTGCGGGCCTGGCGGTGCGAGGCGATGGCGACCGCGTCGCCGAGCAGCGGGTCGCGGCGGATCTCCGACGAGGTGGACACGGCGTCCAGCGGGCGCCGGTCAACGGCGTCGCGGACGGTGCCGTCGACGGCGTCGTAGTAGATCAGCTCACGGCCGTCGGCCAGGCGCGTAACCGTCTTCTTCACCAGGGTCCTCCACCCGTTCCCCCAACCAACATAAACGCACATAACAAATCACAAGCGAACACGTCAGTCAATGGCCGCCATCGCCGCGCGGCGCCGCGTGGGCAGATGTGGACATTCCGTCACAGTTCACCGCACCCGATCACGATCGAACAAAGAACACCAACGAAACTGTTCATTTGTCGAACACAGAGGCGTAAGTTCCCTCAGGTTCAGTTCGCGCAACGAAGCGAGTACCCCCATGCAGACACTGGCCGAAGGGCTCCGTCTCCCCACGAACGGGCTCGACTACGCCATCCTGGCGATCTACTTCGTCGTCGTCCTCGGCATCGGCTTCGCGGCCCGTGCGAGTGTGAAGACGAGCCTCGACTTCTTCCTCTCCGGACGGTCCCTGCCCGCCTGGGTGACCGGTCTCGCCTTCGTCGCGGCGAATCTCGGGGCCACCGAGATCCTCGGCATGGCGGCGACCGGCGCGCAGTACGGCGTCGCGGTGGTCCACTGGTACTGGATCGGCGCGATCCCGGCCATGGTCTTCCTCGGTCTGGTGATGATGCCGTTCTACTACCGGTCCAAGGTGCGCTCCGTACCGGAGTTCCTGCTCCAGCGGTTCGACAGGTCCGCCCACCTGCTGAGCTCCATACTCTTCGCCTTCGCGGCGATCCTGATCGCGGGCGTCAACCTCTACGCCCTGTCGATCGTCGTGGAGGCGCTCCTGGGCTGGCCGCAGTGGGTCGCGATCGTCGTCGCGGGCCTGTTCGTGCTGGTCTACATCACCATCGGCGGCCTCTCCTCGGCGATCTACAACGAGGTGCTCCAGTTCTTCGTCATCCTCGCCGCGCTGATCCCGATCACCGTGCTCGGCCTCAAGCGGGTCGGCGGCTGGGACGCCATGAGCGACTCGCTGACCAAGCAGCACGGCGGCGACTTCATGACGGCCTGGGGCGGCACCGGCATCGGTGACGCCAACCCGCTGGGCGCCAACTGGCTGACGATCATCCTCGGCCTCGGCTTCGTGCTCTCCTTCGGCTACTGGACGACGAACTTCGCCGAGGTGCAGCGCGCCCTGTCCGCGAAGAACCTCTCCGCCGCCAAGCGCACGCCGCTGATCGCCGCCTTCCCGAAGATCTTCATCGTCTTCGCGGTGATGATCCCGGGCCTGGTCGCGGCCGTGATCGTGCCGCAGATCGGCACGCCGGACTCGGACCTCACGTACAACGACGCGATCCCGCTGCTGATGCAGGAGCTGCTGCCCAACGGCGTGCTCGGCATCGCGGTGACCGGTCTGCTCGCCGCGTTCATGGCGGGCATGGCGGCCAACGTGTCCTCGTTCAACACGGTGTTCACCACAGACATCTGGCAGCGGTACGTGGTGAAGGGTAAGCCGGACACGTACTACCTGAAGTTCGGGCGGCTGATCACCGCGATCGGCGTACTGGCCTCGATCGGTACGGCGTTCATCGCCGCCAGCTTCTCGAACATCATGAGCTACTTGCAGACGCTGTTCTCGTTCTTCAATGTGCCCATGTTTGTCGTATTCATTATCGGAATGTTCTGGAAGCGGGCTTCGATGAAGTCCGGTGTCTGGGGGCTGATCGCGGGTACCGGCGCCGCGATGGTCAACTACTTCTGGATCTACAAGGGCGGCGTCATCGACATCCCGTCCGACCAGGGCGCCAACTTCGTCTCCGCGATCGTCGGGTTCGTCGCCGGGGCCGTCGTCATGGTGGTCGTCACGCTCTTCACCGCACCGAAGCCCGAGGCGGAGCTGGCCGGTCTGGTGTACGGGACCGAGTCCCCGGACCCCGACGAGGCGCTGGAGGAGGCCGACAAGGCCTGGTACCGCAAGCCCGCGCTGCTCGGCTGGGGAGCGATCGTGCTCGCCGCCGCGTGCTACATCCCCTACTCGTTCTGATCGGAGGCACTCACCATGTCCGACCTGCACAAGGAAGTCTCCGAACTGGAGCGCAAGTCCGCGACCGCCGCCCGTCTCTTCGACATCCGGCGCATCATCGGCGGCCTGTTCGTGGTCTACGGGGTGATCGTCACCATCGCCGGGATCAGCCCGTCCGACGCCGACCTGAAGAAGGCCGAGGGCGTCCACATCAATCTGTGGACCGGCCTCGCGATGCTGGCGCTCGGCCTGTTCTTCCTGGTCTGGATGAAGCTCCGCCCGGCGGAGGCGCCGGCCGGCCCGGTCCAGGAGACCGACGCGGACTGACCTGTCGCCTGCCCTGACGCCCTCGGGGGCCGTACGTCACCCACGCTGTCCGGGAACGTACGGCCCCTGCCGCGTCCCGCCGTCCGCCACCGCCCGGTCCAGCAGTCCGGTACGGGCCGCGAGGGCGGCCGCCTCCAGCCGGGAGCCGACGCCGAGCTTCATCAGGACCCGCTGGACGTGCGTACGGGCGGTGCTCGGCGCGATCCGCATCCCGGCCGCGATCAGCCGGGTGTCCTCGCCCTCGGCGACCCGGACCAGGACCTCCACCTCGCGCGGGGTCAGCATCCGGAGCAGCCGGCGGCCCTCGTCGTCCGGCTGGGCCGCCGGGTCGAGCAGCTCGGCGAAGGCGCCCTGAAGGAGCTGCGGGGCGACGGCGCTCTCCCCCGCCCGCGCCTTCAGCATCGCCCGCTCGACGCCCTCGATGCGTTCGTCGTGCCGGACGTACCCCGCTGCCCCGGCCGCGAAGGCCGCGGCGATCCCGCGCGGGCTCGGCACCGGCCCGAGGACCACCACCGCCACCTGCGGGCGCTCCTGGACGATGCGCGTGATCGGGTCGAAGACCCCCGGCGCGGCGGGCGAGGCCGTACCGAAGAGGCAGACCTCCGGCGCCCTGCCGACCACCAGCTCCGCCGCCCCGGACGTCGGGGCGGCTGCCGCGAGCACCCGGTGCCCGCGCAGTTTCAGCGCCGAGGCGAGTGCCTCGGCCAGCAGGCGGTGGTCATCGACCACCATGAGCCGCACGCTCATCGGGTAAGGGCCTTTCGTTTGTGCGTGCCGGGGCGAGCGAGCCCGGCCTGATCCGCCCGAAAGGCCCCCACTCCAAGTGCCCGTCTGCGCGATGGATACCGGACACCCGCGCTCCTGACCCGGCAACGTACACGCTTGTTCGACGCCATGTGCCCCTTACGGGGGAGAAGCCCCCAGGAATGCCGAATTCTGCTCCGTTGAGGGCCACTTGGGTGTCGCGCACGGTACGGAAAACGACCAGCCCTGCCAGTCGGTGATCAACTGGCAGGGCTGGTCGAGGGGTTGGGATGTCAGTCGGTGCGGAAGCCCACCGCGAGGAGGAGCTTCTCGTCCGCCTGGCTGTCACGGCGCTCGCTGATCAGCTGCTTCGAGAGGAAGAAGCGGCCCTCGGCGTACAGGATCTCGGAGTGGTCGATGGTGAACCGGGTCTCCGCGTCCCGTACCGACTCGTCGCCCGGGTTCTCCATCAGCAGCGTCTGCTTGAAGGTCTCGCCGTCGATGGAGACGATCTGGCCGCCCTTGTCGTACGGAGGCCGCTTATACGCGATGACGTTGGTGCCGTCCATCCGGAGCGGGACCAGGCTGTAGCGGTCGCCCGCGTCCGCCCGGCCGCCGAGCAGCTTGCCGGTGGTGAGGTCGAAGGCGACGACCTCGTTGGTGTCGCCGTACTCGCTCGTACCGTCGTGGTCCTCGGTCGGCAGGTAGAGCCGGTTGTTGCCGACGACCGCCGCCCGGCAGCTCTCCACGTCGGTGGAGCCGCAGCGCGCCGCGTACTTCTCGGCGTCGGCGGAGATCCGCACGATCAGCTTGCCGGTGGCGGCGTCGACCGAGAAGAAGTCGGAGATGCCGCTGCCGTCGCCCGCGGTGTCGCCGACGTTGGCCGCGACCACCAGCGGCTTGGTGGAGACGATGGACGCGAAGTCGACGCCCGCGGGCATCTCGAACGAGGAGAGCGGTGCGCCGGTCGCCGGGTTCAGCGATTGGATCGTGAGCTGCGGGCTGTCGTACGAACCGCACTTGCGCACCACGGCGAGGGCCTCGCCACCGGCGTACCCGGTGTCGTAGCAGCGGTCGGCGGAGACCTTCGGCCTCCAGAGCTCGGCGCCGTTCTCCAGCTTGAAGGCCGCGCCGCCCGAGGTGCCGCCCGCCGCGACGGTGGTCCCGCTGAGCGTGACCTCGTCGAACTGGACCGGCCGGTCGCCGCCGGTGGCGGAGGTGACGGACTTGCTCCAGAGCAGCTTGCCGGCGGCCAGGTCGACGGCGCCGACCTGGTTGCACGCGGGGTACTTCTTCTCCTTGGTCGGCTTGCCCTCCTTGAAGAGGATCGCCGTCCTGTAGTCCTCGGTCATGTGGCGCGAGGCGCCGCAGACCTCGCCGGGGACCGGTACGGACCAGAGCTTGGTGCCCTTGTCGCGGTCGTAGGCGACGATCTCGTTGACGCCGGACTTCACGTACGCCTTGTCGGTGAGCCAGGAGCCCTTGACCGTGGTGACGTCGGTGACCTCGGGCTGCGGGAGCTGGAAGGCGACCTTGGAGGCGGTGTTGCCGGGTGCCTTCTCGTCGCCGCCGGCCAGGCCGTCGCCCTCGCCGCCCTTGCCCTCGCCGCCCTTGCCCTCGCCGCCGCCGGTGGAGCCGGACGTGGCGGCCTGGCCGCCCTGGTCGCCGTCGTCCTTGGTGGCGGAGTAGACGACGGCCGCGCCGATGATCAGCACCACGGCGACGGCCGCGGCGACGATGATCTGCAGCTGGGTGGAGAACTTCTTGCCGCCGCCGTTGCCGGCCGGGCCGGGCTGCGGAGCGCCGTACATCGGCTGGGTGGGGTAGCCGTAGCCCTGCTGCGGCATACCGGCCTGGCCGCCCGGGTAGCCGGGCTGACCGGGCTGACCGGGTGCGCCCTGCGGGTAGCCGTAGCCGGGCTGCGGTCCCTGCGGGTAGCCGTAGCCGTTGGGCTGCGGGGCCGGCGGGGTGGAGTAACCGGGCTGCGGGGTGCCGTAGCCGCCGGGAGGTGTGGGCGGGGAGCCGTAGCCGCCGGCGGGCGGGGTCGGCTGACCGCCGGGCGGGGGCTGCTTGGCGAAGGGGGCCGCGGGCGGCGGGGTCGGCTCACCGAATCCGCCGGGCGGCGGGTCCTGCGGAGCGCCGAAGCCGCCGGCGGGCGGGGTGGCGGGAGGCTGGGCGGGCGGGCCTGCCGGGGGCTGGTCGGCGGGCTGACCCGAGGACTGGCCGGGCGGCTGGTTCGGGGGCTCGTTGGGTGGCTGCGGCGGCGGCTGGGTCATCGCGTTCGTACCTCGGAAGACTGGAGATGTGCGGGGGTTTCGGATGCCGTCGGGGCGGCGGTCACTTGGAGAACACCAGCGCCGTCGCCTGCTCCATCTCCCCGTCGTCACGGCCGCTGAGCCGCTTGGGGAGGAGGTAGGAGCGGCCGTCCTCGTACCGGACGGACAGCCCGCCGAAGAGGTTGTTCTCGATCCGGTTCGTCCCCTCCGGGTGCTGGAGCAGGACGCTGGTGGAGCCACCGGTCGGCGGAAGCGTGAGCATGGCGCCGGCCTTGTCGTACCGCGGCTCCATGTAGAGCACCAGCTTGCCGCCGTCCATCCGGACCGGGGTCATGGTGCGCTCGGCCGGTGCGGGCGCGGTCCACTTGGGCTTGCCCGTGTTCAGGTCGAAGGCGACGACCTTGTTCGTCCGCGCGGAGCCGGTGGAGTCGGCCTCGGTGGCCATGTAGAAGGTGTCGGCGTCGGCGACGACACCGGAGCAGCCTTCGAGGTTCTGGCCGAAGATGGCGAACGTGCCACCGCAGTTGGCGACGACCTTGTCACCCTTGGCCGGGCTCATCTGCGAGCGGAGCTTGCCGTTGTCGGTGAACGCGGCGATCGACCACTGCTTCTTCTTCTTGTTGTCGAGCGAGACGATGAGCGGGCTCACCGAGTAGACCTTCTTGATCTCCCAGCCGCGCGGCGGCCGGTAGGTCCACCTGGCCTTTCCGGTGGTCGGGTCCACCTCCTGCAGCTGGTGCTGCGGGTTGTCGACGTCGTCGTTACGGCAGTTGGCGGCGGCGATCAGCTTCGGGCCGCCGGCGAAGGAGAAGGTCCGGCAGTTGTCCGTCGGGGTGCCGAACAGCTCCTTGCCGTCGCTCACGCGGTACGCGCTGGAGTAGCTGGTCCGCCCGGCGGTGACCGTGTTCCCGCTGATCGCGAGGGAGATGTCGGAGATCAGGTCGAAGGCGCCGGCCTTCTTGACCTCGGACTTCCAGCCGGCCTTGCCGTTGGTGAGGTCGATCATCTGCATCACGGAGCAGGTGGACCGGTCCGTGGTGCCGTTCTTGACGGCGATGACGAGCTTGCCGTCGGGCGAGGCCGTGTTGGGCGTGGCGCAGACGTCCGCGGGGAGTTCCACGGTCCACTTCTTCTTGCCGTCGGCGACCGAGTAGCCGGAGACCCCGCGGTACAGGGCCGTGATCATCGTGTCGCCGACGAACCAGGGGCCACGTATCTCACCACCGTTGCGCGGGAGGTCGACGTCGTTCGTCTGGAGCCAGGCGACCTTGGCCTCACCCGGCTTGCGCCCGGCGTTGAGGTCGTCGTTCCCCTCCCGGCCACCGCCGGTGCCGTCGCCCTCGTCGACCGAGGGGGACGCGCTGGGCGTCTCGGGCGCCTTGGGGTCGTCGGTGCCGTTGCTGGGGCCCGCGACCGGCTTCTTGGGGTCGTCGCCGCTGTCGCTCACCACGTACCAGGCGCCCGCGCCGACGAGGAGGACGACGGCGACGGCGGCCGCTGCGAGGATGCCGGTCTTCCCGGCGAAGGGACCGCCGGATCCGCCGCTCCCGGTGGGCCCGCCCGGGGCCGGTGCGCCGGGGTACTGCTGCTGCGGGTAGCCGTAACCGGGCTGCGTGGGCTGACCGTAGGGGCCGGGAGCGGGCTGGCCGTAGCCGCCGGTGGCCGGCTGGCCGTAGGGGCCGGGCTGCTGACCGTACGGGCCGGAGGGCTGCTGACCGTAGGGGCCGGGCGCCTGGCCGGGAGGCTGCTGGCCGTACGGGCCGGGGGCCTGGTTCGGGGCCTGGCCCGGAGCCTGGCCCGGAGCCTGCGGGTAGCCGTAACCGGGCTGCTGGGCCGGGGGCGTCTGCGGATAGCCGTACGCCTGGTCGCCGGGCGGCGGGGTCGCCGGTGCCTGCGGGGGCTGCTCGGGCTGCCCGGCCGGCGACGGCGGCTGGTCCTGCGGCTGCTGCGGCTGGTCCTGCGGCGGCTGAGGAGTCCCCTGCGGCGGCTCCTGCGGAGCCCCGAAGCCCCCCTGCGGCGGTTGCTGGCTGGGCGGCTGGCTCATCAGCACGTCCCCCTTCGTGCGGTCCGGTGCCCGATCCGGTCTCCCCCGCGATTCCGATGGGTTCAATTACCCCCGGAAAGGAGCGAATCGGGCATGGCTTCCGCGGTGTCACGACAGTCGGGCGGGGGTTCTTTGTACCACCCACCAGCCATCGGACACCGGATCGGGCCACCCCCTGTTCCCAAGGGAGAACCACGTTGTGATGCCCTCGTTACGACCGCCGGAAGGTGACGGTCAGTCACCGAAGGCGAGCATCGACACGATGTCCTTCTCCTGCTGGTCGTCGCCCCCGCTGATGTACGGCTGCGTGAGCACCGCGCGTCCGCCGGAGCAGGCGATGCGGGCGGGGCGAAGGAGGCCTCCACACCGGTCGCCGATTCCGGGTGGCGCAGGACGGGCCGGAGAGCGCCGCTCAGGCGTCCTCGGCCAGTTCCAGCCAGCGCATCTCCAGCTCGTCGCGCTCGGTGACGAGTTCGCGGAGTTCGGCGTCGAGCCCGGCGACCTTCTCGAAGTCGGTGGCGTTCTCCGCGATCTGCTTGTGCAGCGCGGTCTCCCGGGTCGAGAGCTTGTCGAGCTGGCGCTCGACCTTCTGCAGCTCCTTCTTCGCGGCGCGGGCCTCCTGCGCGGAGACGGCGGGGGCGGCGGGGGCTCCGGACGGGCGGGGCGCGGGGGCGGCGGAGGGGGTGGCGGCCTCCTCCATGCGCTGCCTGCGCTCCAGGTACTCGTCGATGCCGCGCGGCAGCATCCGCAGGGCACGGTCGCCGAGCAGGGCCATGACCTTGTCCGTGGTCCGCTCGATGAAGAACCGGTCGTGGGAGATCACGATCATCGATCCGGGCCAGCCGTCGAGGAGGTCCTCCAGCTGGGTGAGGGTCTCGATGTCCAGGTCGTTGGTGGGCTCGTCGAGGAAGAGGACGTTGGGCTCGTCCATCAGCAGCCGCAGGATCTGCAGGCGGCGGCGCTCACCGCCGGAGAGGTCGCCGACGGGCGTCCACTGCTTCTCCTTGGTGAAGCCGAACTGCTCGCAGAGCTGGCCGGCGGTCATCTCGCGGCCCTTGCCGAGGTCGACCCGGTCGCGGACCTGCTGGACGGCCTCCAGGACCCGGAGGTTCGGGTTCAGCTCGGAGACCTCCTGGGAGAGGTAGGCGAGCTTGACGGTCTTGCCGACGACGACCTTCCCGGCGGCGGGCTGCTCGTCGCCGTGCGTGCGGGCGGCCTCGGCCAGCGCGCGCAGCAGCGAGGTCTTGCCCGCGCCGTTGACGCCGACCAGGCCGACGCGGTCGCCGGGGCCGAGCTGCCAGGTGAGGTGGGTGAGGAGGGTCTTGGGTCCGGCCTGGACGGTCACGTCCTCCAGGTCGAAGACGGTCTTGCCGAGGCGGGCGTTGGCGAACTTCATCAGCTCGCTGGTGTCGCGCGGCGGCGGCACGTCGGCGATGAGCTCGTTGGCGGCCTCGATGCGGTAGCGCGGCTTGGAGGTACGGGCCGGGGCGCCGCGGCGCAGCCAGGCCAGCTCCTTGCGCATGAGGTTCTGCCGCTTGGACTCCTCGGTGGCGGCGATCCGCTCGCGCTCGGCGCGGGCGAAGACGTAGTCGCTGTAGCCGCCCTCGTACTCGTGGACCGTGCCGCGCTGGACGTCCCACATGCGGGTGCAGACCTGGTCCAGGAACCACCGGTCGTGGGTGACGCAGACGAGCGCCGAGCGCCGGGTCCGCAGGTGGCCGGCGAGCCAGGAGATGCCTTCGACGTCGAGGTGGTTGGTGGGCTCGTCGAGGACGATCAGGTCCTGCTCGTCGATGAGGAGCTTCGCCAGCGCGATACGGCGGCGCTCACCGCCGGAGAGCGGGGCGATGACGGTGTCGAGCCCGTGCTCGAAGCCGGGGAGCGCGAGGCCGCCGAAGAGCCCGGTGAGCACGTCCCGGATCTTGGCGCTGCCCGCCCACTCGTGGTCGGCGAGGTCGCCGATGACCTCCTGGCGGATGGTCTTCGCCGGGTCCAGGGAGTCGTGCTGCGTGAGCACGCCGAGCCGCAGCCCGCCGTTGTGGGTGACGCGGCCGGTGTCCGCCTCCTCCAGCTTGGCGAGCATCCGGATGAGGGTGGTCTTGCCGTCGCCGTTGCGGCCCACGACACCGATCCGGTCGCCCTCGGAGACCCCGAGGGATACACCGTCGAGCAGGGCACGGGTGCCGTACACCTTGCTGACCTGCTCGACATTGACCAGATTGACGGCCATTTCACTCCTGTCCGGGGGGTTGATCGACCTTCCAAGGGTACGGCGCGGCGGAGGGGGGCCGGTGGCGCGGGCTCTCCGCCCCGGCCGGAGGGGGCGGTAGCGTGCGCCTCTGGTCATGGGCCAGGGGCGTAGTGGTGGCAGCGGCATGGGAACGGTTCATCGGTCACCGGGTACTGCCGAAAGCGGCCCTGGTGGTGCTCGCCGCGTCGCTGGTGGCCGCCTTCGTCCTCGTACGGTCCGAGCGGCGCGACGCCCATAACGCCGGTGTCCTGGACACGGCGTGCGGGGGTGTCCTGTCGCGGGATTCGGTGCGTGGTCTGCTGCCCGGGGACGAGACCTGGGAGCTGTACGCCGACCTGGACCTGACCGGGTAGTCCGGGCGCGGGCCGCGCACCCTGCTGCGGTGCTCGGTGGACCGGGGCGAGCGCGGGCGCCTGGAACTCGCGGCGGTGCCGGTGCTGGAGACTCCGCTGTCCGGCGTACGGGCCGAGGACATCCTCGCCGCGCGGAACGCGAAGGAACCCGGCTGGGCCACCGCGTACCGGACGGCCACCACCCAGGTCACCGCCGCCTGCCCGGCCGGGCCGCCCGGCTACCCCCGGCCGGTGACCCGCTTCCGCGTCCACGCCTCGTTGTTCGGGGCCGCCACGGCTGCGCGGCGCCGCGCCTGAATTAGGGGGCACGTCCTTGCCGCTGGACCGAGCCAGGCGTACAGTTTTCTGTACGTACAGAATGACGTACAGAGGAGCACGGCATGCGGACGATGACCTACACGGAGTCCCGGGCGAGATACGCGGAGACCCTGAGCGCAGTCGTGGACGACCGCGAGGAGGTCGTGGTCACGCGCGCCGGCCACGAGCCCGTGGTGATAGTGGCGCTGGATGAGTACGAGTCCCTCAAGGAGACGGCGTACCAGCTCAGGAGTCCGGAGAACGCCCGTCGGCTGCTGGCTTCGATCGACCGTTTGGAGAACGGCGGCGGCACGGTGCAGGAGCTCGCGGAGTGAAGTTCGTGTGGGATCAGTCGTCGTGGGACGACTACGTCTGGTGGCAGAACCAGGATCGCAAGATCCTCAAGAGGATCAACACACTACTCCAGGACATCGCCCGGAACGGAAACGAGGGGATGGGCAAGCCAGAGCCCCTGAAGCACGGCTTCCAGGGGTATTGGTCGCGCCGCATCACCGACGAGCACCGGCTCATCTACAAGGTGGTCGACGACGAGGTCCGCGTCGCCGCCTGCCGCTACCACTACGGCCGCTGACCCCGGTCACCGCCCCCGCGCCCCGCCCGCTCCACCAGCAGCCAGCCGCACAGGGTCATCGCGACGGCCGCCGGGGCGGTGACCGGGATGGCGATCAGCAGGGCCGTGCGGCCCTCCAGCAGGCCGGCGAAGCCGACCATGGAGAGGCCGAGGACGCCGAGCAGGGTAAGCGTCGCGCCGAGGGCGGCGAGGGGGCCGTGGCCCTGAACTCCTGCGGTGGGGGCCGGGCGTTCGAAGGTGCGGAAGGCCGCGACGAGTACGGCGGTGAGCGCGGCGGCGGCCACCAGGCGCAGCGGGGTCCGGGCCCACCAGGCGGCGGTGGCGGGTTCGGGGAGCGGGACGTCCAGGGCGAGCATCGCCCCGTACACGCCGAGCATCGCCGTGAGGTGCCAGAGGAACGCGGTCATCGCCACCCCGTTGGCGGCCACCACCGTCCGCCAGGCGCGCGGGCGGGCCAGCAGCCGGGCGGCGGGGGCGCGGAGCAGCTCGACCGCGCCGACCAGCCAGAGGCCGTGGCAGAGCAGGGCGAGGGTCGGCGGGGCCATGTTGCTGACCTTCTCGCCGGGCATCCCGACCATGGAGAGCGGATAGGGCCCGAACGCCACCAGGGCCACGGCGGTGACCAGCCCGGCCCCGGCGAGCAGCGCGGGCCGGCGGAGGGAGTGGAGGCCCGGGCCGACGCCGAGGCGGCCGTCGGCGCGCAGGAAGCCGAGCTGGTGCACCGCGAGCCAGACGAAGACGAAGTTGAGGAACTCCACGTACGGGACCCCGGCCGCGAACCGCAGCACGTCCACGGCCGCCGCCGCACCCGCGAGACCGGCGAACGCGCCCCAGCCGTACCGCTCGTGCAGCCTCAGCAGCGGCGGGGTGAACGCCACCATCGCCAGGTAGATCCCGATGAACCAGAGCGGCTGGGTCACCAGCCGCAGCGTGACACCGGTCAGCCCGCCGCCTCCGCCGAGCAGCTGGATGAGGAGGGCGGCCGCGCCCCAGACCAGCACGAAGACCATGGTGGGGCGCAGCAGCCGCTGGAGCCGGGCCCGCAGAAAGGCCGCGTAGACGGAGTCCGTGGAGCCCTCGGGGCGCTTGCGGAGCAGGGAGCGGTACGAGAGGGCGTGCGCGAATCCGCCGACGAAGAAGAACACCGGCATCACCTGGAGCAGCCAGGTCAGCGGCTGGAGCTCCGGCACTACGGCGAGCAGGTTGCCGACCCCGTCCGGGGTGACGGCCGCCATCATCCAGTGCCCGAGCACGACCGCGGCGAGCGAGGCGACCCGGAGGAGGTCGACGTAGCGGTCCCGGGTGACGGGGGTGGCCTCGGCGAGTACACGAACTGGTGATCCCATGCGCATACGTTCCCGGCGGGCGGGGGTGCGGCGGGAGGGTACGGGTACTCAATTCTGCTCCTGAGTACGCCGGATGGTGCCGCAGTGCGCCAAGTTGGCCTTCTCGGTACGGGGTAGGAGACAGGGCAGGGCAGGCCGGAGATCGGCCAACACCGTTGCGTGCGGATGTCGTTCACCGCTTCCCCGTTCCCCGTTCCCCGTTCCCCGGATCGGAGTACCACCATGGTGCGGAATCCCCGTCGTCTCGCCCTGTCAGCCCTCGTCGGCGTGCTCGCCCTCGCCGGATGCTCGGGCGGTACGCAGCCCGACGACAACCCTCCGGTCACCGCGCCCACCACCGCCGAGACACCCACGCCCACACCCACGCCCACCGCTTCGACTGCGCCCGCACCCACAGCCGGCGCTTCGACTGCACCCGCTCCCGCGCCCACACCCGATCCGGTCATGCCCGCCCTGCACAGCAAGACCTACGAGCAGGCACGGGCGGAGTTCGCCCGTCAGGACCTCTCCCCCGCGCGCCTGACCGCCGCCGCCCAGCACAAGGACGTCACCCTCCCCCGGGACCACGACGCCTGGTACATCTGCGACACCGGTCCACGGCCCGGCGACCCGCTCCCGGCCACCACCACGGTCACCGTCAGGCTCGCGCAGGACTTCAGCGACTGCACGACGAGCTTCAACGGCTACCTGTACGAGGAGAACGACCCCTCCTCCGCACGCTGAGCGGTTTGCCGGTACGGCAACTTCTCGTGCGGATCGCGGCAGCCGGTGACCACACTGGACGGGCAACCGACAGCGCGCCCCGACGCGCGCGTCCCGGCCGAAGGAGCCCCCGTTGACCACCGCCGACGCCCGCACCTCCTGGGACGGCATCTACGCCGCCCGGCCCGTCGCCACCGACCCCCGGCCGAACGTCCGGCTCACCGAGACGCTCTTCGACCTGCCGCCCGGCGACGCGCTGGAGCTGGGCTGCGGCGAGGGCGGCGACACGCTGTGGCTCGCGCGCCGCGGGTGGCGCGTCACCGCCGTCGACGTCTCGGCCGTGGCGGTCGAGCGCCTCACCACCCTGGCCCGCTCGCTCGGCCTGGGCGAACGGGTCACCGCCGAGCGGCACGACCTGGGCGCGACCTTCCCGGAGAGCCCGGACGGCCCCGAGGGCGGGTTCGACCTGGTCACCGCCCACTACCTGCACACCCCGTACGAGCTGGACCGCGCGGCCGTCCTGCGCCGGGCCGCGCACGCGCTGCGGCCGGGCGGCCGACTGCTGGTCGTCGACCACGGCTCGACCGCGCCCTGGTCGTGGAACCAGGACCCCGATGCCTACTTCCCGAGCCCGCGGGAGGTCGCCGACGGCCTCGGTCTCGACCCGGCCGCCTGGACGGTCGAGCGCGCCGACGCGCCCCGCCGCATCGCGACCGGCCCGGACGGCACCACCGCAGAGGTCACCGACCACGTCCTGATCGTCGTCCGCCGCACCGCTTGACCCGCCCGCACCCTGGAGACCCGCCATGGCCACCCGTGACCGCCGCCGTGACACCCCGCCGCCCCGCACCGGAACCAGCGAGGCCGAGACCCTGCGCGGGTTCCTCGACTACCTGCGCACGTCGGTCGCCGCGAAGGTCGAAGGCGCACCGGAACCGGAGGTCCGGACGGCGGCCGTGCGATCGGGCACGAACCTGCTCGGCCTGCTCAACCACCTGACGTACGTGGAGCGCGCGATCTTCCTCGGGGACCAGGTCACCGACTGGCAGGCCACGTTCTCGGCCGCGCCGACGGACAGCGTGGCCGAGGTCGTCGCCCGCTACCGTACGGCGGTCGAGAGCGCGAACGCCGTCCTGGACGGGTGCACCGACCTGGCCGCGCCGGTCCCCCGGCCGGAGTCGGGTTCGGGGCCGGGGAAGCCCGCCCCCAGCGTCCGGTGGGCGCTCACCCACATGATCGAGGAGACCGGCCGGCACGCCGGTCACGCGGACATCCTGCGCGAGCTGATCGACGGTACGACGGGCCGCTGACCCTGCCGTTCCCCCGAAGGCTCACGCCGTCACCACGTGCGCGCCCCGCGCGGGAGCCGGCGCCACCCGCGCGTTGCGGCAGGTCCCGGACGCCAGCAGCGCGTCGGCCACCTTGCGGGCCGCCGGCTCGTCCGCGACCAGGAACGCCGTCGTCGGCCCGGACCCGGAGACCAGCGCGGCCAGCGCCCCCGCCTCCGTGCCCGCCGCCAGCGTGGCCGCGAGCGAGGGGCGCAGGGAGAGCGCGGCGGGCTGGAGGTCGTTGCTCAGGGCCGCCGCGAGTGCGCCGGAGTCGCCGGCGCGCAGGGCGGCCAGCAGCGCGGGCGAGGCGCTCGGCTCGGGGACGTCCGCCTCGGCCGTGAGCCGGTCGAACTCCCCGTACACCGCAGGCGTCGACAGCCCGCCGTCCGCCACCGCGAAGACCCAGTGGAACGCTCCGCCGACCTCGATCGGCGTCAGCTTCTCGCCGCGTCCGGTGCCGAGCGCGGCCCCGCCGACCAGGCTGAACGGCACGTCGCTGCCCAGCTCGGCGCAGATGGCCAGCAGCTCGTCCCGGCTCGCGCCCGTCCCCCACAGGGCGTCGCACGCGACCAGGGCGGCGGCCCCGTCGGCACTGCCGCCCGCCATGCCGCCCGCGACCGGGATGTCCTTGGCGATGTGGAGGTGGACGGCGGGTTCGACGCCGTACCGCTCGGCCAGCGCGACGGCGGCGCGGGCGGCGAGGTTGGTGGCGTCCAACGGGACCTGGGCGGCGTCCGGTCCTGAGCAGGTGATGCGCAGCTCGCCGGCGGGGGTCGCGGTGACCTCGTCGTACAGGCCGACGGCGAGGAAGACGTTGGCCAGGTCGTGGAAGCCGTCGGGGCGGGCGGCGCCCACGGCGAGCTGGACGTTGACCTTGGCGGGGACGCGGACGGTGACAGCGGCGCTCATACGGACTCCTCCACCTTGTGCTCCGCGATCGCCGCGAACTCCTCCACCGTGAGCGCCTCCCCGCGCGCCTGCGGCGAGATCCCGGCGGCGGTCAGCGCGGCCTCGGCGGCGGGCGCGGAGCCGGCCCAGCCGGCCAGGGCCGCCCGCAGCGTCTTGCGGCGCTGGGCGAAGGCCGCGTCGACGACCGCGAAGACCTCGGCGCGGGACGCGGTGGTGGCGATGGGCTCCGTGCGCCGGACGAGCGAGACGAGGCCGGAGTCGACGTTCGGGGCGGGCCAGAAGACCGTACGGCCGATGGAGCCGGCGCGCTTGACCTCCGCGTACCAGTTGGCCTTCACCGACGGCACGCCGTAGACCTTGTTGCCCGGCCGGGCGGCCAGCCGGTCGGCCACCTCGGCCTGGACCATGACGAGGGTCCGCTCGATGCTCGGGAACCGCTCCAGCATGGTGAGCAGGACGGGCACCGCCACGTTGTACGGGAGGTTCGCGACGAGCGCGGTGGGCGCGGGGCCCGGCAGCTCGGTGACCAGCATCGCGTCGGAGTGGACGAGGGCGAACCGGTCGGCGCGCTCCGGCATCCGGGCCTGGACCGTGGCGGGCAGCGCGGCCGCGAGCACGTCGTCGATCTCCACCGCGACCACCCGGTCCGCCGCCTCCAGCAGCGCCAGGGTCAGCGAGCCGAGCCCGGGGCCGACCTCGACGACGGTGTCGTCCGGGCGGACCTCGGCGGTGCGCACGATGCGGCGGACCGTGTTGGCGTCGATGACGAAGTTCTGACCGCGCTGTTTGGTCGGGCGTACGCCCAGTTTCGCTGCCAGGTCGCGGATGTCTGCGGGGCCCAGGAGGGCGTCGGGCTCTGTGCTGCTCACCCGGTAAGCCTACGGCCGCAGTGCGGCCACGGACTCGCCCCCCGCTGCACGTAGAGCTTCTTCGCCCGGTACGTCTGCTCGGCGGCGGGCGCGTGCTGGGGTCGACCGCTGCCGCCGAGCGACTGCCAGGTCTGGGTGTCGAACTGGTACAGCCCGCCGTACGTACCGCTCGGGTCCACCGCTCCCGCCCGCCCGCCGGACTCGCAGGCGGCGAGCGCGGACCAGTTCAGCCCGTCCGCCCCGGTGACGGCCGCGGGCCGCTGCCGGGTGCCGGTGCGGACGACGCGGCTGACCGGCCGGTGGACCAGCTCCTCTCCGGTCCTGCGGGGCGTCTGCCGTACGCCGTTGACGGTCCGGACGGCGTACGTGACCCGGCGCACGCCGTTGCGCCCGGCCCGCTCCACCCGCTCGATCCCCCGGAACAGCTCGGGATCCTCGCTCCGCTCCACCGCGTACGGGACGCTCTCCTCGTGCACCTCGCGGGTGTCGGTGATCCGCAGCACGGAGACCGTCTGGCCCTCGCGCGGGAAGCTCGCGGGGTCCACGGAGGTGGCGTCCAGGCCTTCGAGCGTGATGCCCGCCTGGGCGAGGGCCTCGTGGACGGTGGCGGCGTTGGTGCGCAGGGTGCGTTCCTGGCCGTCGGCCATGAAGGTCACGGTGCGTTCGGTGCGGACGGAGAGGATCAGGCCGGTGCGGGCGATCGGGGCGGACCGGGAGGCGGAGAGGTACGCGCCTTCGGCGCGGATCCCGAACTCGCGCAGGGCCCCGGCCACGGTGTCGGCGGTCGTCCAGATGCGGCGGTGGTGGCCGTCGAGCGTGAGGTCGACCGGGCGGCCGTAGCGGACGGTGACCTGGTCGCCGTGGTCGAGTTCGGTGCCGGGAGCCGGGGAGACGCGGTCGTGGGCGCCGACGGGGACGCCCTCGTCCGCCAGGAGCTCGGTGACGTCGTCGGCGAAGGTGTGCAGGGTGCGGGGCGTGCCGTCGACGTCCAGCCGGACCGCTTTGTCGTGGGCGACGAACGCGGTGGTGCCGCCCGCCAGGAAGGCCACGACGAGGGCCCGGGGCACGAGCCGTCTCAGCTTCAGGTTCTCCGGGTCGGCGACGAGGGGGCGGCGGCGCTTGGCGGCCCGCCGGGTTTCGGCGCGGGTGGGGCCGTGCCGGGGCACGGCGGGCGGGGGCGGTGGTTCGGTGAACGGAGTGTCCACGACGGTCGGGGCGTGGGCGGCGGGGTCCACCGTCCACACTCCGTCCGCCGACGTCAGCTGCTCGTGGAACGCGCCGAGACGCCTGTCCTGCGAAGTGTTCACGCCGTTCACGCCGCTCCTGAAGAGATCCGCCTGCTGCCGCCCCGTCGTGCGCGGGGACGATAGCGGAGCAGCGGTGACTCTCCAAAGCGGCACCACTACACAGCGTGCGCGACCGGGCTCAGAAGCGTCCGGGCTCGGGAGCGGCCGGCTCAGAAGTCGAACGCGCGTGCCGTGTTGTCGTAGATCGCGGCGGCCAGCGTGTCCTCGTCCAGCCCCTTCACCTCGGCCATCGCACGGAGCGTGACCGGGATGAGGTACGGGGCGTTGGGCCGTCCGCGGTACGGGGCCGGCGTGAGGAAGGGCGCGTCCGTCTCGACCAGGACCAGCTCGGTCGGGGCGACGGCGAGCGCGTCGCGCAGCGGCTGGGCGTTCTTGAAGGTCATGTTGCCGGCGAAGGACATGAAGTACCCGGCCCGCGCGCAGATCGCGGCCATCTCGGCGTCGCCGGAGTAGCAGTGGAACACGGTCCGTTCGGGCGCGCCCGCGTCGGCCAGGACCCGCAGGACGTCGGCGTGCGCGTCCCGGTCGTGGATGACCAGGGCCTTGCCGTGCCGCTTCGCGATCTCGATGTGGGCCCGGAACGACTCCTCCTGGGCGGCGATGCCCTCGGGGCCCGTACGGAAGAAGTCCAGGCCCGTCTCGCCGACCCCGCGCACCTGGTCCAGGGCGGCCAGCGCGTCGATCTCCGCCAGCGCGTCGTCCAGCGCCGCCTTGCCGCCGGGCTCCCGGGCCCCCTGCCGCGCGGTGCCCTCCGGATCGCCGTGGACGATGCGCGGGGCCTCGTTGGGGTGCAGGGCCACCGAGGCGTGGACGGCCGGGTGGGCGGCGGCGGTCTCGGCGGCCCACCGGGAGCCGGCCACGTCGCAGCCCACCTGGACCACCGTCGTGACGTTCACCGCGGCGGCCCGGGCGAGGGCCTCCTCGACGGTGGTGTCCTGCATGTCCAGGTGGGTGTGGGAGTCGGCGACCGGGACCCGGAGGGGCTCGGGCAGCGGCGGGGCTTCGGTACGGCTCATGCGGACGACTCTACGAGGGCCCGGTGCACCGGCGTACGAGGGCCGGGCCCTCACGCGGGGAGGCGCACGCCGGTGGCGCCGGGCCCGGCTCTCATGCGCGTGTCACCTGCGGTGGAACGGGTGCAGCAGGTCCGACAGCCGCCAGTGGCGGTCGGCGGTGCGGGCCGCCGGGACCTTCTCCGGGTCGCGCTTGGCGCTCTTCGACGTGTGCAGGAACTGCTGCGCACCGGCCACCCGCCCGGCCCGCATGATGCGCACCACGTGTCCGCCGCAGTTGGTGCAGGTGGGTGTGGAGAGCGGGGACGGCACGCGCTCACCGTCGGCCGTGTAGACGACGAACTCGTGGCCGTGGGCGTCCACGTGGTGCTCTATCTCGTAGGCCTGCTCCCAGCCGTACCCGCACCTCATGCAGGCGAAGGCGTACTCCTCGTGGACGGTGTTCGCTGCGATCTCGCTCATACCCGCTCCTCTTGTCCGCCGGTCAGGCACTCCGGGGACGGCCGACCCGCCCGAGGGTTTCGAACAGGTGGCCCGTCCCTTCCAGTGGACACCCGCGCGGGGACAAACGCACCAGCTCAGAGCTGTTGTTGATGCGTTCTTGGCCTCCTTTTGCCGCCCTTTGCCGACGCATGGCCCACGACAGGGCGGCCCGTGACCGGCACACGGAAGAACTCGGACCGGAGACAGGACCGCCGATGACCGGCGAACTACCGCACGCCCCCGTACGCGCTCGCTACCGGAGCCGAATGCGCCCGCGCACCACCCCCCGCGCACCCCCGCAATTCCCTGAATTCCCGGCCTTTCCTCACCCATTCGCCGCATGAATTCATCATTCAATTGAATTCCCTATTACCGCGGATGTCCGGCCCCGATTTGCGGCGCCCGCATTCCTCCCTTTCACTCGAAACGTACGTCAAGCGTGACTCGGTACGTACATCAACCCGATTTCCCACAGGATGGGGAGCACCCATGTACACCACGGACACCACTGCCACCGACATCGACCTCGACCTCGACGCGGCGCTCAACCCGGGCGAGATCGACGGCGTCTACCGCGACACCCGCGAGTGCGCCTACCTCGCGCTTCTCGCCGGCGGCGGCGCCCTGCTGCTTTCGCCTCCGACCCCGCGCCCGAAGAAGGGCTGAACGTCGGAACATGGACCAGACACATGCTCCGTCCCCGCTCGCGGGTGCCGTGCATGACCTGGCAACAGAGGTGGTCCTCGCTCTTCGGAGCGGGGACCACCTCGCCACGGTATGCGGCGCTGCGGGAATCGACGAGGAGAACCGGACCGGAATCGCGGCCGTGCGGGTCATCGGCGCCGATCTGCTGCTGCCGAGTGTGCTGTACGGACGTCATCCGCATCCGGGAGACGTCGCCGTGCTCGACCGGGCGGTACGGGAATTCCCGCCCAAGCCCGACGCTCCGGCCGCGACGGCCTGGAGCCACTGGCACATGATCTCCACGCTCCAGCGCATGGCGCAGCCCCCGGGCACGACCGGCACGACCGGGACGTACGAGGAGCCCGACGCCGCCTGGCTGGAGCAGGCGCCGTGGCAGTCCTTCACCCACCAGCTCTCGGTCCTCGCACCCCTCGCCGTACCGGCCGCGCCTTCGGCCGTGCAGCGGGCGGCGGCGGCACGCGCCGTCGACCTGGCACGCGGCTTCGTCCGTGCGGTGCGGCGGCGCGACTGGCTCCAGGCGGCGGGCGCGGGGCGCTGGCTGGCGGCGATCGGCGGCGAACCGGCCACCCTCGGCCTGGAGCGCGGCCTGGAGTTCGTCGAGCTGATGGGCGGCCACGACCCCCGCGTCACGCTGCACGTCCGGGCGGCCCGGCTGATGGCCGAGGCGAGGGCGCGATGACGGCGACCGCGACGCCCCAGCACGCCGGGGCGCACCCGGGCCGGACCGCCCCCGGTGCCGCGCTCGCCGTCCTCCCGCACGTCCTGCGCGGGGCCCTCGGCTGGACCGACGCGCACCGGGCCGAGTTCGCGCTCCCCGACGACGTCCTGGACGCCCGCACCCAGGTCAACGCCACGCTCAAACCCCTCGGCGAACTGGCCCAGCTCTGCTCCACGGTCCGCGCCGCCACCACCCCCGGCACCCCGGAACACGAGGTGGCCGGCGACCTCGTCACGTACGCCTGGGAGCAGCTCGACGAGGGTGACCTGCTGCTCGACCTGCTGCGTACGGAGCCCTTCGCGGCCTACCCGTACGAGATCTACGCCGCCTTCGCCGGGTACGGGCTGCGCCACGAGGGGTTCGAGGCGCTGGCCCGGCCGCTCACCGCGACCCGCGCCTGGGCCCATACCGAGCAGCACGCCAACCGGCAGCTCGGGCTGATCAACTCGGAGCGGCGGGTGGGGGTGGTGACCCACACCGACGCGGGTGCGGTCCTGTCCCGGACCTGGCTGGGCGGCCTCTCGGAGCCGTGGACGTTCGAGGGTCCGTCCGGCTACGCGCTGACCCACACCGTCTTCCACCTCACCGACTGGGGCCGGATGCCCGACCGGGTGCCGGAGAAGACGGACGCGTACCTGCGGACCTGGCTGCCCGCGTGGGCCGACGGCTGCGTGGAGAGCGGCCAGTGGGACCTGACCGGCGAGCTGCTGGCGGTCGCCGCCTCGCTGCCGGGACCGGCGGCCGGGGAACTGCTGGACGCGGTGTGGCCGGTGCTGGCGGACGTCCAGCACCGGGCGGGCTGCGTCCCGGAGACCGGCGCACCGGTGCACGAGGACGCGCCGGACCCGTACCCCTTCATCGACTGCTACCACTCCACCCTCGTCACGGCGTTCGCGGCGGCCCTGTCCTTGAGGTCGCTGACGGACGGGTCCGGGTCCGTCCGGGAAAGGCGCACCGCATGAGCACCGGCATCCAGCAGATCCACGACGTCGGGGCGAAGGCCCTGGGCTGGCTGTACGAGCACCGCGAAGGGTTCCGGCTGGAGGCGGATCCGTCGCCGGAGGCGGGCATGCTGGACCGGTTCAAGCCGCTGGGCGAGCTGGCGCTGATCGGGAAGGTCATCTTCCGCGAGGGCGTGGCGGGTTCGCAGCAGTCGGCGCTCGCGCACAAGCTGCTGGACCACGCCTGGCACGAGCTGCTGGACTCCGGGGCCCTGCTGCTGGCGGGCCAGCGGCGCGAACCGCTCTCGCCGGTGCCCCTGGAGGTCTACGTACCGTTCCGGGAGCTGGGCTACCGGCAGCCCGACCTGGAGTCCGCGATCCGGCTCAACCACCGGCTGGCCAGCTGGGCGGGGCTGGAGGTGCTGCCGGTGCGGCGGCTGGGACTGAGCGCGATCGAGCGGCGGTTCGGCGTGGAGCCGAGCGTTCCGGAGACGGCGGCGCTGGCACACACCTGGCTGGCGCGGCGGGCCGAACCGTGGACGGTGGAGGGCCACATCGGCTACGACATCACGCACACGGTCTTCCACCTGACGGACTGGGGCGAGAGGCCCGCGGACCTCCCGGCCGACATCGCCGAATACCTGCGACTCTGGCTGCCGGCCTGGCTGGACGACTGGCTGGACCTGAAGCGCTGGGACCTGCTGGGCGAACTGCTGGTCGTGGACGCCTGCCTTCCGGAACCGACGCTGGACGCGGCGGCCTGGCAGGGGTTCGCGCAGGCGCAGCAGCCGGACGGCGCGATGCCGGTGGTGGACGGAATGCCGGAAGGCGACGAGGAGTCGGTGTTCGACCTGGTCTACCACCCGACGCTGGTGGCCGCGTTCGCCTCGGCGCTGGCGATGAGCCGGGCGCTGTCGGACCTGAGCGCCGCACCGGCTCCGGCATGACGGACGTGACGGCGGCCCCGGTGACGGCTGTTGACTCCTCGGCCACGACGGCCCACCTCCTGGCCGAGGCGGCCGGGCGGATCGACGCGCCGGACGTGGTGCTCGCGATGAGCCGGGGCGGCGTACGTACGGTCCGCACCGGCGGCAGCTCGGCGCCGGGCCCGGTCCCTCGCGAGCGGCTGCACTACGAACTGGGCTCGGCCTCCAAGCCGTTCGCGGGTCTGCTGCTGGCCCGGCTGGTGGCGCAGGGCAGGGTGCGGTACGAGGACCGGGCGGCGGACCTGCTGGCCCCGGGCCTCCCGGTGCACCCTACGGTCCGCCGGATCACGCTGCGCCATCTGCTCACCCACACCTCGGGGCTGCCGGGCCTGCCCGCCGACTTCTACCCGCAGGCGGTGCCGCGCTGGTCGAGCGACCCGTACGGCAACTACCCGGCGGACCGGGTGGTCCGGGCCTTCCTCCGCGCCCGCCCGCGCCACCGCCCCGGAACCCGCTGGCACTACTCGAACTTCGCGGTCTCCGTCCTCGGCCACACCCTCGCCGCCGCCACCGGAACCCCGTGGGAGGTGCTGCTGCACCAACAGGTGCTGGCACCCCTGGCCCTGGAGGCCACGCTGCTGCGCCCGGGTCCGGAGGGGACCGACGCGATCGGCCACCGCCGCGACGGAACCCCGCTGCCGGCGCTGGACACGGGGGGCTTCACGGCGGCGGGGGCGCTGCGGTCGACGCCGCTGGACCTGCTGACGTTCCTGGAGGCGCATGTGGGGGGCGCCGAGCTGCGGGACCCCGCCCTGGCCGCCGCGCTCACCGAGGTGACCCGTCCGGTGCTGCGGCGCGGCCTGCGGCACGCGCACACCCACACGCTGACCTGGTTCCAGCACCCGACCCCGTACGGCCCGGTCCTCTTCCACGCCGGAGCGACCCTGGGCCAGCAGGCGTTCCTCGGCTTCCGCCCCGGGACGGGTCTGGCGGTGGTGGCGACGGCGACGCGGCGGGTGCACCGGAAGGACACGTTCGTGGCGACGGCGTACGAGCTGTTGACGGAGACGCCGTGAGCGGTGCCAGGTCTCCGTCTCGCCGCGACGGCGTTGTCAGTGCTAGGTGGCGGAGTGGCCGCGGCGGGTCCCGGTCCACGGCCGGCCGGTCCTCCTGCTACGGCAGCGGATGATGGCGAATCGAGACAGGTGAGCCTCCCGGCCCTGATCGGGTCACGGCTCTGAGGGCGTGGGTGGCAGAAGTGTTGCCTGCGGAGCACGACGGACCTACGCGCCACGGCCCCGGTCCGCCGCCAGACCTGCCACCGCGCACAACGCTCCCCAGGCTCCCGCGACCGCGGCGGCCTTGCGGCGCGCGGCCGGATCGGGAAGTTGCGTGCCGAAAAGCGCCGCGTCACCGAGGTCGGCCACGACCCGGCACGCGGTTGCCGCCTGCCGCACGGAACGGTCCTTCGCGACCAGCATGACGATGCCGATCGCCGCATCCCGGACACCCATGGCCCGGATGAGCAGAGCGGCCGAAGCCGGGACGGACCCGTCCTCGTCCTCCAGGCCGCACGGGCGCGCCATCAACGCCGGACGTACGAGAACACCCAGACCGTAGGCAGCGGTCGCCGCGCCCACCCATCGCACCGGACCAGCTTCCACGGCATCCTCCTGTTGGTTTGTGTGCTCGATGGATCACGAGTTCCCGGCCGGAACCCATCCGACTCCTCGGCGGCTACCCGCTCCGGCGCAGGCGCACTCTGTCGCGCGACGCCTACGGCTTGGTGGCCTCACCCGCGTCCTTCTCCGCGTTCTTGGCGGCCACCACCGCGTCGAACACCTCCCGCTTGGGCAGCCCGGCCGCGGCGGCGACAGCGGCGATGGCCTCCTTGCGCCGCTCCCCCGCCTCCTCCCGCACGCGCACGCGCCGCACGAGCTCCTCGGCGTCCAGACCCTCGTCACCGGAGTCGGTGGCCCCTTCGACCACGACGGTGATCTCGCCCCGGACGCCGTCGGCGGCCCACACGGCCAGCTCACCGAGCGGGCCGCGCTTGACCTCCTCGTACGTCTTGGTCAGCTCCCGGCAGACGGCGGCGCGCCGCTCGGCGCCGAAGACCTCTGCCATGGCGGCGAGGGTGTCGTCGAGCCGGTGGGGCGCTTCGAAGAAGACCATGGTGCGCCGCTCGTCGGCGTTCTCCCGGAGCTTGGAGAGCCGCTCACCGGCCTTGCGCGGCAGGAACCCCTCGAAGCAGAACCGGTCGACGGGCAGCCCGGAGAGGGCGAGCGCGGTCAGTACGGCGGAGGGCCCCGGCACGGCGGTGACGCGGATGTCCTTCTCGACGGCGGCCGCGACGAGCCGATAGCCCGGGTCGGACACGGACGGCATCCCCGCATCCGTCACGAGCAGCACCCGGGCACCGCCCACCAGGGCTTCCACCAGCTCCGGCGTACGGGCGGACTCGTTGCCCTCGAAGTAGGAGACGACACGCCCCGAGGTGTGGATGCCCAGCGCCTGGGTGAGCCGGCGCAGCCGCCGGGTGTCCTCGGCGGCGACGACGTCGGCCCGCTCCAGTTCGGCGGCCAGGCGTGGCGGGGCGTCCGCCACGTCACCGATGGGGGTCCCTGCGAGCACGAGCGTTCCAGTCGTTCCAGTCACATCAGCCATCCTCGCAGCACGGGCAGCGCCCTTCGCACAGATGCGTTCCCTACGATGGCGCGGTGACGAGTACCGCACCCGAGACCCAGCGGGGCCACGACGCCGGGGACCCGCTCGGCGAACAGCCGACCTCCTGGCAACGGCGGCTGCGCCGCTTCGGCCATGTCCCGCGCCCGGAGACCCCGCTCCGCGACCGCCTGGACCCGCCGTACACCCGGCCGGGCCGACAGGTGTGGTCGGTGCTCGCGATCCCGCCGCACGTGGCCGACCGCCTGGTGCGCTGGTCCGGCTGGGGCGGCCCGCTCCTGGTCACGCTGGTCGCGGGCCTGCTCCGCTTCTGGCGGCTGGACCAGCCGAACGCCGTGATATTCGACGAGACGTACTACGCGAAGGACGCGTGGGCGCTGGTCAACCAGGGGTACGAGGGCTCGTGGCCCAAGGACGTCGACAAGCTGATCCTGAAGGACCCGTCCTCGGTCCCGATCCCGACCGACCCGGGCTATGTGGTGCACCCGCCGGTCGGCAAGTGGATCATCGGCTTCGGTGAGCAGCTCTTCGGCTTCACGCCGTTCGGCTGGCGGTTCATGGTGGCGGTGCTGGGCACGATCTCGGTGCTGCTGCTCTGCCGGATCGGCCGGCGGCTGTTCCGCTCGACGTTCCTGGGCTGCCTGGCGGGGCTGCTGCTCGCGGTGGACGGGCTGCACTTCGTGATGAGCCGGACCGCGCTGCTGGACCTGATCGTGATGTTCTTCGTGCTGGCGGCGTTCGGCTGCCTGGTGGTGGACCGGGACCGTTCCCGCCGCCGGCTGGCCGACGCGCTGCCGGTGGACGAGGACGGGGTGCTGCGCCCGGACGCCCGGATCGCGGAGACCCTGCGGCTGGGGTGGCGGCCGTGGCGGCTGGGCGCGGGCGTGATGCTGGGCCTGGCGTTCGCGACGAAGTGGAACGGCCTGTACGTGCTGGCCGCGTTCGGCCTGATGACGGTGTTGTGGGACGTGGGCGCGCGCCGCACGGCAGGCGCGACCCGCCCGTACACGGCGGTGCTGCGCCGCGACCTGGTCCCCGCGTTCTTCTCCACGGTCCCGGTGGCGATCGTCACGTACGTCGTCTCCTGGACCGGCTGGATCGTCACGGACAAGGGCTACTACCGCAACTGGGCGGCCACGGAAGGCAAGGGCTCGTCCTGGAGCTGGCTCCCGGACTGGCTGCGGAGCCTGTGGCACTACGAGACCCAGGTGTACGACTTCCACGTCGGCCTGACCTCGGGCCACACCTACGAGTCGAACCCCTGGAGCTGGCTGGTCCTGGGCCGCCCCGTCTCGTACTTCTACGAGGAGCAGACGGGCTGCAAGGAGTCCTCTACAGGCAAGTGCGCCGCCGAGGTCCTGGCCATCGGCACCCCGCTGCTCTGGTGGGCGGCGTGCTTCGCGCTCGCGTACGTGGTGTGGCGCTGGCTCTTCCGCCGCGACTGGCGGGCCGGTGCGATCGCGTGCGGCGTGGCGGCGGGCTGGGTGCCCTGGTTCTTCTACCAGGAGCGCACCATCTTCCTCTTCTACGCGGTGGTGTTCGTCCCGTTCCTCTGCCTGGCGGTCACGATGCTGCTGGGCGCGATCGTGGGCCCGGCGGCGGGCACGGGCGCCCGCGCGCAGTTGGGCCTCACGGGCAGCGACCCGACCGGCGAACGCCGCCGCACGCTGGGCGCGATCGCGGCGGGCGTGCTGGTGCTGCTGATCATCTGGAACTTCATCTACTTCTGGCCGCTCTACACCGGGACTTCGATCCCGGAGGACCTGTGGCGGGACCGGATGTGGCTGGACACCTGGGTGTAGGAGCGGTGCCCTCGGGACGCGGTCGTCGGGAGGACCGTCGGGAGGAGCTGACCGGTCGTCGGAGGTAACGATTCCGATTCGGAAGACTCAAAAGGCGGCCATGAAGGTTACCCATCCTTCTTCTCTTCATACTATCTCCACGTGCTCACTGGGCACTTGAGACTGTGTTCGCGACTCTCCCACCACGTATCTCGTGTGGCGCATCTGACGCGCCTTCAGTACGGACGGGTCGCACCGGAGGGGACTTCTGTGTTGACAACCTTCTCAGCTTCCGCCGCGACCCGCCGCGGGGCCGCGGGCCGCCGGATAGCCACCACGGCCGCCACGGTCGGCGTGTTGGTCCTGGGCTCGCTCGCCGGGGCCGGCACCGCCTCGGCCGATGGCGATGACATCCACCACCAGGGTGGCGCGGTGGCCACTCTGGACGGGCTGAAGACGTACAGCGACGCCACCATCCACACCCGCGACGGCAAGACCAAGAACGTCTCCGCGGGTCTGTTCGAGATGACCGTCGAGGGTGGCGGCCGACTGCAGACGTACTGCATCGACATCCACAACCCGACCCAGAACAAGGCGAAGTACCTGGAAACCCCCTGGGGCCAGACCTCGCTCGGCTCCAACAACGATGCCGGGAAGATCCTCTGGATCCTCCGGAACTCCTACCCGCAGGCCGGCGACCTGAATGCCCTCGCCCAGAAGGCCGGTGCCGGAAAGCTGACCCCCGAGACGGCCGCCGCCGGCACCCAGGTCGCCATCTGGCGCTTCTCGGACGGGGCGAAGGTCGAGGCGAAGAACCAGCAGGCCGAGAAGCTCGCGGACTGGCTGGAGGCGCAGGCACAGAACCTCCAGGAGCCGAAGACCTCCCTGACCCTCGGCCCGAACGCGGTGTCCGGCAAGTCGGGCGAGAAGCTCGGCCCGGTGACCGTGCAGACCGACGCCGACCAGGTCACCATCGTCCCCGGCGGCGAAGGCCTGACGGCCGGCGTCAAGGTGACCGACAAGGACGGCCAGCCCGTCACCTCGGCCGTCAACGGCACCGAGCTGTACTTCGACGTGCCCGCCGGCACCCCCGACGGCACCGCCTCGCTCACGGCCGAGACGACCACGCAGGTTCCGGTCGGCCGGGCCTTCGCGAGCGCCAGCAAGAGCCAGACGCAGATCCTGGCCGGCTCCACCGAGTCCACGGTGGTCGCGAACGCGACCGCGAACTGGGCCAAGAAGGGCGCCATCCCGTCGGTCACCGCGGAGAAGAACTGCACCGCGGGCGGCATCGACGTCAAGGTCGACAACGCCGGTGACAGCGACTTCACCTTCGAGCTCGCCGGTGCCGAGCACACCGTCGCCGGTGGCGACAGCAAGACCGTGACCGTCCCGGTCGGCGAGGACGAGGCGTACGACATCACCGTCACCGGCCCGAACGGCTTCTCGGAGCGCTTCCAGGGCGTCCTGGACTGCGAGACCCAGGGCACCCCGCCTCCGGCCACGAGCGGTGGCGGCGAGACCCCGCCGGCCACCCCGGAGCCCAGCCCGTCCGAGGACACGGCCGGCGGCACCACGGGTGACACCACCGGCGGCACGACCGGCGAGACCACCGGCTCCACCACGGGTGACACGACCGGCGGCTCCACCGGCGGCGGTGACCTCGCGGTCACCGGTAGCTCCAGCGCCACGCCGATGATCGCGGGTATCGCGGTGGCCCTCCTCGCGGCGGGTGGCGCGGCGATGTTCTTCCTGCGCCGGAAGAAGGCCGCGGGTCACTGACTCGCACGTAGGTACACGTAGATGACGGACGGGCCCGGCACGCTGTACGCGCGCCGGGCCCGTCCCGTGACACGCCGGCATCCTGCGAGGCCGGCCACAGGTCACACACCATGCGGGCGGGGGGCCCCCCAATAAGGGTGGGGCCCCCCCCCCGTGGGGGGTAACACCCCAAACCCCCGGTACCCGCCCCACCACACCCCCCCCCGGGATAAAAAAAAAATAGTAA
>NZ_JBIWOZ010000009.1:193391-442866 GCF_044767965.1 Streptomyces sp. NPDC101178
CCGCCCCCCGCCCGCCGCGCCAGCCCTCCCCCACCCTGCGCCGCTCCCCCCCCCCCCCCCTCCACCCCCCCGTCCGCCCGGGCACCCCCCAACCGGTCGTGGCCCGCCCGCATGTGCGGGAATCCGCCGCATCAGCGGAGTTCCCGGCCGCTTCCAACCCGGCAGGTTAGAAGAAATGCTTTCGTCCACCGACCGCGCGGCCGGTCGCGCCCAGGATCCACAGGATGGCACCCACCACGATGAGGATTCCACCGATGGTCGTCAGCAGTGACATGCCGACAAGCAGGCCGATAATCAGCAGAAGAAGCCCAAGGATGATCATTTTCTATTTCCCATCGTCAAGTCCGGTTTAGGCGCTTGCGCGCCTTACTTCACAACGGCCTCAGTTCACCCCACCGGTTGTCCCGGCTCCGAATGTCGCCAGGACCTCGTTGCGTTGGTCCTTGTGCCCGGCAACCCGGCGTTCACGCACCTTGGCGAAAATTTGTTCCCAGGCCTGCTGGGAGCCCTCATCGGCGGGGCGCCGGCCCCCTCCGGCCAAGCGTTCCGGTCCGGTAACGACGCCCTCGGCCGGCACGGCAACCCCTTAGGGTTCCTCACAGTTGCCCCTTGAACATGGAACGTGGTCAAGGGGCTCTCCTGGGGAGGGGGACTGCACTGATGCGCAGTGGAGCGAAGGTCGCCGTGGTCGGCGGAGTGTTCGTCCTGGTGGCCGGCGGGGTCGGCTACGGGGCGTACGGCGTGCTCGGGAGCGACGGGGACGGGGACAGCGGCAAGGTCGGCTCCCGGAACGCCACACCGGAGGTGAAGACCGGGCCGCCGAGTGCGGCGGAGATATCCGAGACGTCGAAGTCCTTCTTCGACGCCTGGGCGGCCGGGGACGCGGCGAGCGCGGCCCTGCTCACCAACAACGAGGCCGGTGCGGAGCCCGTACTCGCCTCGTACGGCGGGGCCGCCCACATCGGCGACGTGAAGATCACGCCGGGACCGGCCGTCGGCACGAAGGTGCCGTACACCGTCAGGGCCACCGTCTCCTACGGCGGGAAGACCAGGCCCCTGTCGTACGCCTCCGAACTCGCCGTCGTCCGCGGACTGACGACCGGGAAGGCCCTGGTCGACTGGGAACCCACCGTCGTCCATCCGCGGTTGACCGAGGGCGCGACGCTGAGGACCGGAGAGTCGTCGACGGCGGCCATCGAGGCCGTCGACCGCAACGGGGTCGTGCTCACCAAGGAGAAGTACCCCTCGCTCGGGACGATCCTGGACACCCTGCGGCAGAAGTACGGTGACTCCGCCGGCGGTACGCCCGGCATCGAGACCTGGATCGAGCCCGCCGAGGACGGCCAGGCCGACATCAACCTGCTGACCCTCGCCAAGGGCAAGCCCGGCAAGGTCCGGACGACGCTCGACGCGAACGTGCAGGCGGCGGCCGAGAAGGCGGTGAAGCGGTACGGCGAGTCCTCGGTGGCGGCGGTCCAGCCGTCCACGGGCGCGATCCGGGCCATCGCCAACAACCGCAAGGACGGCTACAACGCGGCCATGAGCGGCCAGTTGGCGCCCGGGTCCACGATGAAGATCGTGACCGCGGCGATGATCATCCAGAACGGTCTCGGGAGCATCGACGCGGCGGTGGAGTGCCCGTCCACGGTGTCGTGGGACGGGGTGACCTTCCACAACCTCAAGGACTTCTCCGTCGGCAACGCCACGCTGCGCGAGGCGTTCGCGCGGTCCTGCAACAGCACCTTCATCAAGCCGGTCAAGCCGCTCGGCGACCGGGCCGGATCGGCCCTGGGGCAGGAGGCCCGTGACTACTTCGGCCTCGGTCAGGACAACTGGCAGACCGGCGTGCCCTCCTTCGACGGCAGGATCCCGGAGTCCTCGGGGGCCGAGACGGCGGCCTCGTACATCGGGCAGGGCAAGGTGCTCATGAGCCCGCTGAACATGGCCTCGGTGAGTGCCACGGTGAAGAACGGCGGCTTCAGGCAGCCGTACCTGATCGCCCGTGAGCTGGACGACCGGCCGTTCGCCGAGGCCCGTCCGCTGCCGGCCAACGTGTCCGAGCAGCTCCGGCAGATGATGCGGTACACCGCGACCAGTCCCTCCGGCACCGGCACCGAGCCCATGGCGAGCGTCGGCGGCGACAAGGGCGCCAAGACCGGTTCGGCCGAGGTCGACGGCCAGACGTCCAACAGCTGGTTCACCGGCTTCAGCAACGACCTCGCCGCGGCGGCGGTCGTCCAGGAAGGCGGCCACGGCGGCGACGCGGCGGGCCCGGTGGTGGCGGAGGTGCTGCGCGCGGGCGGCTGAGGCATGCGGTGATGGCGCAGCAGTGGTTCGCCCGTGCCCAAGTCCGCGTCCATGGGGCGAGGGTAGGAGGGCCCTCGCCCCACGTCACCCGGATATGGGCCCGGGCCTGGCTAGGGCGCGAGCTTGATCGAGTTGATCGGGGTCAGGTTCACGTCCCAGTAGGTCCACGTGGGCATCTTCGCGCCGCAGCCGACCCCGTCGTACCCCGTGCACAGCTGCACGGTCGCCCCGTCCGTCTGGTTGTTGAACACCCGGTGGGTACCGGTCTGGTTGTTGAGGTTGTAGACGCCATAGCGGAAATACGTCGCCTCCGGCCGGTTGCCGTTCCAGGACGCGCCCGGGTAGATACAGACGTATCCGGAGCGGCATCCGGCGTAGGTGTCCAGGGCGTCCCGGGTGTCGGACGTGCCGGCCTGCGCCCCCGCTCCCGTCGCCAGCACGGCCCCCGCCGTGAACATGAGCGTCACTGCCGCTCGTACGAAACTGCGCATGTCGTTTCCCTCCCTGCCCCGGGCCATGGGCCCCTGGGCTCCCCTGTGGGACGAGTGGTTCCGGCCGTCCGGGCCGGTCGGCCCCGACGGTCCTCCGGGCAGGCGCCCGGACGGTCCTCCGGCCGGTGGCCGCGTGGCGTTCCCTCCGCGCGGCCCACCGTCCGGATGGCAGAAGCGTGGCAGGGATCCGCCCGCTCGCGCCGCACCCTTTCATCAGGGTGAAACCGTCGCGGGCCGAAGCGTCGGCAGGGGCCGCTCCGACGGTCCGGCCCCCGTCGTCCCCAGCAGTTGCCGCCCGAGCGGCGTGGGGTGGTGGAGCACGCACCGGCCCTCCTTGCGGCAGGCGGCGAGGCCCGCCTCGCGCAGGATCGCCAGCTGCTGGCTGGTGTTGGGGAGCGAGCAGCCGACGGCGTGGGCCAGCTCGGACGTCGTGGCGCAGGCGCGGGCCGCCACCTCGTACAGGAGCGCGGCGCGGGTCGGGCCCAGCAGGCGGACGAGCGAGGCGCCGGAGGCCGGGGCGGCCGTGGCCTCGGGCAGCTGGACCGGCTTCTCCACCGGGTAGACCAGCACCGGCGGCAGCTCCGCGTCGAACAGGGTGATCGGCCTGCGCCAGCAGAAGTACGACGGCACCAGGAGCAGCCCGCGCCCGGCCAGGTACAGGTCACGCTCGACCGGGTACGCCACCTCCAGCACGGGCGCGCTCCAGCGGGCCATCGGGCGGAAGGTCTCCAGCAGCGCCCGGGTGCCGCCCGCCGCCAGTTCGCGGGAGCGCCAGGCGACGTCCGAGGCCACCGCCGCGTCGATCCAGGGCCGGTACGGGGCGAGGAACGCCGCGTCGTACGCCGTGAGCAGCCCGCCGAGCGCCCGGAGCGCCGCCGCGTCGCCCCGCGCGAGCCGCTCCGCCGCGAAGGGCCGGACCTCTGCCCGCGCGCCGGGCCGGGCCCCCGCCCCCGCGAGCGGCCGGGCCCGGGCCACCGACTCCGTGAGCAGCGTGAACTCCCGGCGCAGGCGACTCCGGGGCGTCGCCAGCACCCGGTCCACGCCCTGCCGCAGGTCGGCGATGCCGCCGTCCACGGCGGGGGTCAGGAAGTCGGGGATGTACGGCCCGCACGGCATCAGACTGCGCAGGGCGACCGCGACGGCCCGATCCGCCCCGGGACGCCCCACGCCGCCGCCCGCCCGGAAGCCGCCGCCTCCTCCTGCTCCCCCGCCTCGCAGCAGCGGTCCCACCGCCTGCCGCCACGGCCCGAACACGATCCGGCCCTCGTCGGTCTGGAGCCGGCAGACGCTGCACACGATCTCCCAGAGCGGGTCGGGGCTCCGGGCGATGCGGACGTACTCCAGATCCTGGGCGGTGAAATGGATGCGCAACATGATTTCCCCCTTGTCGCACTTTCCTGCACATATCCCCCTAACACTGTGACGCGCGGCAACGAAGCAGTGATCCACAGCGACGACTTCCGGCCGACGACCGCCCCGGATTGGCCGGATGACCCGGCGAAAGGGCGCAGGGGCGCACGGAAAGGGCCGCTGGACCGCCCCCCGGAACCCCCTCGCATGCACCATGCACGGACCGCTAGCGTGCAGCCATGAGCAGCACACCCGAAACCCCCGAAACCCCTCCCGCCGCACCCGTCTCGCCCGCCCACCCCCGGTTCGCCGAGGCGCTCGCCGAACTGGGCCTCCAGGTCGAGGTGCGCCGCTTCCCGGACGCGACCCGTACGGCGGCGGAGGCCGCGGCGGCGGTCGGCTGCGAGCTGAGCGAGATCGTCAAGTCCCTGGTCTTCACGGCGGACGGCGTCCCGGTGCTGGTCCTGATGGACGGCTCCTCGCGGGTGGACGTGGAACTCGTACGGCGTGAGCTCGGCGCGCAGAAGGTCAAGCGGGCGGACGCGGATCTGGTCCGGGAGACGACCGGGTACGCGATCGGAGGCGTACCGCCCTTCGGCCACGCGACCCGCACCCGCGTACTGGCCGACCGGCGCCTCCTGGACCACCCCGTGGTCTGGGCGGCGGCGGGCACCCCGCACACGGTCTTCCCGCTCGACCCCAAGACGCTGATCGCCCACGCGGGCGCGACGGTTGCGGATGTGCGCGAGCACGCGAAGTGACGCCGCTGGTCGCCCTCGCGGTGCTCGTCGCCGCGATAACGCACGCCAGCTGGAACGCCATCGCCCACGCCATCAAGGACCAGCTCCTCTCCTTCACGCTGATCTCCGGCGGCGGCCTGCTGATCGGCGCGGCGCTGGCCCTCTTCGCCCCGCTGCCGGCGGCCGGGGCATGGCCGTACCTCGGCGTCTCGGCCGCGCTCCACGTGGCGTACATGCTGCTGTTGATGCGCTCGTTCACCCTCGGCGACTTCGGCCAGATGTACCCGATCGCCCGGGGTACGGCCCCGCTGGTGGTGACGGTCCTGGCGGCGGTCTTCGTCGGCGAGCGCCCGGACGCCTGGGCGACGGCGGGCGTGGCGGTCGCCTCGGCGGGCCTGGTCGGCCTGGCGCTCTGGGGCATCCGGGGCTCCGGCACCCGCCCGCACTGGCCCGCGATCGCGGCGGCCCTCGGCACGGGCCTGGCGATCGCCGGGTACACGACGGTGGACGGCGTCGGCGTACGGGCCTCCGGCACACCGCTCGGTTACGTCGCGTGGCTGATGATCCTGGAGGGCCTGGCGATCCCGGCGTACGCGTACTACCGCCGCCGCTCCGAACTGGCCGCCCAGCTCCGCCCGTTCGCCGTACGAGGCCTGCTCGGCGCGGTCCTCTCGGTGGTCGCGTACGGGCTCGTTCTCTGGGCACAGACGCGAGCCCCTCTCGCTCCGATCGCGGCGCTGCGCGAGTCGTCGATCATCGTGGGCGCGGCGATCGGCACGCTGTTCTTCAAGGAGCGCTTCGGCGCACCGAGGATCGCGGCGGCGGGGCTGATGGTGGTCGGTATCGGCCTGATGCTGCACACGAGTTGAGGCGCGCACCGGTCGGTTCGCACGGACCGGCCTGAGGTCAGGCGCCCGGGTCGACCTCGGGGTGCGTGAACCGCACGGGCCTGCCCAGCGACCGAGCGTAGGCGATTTCGGCTCGGGTGCTGTCCCCGATGTAGTCGCCGACGACGAGTACCTCGTCGGCGAGCCGGATCTTCGCCCGGTGCAGATCGTCGAGCCGGGCCTTCAGCGCCTCGGCCTCGGCGGGATCGGACCAGAGCGCGTGCGGCGACTTCAGGTCACAGCCCGGTTTGACGACGATCCTTCCGTCGCCGGTCTCCCGCAGATCGGCCTCGTTCATCTCGGCCATGAAGCGGGTGGAACCGCAGATCACGACGATCTGCGGGAGGCTCAGCCGCCTCTTCGCGTCGGCGAGGCTCTCCTCCGGGGTGAGCGGCTGCGGGTAGAGCAACGGTTCCTCCTGGTGGCGTGGTCAGCAGCCGGGCCGTGGTGATGCGCGGGCGCACAACCCTATGCGGACGCCGATCGTCTGTAAGGCGCCGGAGGGATGAGCCTCCGGCGCCTTTCCGCAGGGAGATCGGGGATCAGGTGGGGAAGCAGGTCTGGAGAGCCGTCGTGGCCGGTGGCGCGGCGGCGGTGTTCACGGCCGTGGCGGCGGTGCCGGCCGGGGCGGCCGAGGGTGGGGCGTCATTCAGCCGTGTCCAGGTGAACGGCGGAAAGCCGATCGTGATCGGGACATCGAAGGAGGTCGTGTACCCGGCCTCCTTCCGGGTGGTGACCACGCGCGTCTGGAGGTGGCAGCCCCTGGTGTACCTCTACCGCAACGGCGTGGAGGACAAGTTGTGGCAGACCATGGGGGGCGACGTATGCCCCAACCGGGTCGGCACCTGCGATGCCCGGCAAAGGCTGCACTTCGACCCGGGCGGGCACGGGATGCGGAACAGTGAGGCCGGGGTCTGGAAGGTCGCGGGCGAGGTGTTGTTCAAGGACGGGAGCAAAGACGTCGATGCCACGGGGGTGACGGTCCAGCTCAGGCGCGACTCCCACCTGATCGTCAACGCGTCGCCCGAGCCGGTTGCCAAGGGCAAGACGCTCACCGTGACCGGCAAGATCACGCGAGCCAACTGGGAGACCAGGAAGTACGGCGTGTACGGAAGCCGCCAGGTGAACCTGCAGTTCAAGCCCGCCGGCGCCTCCGCCTACACCCTGGTGAAGAAGGTTCGGGCGAACGGCTCGGGCGCACTCAGGACGACCGTCAAAGCGTCGAAGACCGGCACATGGCGTTGGGCGTACGTCGGTGATACGACCACCGGGGCGTCGGTGTCACTGGGGGACTACGTCGTGGTGAAGTGATGCCCGCCGTGCCGGCCTGATGCGGCACGGGAGTTGAGGCCGGGTCAGCGGCTCTCGTCCTTCCCGCCCACGTACGGGACGAAAGCCGCCCACGCGGCGGCGGGGAGGGCGAGGCGGGGGCCTTGGATGTTCTTGGAATCGCGGACGTGGACGGCGGCCTGGGCGATCGCGACCTCGACGCAGTCGTTGGGGTTGCTGCTGTCGCTGTAGCTGCTCTTGAACCACCGCAGCTCAGAGGCTTCCCCAGCAGAGGGCCTGTAGGTCATGTCTCTCCCAGCACTTGCTCGATGAAGGCCCGGGACTCCTCCGGTGTGAGAGCCCGAGCCTGAGTGATGCCGTACCGCAGTTCAAGAATACGGAGTTGCTTCGGATGCGAGATAGGCCTGCCTGCGAACTCGTCGTCCGCCCGTCCCACGGCCGAGCCGTCAGCGAACTTCAGCACTTGAATCCGTCCGCCCGTTCCTGGATGGTCCCACCGGGCGGTTGGCATCACCTGAATGTCCACGAAGGGCAGCTCGCTGAGCCGGAGCAGGTTTTCGAGCTGTCGCCGCCACACCGCCACGCCGCCGACCGGTCGACGCAACGTGGCCTCTTCCTGGACGAAGCTGAGTTCGGGGGCGGGGGTGCGGCTGAAGATGGATTGTCTGGCCATGCGTCCGGCAAGGGCGCGCTCCAGCTCGTCCGGGGACAGGACCGGTCGTCGCGTTCCGAGCAGCGCCCTCGCGTACTCCTCCGTCTGCAACAGACCGTGCAGGTTGTGGCTGCCATACGCGGCGAGCTCGACGGCTCTGGCCTCCAGCCTCGCCAAGTCCCGGATCTTCTTCGGATACCGCACCTCCGCGATGTCCGCCTTCATCGCCGCGAGCTTGCCGTCCGCCCCCAGCACCCCGTCCGCGCCGTCCATGAACTCCGGGCGAGGGATACGCCGGCCGCCCTCCACCTTGTAGATGAGGTCCTCGCTGTACCCCATCGCCGTCCCGAACTCCGCCGCCCGCATCCCCGCCGCCTCGCGCCACGCCTTGATCTGGCGGCCCACGGCCGCGACCACCGCAGCGCCCGGCTCGTCGTCCGGGTCGACCTCCCAGCCGGGCTCGTCCACCCCGGCGTCCCCACGCTCCGTACCGTCGCCAACCACGCTCATGCGAGCCCCACTTCCGACGTGCGTGCCGATCTTCCCTCAACCGCGACCGTTCCCGGCACGTCACGCCAGACAGCCAAGACAACACGGGACAAGCCTCGGACACTCACGGTACGCAAGGGCTCCGTCACTGTTCACGGTACGCAGAGACGGCCACGCTGAGTGACATGAACCAAGAAATCGTCCGCGCCCAACACCCCACCACCGACCGGTCCTTCACCGTCCTGCTCTCCCCGACCCGCCGAGGCGCCCGGCTCGCCAGGCTGCTCACCATCGCCCATCTCGGCGCCTGGGGACTCCCCTCGGAGTCGGCGTCGCACATCGTCGGCGAGCTGGCGGCGAACGCCTCGGTCCACGGACGCGTACCGGGCCGGGACTTCCAACTCTCCCTCACCGTCAGCGGAAACACGCTCCGGATCGAGGTCACCGACACCCGGGGCGACAGCGTCCCGCCGGGTCCAGGTGCCGTGAAAGCGCCCGAGGACGACCACGCGGAGCACGGGCGCGGCCTCCTCATCGTGGAGGCCCTGGCAGACCACTGGGGCGTCGCTCCCGGGCCCGTACCGCGCAAGACCGTCTGGGCCGAGATCGACCTCGTACGGTGACGATTCCGACCGGGTCGTGCGCGGGCGCGATCCGGTATCCGGCACATATCACCCACCGGATCGTGCCCGGCCGCGACGCGGTGGCGAGCGACATCAACTACGTAAAGAACTAAGAGAAATAACCCAACCCCACCCACCCCGTCCTGAACCTGACGCATCCTGGGGGCGCGTCACCCACACGGGTGAGGTTTGCCAACTGAGCTGGATTTCGCACCGGTTGGCAGGCATATGCTCACGCCACCAGACAGCAGACATCACACATACGTCGGCCCCCGGCCGGGACAGCCATCCCGATCGAGGGCCTGACCACCAAGGAAGAAGCAAGCTTCCCGATGGATACCCCGCAGAATACTGCGCTCGCGCGCGCCCTGACAGAGCTTCCCGGGCCTCTCCCGGCCCGTGGCGTGATCCACATCGCCATCCGCCACACCGACCGCTTCACCGTCGTCGGCAACCACCTCGCCCAGCACACCGGCCTGAGTACGGTCGCCGTGGGCTTCGCCGTACGCATCCAGTCGCTGCCCCAGGGCACCGAGATCGGCATCAAAGCGCTCGCGGCCCGCTTCCGCGAAGGCGAGAAGATCATCGCCACCGCCCTGCGCGAACTGGAAGCCCACGGCTACCTGCGACGAGCCCGCACCCGCCTGGCCAACGGCCGCATCGTCACCCGCACGGTGTTCTGCAACCAGCCGACAGCGCTGCTACGAGCGCACTGTGCGGGCACCTCACCCTGGCTGCCTCCCGCCGAGCCGCAGGCCCCTCCGCCGGTGCAGGATGCCGAGCCGGAACCGCCCACACCCGAGCCTCCCGCAGCACCGGAACCGGGCGCCCCGCAGACCCCCGCCGCCCGGGAAGCCGCCGCCCCGCAGACCCCCGCACCCCCCGACGTACAACAGCAACAGGAACAGGCGCCCGAAGCGTCCGTCCCGCAGGACCACGCCCCCTACGTCGTGCTCGTCCCGCCGCCCACCGCGCCCAGGCAGCCATCCCCGCCCCTCCCCCAGCCCCGCGAACTCACCGCCGAACTGCACCGCGCCGCAACCGCGCTCCTCGGCGACCTCCGCCGCCACGCGCACCAGCTCGTCCTCTCCGAGAACGACATCCGCCAACTCGCCCCGGCAGTCGCCGCCTGGCTCGAACGCGACACCCGCCCCGACACCATCCGCCACGCCCTCACCAACGACCTGCCCCAGCCCCTCCGCCACCCCGCCAAGCTCCTCAAACACCGCCTCACCGCTCTGATCCCCCCGCCCCTCCCCGGCCCCGACGACCTCACCGCCGCCGCACGCCCACGTATCGCCGTCACGCCGTTCCAGACCTGCGACGGCTGCGAACGCGCCTTCCGCTCACCCGCACCCGGCCACTGCCGCGACTGCCGCACGGAGCACACCCGAGCCGCCGCCTGAGCGCTCCCCGCCCCGACTACGCTCCCGAGCCATGACCACCACCGAAGGCAGCGAAGACAGGTACGCGATCGACACCGACCCGGACCGCCTCGATATCGGCCTCGTCCACCACTGGCTCTCCACGGACGCGTTCTGGGCGCTCGGCCGAAGCCGCGAGACCGTCGAGCGGTCCATCGGAGGGTCGCTCAACTTCGGTGTCTACGGCCCCGATGGAGACCAGGTCGCCTACGCCCGCGTCGTCACGGACCGGGCCACCTTCGCCTGGCTCTGCGACGTCTACGTGGCGCCCGAGCACCGCGGCCGGGGCCTCGGAGCCCGACTGGCCACCGCCGTCCGCGACCACCTCGCCCCGTACGAACTCAAGCGGACGATGCTCGCCACGCTGGACGCGCACGAGCTGTACGCGAAGGTCGGGTTCACCCCCGTACCCGATCCGGAGCGGCTGATGATCCTGAGCAGCGCGCGGTAGGCGCCGGGCGAGCCCTCAGTGGGCGATGCCGTCGATCAGCTCCCTGGCCCCCTGGCGCAGCAGGGCGACCGCGACGGACGTGCCCAGGGTGGCCGGGTCGAGCGGTCCCGCCCATTCGTGGGCGTTGAGGACGGTCTTGCCGTCGGGGGTGAAGACCTTGGCCCGGAGCGACAGGTCGCCGTTCCGTTCCACCTGGGCGTATCCGGCGATGGGGCTGTTGCAGTGGCCTTGGAGCACGTGGAGGAACATCCGCTCGGCGGTCGTCTCGCGGTGGGCCGCCGGGTCGCCGAGCCCGCTCACGGCGTCGATGAGGCCGGTGTCGCCCTCGCGGCACTGGAGGGCGAGGACGCCCGCACCGATCGGCGGGCACATCACCTCGGTCGACAGGATCTCGGTGATCACGTCGGGGCGGCCGATGCGCTCCAGTCCGGAGGCGGCCAGGAGCAGCGCATCGGCCTCACCGCCGGTGAGCTTTTCCAGGCGGCGGTTGGCGTTGCCGCGCATCGGTACGCAGACGAGGTGCGGGTGCGATGCGGCGAGCTGGGCGGAACGGCGAACGGACGACGTCCCGATACGTGTCCCGGCGGGGAGCTCGTCGAGGGGCAGGCCGCCGGGGTGGATCAGCGCGTCACGGATGTCGTCCCGCCTGAGGAAGGCGGCGAAGACCGTGCCGGCGGGCAGGGGCCTGTCCGCCGGGATGTCCTTGACGCAGTGCACCGCCAGGTCCGCTTCCCCCGCCAGCAGGGCGGCGTCCACCTCCTTGGTGAACGCGCCTTTGCCCTCCACCGCGCTGAGATCGCCCATCCACTTGTCGCCCGTCGTCTTGACCGGGACCACTTCGGTGCGGGTGCCGGGGTGGAGTGCGGCCAGTTCGGCGCGGACGCGTTCGACTTGGGCGAGGGCCATGGGCGAGTCACGGGACACGATGCGGATCAGATCAGCGGACATGCGGGTCACGCAGGGCGCGAGCACTCCCCCCACGAAGCACGCAGGTGTCGGAGCCTCCTACGGCCATCACCCCGCCCACTCCGCCACCACCTCCCCGTCCTCCTCCACCCCCGTCAGGCGGAAGCCGAGTGCCGCGTACAGGTGGGCGGCGGCCTCGTTGGACGGGGCGTAGGAAAGGCGGACCGCCGTGCGGCCGTCACGGGCCGACAGCCAGGTCGTCAGCGTGCGTACGGCGGCCGCGCCGATGCCCTGGGACTGGTGGGCGGCGTCGATCAGCATGCCGCCCAGCCAGTGCGAGCCGTCCTCGTCCCGCGCCCACATGATGTGGCCGGTCACCTCGTCTCCGGCCAGGACCGCCAGGGAGTGCCAGGTGTCCTCGCAGGACGTCAGGACCAGGTAGCGGGCTGCCAGGGGTGCCACCCAGGTGCGTTGGTCGTCGTGCGGGGCGCAGTCGGCGACCGCCCGCCAGTTGTCCGCGTCCACCTCGTGGAGGGTGACCGGGCGGCCCGACTTGTCCGTGTGGTCGTACGTGATGATCATGCGGGGAGGGTAGGAGCGTGCTCCGGTCCCGCGCCAGGGGATTACTCCCCGGCCGCCATCGCCTGGCGGAAGCCCGTGTTCACCGCCAGGATGCCGCCGTCCACCCGCAGCGTCGTCCCCGTGATCCACGACGCGTCGGACGAGGCGAGGAAGGCGACCGCCGACGCGATGTCCTCCGGTGTGCCGACCCGGCCGAGCGGGTAGAGCGCGGCTGCTCGCTCCAGCTCCGCGTCACGGCCCGACCAGGCCGCCGTGCGGATCGTGCCGGGCGCGACCAGGTTGACCCGTACGCCGCGCGGGCCCGCGTGACCCGCCAGCGTACGGGTCAGGCTCGCCAGGCCGGCCTTCGCGGCGCTGTACGCGTGGCCGCCGAAGTCCTGCTCGCCGTTGACCGAGCCGATGGTGACGATCGCGCCCCGGCCCGAGGCCACCAGGTGCGGCAGCGCGGCGCGGGCGCAGCGGAAGGGGCCGGAGAGGGTGATGTCCAGGTCGTGTTCCCAGGTCGCGTCCGTCTCGTCCTCGAAGAGCGGCTCGTCCTGCCCTGCCGCGTAGGCGTTGTTGACCAGGACGTCCAGACCGCCGAAGGTCTCGACCGCGTACGCCACCGCCGCCTCCACCGCCGTACGGTCCGCCACATCGCAGGCCATGGAGTCGGCCGTGTGGCCCGCCCGGCGTATCGCCGCCGCCGTGTCGGAGGCGCGCTTCGCGTCCAGGTCGGTGACGAGGACCTTGGCGCCTTCCGCCGCCAGACGGTGGGCCGTTGCCGCGCCGATGCCCTGGCCGGCGGCGGTGATCAGGATGCTGTGGTCGACAAAGCGGTCTCGTGTCATAGCGCCGACCGTACTGCTCTGACCAGCGCCTGGGCACGGGGATCCGCGGTGACTCCCTTCTGGAGGCCGTTGGTGACGTAGCCCAGCGCGGTGCCGGACTCCGGGTCCGCGAAGCCGAGCGAGCCGCCCCGGCCGGGGTGGCCGAACGAACCGGGGCCCAGCAGCGGGGCCGCCGGGCCGTGCAGCATGTAGCCCAGGCCGAAGCGGGTGTTGACGACGAGGACCCGGTCGGGGCCGGCCGACTCCTCCGTGCGGGCCAGCGTGAGGGTCGCGGGCGCGAAGAGGCGGCGGTGGCCGTCGACCGGGCCGATCATCGCGGCGTAGCAGCGGGCCAGGCCCCGGGCCGTCGCGATGCCGTTGGAGGCCGGGAGCTCCGCCGTACGGTAGGCCGCGTCGTTCTCGTCGGGGAACGGGTCGATCGCGCCGAACGCACGGCGGGTGAGCGAGTCCGGGTCGCGGTAGGCGTCGACGACCGAGCGCTTCGGGCGTACGCGCAGGGCGCCGGAGGCCGTGGCGGAGGCCGGGGGCTCCACCGGGCCGATACGGCCGATGCGGTGCGCCTCGTCCGCCGGGAGCCCGAACCAGAAGTCCAGGCCGAGCGGGCGCGCGATCTCCTCCGCGATCCAGCGGCCGATGGTGCGGCCGGTGGCGCGGCGGACCAGTTCGCCGATGAGCCAGCTGTACGTCTGCGCGTGGTAGCCGTGGTCCGTACCCGGTTCCCACTCCGGGCGCTGCGCGGCGACGGCCGCCGGGCCGGAGATCCCGTCGGCGGCCTCGGCGGGTGTGAGCGTGCGGTCCAGGGCCGGGACGCCGGCGCGGTGGGCCAGGAGGTCGCGGACCAGGACGCGTTCCTTGCCGTTCGCCTTGAACTCCGGCCAGTACGTGGAGACCGGCGCGTCCAGGTCCACCTGGCCGCGCTGGTGGAGCAGGAGCGGGACGGCGGCCGCGATGCCCTTGCCCGCAGAGCGCACGACCTGGACGGTGTCGACGGCCCACGGCTCGGTGCCGTCCACGTCCCGCGTACCGGCCCACAGGTCCACGACCTTGCGCCCGTCCCGGTAGACGGCGACGGCCGCACCGCGCTCGCCGCGCTGCTCGAAGTTGCGGACGAAGGCGTCCCGGACCGGTTCGAACCCGGGGGCCACCGTGCCCCGTACGTCCACGGCCATGTCCGCCCCTGTGCCCGCCACCGTTCCCACGCCCTCGCTCATCCCCCCATGGTGCACGGCCCGGCCGGGTGCGTGGTGGCCGGGTCACGGGTCTTCTCAGGCTGTCACGAGCTGTTTACGGCGACGGAACGGTGAGCGCTCACGGCGAGGGACCGGCCGCCCGTTCACGGCGAAGGGCCGGTGCCCCGTTCACGGCGACGGAACGGTGACCGACCTCGGGTCGAAGCCGAACGGCAGCTCCAAGCGGTGCGCCCGCATCAACTCCTCGTCGCACAGCAGCTCCTGCGTCCGCCCGTCGGCCGCGATCACGCCCTCGCTGAGGATCACCGCGCGCGGGCAGAGCTCCAGCGCGTACGGCAGGTCGTGCGTCACCATCAGCACCGTGACGTCCAACGAGCGGAGGATGTCGGCCAGTTCGCGGCGGGAGGCCGGGTCCAGGTTGGAGGACGGCTCGTCCAGGACCAGGATCTCCGGCTCCATCGCGAGGACGGTCGCCACGGCGACGCGGCGGCGCTGGCCGAAGGAGAGGTGGTGCGGCGGGCGGCCCACGTACTCCTCCATCCCGACCTGCTCCAGCGCCCGCACCACCCGCTCCTCCAGCTCGGGGCCGCGCAGGCCCGCCGCGGCCGGGCCGAAGGCGACGTCCTCGCGGACCGTGGGCATGAAGAGCTGGTCGTCCGGGTCCTGGAAGACGATGCCGACGCGGCGGCGGATATCCGCGAGGTTCCGCTTGGCCACCGGGAGGCCGGCGACGTGGACCGTGCCGGAACCCGCCTCCAGGATGCCGTTGAGGTGCAGGACGAGCGTGGTCTTGCCCGCTCCGTTGGGGCCGAGGACCGCCACGCGCTCGCCGCGCGCCACGGTCAGGTCCACGCCGAAGAGGGCCTGGTGGCCGTCGGGATAGGCGTAGGCGAGGCCGCGGACGTCGAGCGACGGGGCCGCCCCGGTGTCCTTCGAGGAGAGAGTCACAGGGTCCATCCCAGCAGACAGATCGCGAGCGCGAGTACGGGGAGGGCCGCCGCGTACGCCCACTGGGTCCGGTCCGCCGTCACCTCGTCGATCACCGGCATCGTGCCCGCGTAGCCCCGGCTCACCATGGCGAGGTGGACGCGCTCGCCCCGCTCGTAGGAGCGGATGAACAGGGCGCCCATCGAGGTGGCCAGGACGCCCCACTGCCGTACGCCGCGCGCCTCGAACCCCCGGGAGCGGCGGGCGATCGACATGCGCCGCATCTCGTCGGTGATGACGTCCCCGTACCGGATCATGAACGACGCGATCTGGACGAGCAGCGGCGGCAGCTTGAGCCGCTGCAGGCCGAGCAGGACGGCCCGCAGCTCGGTGGTGGAGGCCAGGAGCACCGAGGCAGCGACGCCGAGCGTGGCCTTGGCCAGCACGTTCCAGGCGCCCCAGAGGCCGGGGACGCTGACGGAGAGGCCGAGGACGTCTGTCCGTTCGCCCGGCACCACGAACGGCATGAGCAGCGCGAAGGCCACGAACGGCACCTCGATGACCAGCCGCTTCAGCAGGAAGCCGGCCGGGATGCGGGCCACCGCCGCGACGGCCGCGAGCAGTGCCGCGTACAGGCCGAACGCCCACATCGCCTCGCGCGGGGTGGAGACGACGACGAGCACGAAGCCGAAGACGGCGGCCAGCTTGCAGTGCGGCGGCAGCCGGTGGACCGGGCTGTGGCCGTGCCGGTAGAGCTTGTGGGCGTGGCCCGCTCCCATGTCAGGCGTTCTCGTGATCGCGGTCCCGGTGCGCGTCGCCGGACTCCTCCTTGCGCCGGCGCACCACCCAGAACACGCCCGTACCCACCACCACCGTGGCGCTGACCCCGATCACCCCGGCGAGGCCGCCGGAGAGCCGGGCGTTCGCGATGTCGCCGACGCCGTAGTCGGCGAGCGGGGAGTCGGCCGCGCCGTGCTCCTCCACCTTCTCGTCGATGCCCTGGTCGGCGGCGACCCGTTCCAGGCCGTCCGGGTTGGCGGAGGCGTAGAAGGAGACGAACCCGGCGAGGACGAGGGCCGAGACCAGGCCGGTGATCCAGAAGCCACGCGTGGACCGGGCCGGGGCGGAAGCGGGCTCCGGTTCGCGCGTCGCGGCCGGGGCGTCGACCAGTTCGCCGTCGACCCGGAGCTTGAGCGGTGCGGCCAGGCCCTGGACGCCGTGGACGAGGTCGGGACGTACGGCGAGGACCGCGCCGACGGTCAGTGCGGTGATCACCGCCTCACCGACCCCGATCAGGATGTGCACGCCGACCATGGCCGTGAAGACCTTGCCGATCGGGATGTCCGTGGTGCCGCCTATCCAGTAGAGCAGCGTGAAGGCGGCGGCCGACGCGGGTACGGAGACCAGCGCGGCGACGAACGCCGAGGCGGTCGCGGACCGGCGCGTGCGCGGCAGGAGACCGGTCAGCAGGCGGAAGAGGCCGTACGCGACGACGACCGTGACCACGCCCATGACCGTGATGTTCACGCCGAGCGCGGTGAGGCCGCCGTCCGCGAAGAAGATCCCCTGCATCAGCAGCACCACCGCCAGGCAGAGCACCGCCGTATAGGGCCCGACAAGGATCGCGGCCAGCGCTCCTCCCATCAGGTGGCCGCTGGTACCGGCGGCCACCGGGAAGTTCAGCATCTGCACGGCGAAGATGAACGCGGCCACCAGACCGGCGAGCGGTGCGGTGCGCTCGTCGAGTTCGCGGCGCGCGCCACGGAGGCTGACGGCGACCGCGCCGGCGGCGAACACCCCGGCGGCGACGGAGACAGGTGCATCGATGAATCCATCGGGTACATGCATGGAGAGGCTCCGCTTCCTGCGGTTCCGCACGGTGTCCGCGTCCGCGTGGACGCGGCTCTGCGGGCGGGGTCATGAACCCATCAATAATAGTGCTCTCTTGCGAACCGTACGCAAGAGCGGGAGTCCGGCAGCTGAGACACACCCTGGGCGGCTGATGCACCCAGGGTCACGGTGAGCAGGCGCTCACCGTGCCACTTCCGCGAAATATGGGACATTAGAGGGCAGAACGTCACATATAGGAGGAGCCGGCCCATGTCCCCTGTGATCGAAGAACACGCACGCGCCCGGCTCATCACCGATGGCCCTCTGACCCGTCCGGTCCCCGTCGACCTGCGCTACGACGCCGCCGAGGACCCGCGCACCGTCCACATCACTCTGCCCGGCGGCACCGACTGGGCGTTCGGCCGCGATCTGCTGGAACGCGGTCTGCGTACGCCGATCGAGCGCGGCGCCGTCCGCGTCTGGCCCTGCGGCCGTACGCAGCTGATCGTGGAGCTGCACTCGACGGACGGGGTCGAGGTGTTCCAGTTCGAGATCAGGACGCTGATCCGCTTCCTCGCCCGCACCCGCGCGCAGGCCACGGCCGCGCCACCGTCGGACGGAACCCCGGAGAAGCGACCGTCCCGTACCACCGCCGCCACCACCACCACCGCCACCCGCCCGGAGCGGGGCGCGCCGGCGACCCGCGGCTGAGACGGCCGCAGGAAGAGCCCACGGAGAAGGCCCCCGTGCTCATCGCACGGGGGCCTTCTCGGTGCCCCGGTCCCCCGTCCCCACAGGTAACCGGCGCTTCCGGGGCCGCGCTCCGCTCAGACGCGGCCCCGGGGTTCATGGAGGACCCGAACGGCTCGACGGAGTCCCCGTAGTGCGGCCGGCGGGCTCAGACGCGGGCGAGCTCGCGCTCGCCGCCGTCACCGCCGCCCTCGGAGGAGGCGGGCTCGTCCGTCAGCTGCTTCTGCAGCTTCTCGCCCTCCACGTCCACGTTGGGCAGCGCCCGGTCCAGCCAGCGCGGCAGCCACCAGGCCCGCTTGCCCAGCAGGGCGAGGACGGCCGGGACGATCGCCATACGCACCACGAAGGCGTCGAAGAGGACCGCGATGGCGAGCGAGAAGCCGATCATCTTGATCATCTGCTCGCTGGAGCCGATGAAGCCCGAGAAGACCGCGATCATGATCACCGCCGCCGCCGTGACGACCCGTGCGCCGTGCTTGAAGCCGGTCACGATGGCCTGGCCGGGGCTCTCGCCGTGGACGTACGCCTCACGCATCCGGGTGACGAGGAAGACCTCGTAGTCCATCGCGAGACCGAAGACCACGCCGACCATGAAGATCGGCATCATGCTCATGATCGGACCGGTCTGCTCCACCCCGAAGAGCGAGCCGAGCCAGCCCCACTGGAAGACCGCGACGACCGCGCCGAGCGCCGCGACCACCGAGAGCAGGAAGCCGAGGGCCGCCTTGAGCGGGACGAGAACCGAGCGGAAGACCAGCATCAGCAGCAGGAACGCGAGGCCGACGACGAGCGCCAGGTAGGGCAGCAGCGCGTCGTTCATCTTCTGCGAGAAGTCGATGTTCATCGCGGTGGCGCCGGTTACCAGGACCTCGGCCCCGGTGTCCGCCTTGATGTCCTTGCCCGCGTCCCGGATGTCGTGGACGACCTCCTCGGTGGCGTGCGAGGACGGCCGGTCCTTGGGGATGACCGTGATCGTCGCGGCGTCACCGGCCTTGTTGAAGGCGGGCGGGACGACGGCCGCGACGCCGAGGGACTCGACCTTCTTGGCGACCTGGTCGGCCGCGGCCTTGGGGTCGGAGCTGTTCTTGGCGTCCACCACGACCAGCAGCGGGCCGTTGAACCCGGGGCCGAAGCCGTCGGAGAGCGTGTCGTACGCCTGGCGCTGCGTGGTCGACTTCGGCTGGGCGCCGTCGTCGGGCAGACCCATCTCCAACGAGGTGGCCGGGATGGCGACGATACCGAGGCCGAGGACGCCGACGAGCATGACCCAGACCGGCTTGCGCAGCACGAACCGCGCCCAGCGGGTGCCCATGTTCGGCTTGGCCTCGGGGCGGTTCTCCGCCTCGGCGGCCTTGCGCGCCTTGCGGCCCATGATCCGCTTGCCCGCGAAGCCGAGGGCCGCCGGGACGAGGGTGAGCGCGATGAGGACGGCGATGGAGACCGTACCGGCGGCGGCGAGACCCATCTTGGTCAGCATCGGGATGTTGACGACGGCCAGGCCGGCCAGGGCGATGACCACGGTCAGGCCCGCGAAGACGACGGCGGATCCGGCCGTGCCGACCGCCCGCCCGGCGGCCTCCTCGCGCTCCCGGCCCTCGGCCAGCTCCGCGCGGTAGCGGGAGACGATGAAGAGGGCGTAGTCGATGCCGACCGCGAGGCCGATCATCATGGCGAGGATCGAGGTGGTGGAGCCCAGGTCCATCACACTGGCCAGCGCGGTGATCGTGGATACGCCGATACCGACCCCGACCAGCGCGGTCACCAGCGGCAGACCGGCGGCGATCAGCGAACCGAAGGTGATGACCAGGACGACGGCGGCGATGGCCACACCGATGATCTCGGCGGTCCCGGTGTGCGGCATGACCTGGAGGGCGTCACCGCCGATCTCCACCTTCATGCCGCTGCTCTGCGCGTCCTTGCCCGCGCCTTCCAGCGCGTCCCGGGTCTCATCGGTCAGCTCCATGGAGTTGACCTTGTAGGAGACCGAGATGTACGCCGTCGAACCGTCCTCGCTCACGGCCTGCGCCTCGAACGGGTCGGCGACACCGGCCACCTGGTCGGAGCCGGACTGGAGTTCCTTGACGATGCCGGTGATCTCGCCCTTGTTCTCGGCGTCGGTCACCTTCTCGCCCTCGGGCGCCTTGAAGACGACCCGGGCGGTGGCCCCGTCGGCGTTGGAACCGGGGAAGCGCTGTTCCAGCAGGTCGAAGGCGCGCTGCGCCTCCGTACCGGGGATGGAGAAGGAACTGGAGGCGGCGGTGGACGCGGAGGCGGCGCCGAATCCGGCCAGCGCCAGCAACGCCACCCAGATCAGGGCGACGAAGCGGCGGCGGCGGAAGGTGAGCCGTCCGAGCTTGTAGAGGAAAGTGGCCACGGGGGCGTACTCCCGGTCAGGTCGTATGAGTGGATTTTGGGCGTGAGGAACCCGCCCGACGACGAGAGCGGCGTGTCAGGGGTCAGGTGAAGCCTCGGGGAGAGGGCCGTGCGGGTGGTGCGGCGGGGACGTCAGACTCCGAGGGCGGGGAGAACCACGGAGTCCACGTAGTCGGTGAGGAACGCCTGGTCGACCGGACGGTCCTCGATCAGCTGCCGGGCGGCCAGGGCACCGACCAGCATGTGCGGGATGTACTTCAGCGCCGGGTTGTCCTGGCGCAGCTCGCCCCGGTCCACCGCCCGTTGCAGCATCTGGTCGAAGCCGGTCATCTCCGGTTCGATCAGCAGCTCGCGCAGGGCCTGGAGCAGCTCGGGGTATTCGTGGACGGCATGGCTCAGACCCCGCATCAGCGCGGCGTCCTTCTCCATCTGGCAGTCGTCGGTGCGGCTCAGCACGGCGTGGAAGTCCCCGCGCAGTGAGCCGGTGTCGATGTCCGCGAGATCCCCCGGCTTGTTGTGCCGGAGTGCCCTCGCGACCAGCTCGGGCTTGGAGCCCCACTGGCGGTAGAGGGTGGCCTTGCTGGACCGGGTGCGGGCCGCGATGGCGTCCATCGTCAGGGCCTCGTAACCGACCTCGCGGAGGAGATCGAGCACGGCTGCGTACAGTTCACCCTCACGCTCGGGGGTCAGCCTGGTGCGTGCCATGTGCCGACCTCCTCCGCATGCCCTTCGTACGTCTTTCGTACGTCAGTCCGTCGCTCCGGTGTTTCGCTCACCATCGAACGAAACTGTTTCGTACACCTGAACCGTACCTCCCCCGTCCAGCGAAACGAAATCGTTTCGCTTGTGGGCTGCACCACAAGTTGCCCCGGGCCCTTCGCGCAGAAAGCATTGGGGGGTGAGTGATGACGCGGCGTACCTCCGGTTTCCCCATCTCCACCAGGACATGCTCTGCTTCGCGGCCGAGGACGACCTCTGGGTCGCGCCCCTCGCCGATGCCGGGCACCGGCCGGGACGGGCCTGGCGGGTGACCGTCGACCGGACCCGGGTCAGCCACCCCCGCTTCTCGCCCGACGGCACCTCCATCGCCTACACGACCTGGCGCACGCTCGACCCCGAGATCCACCTCGCCCCGGTCGACGGCGGCCCGGCCCGGCGGCTCACCCACTGGGGCTCGACCGACGCCCGGGTCTGCGGCTGGACGCCCGATCCGCCCGACTCCACCCACATCCTCGCCGTCTCCTCGCACAACCAGCCGTTCTCGTACTTCTCCTGGGCCTACAGCGTCCCCACCGACGGCAGCCCCGGGGGCCGGCTCCCCTGGGGCCCGGTCTCCGACATCGCGGTCGCCGACCTGGACGGCGAGCGCCGCACGCTGCTCCTCACCGGCACGCCCCCGCACGAACCGGCCGCCTGGAAGCGCTACCGGGGCGGGGCCATGGGCCGCCTCTGGCTGCACGGCGAGCGGCTGCTGCCGGACATCGACGGGCACCTCGCCAACCCGATGTTCGTCGGCCGGCGCATCGCGTTCCTCTCCGACCACGAAGGCGTCGGCAACCTCTACTCCTGCCGGACCGACGGCACGGACCTGCGCCGCCACACCGACCACGACGCCTTCTACGCCCGCAACGCCGCGAGCGACGGCCACCGCGTCGTCTACCAGTGCGCCGGCGACCTCTGGCTGGTCGAGGACCTGGAGTCGCCGGACGCCACCCCGCGCAAGCTGGAGGTACGGCTCGGCGGACCGCGCACCGGCCGACGCCGCCACCAGGTGCCCGCCGCCAGCAACGTCGACTCGCTCTCGGTCGACGAGACGGGCCGGGCCAGCGCCGTCACCGTACGCGGCAGCCTCTACTGGCTCACCCACCGCGACGGCCCCGCCCGCACCATCAGCGACACCCCGGGCGTACGGGTGCGGCTGCCGGAGATGCTGGGCAGCGGAGGCCAGGTCGCGTACGTCACCGACGCGGACGGCGAGGACGCGGTGGAGATCGCCTACCTGCCGCGCGCCAGCGGCGACCGGGCCCCGCGCCGGCTCGCCTCGGGACAGCTGGGCCGCGTACAGGAGATGGTCTCCGACCCGGACGGCGAGCGCCTCGCCATCGCGTCGAACGACGGCCGGCTGCTGCTCCTGGACACGGGAGAGCCGGAGCCGGCCGGCGTACCGGACCGGGCACCCGGCGGCTCGACCCGCGCCGACCTGTACGCGGCGACCGGCGCGGCGGCCCCGGACAGCACCGCGCCGGTCGACGAACACCCCGGCCTCACCGAGCTGATCCGCTCGGTCAACGGCCCCGTCCGCGACCTGGCGTTCTCGCCCGACGGCTCCTGGCTGACCTGGTCGCACCCGGGGATCGGCCGCTCGCTGCGGCAGATCAAGCTGGCCCGGATCTCCGGCCCCGGCGCGCCGGTGATCGTGGACGTCACCAACGGCCGCTTCGAGGACGAGAACCCGGTCTTCACGGAGGACGGCCGCTACCTGGCGTTCCTGTCCTGGCGGGGCTTCGACCCGGTGTACGACGTCCACACCGGCGACCTCTCCTTCCCGCTCGGCTGCCGCCCGTACCTGGTCCCGCTCTCCTCGGCCACACCCTCGCCCTTCGCGCTCTCGCCGGACGGGCGCCCGGCGGCGGGCGGTCTGGACCCGATAGACGTGCCGGACGGGGTCGGTACGTCGGAGGGTTCGACGGTCATGGTGGAGTTCGAGGGGCTGGAGAGCCGGGTGACGCCGTTCCCGGTCTCCGCCTCCAAGTACTCGGCGCTGGCGCCGGTGAGCGGCGGCGGGCTGGTCTGGCTGCGCTGGCCGATCTCCGGCGCGCTGGGCGAGACGTTCGCCAACCCGGCCGACATGTCGGGGCGGCCGACGCTGGAGCACTTCAACATCGCGAAGGCCCGGAAGACCGAACTGGTCGACCACCTGGACTGGTTCGCGGTCAGCGGCGACCGCTCGCGCCTGGTGGTGATGGACGACGGTGAGCTCCGCGCCGTACCGGCCGCGGAACCGGGGGACGGCGACTCCACGGTCTATCTGGACCTGCGCCGCATCCTGCACGAGGTCGACCCGGGGGCGGAGTGGCGGCAGGCGTACGGGGAGGCGGGCCGGATCATCCGCTCCTACTTCTGGGAGCCGGACATGTGCGGCATCGACTGGGACGGGGTGCTGGACCAGTACCGCCCGCTCGTCCAACGGGTGGCGTCCCCCGACGAGTTCGCGGACCTGCTGCGCGAGGTGCTGGGCGAGCTGGGCACCTCGCACGCGTACGTGTCGCCGGCCCGCCGCAACGAGGGCCCGCCGCACTACCAGCGCGCGATCGGCCTGCTCGGCGCCAACCTGGTCTGCCGGGACGGCGCGTGGACCCTCCAGCGCATCCTGCCCGGCGACTCCTCCGACTCCAAGGCCCGCTCGCCGCTGGCCGGTACGGGCATCCGCGAGGGCGCGGTCCTCACCCATGTGGACGGCCGCCCGGTGGACCCGGTGACGGGCCCGTTCCCGCTGCTCTCGGCGGCGGGCGGTACGACGGTGGAGCTGACGTTCACCCCGGCGGGCGGCGGCCCGTCGCGCCGGGTGGCGATCCTGCCGCTGGTCGACGAGCGCCCGCTGCGCTACCAGGACTGGGTGGCCAAACGGCGCGACGTCGTACGGGAGTTGAGCGGCGGCAAGTGTGGCTACCTGCACATCCCGGACCTCGGCGGCTCGGGCTGGGCCCAGTTCAACCGGGACCTGCGCCTGGAGGTCTCCCGCCCCGCGCTGATCGTGGACGTACGCGGCAACGCGGGCGGCCACATCAGCGAGCTGGTGGTGGAGAAGCTCACCCGCAAGATCCTCGGCTGGGACCTGACCCGCAACGCCCAGGCGGTGAGCTACGCCTCCAACGCCCCGCGCGGCCCGGTCGTCGCCCTGGCCGACGAGGCGACCTCCTCCGACGGCGACATGATCACCGCCGCGTTCCGCCTGCTGAGGCTCGGCCCGGTGGTGGGCCAGCGGACCTGGGGCGGGGTGGTCGGCATGACCGGCCGCCACCGGCTCGGCGACGGCACGTCGATCACGGTGCCGATGAACGCGGCCTGGTTCGACGCGTACGGCTGGTCGGTGGAGAACCACGGCGTGGAACCGGACGTGAAGGCGCTGCGCACCCCGCTGGACTGGGCGGAGGGCCGGTACGCGGTCCTGGACGACGCGGTCCGGGTCGCGCTGGAGCTGCTGGCCGCGCACCCGGCGTCGACGCCACCGTCGTACGACACGGCCCCGGATCTGCGGAGGCCGCCGCTGCCGCCAAGGAGCGGGTGAGACGGGAATCCACGCCACCCTCACCGGCCCTGCCCGAGCACGGCTACGACCAAAAAGAGGAGGAGAGCCCGTGAATCACTCCGCACGAACCCCGCCGTCCGGACGGTGCGGGGACGGGGGCACAGTCCTCCGCAGCTTGACCGGAGTCCGGATGGCGGCTCAGCGGGCTCTGACACGCCGCTCGTAGACCGTGACCCGGCGCCCCCGGGCCTGTTCGTCGGCGACGGGCCTGAAGTGGGTGCGCAGGACGGAGGCCTTCGCCCGCTCCCGTTCGGTGGCGGGCGGGCGTGCCACCCCGGGGGCGTCCGTCACCAGCAGGATGCGTCGCCGGGCCAGCATCGCCGCCCGTATCCGCTCCGGCCGCGCCTCCGTGCCCTTCAGGGTGCCGGACTCCTCCGGGCCCCGCGCCAGCGCTATGTCCCGGAGGCCCGCGAAGGCGTCCGGGGAGACCAGCCAGGTGTCCCGCCGTGCAGCCGGGATGAACAGCACCGCGTCACCGGGCCTCTTCATCCGCCGGACGTCCCCGGCGGCGGCGAGGACGTCGTCCACCCGGCTCGACGGGGAACGCTTGGCGAGCGACTGCGGCAGGAGGGCCACCGCCGCCACGGCCACCACCACGGGGAGGACCCACGGCGCGGCGCGCGGGCGGCGACGGGCCACGGCCCGGACCGCGGCGCCGATCGCCACGCCGATCAGCAACGCCAGGCCCAACAGGCTGAAGAGGACGTACCGGTCCAGGAACAGCGGCTGGACCAGGGAGAGTCCGACGAGGCCGAGCTGCGGCACCGCCAGCAGCGGCAGCCCGACGGCCGCCGCCGAGAGCCGGCCCGGACGAGGACGCGGCCGCTCCAGCAGCGCGCCCGCGCCGCCGACGGCCAGCAGGACCGCCGGGCCGATCAGCATGTGCCAGGTCAGCGGCGGTATCCAGGACACCTGCGCGGACTGGCTCCGGCTGAACAGGATCAGCGGCAGCACGCACACCACGGCGGCCACGGCGGCGGCGGTCCAGCGCCCGCCGGTCCCGCGGCCCGCCCGGCACCGGAGCAGGATCGCGAGGTGGGCCGGAAGGATCAGGAGCGAGAGCCAGTTGAGCAGGCCGGACACCGCGACCGTACCGCCGTACGCGACCCAGTGCACCGCCCGGCCGCGCCCCTCCACCAGGGTGACCAGGAGCAGCGTGGAGATCCCGGCCGCCGCTGCCACCAAGGCGTACGGCCGCCCCTCCTGGAGGTAGAACTGCACCGCCGGAAGCAGCCCGAGCGCCAGCCCGCCCCCGAGCCCGGCCCACGGGCCGGCCAGCCGGTGGCCGAGGGCGGCCACACAGGACGCGGCCACCGCCATGGCCACCACCGACGGCAGCCGCAGGACGGTGGTGCCGGGTCCGAACAGCTCGAACAGGCCGTGCATCAACAGGTAGTAGAGCCCGTGCACGACATCGACGTTGCCGAGCAGGTCCGTTATCTCGGCGGTGGAGCGGCGGGCCACCTGCCAGGTCGCGGCCTCGTCCCGCCACACGCTGTCCTGCCGCGACAGTCCCCACAGGCCGAGGGTGAGCGTCCAGAGCGCCGGGACGGACGGGACGAGGAGGCGGGCAGTACGAGCTGAGGGCACGGAGGAGGAGGCTTTCCGGAACGGCTGTGGTGCAGGGCAGGGCGACAGAGACTCCGAGGCCCCCGCACCGACCATGCATCGTACGCACAACAGTTCCGCAATCGATCACTCAAGCGATAAGACCCTGGCTCCGGACAGCGAGAAGGAGGCGCATCCGGTCACCCGGATGCGCCTCCTGACGCGACGCGCACGCACGCGCTCGGCGCAGCGCGTACGCGTCACACCTCAGCGACCGTCAACGGTCGAAGCGCTCACGCGCCTGGTCCTTGGCGTCCTGAGCCCGGTCCCGCAGGCCGGTCGACGCGTCGGAGCCGTGCTCGTGGTCCTGGTCGCGGCCCTGCGACGCGCGGTCCTGAGCCTGGTCCTTGGCCTGGCCGGCCTTCTGCTTGGCCTGGTCGGCGAGGTCCTGCGCCTTGTCCTTGAACTGGTCTGCGATACCCATGCTGTTCGCTCCTGTGGGATGCCTGGGGTGTATGTGTGGGGTGGCCCCGGTGGGGCCGTGCTCAGCGTTACACGCACCGACATCCCGCGCATTTCGGACCACTACCGACGGTGACAGACCCTCGTCACGTACGGTCGGCACGCTCCGCGCGCGCGTCCTGGTCCGCCGCTCCCCCGGCCCCCACCAGCCCCTTCGACACCGTGTGGAGCCGCGGTTCGAAGCGCCGCATCTCACGCTGCCCGCCGATCGCGATGACGGAGGGCAGATAGCCCCGGACCGACTGCATCCCGCGCAGCCACCACTGCGCGTACACGTGCGGGGAGCGCCGCGCGATCCCGTCCACGATGCGATCGACGGCCGGACCGAGCGGGTACGTCCGGTTCATCGGCCACGGCAGCCGCTGCCGCAACTCCCGCATCACGGTGTCCTGATCGGCGCCGCGCACCATGTCCGTGTCGGTCCAGGAGAGGTAACCGACCCCGACCTTCACGCCCTTGTAGCCGACCTCCGAGCGCAGGCTGTGCGCGAACGCCTCGACGCCCGACTTGGAGGCGCAGTACGCCGTCATCATCGGCGCCGGAGTGATCGCGGCCAGCGACGCTATCTGGAGGAAGTAGCCGCGGCTCTCCATCAGCACCGGCAGGAACGCCCGCCCGGTGACCGCGCCGCCGATCAGGTTCACCTCGATGACCCGCCGCCAGGCGTCCGGGTCCGAGTCGGCGAACGGACCGCCGGAGGCGACGCCAGCGTTGGCGACGACCACGTCGACCTTGCCGAACCGCTCCTTGACCTCCCGCGCCACCTGGGCCATCGCCGTGTGGTCGGTGACATCGGCGAACCAGTGGCCGCTCTCGCCGTGCAGCCGCTCGGAGACCTTCTTCAGCTCGTCCGGCTCCAGCCCGACCAGCGCCAGCGTCGCCCCGCGCGCCGACAGCTTGCGGGCCAGCAGCTCGCCCACGCCCCGCGCCGCGCCGGTCACGACGACGACCTGGCCCTCCAGACTCCGCCTGCTGCTCATGCGACATCCTCCTTCTCGGACGTGGCGGCCGACGAGGCCGTCCGGTTCGCGACGTACCGCGTGGTCAGTTCCCTGAGCTTCGCCGTGACCGCCTCCGGGGCCTCCACCGGCGTCATGTGCCCCATGCCGGCCAGCTCGGTGAGCCCGAGGCCGACCGGGAGCGCCGCCGCGATGGCCCGCGCGTGGACCGGCGGGGTGAGCCGGTCGTCGGTACCGGCGATGACCGCCGTCGGCACCCGCAGCTCGCGGACGTCCGCCGTCACATCCAGCCCGGCGAGCACCTCGCCCCATCCCACCCTCCCGCGGCGCGGACAGGCGTGCACGATGCGCGCGCAGACGTCGACCCGGTCGGGAGCGGAACCGACCCCCATGGTCACGTACCTGAGGATACGTTTCGACACCGGAGTGACCGGCCCGAGCGGCGCCTTGGCGCCCAGGACCGCGGCCGTCAGCCGGGTCCGGAACGCGCTCGCCCGCAGCGGCAGCACGGTGGCCTCCGCGGTGAGCCGGCCGCTGCCGGTCGAGCAGAGCAGGACCGCCGCCGCGTGCTCGCGCAGGCCGGGGCGGCGAGCGGCGGCCATCAGCGTCATCCCGCCCATGGAGTGCCCGGCCAGCACCGCTTTCCGACCGGGCGCGAGGGTGGCGGCGAGCACGGCCTCCAGGTCGTCGGCGAGCGCGTCGACGCTGTAGCCGCCGGGGCCGGGTTCGGGGGTGAGGCCGTGGCCGCGCTGGTCGTAGGCGATGACGCGGTGGTCGGCGGCGAGGTCCCGGATCTGCGCGGCCCAGAAGTGGGTGTTGCAGGTCCAGCCGTGGGCGAGGACGACGGCCGGCGCGTCCTCGGGGCCGTGCAGCTCGACGTGGATGCGGGAGCCGTCGGCCGACGTGACGAAGAGTTCGTTCGCGGGGACGGGCGGGAGGTCGTCGCGGTGCAGGAGACGGCTCATCGCGCGGCCTCCTCGGGCGTGCGGTACGCGAGGGCGCTCATCGCGCGGCCTCCTCGGTCATCGCGTCCCCGGCGGCCACCGTCTCGCGCTCGTCGCGCCCCGGCTGTACGGGCACATGGACGCCGCCCGGCTTCGCCGCCGCCCGGATGACGTCGTACTCCGCGAGGTCCACCGACCGCGTCTGCCGCCGGAACTCACCCGTCGTGCCCGGCCAGACGGTGGTGTTGCGGCCGGCCTCGTCCAAGTACCAGCTGGTGCAGCCGCCGGTGTTCCACACCGTGCGCTTCATCCGCTCCTGGACCTTGTGGTTCCACGCGGTGACGGCGGTGGAGCGGGCGCCGAGCGCCGCGCGGCCGCCGAGCACGTTCAACTGGCGCAGATAGTCGGCCATGTAGTTCAGCTGGGACTCGATCATCAGGATCATCGAGGAGTTCCCGAGGCCCGTGTTGGGGCCGATGATCGTCATCCAGTTCGGGAACCCGGCGGCGGTCGCGCCGCGCAGCGAGTTCATCCCGTCCTTCCAGGACTCGGCGAGCGTGATGCCCTCCTCGCCGACTACCCGTTCCGCGATCGGCATGTCCGTCACATGGAAGCCGGTGCCGAAGATGATCGTGTCGACCTCGGCCTCGCTGCCGTCGGCGGCGACGACGGTGGAGCCGCGTATCTCGCTGAGCCCGGAGGCGACGACGTCCACGTTGGACTGGGCGAGGGCCGGGTAGTAGGTGCTGGAGAGCAGGATCCGCTTGCAGCCGATGCGGTAGTCGGGCGTCAGTTTGGCCCGGAGCGCCGGGTCCTTGATGGCCCGCGCCATGTTGGACTTGGCTATCTTCTCCACCAGGCCCAGCTGGTCAGGGTGCTTGGTGAAGGCGCTGACCTGCAACTCCCTTATGCCCCACAGCAGTCCGCGGCGCGCGGTGCAGGTGGCGGGTATCGCGCGGTGGAGTGCCTGCTCGGCTTTGCTGATGGTGCGGTCCACGCGCGGCATGACCCACGGAGGCGTGCGCTGGAAGAGGGTGAGCTTGGCGGTCTTCGGCTGGATCGCCGGGACGATCTGGATGGCGGAGGCGCCGGTTCCGACCATCGCGACCCGCTTGCCGGCCAGGTCGTAGTCGTGGTCCCAGCGCGCGGAGTGGAAGACCTTGCCGGGGAAGGAGTCGAGCCCGGGTATGTCGGGCATCTTGGGGTCGGAGAGCGGCCCGGTGGCGGAGATGACGACATCCGCGCGGAGGGTCGTACCGTTGGCGGACTCGATCACCCAGTACAGGTTCTCCTTGTCCCAGCTCATCAGCTTCACCTCGTGGTTCAGCCTGATGTGCGGGCGGAGTCCGAAGGTGTCGGCCACCCGCTCCAGGTAGGCCCGGATGTGCTTCTGGCCGGAGAAGGTGCGCGGCCAGTCGGGGTTGGGCGCGAAGGAGAAGGAGTAGAGGTGGGACGGTACGTCGCAGGCGCAGCCGGGATAGCTGTTGTCGCGCCAGGTGCCGCCCACCGAGTCGGCGCGCTCCAGGACGACGAAATCGGTGATGCCTTCGCGGCGCAGCCGGACGGCGGCCCCCAGGCCCCCGAATCCGGTACCGATCACCGCCACACGTACGTGCTCCTGCTGGGCCATGCTGCCGCCTCCCGCGGTACGTCACGCGATTACGCCAGCAATCACTGGCATGGTTCGGAGAGTAGAGCAGGGTCGTACTGATGGGTAGGGGTCGGACCGAGGAAAGTTACTGGCGGTACAACATAGGGTGCCCCTGTGGCTGAAGGACGCGAGCACCGCGAATACCGCATGGAGGAGCTGGCCAAGGAGGCCGGCATCACCGTGCGGACCCTGCGCTTCTACCGGGAGCGCGGCCTGATCCCGCCACCGCGCCGCGAGGGCCGGATCGCCTGGTACGACGACCACCACCTGGCCCGGCTGCGGACGATCGCGGGCCTGCTGGAGCGCGGCCACACCCTCAACGGCATCGCGGACCTGGCCGCCACCTTCGAGAGCGGGCGCGATGTCGCCGAGGTGCTCGGACTCGGCGAACCGACCGAGGAGACCCCGGTCCGCCTCACGCCGGAACAGCTCGCCGACTACTTCGAGGGCGAGGTCACGCCGGAGAACCTGGCCACCGCCCTGGACCTGGGCTATCTCGCCACCGACGGCGACGAGATCGTCCACATCAGCCGCCGTCTCCTTGAGGTGTCCGCCGAGCTCGTACGGGAAGGGGTGCCGCTCGCCACGGTGCTCTCCTCGGGCCGCCGCGTCCGCGAGCACGCGGACGCCCTCGCCGAAATCTTCGTACGCGTACTGCATGCCCACGCCACCGAGACCGAACCGGCCCAACTGCGGCCACTGGCGCGCGCGGTGGTGGACGCGGAGCTGTCGATGGCGCTGGACCGGAGGCTGCGCCGCGAGGACGGCACACAGCCTCCGAAGGCGTAAGGGCGGCACACGGCCCCCCGACGGCGTGACGACCGGTGCGCCACCGCTCGTGAACGACCTGCGCGCTACCGCTCGTAGACGACCGTCACCGGCGCGTGGTCGCTCCACCGCTCGCCGTGCGTGGCGGCCCGCTCGACCCACGCCTTGACCGCCAGCGCGGCCAGTCCCGGCGTGGCGATCTGGTAGTCGATGCGCCAGCCCGCGTCGTTGTCGAAGGCGCGCCCTCGGTAGGACCACCAGCTGTACGGCCCCGCCACCTCCGGGTGCAGCTGCCGTACGACGTCGACGTACGCGGCCTCCTCCAGGACCCGGGTCAGCCAGGCGCGCTCCTCGGGGAGGAAGCCGGAGTTCTTCTGGTTGGCCTTCCAGTTCTTCAGGTCGGCCTCCTGGTGCGCGATGTTCCAGTCACCGCAGACCACGACCTCGCGCCCGTCCGCCGCCGCCCGCGCCTTCAGGCCCTGCAGGTAGGGCAGGAAGGCCGCCATGAAGCGCTCCTTCTCGTCCTGCCGCTCGGTGCCGACCTCGCCGGAGGGCAGGTACAGGCTCGCGACGGTCACGCCGGGCAGGTCGATCTCGACGTACCGGCCGCTCGCGTCGAACTCCTCCGCCCCGGGCACGTCGAACCCGCCGAAGCCGATCTGGACCCGCTCCGGCGCCTGCCGGGAGTAGAGCGAGACCCCGGCGCGCCCCTTGGCGGCGGCGGGCGCGTGGACGGTGTGCCAGCCCTCGGGGTCACGGACCTCCGCGGCCAGCTGGCCGGGCTCGGCGCGGACCTCCTGGAGGCAGACCACATCGGCGTCGGCGCCCGCCAGCCATTCCACGAAGCCCTTTTTCGCGGCGGCACGAAGCCCATTAACATTCACGCTTGTAATAGTCAGCATCGGAAAACAGTACCTACCTCAGCCCCCTCATAGATATACGATAATCAGCATGAACATCCGCCCGTCCCGCTTCGACCACCCCGACGCCGTCAAACTCAACGACCAGGTGCAGCTCGAATACGCCGAGCGCTACGGCGACGAGGGCGATGTCACCCACCTCGACCCGGCCATGTTCGTGCCGCCGCACGGTCTGTATCTGCTCGCCTACGACGAGCTGGAGCGCCCGGTGGCGACCGGCGGATGGCGGACGCAGGACCGCAACGAGGAGGGGTACGGGGACGGCGACGCCGAGATCAAGCGGATGTTCGTGATCCCCGAGGGCCGTGGCCGGGGCCTGGCCCGCCGGATGCTCGCCGCGCTGGAGGAGGACGCCCGGGCCGCCGGCCGCGTCCGGATGGTCCTGGAGACCGGTGACCAGCAGCCGGAGGCGGTCGCGCTGTACACCTCGTGCGGCTACACGGTCTGCGAGCGGAAGTTCGGCCACTACCGGGAGTACGAGAGCAGCATCTGCATGGCCAAACCGCTCCGGCTGCCGTAGCTCCCTACCTCGGCGTGGCCAGCACCTGCGTCCAGTAGGGCCCGCGCGGCGAGTTGGCGATGCCGACGCCCACGTGCGTGAAGTCGCAGTTGAGGATGTCGTCGTCGCGGCCGGAGCTGCGGCGCCACTCCTCGACGACCGCCGCCGGGTCCTCGTTCCCGGTGGCGATGGTCTCGCCCACGGCGGTCCACAGGTAGCCGGACCCGGTCACCCGGTCACCCATGTTCCGGCCCGTGGAGTCGGTGTGGCCGAAATAGCCGTACGCCGCCATGTCCTCGGAGTGGCGCTGGGCGACCTCGGTGAGCCGGGGGTCGGTGGTCAGCTGCGGGCAGTCGTTGTGGGCGCGCAGGGTGTTCACCTCGGCGACCAGGCGCGTCTCGGGACGCGGCCGCGCGCGGGGCGCCGGGCGCGGTGACGGCGGGACCACCGTGGACGGCGAGGCGTCCGGGGCGGCGGTGCTCGGCGCGGGTGACGGCGTGGCGGTGGGCGTCGGGGACACCGGCGGCGGGGCGGCCGTGGTGGCCGGCGGCGGCGCGGGCGCCGGAAGCCGTGTCGTACCGCCTTCGGCGCGCGGCGCGGGCGGGGTGGAGGTGGAGGGCCACAGGAGCACGGCGATCGTGGTCACGGCGGCGGCCGCGGCGGTGAGCCCCGCCGCCTTCCCGGCCGAGAACGCCGCCGGGGCCACGGCCGGGGCGACCGCGGCGGCGGCGTGCTGGCCGCCTTCGTACAACGGCACCACCAGAGCGAGCCCGGAGAGCAGACCCTCCGGCGGCAGGAGCCCCGAGCTGGTCGCCGAGCAGGAGGCGCAGCCGCGTATGTGCCGGGCTGTCCGCTTGCGCCACAGCGGCGTGGGGGCGCCGTCCCAGTCGGCCACCAGGTCGTCCAGGGCCGGGCAGCGGGGCTCTGCGGCCAGGGCCCGGACGACCGCCCGCCCGATATCGAGCTGGTTCTTGACCCGCTGGACACGTACGGCGGCGTGCTGCGGCGGCAGTCCGAGGGCGTCCGCCAGCTCGGTGCGGGTGAGTTCACCGGTGGTTTCCAGCCACCAGAGCGAGAGGACATCGCGTTCCGCCTCGTCCAGCCACCGGGTCGCCTCGGCGGTCTCGCGCCGCTGGCCGGAGAGTTCCAGGCGCAGGATGGTCAGGTCGACGAAGTCGGCGGCCGGGTCGGCGGGCTCGTCGGTCTCCTCCAGCGCGGCGGGACGGTGGCCGAGGACGGCCCAGCGGGTGCGGACCTGGTTCATGGCGATCGCCACCAGCCAGGACCGGAACCGGGTCGGATCGCGCAGCGAGGAGAGGCCGGAGAGCGCCCGGAGCATGGTCTCCTGCACGACGTCGTCCACGTCCGGGTGGCCGTTGAGGGCCCGGCCCACGACGTTGTAGACCAGCGGCAGGTAGAGGGCGGCGAGCCGCTCCCCGGCCGCCTGGTCCCCGTCCCTGGCCGCGACGACCAGAGCGGTGGGGTCCACGCCGTTCACGCTGTTCACCACGTGCTCACTTCCTCGGGCCGTGCGGAGGACGCCGGTCAGCGCGTCCCGGGAGTGTGGGACAGCTCACTCCCGGGGGTTTTGTTATCCGGCCCCTCTCCGGTGGTCAACCAGTATGCGGGGGCCGTGCGGATGCCCTGCGGCGGGAGTGCCGGGATGGGGGAGGGACATGTCGAGCAGGATGGAAGCCGGCGTCGGTCTGCCGGACGCGGAGGGCGCGCGGAGCGCCTCGGGTGCCACGAACGCGCGTGATCTGCGGAAGGCGCTGAAGACCGGGGCATCCGGTCCGCCGCCCCACGGCGCGCCTGCCCGTGAGGGGTCTGCTCACGACGGGTCCGCCCAGGGCCGGTCGTCGGCGCCGTCGGCCACCGAAACCCCTCCCCCGGCCTCCGACGCCTTCCCGGCGGCGCTGCGGGAGGCGCTGGGCCACCGGGGCCTCTCGCTGGAGCGGGTCAGCGAACGGCTGCGGGCGCGCGGGATCGGCGTCAGCCAGGCCACGTTGAGCAGCTGGCAGCGCGGCCGGAGCCAGCCGGAGCGGGCCCGGTCGCTGCGGGCGGTGGAGGTGCTGGAGGAGATCCTGGAGCTGCCGGGCGGGGCGCTGCGCTCGCTGCTCGGCCCGCGCCGGCCGCGCGGCCGGGTCGCGCCGGCCCGGGGCGAGAGCGCGGCGCTCCAGGTGCTCGGCAAGGACTCGGTGGTGGAGAAGGCGCTCGGCGAGCGGTTCCGCCACTTCAACCAGGAGACCGGCTCGCTGCTGATCCACGACGTGGTGACGCTGGGCGAGCGCGGAACGCTGAGCAGCCTCTCCACGACGAACGTGCTGCGGGCCAGCCGCGCCGGGGCCGACCGCGCGCTGTTCGTGCTCAGCTTCGACGACGAGCAGGCGGAGCCGCTCGACATCCGGGTCACCAGCGGACGGCTCGGCGAGGCGACGTACCTCAAGGGACTGAAATCCCTGGTGCTGGAAATCCACTTCGGCCGCGAACTCGCCAAACTGGATACGACGGTGGTGAGTTACGCCGTCGACGTGAGCCCGTCCCGGGAACCGGCCACGCACTACGAACGCTGGTCGCGGGCGAATCTGCACGAATATCTTCAGCAGGTCTTCTTTCATCCGGACGCGCTTCCCTCCGGCTGCCGGCGGTACTTCCGGGACCAGGTGGGCTCCCCGCCCCGCGCGCAGCGACGCATTTCGATGAACGATTCCCACAGCACCCATGTGCTCGCCTCCCGCTGCAAACCCGGTGTGCACGGGGTCGCCTGGGATTTCGGCACACCGGAATGACGGACATGCGGGAAAGGGCGGAAATGATGGAAACGGGAGACCGCCCAGGGTCAGTGGACGGTCTCCCGCGTTTGCGGCACCTTCACCCCCGGTCCGGGGCTACTTGGTGTTGAGCGTCAGCCCGTAGTACTTGAGGGCGTCGTCGAGCGGCTGGAAGTACGACGAACCGGGCGAGTTCACCTGGCCGTTGCACCGCTGGCCGATCGGCCCGCCGGAGGTCATCCCCTGGGCCTGGTTGCCGGAGACGTACGCGCCGCCGCTGTCGCCGCCCTGGGTGCAGACGGAAGAGCTGGCGAGGCCGGTCACGACGGTGTCGGGCCCGCCGTTCTCGTCGGTGTAGGTGACGCTGACGTTGTACGAGCCGACCTTGCCGCAGGTCCAGCCGGTGGTCTGGCCGGACTTGCAGAGCGCCGAACCCTGCGGGGCCCGCTGGCTGCCCCGGACGGCGACGGTGCCGGCCTTGCCGTACGTGGTGATGTCCAGGCCGATGGAGTGGCCGGCGTCCACGGAGGCGATGCCCATGTCCACGCTGCGGGTGCCGAGCGCGAACCGGGTGTGGGTGCCCTTGGCGAACCGGGTCCCGTTGTAGGCCAGGGCCGGCAGGTCCTCGATGCAGTGCCCGGCGGTCACGAGCACCTGCTTGCCGTTGCGGTCCTTGGCGCCGTAGCCGACCGAGCAGAGGTAGCCGTTGAACGTCATCCGGCTGCCCGGCGGCACGACCGCCTGGGTCTCCAGCTTCTCCTGGCCCTGGACGACCCGTACGGCGTCGCCGTTGCTCTTGGCGGCCTGGAGGAAGGTACGGGTGGCGGCGTCCGTCTCCCCGTTGACCTCGACGGTCACGGTGTCGGAGGCGAGGTCCACGGACCACGCCGAGACGCCGGCCGGGGCGCTCCTGAGGGCCTTGGCGTCGAGCTGTGCCTTTATTCGGTTCAGCTCGCTCTCGCCACGCTCCGGGACCCGTGCTGCGAGTCCCGCCGCCTTGACCTCCTTCGCCGCCTCGGCATCGGCGGCGTTGACGACGAGCGTCCCGTCCTTGGCGAAGAAGGCCCCGAGGGTGGAGACCTTCTCGGCCCGCAACTTCGCGAACCGGCCCTGCTGCCGTGCTTCCCGGTCCAGCCGCTCGACGGCCTCCTGCTCGCTCACGCCCAGGGTGGTGGCGAGAGCCTGGACCATCTCCGGCTGATACTTCAGCGGCGCGGATTCCGCCGCACCGGCGTAAGCCCCTGTGGCGACTCCGGCCGACAGGAGGGCGCCGATGGAGGCCGCCACGATGTATCTGCGCGCGTTCTTCTTTCCGTGCTTCACGCGATTCCTTCCGCTACACGGGCGAAGCGTCCAGACAATGGGGGGGGTGGCCACACCACGCTTGGGGACGCGCGATGTGTTCCATGGACACTGCCCGGCGGCGATGACATGTTCCTGTCGCCGCGCCTCGAACTCTCGCGTAAAGGGAACTGCCGCGACAAGGACCGGAGATGGGGCTCTTATCTACAGAACTGGCCGAGAACTGTAGTGAAACGCGGCGGAAACACAGCGGACGCGATCGACGGAAGCCGAGCCGGTTACGCCTCCGGCCGCTTCCCGCACCGAGACCGCGCCCCTGCCCGCCGGAACGCCGCCCTGGAGCCGGCCCTGGAGTCGACCGACTCTCGCCATCACGGCCGAGCGCGCGGGGCTGACACGTGATCCGGCTGTCTGGCCTGTGGAAGGGAAGAGAACTACACCCTCGGCCACATCCCCGAGACCCCCGACCCGTACGAGGACCCCGTCGAGGAGACAGGGGAACACCGCTCCGCCCCGCCGCCCGAACCGTAAAGGCGGCGTCGGCGAAGCAGGCACAACCACACAGCCGTCAGCGCGCCGGAGGACCACCCGAGTCCTGCGGCCGCTTCGCCATGCCCGCAGAACCACAGCCGGCTCCGCTCACCGTGCCCGCAGCACCGAACTGGGCTTCCGAGGCCGGCATCCGCGTCGTCCCGGCCTGAGAACCACGAAATCCCGCCCAGTTGAAGTAACTGGACGGGATCTCGTGATGTTCTTGAGAGCTACTCAAGAACCGTCGTTTGTGGACCTGTGGGGATTTGAACCCCAGACCCCCTCGATGCGAACGAGGTGCGCTACCAGACTGCGCCACAGGCCCTTGCGACGTGTGAAACTCTAGCACCCTCACAGGGGTGCTTGGAAATCCGTTCCTCCGCTGGTCAGCGGTGCCGGGATTCCGCCGGTCTCACTCGTTGGCGGCGCGGGGCCGGTCCTCGTCGTCGTACTGGTCGAAGAGAGGCGTCCGGCCCCGGTCGCGGGTGCGGCGGGACTGGTTGGTGCGCTGGCGCGGCGCCGGGTCCACCGCGGGGGTGGCCGGGTGCGAGGTGCCGGTCTGGGTGGGCTCGGCGGTGCTGGAGCGGGCCGCGCTCCAGGTCTCCGGGTCGCCGACCTCGACGCCGCCGGTGGCCCGGGGGGCGACGGGGGCGGTGACATAGGTGGGGAGCGGTACGGGGACGGGCTCCCAGCTGTCGCCCTGGACCCGGCCCCGTTCGCGCTGCTGGTCCACCCACTCCGCGTGGTCCGTCTGCTCGACGAGGGCGCGGCGGCCGGCCTCCTGCGGGGAGACCGTGGGGACGGGTTCCGGCTCCGGGTGGTGGGCGTCGGAGTCGTCGTCCTGGTCGGCGGGGGCGGAGGCGGCGGGCTGGTGCCTGCGAGGCCGGTTCTCGCGCAGCCGCTGCGCCGCGACCTCGGCCCGGCGGCGGTCCATGGTGAACGCGAACCGACGCCGTTCCTGCGCGCGCAGATGCACGATGTACGTGCTCAGCAGGACGGCCGGGACGGCCGGCGCCCAGAGGAAGCCGAGCCCGCCGACCGCGGCCACGACCGCGCCGAGGGTGAAGGCGAGGAAGAGGACGACGGTCGTCCGTCTGCGCCGGGCCAGAACCTGGGAGCGCTGGGCGCGCCGGGCGCGCTCGGCGTCGGTCGCTCCGGTGCGCGGGCGGCGCTGGGCCGGTGGGCCGGCGGGCGCGGATGACCCGGGATGCACGGGGCGCTCGCCGGGCCGACGGTCGTGCGCCGGGCGATCGGATGCCGGGCGGTCCGGTGGCTGGTGCGCCGGTCGGCGGTCGGGCGCCTGGCGGTCGGAGGCGTGGGAGCCCGGGGCGCGCTCGGGAGCGTGCGCCGGGTTGTGCACCCTGGCTTCCTTATGCGCCGTAGGCGCGGGAAAGTCCCGGACGTCGACGGAATCCATACGGTCCGTCTCGGCGTCCGGGTCCACGTCGGGCCCCGCCTCCTCGGCGGTGCGCTCCCGCAGCTCCCTGGCATACCGGCGCTCCATCGCCGCCCGTCCGGACAGCAGCCGGATGGCCGTGCTGAAGCGTTCCGTCGGACGGGCTTCGTTGAGCTCGTCCTGCCTGCGGAGCCACATCGGCACCAAGTAGGCGGCCCAGGCCCCGACGATGACTGCGTAGATGAGGCCGCTGCTGCTCACGCTCACACCGTAGAGGGGTTTACGCGGAGGCATCCGCCAATTGGCCCGGTGTGTCGCACGATCCGGCTGATATCACGGACTTTTTTTGTGATTGATCGGATCAACAGTCACCGATAGTGCGACTCATTGCTGTCATCTGTCGATCAAATTCGAACATTTATTTTATTACGTGGACCGTCCGGGCCACTGACCGGACTCCCCCGGGCCCTGCGGCGTCACCGGCCGCGTGCGGCGCCAGCGCCGGAGCATCCCCTCCGGCACCTCCTCGGCCGTGAGCGCGAAGATCAGGTGGTCCCGCCAGGCTCCGTCGATGTGCAGATAGCGCGGGCGCACACCCTCGGAGCGGAACCCGAGCTTCTCCACCACCCGGCGGCTCGGCGCGTTCTCCGGGCGGATGCAGACCTCGATGCGGTGCAGCCCCACCGAGCGGAAGCAGTGGTCCACCGCGAGCGCCACCGCCGTCGGCATCACTCCACGCCCGGCGACGCTCCGGTCGACCCAGTAGCCGATGTGACCCGAGCACATCGAGCCCCAGGTGATGCCCGCGACCGTGAGCTGGCCGACGAGCCGTCCCTCGTACTCGATGGCGAACGGCAGCATCCGCCCGGCGTGCGCCTCGGCGCGCAGGTGGCGGACCATCTGCCGGTACGTGGGCCGTTGCGCGACCGGGCCGCCGGGCGCGGGCGGCGGAACGGTGGCCTCCCAGGGGCGCAGCCAGTCGCGGTTGCGCCGGTTGACCTCACGCCATGCCCGCTGGTCGCGCATCTTTATCGGACGCAGGACGATCTCGCCGTCGGTCAGCGTCACCGGCCAGGTCGCGATGTTCAGCTCGGGCTCCCCGGTCGGGGGTGGTCGCCGCCGCGGAGCTGGTCGACGGCGTGCACCAGGAGCCGGCCGAGGACCGCCAGGCCGTCCTTCACCCCGCCGGTGGAGCCCGGCAGGTTGACGATCAGGGTGCCGGAGGCGACGCCCGCGAGGCCCCGGGAGAGCGCGGCGGTGGGGACCTTGGCGAGCCCCTCGGCCCGGATCGCCTCGGGGATGCCGGGGATCTCGTGGTCCAGGACGCGGCGGGTCGCCTCGGGCGTGGCGTCGGTCGGTGAGATGCCCGTACCGCCGGTGGTGACGATCACGTCGTACCCGGCGGCCACTCCGGCGCGCAGGGCCGCCTCGACCGGGTCGCCGTCGGGCACGACCTGCGGGCCGTCGACCGTGAAGCCGAGGGCGGTGAGCCCGTCGGCGATCAGCGGGCCGCCCTTGTCGGCGTACACCCCGGCGGAGGCCCGGTTGGAGGCGGTGACGACGAGGGCTGCGTACGGGGCGGTGAGCGCGGCGCCGGTGGGCTCGGGCGAGTGTGCGCTCCGGTGGTGCGCCGGCGCCTGCGCGTTCGCGGGCTGTTCGTGGCCGGGGGCTCCGGTGGGCTCGGGCCGCGTCACGGGTTCGTGGCCGGGGGCTCCGGGCTCGGGCGGCGTCACGCGTCCGGTCCCGCCGGCGCGGTGCGCCGGTAGTCGCCGGACTTGCCGCCCGACTTCGCCTCGACCCGTACGTCGGTGATGACCGCGCTCTTGTCGACGGCCTTGACCATGTCGATCACCGTCAGGGCCGCCACCGACACGGCGGTCAGCGCCTCCATCTCGACACCCGTGCGGTCCGTCGTCTTCACGGTGGCCGTGATCTCCACCGCCTCGTCGGCCACGGCCAGGTCGACGTTGACGCCGGAGACGGCCAGCGGATGGCAGAGCGGGATCAGGTCCGGGGTGCGCTTGGCGCCCATGATCCCGGCGATCCTCGCGGTGGCGAGGGCGTCGCCCTTGGGGACTCCTTCGCCCCGGAGCAGCTCGATGACGCGCGGCGAGACGAGGACCCGGCCGCTCGCGCGGGCGACGCGCGTGGTGACGTCCTTCTCGGACACGTCGACCATGCGGGCCGCACCCGCCTCGTCGATGTGCGTCAGCCTGTTCTGCGTACTCAACTCACTCCACCCAGCGGTAAGGGCGCCGATCGGCCCGGGCCCGGAGGGGGTCCTCCGGAAGGCACGGCGGCAGATACCGTACCGCCACCGGGCGGCGGTCAGCGGAGCAGGATCACGTCCGTCTCCGTGCCGGGCTCGGCGGAGGTGGTGTCCTCGGGCAGCACGATCAGCGCGTCCGCCTGCGCGAGAGCGGCCACCAGATGCGATCCGGAGCCGCCCACGGGGGTGACGGTGCCCGCCTCCTCGTCGTACGAACCGCGCAGGAACTGGCGGCGGCCGGCGGGTGAGGTGAGCGCCTTGTCGGTGCTCAGCACGGCCCGGACCGTGGGGCGGTGGAGGTCGTCCGTGCGGCCCATCAGGGCGCGGATGGCGGGGCGGACGAACAGCTCGAAGGAGACGTAGCTGGAGACCGGGTTGCCCGGCAGGGCCAGCAGCGGGGTGTGGTCGGGGCCGATCGAGCCGAAGCCCTGCGGCTTGCCCGGCTGCATGGCGAGCTTGCGGAAGTCGATCCCGCTGCCCGGCTCGTCCTCGTCGCCGACGGAGGAGAGCGCCTCCTTGACGACGTCGTACGCGCCGACGCTGACGCCGCCCGTGGTGACGATGACGTCCGCGCGGATCAGCTGGTCCTCGATCGTCGCGCGCAGGGTCTCGGCGTCGTCGGTGACCGCGCCGACCCGGTAGGCGATGGCTCCGGCGTCCCGGGCGGCGGCGGTGAGCGCGAAGCTGTTGGAGTCGTAGATCTGGCCGCCGGTCAGCTGCTCGCCGGGCTGGACCAGTTCGCTGCCGGTGGAGAGGACGACGACGCGCGGGCGGGGCCGTACGACGACGGTCGAGCAGCCGATCGCGGCGAGCAGCCCGATCTGCGGCGGGCCGACGATGGATCCGGCGCGCAGGGCCAGGTCACCCGGCTTGACGTCGCTGCCGCGCTCGCGGACATGGGCGCCGGCCTCGACGGACCGGTGGACGCGGACCTCACCGGTGGCGCCCTCGGGGGCGTCGGAGTGGGCGCGCATGGAGGCGGCCGGGCCCTCGCCCGTACCGCCGTCCGTCCATTCCACCGGAACCACGGCCTCCGCACCGGCGGGCAGCGGCGCGCCCGTCATGATGCGGGCGGCCTGTCCCGGCCCCACGACCTGGTCGTCGGCGAGCCCGGCGCTGCCCGCGGCGACGTCGCCGATGACCGTGAGGACGGCGGGGAACTCCTCGCTGGCCCCCTCGACATCGGCGATCCGCACCGCGTAGCCGTCCATCGAGCTGTTGTCGAAGGGTGGCAGGGCCACCTCCACGACGACGTCCTTCACCAGGACGCAGCCCTGTGCGTCGGGCAGCTGCAGCTCGATGGGTTCGAGCGGCCTCACCGTGGCGAGGATGTCGTCCAGGTGCTCGTCCACCGACCAGATCGTGCTGCTCACGGGGTTACATCTCCTCGGTGACGTACTTGCGGAGCCAGGTCCGGAAGTCCGGTCCCAGATCTTCACGTTCGCACGCCAGTCTGACAATGGCACGCAGATAGTCGCCCCGGTCACCGGTGTCATAGCGGCGGCCCTTGAAGACGACGCCGTGCACGGGGCCGCCGATCTTCTCGTCCTGGGCCAGCAGCTGGAGAGCGTCGGTGAGCTGGATCTCGCCGCCGCGGCCCGGCTCGGTGTGTCGCAGTATGTCGAAGACCGCGGGGTCCAGGACGTACCGGCCGATGACGGCGAGATTGCTGGGCGCGTCGGCCGGCTCCGGCTTCTCGACCAGGCCCGTGACCCGGACGACGTCGCCGTCGACGGTGGTGTCGGCGGCCGCGCAGCCGTAGAGGTGGACCTGGGAGGGGTCGACCTCCATCAGCGCGACGACGCTGCCACCCTCACGCTCCTGGATCTCCACCATGCGGGCCAACAGGGCGTCGCGCGGGTCGATCAGGTCGTCGCCGAGCAGCACCGCGAACGGCTGGTCGCCCACGTGCGGGGCGGCGCAGAGCACGGCGTGGCCGAGGCCGCGCGGGTCGCCCTGGCGCACGTAGTGCATGGTGGCCAGGTCGCTGGACTCCTGGACCTTGGCGAGCCGTTCGGCGTCTCCCTTACGGGTGAGCGCGGACTCCAGTTCGTAGTTGCGGTCGAAATGGTCCTCAAGAGGACGCTTGTTCCGACCGGTGATCATCAGTACGTCGGAGAGGCCCGCGGCTACGGCTTCTTCGACGACATACTGGATCGCCGGCTTGTCGACGACAGGCAGCATCTCTTTGGGAGTGGCCTTCGTGGCGGGCAGGAAGCGGGTTCCGAGACCTGCTGCCGGGATGACGGCCTTGCTGATCCTGGAGGGCGACTGAGTCATGCGCAGAACCTTAACGGGTGCACACACCCGGAAGGTGAGCTTCCGGTTAACTTTGCCCTTAAATATGCCCATACGAGAACCGTGTGACTCTCCGATGAACCACGAAAAGTCCGGAAAGGTATCTGTGAAGGCGCCCGCAAAAGCCTCTCTTCGCCGCGAACTGCTCGCCGCCCGCGCCCTCCTGACCAAGGAGGACGTCACAGGAGCCGCCACGGTTCTCGCGGCCGGAGCACTGGCCCTCCCCGAACTGGCCGACGCCCGAACGGTCGCCGCGTACGTCTCCGTGGGACGCGAACCGGGGACGCGGGCCCTGCTGGACGCGCTGCGGGAGCGCGGCGTACAGGTGCTGCTTCCGGTGCTCCTGGCCGACAACGACCTCGACTGGGCGGCGTACGAGGGCGTGGAGCACCTGCTGCCGGCCGGGCGCGGGCTCCTGGAGCCGGACGGGCCCCGGCTCGGTCCCGCCGCCGTCGTGGAGGCCGACGCGGTCCTGCTGCCCGGGCTGGCCGTGGACGGGGCGGGGATGCGGCTGGGACGCGGCGGCGGCAGCTACGACCGGGTGCTGGCCCGGCTCGCGGCGGCCGGGGCCGACCCGGCGCTGATCGTGCTCCTGTACGCGAACGAGGTGGTCGCGCGGGTCCCTGCGGAACCCCACGACCACCCCGTGGACGCCGTGGTCACCCCGGCGGGAGCGCGGCGCTTCACCGCCTGACGGCCGGTCAAGCGCCGCGGAGGCCGCTACGGCTTCAGCGTCAGCGTGTCGACCGTGGACGCGTCGACCGCGTCCGTACCGAAGGACCAGTCGAGCAGTTCACCGTCGGCCCACTTGTCGGTCTGGTCGGTGTAGTGCCCGTTGAACGCGTGCCCGGAGGCCCCGGTGAGGTTGATCCAGCGGGACTTGTCCCAGTCCCCCACGTTGACCACCATCCGCATCGACGGCACCCAGATCACCTCGTAGCCGCTCGCCGCGTTCCAGCCGGTGGCGTTGACCGTCGCCTCGCCGCCGCCGAGGTTCCAGGGGCCGCGGTTGAGCGCCCGCTGGAGCAGATCGGGCCCTTCGGTACCGAGGGTCTGGTTCTTCAGCATCAGCCGGTGCAGCCGGCCCCAGCTCCAGGTGGAGATGTCCTTGCCGAGCTTGCCGGTCAGCTCCCAGCGCGCGTCCTCCATCGCCCGGGAGAAGAGGTCGTCCCGGTTCTCCAGCGCGGCCTCGCGGCCCCTGGCGGGCGCCTTCCACCACTCGTTGTCCTGGTCCTTGACGATGTCGCGGACCACCTGGAACCAGCGGTCGCCGCCGTCCGGCTGCGCGGAGTCGCCGTCGCGCTGTCCGCACTCGCGGACGAGCTTCTTCTGCTGGTCGGCCGGGCCGCTGTTCTTGGCCGGCGGCACATTGAGGCAGTCGCCCTTGACCCGCAGCTCCTTGGGCAGCTTGTTGCCGAAGGCGAGCTTGAGGATGTTGCGCCAGACGCCGTTGAAGTACGCGGCGGCGGCCGAGTCGGACTCCTGCGTGTAGTCCCAGCCCTCCAGCAGCTTCTGCGCCTCACGCACGCTCGGGTCGGAGACGTTGATCTTCAGCAGCTCGGGCACCAGGAGCCTGGCGATCTCGCTGGAGTTGTCCATCTGCAGCTTCTGCATGTCGTCGGTCGAGACCTTCTCGCCGCCCTCGATCTTCTGGGCGAGGAGGTCGTTGATCCGCTGGCTGCGGGCGCCGTAGCCCCAGTCCTTGGTCAGCAGGTGCGGGTATTCGTCCTCGTCGATCACGGCCTGGTTGGCGGTGACGATGTAGCCGCGCTTCGGGTTGTACTCCCAGGGCAGCTCGTCGAAGGGGACCGGGTCCTTCTTCCAGCCGTACGCCGGGTCCCAGCCGGGGCTGGGCAGCGTGCCGTCGCCCTTGAGGCGGACCGGGATGGTGCCCGGCGCCTGGTAGCCGATGTTGCCCTCGGTGTCGGCGTAGATGAGGTTCTGGGAGGGGACCTCGAAGTTCTTGGCGGCCGCCCGGAAGGTGGCGAAGTCCTTGGCCCGGTTGATCGCGAAGACCGCGTCCATGGACTTGCCCGGCCGCAGGGCGGTCCACTTCAGCGCGACCGCGTAACCGTCGGCACGGTCGGGGGCGGCGTTGGGGACGGGCGCCTTCTCGCCGACCTTGTCCAGTTCCTTGCTGCGGTCGGAGACCAGGGGCCCGTTGTTCGTCTCGCGGACGGTGATCGTCCGGTCCCTGCCGCCGGCGACCTTGATGGTCTCCTCGCGGGTGATGAACGGCTTCACCGCGTCGTCGTAGAGGTAGCCGTCGCCGGAGACCTTCTCCAGGAAGAGGTCGGTGACGTCGGCGCCGAGGTTGGTGAGGCCCCAGGCGATGTCCTGGTTGTGGCCGATGATCACACCGGGCATGCCGGAGAAGGTGTAGCCCGCGGTGTCGTACTGGCAGGTCTTGGAGAGCTGCCGGCAGTGCAGGCCCATCTGGTACCAGAGCGAGGGCAGCATCGGCGCGAGGTGCGGGTCGTTGGCGAGCAGCGCCTTGCCGGTCGTCGTGTGGGTGCCGCTGACGACCCAGGAGTTCGATCCGATGCCGTTGCCGTTCGGGCCGAGCAGCGCGGGGATCTTGTCCAGGGTGTCGGAGAGCGCGGAGAGCTGGGTGTTGAGGCCCTCGGTGGCGCCCTGGGCCGTCTGCGAGCCGATGTCGTCGGACGGTTCGGCGTCGAGGTCGAACTTCCCGGTGACCGGGGAGACCGCACCGCGGTCGACGATCGGCTTGTGGGTGTCGTAGGGGTAGTCCGGGTACAGGTCCTGGATCTGGTCGGCGTCGAGCCGGCTGGTCAGCAGCGAGCGGTCGATCTCGTCCTGCATGTTGCCGCGCAGGTCCCAGGCCATGGCCTTGAGCCAGGCGACCGAGTCGACCGGGGTCCACTCGGTCGGCTTGTAGTCGTTGGTCAGCCCCAGCGCCGCGTACTCGACCGAGATGTCCCGGCCTTCCTTGCCCTTCAGATAGGCGTTGACGCCCTCCGCATACGACTGGAGGTTCTTCTTGGTGTCCTCGTCCAGGACCGTGTCGTACTCCTCCTGCGCGACCTTCCGCCAGCCGAGCGTGCGCAGGAAGGAGTCGGTCTCGACCTGACCGGAGCCGAACATCTCGGAGAGCCGGCCCGCCGTCAGATGGCGCCGGACGTCCATCTCCCAGAAGCGGTCCTGGGCCTGGACGAAGCCCTGGGCGCGGAAGAGGTCGGCGTCGGAGTCCGCGTAGATCTGCGGAATGCCGTACGAGTCCCGCTTGACCTCGACGTCACCGGACAGGCCGTCCAGGGTGATCGTTCCGGTGGTCTGCGGGTACGAGGCCCGCACCGTGGAGACGGACCAGTAGGAACCGAACCCGACACCCGCGACGAGCGCCAGCACCAGGACGAGCAGAAGGAGGCGAACGCGGCGCCCCTTCTTCTTCCTGCCGGGCTTCTTCGCGCCTTCGGAAGGGCCGGAAGAGTCGGTTGTATTGGCGGGCATCGCTGTCCTTCGAGGGGCAGGGTGGTCCTGGGAGTGCAGGAGCAACCATAGGCGCAGCCGGGAAGCCACTCGGACGCGGTATAGGGATGCATCCATTTGCGCGCATCCCTTGTATGGACACGCGTAGCCGTCACGCGATCACGGAAGCCGTCAAGAAACCGTTAAAGATTAGGTAAGGTAACGAAGTAACTGGCTGCCGGAGGACGATCCGGCAGGCGCACGCAGGGAAGGAACGGACCCTGACTGTCCACGCGCTCAACGAACTCCTGCTCGTCTGCTCACTCGTCCTGCTCGTCGCCGTGGCGGCGGTGCGGATCTCCTCGCGCAGCGGGCTCCCCAGCCTGCTCCTCTACCTCGGAATCGGGATCGCCCTCGGGCAGGACGGCATCTTCGACGTCAAGTTCGACAACGCCGAGCTGACCCAGGTGATCGGCTACGCCGCGCTGGTCGTCATCCTCGCCGAGGGCGGACTCGGGGCGAAGTGGAAAGAGGTCCGGCCCGTCCTCCCCGCGGCCGCGGTGGTCTCCACCGTCGGCGTCGGCATCAGCGTGGGCATCACGGCCGCCGCCGCGCACTATCTGGTCGGACTGGACTGGCGCCAGGCCCTGATCATCGGCGCCGTCGTCTCCTCCACCGACGCCGCCGCCGTCTTCTCCGTGCTGCGCAGAGTGCCGCTGCCGTCCCGGATCACCGGCGTCCTGGAGGCCGAGTCCGGCTTCAACGACGCCCCGGTGGTCATCCTCGTCGTCGCGTTCTCCGCGGTCGGCCCCGTCGAGCACTGGTATCTGCTGATCGGCGAGATCGCCCTGGAGCTGGCCATCGGCGCCGCCATCGGCATCACGGTGGGCTGGCTGGGTTCGCTCGGGCTGCGGCACGTCGCCCTGCCCGCCTCCGGCCTCTACCCGATCGCCGTGATGGCCATCGCCGTGATGGCGTACGCGGCCGGTGCCATGGCCCACGGCAGCGGATTCCTCGCGGTCTACCTGGCGGCCATGATCCTCGGCAACTCCAAGCTGCCGCACTGGCCCGCCACCCGTGGCTTCGCCGACGGGCTGGGCTGGCTGGCCCAGATCGGCATGTTCGTGCTGCTCGGCCTGCTGGTCACCCCGCACGACCTGGTCGACGACTTCTGGCCGGCCGTCGTGGTGGGTCTGGTGCTGACCATGGTGGCCCGGCCGCTGTCGGTCTTCCTCAGCCTGGCGCCGTTCCGGCTGCCGGCGCGCGAGAAGGTCCTGATGTCATGGGCCGGGCTGCGCGGGGCGGTGCCCATCATCCTGGCGACCATTCCGATGGTCTCCGGCGTGGAGGGCAGCACGAGGATCTTCAACATCGTCTTCGTCCTCGTCATCGTGTACACGCTCATCCAGGGCCCGACGCTGCCGTGGGTCGCGGCCAAGCTGAGGATCGCCGACGCCGAGGCCGAGGCCGACGACCTGGGCGTCGAGTCGGCTCCGCTGGAGCGGCTCCGCGGCCATCTGCTGTCGGTCGACATCCCGGAGAGGTCCAAGATGCACGGCGTCGAGGTCGGCGAGCTCCGGCTCCCGGCCGGGTCCGCGGTCACGCTGGTGGTCCGCCAGAAGGAGAGCTTCGTGCCCTCCCCGACCACGGTCCTGCGGCGCGGCGACGAGCTGCTGGTGGTGGCCACCGACCCGGTGCGCGACCAGGCGGAGGCCCGGCTGCGGGCGGTCGGCGAGGGCGGCAAGCTGGCCGGCTGGCTGGGCCCGGGCGGCGGGTCCGGTGCGCCGGGTGATCCCGCACCTCCCCGGCCCGCGAAAGCCGCCGCGACGGGCGCATCCGCCGTCCGCCAGGCCGTGAAACCCGTCAGGCCCGTCAAGAAGCTCGGTCCGGCCGACGACGTTCCCCGTACGGACGCGCGTCGCTAGCAGTACGTACACGCGTCACTCCTAGGACGCGGATCACAGGCCCACCCGGAGGCCCTGTGCGCATTCACAGGCGTACAGGGCTTCCGGCCTGTACGATAAAAGGCACACTGATCGACCAACTCTGTCTGATGCAGAGCTGGCGCGACCGTATGGCGGTCGTGGTGTCTCTTCGCCCGGCGTTTCTTCGCCGACAGCAGCGAGTCGCCCGGCATCTACCGCAGTTCCGCGCGAAGAGGACAGCTCTCGGCCGCTTCCGTCCGGCCCGCCCCACAAAGGCGCCGGGAAGCACTGCCACCAGGCAGCAGAAAGGCAAGGACCGTGGCAAACACGGTCACCGACCGCCCCGGATACGGGCAACTGCTCCGCACCCCCGGTGCGTGGACTTTCCTCCTTCCGGGTTTCGCCGCACGGCAGCCCTTCGCGATGCTGACCATCGGCATCGTGCTGCTCGTCCAGCACACCACCGGCTCCTACGGCAGCGCGGGTGCTGTCGCGGCCGTCGCCGGCGTCTCCATGGCGCTGGTGGCCCCGCAGGGCGGCAAACTCGCCGACCGGTTCGGCCAGCGGGCCGTCCTGCTGCCCGGCGTCCTGCTGCACACCCTCTCCGTCGGCGCACTGACCGCGCTGGCACTGGCCGACGCGCCCCTGTGGGCGCTGTTCGCCGCCGCGGTGCCCACCGGCGCCTCGGTCCCGCAGATCGGGCCGATGGTGCGCGCCCGCTGGGCCGCGATGCTGGGAGCCACCCCGGACCGGCCCGCCTCCCCGCTGATGTCCACCGCCGCCGCCTTCGAGTCGGTGACGGACGAGTTCACCTTCGTCCTCGGCCCTGTGATCGCGACGGCGCTGTGCACCGGCGTGCACCCGGCGGCCGGACTGATCACCGAGGCCGCCCTCACCCTGGTCGGCGGCCTGCTCTTCGCCGCGCAGCGCGCCACCCAGCCCGTTCCCCGCCCCGCCGCCACGGCGGACCGGCCGCACACCTCAGCCCTCTCCGTCCCCGGCGTCCGGGTCCTCGTCGTCGCCTTCCTGGGCATCGGCGCGGTCTTCGGCGGCATGCAGGTCTCGCTGACGGCGTTCTCCGAGGAGATCGGCCACCCCGGCGTCAACGGTCTGCTGTACGGGATCTTCGCGGCGGGCAACATGCTGGCCGGCATCGTCTGCGGTGCCATCGCCTGGAAGAGCAGCCCGCAACGCCGCCTCGTCGTCGGCTATGTGGCGCTGACCCTCATGGCGTCCGGCCTCTGGGCCGTGCACTCCGTACCGCTGCTGGCCGGGCTCGGCCTGCTGGTGGGCCTCTGCATCGCCCCGGCGCTGATCAGCGGCTACACGCTGGTCGAGTCGCTGGTGCCCGCCACCGCCCGCACCGAGGCCTTCACCTGGCTGACCGGCGCCGTGGCACTGGGCCAGGCCGCCGCCGTGACCGTGGCGGGGCAGCTGGCCGACGCCCACGGTGCGAGCACCGGATTCCTGGTCCCGCTGGCCGGTACCGTACTGGCGCTGGCGACCCTGCTGGCCCTGCGCTCGCGGCTGGCGCCGAGGTCCGCGGGCCGGACCGTCGCACGTGGGATCGGTCACCGCGAGCCGGTCATGGTGGACTGATCCCGCGGAATGCGTCAGTATGGAGCGTCGTTAGCACTCATTGAGTGAGAGTGCCAGGAGGAGCAAGTGCCGACCTATCAGTACCAGTGCACCGAGTGCGGCGAGGGCCTCGAGGCGGTGCAGAAGTTCACCGATGATGCCCTGACCGTGTGCCCGAGCTGCGACGGACGCCTGAAGAAGGTGTTCTCTGCGGTCGGCATCGTCTTCAAGGGTTCCGGTTTCTACCGGAACGACAGCCGTGGCTCCTCGTCGAGCAGCACGCCGGCGTCGTCGTCCTCGAAGTCTTCCGACTCCGGTTCGTCGTCCTCGTCGACGGGTTCGGACACGAAGTCGAGCGCTTCGTCGTCGTCCTCCGCTTCCTCGTCGTCGGCCGCCGCGCCGGCCTCGTCGTCGAGCGGTACGTCGGCCGCCTGAGCCCGCGTACGCCCCACACGCTTCACCGGACCCCGCCGATCGACTCGGCGGGGTCCGTGCGTTTCCCGCGCGCGGCTCCGGACGCGCCCCCGGATACGGTGACCGCATGGTGAACGCACATACGGACACGGACACGAGCTCCGGCACAGACATCGCGGGTACGGCGCCGGGCGCGGAGATCGGGGTCATCGGCGGCTCGGGCTTCTACTCCTTCCTGGAGGACGTCACCGAGGTCGCCGTGGACACCCCCTACGGGAAGCCCAGCGACTCGGTCTTCCTCGGCGAGATCGCCGGCCGCCGGGTGGCCTTCCTCCCCCGCCACGGCCGCGGTCACCACCTGCCGCCCCACCGCATCAACTACCGGGCCAACCTCTGGGCACTGCGCTCGGTCGGGGTCCGCCAGGTGCTGGGCCCGTGCGCCGTCGGCGGGCTGCGCCCGGAGTTCGGCCCGGGCACGCTGCTCGTCCCGGACCAGCTGGTGGACCGCACCAAGAACCGCGTGCAGACGTATTACGACGGTGAGACCCGCGCCGACGGGACCGTACCCAACGTCGTGCACCTGGGCTTCGCCGATCCGTACTGCCCCGAGGGCCGGAAGACCGCGCTCACCGCGGCGCGCGGACGCGGCTGGGAGCCGGTGGACGGCGGGACCCTGGTGGTGGTCGAGGGGCCGCGCTTCTCCACCCGCGCGGAATCCCGCTGGCACGCGGCGATGGGCTGGTCGGTGGTCGGGATGACCGGACATCCGGAAGCCGTGCTCGCCCGCGAACTGGGGCTCTGCTACACGACGATGACCCTGGTGACCGACCTGGACGCGGGTGCGGAAGCCGGTGAAGGCGTCTCGCACGAGGAGGTGCTCCAGGTCTTCGCGGCCAACGTGGACCGGCTGCGGTCGGTGCTGTTCGACGCGGTGAGCGGGCTGCCGGCGACGTCGGCCCGCAACTGCGCCTGCGCTCACGCGCTGGACGGGATCGACACCGGGGTCGCGCTGCCGTAGCGGCGGGAGGTGCCGCAGGCAAAGTCGCCGGATCGGGTGACGGAGTTATCCACATGCGCGGGGTTCTCCACAGGCCTCAGCGGGATGCGCGCGGACCGTGGATCGTGAGGGGAGTTCGGCCGGGACCACCGGCCGGACTCCCTTCGTCCGTTCGCATCCGTTCGCATCCGATTGCATCCGTTCGCACCCGATTGCAGGTGACGCCATGTCTCCGTCCCCCTTCCCCGCGCCCCATGTCCCCGCCGCTCCCGCGAGCGCCGCGGACCACGTGAAACCGCCGCCCCGGCCTCCCGCGCCGCCGCTCGCCCCCTGCGGGGTCGGGCCGTTCGCGCCGCTGCGGGTGCGCGGCGGCGGGGCGTACCGGCTGCGGCGGATGCTGCGCAGACAGCGGCGCGCGATCGCGGCGGCAGTCGCGTTGGCGGGCGCGGCCCTGGCCACGACGGGGCTGGGCAGCGCCGCCGCGCCGGACGCATCCGCTCCGGGTACGGCCGTCTCGGGTACGGGGGTCTCGGGTACGGCCGTCCCGGGCGCGGAGCTCTCCGGCGCCGGCGGCACGGACACGGCGGCCGGGCGCTCGTCGGAAGGTCTCGTCTCGGCACCGGTGCGGATCGCGGACGCGGCGACCGTACGGTTGCTGCGCCCGGGAGACCGGGTCGATGTGATCGCGGTCGGCGAGGCGGGCGATGACGCCCGTGCGGTGGCACGCGGAGTGCGGGTGTCACACGTGCCGGGTCGGGCCGACGGTGACGGTGGCCTGCGGGGCGGTGGTGACGGGACGGCCGGTATGGGCGCGGCGCCGGAAGGGGCTCTGGTGGTGCTGTCCGTGGAGCGGTCCGCCGCTGCGGCGCTGCTGGGCGCGGGCGCTTCGGAGCGGCTGGCGGTGGCGGTGTCCGATGCGAACTGACGCACTCTCAAGTCACCCGTGCGCATTACCGGACTGGACAGTGTCGCCTTCTCCCGCCTTAGGTGGCGGAGCAGTCTGCTCCCCTCACCGCACATGCGAAAGAAGGCTCACCCGTGAGCGAGAAGAAGGTCAGTCTCCTGGAGGGCTTCAAGGCCTTCCTGACGCGCGGCAACGTGGTGGATCTGGCGGTGGCCGTCGTCATCGGCGCCGCGTTCACGAACATCGTGAACGCGTTCGTCAAGGGCATCATCAATCCGCTGGTCGGCGCGTTCGGCACGCAGGACCTGGACAACTACAGCTCCTGCCTGCGGGGCCCGTGCACGACGGACCCGGCCACCGGACAGATGGACGGGATCGAGATCCTGTGGGGTTCGGTGCTCAGCGCCGCCCTGAGCTTCCTGATCACCGCCGCTGTCGTGTACTTCCTGCTGGTGCTGCCGATGGCCAAGTACCTGGCCAGGCGGGCGGCGATGCAGGCCGCGAAGGAGGGCGTGCAGGAGACGCTGGAGGTCAGCGAGCTGGAGGTGCTCAAGGAGACCGCGACGCCCTGGTCGCGCAGCGCGTCGGTGGCGCGGGCGGCGTCGGTGGTGCCGGGACCGGCGGCTTCGGTGGGCCGGGCGAGGGCGGCGGGACGCTGCCGGGCCGGGACGGGGAGAGGTAGCCCGCCGGTCTGCGGTTCAGATGTGGTGGGGCGGCTTCTCGTCGAGGAAGCGGGCGAGGTCGGCGGCGCCGGAGCCGCCGGAGGGCCGCTCGCCCCAGCCCCGGTCCGTGTCGTCCGCGGACTGCTGGTCCAGCGGATCGTCGAAGATCAGGACCGGCTTGGGCTTCGGCCGCGGTTCCTGCGGCGACTGTGCCGGCCGCTGTCGTTGCTGTTGCTGTTGCTGCTTCGACTCTGGCGGACCGGGGGTGGGGGCGGCACTCATGCCTCCAGGGTACGGCGGCCGGGTGCTCGGCGCGGGCCGCCGGTGGACCGGGCAGATCCTCCGGCAGGCCGCGTCCGGCTTCCGGGCCGGGCGGCCGTCAGCGGTCCTTCGGGTCGATCAGCCAGAGACCGAGCACGGCGAGGAACGACAGGCACAGGAAGCCGGCGCCCCACCAGGCCGTCCCGGTGTTGCCCTCCATCCACTCGTCGACCAGCACCGTCAGGCCCCAGAGCTGGCCGACGACCACGGTCATCGCCAGGGCGAGGCGGGCGGTCAGCTTGGAGGAGCGCTCGGGCTCCTGGTCGGTGCCGGCGCCGGGCCCGGGCCCGGTGTGGCGGACGCGCGGGTCTCCGTAGCCGCTGGTGGGGCGGATCTGCGGATACCGCTCATGGACGGGCCGGTTCAGCGCGGGGTCGGCGCTGCCCGGGTGGTACGTCGGATAGTGGCTGCCCGGCGGCGGCAGCGGCTGCTCGGGGTGCGGGGCGTCGGTCATGCCCGCCTGCCGGGGGTCTCGGTGGGGCCGGAGGTGGTGGAAGCGCCGGGGCGGCTCGGGGCGGCCGGCGCACCGGCGCCCCCGGTGCCGGGCCTCGCGGCGCGGGCCGAGGGTCGGGCGCCCGCGGCCCGCGGCGGGGATTCGGCGCCGGAGCCGATGTCGGGGCAGCCGATGCGGGCGGCGAGGTCGGGGCGTTCGCCGCCGAGCTGGCGGCAGAGTCCCTCCTCGACGCTCTCGCCGGAGCGGGTCGTCCCGACGGCCCAGATGCTGCCGTCGGTCTCCTCGATGACCACGACCTTCGGCAGCCCGCGTGGCGGCGGTCCGGCGGTGACCTCGCCGGAGCGGGCGTCGAAGACGCCTTCGTGGCAGGGACAGTACAGCTCGCCCTCCCGGCCCCGGTCCTTGCGCCACAGGACGGCGCAGGCGAGGTGGGTGCAGACGGCGGAGTAGCCGACGAGGGTGCCGTCGTCGAGCCGGACGGCGACGGCCCGGTCCTCCTCGCCCGGGTAGCGGAAGGCGATGGACTCACCGGGCGGGAGCCGCTGGGCGATACGTTTGGCCTCCGGGGCCTTGCCGTCCTCGTCGTCGCCGTGGCGGTGCAGGATGCCCGCGGCCACGCCGATGCCGCCGACGGCGAGGCCGCCGGAGACGGTGGTGACGATCCGGAGGTAGTCGCGCCGAGTGGTGAGGGAGTCGGCGGCGATCCGGTCGTGGAGCGCCTCGCGCGGGTCTCCTCCGGCCGGGTGGTCGCCGCCCGGCTGCTGTTCGGTGACGCTCATCGGCGGACGTCCTTCCCGTTGATCTCGACGACGGGCAGCCCGCCGGGGACCGGCCACTGCACCTTCTCGGCGGGGACGACCATGGCCACGCCGGTGCGGACCTCGGTCTCGCCGAAGACGAAGGTGTCGGCGACCTGGACACCGGGGCGCTCGGCCTGGAGCTCCTCGACGGTTCCGTAGAAGAGCGCTCCGGTCGGGCAGACGGTGGCGCACATGGGGGCGAGGCCGTAGGCGGTGCGGTCGTAGCAGAGGTTGCACTTGAGCTGGAGCTTGGCGCCGAGGTCGATCTTCGGTACGCCGAAGGGGCAGGCGTTGACGCAGTTGGCACAGCCGATGCAGCGGGTGGTGTCGGCCTGCTGCACCACCCCGTCGGCGGTCACCAGGATCGCGTCGGCGGGACAGACCTCGGCGCAGGGCGCGACCGGGTCCTCGCAGTGCATACAGACGGTCGGAAGGGAGGCGACGGAGTGGCCCTCGTCGGTGTAGTCGAGATGGATCATCGATTTGCCGCGGTGCGAGTCGCATTCGCGGCAGGCGGAGACACAGGCCTGGCAGCCGATGCAGCGCCCCGGGTCGATGAAGATCGTGCGGCCCATCATGGGGGATCAGCTCCTCTCCGAGGTGCCACGGCCCTGCGGGGACGTGGGCGGCAGCGGGTCGGTACGGGAGACCTGGATCTCCGGGTAGGCGACATGGCCGGGAGCGACCGGCGGCGCGGGGACCTCGTCGATCCGGTCGGCGTGCTCGATCCGGCAGGCGCACACCTTGTACTCGGGGATCTTCGAGCGCGGGTCGAGCGCGTCGATGGTGAGGGCGTTGGCCGCGGTCGGGACGGGCCAGTGGTAGGGGACGAAGACGGTGTCCGGGCGGATCGCCTCGGTGACCAGGGCGGGGAAGACCTCGCTGCCGCGCCGGGTGACGATCCGTACGGGCTCGCCGTTGCGGAAGCCGTGGGAGGAGTGGATCTCGGCCCAGGGGCGCGGGGTCTGCTCCACGAGGGCGCCGAGCCTGCGGGTCTGGTTGCCGGAGAGGAAGTGGGCCACGGTCCGGCCGGTGGTGAGCGACATGGGGTGCTCGTCGTCGTACGGGTCCATCGGCGGGTGCCACTCGACGACCTGGAGGTGGATCTTGCCGTCGGGGTGATAGGTCTTCCCGTCCTCGAAGAGGCGCGGGGTGCCGGGGTGGTCGGTGGTGGGGCAGGGCCAGGCGATGCCGCCGGTCTCCTCAAGCCGCTCGTAGGTGATGCCGTAGTAGTCGTTGACGGTGCCGGCGGAGGCGGTGCGCAGTTCCTCGAAGACCGACCGGGAGTCCGGGAAGTCGAACTTGTCGCCAACGCCGAGGCGGCGGGCCAGTTCGCACATCACCCAGGTGTCGGTGCGGACGCCGGGGGGCGGGTCCTGGGCCTTGTTGTGCTTGACCACGCGGGCCTCGGCGTTGGCCATCACCCCTTCGTCCTCGGCCCAGGTGGTGACGGGGAAGACGACATGCGCGTTGGCGGCGGTCTCGGAGAGGAAGAAGTCGAACTGGGCGTGGAACTCGGTGGCGTCGTACCCCTCCTTGACCACCTGGTAGTTGGGCAGGGAGACGAAGGGGTTGTTGCAGATGCCGATCAGGCCACGGATCTCGTGGCGCTGCATCTGCCAGACCATCTCCATCATGGAGGTCCCGGCGGGCGGGAGTTCGGACTCCGCGATGCCCCAGATCTCGCAGATCTGACGGCGGTGCTCGGGGTTGGTGATGGAGCGTCCGCCCGGCAGGAGGTCGGACTTCTGGCCGTGCTCGCGGCCGCCCTGCCCGTTGCCCTGGCCGGTGATGGTGCCGTAGCCGGCGCCGGGCTTGCCGATGTGGCCGGTGGCGGCGCAGAGGCTGATCACGGAGAGGCAGTTCTCGACGCCCTGCGAGTGGTGTTCGATGCCCCGGGCGTGCCAGGCCATGGCCTTCGGCGCGCGGGCGAAGGTGCGGGCGACCTGGACGATCTGCTCGGCGGGGATGCCGCAGATCTTGGCGGCGCGGGACGGCGGATACTCGGCGGCCTTGGCCTTGACCTCCTCCCAGCCGGTGGCGTGGGCGGCGAGGTAGTTCTCGTCGGTGAGCCCTTCGGCGATGACGACGTTCAGTACGGAGGTGAAGAAGGCCGAGTCGGTGCCGGGCTTGAGGGCGACGTGGATGTCGGCGGTCCGGGCGATGGCGGTCTCGCGCGGGTCGATGACGATGAGGCTGGCCCCGCGGTCCCGGGCTCCCCAGACGTACTGGGTCATCACGGGGAAGCACTCGCCGACGTTGGATCCGGCGATGAGGAGGCAGTCGGTGAGGAGGATGTCGGAGAAGGGGTTGCCGGCCCGGTCGATGCCGAAGGCGAGCTTGTTGGCGCCCGCCGCGCTGACCATGCAGAGGCGGCCGTTGTAGTCGACGTGCCGGGACTTGAGGGCGACCCGGGCGAACTTGCCGACCAGATACGTCTTCTCGGAGAAGAGGCTGGCGCCGCCGAGCAGCCCGAAGGCGTCGTTGCCGTACGTCTGCTGGATGCGCTTGACCTCGGCGACGGTGAAGTCGAGCGCCTCCTCCCAGGAGACCTCGCGGAACTCCTCGTCGCGGGAGCGGCGCATGAGCGGGGCGGTGAGCCGGTCGGGGTGGTTGACCTGCTGGTAGGCGTTGATGCCCTTGGGGCAGAGCCGCATCCGGTTGATGTCGTGGTTGCGGGGTTCGACGCCGAAGACCTTGCCGCCGCGGTCCACCCGCAGATACATCCCGCACTGGACGCCGCAGAAGCAGCAGTGCGTGGGGACGAGCGTCTCGCCGTTCTGGTCGGCGTGCCATTGGTCGGCCGGGATACCGCCGGCATCGCGGAAGGCGCGGGTGCCGGGCGGGGCGAGGGAGGGGTCGAGCGGGATGAAGGTGCAGCGGTCGGCGGCGGCTCGCGGTTCCGCGGTCACTTGAAGCCCTTCTTCACATGGGAGAGGTAGGCGCTGCCGCGCAGCACCCGCTTGCAGCGCGGGCAGTACTCGGCCCAGGCGTCGAAGTCGAGGCTGAGGTCGCGCATGGTGCCGCGCAGGTTCTCGACGTACGGGCCGGTGTCGATGGGTTCCTCGCAGCGGCGGCAGGCGAAGACCTTGTCGTCCTGGCGTCCGGTGTACTTGAACAGCTGCATCCCGACCGCGGCCGGGCGCTGGACGATGTGGAAGAACTTGCCGAACGGGATGTAGATGAGCGTGAAGACCACCGAGACCATGTGGAGGATCGCCAGGAACTGGTAGCCGCCGCCGTGCAGGAAGATCGAGGAGAAGGTGAGCAGCAGCCCGGTCACGGAGATGACGATCAGCGCGATCAGCGGCACCAGGTCGTAGGCGAAGCGCTGGCCGGTCGAGGCGCCTCGGTCCTTCATCCGGCGCCACAGGAAGTACGAGGCGCCGGGGATGACGAGCACGGCGGCGATGTCGAGGCCGTGGAACATCAGCCAGCCGAGGACGGAGAGCGAGTCGAAGCCGAGGACCTTGATGCCCCAGATCCGCATCTCGTAGCCGGGCCCTGAGCCGCTGCCGGAGGTGAAGGTGAACCAGCCCCAGGTGAGCGGGAAGGTGATCAGCGCGGCGAGGACGCAGCCCCAGAAGATCAGCTGGTGTGCGGCCCAGCGGGCGTGGGACCGGGCGCCGAGGAACTTCTGGAAGCCGAGGTAGGTGGCGATCATCTTCGGCAGGGCGGTGGGGGCCTGGCGGAAGTTCTCGTACGAGAAGAGGCTGCGCCAGCCCTGTTTGAAGAGGCGTCGGGCGCCGGGGGCGGAGATCCAGACCGTGTAGCGGTAGGCGACACCGAAGGCGAGGAAGACCGTGGCGACGGCGTACGGGAGGAGCGCCGAGTCGAAGTTGCGCAGCATGCGGCTGCCGAGGACGATCGCGACGATCAGGAGGGCGGAGACCACCGCTCCGGCCAGGGTCGCGCGGGCGGTGACGGAGCGGGGGCCGGTGGCGGGGGCCGCGCTCGCGGGGTTGCCCGGGCGTGTGTCCGGGTGGTCGCCAGGGGGACCCGGGTCGGCTGCGGCGGGGGCGGCGGAGGCTTCTGGCGGCTCGGTCACCCGGCCACCGTAGGACCGTTTACGGCAATTGGACCCGTTTTGGGCGGTAAGAGGGTGAGCGGGTCGCCCGGACAGGCGCAGGGGACAGGCCCAGGTGGCGCCGGTACGTTCGGAGCGTACGTGGACGAGGCCGCGCCCGGCCGGGGGCGTCGGCCGCCGAGCCGAGGAGTGCCCGATGACCGCCGCCGAGGACCCGCGCCCGCCGCTGCCGGAGGGAGCGCCGCCGGTGCCGGAGGGAGCGCCGCCGTTGTCGGAGCGGACCGCGTTGTCGCGGGGCGCGGCGCCGTTGCTGGATGCGTTGACGGATGTGGCCGGGGTCCGGGTGGGGCATGCGCAGGTGGACGGGGTCGGGGCGTTGAGCGGGACGACCGTGGTGCTGGCGCCGGAGGGCGGGGCGGTGGCGGCCGTGGATGTGCGGGGTGGCGGGCCGGGGACCCGGGAGACGGATGCGCTGGACCCGCGCAACCTGGTGCAACGGGTTGACGCGATCGTGCTCACGGGCGGCAGCGCGTACGGGCTCGACGCCGCGTCCGGCGTGGTGGCCTGGCTGGAGGAGCAGGGCCGGGGCGTCCGGGTCGGCGCGCAGCCCGGACAGGTGGTGCCGGTCGTTCCGGCGGCCGCCCTCTTCGACCTCGGCCGCGGCGGCGACTGGCGGGCCCGGCCCGACGCGTCGACCGGGCGGGCCGCGGTGGAGGCGGCGGCCGCTTCCGAGCCGGGGACGCCGGTGGCGGAGGGGAGCGTGGGCGCGGGTACGGGTGCGGTGGCCGGGCAGCTCAAGGGCGGCATCGGCACGGCGAGCGTGCGGCTGGCTTCCGGGGTCACCGTCGCCGCCCTGGTCGCGGTGAACGCGGCGGGTTCGGTGCTCGATCCCCGTACCGGGGTGCTGTTCGGGGAGTACGGGACGGGGGAGCCGCCCGCGTACCCGGCGGACTCGACGCATGCGGAGGCGGTACGGCGGCTGGCGCGGGAGCGGGAGGCGGCGGAGGCGGCGGAGGCGGCCGGGGGCGGGGCGCCGCCGTTCAACACCACGATCGCGGTCGTCGCGACGGACGCGGATCTCACCAGGGCCCAGGCGCAGAAGCTGGCGGGCACCGCGCACGACGGCATGGCCCGCGCGGTGCGCCCGGTCCATCTGCTGACCGACGGCGACACCGTGTTCACGCTGGCCACGGGCCGGGTTCCGGTGGCTGCGGAGAACCCGGTCGCGGTCAACGAGATCCTCGCGGCGGGCGCGGACGTGCTGGCCCGCGCGATCGTGAAGGCGGTGCGCGCGGCCCGGAGCGCCCACGGGGCCGGCGGCACGTTCCTCGCCTACGCCGATCTGTACGGGGAGCGGTAGGGAGGCAGGGGGCGCGCGGCCGGGGCGAAGGGGCGCGCGGGCGCCCGACTCGCAACCGGGGCAAGGGAGTTCACCCCCAACCGCCCGAAATGCGCCGGGAACAGACGGGGAACTTATCTCAGGCGCCTTACGTTTTTACGAACCCCGGTCACGATGTCAGACCCAGGGACTACGTTAAGCACGCATCAAGTAACACGCGGCGACGGCCTGGAGACAGCACCTTGAGCGATCCGTACGAGACAACCGAGCAGCACCTCGACCGACTCCTGCGACGCGCCCTCAACTCTTTCGACCTGCCCGACGACACGGTCGACCTGCTCGGTTCGGCGCTGGCGCACAGCAGTTCACTGCACTCGTCGCACCACAGCCCCGTGCTGCACCGGGAGACCTACCGCCACACCTATCTCCTCACCGACGGTTCCGACCTGACCCTGTGGGAGCTGGTGCACAGTGGTGGCCGGGACGAGCAGGAGCCCCACCGCCACGAGCTCTACGCCGACGAGGGCGACGCCCATATCGCCGCCACCCGGCTGGCCGGGAGCCTCTCGGACACCCCGGTCTTCGGCGACGAGGCGAGCCGCGGAGAGCTGGAGATCCTGACGGTCCTGATGTCCGCTCCCCCGGCCCCCGCGCCCCGGACGTACGCCCCCGACAACTCGGCCGACCACGCCCGCCGGGTCCTGCGCCGCGCGGAGAACGGCGACCGGCCGGGCGAGGCGAAGGCGCGGCTGCTCCGGTCCGCCTTCGCCCACCACATCACCCAGATCTTCGGACGCCAGTGCCAAGTGGACGGACAGGAGGCCGGGTTCACGCTCTACGAGCACGCCTTCCTGCTGCTGGACGGCAGCGAGACGAGCCTGTGGGAGGTCGAGCACACGGCGACCCCGGACGGCCGCCACATGTGCGAGGTGTACGAGGACGAGCACGCGGCCCGGGCGGCGATGGAGAGCCGGACGAGGATCTGCTGAGCCCGGCCGGGCGCCCGCGCCCTGGCGGCGGGCGGCGGGCCTCCTCGGCCGCCGCCGCCCACCCCCGCCGCTCAGCCCTTCAGTGCCGGCTCCTTGGCGAGGAGGCCGTCCCCTGCCGCCTCGCCCTCCACGTGCGCCTTCGGCCGTGACGGCAGCGCGAACATCAGCAGGAAAATCACCCCGAGCACTCCGGCCACCCACCACAGCGACTGCTGGAAGGCGTCCACGAAGGCCGGGCCGACCTCCTGCGGGGCGAGCCGGTCGCCGATCGCGCCGAAGAAGACCACCGACACCAGGCCGAGGCCGAGCGCAGTGCCCATCTGCTGAACGGTGTTGATCAGCCCGGACGCCGAGCCCGCGTGCTCCTTGGGGACCTCGGAGAGGATCGCGTCGGTCAGCGGCGCCACGATCAGCCCCATCCCGACGCCCATGACGACCAGCGGAACCGCCATCTGCCAGGAGGTGATGGCGAGGCCGTAGTGCTCGGCCTCCCAGAGGTACGTCAGCAGCCCGGCGACCATCAGGAGCGCGCCCGCCTGGAGGACCTTGCGGCCGAAGCGGGGCACCAGCTTCTGTACGGAGATCCCGGCGGCCACCGAGACGGCGACGGAGAACGGGATGCCCGTCGTACCGGCCCGCAGGACGCTCCAGCCCAGGCCCAGCTGCATGTACAGCGTCCAGACCAGGAAGAAGATGCCCAGGCCGATGCCGAACGTGAGCTGCACGGCGATGCCCGCGGCGAAGCTCTTGATCCGGAACAGGGAGAGCTCGATCAGCGGCGAGCCGTCGATGACCGCCTTCTGCCGCTGGTGCAGGACCAGGAACGCGAAGACGAAGAGGCTGCCGGCCATCGAGAAGAAGCACCAGAGCGGCCAGTCCAGCTCGTGCCCGCGGGTGAGCGGGTAGATGAGCATCAGCATGGCGAGGGTGACCAGGCCGACGCCGATCAGGTCCAGCCGCATGGCCCTGGGCGCCTTGGACTCGGTGATGAACTTGGCGCCGAGGATCAGGCCTGCGATGCCGACGAGCAGGTTGATCAGGAAGATCGGCCGCCATCCGAGGCCGAAGAGGTCCCACTCCGTGAGCAGCGCGCCCAGCAGCGGGCCGGAGACCGCACCGAGGCCGACGACCGCGCCGAAGAGGCCGAAGACCTTGCCGCGCTCGTGCGCCGGGAAGGTGGCGTGCACGATCGAGAGCACCTGGGGCACCATCAGGGCCGCCGTCGCACCCTGGAGGATGCGGGCGGCGACCAGTATGTCGGGGTTGGGCGCGAGGCCGCAGAGGGCCGAGGCGACCGTGAACCCGGCGATACCGATGAGGAAGAGCCGCTTGCGCCCGTAGATGTCACCGAGCCGGCCGCCGGTGATCAGTCCGGCCGCGAACGCGAGCGCGTATCCGGCGGTGATCCACTGGATCGCGGAGACGGAGGCCTCCATGTCCTGACTGATGCTCGGGATGGCGATGTTGACGATCGTGACGTCGACGAGGTCCATGAAGGCCGCGGTCATCACGATGGCGAGCGCGAACCAGCGGCGCCGGTCGGCGGGTTCGGGCAAGGGTGGTGCGGTGCTCGACGCTGTACTCGGTGCGGTGTTCGGTGCCGGGTCCGGCAGCGCTGCGGAAGAAGACATGAGAAGAAGCTATTCGTTCATTAGGACTGATCGTGACCTGATGGCCGCGCATCCTGGATCCCATGACCGATACCCCGGCACGACTGCTGAAGCTGCTGTCGCTCCTCCAGACCCCGCGCGAGTGGCCCGGCGGCGAGCTGGCCGAACGGCTCGACGTCAGTCCGCGCACGATCCGCCGCGACATCGACCGGCTGCGGGAGCTGGGCTATCCGGTCGAGGCCTCACGCGGTTCGGTGGGCGGCTACCGCCTGGTCGCCGGCGCCGCCCTGCCGCCGCTCGTGCTGGACGACGAGGAGGCGGTCGCCATCGCGGTCGGGCTGCGGGCCGGGGCCGGGCACGCCATCGAGGGTGTCGACGAGGCCTCCGTACGGGCGCTGGCGAAGCTGGAACAGGTGCTGCCGTCGCGGTTGCGGCACCGGGTCTCGGCGCTGCAGAACGCCACGGTGCCGCTGACGCGGGGCGACGGGGCCACCATCGATCCGCGGACCCTGACGACGCTGGCGGCGGCGGCCACCGGGCAGGAGCGGCTGAGGTTCTCGTACCGCAGTGGCGACGGTACGGAGACGAAGCGGCAGGTCGAGCCGTACCGGCTGGTGAGCACCGGGCGGCGGTGGTACCTGGTGGCGTACGACCTGCTGCGGGAGGACTGGCGGACGTTCCGGGTGGACCGGGTCTCGGAGCCGTTCGCGACGGGCGCCCGGTTCACGGCTCGGCCGCTGCCCGTGGAGGGCGGCGAGGGCGGGGCGGAGGACGCAGCGCGGTACTTCGCGCGGTCGATGGCGAGCCGGCTGCCGGAGCTGCGGCTCGATGTGCGGTTCGCGGCGCCGGCGGAGTTCGTGGCGGCACGGCTGCCGCCGACGCTCGGGGTGCCGGAGCCTGAGCCCGGGCCGGGGCCGGGGCTCGGTTCGGGGCCGGGGCTCGGTTCAGGGTCGGACGGGGAGGAGGCCGGCTGCCGGTTGCGGTCCTCGTGCACGGACTCGCTGGAGTGGGTGGCGCTGCGGCTGGCGCTGGTGGAGTGCGAGTTCACCGTGGAGGGTCCGCCGGAGCTGGCGGCGTACATGGAGAGCCTCGGCGCCCGACTGACCCGGGCGGCCTCGGCCGGGCGATGACCGGTGCGGCACTGGCCGGGAGGCGACCGGTGCGGCTCGGCCGGGCGGTGGACCAAGGCTGCCCCCGGACCCGCGCACGGTCCCGGCTCCGTGCCCCCGGGACATGGATGAGCCCCGGACATGGATGAGCCCCGGCGCCGGGGGGGGGTGGGCGCCGGGACTCAGTTCCGGGGACCGGAGGAAACCGGTCGGGTGACCGGAGCGATCCGGTCGGTCGGCCGGGGTTGACCGGCTTGATGGGGAGGCTAGCGGGTTATCCGCTCACGCCACAGCGTCAAAGCCCGTGTCGTGTGCCATTCGCTTCAATTCGAGTAGGGCGTGCTTCTCTATCTGGCGGATCCGCTCCCGCGTCAGGCCGTGCTGCTTGCCCACCTCGGTCAGCGTCCGCTCGCGGCCGTCCTCCATGCCGTACCTCATCTTGATGATGGAGGCGGTCCTGTTGTCGAGCTTGCCGATCAGGTCCTCCAGCTCCTCGCTGCGCAGGAGCGTCATCACCGACTGCTCGGGCGAGACCGCGGAGGTGTCCTCCAGCAGGTCGCCGAACTGGGTGTCGCCGTTGTCGTCGACCGACATGTTGAGGCTGACCGGGTCGCGGGCCCAGTCCAGGACGTTGCCCACGCGCTCGGCGTTGGAGTCGAGCTCGGCGGCGATCTCCGCGTGCTCGGGATCGCGTCCGTTCTCCCGGTTGAACTCGCGCTGGACCCGGCGGATCCGGCCGAGCTCCTCCACCAGGTGGACGGGGAGCCGGATCGTGCGGGACTGGTCGGCTATGGACCGGGTGATGGCCTGGCGGATCCACCACGTCGCGTACGTGGAGAACTTGAAGCCCTTCGCGTAGTCGAACTTCTCGACCGCGCGGACCAGACCCGCGTTGCCCTCCTGGATCAGGTCGAGCAGGGGCAGTCCCGCGCGCGGGTAGCGGCGGGCCACGGCAACGACGAGGCGGAGGTTGGAACGGATGAATATGTCCTTGGCGCGCTCGCCCTCGGCGACCAGCGCCTCCAGCTCCTCACGCGTCGCGCCACCGGCCTCGCTCTCCACCTCGCCGTCGAGGACCTGCTGGGCGTAGACGCCCGCCTCGATGGACTGGGAGAGGTCGACTTCCTTGGCGGCGTCGAGCAGCGGCGTACGAGCGATCTCGTCCAGGTACATGCCGACCAGGTCGCGATCGGCGATTTCCCCGCCCACGGCGCGAACACTGCTTGCCCGGTCGGTCCCACCGGAGGTGGTGGACGAACGACGGGCGACGGCACGGGTTGCCATGCGTGCTCCCTTGCTGAGTAGGTCGCGACACCCTTTCGGGTGCCCTGCATCCGATGGAAACAACGACTGGAATCCGGACAGAATTCCCATGCCGCCCATTCATTTTCGCGATCATGCAGTACCCTGTCCGGCGCCGACCGGGCGAAACCTGGTCCACACACCCACGTAACCGCAGGTCAGACATGGTGCGCGGAGACCCCGGCAGCCCTGGCGGGGAGCCTGCGACTCCGTTTCGGGTGAGGTCGCGCTCACGGGAAGCCACACCCACGGGCCACGTCACCTCCGTACGGAGAACGTCCCTGGCGGCCCGGAACGTTCCGATCTCGCGTGTACCCCGGAAGACGACCCGTATCGCCTCGGGGTTGCTCGCGACCGGCGCCCTCAGCCGACCTGCCGCTTCGGCGACCCGCAGCCGGTGCCCCTCGGCCGGTACCCCTCAGCCGAACTGCACCGAGCGCTTGGCCAGGCCCATCCAGAAGCCGTCGATGACGCTCCGGCCCCGGTCCAGCTCCTCCTCTGCGGCGCCGAGCGTCACGAAGAGCGGGGCGAAGTGCTCGGTGCGCGGGTGGGCCAGCTTTCCGGCCGGGGACGTGTGCTCGAAGTCGAGCAGGGCGTCGACGTCCTGGGCCCGCAGCGCGCGGTCGCCCCAGTCGTCGAACTCCGCCGACCAGCCGGGGACCCCGCCGCCCTGGTGGCGCAGCGCGGCCAGGTTGTGGGTGAAGAAGCCGCTGCCGACGATCAGCACGCCCTCGTCCCGCAGCGGCGCGAGTTTGCGCCCGATGTCCATCAGCTTCTGCGGGTCGAGCGTCGGCATGGAGATCTGGAGTACGGGGATGTCGGCGTCCGGGAACATCTCCACCAGCGGGACGTAGGCCCCGTGGTCAAGGCCGCGGTCCGGGATGTCCTGGACCGGCGTACCGGCGCCGCGCAGCAGCTTGCGGACGCTGTCGGCGAGCTGCGGGGCGCCGGGGGCTCCGTACCGCACGCGGTAGTAGTGCTCGGGGAAGCCCCAGAAGTCGTAGACCAGCGGCACGGGCGCGACGGCGCCGAGCGCGAGCGGCGCCTCCTCCCAGTGGGCGGAGACCATGAGGATCGCGCGCGGGCGCGGCAGCGTGGCCGACCAGGCGGCGAGCTGGCCGGGCCAGACCGGGTCGTCGGCGAGCGGCGGGGCGCCGTGCGAGAGGTAGAGGGCGGGCATGCGCCCGGCGGTGACAGTCATGACACTCCACTCCCTGTCCACGAGTCTCCCTCTCCACGGGACACTGGACATCGATCATGAATCCCTGATCCCGGGGGATGGTTCTTCAAGGGTCCTACGGAATCCCGCCGGTCAGGTTATTGAACCTTCAAGTTCCTACCTCCGGAGACCTTAGCCCTATCTAGTTAAACTTTCAAGAAAAGGTCGTACAGTGGAGTACATGACCACGGCATCCACCGGCGCGACACGCTGGCTCACCGACGAGGAGCAGCACGTCTGGCGCGCCTATCTGCATGCCACCACGCTGCTGGAGGACCACCTCGACCGTCAGCTGCAGCGGGACGCCGGCATGCCCCACACCTATTACGGGCTGCTCGTCCAGCTCTCCCAGGCCCCTCGCCGCCGGATGCGGATGACCGAGCTCGCCAGGAACGTGAAGATCACCCGCTCCCGGCTCTCGCACGCCATCGCCCGGCTGGAGAAGAACGGCTGGGTACGGCGGGAGGAGTGCCCGTCCGACAAGCGCGGCCAGAACGCGGTGCTCACCGAGGAGGGGTACGCGATGCTCGGGCGTTCCGCGCCGGGCCATGTCGACGCCGTACGGCAGGCGCTCTTCGACCGGCTCACGCCCGAGCAGGTGCGCAGCCTCGGCGAGATCATGCGGGTCCTGGCCCACGGGCTCGAACCGGACGGCCCGGACGCGGATCTGCCCTGGCTCCGCTGAATCCTCGGACGGACACACGCCTGCCCCGGCTCCGCCGAGCCCCGCACGCACACGCCTGCCCCGGCCCCGCTGAGTTCCCGGACGGACACACGTCTGCCCCGGCCCCGCCAGTACGGCGGAACCGGGGCAGACCCATGCGGCGGTGGCCTCAGTGCGCGACCACCGGGATCCGGAGCTCGTCCTCCGCGCCCTCGGCGTCGGCGCCGGAGACGCCGCCGGTCCCCGTGCCCGGGCGGCCGGTGTTGATCAGTACGGCCGCGATCGCGGCGGCGGCCACGAGGATGCCGACCGCCCACCAGATCGCGCTGGTGAAGCCGCTCACCATGGCCTGGAGCTCCAGGAGCTTCGGGTCCGTGGCACGGGCCGCGTTGTCGGCGATGTACGCGGTGGTGGCACCGGCCGCGATGGTGTTGAGCAGGGCGGTGCCGATGGCGCCGCCGACCTGCTGCGAGGTGTTGACCATCGCGGAGGCGACCCCCGCGTCACGCGGCTCGATGCCGTACGTGGCCAGGGACATGGCCGGCATGAACGCCGTACCCATCCCGAGGCCGAGCAGCAGCATGCCGGGCAGGATGACGGCCGCGTAGCTGGTGTTCAGGTCCAGCTGGGTGAGGAGCAGCATGCCGACGGCGGCGACCAGGAAGCCGGGGCCCATGAGCAGCCTCGGCGGGACGCGGGTCATCAGCCGGGTGCCGATCTGGGTGGAGCCGGTGATCATGCCCGCGATCATCGGGAGGAAGGCGAAGCCGGTACGGACCGGCGAGTAGCCCTTCACGATCTGCAGGTAGTACGTCAGGAAGAGGAACAGCCCGAACATCGCGATGATCGCGAGCCCCAGCGAGAGGTAGACCCCGCCGCGGTTGCGCTCGGTCAGGACGCGCAGCGGCAGCAGCGGCGACTTCACCCGCGACTCGGTCACGACGAAGGCCAGCAGCAGTCCGGCGGCGGCGATGAACATGGTGATCGTCAGCCCGTCCGACCAACCGGCCGACTCGGCGCGGGTGAAGCCGTAGACCAGCGCGACCAGGCCGAGCGTGGAGAGCACGACGCCGGGGATGTCGAGCGGCGAGCGGTTACGGGTGCCGGAGGGCTCGCGGATGACGAAGTACGCGCCCACGGCGGCGACGACGGCGAACGGGATGTTGACGAAGAACGTCCAGCGCCAGTTCAGGTACTCGGTGAGGAAGCCGCCGAGGATCAGCCCGACCGCGCCACCACCACCGGCGATGGCCCCGTAGATACCGAAGGCCTTGGCGCGCTCCTTGGCGTCGGTGAACATCACGGCGAGCAGCGAGAGGGCCGCCGGGGCGAGCAGGGCGCCGAAGACACCTTGCAGGGCCCGGGAGCCGAACATCATCGCCTCGTTCTGGGCGGCGCCGCCGAGCGCCGAGGCCAGCGCGAAGCCGATAAGCCCGACGACGAAGGTGCGCTTGCGCCCCCAGAGGTCGGCGATCCGGCCACCGAAGAGGAGCAGGCCACCGAAGGCGAGCGCGTAGGCGGTGATGACCCACTGCTTGTTGCCCTCGGAGATGCCGAGGTCGGTCTGGGCGGAGGGCAGGGCGATGTTCACGATGGTCGCGTCGAGCACGACCATCAGCTGGGCGAGCGCGATGAAGGCGAGCGCCTTCCAGCGGCTGGGATCGGGGAGCCCGGTGCCGGCGATTCTCGACAGCGGGGCGTCAGCGGTTTTTGACATGGGAGTGGCCACCTAGGGACATGCGAGAGCGCCGAGGACGTCGCGAGGTCAGTCGCCGGTACGTGCTGGCGTACGCGTGATGGAGTGCGTGAGTGGTGCGGTACGTGCGTGAGGGATGCGGTACGTGCGTGACGTAACAGATGAGTGCGTGAACGTAAGAGGTGAGCGCGTGAGCGTAAGAGGACGGTGGTTACGGGGCCTGGGCCCAGGCGTCAGTCGCGGCGCCTCAGGTTCTCCAGGGTCGCCGCCGATCCGGGCAGTACGGAGCGGGCCGGGGCCTCCAGGCCGTCCAGGAACAGCTGCAGATGGCGGTGGGTGAAGCGGTCGATGTCCAGGCAGGCGATGCCGGGCAGCGGCCGGGTGAGCTGGGAGAGGGCGACGAGTACGTCACCGACGGCGATGTCGGTACGCAGCCGCCCCGCGGACATGGCGCGCGACACGAGCCCCTCGACCGCCGCTTCGAGGCGGTCGCGCTCGGCGAGCAGGTCGGGGTGGTCCTTGTCGAAGACGCCGGAGAGCATCGGGCACAGGGCGCCGATCCGTTCGTCGGCGGCCGCGTGCACGAAACGGCTGAGCGCGGCGAACGGGTCGGCCTCCGCCTCGGTGGCCTCTTCGGCCCGCGCGGTGGTGCGGGAGGTGACCGCGAGCACGACCTCGTGGGTCAGGGCGGCGCGGTCGGGGAAGTTCCGGTAGAGCGTGGCGTTGCCGACGCCCGCACGCCGTGCGACGTCGTCGAGCGGCACGTCCGGCCCGAACTCGACGAACAGCTCACGTGCGGCCGCGATGATCCGCTCGCGGTTGCGCAGCGCGTCGGCCCGCGGTCGCGGCGTACGGCGCCGGGCCGCCGGCGCGGTGACCTCGGTGGCGCACGTGGCGCCAGGCGCGTCGGTGGCGCACGTGACGTCAGTGGCGTCGGTGGCGGTCTCCACGGCTGCGGCCCCTTCTCTCCGGACGGTGGGTGATCGGCCGACCCCCACTCGTAACCGGGGATCAGCTCCCCGCTTCAGGGGGACACCGATGCAAACGGGGAGAGCCTCCCCGCTTATTTCCGCTCTTTGCTGTGACCTGAGTCACACCACCCGGCGGCGAAAACCCTCCGATCGGCGCACCCAGCGAGCGCCTCCGGAGAGCCCGGCACAGGCTGATCGCCAGAGCGCAGTCAGGGTCGGCCGGCTGCCGCGGACCCCGAAGGCGCCTCTATGCAGCAGCCCCGCCACCGGATACGCAGTCACCGCCGCCCCATCGCCCTCGCCGGAGCGACGGCCCTGGTCATAGCCGCCATGGCGTCGGCGAGCACCACGCTCCCCGGCGCCGGACGGGCCGCGGCGGGCCCGGCGGCCACCGCAGAGGACTCCGCGGTCGCCCCCTGCCGGATCGCCACGACCATGGGCGTGCAGATGTCGCTCGGCATGCCGACCCCGCCCGGCTACGCCCGCTCCACCGGCGAGGTCAGGGCGCTCAACCTGATGATCGACTTCCCGGACGCGGAGGCGGGGGAACCGGCGGCGGACCGGTTCGCCGAGTTCTTCCCGCAGACCTCCGACTGGTTCACCACCAGCTCCTACGGCCGTCTCGACTACCGCCCCGAGGCCCCCGTCCAGGAGTGGCTGCGGATGCCGCTGCCGTTCGCGGAGTACGGGATAGAGCGCGGCTCACCGTTCGAACCGGGATACCGGCAGCTGGTCGAGGACCTGGTGGCGGTCGCCGACCCGAAGGTGGACTTCTCGGCGTACGACCTGGTCAACGTCCTCGTCACGCCGAACGCCGGCCCCTCGGCCCTGGACACCGTGCTCTCGGTGACCTTCTCCGGCAACACCGACGCCCCGGAGGCGGACGGCGTGCCACTGGCCAACACGTCCTTCGTCTACAGCCGCCAGGACGACGGCTCGGGGTCCTTCGAGCAGACCGGCTACCGCGTCCTGCCGCACGAGAACGGCCACGTCTTCGGCCTGCCCGACCTCTACACGATGGAGGGCGGCGGCTCGGTGGGCCACTGGGACATCATGTCCGAGGACTGGGGCGCCAACAACGACTTCCTGGGCTGGCACAAGTGGAAGCTCGGCTGGCTCGACAACGAGCAGATCAGCTGCGCCTCGCAGACCGGCACCAGCGACCACACGCTCGGCCCGCTGGCCACCGAGGGCGGCACCAAGCTGGCCTTCGTCCCGCTGAGCGCCCAGTCCGGCTACGCGGTGGAGGTCCGTACGGCGGCGGGCAACGACGAGGCGGTGTGCCGGCCCGGCGTGCTGATCTACAAGGTCAGCTCGGACGTGGACACCGGTCAGGGACCGGTCTCCGTCGCCGACGCCACCCAGGACAGCGGCGGCTGCACGCGCCGCCCCAATGTGCACGCGGAGCTGTCGGACGCGCCGTTCCGCCCCGGCCAGACGTTCACCGACCGGGCCAACGGCGTACGGATATCCGTGCTGGACGAGGACGGGAACGGGAACTACCGGATCCGGATCACTCGGCCGTGAGCGGTGCGTGAGCCTGGTCCAGGGCCGGGTCCGCGCCGGTGTCCTCCGCCCGGGCCGGGGACCGGTCCCCGGCCGGGAACCGGTCACGGAGCCCGCTCTTGAGGAGCTTGCCGGTGGCGTTGCGCGGGAGCGACTCCTCGGTGAACAGCACCCGGGCCGGCACCTTGAACCGGGCGAGGGAGCGGCCGACGTGGTCGCGCAGGGTGTCGGCGGTGGCCCCGGCTCCGGTACGCAGCCGCACGACGGCCACGACCTCCTCGCCCAGCACCGCGTGCGGGAGTCCGAGGACGGCGGCGTCGGCCACGTCCGGGTGATCGTGCAGGACGCCCTCGACCTCGACGCAGTACACGTTCTCGCCACCCCGGATCACCAGGTCGGTCAGCCGGTCGACGACCGCGATGCGCCCCCCGCGCCGCACGGCGAGGTCTCCCGTACGGAACCAGCCGTCCCGGAACGCCTGCTCGGTCGCGGCCGGGTCGCGCCAGTAGCCGCGGAACAGCGACTGCCCGCGCAGCCACAGCTCCCCCACCTGCCCCTGGGGCAGCTCCTGCACCTCCTGCACCTCCCGACCCGTCTCTCCCGTCTCTCCCGTCTCTCCCGCGATCCGGGTCTCGGTGACGGGCGTCGGGCGGCCGACGGCGGCCGGGTCGGCGCGGTACTCTGCGCCGATGTTCGCGAGGACGCCGCCGCTGGTCTCGGTCAGGCCGTAGCCGTTGCGCGGCTCGACGCGTTCGCCGTACCGGGCGGTGAGGCGGGCGACCAGAGCGGGCGGGGCCGGGGCGCCGCCGGTGCTGAACAGGGTCAGGGTCGTCAGCTCGTCGCCGGTGCGCTCGGCGGCGTCCAGCAGTTGGAGGGCCGTCGTCGGCACACCCGCGACGTGCGTGACGCCGTGGGCGCGGATGAGCCGGAGGGCCTCGTCGGCGTCCCACCTCTCCATCAGGACGAGCGTGCCGCCCGCCGCCATCACGCCGTAGAAGCTCGTGAAGGCGGCGACGTGGAAGAACGGGAACGTCATCAGCGAGACCGGGGCCGGGCCCATGCCGGGGATCGCGCCTCGCCCGAGCGCCGAAAAGGCCGCCTGGTAGCGGGGGTTGAGCGCGGCTCCGGCCTGGGCCAGGTGCGTGGCCACCGCGCCCTTGGGGCGGCCCGTGGTGCCGGAGGTGTAGAGGATCGTGGCGTCGTCCTCGGGCCGGGGCTCCACGTCCGGCGGCGCGGCCAGCGGATCGGGCTCGGGGAGGTCCTCGTACCGCTCGACGCTTATGCCGTCGGGGAGTTGGCCCGCGCCTCGGTCGGAACGGAAGAGCATCACGCGCGTCCCGGTCCGCCGGGCCCATCCCGCGACCCGGTCCAGCCGCTCGCCGTCGACGAGCAGCACGCCGGGCTCGCAGTCGTCCAGCGCGTACGTGAACTCCTCCTCCGTCCACCAGGAGTTGAGCGGTACGGCGATGAGCCCGGCCAGCTGGGCGGCCCAGAAGGCGACCTGCCACTCCGGGTGGTTCCGCATCGCGATCACGGCCCGGCCGCCGGGGCGCAGCCCGTACCGATCGGCCAGCCGGACGGCCAGTGCGGACGCGGCCGCGAAGAACTCCCCGTACGACCAACGGCGTTCACCGGCGATCAGGAAAGGCGCGTCACCGTAGGCCCAGGTCGTCTCCACGAACTCCCGGAGCGTGCGCGGGCCGTCGGCGTACTCCAGCGTGCCGCGCTCGCCCCGCACCACCGCGAAGGGAGCGCCGGGAGCGGTGAGCAGGGCCGCGGCGCGCTCGGCGGCTCCGGGGTCCGGTGGCGGCGGGGCGGTGGTGGACACGGGCGGCCTCTCTCGCGCTGGCTCGGCAGGGGTCTGACGCTACGCGGGCGGGACCCGCGAGCCGTCCGGCGCGGGGCCGGGCAGCGGGAAGCGGGCCTCCAGCGTGTAGTGACCGGAAGGATACGGGCCGTGGGTCAGCCGGCCTCCGGCGGCGGCGATCCGTTCGCCGAGGCTGCACAGCCCCAGCCCCGGCCCTCTGACGGCGAGGTCCCCGGCGACGGCGGGCGGGCTCGGCCGGCCCATGGCACTGCCCCCGCCGTCCGGCCGGCCAGAAGTCCGGACCCCGTCGTTGGAGACCGTCAGCACCACCTCGCCCGGCGGTGTCTCCACCGCCACCCGGCAGCCGCGGGCGCGGCTGTGCCGCAGCACGTTGGCGGCGGCCTCCCGCACCGTCGTGGCCAGGACCGTCTGGAGCGGTGGAGGCAGCGGTGCGCCCGCCGGCCGCGCCTCGGTGCGGACACCGGCCGCCTCCAGCAGGCACCGGACGGACTCGATCTCCGTGTCGAGCGAGAGGCAGTGGTAGCCGTGCGCCACCCGCCGGGCCTCCTCCTGGATCTCCCGCATCCCGCGGAGCGCCTCGGCGAGCCGGTTCCGGGCCGTCTCGGGCGTGCGGTCCATCAGCCGCAGCGCCAGCTCGCACTGGAGCGTGATCGCCAGGAGCCTCGGACCGAGCAGGTCGTGCAGATCGCGGGCGAAGCGGAGCCGTTCCCGTACGACGACGCGACGTTGGATGGGGTCGGCCGTCGCTCCTTCGTCCGTCGTCCTCTCCCTGGCCCTCTCCACGGCCCTCTCCCTGGCCCTCTCCCTGGCCTTCTCCGTGGCCTTCTCCGTGGTCCGTGCGGACAGTACGGACAGTCCCCGCACCATGTCGCCCCCCTCTGCGTCCGGTCCTCCGGTGGTGGCAGAGCTTCACCGGCGCCGCTATCACTCGGCTATACGAGCCCCACCGGTGGCCCCCTCCCCGGTGGTACACAAGGCGCCGGAACCGCCGGAGGCACCTCGTCGGAGGACCGGGCCCGGACGGACAACGGGGGGACCCATGCAGAGGATCGTGCTGGCCGAGGACATGCACATGATCCGGGTGGCGCTGGCCGCGCTCCTGGAGCTGGAACCGGACATGGAGGTGGTCGCCCAGGTCGCGAGCGGTAGCGACGTCGTACCGGCGGTGATCCGGACGGAGGCGGACACGGCGGTGCTCGACATCGACATGCCCGGCCTGGACGGCATCACCGCCGCCGGTCTGCTGCGGGACCAGGTCCCCGGCTGCCGGACGCTGATCCTCACCGGCGTCGCGCTGCCCGGCCAGCTCTGGCGGGCACTGGACGCGCAGGTGAGCGGCTTCCTGCCGAAGCACGCGTCACCGGACGAGCTGGTGGAGGGCGTACGCCGGGTGGGTGCGGGCCGCCGGGTCATCGATCCCGAACTGGCCATGTCCGCCTGGGAGATCGGCGACAACCCGCTGACCCGGCGGGAGGTGGAGGTGCTGGGACTGGTCGCGGCGGGCGCGGAGACCGGGCAGATCGCCACCGCCACGAACCTGTCGGTGGGAACGGTTCGCAACTACCTCACGACGATCGTGAACAAGCTCGGCGCCCGCAACCGCATCGACGCCCTGCGCACGGCCAAGGAGAACGGCTGGCTGTGAGCTCCTCACCGCCCGCGCATACGGCCTCGTATAGGTCGTTTATCGGAACGCGCGCTGTACTCCCGCCATGCCAAGGAGACCACGTGCGCGCGAGCAGCGCCCACGCGTCGATGACCCGCACGCACAGGACCCGTACACCGGGCACTGGGCCCTGGAGTACGCGCGCCGGCTCGCCGACCGCCACCCTCCGCACCACCGCGTCCTGATCCAGACCAGCATGTCGCCGAGCGGCTACTTCCACGTCGGGAACTTCCGGGACACCGTCTGCGCGCACCTGGTGCACCGGGCGCTGCGCCGGATGGGCCGCCGTTCCGCGATCCTGCTCAGCTTCGACGACTACGACCCCGTACGGACCGGCCAGGCCGCCCGGGACCCGGAGCTGGCGGGCCACGGCGGGCGGCCGCTCGGCGAGCACCGGGAGCGCACCGCCCGGATCTGCCGCACCTACCTCGCCGAGCTGCGGGCCATGGGCATCCTGCCGCCGGAGGCCGACGAGGACGGCCGGACACCGCCGGGCGGCGACTGGCAGACCCACTACCAGTACGAGCGGTACCGGGCCGGTGCGTACCGGACGGTCCAGCGCCGCTACCAGCGCGACGCGGACCGGCTCGCGGCGCTGCTCGGCAAGGGCGACGGGCGCGACCTCTTCGCCGTCTACTGCCTGCAGTGCGGCCGCAACACCACCGAGATCCACCGCCTGGACCGGCGAGCCGCGCGCTACCGCTGCCTGTCCTGCGGCGCCGAGCTGACCGCCCGCGACCCGGCGGACGTCAAGCCGTCCTGGGCGCTGGACTGGACGCTGCGCGTCGCGCACGAGTCCATCGACTGCGAACCGGCGGGCCAGGACCATGTCAGCGCGGGCAGCACCATGGACCGGACGCTGCCGGTGTACGAGCGCTACCTCGGCTTCCCGCAGCCGGTCATCGTCCCGTACGGGCTGGTCCGCGCCGAGCACGGCAGCGGCAAGATCTCCGGGTCGCGCGGCGGTGGTCCGTACGTACGCGATCTGCTCGCCGTCCATCCGGTGCCGCTGGTGCTGTGGCTGTACGCCCGCCGCGACTGCCTCGCCGATCTGCGGCTGGGCTTCGGTCCGGCCGCGTTCCTGGGCGCGTACGAGGAGTTCGACCGGTTCGCGCGGTCCGCGTCCGGAGACGGGCCGGATCCGGAGCGGGCCCGGGACCGTGTGCTGTGGGAGCTGCTGACGGACGAGGAGCCGGACGGGTACGGGACGCTGCCCCGGATGCGTACGGTCCTGGGAGCGCTGTACGCACACGGCTGCGCGCCCGAGGCGGCGCGGCGGCACCTCGCGGCCAGCCACCCGCGCGCCGACGAACCGCTGCTGGCGGAGCGGATCGGCCACGCGCTCACCTGGCTCACGACCCACGGCCGCGACCGCTACTGGCCGGCCGACCCTCAGGTCCTGGCTGACTCTCAGGTCCCGGCCGAACCTCAGGTCCCGGCTGACTTTCAGGCCTCAGTCAGCCCTCAGGCCTCTGCCGGCCCTCAGGTCTCGGCTGCCCCCCAGACCCCGGCCGACCCCCAGACCCCCGCCGACCGCACGCTCGACCCGCTCATCAGCCGACTCCGCACGCACACCGGCCCCGGCGCTCCGCGCTCCGGGCGCACGCGGGCGGAGTTCCGGGAGATCTACGGGGCGCTGTTCGGCACCGAGCACGGGCCCCGGCTCGACACCCTCGCCGATGTCTTCGGGCCCGCCGTCCTCGCCGACGCGCTGGAGGCCTACCGCGACCGCGGCGAACGGCCCCTGTGCGTCGAGCTGCCCGCCGGGTCCGCCGCCCTCCGCGTCCCCGACCTCCAGGAGGCCCCGAGCCGTGCGCGCTGAACTCTTCACTCCTGGCGGCGGGCCCGCACCCGACGGCTGGAACTCCTTCGTACGCGAGCACCGCGCCTGCGTGCTCTGGGAGGCGGAGCTGCTGGAGGCGGCCGCCTGGGGCAGCCTGCGGCCGCTCTTCGGCGGGCTGGTCCGGGAGGCCGGTGAGCCGGTCGCGGCGTTCTGCGGCCGGCTCGGGATCCGGCCGGTGGCGCAGCGGTTCCGGCCGGCCGGGCGAGCGGCCGTGCCGGGCTGGTTCCAGGTCCACCTGCCCAACAGCTTCAGCGCGGGCCGCCTGTACGCCCCCGGCCTGGACACCGCCGGACGCCGGGCCGCCACCCGCGCCTTCGAGCGGGCGCTCCGGCGGCGGCTGGGCCCGCGCTGCCTCGGAGTCGTCCACCTCGATGCCGAGGAGCACGAACTCCCGCACCTCGAAGGGCTGTCGAGGCTGCGGCGGGCCACCGCGCCCAACACCGTCCTGCACAACCGCTGGCCGAGCATGGACGCGTACTTCGCGGAGCTGCCCCGGGGCCGCAGGCGTCGGCTGTCAGCGCTGCACGCACGGGTCGGCGCCGATCCGGAGCTGGTCGTGGAGTCGGCGGTGGCCGCGATCGACCCGGTGCACGCCAGCCGGCTGGACCAGCTGACCCGGATGAAGCACGCCGCCCGGCCGAGCGGTGTCGTACCGCTGCTGCCCGCCTACTTCGACCGGCTCAACCGGTCGCCCGGCGCCTCGTACTTCGCGCACCGCGAGAAGAGCTCCGGCCGACCGGTCTCCTTCGATCTGGTCCTGGACGCGCCGGACGGCTGGCTGACCACGGTGACCGGCTCCGACGGCGGCCGGGACCTCTATCTCGACCTGTACCTCCGGGAGATCGACCGGCTGATCGCCACCGGCGTGCCCGCCGTCCAACTCGGCCCCGGTATGCGGGAGCTGAAGGAATCCTTCGGCGCCACGGCCGTCCCGCGCCACGCGGTCGCCGTCCCCTTCTGACGGCCTCCGCGCCCAAGACCTCCGCTTCTGACGGCCTCGCGCCCGCGCCCACGCCCACCCACGTGTCCACCACCATCACCGAAAGCAGACCCATGGACTTCACCACCGCACTCGACCGCCACCTGGCGGCCGTCCACGCCCGCGACCTGGCCGGCTACATGGCCACCGTCCACGACGAGGCGACGGTCATCCTGCCGCACGGGAGGACGGTGACGGGCGCCGAGGCCGTCCGCGCCTTCCACCAGGGCTGGTTCGCGGACCCCGACTGGACGATGGAGACCGAGGCGGTCCGGACGGTGGTGCACCAGGACACCGCCGTCGCGGTGCTCGACGTCCACTACCGCGACCTGGACGAGGACGGGAAGCCGTACGCGCTGCGCTACCTCCTCAGCCTGGTCTTCGCCCGCACCGACGGGAACTGGCTGCTCGTCCACGACCAGAACACTCTCTGCTGACATGCGCGGCCCACAGCGCCACGCGCGCTACACCCGTGCCGTGCGCCGAGCCGTCGCAACGGTCCCGCACTACCGGGAGCGGTACGCGGCGACCGGAAGCCTGCCGCCGCTCACCCGCGACGAGGCCGAGCACCGGCGCCACCTGCTGATGCCGCTCGGCTCCTCGCTGCTCGCGCGCCGCGACCCCGGCCGGCCGGCCGGCGAGCACCTCGCCGAGCTGCGCGACGCCCTGCGGACCGCCGGCCACCGGACCGGCGGCCGGGAGGTGTACGAGGTCTCCACCGCGCTGCGCGAGCCCGTGCGCGCGTACGGCACCGACTGGCGCGTGCTGCTCGCCTCCACGGCGGACGCGCTGCCGCACGTCCTCCAGCGGTACGGCACCGGAGATCACGGACCGGGCGGCGACGCGCTGGTGGCCGGTGACGCGGGACACCGTCGCGGACCGGGCCGCGACGCGCTGGTCGTCGGTGACGCCGGCCAACTGCGAGGTACCGGTGCCGCGACCGTCGAGCGCGTCACCCTGGCGGCCGCCGCCCGGACCCGTCCCGCGCCCGGATCCCTCTGGTACGAGCCGTGGCTCGGCCACCTCGGCGGTGTCCCCGCCGACTGCGGCGAACTCCACCTCAGCGCCGACCGCGTCCACGCCCGGCTGCTCGACGGCGCGACCGTGCTGACGCTGCTGCGCCGGCGCCGCCCCACGCTCGTCCACGTCCGCCCGGAGGGCGCCGGCTCCTTCGTTCCCGCCGCCTGCCCCCGGCACGGCGTACCGATCCTCGGGAGAACACCGTGAACTCAGCCCTGGCACCCGTCATGCGGCTCGTGCCCGTCCTGCGCAACCTGGTCCGGACCCACCGGCTGGAACGCGCCTCGCCGGAGCGGCTCGACGCCGAACGGCGGCGCCTGCTGGTGGAGTTGGTCCGGCACGCGCAGGCGGACGTGCCGCGCTACCGCGAGCTGGTCGCACCGGAGACCGCGGCCGCCTTCCGGGGTCCGGAGGACCTGCCGTCGCTGCCCACGCTGGACCGCGCCGAGTTCCACGACCGGGCTCCCGAGGAGCTGCTCGCGGCCGGTTTCACCACGGCGAACACCAAGGCGGGCACCACCAGCGGCTCGTCCGGCATCCCGATCACCATCCGCAACTCCGAGCACGACCTCGGCTATCTGCGGGCCTCGTACCTCTACGACATGCTGGCCTCGGGACTGCGGCCGTGGGACCGGATGGCCTACTTCCGGGTCACGCCGTTCCTGCGCCACCCGCTGGAGCGGTTCGGGCTGCTGCGTACGTTCCACATCGACACCAGCACCACGCTCGACGACCAGGTCGCGGCGTTCCTCGCGGCCCGGCCGACCTTCCTCGTCGGCTTCCCGCATGTGATCGCCTCCGTGGTGGAGGAGCTGGAGCGGCGAGGCGTACGGTACGGGGCCGCGCGGCGGGTGCTGTTCGGCGGCGAGCGGCTGACGCCGACCGCGCGGGCCCGGGTGCTCGGCCATCTCGGGGCGCGCTGCGACGAGGTGTACGCGTCCGTGGAGGTGTTCACGATCGCCCGCACCTGCCGGCTCGGCGCGCTGCATCTGCGGGCGGCGGACGTGGTGGTGGAGCTGGAGCAGGACGACGGTTCGGTCGTGCCGGCCGACGGCACGCGCGAGGTGGAGGGCGAGATCCTGGTGACCCGGCTGCACAGCGAGGCGATGCCGCTGATCCGCTACCGGCTCGGCGACCGGGTGGCCGTGGGCCCGGCCGACTGCGGCTGCGGGCGCCACACGCCGGTGGTGCTGCGGGTGCAGGGCCGCAGCCAGGACCGGTTCCGGGGCCTGGACGGGCGGGAGTTCTACGCCGACTTCCTGACGTACGCGGTGCAGGACTTCGCGGAGGTGTCCCGGATGCAGCTGGTGCAGGAGCGGCCGGGTCAGGTGACGGTACGCGTGGTCCTCGCGGCGGGCTCCGGCCCGGCCGTCACCGAGCGGATCGCGGCGGCCGTGCGGGAGGCGGTTCCCGGGTTCGACGTGCGGGCCGAGGCGGTGCGCTCCATCGCGCCGGAGGCCAACGGCAAGATCCGGATCGTGAAGGTGGAGGCTCCCGCAAGCTGAACCGGAGGTACGGGGGCGGGCCACCCGCGCCCGCCCCCGTACCTCCGCGTCCTCTCAGATCGCCCGGCGCTCCTCCAGCGCGGCCCGCCAGGACGGCGGGAGGTTGCGCACCACTTCGATGCCGGAGAAGACCGACGGCTCCTGCGGGCCGACCTCCTTGACCCAGGCGGCCATCCGGCCGATCCCTTCCTCCAGGCCGATGTGCCGGTCGCCGGTGGCCAGGACCTTGCGGGCCTTCTCGTGGGTGGCGTAGGCGTCCCGTACCTCGTTGCGCTCTGGCAGGTGGTCGACGCGCAGCTCCACACCCATCGCGTCGCAGACGGCGGCCGCGATGCGGTTGACGCTGTAGACGTGGTCGCCGCCGATGTTGAAGACCTCGTTGTACGCGTCCGGGATCTCCACGGACCGGGCGATGGAGGGCGCCACGTCCTTGATGTAGCTGAAGGCGCGGGTCTGTTCGCCGTCTCCGAAGACCGTGAACGCCTCGCCGCGCAGGGCCTGGTTCATGAAGATGCCGATGACGTTGCGGTAGCGGTCGCCGATGTTCTGGTACTCGCCGTAGACGTTGTGCGGCCGGAAGACGATGTACGGCATGCCGAACATCTCGTGGGTGACGCGGAGTTCCTGTTCGACGGAGAACTTCGCGATGCCGTAGGGGTCCTCCGGAGCGGGCACCAGGTCCTCGCTCATGGGGAGTTGGTTGGCGCCGTAGACCGCGATCGACGAGGTGAAGACGAAGCACCGGACCGTGCCCGCGTTGACGGCGGCGTTGATGAGGTTGACGCTGCCGACCACGTTGTTCATGTAGTTGAACCGCTTGATGAAGTGGCTGAGCCCCTCTGCGGCGTACGCGGCGAGGTGGAAGACGTAGTCGACGCGGTGGGCGGCGAAGACGGCATCGACCACCTCGGGGTCGCAGACGCTGCCGTGCCGGAACTCGGCGGCCTCGGGGACGTTGGCGCGCTCGCCGCCGCTGAGGTCGTCGAGGACGATGACGCGGTGGCCCGCGGCGAGCAGTTCGCGGGCCACGTGCGATCCGATGAAGCCGGCGCCTCCGGTGACGAGGGAGACGGGGGCGGGAGGGGCGAGGTTCATGCCGGTTCCATTTCCTTTTCCTGGGCGGGAGTCTTCTTGACCAAGGCCGTTGCGCCGGGCGTCGGTACGGGGTCGTCGGCGGCCGGGTGCGAGAGTTTCAGCAGGCGCAGCGCCGGGCCGGTCATGACCGTGGTCAGCACCGCCATCACGACGAGCACGGTGAAGGCGTTCTGGTTGATGAGCCCGGCGTCCAGTCCGGCGCGGAGCACGACGATCTCGGTGACGCCCCGCGCGTTCAGCAGCACGCCGAGCCCGAGCGACATCCGCCAGGGCAGTCCGGCCGTACGGGCGGTGACGGCGGTCCCGGCGAGCTTGCCGACCACGGCGGTGACGACCGCGACGGTCCCGGCCAGCAGCAGGCCCGCGTGGCCGGTCACCTGGGTGAGGTCCACGGTCATCCCGACGGAGACGAAGAACAGTGGCAGCAGCAGCCGGCGGTTCACGGAGTCCAGGCGCGTCTGTACGGCGGTGAGCGCGGTGCCCGGGCGGTGCGGGACCAGCATCCCGGCCAGGAAGGCGCCGAAGATCGAGTGGACGCCCATCAGATCGGTGACCCAGGCCAGCGAGAAGGCGAGCACCAGCAGCGCGAGCAGCCGGACGGCGGACGACACCTGCGTACGGTCCGCCCAGCGGTCGGCGGCGCGCACCAGCGGACGGCCGGCGATCAGGACGACGGCGGCGAACGCGGCCGCGAGCAGCACGGTCCCGCCCGCGCCCCAGACGCTGCCGGCCGTCGCCACCGCCATGGCCGTGGCCAGGGCGCACCAGGCGATCACATCGCAGGCGGCCGCGCAGGTCATGGCCATGGTGCCCAGCGGATGGCGGGACAGGCCCGACTCCTGGACGATCCGGGCCAGGACCGGGAAGGCGGTGATGCTCATCGCCGTACCGAGGAAGATCGCGAACGGGACGAAGCCGATGCCGCCGCCGGCGAACTCCCGGTAGACCAGCGCAGCGGAGAGCACGCCCAGCACGAACGGAATGATCATGCTGCCTTGGCTGACCGCGCCGACCACCCGCCCGCTGCGCCGCACCTGGGAGGCGTCGAACTCGGAGCCGACGGCGAACATGAAGAGGATCAGCCCGACCTGCGCCAGCACGCCGAGCAGCGGTTTGGCCGCTTCCGGATAGAACAGCTCGGTGGAGCCGGGGAAGATCCCGGCCAGGAACGACGGGCCGAGCAGCAGGCCGGTGGCGATCTCGCCGATGACCGGCGGCTGACCGAGCTTGCGGGCCAGCAGGCCGCCCGCCGTGGCGGCGGCGGCCACCGCGGCGAGCGCGAGGACGACCCGGAGCACGGTCTCGGCGACATGCGGGCCCTCGGCGGGCGGCCCGCCTCCGGCACCTCCCGTACCACCGGGTTCCGGCGCGCCGAGGCCGAACGCGAGCGCGGCGACGAGCACGCCGACGGCGGCGGCGGAGATCAGCAGCGGGTAGACGATGCCACGCCAGGCGGGCGGTTCCGCGGGGCGCGACGGAGGCTGGGTCATCGTGGTGCTCCAAGGTCGGTCGGCACGGTGGGCCGCGTGATGGGCGGGGTCGTCGTACGGGTCTTCGGGGCGCGGCCGCGGAGAGGCGGGCTGCGGAAGGTGCGGCTTCGGAGCAGGAGGCGGGCGAGCACGGCGTGGGCCACCTCGCCGGCCGTGAGCGCGGTGACCGCACCCAGGGCGCCGAGCGCCGGCACGAGGACCAGGCCGGACAGGACCGCGCAGAGCAGGCCGCCCAGCGCGCTCACGGCGGTGGCCCGCAAGGTGTGCGGAGTGGCGTTCTCCAGCAGGTAGTTGAGGCTGCCGACGGTGAAGACGAGCGGCACGCCGAGCACGTACAGCAGCAGGACGGCGACCGGTGGCGCGACGAGCCCGGACTGCTGCGCCGACCACGCCAGCCACAGGCTTCCCGCGCTCCACACCGCTCCCACGGCCGCGACCGGCAGCAGCCGCCGGACCACGCGGCGGTCCAGCGAGGCGGGATCCACCGACCGGAGGGTGAGGGACACGTGCGGCTGGAAGAGCCGCAGCAGATAGCCGAAGCCGTTGAGCAGCACCGACGAGGCGAGGATCATCAGATACAGGTGGCCGGTCTGCTCGTGGTGCCGGGAGGCGCCGAGCAGCACGAAGAGCACGCTCACCGTGCCGGAGGCCGCGATGTCGCCGCAGGCCATCAGCGCGGAGGTGGTCATCACGGGCCGTACGACCCCGCCGCGCACCGGTCGGCCGGTGGCCCGGTACAGGGCGGGCAGCTGGGCCAGGTTCAGCAGCGCGGTGCCGCCGAGGATCCAGCCGGTGAAGGCCACCGGGCCCCAGCCGAGCAGGCCCGCTCCGCCGGCGCCGGCGGCGATGACCAGCGACAGCGCCGCGAAGTTCAGGACGTCGGCGCGGTTGCGGTCCAGGGCCCGGCAGAGGCCGACCAGGACGGTGTTCAGCCCGAGGAGCGCGGCGTAGAGACCGGCGAGCAGGCCCAGCGCGACCGTGGAGCCGCCGCCGGGCCGGACGAAGAGCGCCGTGCCGGCCAGCCAGAGCACGGCCGCTCCGGCGAGCAGCAGCGCGGCGGCCAGGAGGACGGTGATGAGCTGGGGTCCGGTGCGCAGGGCTCTGGGGACGAGTTTGAGTGCGGACTTCTCGATGCCGAGCGTGGTGAGGGTGGTGAGCACCTGGGCGGTGCCCATGGCGGCGGCGTACGGTTCGTACCCGGCCTCGCCCCAGCTCGCCAGCAGGACCGCGTTGGCGCCGAGCAGCGCCAGCCGGAAGGCGGTGCGCCCGGCGAGCAGCGAGGCCAGCGACCGTGCGGTGGGGCGGCGGTCGGGGCGGGCGGGGATGGCGGTGGGGGCCCGGTCCGGTGCGGGGACCCGGCTCGGCCCGCCGGACGTCCCGGTCATGCCGGTGCGGTGCGGGCCGGATCGACGGCCGCCCCCGGAGCGCCCGGCGCCACCGCGTCCGAGGTGACGAACCGCCCCTTGCCGCCCGCCGTGATCTCGATGCTCTCCGCCCGCACGACCTCCAGCGGGAAGCCGCAGCCCGCCACGGCGAGCAGCCGCTCCCGCACCCCGGCGGTCAGCTCGTCCCACGCGGCCGGGGACGGCTCTCCGTCCGGTACGACGGTCAGCCGTACCGCTCCCTCCCGGTCCTGCACCACACCGCACTCCGCGATACCGGGAAAGGTCGCGGCCAGGTGCAGGAAGGTGTCCGGGTACAACTGGCGCCCGTTCGGCAGGGATACGGCGTCGTTGACGCGGCCCGCCGTCAGCCGCAGGGTCCTGAGGCGCCGGCCGCACGGGCACGGTTCGGTCTCGATCCGGCCCACGTCACCCAGGTCGTAGCGGATCAGCGGCATCGCGCGCTCCATGAACGCGGTCACCACCACCCGCCCTTCACCTCCGTCCGGCACCGGCCGCCCGTCCGGCCCGAGGATCTCCACGAGCAGCCGGTCCTCCGCGAGGTGCGCCCGCTGGTGGACGCACTCGTACGCGATGTTGAGCACCTCGAACGCCGAGTACTCGTCGTGCACCGGCACCCCGAACTCCCGCTCCAGCAGCGCCCGGTGCTCCGGGACGAGCAGCTCGGACTCCGTCATCACCAGCTTCAGCGTGGAGCGCAGAGCGGCGAGTTCGGCCGGGCCCAACGCCCGGAGCAGCGACCGCAGATGGACCGGGTAGCCGATGATGACCTGCGGCCGGGCGGCGAGCAGCTCGGCCGTGATCTCGTCCATCGGCCGGTCGGTGAGCAGCACATGGCGGCGGAACAGCCCGGCCTTCTGGTAGCCGCGCGCGGGCGGGGCGAACGGCCGGATGTGCGAGAGCCGGTCGGTGGGCCGGTAGCGGCCGGTGGCCAGGAACCGGCGTACGCAGGAGGCGAGGTGGTAGTCGTGGCTGCGGTGGTCGTGGACGACGGTGACCCGCCGCCCGGTGGAGCCGCTGGTGCGGAAGATCGGCAGGGCACCGGGGTCGGCGCCGTCCGCGAGGAGCTCCGCCACGGGCCGGCCCCGCAGGACCTCCTTGTCGATGACCGGCAGCCGCGCCACCTCGGCGAGCGAGCGGAGCGGGCCGGTGCGGTAGGCGGGGTGCGCGCGGTAGTACGGGACCCGGGCGCGGGCGTGCGCCAGCATCCGGTTCAGCTGGGCGAGCTGGCGCCGGCGCAGCGCGCGCCGGGACCCGTACTGCCGGGCGTACGTGACGGGCACGTACCAGGCCTCTCGGAGGAACATCGCGTCCAACTCCCCTTGACTCCGTAGGGCCCGTCAGGCGGCCGTGCCGGACACGGCCGAGCGGCGGCGCGGGACGACGCGGCCGAGCGCGCTGAACCAGCGGGTCGGGGCGAACAGCACGAAGAGTGCGACCACGACATGGGTGATGATCATGGCGAACGCCTCGTGCTTGCTGGCCGGGTGGCCGAGCCGGACCGTCATGTGCGAGGCCCAGGTCCACACTTCGGGGATGGTCTGCCACTGCGGGTCGGTGTGGTCGTTGATCGTGAGGTACGCGAGGTCCTCCAGGCCGGAGAGCATGATCAGGAGCATCGCGTAGCCGAGCCGGCGCACCAGTTGCGCGGCGCCGCCGCCGATCCGGAAGCAGAAGAGGAAGGTCAGGATCAGGAACGGCGTGAGCGTCAGGACGTAGTAGTAGAGCTCGGGATGGTTCTCCGCGTGGAAGAAGATCTTCGGCACGAAGTAGAGGAAGTAGAGCATGAAGCAGAGCGGCGCGAAGAGGTGCAGCCGGAGCTTCTGCGCCCACTCCGGGTCGAGTTGGGCGAGCGCCTCGGTGGCGAGGACGAACGGCACCAGCTTGAAGAGCATGACGCCGAGGCTCTTGACCTCGCGGTCGTGCGGCATCACGAACCAGACGACGGACGCGAAGACGAGGGCGAGTGAGGCCAGGATGAGGAAGGGCGCATGGCGCCGGAGCGTGGTCAACGCTTCTCCGTAAGCAGATCGGTGCGGATGGGGGCGGTGGCGGGCGCGATGGCGGCGTTGCCGGGTGCGGTGGTGGCGTTGCCGGGTGCGTCGGGTTCGACGCCGAAGCGGAGGAGGGACCTGGCCCTGGCCTGCGCCTCGCGGAGCTCTGCGTAGGTGTCGGCGACCAGCAGGAGGTAGCCGAGCTTGTGTCCGGCCTGGGTGTAGCGCCGGACCCGGGCCCCGGGGGTCGGGAAGATGCGCAGCTCGGCGGTCTGCGGCAGCGCGCGGACCGCGTCGGCGCCCTCGATGGTGCGCAGGGTGCCGTCGGTGTCGGTGGACAGGATCTGCAGGGCCGTCTTCTTGTCGTGGCGGGCCTGGAGGTCGAAGGGAAGGCCGAGCGCCAGGCGGAGCGCGGCCTCATAGGTGTCGATGCCGTACGCGTGCCGGACGAGGAGCGGCATACCGTTGCCGCCGAGCCGGGCGCCCATCTCGATGAAGCGGATCTCCTCGGTGCGGTCGACCACGAAGTCGAAGTTGACCGGTCCGTCCGTGTGGCCGAGCGCGCCGCAGATGTCCATCACCATGGAGCGCAGCGCGATCTCGGTGACCGGCGCCAGCTCGGCCGGGACCGTGTGCCCGGTCGTGATCATGTGGGGCGCGCCGGTGGTGGAGCGCTCGGTGACCGCGATGGTCGCCAGCTTGGCGTCACGGAGGAACGCCTCGGCGGAGAGGTGCCGGCCGAGCAGCATCTCCTCGACGATCACCTCGCCGGAGAAGGAGTACGTACAGGCTTCGGCGACGGCCGCCGGCAGTGCGGCCTGGTCGGCGACGACCTGGACGCCCTTGCTGCCGGAGGAGTCGCTCGGCTTCACGATCACCGGCATCGGCAGTGCGGCGGCGGCGAGGCGCAGCTCCACCGGGTCGGCGGACTGGACGTAGGCGTACGTCGGCAGCCCGAGCCGCTCCAGCACCTCGTGGAAGTACCCCTTGTCGACCGAGGCGCGCACCGCGTCCGGCGCCGGCTGGTACGGGGTGTCCAGCAGCCGGCTCAGCTCGGCCACCGACTCCTGGGCGGCGTCGCTCGCCGGGGAGATGACCGCGGCGATGTCGAGGTGGCCGACCATGGCGGCGATCCGCTCCGGGGCCCTGGTGGTCATGCAGAGGAACAGGTCGGCGGCCGATGCGCCGAGCGCGTGCGGACGCTGGTCGACGCCGACGACTCCGTAACCGAGTCGGCGCGCCGCGTGGTAGGCGGGCAGCTGGTCCTCGCCGCCGCCCAGCACGAGGATGTGAGGCTTGGTCATGGCAGGTTCCCTGTCTGGAGCAGCGACGCGGGCGCCGCCCGGCCGGTGGTCTTCTCTGGATGGGGGTGCGGGTCGGTGGGCGATCCGGCGTGCGGGTCGGCGTAGAGGTAGTCCTGCGGCCGTACGGGCACGTTGGCCTCCCGGATCTGGTAGCGGGGCAGTCCGGCGCTGCCGCGCATGACGCGCACCAGGTAGCGGGCCAGCAGGGCCAGCGCGCCGAGCCCCGCCGTGTGCAGCAGCACCGAGGCCAGCGCCAGTGGCCGGACCCCGCTGCCGGCCGCCGTCAGCGCCACGGCGGCCGCCGCCGCGGCGAGCGCGGCGAGGTAGATCAGGGCGAGCGGCCGGTAGGAGAAGCCGACGAAGAGGTCGGCGGCGTGCCGGAACAGCTTCGCCAGCGACCACTTGGCCACCCCGGCGGCGCGCGGTGAGTGGGCCGTCTCCACCGTGGTGTACCGCGCGCCGATCAGCGGGAGGGTCGCCAGGAAGTACGGGGTGCTGACCTTGCAGGCGGCGACCTTGCGGGCCACCGAGGTGCGCACCACCCGGAACACCGAGGCGTGGACCGGCAGTTCGATGCCGAGGATCCGGGTGGCGATGGCCTGGTGACCGACCGTGCCGAGCCGGCGGTACCAGGGGTCCTGCCGGCCGGTACGAACCGCGAACACCGCGTCGTACCCCCCTTCGACGGCCCGCCGGGTGAGTTTGTGGATCTCGGGGGGCGGTGACTGCAGATCGGCGTCGAGCTGGACGGTCCATTCCTTCGACGCGTACGAGAATCCGGCGGTGAAAGCCGATTCGAGCCCGAAATTGCGGGCGAAGGAGATGTAGCTGACGCGCGGGTCACCGGCGGCGAGCCGCTTGATGATGGGGAGGGTCGCATCCGTACTGCCGTCGTCGATGAAAAGGATTTCGGCGTCCCCGTACGGATACACCTCCTCCTTGATACGCAGGTATGCCTGCTCTATGCATTCCTCCTCGTTGAAACAGGGCACCATCGCGGTGATGGAAAGCGTGGCAGGCATCCTGGCCATCGTCCGTCGTCCTTCTGCTCGCGCCCGGATAAAGGTCCGTCCGGATCAGTCGAACATCGCGTTCATCGTCTCGTGCGTGGCCGCCTTCTGCTGGTCCGCACGGCTGGCCCAGCAGGTGTTGAGGATGATGCGGGTCTTGTCCGCGTTCAGCGGGACCGTGCGGTGCAGCGTGGTGTCCGAACGCAGCAGGTACAGCTCGCCCTTGGCGTGGCCGTAGCTGCGGATCGGGTGCTTCTGCAGGTACTCCTGGACGCGCGGGTCGTCCTTGTTCCAGTCGGTGTGCGGGATGCACTGGAGCATGCCGCCGTACTCCAGCGACGGGGCCTCGATCAGCCAGATGACGGTGAAGCTGAAGTCGCCCCAGTGCCAGCCGTGGGTGTCACCCTTCTGGTGCTGGCGGGTGATGATGTACTTCTCCTCGTCCCACGGGCAGCCCATGACCTCCTCCTTGGCCAGCCGGGAGAGGAAGTCCTTGAGCGCGGCGGACTCGTAGACGGCCGGGATCAGCGAGCCGTCCGTGGCGATGGCCTTCTGGCCGACCGTGGACATGTAGCGCGGCGAGTCGCCGGTCTCCTTGAGGCGGATGTCGATGCGCTTCTGGTGGGTGTCGATCAGCTCGTGGGTCTCCCGGGCGACCGCGTCGAAGACCTCCGGCGAGACGAGGCCGGGGAGCTTGACGTACCCCTCGCGGCGGAAGTGCTGCGAGAGCCCGAGCACCTCGTGGTCGTCGGCGAACCGCTCCGCGATGTTCTTCGCGATCAGCTCTTCGATGTTCTCGGTGGTGATGCTGTTCTGCGACACGGTGAACTTCCCCTCGGATAGGAACCGCTGTTGACCCCTTGAGTCTCAGGAATTCCCGCCCGGTCCGGTAGTGCCGGGCTCACCGATTACGCATGAGGAAGCCATCCGCCCGCCGGACGTGAAGATCTCACCTCGCACATGAGGAACTCATGGGCCGGACTCCGGTGAAATACCCACGCTTGCAGGAGCCGACCCGTTGCGGTCAAATCCACAAGGATGTTCCGTGCGATGATTCCGATGAACGGGAGAGAAAAAGATGGCGAGAACAGCGGTGGTGGCCGGCGGAGCGGGATTTCTCGGCTCGCATCTGTGCGAAAGGCTGCTCGCGGACGGCTGGCGCGTCCTGTGCATCGACAATTTCGTCACGGGCTCCCCGGAGAACGTGGCCCATCTGGTGGGCGAAGCGTTCCGGCTGGTGGAGGCCGATGTGACGGCGGGGATACCGGCGGTGGAGGGCCCGGTGCACGCCGTACTCAACCTCGCCTCGCCCGCGTCCCCGGTCGACTACCTCCAACTGCCCCTGGAAACTCTGCGGGTGGGCTCGGAGGGCACCCGGCACCTGCTGGACCTGGCCCGGGAGAAGGGTGCGCGGTTCGTCCTGGCCTCCACCTCGGAGACGTACGGCGACCCGCTGGTGCATCCGCAGCCGGAGAGCTACTGGGGCAACGTCAACCCGGTCGGGCCGCGTTCGGTGTACGACGAGGCCAAGCGGTACGCCGAGGCGATCACGATGGCGTACCGCCGTACGTACGGCGTCGACACCGGCATCGTCCGCATCTTCAACACGTACGGGCCGAGGATGCGCTCCCACGACGGCCGCGCCGTGCCCACCTTCATCCGCCAGGCGCTCGCCGGGCAGCCGCTCACCGTGGCCGGTGACGGTTCGCAGACGCGCTCGCTCTGCTACGTCCCCGACCTGGTCGACGGCATCGTCCGGATGACGGAGTCGGAGCTGGCGGGACCGGTCAACCTCGGCAACCAGGAGGAGATTTCCGTCCTCCGGCTCGCCGAGTGGATCCGGGAGCTCACCGGCTCCACCTCCGCCATCGCGCACGTGGAGCGCCCCACGGACGACCCGTCGATCCGCCGGCCCGACACGACTAAGGCGCGCGAAGGGCTCGGCTGGAGCGCCCGGTTCACGACCGAACGCGGACTCACCGCCACGATCGACTGGTTCCGCAGCAGGCAGGGGGCAGGCGTGGAGGGTCTGCAGCTCGCCGGTGCAGAGGAAATGTAGAACGCGCTGCCACCCTGCAGCCCTGGAGCAACCGGATCGGGGACCAACGTGGGACGTCGGGTGTCGGCGGTCGTGAGCGGAGCGCGTCGGGGGCCGGCGGGCACGAGCCGGGCACGGTCACCCGTTCACCCAGCCCTTGCCGGCGGCGAGCACGCCCGCCTCGAAGCGGCTGCGCGCTCCCAGCCGCTGCATCAGATCGGCGGTGACACGCCGTACGGTCCTTACGGACACGCCGAGTTGGCGGGCGATGGCCTCATCGGTGAACCCTTCCGTGAGCAGGTCGAGCACGGCCCGCTCCGGCGAGGTCAGCGGGCTGCCGTGGCCGGCCGGGGCCTCGGCCGTGCTCTCGCCGAGCGGCTTCGCCTGCTGCCAGGTCTGCTCGAAGAGGGCGAGCAGACCCGTCAGCGCCCCGGTGCCCTCCAGCACCAGCGCTCCGCGGTCCGCCGCCGCCGCGTCCATCGGCACGATCGCCCGGCAACGGTCGTAGATGAGCATGCGCAGCGGCAGCCGGGGCACGGTCCGGACCAGCCCGCCGCGCTCGCCGAGCCAGGCCACGTACTCCCTGGTCGCGGAGGAGTTGCGGCAGCTGTCGAGGAAGATGTACCGGAGCCGGACCCCTCGGCCGCTGGTGGCGGTGTCCAGCGGGCGGGCGGCCTCCAGGTGCTGCTCGCTCTGGCCGCCGCCGGGGACGAACGCCGCTATCTCGCCGGTACAGGTCGTGGCCAGGTGCTCGATCTTCGACTGGATCTGCTCCATGGTCCGCAGCTTCCGCACCTCGGCGACGCCCTGCCCGGTGGCGCGGATGTCGGCGAGCAGCCCGGCCATCGCGATCCTGCTGGCCCTGATCTGCCGTTCCTTCTCCAGCAGTTCGCTCTCCTGGCCGGCGAGCAGCGTGGCCAGGCCCACTTCCGGATCGACGGGACGGCCCGGGCCGCCGTCCGCCGAAGGCCGTACGAGCGAGAGCGCGGCCAGCCGGTCCAGCGCCGAGGCCGCACGCTCCGCGGGCCAGCCCAGCGCCTCCGCGAGACCGGCGACGGCCCCCGGACCGTCCTGGAGCATGGCGCGGTAGACCGCTTCCTCGTCCGGGCCGATCCCCAATCGACCGAGCATGTTTCCCCTCCCCCAGAGTGGCGGTGGGTCGCACCGCACGTCGCGTCCGCGGACGTGGTCACCGACGCGGATGCGGGCGAAGAATATACGCCATGGCCTGATCTGGACAGTATCCGCCGCGGCGGCCGGGCCCGTACGGGCGCTCTCCGCAGGGGCCTGACCAGGTGCGGGCGGGCGGCAACGGGCGAGGAGCCGCCGCGGGCGGACCGGACGGGCCGGCCGTGTACCTCGTAGACATCCGGCTGGAATCCGCCACCCGCCTCTCTCCGGCCGAGGTACGGGGCCTGCTGGCGCGGGCGGCCCGTCCCGGCGACGGCGTGGAGCACATCTACGTCCAGCCGGCGCCGCCCGCCGCGGCGCTCTCCCGGGGCCCGGCGCTCTGCCACGACGCGGTGCTCTTCCTCTCCCGTCCCACGCTGACCGAGTCCGAACGGGCGGCCGACGCGGTGCTGAGCCGCTGCACGGCCCGGGGCCTGCGGCTGAGAAGGGTCTCGGCGATGCCGCTCACGCTGCTGGTGGACCTGCTGACGCTGGAAAGCTGACTCCGGGCAACCGCGAGCGGGCCGGGCTGTCGGCGTGTCCTCGTCCTGCCATTGCAGGTCCCTGTCAACGGAAAGCCTGGGCAGGGCCGTCCGCCCCGAGCAGAGTGTTCTCACCGGACAGAGCGCCGGTCCAAGGGGAAGGGCGCTCGAACCCGGCCGGCCCGATCCGGCCGGAACACCCGGATCACCTGCTCAGCTGATGCGTCCAGGGGGGACCCATGCAGACTCTCATCCGTTCCATGATCACGTCGGTATGCGCGGCGGCGGCGCTGAGCGCCGTACTCCTGGGGGCGGGAGCGGTGGCCGGCGCGGACACCGCCCCGGCGGGCGGCACGCACACGACGGCCTCGGCACCGGTGTCCCTGGGTGGGACGGGCACCCCGGCCGGCCGACTCTCCGGCTCCACGCCGAACGGCAACATATGGGGCCCGTGACGGCGGTGGCCCCGGCGGAGACGTCAGTGGAGACCACACCGGAGACCTCGACGGGCACCCTGCGGCTGAGCCTGCTCGGCCCGGTGGACGCCCACCGCGGCGGCGACCCGGTCAAACTCGGCGGGCCGAAGCCCCGCACGGTCCTGGCCGCGCTGCTCCTCGCCCGGGGCCGGGTGGTCAGCGACACCCGGCTGACCGCGCTGCTCTGGGGCGACCGTCCGCCCGCCACCTGCCCGGCCCAGCTCCACACGTACGCCTCCCGCGTGCGCCAGCTGCTGGGCCCCGGCGTCGCGGTGGAGCGCCGGCGGCCGGGCTATCTCATCCGGCTGCCGAAGCAGGGCGTACGCATCGACCTGCTGGAGTTCCAGGAGCGGGCCGCGCGCGGCGCCGACGCCCTGGCGGCCGGGGACCCGGTGACCGCCGCCGGTGAGCTGCGGCGCGCTCTCGCCGTCTGGCGGGGCGTCGCGCTGGGCGGCGTCTGCGACCCGCTCGCCGACGCAGAGCGCGACCGGCTGGAGGAAGAACGCCTGGTCACGCTGGAACGGCGGATCGACGCGGACCTGGAGCTCGGCCGGCACGCCGCGCTCATCCCCGAACTCATCGCGCTGATCGCCGCCGACCCGCTCCGGGAGGGGCTGCGCGGCCAGCTGATGACGGCCCTGTACCGCTCGGGCCGCCAGGCGGACGCACTCGCCGCCTACCGTGCCGCCCGGGCCACGCTCGCCGCCGAGCTGGGGCTGGAGCCGTCGGCCGAACTGCGCCGCCTGCAACAGGCGCTGCTGACCGGCCATCCGTCACTGCTGCCACGCACGGCACGACGTACGGGAGGTGAGGCGGGCGGAGCCGGACAGGCTCAGGCGGGCGGGCCGGGCGGAGCCGTACGGGCTCGGACGGGCGGGTCCGTACGGGGCGCGGCTCAGACGGGCGGGTCGGCGCGGGGCGCGGCCAAGGCACCGGCAGCGCCGAGGTTCGCACCTCCGGCATCGCGTCCGGAGCCACCCCTTCCCCCACAGCCGGGACCGCCGTGGGCGGCGACCTGCACCCTCCGTCCCGCCGAACTACCGCCCGCGCCGGCCGACTTCACCGGCCGGGACCAGGAGGTCATCCGCCTGTCCACCGCGCTCACCAGCCGCCGCCCGCGCCGCCCGGACCAGGCGGTCCAGGTGGTGACCGGGATGCCGGGCATCGGGAAGAGCGCCGTGGCGCTGCAGGCGGCGCACCGGGTCAAGCGCTCCTACCCGGACGGCCAGATCCACCTGGACCTGCGCGGCTCCGGCCCCGACCCGCTGGACCCGGCCGCCGCGCTGGCCGAACTGCTGCGGCTGGTCGGCGTACCGGAGCACCGGATCCCCGCGGCCCTGGACGATCGCGCCCGCGCCTGGCGCACCCGTACGGCGGACAGCCGGCTGCTGCTGGTGCTGGACGACGCGGCCGACGAGTGCCGGGTGCGACCGCTGCTGCCGGTGACGGACGGCTGCGCGGTGCTGATCACCAGCCGCTCGGGCCTGTACGCACTGGAAGGGGTGAGCCGTACGGTGCTGGCGCCGCTCTCGCCGCCGGACGCGCGGACCCTGTTCGGCAGGCTGGCGGGCCGCTCCCGTACGGACTCCGAACCCGCCGCCGCGGCCGCCGTCGTCCACGCGTGTGCCGGGCTGCCGCTGGCGCTGCGCATCGCGGGCGCGAAGACCGCGGCGCGCCCGCACTGGCAGCTGTCCCGGTACGCCGCCAGGCTCGCGGACCCCGAAAGGGTCCTGGCGGAACTGGTGGTCGCGGACCTGTCGTTGCGCGACCGTCTGACGGAGGCGTACGGGAGGCTGGGCCCCGCCGCCCGCCGGACCCTGCGGTTCCACTCGGCGCTGGGCCCGCATCCGGTGGAGCCCGGCACGGCGGCCGCGCCGCTGGGGCTCGGCGCGGAGGAGGCCGACGAGCTGCTGGCCGACCTTGCCGCGGCGCACTGGGCCGAAGTTGTCCGCCGCCCGGGCGGACACGCCTACCGGCTGCATCCGCTGGTCCGGCTCTTCGCGCACGGCATGCTGGCGGCGGAGGAGGGCACCCTGCCGAGCGTGCTGCCGGTGCGCGCCTCCTGGGACCGGACCAGAACGGACGACACGGCCTGAACCGGCCGGCCCACCGCACCCGAGAGAACAGGAAGACCCCATGCCGCGCCCTTCCGGCTTCAGCTACGAGGCCCGCACCGACGGCACCGTCCTCATCACGCACCGCGGCCGGAAGGCCACGACGCTGCGCGGCGAACGGGCCGCGAAGTTCACCGAGGAGGTGGAGTCGGGCGACGCGCAGGAGGTGATGGCGCGCTGGACGGGCTCGTACAAGTTCGGCAACGAGCGCACCGCCCGCAACCACCCGAGAAACCAGGGCCGCCGCGCCTGACCCCGCCCCGGCGCGGGTCCGAGAGAACGGAAGAGAACCATGACTGGCACGTCCCGCAGGATCGCTGTCTTCGGAGCGGGCTACATCGGCCTGGTGACGGGAGCGTGCTTCGCGGAGCTGGGTCACCGGGTCGTCGTCCGGGACATCCAGCCCGAGCGGATCAGGCTGCTGAACTCCGGCGACGTACCGTTCTTCGAGCCGGGCCTCGGCGACCTGATCGCCCGGAACAAGGAGCGGCTCTCCTTCACGCTGGACGTCCAGGAGGCGGTGCGCGAGGCGGAGGCGGTCTTCGTCTGCGTGGACACCCCGCCGACCGCGTCCGGTGACGCGGACCTCTCCCGCGTCTGGGCGGTGATCGACGCCGTACGGGATGCCGCGCATCTGGTCGCGGTCGTCGTGAAGAGCACGGTTCCGGTCGGTACGGGCGCACGCGTCCGGGCGGCTCTGGACGAGCGGGGTCTGGAGCACGTGGGATACGCCTCCAACCCGGAGTTCACGGCGGAAGGCCGGGCGGTCGACGACTTCCTGCACCCGGACCGCGTGGTCATCGGCACGTCGGACGACGACCAGGCGGCCGCCTGGGTCGCGGACCTCTACCAGCCACTCGACTCCCCCGTCGAGCTGATGGACGTGGCGTCGGCCGAGATGGTCAAACTGGCGTCCAACGCCCTGCTGGCCACGAGGATCACGTTCATCAACGAGATCGCGACCGTCTGCGAGGCGACCGGCGCGGACATCGGCCACGTCTCCCGCGCCGTCGGCCTGGACCACCGCCTGGGCCCGCACTTCCTGAGGGCGGGCCTCGGCTACGGCGGCTCGTGCTTCCCGAAGGACTCCCGCGCGCTGCGGGCCATGGCCAGCAACTCCGGCTACCCGTTCCAGCTGCTGAACGCGGTCATCCAGGTCAACGAGCTCCAGCCGCGGCGGGCCGTCCAGCGCCTCAAGGCCGAGCTGAACGGCCTCAAGGGCCGCCGCATCGCGCTCCTGGGCATGACGTTCAAACCCGCCACGGACGACATGCGCGAGGCCCCCAGCACCACGCTCGCCGCCCGCCTCCTCGCCGAGGGCGCCACGGTCACCTGCTGGGACCCGATGGCCCCGCACACCACCGCCCACCAGGACCCCTGGTCCGCCACCACCCGCCACCCGGACCCGCTCGCCGCACTGGCCGACGCGGACGCGGCGATCCTGGTCACGGAGTGGCCCGAGCTGACGGACGTCGACTGGCCCACCGCCGCCCGCACGATGCGCACCCCGCTGTTCCTGGACGGCCGCAACCTCCTGGACCCCGCCGCCCTTCTCGCCGCCGGCTTCACCCACATGGGCGTGGGCCGGGCCACACGGCGTCCGGCCTCCGTCAGGGAGTGACGACCGGGAAGCCGGGATCGGGCCGCGTACGGTAGGAGAGAAGCCGTACGAACAGGCCGGGGTCGCCTTCGGCGGTGATGCCGAGTTCGTCGGTGCTCCGGCCGGCCAGCAGCCCGAGGAGCTGGGCCTTGGTGAGCGTGAGGGTCAGCCCGGCGGGCGTACGGGGCGGGGCCGTGGCCTCGCGATGGGTAAGGACGCCGTTGTGCAGGGTGAGCCGGTGCCGGGTGCCTCCCCCGCCGGGTCCTTCGGTGACGACCAGGTCGATGACCAGGTCGTCGTCCCAGGCTCGCGGCCCGTCGATCGTGATGGCGACCGAGTCGATGAGCATCGGGACGGTCAGGGCCATCACCATCTCGGGGTTGGACAGGTCGACCATGTCCCCCGTGACGCCCTCGCGCAGCTCCTGGGCGCCGCGCAGGTAGACGTTGCGCCAGGTGGCGTTCTCGGCCCCGTGGCCGAGCCGCTCGTACACCCCGGCCAGCGCCTCCTTGGCCTCCTGGCTCGCCGGGTCGGCGAAGACCAGGTGGCCGAGGAGGGTGGCGGCGAAGCGGAGGTCGCCGGCTTCGGCGTAGGCGCGGCCCTTGGCGAGCGCCTCGGCGGGACCGCCGGCGACCTCCACGTACCGGCGGGCCTCCTCCTCGGGCGGGAGCGCCCAGAGATGGGCGGGGTTGCCGTCGTACCAGCCGAGATAACGCTGGTAGACCGCCTTGGTGTTGTGGCTGAGCGAGCCGTAGTAGCCACGGGCGTGCCACGCCTTCCGCAGCGCGGGCGGGAGCTCGATCCGCTCGGCGATCTCGACGCCCGTGCACCCCTCGTTGAGCAGGCGGAGGGTCTGGTCGTGCAGGTAGGCGTACAGGTCGCGCTGTTCGCTCAGGAAGCCGACCACGGCGTCGTGGCCCCAGGTGGGCCAGTGGTGGGAGGCGAAGCCGACGTCGTACCGCCCGTGGAAGTACTCGATGGCCTCGTCGAGGTAGCGGGCCCAGATCCGGCTGTCGCGGACGACCGCGCCGCGCAGGGTGAGCACGTTGTGCATGTTGTGCGTGGCGTTCTCGGCCAGGCACAGGGCGCGGTGGTCGGGGAAGAGGAAGTTCATCTCGGCCGGGGCCTCGGTGCCCGGGGTGAGCTGGAAGACGATCCGTACGCCGTCGACCGTCTCCTCCTGGCCCGTCCGGGTGATGTCCACGGTCGGCGGGACGAGGCTGATGGTGCCGGTGGAGGTGTCGGCGCCCAGGCCCACGCCGATCTGGCCGTCCGGGGCCTTGGGAAGGCCGACGCCGTACATGTAACTGGCCCGGCGGGCCATGGCGTTGCCCGCGTACACGTTCTCGCTGACGGCATGCTCCAGAAAGCCCGCGGGGGCGAGGATCGGGACGCCCTCCTCGGTGCCGTGCGGGAGGACACCGCGGACGCCGCCGAAGTGGTCGCCGTGGGAGTGCGTGTAGATCACTCCGGTGACGGGCCGGTCACCGCGGTGCTCCCGGTACAGCGCGAAGGCGGCGGCCGCCGTCTCGACGGAGATCAGCGGGTCGATGACGACCACACCGCGCTCGCCCTCGACGAGCGTCATGTTGGAGATGTCCAGCCCGCGCACCTGGTAGATCCCATCGGTGACCTCGTACAGGCCTTGGCGCGTGCAGAGCTGTGCCTGCCGCCAGAGGCTGGGGTGCGCGGTGTCCGGCCGGTCCGCCGCGAGGAAGCCGTAGGCGTCGTTGTCCCAGACCACCCGTCCGTCGTCGCTCTTCACCACGCCGGGGACGAGGGCGCCGACGAATCCCCGGTCGGCGTTGTCGAAGTCGGTCGTGTCATCGAAGGAGGGCAAGATCTCGCTCATCTGTCTCCAGCTCCGTTCCACCCACTCGTCCCAGCCTGTCGACCCATCTGACCACCGGCCGCGAACCACCGCATACCGGACTCCTGACCCCGCGACCGTCCACGCCGCAACGGGTCCGGCCCGGCACCTCGTGGCTCGCGACGAACACGCCGCTCAACGGGCCCACCTCGACCGGAGACGAAACGTGGCACCGCCGGTGGATCGCGATCCGCTACCCTGTTCCCTGGTCGGTCGTCGGCGTAGCTCTTGTCAGGCAGCACTGCTGCCCAGCAGGGTCCACACCAGCTCCGACCAACGGGCTTGGCGCTCCTGCCGAAGATCCACCCACCGGATCCTCTCCAAGGCTCCTCCAGGCCCTCGCCTTCGTAGCTCAGGGGATAGAGCACCGCTCTCCTAAAGCGGGTGTCGCAGGTTCGAATCCTGCCGGGGGCACAGCGCGCCAAGGGCCGGTTCAGAGGGTTGCTCCTCGTGAACCGGCCCTTTCGGCAGTCGGTTCGGCTCTGGACGGATGGCAGCGGGTCCTGACACGATCCGCTGGTGAATGAGCCCTCGATGTCCTCGAAGTTGAGCAGGGCCCTCGACTGGGTCGGGCTGATCCCGCCCTCCCTGCTCCTGGCGACCGGCATCAGGGACTACCGCGACGGCGGGTCCGTCGCCTGGCCGGTAGGCGCGGGCATCCTGCTGGTCGTCAGTCTCTGGGTGGTCTGTCGCGGGCTGCCCCACCGGCGCGATAGGCGCATCCGGTCGCTCCAGGAGTAGGAGCGGGAGCAGGCCGCAGGACCGTACGCGGCACAGCCTCACCCGCACCGCACGTCGTGGCCCACGGGCGGCGTCCTCAAAGTGGCTCCGCGGACACCCGGCCGTTCCGGTCGAAGAGGAGCCACTCCAGCCAGTCGGCCGTCACCCCTAGCTCTCTCGCCCAGGTGTGCATCGTGTTCACGTACACGGCGTACCTGGTCGGCCAATGGCTCACGCCCGCCGCCTCTCTGCTCGACCAGCCCAGGGCGTTGAGCGAGCGGAAGACGCGGACGTCGAGGATCAGAGCCCTGTGGGCGTCGGGGGCCCGGTCGTCCACGGCCGCGAACCACTTGGTGAGGAAGGATCGCCCGACACCGTTGACGGCGAACCGGGTGTACGCCGCCTCCAGGTCTCCGTTTCGGACCGACGCGCGTGTGTCCCGCAGGACGCCCTCAAGGCGGGTGTCCGCGAGGGCGGCGGACGTGTAGCGCGGGCCGCGGCCGTTGGTCGTGCCCGAGCCCCAGATCATGACGGCCACGAACAGGTCGCGGAGCCCGGCGGGGTCGTCTCCGGCGCGTGACCGCAGCGCCGTCACGTCGTGCCGGTCGAGTTCCCGGTCTCCGTGTCGTCCGTTCGTGGCCTCCTTGCCGATGCCGAGGACGTGCCCTGCTCCGTGCGGCTCCAGCCAGGGGCGCCAGGTGCTGGGGCGGTAGCGCACCGCGGCCTGGTTCCGCTGGGCGTTGGCGCCGACGAGCCTTCGCAGTTGGTCCAACGGATTCCCTCCACCGGTGACTACAAGCAGGCTCCGCAGCCTACGAGTTGGGATCCACCGGCGGTCCGCTTTCGCGAGAACACGGCGTCGCGGCACCGTGCGAAGTCACCCCGTTCGGGCATGTGCGGCAAGAGCATGGGCCTGCGGCTGGTTGCCGAATGGAGCCGCTCCATCACTGCTGGTTATGGGGCCAGGGGCTGGCTGCACGCATGCCGGGCCGCTGGTGGGGAGGGCCTGTAGAGCACGAGCCGTCGCTCCGATGGGTTGGTCGGTGTCCGGGCCGAGGCGCAACGCCAACAGCGAGGACGAGACCGCCCTCGGGCTGGGCTCCTTCCGCCGCCGCGCCACCGGTGACTGGGAGTTCGTCACCGGTGGCCGGGGATTCCGGGGCGGGCTGGAGGAGCTGGTGCGGGACTACGGCATCGAGGTGGAGTAGGACAGGCCCGCCGCCCGCCCTACTTCACGCAGACCTCGTCCTTCCTGGGCAGCTTGCCCGTTGCCAGGTAGTGGTTGACCTTGGTGTCGACGCACGCGTTCCCGTACTCCCCGTACACCGCGTGGCGGTTGGCGTTCTTCAAGGTGAGGAGCTTGGAGCTGGGGAGCTGGTCGTGGAGGGCGACGCTGCCGCGGTAGGTGGTGCGGGGGTCGCCGGTGGCGGCGACTATCAGGGACGGGGCGTCGTGGCGTATGCGGGTGGGGTGCTCGCGTGGGGCGTCCCAGAACGCGCACGGGCCGATGTTCTCCGTGAACGGGCCGAACAATGGGTGGGCGGCGCGGGCGCGTTCTATGTCGCGCCAGTAGATCTCGGCGTTCCGTGGGGCCGGTACGTCGCCGCAGAGGATCGCCGTCTGGGCGCTGCCGAAGGCCGAGCCCTCGCCGGTCAGTGCGAAGCGGAGTTGCTCGGTGAACTCCGGTGAGAGCGGCGCCTGCCGGCCCTTTGCCGCCTTGGAGAGTACGGAGACCTGCTCGGCCAGGAACGCCCGCGACGCGTCGGTGTCGTCGGCCACGCCCATGAAGAGGAGCGTCGGTATGTGGGAGTCGTCCAGGCGGAAGGTGTCCGGCTCGGTGCCGACCGTGAGGGGGCCCCTTGCCGCCTTTGCCATGACTCCGTCGATGGTGGCGAGCACCGCGGTACGGGTGCGGCCCAAGGTGTACGTCGCGTGGTGGCCGGCCGCCCAGGTGGCCCATGCGGAGAGCGCGGCGTCGTTCTCCCGGACCGCGTCCTTCATCAGCCTCGGGGTGTACGCGCGCGGGTCGATCGCCCCGTCCAGGACCACCCGGTCGTAGCGGCCGGGGAACATCTGGGTGTAGACCGTGCCCAGATACGTACCGTACGAGTAGCCCAGGTAGGAGATCTTCCGCTCGCCGAGCACGCCCCGGATCACGTCCATGTCGCGGGCGGTGTTGCGCGTGGTGACGTGCGGGAGCACCGAGGCGTTGGTGGCGCGGCACTTGGCGGCCAGGCTCTTGCTCAGGGCCACATGGCGGTCGAAGCCCGCCCTGCCGGCCCCGGCCGAGAACCAGGGGAAGCTGACGGGCCAGCCGCAGTCCAGCGGGGTGCTGCGGCCAACGAAGCGGGGGTCGAAGCCGACGATGTCGTAGCGGGCGCCCACCTTCTTCATCGCCTTGCGGATCACCGGTGGCGAGTCCACCGCCGTGCCGCCGGGGCCGCCGTTGTTGAGGAGGATCGCGCCGATGCGGTGGCGGGTGTCGGTGGCCTTGAGCCGGGATATCGCGACCGTGATCGTGCGGCCTCGGGGTGCGGCGTAGTCCAGCGGGACCGTGACGTTCGCACATTGCACGCCCGCCTTGTCCAGGTCGCGGCCCGTCGCGTCGTCCGGGGACTGCATGCAGGTGCCCCAGGTCAGGCGTTGGTCGTGGTAACGGTCCAGCCCCGCCCGCGGCTGAGCCGCCGTCTTCGCGGGTGGCGTCGTCGCCGTCCTCGCCGTGGGCGTCACCAGGACCGGAGGCGTCGCCAGGGCCGGAGGCGTCGCCAGGGCCGGGGACGCGGTGAGGGCTACAGCCAGTGCGAGGCAGGCGGCAGCGACGCTGCGAGCCGTCGGGCTGTGGATCGTCCTGGACCTCGGTGCGTATCTCATGCAACTGACGCTAGAAGTTTCGGCGTTCGCACTCACTACGGCTGGCACCCCCGTTCACAGGGGTGCCAGCTCCCCCTGGAGCCGGATCAGCCAGCCAGCAGCTCTCCGATCACCCACCACGCGTTCCGCGCCATCACCGGGTTCGACTCCCGGTAGGCGGCGAGCTCCATCACCGCGATGGACAGCGCCCAGCCACGCCCCCGCCGCCAGCTCGCGTCGTCGGCCTCCACCGCCGTACGGAACGTCTCCCTGGCGGCCGCGGGCAGCAGGTACCACGCGGCGATCAGGTCAACCGCCGGGTCCGCCAGGCCCATGCAGGCGAAGTCGATCACCCCGGTGAGCCGGCCCTCCGCGACCAGCACGTTGCCCGGCTGGAGGTCCCCGTGCGCCCACACCGGCGCCCCCGTGAAGGCCGGTGCGGCCAGCGCGTCGTCCCAGGCGGCGGTGGCCGCGGCCGCGTCCAGGACGCCGTCCAGCTCGGCGATCACCTTGCGCGTCCGCTCGTCCCGGGAGGCCAGGGGTTCGGCGCGGTACGCGGGCGGGCCGTCCGCCGTGTCCACCCGGCGCAGCGCGAGCACGAACTCCGCCAGGTCGGCCGCGAAGAGCTCCGGCGCCCATGTCCCGTCGCTGGGCGTGGGGTTGCCGCCCTCCAGCCAGGTGCACACCGACCAGGCCCACGGGAAGCCCTCGGCCGGAGCGCCTTGGGCCAGCGGTGTCGGGACGGGCACAGGCAGCTGCGGGGCCAGCCGGGGCAGCCAGTGGTGCTCCGTCGCCACGTCCGCCGCGCTGCCCTCCGTACGCGGCAGCCGTACCGCCTTGTCCTCACCCAGGCGGTAGACGGAGTTGGCCGTCCCGCTCGCGTCCAGTGCCCGCACCGGCAGGTCCGCCCAGTGCGGGAACTGTGCGGCGACCAGCGTGCGGACGAGCGTGGCGGAGTCGAGCGCGGTGGGGTGCAGCGCGGTGGAGTGCGGCGTGGCGGAGCCCGGGATCGTGCTGTCCAGGGCGGCGGACTCCGGGGTGGTGGACTGCGGGGTCGTGGAGACCGGGGTCGTGGCGTCGTCTGTGGTGGCGTCCAGGCCGTACAAGGTCATTCCCGCACTGTGCCCCGTCGGGCGCCCACCACTCCGGCCTCCGTCGGCCGACCGCGCCCACAGCGGCACCGCCTCACCGGCACACCACCCCCATCTGCGCCGCCGCATGGTGCGCCCCGACCCGGTCCGCCGCGCCCCAGTCCCGGCCCCGGTCGACGAGCAGCACCGCGAACGTGTCGCCCTTCACCGGGTAGTTGCCGACCTCGACCGGGCGTCCCCGGTGCTGGGTCTGGCGTACCGCGAAGCCGGTGTACGCGGAGTGCGCGTCGGTCGGGTCGGACAGCACCCGGTACACCGTCGGGTCACCCGCCACGTCCTGGGCGCGGCCCACCGGCGCCGACGGCACGAACACCGTCAGCGCGCACGCGCGGAAGCCCGCGCCGAGGTGCCAGGACCAGGTGGCGGTGGAGCCGCGGTCCTCGGTCGGGCTGCCCGACATCGGGACGGCGCTGAACCGGCCGTCGCAGCCGCCGCCGGTGAAGCCGCCAGAGGCGACCGCGTACCAGCCCGCCTCGCCGCGCTCGAAGCGGCCGTACTCCCGGTACTCCCCCGCCGCGCAGCCCGGCCCGGCCCACCCCGTGAAGCGGCGCCCCTCCGACCCGTCCGAAGGATCCGGCACCTCCGAAGGATCGGAGGGACCGAACGGATCGGAGGGACCGGACGGATCGGAGGGACCAGACGGATCGGAGGGACCGGAGGGATCCGGCGGTTCTTCGGACGGTGGCGTGCCAGGCGCCTCCGCCCCCGGCCCGATACGGGTAGGAGCCCCGCCCCCGATCCGGTCCGGTGGGCCGGGCAGGGCGCCCGCGCGGCCCGCCGCGTCCGTACGGCTCGTACCGCCGCCCACGCTCCCGCCGCCCGACAGCAGCAGCGCGGCCACCGTCGCCAGGCCTCCGGCGGCCACCACGACTCCCGCCGCCAGCAGGGCTTTACGCCGTCGGGGCAGAGTGGAGACGCGGCCTGCCAGGGTCTCGTGCGCGACCCAGGAGCCGTCGCCGGCCGCCGTCCGGGAACGGGCCGCTCCGCAGCCGGGACAGACCATCCCCGGGAGCGCGCCGCGTTGGCCGCCGCAGTGTTCGCACCTCATGCCAGGACACCTTGCCAGGGCTGCGCCTCCAGAGGGAGGCCGAACGAAGATGGCCCGTACAAAGATCCTCGCGGGAGCCCGCGCAGGGCGCCGTACACGGGCCAGTTCCGCAACACCCTTGCACAACAGGATGGTTCGGACCTGCTTCAGACCCGTGCCGACCCGTTCAGGCCGTGCGCACGAGCCCGGTCCGGCTCAGCTCAGCTCCTCGGGACACGGCGTCCCCGGCTGCAGCTGGTACGGGGCCGCCAGCCGGTACACGCCCGGCTTCGGCGCGAGGAGTTCGGTCCACTCGTCGCCGTACGGACCCTCGTCCTCGATCTTGTTCAGGCAGCCGTGGAGGTTGTCGAAGGTCTTGGGAGCCGTCTCGTCCTCCGCCGTCCGCAGCTTGGACTCCTCGGTCTCCTGGGGCCGCTCCAGGCTCTTGCCGTCCTCGTCGACGAGGCCGAGCCAGCGCGAGTACGGGATCCGGATCAGCACCCGGCCCGCCGACTCGACCCGGATCGTCAGCTCGTTCGCGCCCGCCTTCTCCACCGTGGCGGGCGGATCGGCGAGCGGGGTCGGCTCCAGGACCCGGTAGAGCTTCCAGTTCTCGTCGCTCCACACCTCGCGGAGGTAGGAGAGCCCCTGCCCGACGAGCTCCGTCTCGCGCTGGGCCCCGTTGTCCGGCCTGCCGGTGGGCAGCACCACGTAGTGGACGGCCCACCGGTCCAGCCACTGGCGGTAGTTGACCGCGTCCAGCGTGTCATCGTAGAAGAGCGGGTTGCGCTTCATGTCGGCCTGCCGGTTCCAGCCGCGGGCCAGGTTGTACGTGGCCAGCGCCGAGGCCTCCCGGTGGCTGCTCGCGGGGATCACCTCGACCCTTCCGCGATCGGCCCCGACCTGCTGGAGCTGGTTGACCAGCGGGGCCAGCGAACGGGCCCAGGAGGCGTCGGGCGTGGTGCGGACGATGTCGTCGACGCCCTTGAAGCCGATCCAGAAGTTGAGCCCGGCGAACGCCAGCACCAGCGCGTACCAGCGGCGGCTGCGCGGCCTCGTGTACGGCAGTGCGGCGAGCAGCACGATCCCGGCGAAGAGCATCGCCATCCGGGTCACGTTCGACCCGATCTGCGAGTCGACGAAGTAGGTGAGCACGGTGCCGAGGCCGTAGACGGCTGCCGCCGTGCGGACGGTGGACCAGTCGCGCGGTACGAGGACGAAGATCAGGACCGAGAAGAGGAACGGCAGCGACACCGTCCCCAGCGACATGGGCTGCGTCCCGGAGAACGGGAAGAGCAGCGAGGACAGCGCCACCACGGCGACCGGCGCGAGCCCGATCGCGTACGCGCCGGGGCGCCGCTTGTGGAGGAAGAGCGCGGCCGCGACCACGCCGAGGAAGAGCCCGGCGACCGGACTGGAGGCGGTCGCGAGACCGGCGAGCGGGGCGGCGACGGCCGCCTTGGCCCACCGCTTGTACCGCCAGCGGTGCGGCCAGCAGAAGACGGCGGCGACGGCGCCGAGGGCGAACATCATGCCGAGCCCGAACGTCACCCGGCCCGACAGCGCGTTGCACAGGTAGGCGAAGACCCCGGCGAGCGAGCAGGCCAGCGGATTGCGCACGGCCCGCACCCGGACCAGGATCAGCGCGGTCAGCGCCGCCGAGACCGTGCCCACGATCATCATCGTGGAACGGACACCGAGCACCGACATCAGATACGGCGAGACCACGCTGTACGAGACGGGGTGCATGCCCCCGTACCAGGCGAGGTTGTACGCCGTGCCCGGATGCCGGCCCACGAACTCGGCCCAGGCGTCCTGCGCCGCGATGTCGCCGCCGCTGTTGGCGAAGAAGAGGAACCACAGGACGTGGGTGACGGCCGCGGCCGCCGTGGCGATGGTGACGGGGTGGCGCAGCAGCCGCCTGGGCGGGGTGGTGGACGGTTCAGGAGTGGCGTTCCGCTCGGAGGTGGACGGGGGCTCCGGCGTACGCGGTGAGGGCAGCAGGACGCGCGGAGCGGCGCTGTCGCCGTCCGCGATCTTCTCTGTGGTGCCGTCCGCGATTTTCCCGGTGCTGTTGTCCACGGTCTTTCCGGTGGTGCTGTCCGCCTCGCGGCCGGGTCTCGGCTCCGCGGTGGTCACTACGGCTCTCCCCGTCCTCCGGCGGCCCCGTACGCCTTACAGGACGCGTCCCGGCGTCCTTCAGTTGTCCGGGGACGCTAACACGTACCTCCGACACATACCCCTGACGCCGAGGCGGGGTGAGCTACGCCGCTCACCCCGCCCCCGCGCCCGCTTCCGTACCGCTGTCCGCTCAGCCGATCTTGCTCAGCTGATCCTGGTCAGCCGATCCTGGTCAGCTTGTCGCCGAAGGCCGGCTCGGTCAGGTCGTCCTGCAGCACCACCGGTGCCGTGACCTTTCCGGTGCCGGTGCCCACCGTGACCATGCCCACCTCGCTGCCCGCCTTCGCGGAGTGCGCGATGCCCTTGCCGTTGTCGGTGACCTTCAGCTCGACCTTCAGTCCGGGCCAGCCGACCGCCTTGAGGTTCTTCGTCGCTATGACCGGGGTCTGTGCGCCGAATCCGTTGTCCACATAGCCGACCACGTCCCCCTTCTTCACCACCGTGGCGGAGGTGGGGGCCTCCTGCGCGCCCTTGATCAGCTTCAGGCTGTTCTGCAGGGACAGCTCCAGGCTGTCGTAGACCCGGCCGGTACCGGCCTGCTGGCCCATGACCGCTCCGTAGATCCACAGCATCTTGCCGTCGACCATGGTGTTCGCGGACCAGAGCAGGTTGCCGCCCGCCGGCGTGGAGGAACCGGTCTTGATGCCGCTCACACCGGGCTGCAGGAGCAGGTTGTTGTTGTTGTAGATCTTGCCGTCTATGCCCTTGATCTCGACCTCGGGCATGTCCACGATCTTCCGGAACACGTCGTTCTTCATGACCGCCTGGGCCAGCTTGAGCTGGTCGGCCGCGGTGGAGACGGTGGCCTTGTCGAGCCCGCTCGGGTCCGTGTACGTCGAGTTGGTCATCCCGAGGTCCTTGGCCGCGTCGTTCATCTTGTCGACGAACGCGTCCTCGCTCCCGGCGTCCCAGCGGGCGAGCAGCCGCGCCGCGTTGTTCCCCGACGGAATCATCAGCAGCTGAAGCATCTCGCGCTGGCTGAGCTTCTGGCCGTTGGTCAGCGGGGCCACCGACTCGTCCGCGTTCTTGGACTCGTCCTCGGCCTTCTGGTCGGCGGTGATCGTCTCGCCCACCTCGTCACCCTTGAGCGGGTGCTCCTGGAGGATCACGTAGGCGGTCATGACCTTCGCGACACTGGCGATGGGCGCCGACTTCTGCGCCCCCTCCGAACCGAGCGACCCCACGCCGTCCACCATCACCGCCGACTGCCCCTGGCCGGGCCAGGACAGCTTGGTCTCGCCGCCTTCGAAGGTGTACGTCGGCTTCGCCGTGAGCTCCAGGGCCGGGTCCGGCAGCGGGCGCATCACCTGCGCGATCGCAAAGACGATCAGCAGGAGGAGGAGGAGCGGGGTCCAGATCTTGACCCGCCGGACCGCCGTACGGACCGGGGTCTCGGCCGGCGGCGGGGTGTTCGTCAGCTCGGCGAGCAGGTCGAGCGGCGGCTTGGGCGGCAGCGGCTGCTGCCGGGTCCGCTCGGCGGCTGCCCAGGAGGGGGCGGCGGGGGCGGGGGCCTGGGTGGGCGGGGTGGCCTCCCGCTTGCCTGCCGACGTCTCGGTCGCGGTCTCCGGCTTCGGCACGCCGGGCGCGGGGGCCGGTCGTACGTCGTCGGAGCGCAGGGGCACGAAGGTGCTGGTGCGCTCGACGGCGGTCTCGGGCTTGTCCTGCTCGGGCTTCGCCTCGACCTCGTCCTGCTTGTCCTGCTTGCTCTGCTTGTCCTGAGCCGACTTCTCCTGCTCCGGCTTGTCCTGCTTCGACTCGTCCTGCTTCGACTCGTCCTGCTTCGGCTGAGCGCCGCTCTCGGACTCGTCCTTCGCCTTGTCGCCCGCAGCCTTCAGCGCCTGGAGCTCCTGCGGCGAAAGTTTCAGTGCGGTCGTCGGCTGATCGACCCGCCCGGCGGGTGCGACGGCCTTGAAGACGGCCGTGGGCTGATCGATTCCTCGCAGGTCGGAGGTGGTGTCGGCGGATTCGGGCTCGGGGTCCGGCTTGGTCGCGGGTTCCGGCTTGTGGGCCTCAGCCGCGATCGCGGCTGAGGCTTTCGGCCCGGCCTCCGGCTCCTCGACGGGCTTGAGCTCGGCTTCGGGCTCGGCTCCGGCTTCGGGCTCGACCTCGCTGCCGGCGGCAGGCTCGGTGTCGTTGGCAGGCTCGGTGTCGTTGGCAAGCTCGGTGTCGTTGGCAAGCTCGGTGTCGTTGGCAGGCGCGGGCTCGGCAGCAGCCTCGGCCTCAGGCTCGCGACCGGCCTCGGGCTCAGCGTCAGCATCGGGCACAGGCTCAGCAGCGGCCTCGACCTCGGGCTCAGCGGCGGCCTCGGCCGCCGCGTCGGCGTCCACTGCCGACTCGCCCCTCACCTCACCCTTGGACGGCTCCTCGGCCTTGCCCTCGTCCTCGGCCGCCGCGTCGACCCAGGCCGCCACAGCCGCGCGCAGCCGTACGTCACCGGCCTCCGGCTCCTCCGCCGCAGCGCCGACCGTACCGTCAGCATCGCTCGCATCGCTCGCATCGCCCTCAGCGGCCCCCGCAGCCGCGGAAGGCTCCTCGAGGCCCTTGGCGCCGCCCGAGTCCTCCGCAGAGCCCTGTGCGGGCTTCTGAGGCGTTACAGCGCCCTCGGAAGCCTCCCCGGGCCCCTCCTCGCGGGAACCGCTGGAACCGCTGGAACCACGAGAACCGGCCGCTCCCGCCTCGCCCTCCGGAAGCCGCGGCCGGAAGACGGCCGTGGCCGTGTCCGACTTCACCGCCTCCGACTTCACCGCCTCCGACTTCGCCGCGTCCGGCGTCACCTCGTCGACAGCCGCGTCCGCATCCGCGGCCTCGTCCACGTCTCCACCGGGTTCGCGGAACACCGCGAAGCGCGGGTCGCGTTCCTCCGCAGCCGTCCCCGACGACTTCCGCTGCTCCGTTTTGTCGGGGGACTCGCCCGCCACCGATGCCTCCTCATGCGCCGCGGGGCAACCCCCGCGCTGTCCGAACCATCTACCAGTGTCCTGTGTGAACCCCTGGCCGAGCTGCTAGACGAGAACGACATACCTACTGGTTCCCGTACAAAGCAGTCAGGCGCTCTCGACAGATGAATGTGAGAGGGGTCACCCTGTCAGACATCCACGCGGGGAGGCATGGATGGGCAGGAGCCGCAGAACAATCCCGGAGGAGCTTCTGTTGCTCGCTCTGGACCCGACCACGGGTACCACAGCGCAGCCGCAGTCGCTCGACCTCGGCCTGGCCGGGGCACAGCTAGTGGAGCTGGCTCTGGCAGGACGGATAGCCCCTGACGGGGATCGTATCGCCGTGGTGATGCCACGGCCGACAGGAGATCCGACACTGGACTCCGCACTGGAGCTGCTGCGCCGTCGTGGCAGCCCGGTCCGGGCGGTCCACTGGATCGGCGGACCCCGGCTGGGGCTTCGCCAGATCTATCTCGCTCATCTGGAGCGGTGCGGCATGGTTCATGCCGTGGCGGGCCAGATGTGCGGAGTGCTGCCGACGACTCGCTACCAGGCGACGGAGACGGCCATCAGCCGGGACATCAGAGCCCGGCTGGACAGTGCGATCCGCACCGGCGTACCGCCGGACCCGCGGACCGCGGCGCTCGCCGCACTGGCCCACGCGGTCGGACTCGGCAAGCACCTGTACCCCGGGAACGAGGGGCGTTCATCGCGCTCCCGGCTCCGGGACCTGATCAGGCACGACCCCATGGGCGGCCTCGTGGCGCATGCCGTGATGGACGTCCAGAACGGAGTGGCGGTCCAGCCACGCCGTACGCAGCAGGCAGCGGGCGTTCCGTTGCAGCCGCAAGCACAGGCACGCCGGGGCAGCATGGCGCACACCGCCGCGAGCTGACGCCGGCCCGGAGCGCCTGAGCGCTGAGCAGGTGAGCGCCGAGCGCCTGAGCGCTGAGCACGTGAGCGCCCGGGCCGGACCCGAGCAGGACCGCGCAGAGGACCGCGCGGACAACCGCACACCGCCGTACCGTCGTCATCGGACCCGGTTCGGGAGCCGCACCACGCGCGGGGCAGCCGGTTTCGACCGGCTGCCCCGCGCGCTTGCGCGCCGTAGCGCACGTCCTTCCGCGCGCCGGTGTGTGCTCCGGTGCGCGGCCCGGGGCCTATACCCCACGCACCTGCGTGTGGCCGTTTCCCAGCGCGGCCGGGGCAAGGGGTGGCAATCTGCTGAGCAGTAGATACGCACAGCTACATAGCCGGAGGTGCACTTTCCGTGCCGTCCAACGTCAATCCCACAGTCAGGCGACGCAGGTTGGGCCAGGAACTGCGCCGCCTGCGCGAACTCAAAGGCATGACGGCCGAGGAGGTGGCGGAGCGTCTGCTCGTCTCGCAGTCGAAGATCAGCCGTCTGGAGAACGGCCGCCGCTCCATCAGCCAGCGCGACGTGCGCGACCTCTGCGGGGTCTACGAGGTCGAGGACGTCCGCATCGTCGACTCGCTCATGCAGATGGCCAAGGACTCGCGCCAGCAGGGCTGGTGGCACGCCTTCGGCGACATCCCTTACAGCGTCTACATCGGCCTGGAGACCGACGCGGAGTCCCTGCGGGTGTACGAGCCCCAGATGGTTCCCGGCCTGCTCCAGACCCGGGCCTACGCGGAGGCGCTGATCAGCGGCGCACTCCCGGAGGCGCCGCCGTCGGACATCGAGAAGCGCGTCAACGTACGGTCGCGGCGCCAGGACCGGGTCAACGCGCCGGAGAACCCGCTGCGGCTCTGGGCTGTGATCGACGAGTCGGCGCTGCGCCGGCGGGTCGGTGACAACCAGATCATGATCGACCAGCTGGAGCACCTCGTCGAGCAGTCGCACCTGCCGCACGTGACCGTGCAGGTGCTGCCGTTCGACATGGGAGCGCACCCCGGGATCAACGGGCAGTACGCGATCCTGGAGTTCCCGGACGCCGCCGACTCCAGCGTCGTCTACATCGAGGGCGTCACGAGCGATCTCTACCTGGAGAAGGCGAACGACGTCCAGCGCTACAGCGTGATGTACGAGCACCTGCGGGCGCAGGCTCTGAACGTGGAGCAGACGCGGGAGTTCATCACCAAGATCGCCAAGTCGTACACCAGCTGAGACCATCTGAGACCAGCTGACGCCGGCCGACACCGACCGACACAGCCGGCACCAGTCGATTCAGGACACTTCCAGGGGCGCCAGGTGAGCGGCGGCGGCACGATACACCGTCGCCGACTCACAGCGTAAGAGTTACTCGCCGAATGACACCCGGTCGAGTGAACGGCCATCTCATGGACGGGGCTTGGAGAGTAGCGTCGATCACGCCAACCGGAATCAGGTTGGTGCGACTCACCCAACTCTCTGAACCGGAGTGAACATGGCAATTCTTCAGGGTGCTACGGACACGTGGACGAAGTCGTCGTACTCCGGGGGCAACGGCGCGTGCGTCGAGGTCAAGTCCCCGGTCGCTCTGTCCATCGCCGTGCGTGACTCGAAGGCCCCCGAGGGCCCTTCGCTCACCTTCGTCCCCGGTGCGTGGAACGCGTTCGTGCGCGATGTCGCCACGAGCCCGGTCGACGCCTGACCTCACCGCACATCGCGCCACCGCACCACGCATCACCGCACCACAGCACATCGCGCCACCGCATCACTGCACCACCCGCACCACCGCACCACCGCACCACCTGATGGAGCCCTCTCGACCGGTTCGCCGTCCTGGCCGAGGGGGCTCGGCACGCCACCACCCGCACCCCCAGCCGGCGACCGTCACCTCAACCGGTCGACGTACCGATCGGTCCCCGGCACGGTCGGGATGAACGGCGCGACCAGCTCGACCCGCCCCAGCCCCGCCTCCGCGACCACCGCGTCGAGCCCCGTGAAGTGCGCGTCCCAGCAGTTGCGAGGGTCCTCCTGGAGGAACCACAGCAGCGTCAGCCGGGTCTCCACCCCCTCGACCTGCTTCACGTACGTCATGCGGTCGCCGGGCAGGGGCGTCGGCCGGAAGAGGGTCACCATGGCCGCCGGCGAACCGCTCAGCCGCTGCGGCAGATGGCGCGACCTCAGCCACTCCAGCAGCTCCGCCCGCTGCCCGGGCCCCTCGGCGTCGACGACCTGGAGGACGAGACCCTCGTACGGATGATCCAGCGCGTGGAAGTCCCGTGGGCCCGCCGCCCCGTCACGGTAGACGGTGGCCTCGTGGTCCTGGAAGGCCGTGAAGACGTGGGTGCGGTCCTGGTGGACGCGGCCGTCCCGGTTGAGCCGCTTGTTGATGGCGACGGTCCACTTCATGTGCTCGTCGTAGCGGCCCTCGGTCACCCAGTACGTCGACAGGTAGCACCCCGTTCCCACCGGCCGCGCGACCGCCGACTCCTCCGGATAGCGCAGCTCCTGGAGGTCCTTGGTGGCCACCCAGCGCCGTCCGGCGAACATCCACGGCATGGCCGTCGCACCGGCGTAGTAGTGGTCGTCCTCGTACCAGCGGTTGTACGCGTGCTCATGGCCCGGATGCGGCTCGACCATCGTGATCAGGGCGTGCCCCGGGCGCACTCCGTACGGCCCCACCGCCGCCAGCTCGGCATACCTCTCGCTCCGTGTCCCGTCATCGCCCACCGGGCCTCCCTCCTCTTCCATCGGCCCCCGCATCCCCCTACTCTGACGACCCGTCAGAAAAACTTCCAGGGCCGGGAGGCGCCGATGTCAGGCACACCGATGCTGCTCGCGGGAAAGACCGTCGTCGTGTCGGGCGTCGGCGCCGGGCTCGGGCACCGGGTCGCGGAGACCGTCGTACGGGACGGAGGGCGCGCGGTCCTCGGCGCGCGCACAGCGGCCAACCTGGCGAAGAGCGCGGCGGAGATCGATCCGAAAGGCCTCCGCACCGCCCACCTGCCGACCGACATCACCGACGAGGCGCAGTGCGAGGCGCTGGCCGCACTGGCGGTCGAGCGGTTCGGCGGGATCGACGCGGTGGTCCATGTGGCCGCCTGGGACAGCTACTTCGGCGGGCTGGAGGACGCGGACTTCGCCACCTGGCAGTCGGTCCTCGACGTGAACCTGCTCGGTACGCTGCGAATGACCCGGGCCTGCCTGCCCGCCCTCAAGGAGCGCGGCGGCTCGGTGGTGGTGATCGGCACGCAGTCCGCGGTGGCCGCGCCCTCCCAGGTGCGGCAGGCGGCGTACGCGGCGTCCAAAGGCGCGCTGACCTCGGCGGTGTACTCGCTGGCGCGGGAGCTGGGGCCGCACCGGATCCGGGTCAACACCGTGCTGCCGGGATGGATGTGGGGGCCGCCGGTGCAGGCGTACGTCCAGTTCACCGCGCACACCGAAGGCGTACCGGAGTCCGATGTGCTGGCCCGGCTCACCGAGCGGATGGCCCTGCCGGAGCTGGCCACGGACGGGGATGTGGCGGAGGCCGTCGCCTTCCTGGCCTCCGACCGGGCGCGGGCGATCACCGGCCAGTCGCTGCTGGTCAACGCCGGTGAGCTGATGCGCTGAGAGCCCGCCGGGAAGAGCCGTCTCACGCGCCGCGCGGGTAGCGGGCCAGCCAGCCCGGGGCCGCCGCGGTCGGGCTGTGCAGGGCCGGGCCCTGGGTCATCTCCATCGCGAAGTCGTCGGCCAGTTCGAGGAGCGTGGGCCGGCCCTCCAGCTCCGCGAGCCAGGCCGGCGGCAGCGCGGTCTCGCCGTGCAGCGCGCCGAGCAGCGCCCCGCAGACGGCCCCGGTGGCGCGGGACGGCCCACCGTGGTTGACGGCGAGGCGCAGCCCGTGGCGTACGTCCTCGCTGACCAGCGCGCAGTACACGGCGACGGCGAGCACCTCGTCCGCCGCGTCGCCCGCACCCAGCGCCTCGATGAGCGCCGGTCCAGGAATGCCCTGGCGCACCGACCCGAGCGCCTGTTGCAGGGCCTCGGTCACCGGCTCGTGGCCGGGACGCTCGCCGAGCAGCGCCATCGCGTGCTGCACCGAACCGTCCAGGGTCTCGCCGCGCGCCAGCCCGTGCACGAGTACGGCGAAGGCTCCGGCGGCCAGCTGGGCGGCGGGATGCCCGTGGGTCTGGGCCGCGCACTCGACGGCCAGCTGGAGCACGAGCTGCGGCTCCCACCCCACGAGCAGCCCGAACGGCGCGGACCGGGTGAGCGCGCCGGAGTCCCGGGCGGTGGGGTTCTTGGGCCGCTCCAGCGTGCCCAAGACGGTGTCGCCGAAGCCGCCGAGGCACGCGCGGGCGGGCTCGCGGCGGGCGTAGAGCCACTCCTCGGCGGCCAGCCAGCCGTTGTCCTTGCGCCGCTCGTCGGGCCCCCAGTCGTGCTGGGTGGCGGCCCAGCGCAGGTGGGCGCGGTGGACGTCGGTGGGCGGGTGCCAGGCGCCGGTGTCGCGGCGGACCTGGGCGCGGATCAGGCCGTCCACGGTGAAGAGGGTGAGCTGGGTGAGCGCGGTGACGGCGCCGCGTCTGCCGTGCGCGGGAACGTAGTCGACGACGCCTTCGGCACCGTACGCCGCCCGGATCTCCTCCAGCGTGAGCCCGCTGACGCCGGCCCCGAGCGCGTCCCCGATGGCCCCGCCGAGCAGCGCCCCGCGGACCCGGCTGCGGAAGTCCTGCTGCTCGGCCCGTCCCCAGACCGCCGTGGTCCCTGTGCTCACCCCGCCGCCTCCCGCCACGCCATGGTCCGCCGCCAGTGCGGGCCTCTGCGGGCGACCGCCCCAGCACTGTAATCGAACGAGAACGGGCGGTAGAGGGGGCGACCGCCCGGACGGCGGGGTACGGGCGGGTATGTCACCCACGAGGGCCTTCAGCCACCCCTCCCCTCACCCCAGCCGCTCCCGCTGCGCCCGGGCCCAGCCGTACTCCGGATCCAGCTCCAGCGCCCGGTCCAGGTCCGCACGGGCCTCCCTGAGGCGGCCCAGGGCCTCCAGCGCCAGGGCCCTGCTGCCGTGGGCCCAGGCGTAGCAGGCGTCCATCGCGATGGCGCGGCCGTAGCAGGCCACGGCCTCCTCGTACCGCCCGGTCGCCCGGTACACCTCGCCCCGCTCCCCTTCCGTCCCGGCGAGACCGGGCGTGAGCTCCTCGGCCCGGTCCAGGTCGGCGAGCGCGCCCACCGGGTCTCCGAGCGCCGTACGCGCCTGGGCCCTGCGCACCAGCGCCCACGCGTACTCCGGCCACAGCGCGATCGCCCGGTCGAAGTCCTCCAGCGCCTCCTCGTGGCGCCCCAGCCGGTGCAGGACCAGGCCGCGGCTGCCGAGCGGCACCGCGTCGGCCGGATCCAGCGCGTGGGCCCGGTCCAGGACGGTCAGCGCCTCCTCCAGCCGCCCCATCCGCCGGTACGTCTCACCGCGCTCCCGCGCCGCCCAGGCCCAGGTCGGCGCGATCTCCTCGGCCCGGTCCAGGTCCGCGAGCGCCTCCTCGTACCGGCGAAGCGCCCGCAGCACCACCGCCCTGCCCTGGTAGGCCCGTTCGTGGCGCGGGTCCACCGCGACGGCCCGGCCGTGGTCGGAGAGCGCCGCGTCGAACTCCCGGGCCCGGAAGCGGTCCCAGCCGCGCGCCACCAGAGCCTCCGCCCGCTCCGTATCGGTCAACTCCACGCGGGTCAGCAGGAGTCCGAGGACGGCGGTGGGGCGGGGGCCGTGGTCGGTGCAGGCGATGAGGAGGTCCCGGCCCCAGTCGCGGAGTACGGCGCTGTCGGCGTCCTCACCGGCCTCCACCAGGGTCCGGGCCCAGTGCCGGGCGGCGGACGGCTGCTGGCCGCACACCGCGATCCCGGCGCGCAGGGCGTCGGGCAGGGCGGTGCGGGGGCGGGCGCAGAGCCGGTGGTAGAGCACGTCGAGGGCGGCCCGGCGCCACAGTTCCTCGGCCCAGAGCCGGTCCGGGTCGAGCCCTTCGGCCGCCGCGTCCCGGCGTACGGCGAAGGCCTCGGCCAGCCGGTCGTGCGTCTCCTTCCACCGCGCCGGTGAGCCGGTGCGCTGGAGCCGGAGCATCGGGGCCCGTACGACACCGTGGTAGCGGGAGCGGCCCGAGTGCGGCTCGACGACGAACGGCAGCTCGTGCAGCCAGTCGTAGAGCCCGGGGACGGGGGTGGGCGCGGCGACGGCCACCAGGTCCTCGTCGAACCGCCGGGGCAGCGCGCAGGCGAGGGCCGCCGCCCGGCGGTCCGGGTCGCTCTCGCCGGCCAGGAAGCGCTCGACGGCGGTCGCGTTCGCCTCACCGGCCGCGCCGGGGTTGGCGGCGAGCGTCGACACCAGGACCGGCAGCCCGCCGGAGAGCCGCAGCACCTCCCGTACGACGGGCTCCTCCACGACCCCGCGCCCGGCGAGGAGTTGGCGTGACTCCTCCTCCGTGAACGCCCCCAGCGGTACGTCGGCCACCAGGCGGCCCCGATCGCCCCAGTGCGCGGGATCCAGGCGCCGCTGCCCGGCCAGGGTCAGGACCAGGTTGGCGGGCAGCTCGCCGTACCGGCCGGAAAGCAGCAGGTCCGCCAGCCACCGGTCCAGCAGGGGCGCGGTGCGCTCGTAGGTGTCCAGGAACAGCGCGACCCACGGCACCGCGTCCGCGATCCGCCCGAGCTCGGCGACGAACACCGGCGTCAGCGCCCGTACCGGCTCGGCCAGCAGGAACGCCTCCTCCTGCTGCCGCGCCCGCCCGCCGAACACCGCCCGCAGCCCGCCGGCGCCCCGCGCCACGACCGCCGGGTCGATGCCTCCGGCGAGCGCCCCGACCACGGGTATCGCCCCGGCCGCGACCAGCCCGGCCTGCGCGGCGGCGAGAGCGGCGGGCGAGGGCTCGTCCCCGTCGGCCGCGAGCCGCCCGGCCGCGTCGTGGAGGGCGCGCCGGTACGTGGCCAGCATCCGGTCCAGCGCCCGGAGCGGATGTCCTTGCTCGGCCAACTGCCCCGCCACGGAAGCCAGAAGCTCCGGAACGGAGTCGGCCCCTTCGTCGACGGACGCGGTGGCCGCCCCCGACTCCCGTGCCACCTGCTGCCATTCCCGTACGAGCGAGGTCTTGCCGACCCCGGCGTTGCCCCGCACATGGAAGACGAACCGGTGGAGCGGATCCTCGGGCGGAGTGGCGAAGTTGGCGCGGAAGAGATCGAGTTCACCCTCCCGCCCGACGAACGCGGCGCGCCGCTGCCCTTCGACGATCTGCTGGAGGGAGAGACGGCGGGGCGAGGTGGCGGGCATGGAGGTCAGTCTGTCAGCGGACCTCGGGATCCGGCAGCCGCCGCCGACGGCTCGCGGTGGTTCTACGGCTGCCCGATCGCGGTGATCGCCCTCTTCGCGCTGTCCACGCTGTTCGCGCCCGGAGCGCACGCGGTGACGGAGTTCGAGAAGAACCTCGACGGCGACGGGCAGATGAAGCGGCCCGGCCGGCCGGGCAGCGCGTACGAACCCCCCACCAGGGCCACCGAGGCCACCGCGGCCGTCACTCGTCGGGGACGTACCGCAGCACATCCCCCGGCTGGCACTCCAGTACGCGGCAGATCGCCTCCAGCGTCGCGAACCGCACCGCCTTCGCGCGGCCGTTCTTCAGGACGGCGATATTGGCGGGCGTGATCCCGACGGCGGCGGCGAACTCCGCGACCGACATGCCCCGTTCGGCGAGCAGCACATCGATCTCGACCACGATCGGCATCAGATGACCTCGGCCAGTTCCGTCCGCATCTCCATCGCCTTGCCGAGCAGCGTGCGCATGATGACCATGAGCATGGAGAACGCCGCCCCCACCGCCACGCACGCCAGGGCGGCGAGCAGCGCACCCTCGACGTCCATGCCGTCGTCGGGGGACGGGATGGTGTCGAAGGTGAGGTGCACCGCCGCCCCCAGCGCAATCAGGGTGGCCACGGCGGCCGCGCCGATGACGGCGTCGACCCAGCGGAACGCGGAGCGCGTGAAGATGGCGTCGCGCTCGACCATCGAGAGCAGCATCCAGATCGCGCCGAGGGCGACCTGCACGCACGCCACCCCGAGGATCGACGCGACGACGTACGGCAGGGCGTAGGGCTCGTACGGAGGGAAGAGGTCCACCTCGTCGGCCGCGGTCGTCGGGATGATGACGGCCTGGGCGAAGAGGCCGGACAGGACCGCTGCCGCGATGCCGATACGGAGGATGCCCACCAGAAGACTGTGCATCTATCGAGTTTCGATCGATAGCTATCGAAAGTCAATAGATTCCGCGGTCAGGCCCAGGGGTCGAAGGGGATTCCGGCGGGCTTGGCGTTGTTGAGCAGGTTGCGGAAGCGGTCGTCCTTGTCGGTGACCTTGATGGTGGCGGCGCCGAAGTCGGCGTTCATGAGGCGGTCGCGCAACTCCGTGCTGGGGAAGCCGTTCCAGTCGACGAGGGGCGGATAGCGCCAGGTGCCGTAGTGGTTCTCGGGCGGCTCGTCGTTGTTGTTGGCGAGGCGGAAGAAGTGCGTGCTGGGGCCGTCCTTGTGGTAGACGGCCTTGGGGTGCGAGCCGTCGAAGCGGACCTGGGAGCGGGGGTAGGTCTTGACCGTGCGGTGCTGGGTGGTCGAGACGTAATCCACCTGGTTCGACGCCTGGTTGACCCAGGAGATGACGTGCTCGAAGTCGTGGCGGTGGCCGCCGAGCCCGCTGCCGTGGACGGCCTGGTCCTTCTCGAAGTAGCTCGCGTAGACGATCCCGCACCACCCGTTGTTGCACTTCGAGCGGGCGTACGTCTGGGAGTTGTCGAGGTCCCACTTGTCCCGGCAGCTCCCGTTGATCGCGCCGGACGTCTTGAGGCCGGGGGCGAGGGTGCCGTCGGGGCCGATGGCGGGCGTGGCGTAGCAGCCGTCCCCGTCGTAGTCGTAGGCGGGCGAGAAGGTCTGCTCGTAGCCTCCGGCGTTCTGCGGGAGGTGCTGCGGCGGGTCGGCGTGCGCGGCGGACGCGGTGCCGAGCACGAGGAGGCCGGCGGCGGCGAGGACGGTGGCGGTGCGGGTGAAGGTCGGCATCCCGGGCGGGGTGCGGCGCATGGTGTCTCACTCCTGACTCGGCAGAGCGATACGGCAGGGGCAGTCCCCGCAAGAATTGCCCTGCTCATGACAGAAGGAAACGGAAGAGCGCCGGGCAGGGCCCTTCCGGGCCGGAGCCCCTCCCGGTCGAGGGGCCCCGGCCACCTCTCAGCCCGGCACCACCGGCAGCAGCTCCGGAAGGTGGCCGTCCGAGGCCGTCGCCGCCGCCACGCGCTCCGCCGGGACCTCGCCGTACAGCGTCGTCCGGGGACGGGACGGGCGGCCCGCCAGGTCGGCGATGGCCTTCAGGTCCTGGATGGAGCGGTACGAGCCGTAACTCGACCCGGCCATACGGGAGATGGTCTCCTCCATCAGCGTGCCGCCCAGGTCGTTCGCGCCTGAGCGGAGCATCTCCGCCGCACCCTCCGTCCCCAGCTTCACCCAGCTCGTCTGGATGTTGGTGATGTGCGGGTGGAGAAGCAGGCGCGCCATCGCCGTCACCGCCCGGTTGTCGCGGTCCGTCGGGCCGGGGCGGGCGATGCCGGCCAGGTAGACCGGGGCGTTGGTGTGGATGAAGGGGAGCGTGACGAACTCCGTCAAGCCTCCCGTCTCCTGCTGGAGCCGGGCCAGCGTACGGAAGTGGCCCAGCCAGTGGCGTGGCTGGTCCACGTGCCCGTACATCATCGTCGAGGACGAGCGCAGGCCCACCTCGTGCGCCGTCCTGATGACCTCCAGCCAGGTGGCCGTGGGCAGTTTCCCCTTGGTGAGGACCCAGCGGACCTCGTCGTCCAGGATCTCCGCCGCCGTCCCCGGGATCGAGTCGAGCCCGGCCTCCTTGGCGGCCGTCAGCCAGTCGCGGATCGACATCCCGGTGCGGGTGGCCCCGTTGACGACCTCCATGGGCGAGAACGCGTGAACGTGCATGCCGGGGACGCGTTCCTTCACCGCCCGCGCGATGTCGAAGTACGCCGTGCCGGGCAGGTCCGGGTGGATGCCGCCCTGCATGCAGACCTCCACCGCGCCGACGTCCCACGCCTGCGCCGCCCGGTCCGCGACCTGGTCCAGCGAGAGCGTGTACGCGTCGGCGTCCGTACGGCGCTGGGCGAAGGCGCAGAAGCGGCAGCCGGTGTAGCAGACGTTGGTGAAGTTGATGTTCCGCGTGACGATGTACGTGACGTCGTCACCGACCACGTCCCGGCGCAGCGCGTCCGCGATCCGGCAGAGCTCGTCCAGCGCCGGGCCGTCCGCGTGGAGCAGGGCGAGGGCCTGGTCGTCGGTGAGCTTCGTCGGGTCGTCGGCGGCCTGGCTCAGCGCCTGGCGTACGTCGGCGTCGATGCGGGACGGGACCATGCCGGGCGCCGCCGCCTCCCGGAGCGCCTCCCAGTCCCCGTACACCTCGTCGAAGTCGTCGCGGCGGTCGCCGGTGCGGCCCTCGGTGTCGATGGTGGCGTGCAGGTCGGTGCGGCCGGAGGAGGTGAAGCCCTCGTCCGGTTCCTGCCAGGGCAGGCCGACGGGGAGTGCGTCCTCGCGGGCGAGGCCGGTCTCCGGGTCGGCGAGGGCGCGGACGTGCGGGAGGAGGCGGGGGTCCAGCCAGGGTTCGCCGCGCTGGATGAACTCCGGGTAGATGGTCAGGCGTTCGCGGAGCTGGAAGCCCGACTCCGCGGTGCGCGCGGCCAGCTCGTCGATGTGCGGCCAGGGGCGTTCCGGGTTCACGTGGTCGGGGGTGAGCGGCGAGACCCCGCCCCAGTCGTCGATGCCCGCGCCGATGAGCAGCGCGTACTCCGCGTCCACCAGGTTCGGCGGGGCCTGGATCCGGGCGGACGGGCCGAGGATGTGCCGGGCCACGGCGATGGCTGCGGCCAGCTCCTCCAGCTCCGCGTCGGGCATCCCGCGCATCGCCGTGTCCGGCTTGGCGCGGAAGTTCTGCACGATGACTTCCTGGATGCCGTGGTAGGCGCGGGCCGTCTTGCGCAGCTCGAAGAGGGAGTCGGCGCGCTCCTCGTACGACTCGCCGATGCCGATCAGGATGCCGGTGGTGAACGGCACGTTGGAACGGCCCGCGTCTTCGAGCACGCGCAGCCGTACGGCCGGTTCCTTGTCCGGGGAGCCGTGGTGCGGGCCGCCGGGCTCGGACCAGAGGCGGGTCGCCGTCGTCTCCAGCATCATCCCCATGGAGGGCGCCACGGGCTTGAGCCGCTGGAGGTCGGTCCACGTCATCACGCCCGGGTTGAGGTGCGGCAGCAGGCCCGTCTCCTCCAGGACCCGGATCGCCATGGCGCGTACGTACGCGAGCGTGTCGTCGTACCCCTCCGCCTCCAGCCACTCCCGCGCCTCGGGCCAGCGGTCCTCCGGGCGGTCGCCGAGTGTGAACAGCGCTTCCTTGCAGCCCATCGCCGCGCCGTCGCGGGCGATCTTCAGCACCTCGTCGGGCGAGAGGAACATGCCGTGGCCGGCGCGGCGGAGTTTGCCGGGGACGGTGACGAAGGTGCAGTAGTGGCACTTGTCACGGCAGAGGCGGGTGAGCGGGATGAAGACCTTGCGCGAGTACGTGATCACGCCCGGCCGGCCCGCCGCTTCCAGGCCCGCGTTCCGGACGCGGGCGGCGGACGCGGCCAGATCCTTCAGGTCCTCGCCGCGCGCCCGGAGCAGGACGGCGGCCTCGGTGACATCGAGGGCGACGCCGTCACGGGCCCGTTTGAGCGCGCGCCGCATGGCGTTGGAGGTGGGACGTCCGCTCTGGGGATCGGCATCGGGATCGGTCATGAACCGAGCATACGAGCGAGGCGCGCGCACCGGACCAGGGCCTGGGGCCTGTACGCGCGGGCCCGGAGGTGCTCCTGGTCACTCGTGCGGGCCGACTCACCCGGATGCTCGCCCGTTGACGGCGTCCTCACGCCTAAGGTCGGAACGGTGATGGAAACGATCGTCCTCGGCATCGGTGAAACCCTCGTACGCGACGACCGCCACTGGGCGTCCTGGGCCAACTGGCTCGGTGTGCCCGCGCACACGCTCGGCGCGCTGGTCGGCGCGGCGGTCGCGCAGGGCCGCGACGCGACGGACGCGCTGCGGGTGCTGCGGCCGGACATGGACGTCGACGAGGCGTACCTCGCCCGGGCGGCGGCCGGGCGAGGCGAGCACCTCGACGAGTCGGACCTCTACCCGGACGTACGGCCGGCGCTCGCGGAGCTGCGGGCGGCGGGCGTACGGGTGGTCGTGGCGGGCAACGGGTCGGTGCGGGCCGGGGAGTTGCTGCGGGCGCTGGACCTGCCGGCCGATCTGGTGGTGACGTCGGACGAGTGGGGCGTACGGAAGCCGGACCCGGCCTTCTTCGCGCGGGTGCTGGAGGTGGCGGAGGCAGAGCCGGGGGCAACGCTGTACGTGGGCGATCATCCGGCGGACGACCTGTTCCCCGCCGCGGCGGCGGGGTTGCGGACGGCGCATCTGCGGCGCGGGGTGTGCGGGTTCTGGTGGGCGGAGCATCCGGATGTGGTGGCCGCGGCGGATTTCCGGGTCAACGCGTTGACGGAGCTGGTGGGGGTGGTGGAAGGCCACCACCCGGCCCGTCCGGCGATCGAGGACGGAAGGGCGGGCACTCGCCCAGCCCGTCCGGCGTTTGAGGACGGAAGCGGGGCGGTGGGGAGCGGCCGACCTGCGAAGGTCTCGTACCTCAGGGGCCTCTGAGCGGCGGGCCCACCCCAGCATGGGTTCCGTCCTCAAACGCCGGACGGGCTGGGGTGGGCCGGGCGAGCTGAAGGGGTGGGCCCGGGGCAGGCTGAAGGGGTGGGCCCGGACGGGCTGGGGTGGGTGGGTCCGCGTGCCTACGCCGGGTCCAGCCGGGAGATCGTGCCGCCTATCGCCAGCACATACAGCTCCCCGTCCGCCGCCTCCACGAACGAGATCACCTCGCCGCCCTGCACACCCAGGTCACCCTCCTCCGTCACCGCACCGTCCTCGATGCGCAGCGTGCGGAGCGTGCCGTCGCAGTAGTCGCTGTAGACGTAGCTTCCCGCGAGGTCCGCGATCCCTTCGCCCCGGTAGACGAAGCCGCCCGTCACCGAGCAGCCCAGGCCGCTGCGGTCGTACTCGTGGACCGGCGGCACGTGGTTCGCCGGTTCCGTGCCGCCGCGGAAGGGGTGGTTGCCCTCCATCGAGGACCAGCCGTAGTTCTCGCCGCCCTTGCTGCTCGCGGGGGCCCAGTCGATCTCCTCCCACTCGCTCTGGCCGACGTCACCGATGAGCAGGTCGCCCGTGCCCGCGTCGAACGAGAACCGCCACGGGTTGCGGAGCCCGTACGCCCAGATCTCGTCCTTCGCGCCCTCCTCCGCCACGAACGGGTTGTCGGACGGGATGGCGTACGGCTCCCCGCCCGTCGGGTCGATCCGGAGGATCTTGCCGAGCAGCGTGTCCAGGTTCTGGCCGTTGCCGTGCGGGTCGCCGCCCGAGCCGCCGTCGCCGAACGCGATGTAGAGGTAGCCGTCGGGGCCGAACTTGATGTCGCCGCCGTTGTGGTTCGGGTACGGCTGCTCCTGCGTGAGGACCGTACGCCGGGTGTCCGGCTGGAGCCGGCCGTCCTCCACCGCGAACTCGTCGATGGTGGAGGTGCCTTCGAGATCCGTGTACGAGATGTAGAAGTGCGCGAACTCCGGGTCGAACGCCACGCCCAGCAGGCCGCGTTCGCCGTCGGTCGTGGTCTCGGCGGAGATGTCGAGGACCGGGTCGCTCAGGCCGTAGTCGCCCAGCACGCGTACCGTTCCGGCCCGTTCGGCTATCCAGACCTTGCCGTCCGGTCCGGGCGCGCCGGCCGAGGGGCCCTGTGCCCTGGCCACTTCCGTGAGCACGACCTGCGCCGATGGGGCTGCCGGGGGCTCGTCGGCCGATGCCGTGGTCAGCGTCAGGGATGCGGCGAGGAACAGGGCGCCGATGATCGCCGAGCTTCTGGTGCGAACTTTCACCGTGGCCTCCTGGAGGCGGCGAGTGGGGGAGTTCACCCTGGCTGCTCGGGGCAGAGTTCGGTGGGGGTGCCCGCGCCAGCATGCAACCGGGGTGGGGGGCGTGTGCCACTGGCTACGGATGAGGGTACGGGGACGGGAGTGCATTGGCCTAGGCCAATGCGCCGACCAATTTCGTTTCCGGGCAAGCTACTTGCCCAGCACCGCCTCCATCACCTTCTTCGCGATCGGAGCGCCGAGCCGGCCACCAGAGATGTCCGAGCGCGAGATGTCCATGGCCGTCGGGTCGATGAAGACGGCGACGGCGACCGAACGGCCGTCGTCCGCCTTGCCGTAGCTGACGAACCAGCCGTACGGCACCTCGTCGCGCACGTTCACACCACGCTGAGCCGTGCCCGTCTTGCCGCCGACCGTCACCCCGTCGATCAGGGCGCGCTGCGCGCTGCCCTCCTTCGCGGTGTGCTCCATCATCTCCTGGACCTTCTTCGCGGTCTCCGGCGAGACGGCCTGGCGTATCTCCGCCGGGTTGTTCGTCTCCAGCGTGGACAGGTCCGGGCCCTTCAGCTCTTCCACGATGTACGGCTGCATCAGCTTTCCGTCGTTGGCGAGCGCCGCCGTCACCATCGCCATCTGCATCGGGGTGCTCGTCAGACTGCCCTGGCCCATGCCGGTGAGGGCCGTGCCGGGCTTGTCGAGCTTCGGCGGGTAGAGGCTCTTCGTGGCGAGCATGTCGCCGAAATCCTCGGCGTACACGTCCGCGTTGAAGCCGAACTTCTCCGCCGTCTCCCGCATCCGGTCCTCGCCCAGCTCGGCCGCCGCGTCGAGGAAGACGTTGTTGCAGGAGTACTGCATGGCGGTCTTCATCGACGCCTTGTTGCAGACCGCGTCCCCCGCCTCACTGCCGATCTTGCTCTGGGACAGCGGCAGCGGATACGGCGAGACCGCCTTCGTCGGCGCGTCCACGTCCGAGACCACGCCGTGCTCCAGCGCCGCGGCGGCGGTGAGGATCTTGAAGGTCGAGCCGGGCGGGAAGGTCTCGCGCAGCGGCCGGTTGGCCAGCGGCTTGCCCTTGTCGTCGAGGAGCGCCTTGAACCGGTCGCTCTCCTTGAACGAGATCCCGGCGAAGACCCCGGGGTCGTACGAAGGCGTGGAGACCAGCGCCAGCACCTTGCCGGTGCTCGGCTCCAGGGCCACGACCGCGCCGCGCGCACCCAGGTCGGTCAGGCCCTTGTAGCCGGCCTTCTGCGCCTTGGGGTCGATCGTGGTGATCACGCTGCCGCCGCGCCTCGGCTGCCCGGTGAGGACGTCCTTGGCGTGCCGGAAGGCGAAGCGGTCGTCCTGGCCGCTCAGGACGCTGTCGTACGTCCGCTCCAGCAGCGAGGTGCCCTGCGCCTGGGAGGCGTAACCGGTGACGGGCGCGTACATCGGGCCCTCCTTCCAGGTGCGCCGGAAGGTGTAGTCCCTGCTCCCCGTCTCCTTCGAGCCGGTGATCGCCTTGCCGCCGACGATGATGTCGCCGCGCGGCGTGGCGAACCGCTCGTACCGGACCCGGTGGTTGTTCTCGTGCTGGGACAGCTCCACGCGGTCGACCTGCTGCAGCCAGTTCGCCCGCAACAGCAGCCCCAGCATCAGCAGTCCGCAGAAGATGGCTATGTGCCGCAACGGCCTGTTCATTCCACTCCCCACCCGGGCGGGCCCACCGCCCGCACGCGAGCGCGTGCGGGCGGCGCCCACGTCTTCGATCCCCCGAGGGTAAGGATGCCCTGTCGGCGCCCCCGGTTGCAGGGGCAGTATCCACGAGCGGCGTCAGAGGTACGCCGCGTACCCGTCCAGGACCCGCAGCACCTCCCGCTCACCGGCCGGGGGCAGCTGGAGTACGACCTCCTCGATGCCCAGCTCCGCGTAGTGCGCGAGCTTCCCGGCGTCGGGGAGGACGGCGTACGGCACCACCTGGAGGTCCTTCGGATCGCGCCCGGCCTCCTCCCAGGCCGCCCGCAGCTTCGGGAGGGACTCCGTCAGGCCGCGCCCGCCGATGGGCAGCCAGCCGTCCGCGTGGTCCGCGATCGCCGCGAACAGCTTCGGGCCGGCTCCGCCGCCGATCAGCGTGCGCGGGCCGACCACAGGACCGCGCGGCGCCTGCACCGGCTTCGGGAACGCGAAGCTCGCCTGGACCGACCCGAACTCCCCCTCGTACGCCGTCGGTTCGCCCGACCACAGGGCCCGCATCAGCGCCATCCGGTCGCGCGCCAGCTCCCGGCGCGTGGACCACGCGACGCCGTGGTCGGCGGCCTCCTCGACGTTCCAGCCGTAGCCGACACCGAGCGTGAACCGGCCGCCGGAGAGATGGTCCAAGGTCGCCACCTGCTTGGCCAGGTCGACCGGGTCGTGCTGGGCGACCAGCGTGATCCCGGTGCCGAGCGCGATCCGCTCGGTGACGGCCGCCGCCTGGCCGAGCGCCACGAAGGGGTCCAGCGTCCGTCCGTACTCGCGCGGCAGGTCACCGCCGGCCGGGTACGGGGTACGGCGGCTCACCGGGATGTGGGTGTGCTCGGGCAGATAGAGGCCGGCGAATCCGCGCTGCTCCAGCTCGCGCGCCAGCCGTACGGGTGTCACCGTCTCGTCGGTGAGGAAGATGGTTGTGGCGATCCGCATCGAACACCTCCGTCGTCTCTACGAGTCGTCTCGACAAGTCGTCTCTACGAGGGGCCAAGGTAAGCCTTGCGCCGGTGGAATCCGAGACGGCTGCGAGAGTACGGAACGGCGGATCTGCGGGAAGGACGTGGGATGGGAATGGGACTGGGGTTCTTCCTGCTGCCCGCAGGAGGTGTGCTGAGCCTGACCGGCGTGTTCCTCGGCAACAGCACGCTGATCCAGCTGAGCTGGATCATGTGGCTGGCCGGTGTCCTGCTGCTGATCGCCCGGCGCTACCGCCGGCCGCCGGACCCTCGGCAGCTGGCCGCCGCCGCCGCGGCCGGAGACGCCCGTGCCGTGCGGGGGCTGCGGACGCTCGCTCTGGACGCGCGGAGCCAGGGGCGGCCGGACGCGGCGGAGCGGATGCTGCGGCAGGCGGTGAAGGCCGGGGACGTGGAGTCGATGTGGGAGCTGGGCCGGCTGGTCCAGGAGCGCGAGGGTCTCGCGGCGGCCGAACCGTGGTACCGGATGGCCGCCGCGCGCGGTCACGTCGTCGCGCGGCGGCTCTTCCGGACGGGCGGCGAGCTGAACCGGGACGGGACGAGCCCGCTGTAGGAACGAGGACTCAGAAGCCGCCGGTGTAGCCGAAAAGGAACCGGACCGGGGAGGAGCACGCCCACAGCACCGGTGGCGAGGCCGATCCAGCACCGGGTCCGGTTGACCTCGACCCCGCTGACCAGGCCGAGGACGCCGAAGGTGATCGCGGGACTCACCCGCTCAGACCAGGCCCAGTGCCACCGTCCGCGACAGGAACGCCAGCCGGGCCGTCTTCTCCGGCTTCTCGATCTCCGGGCCCAGCTCGAAGCCGACCCGGACCATCCGCGCGAGCGCCTTCTCGTTGCGCGCGTCCGGCTCGACGACGACCCGCAGGTGGGCCGGGTCGCTGAAGACGTAGCCGATGAACGCGGTGAGCAGGGCGTCGGTGTACCCCTTCACAGCGCCCTCGCCCTCGGCGGGCGCGATCAGCAGGTGGATGCCGAAGTCGCCGGGCCGGACGTCGTAGCACTCGCCCACGGGGTCGGCGTCCGGCTCGTACGTCTGGAAGAGCGCGGCGGGTACGCCGTCGCGCAGCGCCAGGTAGGCGTGGTGGGTGGGGAGCGAGTCGACGAACTCGTAGATCTCCTGGACCTGTTCGCGGGTGTGGTCGGCCATGCCCCAGAAGCGGGCGCGCTCCTGCGTGACCCAGCCGTGCAGCAGGACGGCGTCGGCCGCCGGGTCGACCGGGACGAGCCGGACGACGCCGAAGCCCTCGACCTTCTGCTCGTGGACGGCGGGGCGCAGGGCCGGGACGGTGGACGTGGTGGACGCCGTGGGCTCGGGTGTCGTGGTCATGGTGGTGCTCTCCTCGGTGCGGTGCAGCAGGTTCCAGTCCGTGGTGACGGGGGCCAGGCGGCCGCTCGCCCACAGCTCGCTCTGGTCGCGGTGGTGGGCGGAGCCCGGTACGCCGGACGCGCCGAACGGCACCACCCAGAGGCTGTCCTCGCGGCGGGCCAGGTCCCAGACGTACCGGGCGGCGGGTCCCCGGGCGAAGAGGTCGGTGATGCCGGGCACGCTGGAGGTCGAGAGCACGCAGTCGTGGTCGCCCGCGAGCCCCGGCCACACCTCCTCGGGCGTCGCGCCCGGCAGCGCCTGCCAGGGCGCGACCCGGTGGACCTCGCCCCAGGGGAGCGGCGCGTCGTGGTTCGCGGCCACCGCCTCCGCCGAGGCCGCGACGACCGCCAGCCTCTCCTCGTACGGGAGGAGACCGACGGTGAGCAGGGTCTCCAGGGCGTAGCCGATCCGGGGGACGGCGGCGAGCCAGGGGCGGAAGAGCGGCGGGTAGGCGGGCGAGCGCCAGGGGTCGGCGTCGCCCGTGACGGGCCGCAGGGCGGGGTGGGCGGCCAGCCGGTGGACGACGTCCGCGCGGAGCCGGGAGTAGAGGGTGGCGTCGGTGCTGTCCGCGTCCATGTGGCGGTCCCAGCGCAGCAGCCGGTCCCGGAGGCGTTCGGCGTCGGGGCCGAGGTCCGGGGCCCAGGCGAGCAGGGAGAGGAGCTGCCGGGAGGAGGCGAGGCGGGTGTCGGTGTGGACGGCGGCCATGTCTCCGGCGGACCACGGGGGGCCGGTGGGCTTCCTTGTCCCGTGGGGCGTGCCGGCGGTCCCTCTCGCGCCCGCGCCCGGCGGCGTGCCGAGCAACTCCCGTATGCGGTCGGCCCGGTGCGGCGGTGCGAACTCGATGCCGAGCGGTGCGGCGAGCCCGCGCTCGTTGGCCATCACGGCGGTGCCGGTGGTGGTGTCGACCTCGGTACGGGGGGTGGGCTCGGCGCCTTCGCGCCAGGCGTACGCGGGATCGTGCGCCGGGACGACCCGGAGCCGGTTCTCGTGGGGGCGGACCGGGACGTGTCCGGCGACGCGGTGCAGCGTGGCGCCGGTGGTGTCGGCGGCCAGGACCACGTTGACGGGTTCGACCCAGCCGTCGAGCGCGGTGTCGAGATCGGCGACCGTACGCGCCCTGAGGAGGTCCGGCAGCACGTCGAAGCCCAGGTCGCCGGTGACGCGGGGCGGGTAGCGGAGGCTGATGACGGGCGCGTCGGGGGTCGCCTCGGTGTGCGGATCCTCGTGTACGTCCCCGATGATCACCGGCCCCCGGTCCGTCTCCACGACCTCGACCGTCTGCGCCTCTTCCCCGGCCACCTCGACGGTCTCCGTATGGGCGTGGACCCGGTACCAGCCGTCCGGTCCGAGCGCCTCCACGCCGCCGTCCACCGTGCGGCGCAGCTGCTCGCGGTAGAGGTCCTGGTAGTCGGCCATCGCGTTGGTGATCGCCCAGGCCACACCACCCGCGTGCCCGAAGTGGGCGATGCCCGGGACACCGGGGACGGCGAGGCCCACCACGTCGAACTCGGGGCAGGCGAGCCGGATCTGCTGGTAGACGCCCGGGTCCTCGATGAAGCGGTGCGGGTCACCGGCGACGACCGGGGCTCCGGTGGCGGTGCGGGCGCCGGTGAGGAGCCAGCCGTTGGAGCCGGAGGTGCCGGGGCCGTCGGTGGCGAAGAGGGTCGCGCGGCCGTCGCCGAGCCTGCGGGCGACCTCTTCGCGCCAGAGCTTGGTCGGGAACCCGGCGAAGAGGATGTGGGTGGAGAGCCAGACGCCGAGCGGGGTCCAGGGCTCCCAGCGGCCCGGGGCGATCCCGGCGGCCGCGAACTCCGGTGTCCGCGCGGCGCCTTCGGCCAGGCCCGCGTTGACGCCGTCCACGTACGCGCGCACCCAGGCGGCGGTCCGGGGCGTGAGCCGCTCGTAGCAGCGGCGGGCGGTGTCGGCGAGCCGGGCCCGCCGGGCGAACCGGTCCCAGTCGAGCGCCTCGGCCCCCAGGTACGCGGCGGTCGTGCCGAGCAGCCGGTGGCGCTCGGTCTCCAGCTGCCAGGCCCGGTCGAGAGCGGCGTTGTGGCCCTGGGCGCGGGCCAGGGCCGGCGCACCACCGGCCCTCAGGTGCGGTATCCCCCAGTCGTCCCGGAAGACTTCGAAGCCCTCGAAGCCCTCGGGCTCCTTCGGGCCGCTCTCGGCGCCCGTATCCGGTCTCTCGCTGTCGGCCTGCGGTCTCTCGCTGTCGACGTCAGCGGTCGTCATCGCTCTGCCCCTCCCCTGCTCCGGGTGGTTTTCAGCCACTCCCCAGCCCCCGAAATTTAGGTTAGCCTAACCAAAGTGACCCTTTGGGCAGTGGGCCGGGGCACCAAGGGAGGGTGGGAGACACCGTGGGTCATGGCTGGGAAGGCGTCGTTCTCAAACTGTTCCGGGGGCGGGATTTCACGTTCACCGTGACGGGCGCCGAGCAAGTCACCGACCGGTTCCGCCGGGTGCACGTGACCGACGGAGGGCTGCTGGCCGCGACCGGCGGAGCGCATCCGACGATGTGGGTGCGGCTCTGGTTCGAGAAGGACGGCAAACCGCATCAGCGCGCCTACACCCTGGTCGACCCGGACCCGGAGGCCGGCACCTTCAGTCTGGAATTCGCCCTCCACGAGGGTCCGGCCTGCGACTGGGCGAAGGCGGCGAAGCCCGGCGACACGATCGACGCGACGCTTCAGGGCACCGGCTTCACGCTGCCCGACCCCGCGCCGAAGCGGCTCTTCGTGATCGGTGACCCGGCCGCGCTGCCCGCGATCAACTCGCTGCTGGAGGCGGTCCCGGAGACTCCGGCGACCATCTGGTTCGAGTCCTCGGACGAGGAGGACCGGAAACTGCCGTTCCGCCTCGACGAGGCCCACCACACCCTGCACCACGTCGAGCGCCGCGAGGCCGGTGCGCACCTGGTCGCAGAGGTGAAGGCGGCACTGCCGGGGCTGCTGGGCGAGGACCGCTCGGACGCGTACGTCTGGGTGGCCTGCGACACGTCGACCACCCGGACCCTGGCGGCCTACCTCCGCAAGGAGCTGGGCCTGCCCAAGGACCGGGTGAACGCGCTGGGTTACTGGCGCCCGTAACGGCACTGCGGGGAGAATCCGGAGACCTCAGTCCTTGACCACAAGGGCCGGGGTCTCCTTCGTCAGGACCTGGCCCCGGAAGAACGCCGGGCTGCGGCGCTCCATCGCGACCATCAGCACCACGCCGAGCAGCAGCAGCCCCACGCCGATCACGAAGACCGAGCCGACGCCGAGGACCGAGGAGCCGGAGCCGTACGCCGGGTCCCACATGTCGTAGAGGGTCTTGGCGAAGACGGCGGCGAGCAGCAGCCCGCCGACGGCCGGGAAGAGGCCCTTGAAGACCAGGTCCCGTCCGGAGCGGGTGAGTTCGGCGCGGAAGTACCAGACGCAGGCGAAGGCCGTCAGCGCGTAGTAGAAGCAGATCATCAGGCCGAGCGCGTAGATGGTGTCGATCAGGACGTGCTCGCTGATCAGCGTCATCACGGTGTAGAAGACGCCGGTCCCGATGCCCGCCGTGACCGTCGCCCGGCCGGGCGTCTTGAAGCGGGGGTGCACCTTGGCGTACGAGGCCGGCATCGCCTCGTACGCCGACATCGCGAGGACCGTGCGGGCGACCGGGATGAACGTGGTCTGGAGGCTGGCGGCGGCCGAGGCGAGGACGGCGACGAAGAGCAGGACGCCGAGGCCGGGGCCCATCACCGGTCCGGCGAGGGCGGCGAAGACGTTGTCGGAGGTCTCCGGGTTGGCGAGGCCGAGCCCGGAGGTGCCGGAGCCGACGGCCATCTGGGCGGCGACGCCGGTGGCCAGGTAGGAGCCGACCAGGACGACCATCGCGATGAGCGCGGCGCGGCCCGGGGTCTTCTCGCTGCCGGTGGTCTCCTCGTTGGCGGTCAGACAGGCGTCCCAGCCCCAGAACATGAAGATCGAGAGGGAGAGGCCGGCCGTGAAGGCCGCGAAGGACTGGACGGCGAACGGGTTCATCCACGACCAGGAGAAGTCGAGCGAACCCGCGAAGGCCGCATCCCCGCTGCCCGCCTTGGAGAGGGCCATCGTCACGAAGAGCGCCAGCACGGCGAGCTGGAGTCCGACCAGGGCGTACTGGACGCCCTTCGTGGCCGTCATCCCCCGGTAGCTGATCGCGGTGGCGGCGGCGATGAGTGCAAGGCAGGTGCCGATGTGGACGAGCTTGTTGTCGTCCAGCGCGGCGATCGAGGCGCTGTTGGTGACCTCGCCGGCCAGCAGCCAGAAGTACGAGGTGGCGACGCCCGCCAGGTTGGACAGGACGATGATCGTCGCGATGACCAGGCCCCAGCCGCACATCCAGCCGACGCGCGGGCCGAACGCCTTCACCGTCCAGGTGAAGGAGGTGCCGCAGTCCGGCATGACCTTGTTCAGCTCGCGGTAGGCGAAGGCGACGAGCAGCATCGGCAGGAACCCGGCCAGGAAGACCGCGGGCATCTGCACGCCGACCTCACCGGCGGTGGAGCCGAGGGTCGAGGTCAGGCAGTAGACGGGCGCGACGGTGGAGACACCGATGACGGCGCTGCCCATCAGGCCGACGGAGTTCCCGCCGAGCCCCTTGCCGCGCACGCCGCCGTCACCACCGTCGGCCGAGGCGCGTCCCCGTACCGTGTCTCCGGCCCGAGGCCGCGCGTCCAGCTGAGTCATGAGAAGGACGTTATGCGCTGCGATATCCACATCCGGAGCGTGAGACTCCAACGTCTCACCCTTGGTTACAGCGACCAATGCCCGATAAGCGCTTTATGAATGCAAGGTCACCAGAACCTGAAGCCTTGCAATGCATGTCGGTCGCATGACGGCGGCCACGTACGGTAATCGCAGCACTGTCCGTTTCATCCCGTTTCAAAATTTTCCCACGGGCTGTGGGAGCGATCTCATCCGGGCCAGACGATCGCCTGCGTCTCGCTGTAGGCGTGCAGCGCGTACGAGCCCACGTCCCGGCCCACGCCGCTCTTCTTGAACCCGCCGAACGGCGCCTCCATGTTCCGCCCGACCGTGTTGACACCGACCCCGCCCGCGCGCAGCCGCCGCGCCACGCGGAAGGCGCGGGCCACATCGCCGGACCAGACGTAGTCGATGAGGCCGTAGTCGCTGTCGTTGGCGAGCGCGATGCCTTCCTCCTCGTCGTCGAAGGGGACGACCACGACGACCGGGCCGAAGACCTCCTCGCGGACGACCCGCATGTCGGGCGTGCAGTCGGTGAGGAGCGTCGGGGCCACGTAGAAGCCCCGGTCCAGGTGGTCGGGCCGGGTGCCGCCGGCCGTGACCCGCGCGCCCTCCTTCCGGCCCAGCTCCACGTACGCCTCCACGCGGTCGCGGTGGGCGGCGGAGATGACCGGGCCGACGACGGTGGACCGGTCGGCCGGATCGCCCACGGTGAGCGCGTCGGCGTACGCGGCCAGCATGGCGATCAGCTCGTCCTGCCGGGACCGGTGGACCAGGACGCGGGTCGGAGCCGTACAGATCTGTCCGCTGTAGAAGGAGAAGGTGGTCCCGATGCCCGCGACGGCGGAGCCCAGATCCGCGTCCTTGAGGACCAGCGCGGCACCCTTCCCGCCCAGCTCCATCAGCTGCCGCTTCATCCCGCGCCCGCACACCTCGGCGATCCGCTGTCCGACGGCGGTGGAGCCGGTGAAGCTGACCATGTCGACGTCCGGAGAGTCCACGGCGGCCTCACCCGCCTCCGCGCCCGACCCGGTGACGACGTTGACGACGCCCGGCGGAACGCCTGCCTCCGCGAGGGCGGCGGCCATCCGGTAGACGGAGAGCGGGTCCTGCGGGGCGGGCTTCACGACGACCGTGTTGCCCATCGCGAGGGCGGGCGCGATCTTGCCGGCCGGGTTGGCCCAGGGGTTGTTGTACGAGGTGACGCAGGTGACCACGCCGACCGGCTGGCGGACCGCCACCGCCCCGAAGACCCCGGCCCGCCCCATCGGCCCGGCCTCGTTGACCTGCGGCGCGATGGCCTCCTCCACGGGCTCCAGGGCGCCGCGCGCGTACCGCCGGAAGCGGGCGACGCCGACGCCGACCTGCATGCCACGGGCGGTGGAGGCGGTGGCTCCGCTCTCGGCGCGGGCGAGGTCGGCGTGGGCGGGGAAGTCGCGCTGGATGAGGTCGGCCGTACGGTCCAGGATGGCGGCGCGCTCCTCGGGCCGGGTGCGCGACCAGGGGCCGAAGGCTTCGCGGGCCGCTGCCGCCGCCTCGTACACCTGGGCGCGGCTCGCCTCGGGTGCGAGGCCGACGACCTGCTCGGTGGCGGGGTCGATGACCTCGTAGTGCCCGTCGGCCGGCTCGACCCACTCGCCGCCGATGAACAACCGCCCGGGTGCGGGACTCACGCCGTACTCACCGTCCGGGTGTCACGGCCCGAGCGCAGCACCGTCCCCGGCACCGCGCCCGTCACCTTGTCGTCGCGCAGGGTCTCGACGCCGTTGACGCGTACGGAGACGATCCCGATGGCCTTGGAGTCCAGGCGCGGGCTGTCCCCGGGCAGGTCGTGGACGAGCGTGGCGGGCCCGGCGTCGATGCGTTCGGGGTCGAAGAGGACGAGGTCGGCGTGGAAGCCCTCCGCGATCCGGCCGCGTTCGCGCAGCCCGAAGAGGCGGGCCGGATCGTCGGTGAGCATCCGGACGGCGGTGGTCAGCGGGACGAGCTTCCGGCCGCGCAGGCAGTCGCCGAGGAAGCGCGTGGTGTACGGGGCTCCGCACATCCGGTCCAGGTGCGCGCCCGCGTCGGAGCCGCCGAGCATGACGTCCGGGTGCTCCCAGGTGCGGCGGCGCAGCTCCCAGGAGGCCGGGTCGTTGTCGGTGGGCATGGGCCACAGGACCGTACGCAGGTCGTCGGCGGCGCAGATCTCGACCAGGCAGTGGAAGGGGTCCTGGCCGCGTTCGGCGGCGATGTCGTTGACGACCCGGCCGCTGAGCCCTTCGTTGGCGGCGCTGTAGGTGTCCCCGATGACGTACCGGCCGAAGTCCGCGAGGCGCCGGAAGACGCCGGCCTCCTTGCTGTCGGCGCGGCGGAGCATCTCGGCGCGGGTGTCGGCGTCCCGGAGGCGTTCGACGCGCTCGGGGACGGGGAGCGCGAGGATCTCGCCCCAGCCGGGGATGAGGTTGAGGGCGCAGAAGGTGCCGAGGGACATGTTCATGGGGGTGAGGATCGGCATGGTGAGGGCGACGATCCGGCCGCCGGCCGCGCGGGCGCGTTCGCTGGGTATCAGCTGGCGCGGTACGCGTTCGGGGACGGCTGCGTCGATGGTGAGGACGTTCCAGTTGAGCGGGCGCCCGGCGACGGCGCTCATGTCGACGAAGAGGTCGATCTCCTCGTCGGAGAACTGGTCCAGGCACCCGGCGACGATCGCTTCGAGCTGGGTCCCCTCGTGCTCGCCGACCGCGCGGGAGAGCGCGAGGAGCTCTTCGGGCCGAGCGTGCCGGGAGGCGACGGGTTCGCCGTCGCCGTCGGCGTGGGTGGAGGACTGGGTGGTGGAGAGGCCCCAGGCGCCGGCGTCCATGGCGTCGTGGAAGAGGCGGAGCATGGCGTCCATCTGGCCCGGGGTGGGCTGCCCGCCCACGGCATCGGCACCCATGACATGCCGCCGCAGGGCACAGTGGCCGACCATGAACCCGGCGTTGACGGCGATACGGCCTTCGAGGGCGTCGAGGTACTCGCGGAAGGTGGACCAGGACCAGTCGACGCCTTCCTCCAGCGCGGCGAGGGCCATGCCTTCCACCCGGGACATCATCCGCCGGGTGTAGTCGGCGTCCTCGGGCCGGTCGGGGTTGAGGGGCGCGAGGGTGAACCCGCAGTTGCCGCCGGCGACGGTGGTGACGCCGTGGTTCATGGAGGGGGTGGCGTAGGGGTCCCAGAAGAGCTGGGCGTCGTAGTGGGTGTGCGGGTCGACGAAGCCGGGGGCGAGGACGAGGCCGTGGGCGTCCTCGCTGGTCACGGCCTCCTCGGCGACGGTGCCGGGCTCGGCGATGACGGCGATGCGGCCGCCGCGGATGCCGATGTCGGCGGTGTAGGCGGGGCCGCCGGTGCCGTCCACGACGGTGGCGTGGCGGATGAGGTGGTCGAGCATGACGGTGTCCCTTCTTCGGTTCGGACAGCCGGGGTACGTACGCCTTGGCCGCGGTACGTACCCCGGCACACCAGGACGACGGTCCGGGAAGACGCCGCCCGTCCTCGGGGGGCTCCGCCCCCACACCCCCGCTCCTCGATCGCCGGAGGGGCTTGATTCACGCAGCCCGGTCTCAGCCTCGCCGGCGATTGAGGCGCGGGGGTCCGGGGCAGCGCCGCGAATCAGTTCGCGGCGGCCCGGAACCGCGAGGTCCGATGCACCGGATCCGTATCGATCTTCGGAATCACGTGCTCCCCGATCAGCCGAATCGTCGTCATCGTGTCCTGCGGACTGATCCCGATCGGCAGCCCGAAGCTCAACTGGTCCGCCCCCGCCTGATCCCACCGCCGGCACTGCTTCAGCACCTCGTCGGGATCGCCGCAGATCATCAGCTCCTCCGCGATGAGCAGTTCCACGATCTCCTCCGTGTACTCCGGCAGCAGCTCCGGCCACTCCGGAATCCCCTCCGGCCGGGGAAACGTGTCGTGGTAGCGGAACAGCAGCGACTGGAGGTAGTTCAGCCCACCCCCCACCGCGATCTCCACGGCCTTGGCATGCGTCTCGGCACAGATGGCGGTCGAGGTGACCATCACGTTGTCGTTGACGAACGCCCCCACCGGCTCCGCGTCCTTGACCGCGTTCTTGTAGGACTCGACGACCCACTCCATGTCGGAGACCTTCTGCACGCTGAAGCCCAGCACCCCGAGCCCCTTCTTCCCCGCCATGGCGTACGAGGACGGCGACCCGGCCGCGTACCACATGGCCGGATGCCCGGCCCCGTACGGCTTGGGCAGGATCTTGCGCGGCGGGAGCGACCAGTGCTTGCCCTGGAAGCCCACGTACTCGTCCTGGAGCCACATCTTGGGGAACTCGGCGATCGTCTCCTCCCACAGCTCCTTCGTGTGGTTCATGTCGGTGATGCCCGGCATGAACCCGAGGATCTCGTGGCTGCCCGCACCCCGCCCGGTGCCGAACTCGAATCGCCCGCCGGAGAGATGGTCGAGCATGGCGACCTTCTCCGCGACCTTCACCGGGTGGTTGACGGGCGCCAGCGGGTTGAAGATGCCCGAGCCGAGGTGGATGCGGTCGGTGGCGTGCGCGAGATAGCCGAGGTACACGTCGTTGGCGGAGAGGTGCGAGTACTCCTCCAGGAAGTGGTGCTCGGAGGCCCAGGCGTACTTGAAGCCGGACTTGTCCGCCTGGATGACGTACTCGGTCTCCTCGATCAGCGCCTTGTGCTCTGCCTCGGGGTCCACCTCGGCACGCGCGGCGGGCACGTACCCCTGAACAAAGAGCCCGAATTCCACGGAGGTTCACCGTCCTCAATTTTTCTGACGCATCGTCAGATTGCGATGCGCGACCGACTGTTCCACCGCCACCACGACCCGTCAATAGCTGACGCACCGTCAGGCAGGGAGCCGGTCACACTCAGAACGGGCTCACGCCCGCCAGCCACCCGCCGTCGATGACGAACGGCTGCCCGGTGATGTACGAGGAGTCCTCACCGGTCAGGAAGAGCGCCAGCGCCGCCACCTCCTCGGGCCGCCCGATCCGCCCCATCGGCACGAGCTTGCGGTAGTACGCGTCCAGCGCCGCGTCCGACCGGCTCAGGTCGGCGTCCGGGTCCAGCAGGGCGGGGTTGCTCATCGCCGTGTCGATCGCGCCCGGACAGATGGCGTTGACCCGCACGCCCTTGCCGGCCAGCTCCATCGCCGCCACCCTGGTCAGCCCCAGGACGGCGTGCTTGGTCGCGGCGTACGCGCCGACCAGCGGCATCCCCGTCAGACCGGTGTACGACGACGTGTTGACGATCGTCCCGCCGCCCGCCGCCTCGATCTCCGGCGCCACCGCCCGGATCCCGAGGAACGCACCGGTCATATTGACCCGCACCACCTGCTCGAACTCGGCCAGCGGGGTGTTGACCAGCTCGTTGAAGCGGAGGATGCCCGCGTTGTTGACGAGCCCGTCGATCTTCCCGAAGGCGTCCCGGGCCACGGTCACCGCCTCGGCCCACCCCTCCTCCCGCCCCACGTCCAGCCGCACGAACCGAGCCGTGTCGGCTCCCAACTCCTTCGCCAGCGCCTCTCCTTGCTCGACCAGCACATCCGCGACGACGACCCGCGCGCCCTCCGCCGCGAAGAGCCGCGCCTCCCGCTCGCCCTGTCCGCGCGCCGCCCCGGTGACCAGGACGACCCGCCCGTCCAGCTTGCCCATACCGCGCTCCCTACTGGTTGAGGCGCGGGGCCACGTCCGCCCCGAACGCCGCCATCTGATCGGTCAGTTCGTCCACGCTCCGGCTCCGGAACCGCACCTGGATCTGGTGCACGCCGATCGCCGCGTACTCCCGCAGCGACGCGGCCAGCTCCTCCGGCTTCCCGGTGAGGGTCCGCCGCCCGACGGGCCGGCCGGGCTCACCGACGTACAGCGGTTCGGTGATCGCACCGATGACGATCGGCGCCTCGACCCCCGCCTCCTCCCGCAGCGCGTGCACCCGGGCGATCTGCGCGGGCAGCCGGTCGCGGGAATCGCCCTGCGGGAGCCAGCCGTCACCGCGCACGGCGGCCCGGCGCACGGCGGCAGGCGAGGAGCCGCCCACCCAGATCGGCACGCGTTCCTGTGCGGGGCGCGGGAGCTGGCCGAGGCCGGCGAAGGAGAACCGCTCACCGGCGAACTCCGGGTACTCCTGTGGCCCGAGCGCCGCCCGCAGCGCGTCGATGCTCTCGTCCAGCACACCGCCGCGCCCGTCGAAGTCCGCCCCGACCGCCTCGAACTCCTCCCGTACGTGCCCGGCCCCGACGCCCAGGATCAGCCGGCCGCCGCTGAGGTGGTCGAGGGTGGCGTACTGCTTGGCGGTGATCAGCGGATGGCGCAGCCCGACGACGGCGACGTGGCTCATCAGGCGGACGCGTCCGGTGACCCCGGCGAGGAACGCGAGCGTGGCGACGGGGTCGTACCAGACCGTGCTCATGCCCTCCGCGAGCCGGCGCGGGATGGCGATGTGGTCGCAGCCGGCGATGTAGGCGAAACCGCCGCGGTCGGCCGCCCCGGCGATGCGGACGAGGTCGGCGGGGGTCGCCGCCGCCTCCCAGGGTTCGGCGTAGAGGGCGCTCTGCGACTGGACCGGGAGCTGGATTCCGTACGACAACGGCCCATCGGACGACGGCAGCGGCAGCGGCCCCGGCGTGGGTAGCGGCACGGCGGCCTCCTTCCCCTTCGGACCCGGGCGTCCGCCGCCCGGGTGACGGCCGCCATCGTCATACCTGACGACCCATCAGACAAGAGGCGCGGAAGTCCACCCATGGCGTTGATCACAGGAAAAGTGGAGCAGAAGAGAGCAACTGCACCTTTTCTCGCGGTGTGTCCGTTCGTCACAGCGTCTGCACGGCCCGTCCGCCGCCGAAAAACCGACCGCACGTCCGGACTCCGGCCATACCATCGCCACTGGCCGCTCGCGTGTTCCACCACGTTGACGCCTTGCGCACCGTCGGCACCGTGTTCGCCGCAGGCGTCGCGGGGACGGCCGCTCTCCTTCGTTGCTCCGGACTCAAAGGGCCCATGTGAAGATTCGCCGCATTCTCGCCACGGCCGTCGCCGTCGCCGTGACGACGCCCGCCGTCATGCTCTCCGTCACCCCCGCCTACGCCGACACCGCGCCTCCCGCGCAGGCGCAGACGCCCGCCAAGCCGACCGTCAAGGAGCTCGAGAAGGCGTTGGCCGAGGCGGAGAAGGCCTACGACGACGCCTTCGCGGCCGAGCAGACCGCCTACGCGGCGGTGGAGGCGGCGGTCTCCGACACCGCGCCGCTGACCGTGGCGGCCAACGCCGCCAAGAAGGCCGCGCAGGACGCCGCCACCGCGAAGACCACCGCCGACCAGGCGGTCACCGACGCGCAGACCGCGCTCGACGGCCTGACCGAGGAGGCCACCGAGGCGGAGCGGACCGCGGCGCAGCAGACCCTCGCCGACGCCAAGACGGCCGCCGCCACAGCGGCGACGGCCAAGACCACCGCCGACGCCGAGGCCGCGGCGGCCGACGAGCTCGCGGACGACGCGAGGGTCGACGCGTTCAAGGCGCTCTCCAAGGCGCAGGAGGCCACGAAGAAGGCGCTCGCCGCCGTCACGGCCGCCGAAGCGGCTCTGGAGCGCGCCAAGAAGGAGGAGGAGAACCAGGGCGGCGACGACGGGGACGGGGACGGTGAGTGCATCGACGAGCCCGGCCTGACCACCGTCGTGAAGGGCCTGCCCTCCTCGGTCACCGCCGGTACCTCCACCACCTTCTCGGTCCGGGTGGCCAACGACACCGGGAAGGACCTGGACAAGGTCCTCACGTACGCGAGCGTCCACGCGACCGACAAGAGCGGCGCCAAGGACATCGCCAAGTACCTGAAGCTGAAGTGGTCGACCGCCAAGTCGCCGAAGTGGCGAGACGTCGACGGCGACCTCTACATCGACGCCGTCGGCGCGCTGAAGGACGGCAAGCAGGCGGACATCAAGCTCCGCCTTGACGTCGACGCCAAGGCCCCGGCCGGACAGGGCCTCACCTTCATCGCGGGTGACTACTTCAACAAGGACGGCTCCTGCGGCCTGACGCAGGATGCCGCCGTCGACGAGTTCGACATCAAGGCCGCGGCCGGCAAGCCCGTCACCAAGCCGGCGCCGAAGCCCAGCACGAGCACCACCGCGCCTGCGGCGGGCAACGGGGTCACCCCGCAGAGCTCGGGTTCGAGCGTCCCGGTGACCACGACGGGCGGCACCCTCGCCGCGACCGGCTCGTCCGACGCCACCACGCAGCTCGCCCTCGCGGGCGGCGCGGCCGTGGCGCTCGGGGCGGGCGCGATGTTCCTCGTACGCCGCCGCAAGGCGGGCGCCGACGCCTGAGGCGTACGCGTGTGACCAGGAGGCCCCGCCGCGCGCTGCGGCGGGGCCTCTTCGGCGTACGTCCGGGTCCGCGCCGTACGCCCGGACCCGCCCTAACGACCGGTGGCGCCTCCAGGCACCACCAACAGGGTCGCGAACCAAGGGGGTTGACGCGCCTGCCGGGCCCCCTTAGCTTGCTCACCCACGTGAACGACGTTCATGACGCTGATGACGGCGCCGAGGGCGAGAGCCGGTCGGGCCCCCCGGCGCTCCGCACCGAGGAGGCCCCCATGCCCACCCCCCGCACCCTCCTGCTGACCGGCGCCGCAGGCGGCGTGGGCACGCTGATGCGGGACCTGCTGCCCGCGTACGGCTACGAGTTGCGGCTCCTCGACCTGGTACCGATCGACGGCGAACCGACCTCCATCACAGCCGACTTGGCGGATCGAAAGGCACTGCGCGAGGCGGTACGCGGAGTGGACGCGATCATCCATCTGGCGGGCATTTCCCTGGAGTCGACCTTCGAGAAGATCCTGCGCGCGAACATCGAGGGCACATACCACCTCTACGAGGCCGCGCGCGAGGAGGGCGTGGGCCGCATCGTGTTCGCCTCCTCGAACCACGCGATCGGCTGCACCCCGCGCCCGCGACCCGGCGACCCGCTGATCCCGGTCGGCACACCGCACCGCCCGGACACGTTCTACGGCCTGTCGAAGGCGTTCGGCGAGGACCTGGCGCAGCTCTACTGGGACAAGCACGGCCTGGAGACGGTGTCGGTCCGGATCGGCGCCTGCTTCCCGGAACCCACCTCCGTACGGATGCTGTCGGTCTGGCTGAGCCCCGCCGACGGCGCCAGGCTCTTCCACGCGGCGCTGACCGCCGAGGCGGTGGGCCACACGGTCGTCCACGGCTCGTCCGCCAACACCCGCCTGTGGTGGGACCTGACGACGGCGCGCGCGCTCGGTTACGACCCGCGGGACGACTCGGAGCCGTACGCGGCGAAGCTGGTGGCCGAGCAGGGCGAGCTGGACCCGGCCGAACCGGCGGACGCGCGGGTGGGCGGCCACTTCGTCACGGACCCGCCGATGTGGCCGCACTAGGGCAACCACTCAGCTCTGCCCGGCTCGTTGACACCCTCACACCCCACCGGGATGCTGTGAGAGCGCTCTTCCAACGATAGAAACCCCACCCGGACGCGCGCACCGGCCAGGCGGCCCCCACCCCACAGCCTCCGCCGCACCCTCCCCGCCCCTGTCCGCGCACCACCCCACCCGGAGGCACAACGGGAGCGAGCCAGCCCATGAGACTGTTCCGCCGCTCTTCCGCCCGAGGCACCCTGTGCGCCCTCGGCGCCCTGGCGCTGACCGGCGCCCTCACCGCCACCCTGCTCCTCTCCTCGCCCGACACCGCCCAAGGAGCCCCGCCCGCAGGGGAGTCGGGCACGCAGGGCCAGACGAGCCTGCGCGCGGCCGACCCCAGCGTGCTGAGAGTCGGCAGCACGTACATCGGCGTCCAGTCGACCGGCGGAGGCATCGTCGTACGCCAGGCCTCGTCGACGGGCGGCCTCGCCACGGCACCCGCCCGCCAGGTCTGGTCGGACACGCGCGGCCGGGGCGAGGTCTGGGCACCGGAGATCGTGATGGACGGCGGCCGATACTACATCTACTTCACGGCCGGCCGGGGCGCCGCGCACCGGATGTTCGTGATCAGCTCCGCCAACTCCGACAGCGGTTACGGCGCCGAGACGCAACTCGCCCTGCCCGACGGCAAGTGGGCGATCGACGGCACGCTCTTCACCTTCAACGGCCAGCGCTGGTTCGTCTGGTCGGGCTGGGCGGGCGACACGAACGTGGAGCAGAACCTCTACATCGCCCGCATGAGCAGCCCCACGCAGCCCACGGGCGCCCGGCACATCATCTCGCAGCCGCGCGAGAGCTGGGAGCGGGTGGTGGGCAACCCGTTCATCAACGAGAGCCCGGAGGCCATCAAGGACCCCAACGGCCAGCTGCACATCGTGTATTCGGCCAACGGCAGCTGGAGCGACCAGTACTGCCTGGCGGACCTGCGCCTGCGGGCGGGCGGCGACCCCACGAACGTATGGGACTGGTACAAGTCGAACGGCTGCCTGTTCGGCTCCAACCGGGCGACGATGATGGCGGGTTGGGACCCGACGCTGTACGTGAACGGCCCCGGCCACCACACGTTCGTCCTGCTGCACGGCGACATCAACACGAGCCCGCCGGCGGGCCAGAGGTTCCCGTCGATGTTCCACGCGGTCCCGAAGGGCACACCGTACGAGTGGGCCAACCGCCATTGGTACACGGGCACGTTCGCGTGGTGGGGCAACACGACGTACTCGCGGGCCAACGTGCCGGGGCCGAACACGAACACGGGGTGGAGCCTGAAGTTCTTCGAGTGAGCCGAGCCGCCCCGGAGTTGCCCCCTCGCCGCTCCCCTATCCGTCGACGACGAACCGCTCCACCCCTGTGTCGGTGAGCGAGTCGAGGGAGTCCAGCTGTTCCGCGGCGCGGACGAGGTCCTCGTACTCCGACCGCAGGACGGAGAACCGGGAGTACTGGATCAGCAACCCGATGTCGTCCATGGCCAAATCGGTCTCGTCGTTCTCCACCATGTGAACGACCGATGTCAGGGCGCTGACCAGCTGCGGCCGGTCAGCGAGCCGGCGGATCATGCGCAGGGCGACGGAGCGGATGACGGCACCGGGCGGGTCCAGGGGCGGGTTTCCGGGCGGGTTCCTGCGGCACATGTACGGAGGCTCTTCCTCTGAGGAACGCGGGAGTGGCGGCAATGCGGGCGCTGCCCTTACCTGACCACAATCAGTTCCCGATCGGCCCCCAGATCGAGTCGCATAGCGTCCCGGAGTCCTTCGAGCGCCGCCTCGTACTCGGCTCGGCCCCCTGAGTACGCCTCGTCTCCGGCGAGCGTGCCGGCTGCGGCAAGATCCCGCACGTCGCGCAGCCGGCGAAAGGCGTTCTCGGAGGCGACGAACACGTTCGGCGCGGCCGTGATCGACATCTGATAGCGCACGCCGTAACAGGGAACAAAGCTGTCACGTGCGGAGCGCTCTCGTTCGGCCGAGCTCATGGTTGGCTCGCGGGCCAGGCTACGGAAGTCGTTGCGGGCCTGGGAGAGACACGTGACACCGTAAGCCCCGGCCGGGTGAATGAGGCGGGGCGGGGATGAGTCCGTCGCGGACCTTGATGTCGTACGCGGAGTCGCTCTCGCACCACATGCCTCCTCCGCCTACTCGCGTCGGCCACGTAAGCGCACGCGATAAAGCCGGCGACGTCGGGGAGCACCCCCGGGATACTGGTCGCCCATGGATGAGCTCGAAGTCGTCGTCGCCCATTCCGAGCGTGCGACGCTGCGCGTCGGCGACGTGTTCCTGAAGGTGGACGCCGATCAGGCGCGCATCGATGCCGAGGTCGAGGCGATGTCCCTCGCACCGGTCCCGACCCCGCAGGTCCTGTGGCGCAAGCCGCCCGTGCTCGCCATCGCAGCGCTTCCGGGGACCACGCTCGGACGCCTCGGCGGACCGTCGACCGGGTCACCGGAGGCATGGACCGCAGCGGGCGCGACCATCCGGAAGCTCCACGACGCACCGCTGCCGCCCCGGCCCGGCCGGGCCGGCCGGAGCACCGCCGCGCTGACTGCGGAACTCGACGCCGAGTGCGAGCTGCTCATGGCGAACGGCCTGCTCCCCGCCGACCTGGTCACCCGCAACCGCCAGGTCGCCGAGGCCGCACTCCGGCCGTGGGCTCCGGCGTTCACCCACGGCGACCTGCAGATCGCGCACGTCTTCGTCGACGGCGACGAGGTCACGGGCATCATCGACTGGTCCGAGGCGGGCCGGGGTGATGCCCTGTACGACCTCGCCACCTTCACCCTCGGACACGAGGAGCACCTCGGCGACGTCCTCACCGGCTACGGCACCGACGTTGACCGCGGCGTGATCCACGCATGGTGGTCGCTGCGCAGCCTGCTGGCGGTCCGCTGGCTGACCGAGCACGGTTTCGACCCGTTCGCACCGGGCTGCGAGGTCGACGTGCTGAGATCCCGGATGTGAGGCTGCGCGGGCCCGGCTGCCAGGGGCTCTTGGAGCGAGCCGTCCCGTACGGCGGTTACGAAGGCCTGCCAGGGGGCGGGGCGAACGTGTGGGCGCCAAGGGTGCGGTCCTTGGTGTCGCGGACTGCGTGGCGGCCGGAGGGGAGGGCGGCGTGCTCGACACAGTCGTTGTTCGACCCGCTGTATGTGCTCCTGTGGCCGCGCGCAGACTCAAGCTCGGTCTTCGGAACGCGAGCCGATCCCTCGATCATGATCTGCTTTCCTCGATGAGGTCGCGAATCTACTGCCGGGATGCGGTGGGCGACGGCGCGGCGGCAGTCCGTACGCGGAGAGGAGCCGGATGTCGTGGAGTTGGGCACTCTCGACGCTCGGGCGGCTCGGCGGCCGATCGGGGCACTGCGGTTCTGAGGGCTCGCCGATGCGCCCCCGAGGATCCCCACAGGCCGTGCACGGGAAGGAAGCCGCCGCGGCCCTCCCGTGCACGGGGTCATGGGGAGCGCGGTCAGCAGTTCGGGATCACGGTCCCGTTGTTGTCGCGGGCCTCGTCGTTGCCCCAGCGGGAGAGGTAGTACGCGGAGACGTAGGCGTTGCGGCCGTTCTTGCCCGCGTAGACGCTGTCCAGGTCGGTGCGCAGCCACCAGTGGTTGAACTGGGTCGCCGTACCGACGCGGGCACCCCACACCTTGCAGTAGACGTAGTTCGTACCGGCGTTGAGAATGCCCTGCGCGTCGGCGGTGTTGGGGGCCGCGTAGCCGGTGGCGTTGGCGAAGGTGTCGACCCAGTACTTGCCGACCCCACCGCCGCAGCCATTGTCGCTGGTGAGGTACTTGGCGTAGTACGAGCCCGGATAGGGGCTCAGTGACTGGCCGTTGATCACGATGTTCTGGCCGACTCCGTTGAGGAGCTGCTCGTAGTGGATGTGGGCGCCGGAGCTGTTGCCGGTGGATCCGGTGGTGCCGATCTGCTGGCCCTGGCCGACGCGCGCCCCGTTGGCGACGGAGAAGGCGTTGAGGTGGAAGTAGTAGGTCTGCCAGCCGCCGCCGTGGTCGATGGAGATGTAGTTGCCCGCGCCGCTGGGCTGGGAGTGGCGGTAGGCCGTACCGGGGGCGGAAGCGAGGACCGGGGAGCCGGCGGTGGCGCCGCCGTCGGTGCGGACGAAGTCGAGAGCCCGTCTGACCTCGGCGGAGTGGTGGCTGTAGGTCCACTGCTGGCCGCAGGCGTACGGCGCCTTGAAGTTGGGCGCGGCGGCCGCGGGGGACGCGGTGGCGGTGACGGTGAGGAGTCCGCCGAGAAGTGCCAGCAGGGCGAGGAGGCTCGTACGCGTACGGGCATGGGTACGGGATGGCGTTCGGGGAGAGCGGCGCATGGGTGGGGAATCCTCCGGGTCGACAACCGTGCAGTGGGGTGCGGGGTGTGCGAAGTGCCGTGGAATCTACGCGAGTTGAACGGACACCAGAGTGCCGCAACGCGGGCCGGGTGGACAGACCGCGTGTCCCGGGAACCTTGTACTCAGAGGTGGGCGAGCAGGTCGTCGAGCGGGGCGGGCACCTGGTCGGCGGCCAGGGCTTCGACGAGGACGCGGCCGTAGTGAATCTTGCGCCCCTTCTTCGTACCGAGAAAGCGCCTCAACTGCTGCTGCGGGGCACGGCCTTGCTGGGCGGGCTGCCGCAGGAAGATCTGGAGCGCGCGCAGGTCGCCCTCCGCCTGGACGAGCTCCTCCACGCGCGGCACGCCGAGGGCGCGGATCAGCTCCTCCTCCAGATCGGCCGCGCAGACGAAGAACTCCTGCTCCGCCCCCGCCCCGGCCCGCTCCCACCCTCGCTCGTAGAAGCCGCGCTCCCGCTCGTCGCAGAGGCCGGTGAGGCGGACACCCAGCCCGGAGGGCCCGAGGAGACCGGCGAAACGGGCGACGCTCATCGCGCCGCCCATGGGGAGGACGCAGACCCCCTCGGCGGCGAGGTCCCGGCCACGGCTCTCGGCCAGCGCGTTGACGGCGGCGGCGTCGCTGGGGCCTTCCAGGAGGACGGCGGTCCGTACGGGGAGCTGTTCGGCCAGCTCACGGGCGGGTTCGGGCGGCCCGCCTGCCACCCATGCGGTGACCGCCTCGCGGAATGCCTCCATGTCAGCCATGGGGCGAGTCTCCGCTCTCGGCGGCCGGGACGGTAACGAATTTGCGGCGACACTCCGGGCGGAGGCGCCCTACGCCTTCGGCGCGCGCTGGATGGCGCTCACCAGCCCGGCCGCCAGCTGGGCGCGCTCGGCCATGGCGTCGACGACGACGTACTCATGGTCGGCGTGGGCGCCGCCGCCGACCGCGCCCAGGCCGTCGAGCGTCGGCACGCCCAGAGCGGCGGTGAAGTTGCCGTCGCTGCCGCCGCCGACCGCCTTGGCGTCGATACCGGGCTGCAACTGCTGTGCCAGCACGAAGAGTTCGGCAGCGGCGGAGGCGGGCATGGGAGGCCGCCCGATGGACCCCTCGACCGTGATCCGCGCCCCGTCCACATGGGGCGCGAGCCCGGCGAAGGCGGCTTCGACGCGCTCCTTCTCCTCGGCCGACTCCACCCGGACGTCGACGACGACGGTGGCCTCGGCGGGTACGACGTTCTCCAGGGTCCCGGCGGACGCGACGGTCGGGGTGACCGTCGTCCCGAGCTCGGGCCGGCTGAGGGCGGCGATGTCCAGCACCTGGTACGCGGCTTCGACGAGGGCGTTGACCCCGGCCTCCGGCTCCAGCCCGGCGTGCGAGGCCCGCCCCGCGATGGAGACCCGGAACGCGCCGCAGCCCTTGCGCGCGGTCTTCAGGGCTCCCCCGTCGGCGGCCCCCTCGAAGACGAGCACGGCACCGCAGGCGCGGGCCCGCTCCTCGATGAGCGCCCGGGAGGAGAAGGAACCGACCTCCTCGTCGGCGGTCACGAGGATCTCCACGCCGGACCGGTCCCGCTCGTCGAGCGTCGCCAGCCCGTGAACGGCCTGCACGAGACCGCCGAGCATGTCGAAGACACCGGGCCCGGTCGCGCGCCCGTCCGCGACGGTGAACGGCCGGCGGGCGAGCGTACCGAGCGGGAACACCGTGTCGTGGTGGCCGAGGACCAGCACCCGGGGCTCACCACCGCCCGCCCAGTGCACATGCGTCCCACCCTCGTTCACGATGAGCACGGCCTGACCGCCGAGACGGTTCTCGATGACGGTGGCGACGGCTTCGGCGGACGCGGCCAAGGCGTCGAGGTCACGCGAGGGGGACTCGATCTCGACGAGCGTACGGAGGTCTTCGAGCATGGCATCGGTGGCGGTGGCGTCGATATTGACGTTGGCGTTGTCGTGGCTGGTCACGCGGCCAGCGTAGTGGTCATGCGGGCCGGGGAGAGGGCCTGCCGCCCTCCCCTGTCAGCCGCGCCAGAACTGCCAGCGGGCGTGGGGCGGTTCGCAGTTGCCGGCGGCGACGGTTTGCCAGTAGGCGCGTTCGATGGCCTCTTCCTGTTCCGCCGACCCTGGCTCCGACGTCAGCGACAACACCGAGTACGAACAGTCCGGCCGGACGGATTGGGCGGCGAACGCGCCGATGGCTCCGGCGACCAGCGCCGTGACGGTGCAGGCGACGAGGAGAAGCCGACGGGTGTCGGCGGGTATCTGGGAGATCACCTGCGCATGGTACGGAGCGTCTCGGCGGCCCCGAAGTGGGGCCGCTTGCGGTGAGGCGGTGGAGACCCGGAAGGGTGTCTCCGCTGGGTGGTTACGTGGGAACTCCGGCCCGGTCCAGGACAGCGGTCATCTCGTCCTCGGGGAGCGCGGGATTGGCCGCCGCGCTGGAAGCCAGCTCGGGTCTGACGGAGACCGCGAGCCGTACGTCCTCGTCGAGGTCGACGGCGAGCCGCTCCACGAGGTCGGCGGGCAGCGACGGGTTCTCGGCGAGGGCGGCCAGGTGCGTCCGCTCGGCGACGCACCGTTCGGCGTCGGCGCGGTGGAGAAGCCCGTGGCGCAGCGCCTCGGCGGCGGACTTCGGGTCGCGGAGAAGTTCGGCGGTGAGGTGCGCATCCCGTCGGCACTCACCCAGTGCGGCGGCCCGCCGTACCTCGGGGTCGGAGCAGCAGCGGTGTCGGCAGCGCCGGGTTGCGGGCGAGTCCGTCCAGCGCGGACGCGTGGAACGCGACCATGGTTGCCCTACCTCTGTCTCTCGGCGGCCGGTTGCACCACCATGGTCCCCCTTCCCCCGCGTACGCGGGGACCACCACGTCCTCACCGGGACAGACGACGGACGCCGGGGACCACCCCCGCGTGCGCGGGGACCACCATCAGGTCAGCTCCTTGGGCATCTCGTAGGTGGGACCACCCCCGCGTGCGCGGGGACCACCCGTTGATCTGCGTGCCGTTGATCTGCCCGCCGGGACCACCCCCGCGTTCGCGGGGACCACCGTTCGTGACCTGCGGGTTTAGGTGGCCAGAGGCTCGTTTTTACTTGCTTCTCGAGAAACGGACATATCTCCCCCGAGGTGCGAGCGGGCTGCGCCCGGCGCTGCGTATGTCGGAAGTAAGTCTGCCCTCGCCGACTACAAAGGGACTTCTAATTCTCCGAGTTGGCAAGGGGGACATCCGCCGCCCGTCGGCCTCAGACGGCTTTGAGCAGGTCTCGGAGGTTGGCCATGCGGGCCTCGATGTCGGCGGCCTCGGTGGGGGCGACGGGGGTCTGTTCGGTGTCGGGTTGGCGGGTGGTGCGGCAGGGGCGGCAGAGCCCGTCGGGGAGGGCTTCCGGTTGGCCGGGGCGGCCGCAGTCGGTGCATTCGATGAGGACGCGGCGGGCCGGGGCGGAGTCAGGGGCGCCGGGTGAGGTGCTGGCTGCGGTGGGGATCCGGGGTGGGAGCTTGTCGGTGAGGCGTCTGCGGATGAAGCCGAGGGGGCTGTCGACCTGGGCGGGGAGTCCTGCGGTGAGGGCGCTGATCAAGTAGTCCACGCTGACGCCCCGGGCGAGCCACTCCGCCGCCAGGGGCTCCAAGGCGCCGCAGTCGCCGACGGAGAGGGGCAGGCGCCGGTCCTCGTGGCCGAGGCGGGCCAGAGCGAGGTACGCGGGGGAAGGAGCGGCTTCGGAGGAGTGAGGGGTCGCCGGGGCCTGAGCGGGAGCCGCGTCCGGGGCGGCTGACTCTGCGTCCGGCGCCTCAGCCTGAGTGCGTTGACGCGGTACGGCGGTGGCCTCGGAAGCCCCGTCCGCAGCGGTCTCCTCCGGCGCGGGCGGCGGTTCCTCGTCCGGGACCCAGGGCGGCGGCGGGGTGGTCGCCTCCGGTTCCGGGCCCGCCGTCTGGGCGGTCTTCTCGGTGGCGAGGTAGGTGGTCCACCACTCGTTGTCGTGGGCGGTGCGGGACCAGAACGTGCGGAACACCCACCGCATCTCCTCGCCCGCGCCGACCGCGCACCGTACGCGCCGCAGGTGCCCGGCCACCGACAGGGCGGTCAGGGCGCTACTGATGGCCTGCTGTCCGTAGAGCGGGAGCTGCTTGGCCAGTTCCTTCACGCTCATCGCCGCACCCTCGGGGAGATGGTCGACGTAAGAGGCCACGTACCGCTCGCGCACAGGGAGAACGCCGAAGTCGCGCGGCGTGCGCTCAGGTTGGCCGGGTGCGGAGCGTTTGCCGTAGCCGGGCTTCGCCATCGGGTACGGGGCGGAGCGTGCGGGGGCGGGCAGGGCGGAGCTAGTGTGCTGAGTAGCCACGGGATCGCCTTCCACGGGATCGATCTTGCGGTCAGACCCCGGCCTGGTGCGCTAACACCGCGTCGGGGTCGCTTAGTTCTCGAACCGTAAGCACTCGTGACGCTCCGCCGCAAGCCGTCACCATTAGTCATACTTGCTCGCCGTTACGGGTCAGGGAGGTAGGGGAGGTTTCCCCTACCCCCCAATCTCACCCGCCAGTTAAAGAAGGCGCTCGAAGCCCGAAGCCCGCATCCCGACGCCCGTGTCCCGGGACCCTAGCTTCGGGCCCGACCTCGCCCACGTACCCCCGAAGGAGCGAACCGACCGGCCTCTGAAACTCGAACCCCGAACCCCGAACCCCGAACCCCGAAGCCCGAAGCTCGAAACCCGAACCCCGGGCGCGGACTGTGCAGCACGTCCCTCCAGCCCGCGCGGCGCTGAGGGTAGTTCGCCTCGCCGTCCGGGTATAGCGCACCTGGAACGGACCCGTTGGCTGGTGCACTGGTGAGGGGGCGGCCGTGGGGCCGGACGACAGTGGCGTGTACCCGGAGCGCAGTCCTGAAATTGTGGGATTCGGGGCGTTGAAAGTGGACCTGATCGCCAGTGCCTCGCGGCTGTCGCAGAAGATGGCCGAGCAGATCTCCGAATCGACCGCCCGGTTCGAATGGAACATCGAGGGGCCCGTCGATGAGGCCGTCATCACGAAGGCCATCGAGCGGCTGGGCGCATCCTCGTTGGACGCCTCGTTGGGCGGTTCCGCGTGGATCACCATTTTCGCACTCGCACAGATGCGTGTGGATATCCGCCTCGGCTATGTGGGAATCGCTGGACGGATCGAGACACCCGGGTTGTCCTTCATCCGGCAGATGGATCTTCTGGGGATAGACCGGCGGTGGGTGGCACGCCGAAGTGACCGGTTGAGCGGCATGTGCCTCTCCTTCCTCGATGATGTCGAGCGGGTCATGCTGACGCATCCCGGCGCGAACTTCGCCATGGCCGAGCATCTGCGCGACAACAGGGAGGCCATTGCGGCCTATCTGGCACGGGCGCAGGTCCTGCACGTCACCTCGTTCCTGGACAAAGTCACGCCGCCGCTCATGCTGGAGGTACTCACCGCGGCACGACGGCTCAATCCCCACCTGCGGATCAGTTTCGACCCGGGTTACGACTGGGCGGAACATCGCACCGACAGCATCGACGGAATTCTGGCTCTGAGCGATCTCCTGTTCGTGAACCACCGGGAACTCAAGGCCCTGGGCGATTACGAACCGGGAGAATCCGACGATATTCTGGCCGGCCGGGTTCTGGACCTGTGCGGTGCGGACTGCACCGTATTCGTCACCAAACGCTACGACCTGGTCGAGGTCTTCCGTTCCTCTGCGGCCGGGGTACTGGCGCAGCGTTTCCAGCTGCAGCGGCCCGGTCATGAGACGGCGATCGAGGACGCGACCGGCGCCGGGGACGTGTTTGCCGCCGCAGTGCTCACCGCATTGCTGTCACGACGCATACAGGTGGAACTGGGGTCCTACATCGGGCTGACCCTCGCCCGACACCGCCTGCACCATCAGCATGCGCCGGAGGTGGGTTCTCCACGTCTGGACCAAGGCTTTCTGCAATCCACCGAGAAGCTGACCGGCCCGGGCACCCGGCCCCCGGGGGTACTGGTCGCGCACGACGACGGCGCCGATCTGGGGTCGCTGCGCCGATTCCTGCAAGAGGACTGCCACCTGCCCGTGCGCGCTTTGGCGCGAGACCCGTCGGGCGGAGACGAGTACGCCCGGTTGATGCGTCAGCGGCTTGAGCGGTGCGGATTCGCGGTGTGCGTGCTGTCGGCCTCGCGGCTGATGGCGGGCGGAGGGCGTAGGGCCAGCGAGGACATCGTTCACCAAGTCGGCATCTTCCAGGGATACTACGGCTTCGGACGCGTGGCGATCCTGGCCGAGGAAGGCTGTGAAGCGCCGTCGAACATTGCCGGACTGATTCGCCTTGACTTCGCACCCGGTCGCATGGACGCCACTTTCTGGGAGTTGGAGAGAATGCTCGTGAGGGAAGGTTTTGTGCGCGGTGGTGGCCGATATGACCACTGATCTGAGCGCGGATCGGCCGGAAAAGCCCGCCTCCGATTTCGCTCTGGATGTGGTCGGGATCGGTGCGCTCAACCTCGACTACATCACCACCGCCTCCCGCGCCGCCGCGCCGGAAGCCGGCTCCGGGGCCGCTTTGAGCACCCGCATCGTCGGCCTCCTGGACGAGGGCCGGCCGGTGCCCGAGTGGGGAACCGAGACGGCGGTGGACGAGCACATCGTGTACGCGGCCCTGGAGGCGACGGATGCCGCGTCGCTCCAAACCGCTCTGGGCGGTTCCGCGTTCAACGCGATCAACACCCTCGCGCAACTCCAGCTCGACCTGCGTCTGGGCTATGTGGGAGTCGCCGGCCGGGTCCCAGGCCCCGGCCTGTCAGCTCTCGCACATCTGGAGGCCATGGGCGTCGATCACCAGATGGTCTTCCCCGACGACACGCGCCTGTGCGGAGTGTGTTTCTCCTTCACCGAGGACGGTGAGCGCACCTTGCTCACCCATGCGGGCGCGAACGCCGCGATGGCGGACCACCTTGAGCGCTCCTTCGACGACCTCGTCCGCTATCTGGCCTCCGCGCGGGTCGTCCATGTCACCTCCTTCCTCGACGAGCGCACCCCCAGGACGCTGCTGGCCCTGCTCCACGAGGTGAAGAGGGTCAGCCCCTCGACGCGGATCAGCTTCGACCCCGGTCACGTGTGGAGCCTCTCGCCGACGCCCGAGGTGCGGGGCATGGTGGCTCTGGCCGACTATCTGCTCCTGAATCACCGCGAGTTCCGTGAACTGGGCCAGCGGGCACCCGCGGACTCCGACGAGGACATCGCCGCACGGCTGCTGGAACATGTGGCCGGTGACCGCAGCGTGATCGTGGTCAAGCGCCGCACCGGTATCCAGACCTGGCGCCGGGAAACGGGCAAGGCCCTGGGCAGCTTCTACCCGCAGGCCGTGCTCGCCGACGACCAGATCGAGGACGCCACCGGGGCAGGCGACGTTTTCGCTGCGGGGCTGCTCGCCGTCCTCACCGGTGACCGGCTCCAGATCGAGCTGGGAGCCATCCTCGGGATGACCCTGGCCCGTCACAAACTGCGCTACGTCGGTAGTCACGGGCACGCCCAACTGGCACAGGTGACAGCCGACTTCATCCGGTCGGTGGACGCGGCCCGGCGCACCGCCGCTCTCCCCGGCGGCGTGTTCGTCGCTCACGGCAGAAACCCGGAATGGCTGGCGGTGAAGGCGTTTGTCGAGCAGCGCTTCGGCGTACCGGTCTACTCCTTCGAGTCGGACGCCTGGGGCAGCCGCCCGGTCACCGAGGCCCTCAGCGACTACCTTCAGCGGTGCGACTTCGCCATCTGCGTGCTGACCGCCGAGGACGCCACCAGCGAAGGGCACCGCGTCGCCCGCCAGAACGTCATCCATGAGATCGGACTCTTCCAGGGGCGCTGCGGCTTCGATCGCGTCCTGGTACTGGCCGAGGAGGGCTGCGAGTTCATCCCCGCAGCCATCACCCCTCACACCCTCACCTTTCCGCGCCACGCCATCGACAAGACGTTCTGGCACCTCGACCGCACGATGCGGGCTCAGGGTTTCAGGCATGCGTGAGTCGGTGGACGCGGCAGCCACGCGAACGCCGCACGTGATCAGCGCACCTGGCTCACGATCAAGGCACCTCGGCCCCCCTCACCGCCGCCGGTACAACTCCTCGATCTCCCCCGCGAAGTCCCGCGCGATCGCGTCCCGCTTCAGCTTCAGCGACGGCGTCAAGTGCCCCCGCTCCTCCGTGAAGTCGACCGGCAGCACCACGAACTTCCGGATCGACTCCGCCCGCGACACCAGGCGGTTCGCCTCGTCCACCGCCTTCTGGAGCGACGTACGCAGCTCCTCGTCGTCGACCAACTCCCTTAGCGGCACGTCCTGTTTCTTCACCATCTGGCGCCAGTGCTGGAGGCCGTCCGGCTCCAGGGTGATCAGGGCCGTGATGTACGAGCGGTTGTCGCCGACCACCATGCACTGGCTGACCAAGGGGTGCGCGCGGAGCCAGTCCTCCAGCGGCGCCGGGGTGACGTTCTTGCCGCCCGACGTGATGATGATGTCCTTCTTGCGGCCCGTGATCGTCAGGTAGCCGTCCTCGTCCAGCGCGCCCAGGTCGCCCGTCGGGAACCAGTCGCCGTCCAGGAGGTACGGGACCGGCTCCGCGCGTTCCGTGTCCCAGTAGCCCCGGAACACCTGGCCGCCCCGCAGCAGCACCTCGCCGTCGTCCGCGATGCGCACCGAGGTGCCGGGGAGCGGCCAACCCACGGTGCCAAGGCGGGGTTTGAGGGGCGGGGTCACCGTGTGGGCCGCCGTCGTCTCCGTCAGGCCGTACCCCTCGAAGATGCCGATGCCGGCGCCCTCGTAGAACGCCGCGAGCCGGCGGCCCAGCGGGGAGCCACCGCAGATCACGTACCGGACCTTGCCGCCCAGCGCCGCCCGGATCCGGCGGTAGACCAGGGGGTCGTACAGGGCGCGGGCCGCGCGCAGGCCGAGGCCCGGGCCGGGACCCGTGCCGTGTTCGGCGGCCTCGACCGCCTTGCCGTACCGCTGCGCGATACGGGCCGCGCGGTCGAACGAGGACGCCCGGCCCATCTTCTCGGCCGTCGCCCGGCCCGTGTTGTAGACCTTCTCCAGGACGTACGGGATGGCGAGGAGGAAGGTGGGGCGGAAGCCCGCCAGGTCGGCCAGGAGGTCGTCCGTCTGGATGGAGGGGGCGTGGCCCAGGCGGACCCTCGCCCTCATGCAGCCGATCGCCACCATCCTCCCGAAGACGTGGGAGAGGGGGAGGAAGAGGAGCGTGGAGGCCGGGTCCTGCGAGACCGACTTGAAGACCGGGTGGAGGAGTTCGATCGCGTTGTCCACCTCGGCGAAGAAGTTGCCGTGGGTGAGGACACAGCCCTTCGGGCGGCCCGTCGTGCCCGAGGTGTAGATCAGGGTGGCGGGGGACTCCGGTTCCAACGTTGCGCGGCGGGCCGACACCGCCTCGTCGGGGATGTCCTTCCCCAGCGACTTCAGGTGGCCGATCGCCCCCGTGTCGAACTGCCACAGGTGTGCCAGGTCGCCCAGTTGCCTGCGTTCCTGGCTGATCAGGCGGCCCTGCTCCTTCGTCTCCACCGCGCACGCCACCGCGCCCGAGTCCTGGAGGATCCAGCGGGTCTGGAACGCGGAGGAGGTCGGGTAGATCGGTACCGTCACCAGGCCGGCCGCCCAGGAAGCGAAGTCCAGCAGCGTCCACTCGTACGTCGTGCGGGCCATGATCGCGACCCGGTCCCCCGCCCGCAGCCCCTCCGCCATCAGGCCCTTCGCCACCGCCAGCACCTCGGCGGCGAACTCGGCGGCGGTCACGTCGTGCCAGGTGGCGTCGGCGTCCTTGCGGCTCAGCACCGCCTCCGCCGGGGCCTCGCGGGCGTTGTCGAACGGGATCTCCGCCAGCGAACCCCGCAGGACCGGGGGTGCGAACGCCGGTACGGAGACCTCCTGGACCCGGCCGTCCGGGCCCCTCCTCTTCGTGGGTTCCACCAGGGTGGGCGTGGGGGCGGATGGCAGGGCGGGTGAAGGCGTTGACACGTGCGGCTCCTCAGTGGCGGGGGGTCGGGCGGGTCTTCGTCGCCGGGTCGTCCGTCCGGCAGATCACCAACGTGGCTACGGGCGTTCCAGAATGGCCGTCACGCCCTGGCCACCCGCCGCGCAGACCGAGATCAGCCCCCGTCCCGGGGCCTCCCGTTCCGCGAGCAGCTTGGCCAGCGTTGCGACGATCCGTGCGCCCGTGGCGGCGAACGGGTGGCCCGTCGCCAGCGAGGACCCGGCCACGTTCAGGCGGGTCCGGTCCAGCGGGGACAGGCCCTGCTTCTCCCAGGCGGCGAGGGTGGCCAGCACCTGGGAGGCGAACGCCTCATGGATCTCGTACAGGTCGAAGTCCTCGATGCCCAGGCCCGCTCGCTCCAGCAGACGCGGCACCGCGTACGCCGGGGCCATGAGCAGGCCGTCGTCGCCGTCGACGTAGTCCACCGCCGCCGTCTCGTGGAGCGTGAGGTAGGCCAGGGGCTCGAAGCCGCGCTCCCGGGCCCACTCCTCGCTTGCCAGGAGGACCGTCGCCGCGCCGTCCGTGAGGGGGGTGGAGTTGCCGGCGGTCATGGTCGGGTTGTCCATGGATGTGCCGAACACCGGCTTCAGCTTGGCGAGTTGCTCGGGCGTGGAGGTGGGGCGGAGGTTCTGGTCGCGGGTCAGGCCCCGGTACGGGACGACGAGGTCGTCCAGGAAGCCGCGTTCGTACGCCGCCGCCAGGCGCTGGTGGCTCGTGGCCGCCAGCCTGTCCTGGTCCTCGCGGCTCACCGCCCAGCGGCGGGCGGTACGGGCCGCGTGCTCGCCCATGGACAGGCCGGTGCGCGGCTCGGCGTTGCGCGGGATGTCGGGGACGAGGTGGCGGGGGCGTACGGCGGACAGGGCCTTGAGGCGGGCGGGCGTCGGCCTCGCACGGCGGGCCGCCAGCAGGATGCGGCGCAGGTCGTCGTTGACGCCGAGCGGAGCGTCACTCGTGGTGTCGGAGCCGCCCGCGATGGCCGAGTCCACGGCACCCAGGGCGATCTTGTTGGCGGCGGCGATCACGGCCTGGAGGCCCGTACCGCAGGCCTGCTGGATGTCGTACGCCGGTGTGCGCGGGTCCAGCGCGGAGCCGAGGACGGTCTCGCGGGCCAGGTTGAAGTCGCGGCTGTGCTTGAGGACCGCGCCCGCCACGAACTCGCCCACCCGCTGCCCGGCCAGGCCGTACCGCTCGACCAGTCCGCCGAGCGCGGCCGTCAGCAGGTCCTGGTTGGAGGCGGTGGCGTACGGGCCGTCCGAGCGGGCGAAGGGGGTGCGGCTGCCGCCGATGACGGCGACGCGGCGGAGGGCGGGGATGTTCATGGAGTCCGTCCGGGGGCCATGCGTACGGGAATCACCCGTCCGGTGTCGTTCATCTCGACCAGCTCCTGACTCTTGAGTAACCTTACTCTGGAGTAAATCTACGACCGAGCAGGGAGTCAGGACAATGGCCGATCGCTATCTGCACCTCACCGGCACAGCACCCGGCCGCTTCCTCACCAGCCGCCTCGGACTCCCGCAGCCCGCCCCGCTGCGCCGCTGGACCCTGGAGACCACGCACCTGGACGGGCCGCTGCTGCACCTGACGACGGGGGCGCCGGCGATCACGGGGGTGGCGGAGGCCCTGAGGACGTCGGGGCTCACCGTGACCGAGCGCGCCGACCGCCCCGCCGCGATCGTCCTCGACGCCACCGGGGTCGCCACCGCCGCCGGGCTCGGGGGCGTCCACGCCGCCCTGCACCCCGTCGTCCGCTCCCTCGCGCCGGGCGGGCGGATCGTCGTCCTCGGTGCGGTGCCGTCGCCCGACGACCACCACCAGGCCGCCGCCCAGCAGGCGTTGGAAGGGTTCGTCCGTTCACTGGGCAAGGAGATCGGGCGCGGCTCCACCGCCCAGCTCGTCCGGATTCCGGGCGGGGCGAGCGCCGATGCCGCCGGATCCACCCTCCGCTTCCTGCTCTCCCCCCGCTCCGCCTACGTCAGCGGCCAGGTCATCGAACTGACCTCCGCCGCCCCCGGCCCCGTCGCCGACCCGGCCGCCCCCCTCACCGGCCGCACCGCCCTGGTCACCGGGGCCGCCCGGGGTATCGGCGCCGCCGTCGCCTCGGTGCTCGCCCGCGACGGGGCCCGGGTCATCGCCCTGGACGTACCGGGAGCCCGCGAGGAGCTGGAACGTACCGCCGACCGGCTCGGCGCCACCGCCCTCCCCCTGGACATCACCGCCCCCGACGCCGCCGACCGGATCGCCGCGGCCGCACCCGACGGGCTCGGCGTCCTCGTCCACAACGCGGGCATCACCCGCGACCGCCGCCTCGCCAACATGCCTGCCGACCGCTGGGCCTCGGTGATCGAGGTCAACCTGGACAGCGTGCTCCGCACCACCGACGAGCTGCTGAAGGGCGGGGCCGTCACGCGCGGCGGCCGGATCGTCGCCACCGCTTCCATCGCGGGCATCGCCGGCAACACCGGGCAGACCAACTACGCGGCGAGCAAGGCCGGGATCATCGGGCTGGTCCGGTCGCTCGGCCCGCGCGCCGCCGCCGACCACGGCGTCACGGTCAACGCGGTGGCGCCGGGGTTCATCGAGACGAAGATGACGGCCGCCGTTCCGCTCTTCATCCGCGAGGCGGGCCGCCGTATGAACTCCCTTTCCCAGGGCGGCCTTCCGGTCGATGTCGCCGAGGCCGTCGCCTGGTTCGCCCAGCCCGACTCCACCGCCGTCAACGGCCAGGTGCTGCGGGTCTGCGGCCAGAGCCTCCTGGGAGCGTGAGCGCGATGAGCTCCCTCAGCGCCTCCCTCGTCCGCGGGGCCGTCACCTCGCCGTTCAAGCACCCCGGCCGGCCCGGCGCGACCCTGCCCGCCGACCGCCTCACCCTGCCCGCCGCCCCCGCCGCCGCCGGCCACCTGGCCGCGTACCGAAGGATCTGCGGCTTTCCGGCACCGGAATCCGGCCCGCTCCCGCTCACGTACCCCCATGTCCTCGCCTTTCCGCTCGCCATGCGGCTGATGACCGGGCGGGACTTCCCGCTGCCGGTCGTCGGGCTCGTCCACACCTGGATCGAGATCAGGAGCCACCGTCCCGTGCAGCCGGGGGAAGCGCTCGAACCGACTGTTTACGCGGCCGAGTTGACGGCTCACCGGCGCGGCACCGAGGTCACGATGGTGACCGAGGCGCGGGTGGGCGGGGAGCTGGTCTGGGAGTCGCGCAGCGGCTATCTCTCACGGCACGCGACGAAGGCCGAGGCGGGCCCGAGGAGCGAAGCGGGCCCGAAGGCCGAGGCGGCGCAGGCCCCCGATCTCCCCGCCGTCGCCGAGTGGCGGCTGCCCGGCGATCTCGGGCGGCGGTACGGAGCCGTCTCCGGCGACCGTAATCCGATCCACCTCCACCCACTCACCGCCCGCCTCTTCGGCTTCCCCCGGGCCATCGCGCACGGCATGTGGACGGCGGCCCGCTGCCTGGCCGAGGCGGACGGCGGTCCGGACCGAAGCGGTGGTGAACTCCGTACCGTCCGAGTCGAGTTCAGGGCGCCCGTCCTGCTGCCCGCCACCGTGACGTACGCGGCCGACCCGGCCGGGAACGCGTTCGCCCTGCGGAGTGCCGGCGGGCGCGTGCACCTCACCGGGACGGTGACGCGAGCGCTCTGAGAGAGCCGAACTCCTACACTGGGCCGCCATGGCATGCCGCATCAGTGAACTGGTCATCGAAGCCGCCGACGCCGAACGGCTCGCCGCGTTCTGGAGCGAGGTCCTCGGCTATGTCGAGATCGGCCGGGAGAGCGACGGGTCCATCGCGATCGGGCCGCCCGGCACCGGCTTCGGCGGCCCGCAGCCCACCCTCGTCCTGAGCCCCAACAGCGCGCCCCGGACCGGGCGGCTCCGGCTGCACATCGACGTCAGCGCCACCGACCGCGACCAGGACGCCGAGCTGGAGCGGCTCCTCGCCCTCGGCGCCAGGCCCGCCGACGTCGGGCAGACCGGAGAGGAGAGCTGGCACGTCCTGGCCGATCCGGAGGGCAACGAGTTCTGCCTCCTGTGCACCCGGATCCCGGCACTCTGACGCCTGAGGACCACCCCTACGACGCGTCCGCCGGCGCCTGCCACGGCCGGGCGTGCATCAGGTTCTCCAGGCCCGCCCAGGCGAAGTTCATCAGGGTCGCCGCGGCCTCCTTCGCCGAGACGCCCGGCGTGTCGTTGGCCCAGCCCGCCAGTGACTCGGCGGCACCCACCAAGGCCTGTGCGAGGCCCGCCACGTCCCGGTCCGCCAGGGCGGGGTCGCGGTGTGCCTCGCGGGCGGCGGCGCCGATCAGGCCCGTCACGAACGCGACGATCTCGTCGCGCATCACCACGACCTCGCTGATGAACGGCTCACCGTGGGAACGCGCCTGGCGGTGCAGGACCGCCCAGCCGTCCGGGTTCTCGGCGGTGTGGGTGAAGAACGCCCGCAGCCCCGACCAGAGTTGGCCGTCGGCGGGCAGCTCCGGGTCCACCCCGGCCCGCACCGCCGCCACCAGGGCTTCGGCCTCGCGCCGGATGCAGGCGGAGAACAGGTCCTCCTTGGAGTGCAGGTAGAGGTAGACCAAGGGCTTGGAGACGCCCGCCAGCTCGGCGATCTCGTCCATCGAGGCGGCCCGGTAACCGCGCTGCCCGAAGGTCTGCACCGCGGCGTCCATCATCTGCCGCTCCCGCACGGCGCGTGGCATCCGTTTGCTCTTCACCGCACCCACGTCCGACTTCCTCCCCGCGCTGCCGCCCTGCACCTGTCCAGGGTACGGCGCCGCGCCACCGACGCCGTCCGGGAAGCCCTCAGCGGGGCGGCAGCGCGGGCCTCGCGCACATCAGCGGCGGGCCGCCCGGAGCCGTCGCGAACAGCACCCCGGCGTGGGCGGCGAGGGTGGTACGCGGATCGGCCGGCGGGCCCGGCGGACCGGCGTCCGCGAAGGGGACCGGCTCGTCGGACGGGCCGGCCGGGAGCCGGGTGCGCAGGCGGCCGTCGGCGGTGACCGCCCAGAGGCGGCAGTTCATCGCGGCCAGGGCGATCGCACCGCCCGCGTCCCCCAGCACCCGCCACGGCCCGGCAGGGTCGAGCGCGGAGAGGTGGTGCAGGGTGTCGTCGTGCGGGGTGACGGCGAAGAGCCCGGCGTCACAGAGCGCCAGCCCGGTCGTCCCCCGGGGGACCTCACCCGCCTCGGCCCACTCCCCCTCCCCGCAGGGCCCGGCCACCGGGGCCCGCCGCAGCAGCCGGCCGTCCTCGGTGGCCGCGTACAGCTCCAGCGGCAACCCGCCCGCCGCCTCGCGCCCGGCGGCCAGCGCCCGGACCCGCGGCGCGGTCCCCACCGGGCGCCAGGGCAGGTTCTGCCCGGACACCTCCCGGCAGAGCAGCCGGCCCCGGGTGTCCGCGCCGAACAGCACGGACTCGCAGACCGCGAGCGCCCGCACCTCGTCCGGCCCGCCCACCGCGTCCCAGCCGTCGCCGGGGGCCGCGCCGCTGAGCCGGTCCAGGACGTTGCGGGTGATGCGGTCGGTGACCGGGTCGTCCGCCAGGACGCTCCCCCAGTTGATCGTTCCGGCGTTGAACACCGTGCCCGCCCCGAGCCGGAAGACGCCCATCGTGGCCGCTCCTCCCTGCCCGTACTCCCGCCAGTGCCGCAGGTCGGCGGTGGCCAGCACGACGAAGGAGCCGGGGGTTCCGTCCACGCCCGTCGCCCTCGGCACCCCGTCGGTCCACTCCAGCGCGCAGGCGTCCGTCTCGTAGCCGAGGGCGCCGCGCGCGAAGGGTTCGCCGTCGGTGAGGCCGGTGCCCTCGAAGACCCAGTGGTCCGCGAAGCGGGCCGTGTACGCCTCCTTCCCCATCACCGCCATGCCCTCGCCCCAGGCTCCCGCGCCCCGGCGGAAGCTGAGGCCGGTCATCGTGTTCTCCGGGCGGTCGACGGGGGCGCTGGACCACTCGACGGTGGTGCGGCGCGGGTCGACCGCCGTCATCGGGTCGGTGACCGCGTCCCGGTGGCAGACCATGGTGCGCCCGTCGTCCTCCAGCCGCATCTGCCACCAGGCGGTGTTGGCCGCGAAGAAGGCCACGTTGCCGCCGCGCCGGGCGAAGGCCTCGACGCTGTCGCGCATCTCCATCGACCAGTACTCGTCATGCCCGTTCACCACCAACAGGCGGTAGTGGGAGAGGAGTTCGTCGCCGTTGTGCAGATCGAGGCCGGAGCAGAAGTCCACCTGGTAGCCGGCACCGGGGAGCCAGCGCAGCAGCCCCTCCTCCCAGCGCTCGGGGGGCGGCCCCCCGCCCGGCGAGGCGAAGGAGACCCGGGCCGCGCGGTAGGGCTGCTCCGCGTAGTACAGGCCCCGGTGCGGCTGACCGGCGTGGGTGTAGGCCCGCCAGGTGGCGAAGGGGATCGGGACGAGGATCCGGGAGGCGGTGCCGGGGCGGGCGGCGCGCACGGCGAACCAGACCTCGTGCTCGGCCTCGCAGGTGGTGGGCCGGTTCTCCAGCGGTACGTCGAAGGTGGCGCGGTAGAGGGAGCTGGGCCACTCCTCCGGGACGGTCAGGGTCCAGTCGGGGGCGTGGACCGCGGCGGTGAGCCGGACCTGCTCGCCGATGACCTCGGTGACCGTGACCCGTACGGCCGCCCCGGCGGCGCCCGTCAGATGGAAGGCCAGGTCACCGCCCTGGACGCAGGAGGTCCGGTCGGCCCAGGCACGGAGAGGTTCGCCGGTGGGCGGGCTCCCGTCCGCCGCCGCGTCCTGGCCCGGTGCACGCCCGTCGTCCGGTGCACGCCCTTCGCCCGGCGCCGTTCCCCCGGTGGTCATGTCCGCGCCTTCCCCGCCGTCTCCAGCAGCTCCCGCACCCCGGCAAGGAGCGGCGACCGCCCCGCCGCGGCGGTGACGACCAGCTCCTCGATCCCGTACAGGTGCGCCCGGATCGTCTCCGGCGGGAGGTACGCCGTGTCGGCAGTCAGCGACACCGCGAGCGCGTCGCCCTCCTCGGTGACGTGCAGGCAGTAGCGGCACGCCACCCGTTCCTGGGTGGCCGGGAAGCCGAAGACCGTCCGGCCGCCCAGCTCCACCAGTTCGGCGGCGGTCGGTGCCGGGCCGGGCGGAGCCGGGCGCTCGACCAGCCGCATGTCGTTGAAGCAGCAGTACGGGTGGACCTCGGCCCCCCGTTCCGTACGCAGCCGCTCGCCCAGCGCGTCCCACTCCACCGGGTCGTACACGGCGGCCCGGTAGGAGCGCAGGGCCGACCGGTAGGCGGCGGGCAGCAGGTCGGTGAAGGACGGCTCCGGCGTACCGGCCGCCGCCAGGTCCAGGACGAAGAGGCCGTCCTGCGACAACGTGGTGACCAGGTCCCGGTGACCGGCGGCCGTGCGGTTGCCGACGATCGGCATGACCGCCGCCGTACGGTGCCCCTGGCCGGCCGCCACCAGCACCGCCGCCGCCGTGAGCAGCACCGTGGAGCCGCTGACCCGGTGGGCGGTGGCGACCGCGGCGACCGCCCGCGCCAGGGCCGGCGAGACGATCCGGCCGGTCCAGAAGCGGGGGGTGCGGGGGGCCGCGACCGGCTCGGGGAACATCGTGGCGGGGGCGGCCCGGTAGCCCGCCTCCCAGTGCGCCAGGGCGGCGGCGCCCCGCCGCCTGCCCAGCTCGCCGTGCTGTTCACGGGCCAGGTCCAGAGGGGTGGCGGCGGGCGGGCGACCGGCCGAGCCCCGGCGGACCAGGAGGCGCAGGTCCCGGACGAGGACCTCGGCACCATGGCCGTCGGCCGCCAGATGGCAGAGGACCAGGACGGCGTGGGTGACCCGGTCCCCGACCGCCACCAGGGCGGCCCGTACGGGCCATTCGGAGGTGTAGGCGAAGCGGGTGTCGGAGAGCCGGTCCAGGAGGGCGTGGGCCGCGCCTTCCGCGTCCGCCGGGTCCCGGGCGTGGGCGAGGGTGACCGGGAGCCGGCCGGTGGCGGCGAGCTGCTGGCCCGCCTCGGCGTCCCGGCCGTCCGCCGGGAGCTCCAGTCTTGTCCGCAGGGCCTCGTGACGCTCCATCAGAACGCCCAGGGCCCGGACCGCGTCCGCCACGGTCGCGGGGCGGCCTCGGTCGGCGAGCGGGAGGACCCGGCCGATGTTGAAGTAGTGGTCGTTGGGAGCGGTACGGCGGATGGCGTGCCAGATCGCCCGCTGCCCCCAGGTCAGCGGCGCCCGCCCGTCGCGGTCGCCGCCGAACGCGACGGTGACGGTCTCCTCGGTGACCGTCCTCTCCGCCGGGCCGGAGGCCGTCACGGCGTCCGGGGCGGAGACCGGTACGGCGTCCGTCACGGCGACCGGGGCGGCGTCCATCACACCGTCCGGTGCGGCTGCCAGGACGACGGCCGTGACAGCGTCCGCAGAGGCTCCCGCCCCGGGCCCGCCCTCCGCGGCCACCATCAGCGGCTCAGTCATCGTCCTCGCCGCCCCCGGTCAGCTCGGCGATGTGGTCGACCAGGCCGTCGAGGTCGTCCAGGAAGCGGAACGGGCCGTCCAGGTCGAGGACGATCCCGAATTCCTCCTCCACCGTGTCGATCAGCCGCAGGAAGGCCAGCGAGGTGACCCCCAGCGCGGTCAGCGAACCGCCGTCCGCGAGGATCTCGGTCTCGGTCACCTCGCCGTCGGTCGCCCCGGAGACCAGCTCCGCGACCCGGCCGCGCAGCGCGGAACGGGCCTCCGTCCCGGCCGTCATCCGCCCACCGCCGGGGAGTCGGCGGGCGCGGCCGCCGACTCCGCCCCGTCGGCCCGCTCCGCGAGGCGGCGGCGCAGCGAGAGCGGCCGGATGTCCGGCCACACCCGGTCGACATGAGCCGTGCACTCCTCCTCCGAGCCCCGGAACCCCTCCACCCGCCAGCCGGCCGGCGGCGCCGTCCGGGCGGGCCAGAGCGCGTGCTGCTCCTCGTCGTTGACGACCACCTGGTACATCGTCGTGTCACTCATCGCCGCTCTTCCTCACTGCTTCGCTGTCCGCCGCTGTCTGCTGGAGTTCGTCCACCGCGTCCGTGACGCCGGTGAGCGTGGGGGTGTCGAAGAAGACGTCGAGCGGGACCTCGACGCCGAGCCGTTTGCGGATACGGGCCGCGATGGCGGTGATCGTCAGCGAGTGGCCGCCGAGGTCGAAGAGGTCCTCGTCGGGGCCGATGTCGTCCAGCCGCAGCACCTCCTGCCAGATCTCCCGCACCACGGCGGCGGCGCCGCCCTCCGCCACGGTGGCCGCCGGAGCGGCCGGGGCCGGGGGTCCGTCCGGCCGAACCCTCGGCGGCTCGGGCAGCCTCGCCCGGTCGACCTTGCCGTTGGGAGTCAGGGGCAGTTCGGGGAGCGGGACCACGACCGCGGGCACCATCGCGGCCGGCAGGCTGTGCGCCAGCAGCCGCCGCAGCTCCTCGGCGTCCGGAGCCTCCGGCGCCCCGACGGCGTACGCGGCCGCCGGTTCCGTCGTCCCGACGACGTACGCCACCAGCCGGGCCTCCTCCTCGCCCGTGCCGCCGTCCAGGACCACGACCGCCTGGGACACCCGGGCGTCCCCGACGAGGCGGGCCTCGATCTCCCCCAGCTCGATCCGGTGGCCGCGCAGCTTCACCTGACTGTCCAGGCGGCCCGCGAACTCCAGCCGCCCGTCCGGAAGCCGGCGGACCAGGTCGCCGGTGCGGTAGAGCCGCGAACCGGGCGGACCCCAGGGGTCCGGGACGAAGCACCGCGCGGTCAGGCCGGGGCGCCCCCGGTATCCGTGGGCCACGCCCTCCCCGCCGAGGTGGAGTTCGCCGGGGAGGTGGTCGGGTACGGGTTCCCCCCGCGCGTCGAGGACGTACGCCCGGGTCGCGGCCAGCGGGCGGCCGATCGTGACGGGGGCGCCGGTGGTGAGGTGGGCGAGGGTGGACCACACGGTGGTCTCGGTGGGGCCGTAGACGTTGACCAACCGGGCGCAGGCACCGGTCAGTTCGTCCGCGAGCGGACCCGGCAGCGCCTCACCTCCCGCGATCGCCACCAGGTCCGGGCGGTCCAGGCCGGCGGCCAGCATCAGCCGCCAGCTGCTCGGCGTGGCCTGGACATGGGTGACCGCGTGGGCGTCGATCAGCTTCACCAGGGCTCCCCCGTCGCGCTGCGCACCCTCCGGTACGAGAACGACGCGCGCCCCGGTCGTCAGGGGCAGCAGCAGCTCCACGGTGGAGATGTCGAAGGAGAGCGAGGTGAGCCCGAGCCAGCGGTCCCGGGGGCCCGCTCCGATGTGGTCCGCCATCGTCGCCAGCAGGTTGGCGAGCGCGCGGTGCGGGATCTCGACGCCCTTGGGCCGCCCCGTGGAGCCCGAGGTGTAGATGACGTACGCGGGGTCCCCGGCCGCCGGGGCGGTGGTGCGTACGCCCGCCGGGGCACGCGGGGGCTTTGGCCCCTCCGGCGCCCCGGGGAAGAGGACGGGCAGGCCGTCCGGCGCCGGGCCCTCGATGACGAGTGCGGCAAGACCGGCGTCGGCCCGGATGAACTCCAGCCGCTCGGCGGGGTATCCGGGGTCCAGGGGCACGTAGGCGGCCCCTGCCGTCAGCACCCCCAGCACGGCGATCAGTTCGTGCGTGGACCGGGAGACCTCGACGCCCACCAGGTCCCCGGCACCGAGCCCGGCCTCGGCCAGCCGGTCCGCGAACACCGCGACCGCCGCGTGGAGTTCGCCGTACGACAGCTCCACGCCGTCCGCCGTCACCACCGCCACCGCGGCCGGGTCCCCGGCCACCCGGTCCGTGAACATCGACACCACGGTGGCATCGGCCGGACAGGCGGCGGGCCGTTCGTCACCCGGGCGCAGGGCCGCCGTCAGCTCCTCGCCCGCCAGCAGCGGCAGCCCGGAGAGCGGGGCCTCGGTGGCACCCGGCGCGGTAAGCACGGCGTCGAGCAGCGTGCGGAAGTGGCCCACGATCCGGGCGGGCGCACCGGGAGCGAAGGCGTCGGTGCGGTACTGGAGAGACCCTTCGAGCCCCTGCGGCCCGTCCACCAACTGGAGGTGGGCGAGGTTGCGTACGGCGTGGGTGAAGCCGATCCAGTCGATCTCCGAGCCCGGCGCCTCCTCCGCCTCCCAGCCCGTGCGGTGGCGGTAGCTGACCGAGAGCGGGGCGAGCGCGGTGCGCGGGGTGAGGCCGCTGACGGCCCGGCCGAGCGGGACCGGGCGGTGTCCGTAGACCGCCCGCAGCTCGGCCCGGACCTCCTGGGCGAAGTCGGCGAACGGCCGGTCGGGGTCCGGGTGGGTGAAGAGCGGCAACTCGTTGACGTACAGGCCGATGCGTCCGGGGCTGCCGGGGAGCCGGGTGGACAGTTCCAGGGCGGTGACGGGGACCTGGTTGCCGTAGCGGAGGAGGAGTGTGTGCCAGAGGGTGAGGAGCAGCTCGAAGCGCGTGACACCGAGGGCTTCCGCGGTCCCGGTGAGACGGGCGTCGAGCGCGGGGCCGAGGGTGAAGCCGTGGGCGGCGCCCGGCGCGGGGGCGGTGGTGTCCCGCACGGAGGCGGCCAGCCCCGGGAGGACCGGCGGGGCCGGGTCGTGCCAGCGGTCCGCCCAGAACTCCCGGGCCAGGGAAGCCTGCTGACCGTCCGGCTCGGCGGCGCCGACCCGGACGTCCGGGGGCCCGGGCCAGGTCTCGGTGCCGAGGATCTCCGCGAGCAGCACGTCCTTCGACGTGCCGTCGAAGACCAGGTGGTGGACGACGACGTGCAGCACCCGGGGCCCGTCCCCGGCCGTCACCAGCGCGAACCGGACGAGCGGACCGCCGGTCAGGTCGAACGGCCGGGTGCTCTCCGCCGCGAGGAGGGCGTCCAGCCCGCCGGGGGCGCAGCTCAGCCGGCGCAGTACGGGCGCGGGACCGGCCGCCGGGACGAGCGCGGGCCCGTCCGGGTCGACCCGCGAGCACAGCACCGGCTGCCGTTCCAGGAGGCGGGCGCAGCCGGCGGCCAGCACCTCGGGGTCGGGCGGGGCGGGGAACCGGACGGTCAGCGCGAGGTGGTGGGCGGCACCGGGGTCGAGCACCCGCTCGGTGACCCACATGCCGTGCTGGGCCGGGTTGAGCGGCTGGGAGGGGAGGGTCGTCGTCATCGCAGGGCCTCGTCGTCCAGGAGCAGGCGCAGCTCGCGCTTGAGGATCTTGCCGCCCTCGTTGCGCGGCAGAAAGGGGCGGAACAGCAGGCGGGCGGGGAGTTCGTGGGGGGCCAGCCGGTCGAGCAGGAAGGTCCGCAGCGCGGGCGCGGTCAGCTCGTCGCGGCCCACGACCACGGCGGCGACGACCGACCCCAGCACGGGGTGCGGGACACCGAGCGCCGCCGCGTCCACGACCGCCGGATGGGCGTGGAGAGCGTCCTCCACCTGGATCGTGGAGACCTTGTACGCACCGGACTTGATCACGTCCCGCTCCCGGTCGAGCAGGTGCAGATACCCCTCCCCGTCCAGCATGCCGAGGTCCCCCATCCGTACCCACCGGCCCTGGAAGACCTCGGCGCCGGACCGTTCGGTGCCCCCGGCCGGTTCGAGGTAGGCGCGCGGTGCGGCCGGGGTGCGCAGCCAGACCTCCCCCGGTTCGCCGGCCGGCAGCGGAGCACCGTCCGGGGTGGTGATCCGCAGACCGTGCGGCGAGGCGGGCCGGCCCGGGGAGTCGGGGCGTTCGGGGTCGAAGAGGAGGGTGAGCTGGGCGGGGGCGGCCTCGGTGGAGGTGTAGTAGTTGACGACCTGGGCGTTCGGGAAGGCGCGGGTCAGGCCGAGCGCGACCGGCTGCGGCAGGGCGGCGGCGGTCGATCCGACGAGCCGCACGCTGTCGGTGGCGTACCGGCGGGCGGAGTCGGAGCCGAGCAGTTCGATGGCCATGGACGGGACGAGGAAGACGCTGCCGGCCTCGTACTGCTCGATGAGCCGGGCGAACCGCCCCGGGGTGAACTGCGGTGCGGCCACGGCGGTGGCGGCCGAGTCGAGTGCGTTGACCAGCATGGTCTGACCGGCGTTGGTGCCGACCGGGAAGGCGTGCAGGAAGTGACGGGAGTGGCGCAGCGGGCGGCGGCGTTCGTCCAGGGTGCAGCCGTGCGCCAGGTTGGCGTGGGCGGCGGTGACGCCCTTGGGGGTGCCGGTGGTGCCGGAGGTGTAGAGGATCTGGGCGAGGGAGGCGGGGTCGGGCGAGCGGAGCACCGCCCTACGGGCCGCGCCCTCCGCCTCGGTCTCCGCGTCCGGCGCCGCCCACACCCCCGTCGGCAGCACACCGGGCGGCAGGTGCGCGCCGGCCGGGTGGAGGAGCGCCGAGGCACCGCTGTCCGCGAGGACGTGAGCGGCCACGGCGGGAGCTTGCCGGTCCGAGAGCGGTACGGCCACCAGGCCGGCGCGCAGGACACCGCAGAAGGCGACGGCGTACGCGGTCCAGTCGCCGCTGCCGTACCGGAGCACGACCCGGGCACCGGGCTCCAGGCCCCGGGACCGCAGCCCGGCCGCGAGGGCTTCGGCGCGCTCGTACCACTCCCCGAAGGTCAGCGTGCGCGGGCCGCAGATCAGCGCGGTGCGCTCCGGGTCGGTGCCCGCACGGTGGGCGAGCAGGGTGGAGAGGGTGGCGGGCGTACCGGCCCGCGACGCCGGGACGGGGGCGGGGGCGGGGCCGACGGTCACCGGGTGCCCCCTGTGACCCCGGCAGCCGCCGCGCCCGCCGGAACCGACGGGGCTGCCGGGTCCTCCGGGACCGCCGGGCCCTGCGGTGGGGTGTCGCCCGGCGGGCTCGGGGTCCTCTTCGCGCGCTCCGCCACCCGGCGTTCGCGCTCCTGGATGCCCACCAGGTCGTCCGGCAGCGCGTCCGGCACGTCCAGGTCGAAGCGCGCCAGGACCGGCAGCCGCAGCCCGATCACGACCAGGCCCAGCATCGCCGCCCCGAACAGCAGGTACATGAAGCCGATACCGCGCCCCGGCCCCGTGCCGATGAGGGCCCCGACAGAGGCGGCCAGCGAACCGCCGTCCTCGAACATCGGGCCGAAGAACGCGGAGCCGGCCGGGGCGATGATCCCGTGGCCGATCGGCAGGGTCGACCAGGCGACCAGCGTGTTCAGGGCGAACACCCGGCCGTGGAACCGCTGCGGCACCTTGATCTGGACGATGGTCGTGTAGACGCCGTTGACCATGGAGAGCGCGCAGGACATGCCGAACGCCCCGATGCCGATGATCCACAGGTCGGCCCGGACACCGACCAGCGCACTGGCCAGTGCGAGGAGCCCGGCGAGAGTGAGCATGCCCCGCATCCGGTTCTGCTTCGGACCGCCCCAGAAGCCCATCGCGATCCCGCCGAGGATCGCGCCCGCGCCACCGGCCACGGCGACCCGTGCCACCGACTCCAGCGAGTCGAAGGAGAGCACCAGCGGCGTGACGAGCAGGAAGAGGGGCGAGAGGAAGATGTTGAGCGCGGCGAACCAGAGGAGCATCGCCCGGAAGCCCCGGTTCTTCCAGGAGTAGGCGAAGCCGTTCCTGATCTCGGCCACCAGCGACTCGTGCCGGGTCCAGGGCAGGGTCTTGGGGAACTTGACGAACATCAGCACGGTGATCGCGACGGCGTAGCCGGTCACGTCCAGGATGAGGATGCCCTTGAGCCCGATGCCCGCCATCAGGGCCACCGCCGCCAGCGGGACGATGAACTGGGCGAAACCGAAAGCCATTTGGGTGATGCCGTTGGCGTGACCGAGATACCGCTTGGGGACCAGCTGCGGTACGGAGGAGGCATAGGCGAGCCGTTGGAAGGTGAGGGCGACCGACAGCATGCCGAGGAGGACGTAGATGTGCCAGGAGTGCAGGTTCCCGCTGAGCAGCAGCGTGAGCAGCGCGCCCTGGGTGGTCCCGGCGACGGTACTGGCGGCGAGCATGACCCGGCGCCGGTCCAGCCGGTCGACGACGGCTCCGGCCAGCGGGCCGACGAGGATGCCGGGGAGCATCCCGATCACGGCGTAGAGGGCGTACTTGCCCATCGAGCCGGTCTCCATGTAGATCCACACGGGCAGCGCGAACTCGGTGAGCGCGGAACCGGTGATGGTGACCAACTGGCCGAGGGCGACGGCCAGGAACCGGCCCATGCCGGGGGCGGGACCAGTGCCGGGACCGGGGGCGGGACCGTTGCCGGGACCGGACTCGGGCCCCGCGGCCGCGCCCGGCGCGCCTTCGCCGCCCGCCGGTGCGGACTCCTCCGCCCGTACGTCGTCGGCGGAGGCCACGGCCGGACCGTCCCCGCCGCTCACCCCGTGGAACCACCAAGGCCCGTCCTCGGCCCGGCCCGGCAGTTCGCGGGTGGCCGTCCCTGCCAGGACCGCCCGGTGCGTGCTGGTGATGATCTCGACGAGCTCCCGGGCACGGTACTTGAGGAAGAAGTGCCCGCCCTCGTCCAGGACGGCCAACGCCGAGCGCTCGGCGAGCAGTTGCCACTCCCGGTACCGCTCCTGGTAGAAGTCGGTGGCCGGGTCCCGGTTGCCGATCACGCTGATGACCGGGGCGCGCAGCAGGTCCCCGCCCTCCTCCACCTCGGCCAGCACCTCGGTGAAGTACTCCTCCGCGGCCCGCGAGTCGGCCCGCATGTTGCCGATCATGAACTTCATCTGGGCCTCGTCGAGATCCCCGACCTCGGCGCCCATGGAGCGCAGCCAGGTGAAGTAGACGCGGTCGTTCAGCAGCGGATCCAGCGCCGAGACGCGGCTGAGCAGCCCGAGGATCCGGCCGCGCGGCCGGGCGAAGGGGAACTGCGCCCCGATGTAGAGGGCTTCCACCTCCCGGTCCGCCGCTTCGAGGAGGCGGCCGACAGCCACGGTCAGCGCGCTGCCGACCGCGCAGTGGCCGTACAGGGCGATGGGGCCCTCGACCCGTTCCCGGATCTCGGCCGCGATTTTCGCGGCCAGCTCGTCGAAGGGCAGGTGCTCCTCGGTGATGCCCATGTCGTGGCCCGGGATGGCGACGGACCACAGGTCGTAGCCGGGCGGCAGCTCGTCGGCGACCGGCTGGTAGACGACCGCGCTGCCGCCGCCGTACGGGATGCAGACGTAGGACAGCACCCGGGCGTCGGCGGGAGCGGCGCGGGTCAGCCGGTGCAGCAGGTGGCGGGGGCCGCGCTCGGACTCGTCCAGGTCGGCCAGGGCGGCGAGTTCACGGACCGTACGGGAGGTGAACAGGTCCATCACGCTGACCGGGCGGGCCCCCACCTCGGGCAGCCGCTTGCGGGCGCGGGCGATGACCTGGGTGGCCAGGAGCGAGTGGCCGCCGAGGTCGAAGAAGTCGTCGTCCACGCCGACTTCGGGCAGCGTCAGGATCTCCGCCCACACCTCGGCCAGCACCCGCTGGGTCTCCGTCTCCGGGGCGGCGAGCGCTCCTCCGGTCCGGCGGGCCTGCGGTGCGGGGAGCGCGCGCCGGTCGAGCTTGCCGTTCGGGGAGAGCGGCAGGGCCTCCAGGGCGACGAAGGCGGCCGGGACCATGTAGTCGGGGAGGGTGCGGCGGAGGGCGGTGCGCAGGGCGGCGGGGTCGGGCTCCCACGGCTCGGGCTCACCGGTCACCGGGTGCTCACCGGCCACCGGGGTCTCACCGGTCGCCGAGGTCTCACCGGCCACCAAGGGCTCACCGGCCCCGGTGGGCCCCGAGGGCTCCGCCGGAACCAGATAGGCCACCAGCCTCTTGTCGCCCGGACTGTCCTCCCGGACGATCACGGCGGCCGCGGCGACTTCGGGCCGGTCGAGCAGCGCGGCCTCGATCTCACCGGGCTCGATGCGCTGGCCCCGGATCTTGACCTGCTGGTCGATCCGGCCGAGGTGTTCCAGCTGCCCGTCCTCGCGCCAGCGCGCCAGGTCGCCGGTGCGGTAGAGGCGGGAGCCGGGCGGGCCGAACGGGTCGGGGACGTAACGGGCGGCGGTCAGGCCCGGCCGGCGGTGGTAGCCGACGGAGACCTGGACCCCGCCGATGTGCAGCTCGCCCGGGGTGCCCGGGGGCAGCGGCCGCAGCTCGGCGTCGAGGACGTACAGCCGGGTGTTGTCGACCGGAGCGCCGATGGGGACGGTCGCGAGCTCCCCCTCGCACTCCCAGCTCGTCACGTCGACGGCGGCCTCGGTCGGCCCGTACAGGTTGGCGAGCGCGCACGCGGGCAGCCGGGCGGTGAACGCGCGGGCGGTGTGCGGGGCCAGCTCCTCGCCGCTGCACACCACGCGCCGCAGGGAGACGCACCGCTCGATGTCCTCCTCCGCGAGGAACACATCCAGCATGGCGGGCACGAAGTGGGCGACGGTGACGCCGTACTGCGTGATGGTGTCGCGGAGGTGGGCGGCGTCCTTGTGGCCGCCGGGCTGCGCCACGACCAGCCGGGCGCCCGTGATCAGCGGCAGGAACAGCTCCCAGACGGAGACGTCGAAGCCGGTCGGGGTCTTCTGGAGCAGGGCGTCCCCGGGCCCGATCCCGTATCCGCGGGCCATCCAGCGCAGTCTGTTGACGATGGCGCGGTGGGTGTTGGGCACCCCCTTGGGGCGGCCGGTGGAACCCGAGGTGTAGATCGTGTACGCGATGTCGTCGGCGTCCGACGCCGACAACTCACCTTCGTACAGGGGCTCTTCGGCCGCCTCCTCGTCGATCAGGAGAACCCGCGCCGCGCATCCCTCGGGCACCGGCAGCCCGGCTTGCGTGAGCAGGATGCCGGCACCGCTGTCGGCGAGCATGAAGGCGAGTCGCCCGGCCGGGTACTCCGGGTCCAGCGGGGTGTAGCCGGCCCCGGTCCGCAGGACGCCGAGGAGCCCGGCGACCAGGCCGAGAGAGCGCTCGGCGCTCACCGCCACCAGGCTGCCGGGCCCGGCGCCCGCTGCGGCCAGCCGCCGGGCGATCCGGTCGGCGGCCCGGTCCAGCTCCGCGTACGTCAGCGATTCGCCGCCGAACTCGACGGCCACGGCGTCCGGTGTGCGGGCGCTCTGCGCGGCGACGAGAGCGGTCAGGGTCCCGTCCCCGGGAGCGTCGGAGGCCTCGAAGGCCGTGTCGTTCCATTCGGTGAGCATCCGGTGCCGCTCGGCCGGGTCGAGTCCGTCATGGGCACAGAGCGGTACGTCGGGGCTGTCGGCGACTCCACGGAGGAGCCGGCCCAGATGGGCGGCGATCCGGGCGACGGAGGACTCGTCGAAGAGGTCGGTGTTGTAGTTGAAGGCGCCGCGCAGACCGCCCGGCCACTCCATGAGGAAGAGCTCCAGGTCGAACCGGGTCCCGGCGGCATGGAGACCGAACGGCTCGACCTCCAGCGGGAGTTCGGCGCCCGCTGCGGCTTCGGCGGCCGAGGCGTAGTTCTGGATCGCCAGGACCGCCTGGAAGACCGGGGAGCGCGAGACGTCCCGCTCGACGTTCAGCTCGGAGACCAACTGGGCGAAGGGCAGCTCCTGGTGGGCGTACGCCTCCAGGCAGGTCTCCCGGGTCCGCGCCAGCAGCTCGGCGAAGGAGGGGTCGCCGTCCAGCCGGGCGCGCAGCGCCAGGACGTTGACGAACATCCCGACCAGGCCTTCGAGTTCGGGCTCCGGCCGACCGGCCACGGGTGAGCCGACGGCGAAGTCGCGCTGCCCGGCGAACCGGGACAGCGCCACCTGGAACGCGGCGAGCAGCACCATGTGCACGGTCGCCCCGTGCTCCTTGCCGAGCGCGGTGAGCCGCTCCAGCAGCTCCCGGTCGATGTCGAAGCCGTAGCCCGCGCCTTCGAAGGTCTGCCGTTCGGGGCGGGGGCGGTCGGTGGGCAGCTCCAGGGGGCGCACACCGGCCAGTTCACGGGACCAGTACGCCACCTCCTGCTCCAGCCGCCCGCCGGTCAGCCGCTCGCGCTGCCAGAGCGCGAAGTCCCCGTACTGGACGGCGAGTTCGGGCAGCGGATCGCCGCCCCCGGTGGCGTACGCGGCGTAGCCGCGCAGCACCTCGGAGACCAGCACCTCGCTGGACCAGCCGTCGCTGACGCTGTGGTGCACGACGAGGAGGAGGACATGGTCGTCGTCGGCGACGCGGACCAGCAGGCCGTGCATCAGGGGGCCGGTGACCAGGTCGAAGGGGAGCGCGGCCAGCTCGTCCACCAGCCGGGCCGCGTGCTCCTCGTCGTCCGCGTCGGCGGTGCGCAGGCCGAAGGGGGCCGGGTCGGCGATCTCCAGGACCGGGCGGCCGTCGTCGGTGGCCGGGTAGCGGGTGCGCAGGGTCTCGTGGCGGGCGACGACGGCGTCCAGGGCCCGCTGGAGGGCCGGACGGTCCAGCGGGCCGCGCAGCCGGCGGGCCACGGGGATGTTGTACGCGGCGGTACCGGGCGCGAACTGCTCCATGAACCAGAGGCGTTCCTGCGCGAAGGAGAGCGGTGGCGCGGTGCCCTCGGGGCGCCTTGGGACCGCCTGCACGGCTCGCGCCCGGCCTCTCAGCCGCTGGGCGAGAAGGGCGCGCTTGGCCTCGGAGAGCGAGGTGCCGCCCGAGCGGCCCGGTGCGGGGGACGGTCCGGCGCCGGGGCCGTCGCCCGCCTCGGTGTCACCGGGGTACTGATCCGTACTGCTGCTGCTCATGCCGTCGTCGTTCCGTTTCTCCGTGGTGCGGACTCGGCGGCGAGCAGGCGCCCGGCGTCCTCGTCGGTCAGGGCTTCGATCTCGGCCAGCAGCAGGTCCTCCACCGCGAGCGCGAACGCCTCGGCGGTGCGGTGGACGAACAGCGTGCGCAGGGGAACGGCCAGGTCAGTCGCCGCTCTGATCCGGGCGACGACACGGGTGGCGAGGAGCGAGTGGCCGCCGAGGTCGAAGAAGTCGTCGGCCGCGCCGACCCGGTCGAGCCCCAGCACCTCCGCCCACACCTCCGCCACCAGCTCCTCGGCGTCGGTGCGCGGGGCCACGTAGCCACCGCCCAGGTCGGGCCGCCGGTCGGGCGCGGGCAGGGCGCGGCGGTCGAGTTTGCCGTTCGGGGTCAGCGGCAGGGCGTCCAGGACCACCACGGAGTTGGGGACCAGATGGGCCGGGAGCCGTGCGGCCAGAGCCGCCCGCACCCCGGCCGGCGACAGCTCACGCGCCGCGTCCGGGGCGGAGCCGGCGGCCGCCACCGCATACGCGACCAGCGCCTGCTCCCGCACGATCACCGCCGCACCGCCGACCCCCTCCAGAGCCAGCAGCGCCGCCTCCACCTCGCCGGGCTCGACGCGGAAGCCGCGTACCTTCACCTGGTCGTCGATGCGTCCGAGGAACTCCAGCTGCCCGTCCGCCCGCCAGCGCACCAGATCGCCGGTGCGGTAGCGGCGGGAGCCGGGCGGACCGTACGGATCGGGTACGAAGGCCCGTGCGGTGGCTCCGGGCCGCCCGCCGTAGCCGAGGGTCACCCCCGCGCCGCCGACGAGGAGTTCACCGACCGCTCCGTACGGCATCAGCCGCCCGGCCGCGTCGCACACGGTCAGCGTGGTGGAGCCGACGGGGCCGCCGATGGGCGGGCGGTGCACCGCGTCGGCCCGGCCCAGCTCGGCGGTGGTGGCGATGACGGTGGTCTCGGTGGGGCCGTAGGAGTTGACCAGCCGTACGGTGTCCCCGAAGCGGGCCCGCCAGGCGGCGACGGCGGCGGGCTGGACCTGGTCGGCGCCGAGGATGAGCAGACGCAGCCCGGGCGGCCAGTCCACGGCGTCGAGGTCGTCGGCCAGCTGGTGCCAGTACGGGGTGGGCAGGTCCAGGACGGTCAGCCCGTCACCGGCGCCTGCCGCGAGGTGGTCGGGCAGGGTCGCGCCGGGCCCGGCGACGGTGAGTGTGGCCCCGGCCGTGAGCGCGGGGAAGACCTCCTCGGCGTGGGTGTCGAAGCTCAGCGAGGCGAACTGGAGCACCTCGTCGGCCGCCGTGATCCCGTAGTCCGCGCGCATCCAGGCGATCCGGGCGGCGAGGGCCCGGTGCGGGACGAGGACCCCCTTGGGCGTGCCGGTGGAGCCGGAGGTGTGGATGACGTAGGCGGGGTCGCCGGGACCGGCCTGCCAGGCGGGGTCGCAGCCGGCGGCCCCCGGACCGGCACCGTCCGGGGCCACCACCGCGACGCCCTCCGCGAGCCACTGCGCCCCCTCGGCCGCGGGGTCCGCGACCACCACGCGTACGCCGGTGTCGGCGATCATGAACTCCAGCCGCGGCCGCGGGTGGTCGGGGTCGAGCGGCAGATAGGCGGCCCCGGCCCGCCAGGTGGCCAGCAGGGCGGTGATCGCCGCCCTGCCGCGCGGCAGGCGGACGCCCACGGTGTCCCCGCCGCGTACCCCGGCGGCCCGCAGCCGCACGGCGAGCGCACCGGCCGCGTCCCACAGCTCCCGGTAGGTCAGCTCCCCCTCCGGGGCGCGCACCGCCGTCCGCCCGGCGTACCGCTCGGCCGCACGGGCCAGGGCGACCGGCAGCGGTTCCTCGCCGCCCGGCGGTTCCGGGGCGCCGGTGCCGAGGGCCAGCAGTTCGTCGCGCTCGGGCCGCGTGAGCAGCTCCAGTTCGGAGACCGGGGTGTCCGGGGCGGCGAGCGCGCCGCGCAGGAGCGTCTCGAAGTGGCGGGCGAGCCGGGCGGCCCAGGGGGCGTCGAAGAGGTCGGTGCGGTAGCCGAGGACGGCGATCAGGTCATCGCCCTCGCGGCGCAGGTCGAGCATCAGCTCGACCTTGCTGGCCGCGTGGCCGCCGTCCTCGTCGGTGCACCGCAGATCCGCGAACCGCCCCTCCCCGCTTCCGGATCCGTCCTGGGTGTGCACGGTCAGCAGGGTCTGGAAGAGCGGACTCGAGCCGAGCCTGCGCTCGATACCGAGGGCGTCGATGAGCCGCTCGAAGGGCACCCGGTCGTGGGCGAAGCCGGCCAGTGCGGAGCGGCGTACGCGGCGCAGGAGTTCGCCGAAGGCGGGGTCACCGGCCAGTTCGGCGCGGAGTACGAGCGTGGTGGAGAAGTAGCCGATCACCTCCTCCAGTTCGGGTTCGCCCCGGCCCGCAGCCGGCACGCCGACGCAGAAGTCGTCCTGACGGGTCCAGCGGTGCAGCAGCACCTGGTAGGCGGCGAGCAGCACCATGAAGGGCGTGCACCGCTTCTCCCTGGCCAGCGCATCGACACCCGCACCGGCCCCGGTGATCCGCCGGGTGTGGAAGGCGCCGCCGCCCGCACCGTCCGGCGCGCCCGTCACGGTGGGCCGCAGATCGAGCACGGGGGCGCCCGCGAGACGCTCCCGCCAGTGGGCGAGGGCCGCCTCGGCCTCCGGCCCCCGCGCGGCTGCCCGCTCCCGCCGCGCGTACTCCGTGTACGGCAGGACCTCGGGCAGGTCGACCGGCCGGCCGGCGAGGTGGGCGGCGTACCGGGTGGCGAGTTCGTCGCGGAGCAGGTTCAGCGACCAGCCGTCGGCGACGATGTGGTGGAGGACCAGGCAGAGCAGGTGCTCGTCGTCGTCCGTCCGCAGCAGGGTGATCCGCAGGAGCGGGCCCCGGCCCAGGTCGAAGGCGGCGTTCGTCCGCTCGGCCAGCAGCGGACCGGCGCTCCCGGGGCGGCCCCTGAGGTCGAGGCTCTCCACCACCACGGGACCGGGCCGGTCCACGACGGCGACCGGCCGCCCGTCCACGTCCGGGAAGCGGGTGCGCAGGGCCTCGTGCCGGGCGACGGTCCCCTCGAACGCGGCGGCCAGGGCGGGTACGGAGAGGACGCCGGTCAGCCGGAGCACCAGCGGAATGTTGTACGAGGCGTCCTCGGGGTCCAGTTGGTGCAGGAACCAGAGCCGTTCCTGCCCATGCCCCGGCGTGAGGCCTCCGGTGGCCGTGGTACCGCCGACTGTGTCGATCACGCGCTGCGCCCCCTTGTCGCCAACGCCGGTGACGACACCGCTGAGGGCATCGGACAGCACCGGACGGAGTTGCCGAGAGACCGTCAGAAAGCACGTCAGGGGGCGGATCTGCACCGTTCCGAAAATCCCCTGGAGGTGTCGGCCCCAGGCAAGCGACACGGTAGGAGGGGGAGCCCGATCGAGTCAATGGTCTGGACCATCACTCTCTGGCCTGTACCTGCGGGAAACCCGGGGACCAACAGCAGCGAAATCGACATTTCACCACCTCTCCGCTGCTCCCCTGGCCGGAATCGCCCCCATCTTCTCCGGGGCCGCGGGACAGCGCGCCCGGAACACGAAAGTGCCCCCGGCCCACCTCAGGAGGTGGGCCGGGGGCACTCGGGACGTACGGGCCGGATTGCCGCTAGGCGGAGACCGGAACCGCGTCCTTCGGTTCCGACACGCGGTCACGGTCGCGGTCCTCGTCCCAGCCGTCGTCGCCGGACGGGCCGAACGTGTCGATCGAGGAGGACGAGGCCGAGTTGTACCTGTCGTGGTCGAGGATCTTCTCGCGGGCCGCGACGATGACCGGGACCAGCGCCTGACCGGCCACGTTGGTGGCGGTGCGGATCATGTCCAGGATCGGGTCGATGGCCATCAGCAGGCCGACGCCCTCCAGCGGGAGGCCCAGCGTGGAGAGGGTCAGGGTCAGCATGACCGTCGCACCGGTGAGTCCGGCGGTGGCCGCCGAGCCGATCACCGAGACGAAGGCGATCAGCACGTAGTCGCCGATGCCGAGCTGCACGTCGAAGATCTGCGCGATGAAGATCGCCGCCAGCGCCGGGTAGATCGCGGCGCAGCCGTCCATCTTCGTGGTCGCGCCGAACGGAACGGCGAAGGAGGTGTACTCCTTCGGCACGCCGAGGCGCTCGGTGACCCGCTGGGTGACCGGCATGGTGCCGACCGAGGAGCGGGAGACGAAGGCGAGCTGGATCGCGGGCCAGGCGCCCTTGAAGAACTGCAGCGGGCTGACCTTGGCGACGGTGGCCAGGAGCAGCGGGTAGACGCCGAACATCACCAGGAGGCAGCCGATGTAGATGTCGGCGGTGAACGTGGCGTACTTGCCGATCAGGTCCCAGCCGTAGCCGGCGATGGCGTAGCCGATGAGGCCGATGGTGCCGATCGGGGCGAGGCGGATGACCCACCACAGGGCCTTCTGGAGGAGCTCCAGGATCGACTGGCTGAGCGTGAGGATCGGCTGGGCCCTCTCACCGAGCTTGAGGGCCGCGATACCGGCGACGGCCGCCATGAAGACGATCTGGAGCACGTTCAGCTCGGTGAACGGCTCGATCACGTTGTTCGGGATGATGCCGGTGAGGAAGTCGATCCAGCTGCCGGTGCGTTCGGGCAGCTTGCCGTCCTTCGGCGTGAGGCCGGTGCCGGAGCCCGGGTTGGTGATCAGGCCGATCGCGAGGCCGATGGCGACCGCGATCAGCGACGTGATCATGAACCAGAGCAGCGTGCGGGTGGCCAGCCGGGCGGCGTTGTTGACCTTGCGCAGGTTGGTGATCGACACCAGGATCGCGAAGAAGACCAGCGGGGCTACGGCCAGCTTCAGCAGCTGGACGAAGATCGAGCCGATCTTGTCGAGCGTGGTGACGAGCCAGGACACGTCCTGGCTGCGGGCCAGCCAGCCGAGCAGGACACCGAGCACCAGACCGGCGACGATCTGTGCCCAGAACGGGAACCTGGGTATACGGGAAGCGGGGCCGGAGCCGGTGGACGGCTGCTCGGCCTCGGGGGCGGCGGACGCGGAATTCGCGGACACGGACACACTCCAGTGGGGACGCATCGGGACGTACGAGGACAGCCGTACGGTCGTGCGGTGGAACGGGGACGGGATCGCGGCGCCCGCGTCAAGGGCGGCGCCGCTGCATGATGCCGTATCAGACGTTGCGGCAACAGACCGCGGACATACAGCGGCAGAGATCGACGTGCAGGCGCGCCACGAGCGGAATGCTCGCGGCATGACGGAGGCGCACTGCTGTCTTCATGTCGAACACGTTAACACTTGAACTTTGAGAAGCTCAAAGCCTTTCTTTGACCATGGAGATCACGGACCGGAAACCGGCCCGCCCCGGCACCCTCGAGGCCCCCGAGAACGCCGAAGCCCCGGTACGGGAGCGGTGCGCTCCGGTCCGGGGCTTTCGGCGGGTGTGAGGAACCTTACTGAACGGCGTCCTCGCGGGTGCGGTTGGCGTCGAGGCGGGCCTTGGTCCGGTCGACCGTGGAGACGATCTGCTCGGACATCTCGTCGCGCTGCTTGCGCAGCAGTACGTAGCTGAGCGGCGCGGAGAGGACGAGGCCGAGCAGGATCACCCAGACCATGTTGGCGCCGCCGAGGCCGGCGGGGACCAGGCCGAAGTGGACGGCGACACCGGCGATGAAGAAGCAGCCTACGAAGATCAACAGGCGCAACGCCGTGTACCGGATCATCGCGCTCGGCTTGGCAGCGGACACGGCAGGCCCTCTCTCTTCCCGTGGACTTCTCGGTCTCTTCCCACACTCCTGCCCGTCCAGTGAAGCATGGCCCGAATTCTCAGGGCTGAGGGGGCTCCCGGTCACAGCGGGCCGCGGCTCCGGTCACAGCGGGCCGGGGCTCCCGGTCACAGCGGGAGCAGCATGACGATGTCGTCGCGGTCGTCGCCCGGCGCGACCCGGATGCCGCCCGGGACCCGGCCGACCTCCTTGTAGCCGCAGGCGGCGTAGAAGCGGTCGGCGCCGGTGCCGCCGCGGCAGGTGAGGCGGATCGCCTCGATGCCGTCGATGGAGCGGGCCGCGTCGGCGGTGGCGGCCATGAGGTCGCGACCGTACCCCTTGCCCTGGTGGCGCGGGTGGAGCATCACGGTGTAGAGCCAGAGCCAGTGGCGCAGCAGCCGGTGGTCGTTGAGGGCGAGGAAGGCGGTGGCGGCGACCTTCCCGTCCTCGTCGCGGCCGACGAGCAGCCGGGTGCGGCCCTGCTCCATGGCGACGAGGTGGTTGAGCAGGTCGGGCCGGACGTCCTCGGCCGTGACCGGCGGGACGAAGCCGACAGCGCCGCCGGCGTTCGTGACATCGGCCCACAGGGCGGTGATGCCGTCGCGCAGGGCCGGCGAGAACGAGGGATCCAGCTCAAAGGTAAGTGCCATATGGGAACAGTAATCCTTACCTCTGCGAGAGATCCACTCCACTCGGAACACGAAGAAGCCCCGGCCGGGGGCGGCGGCCGGGGCTTCTTCGTGCGTACAGGGGCTCAGACCCGCATCGGCTGCGGCGACTCGCGCAGATCGGCGTCCGGGCCCGGGTACTCGCGCAGGATCTCGTACCGCGTGTTCCGCTCCACCGGCCGGAAACCGGCGTCGCGGATCAGGTCCAGCAGGTCCTCGCGGCCGAGCTTGTTCGGCGTACCGAAGTCGTCGGCGTCATGCGTGATCTTGTACTCGACGACCGAGCCGTCCATGTCGTCCGCGCCGTGCTGGAGCGCGAGCTGGGCGGTCTGCACGCCGTGCATCACCCAGAACACCTTGACGTGCGGCACGTTGTCGAACAGCAGCCGCGAGACGGCGAAGGTCTTCAGCGCCTCGGCGCCGGTCGCCATCGTCGTACGCGCCTGGAGCTTGTTGCGGACCTTGCCGTCCTTCATGTCCACGAAGTCGTGCTGGTAGCGCAGCGGGATGAAGACCTGGAAGCCGCCGGTCTCGTCCTGCATCTCGCGCAGCCGCAGCACGTGGTCGACGCGGTGACGGGGCTCCTCGATGTGCCCGTACAGCATCGTCGCGGGGGTCTTGAGCCCCTTCTCGTGCGCGAGGCGGTGGATGCGCGACCAGTCCTCCCAGTGGGTGCGGTGGTCGACGATGTGCTGGCGGACCTCCCAGTCGAAGATCTCCGCGCCGCCGCCGGTCAGCGACTCCAGACCGGCCGCGATCAGCTCGTCGAGGATCTCGGAGGCGCTGAGGCCGGAGATCGTCTCGAAGTGGTGGATCTCCGTCGCCGTGAACGCCTTGAGCGCGACGTCCGGCAGGGCTTCCTTCAGCGCGCTGAGCGAGCGCGGGTAGTAGCGCCACGGGAGGTTGGGGTGGAGGCCGTTGACGATGTGCAGCTCGGTGAGGTTCTCGCCCTCCATCGCCTTGGCGAGGCTGACGGCCTCCTCGATCCGCATCGTGTACGCGTCCTTCTCGCCCGGCTTGCGCTGGAACGAGCAGTACGCGCACGAGGCGGTGCACACGTTGGTCATGTTGAGGTGGCGGTTGACGTTGAAGTGCACGACGTCACCGTTCTTACGGGTGCGCACCTCGTGCGCCAGCCCGCCGAGCCACGCCAGGTCGTCGGACGCGTAGAGCGCGATCCCGTCCTCGCGGGTCAGCCGCTCGCCGGCCCGGACCTTCTGCTCCAGCTCGCGCTTGAGTCCCGCGTCCACCTGGCCGCCTCCCATTCCTCCGTACAACAGACCGCACCAACCGTACTCCCCCACCCTTCGGGCGGGCGGGGCCCCCTTTACGGCGCTCCGCGCCTAGGACTCCTCGGGAAGTTCCCCGACCCGGTTCTCCCACTTGGTGGAGAGCACGATGGTGGTACGGGTCCGCGAGACGCCCTTCGTACCGCTCAGGCGCCGGATCGTCTTCTCCAGGCCGTCCACGTCACCGACCCGGACCTTGAGCATGTACGAGTCGTCGCCCGCGATGAACCAGCAGTCCTCGATCTCCGCGAGGTCCTTCAGCCGGTGCGCCACGTCCTCGTGGTCGGCGGCGTCCGAGAGCGAGATGCCGATCAGCGCGGTGACGCCGAGGCCGAGCGAGGCCGAGTCGACGGTGGCGCGGTAGCCGGTGATGACACCGGCGGTTTCCAGCCGGTTGATGCGGTCGGTGACGCTGGGCCCGGAGAGCCCCACGAGCCGTCCCAGCTCGGCGTACGAGGCCCTGCCGTTCTCTCTGAGGGCCTGGATGAGCTGCCTGTCCACCGCGTCCATATGACTGAGACCTTCCATTGTTCAGCAGTACCGCGAGTCTACGTGTAGAATCTAAGGCATGCAGGGCCCACACCCTGCAAATCTTCTAGAACATCCAAGAAACGCTTTCGAATCTTCAGGAGTGAACTTCACCGTGTACACGATCGAGATGGCCTACGCCCGGATGCGCGAGCTGCAGGACCTGGCCAACCGCTCGCGTGCCCACCAGCCCGCCGCCGCGCACCGCGTGGACAAGACCCGCGCCCCGCGCACCACCAAGAAGCGCTGAGCCGGGCCATTCAGCCCCCGAGGCCATTCAGCCGCCCGAGGTCTTTCTGACCCCCGGGCCGAGCCCTCACTCAGCCGGGCTGCGGGAGCCGCCACCGAGCTCTCCCTCCCAGCGGCGGTACAGCCGGTGTTCCACCCCGGCCGCGTCCAGCACCCGCCCCGCGACGAAGTCCACCAGGTCCTGGATGTGCGTCGCGCCCGCGTAGAACGCCGGAGAGGCGGGCAGCACGATCGCGCCCGCCTCGTCCAAGGCCACCATCTGCTTCAGCGTCTGGCCGCTCAGCGGGGTCTCGCGCACCGCGACGACGAGCGGCCGGCGCTCCTTGAGCGTCACGCTCGCGGCCCGCTGGAGCAGATCCTTCGACAGGCCGAGCGCCACTCCGGCCACGCAGGCCGTCGAGGCCGGCACGATGAGCATCCCCTGCGCCGGGTACGACCCGGAGGACGGCCCGGCGGCCAGATCACCGGCCGGCCAGTGGCGTACGTGCTCCAGCTCCGCATCGCTCACCGTGAAGGCGTCCGGCTTCCCGTCGGCGCCGCGCTCCAGCCAACAGCGCAGGTCATCGCGCCAGTGCCCGTCCCGGAACGCGATGCCGGTCTCGTCCAGCAGGGTGAGCCGCGAGGCCCGGCTCACCACCAGGTCCACGCTCTCGCCGCCCGCCAGCAGGCCGCGCAGGACGGCGGCCGCGAACGGGGTCCCCGAAGCACCGGACACCCCGACAATCCAAGGCCGCCGCTGCTGATGAGTCACTGAAGTCCCGGATTCCACATCTGCGAGCCTATCCGGCACGCCCCGGCACCCCGCACCCGGAACCGGGCGGCGGCCCCGGACGTTCAACGGATGACGGGCAACCCGGGGGCAGGGGTAGACCATGGGCGATTACTGGAGCACCGACCGCACCACCGGATCCACCACGACCGGCAGCGCACGAGCGCTCACGGCCGGCATCGTGATGGTGGGCTGGGTCGCACTGCTGTGGATCCTCGAAGGGATCGACGTGGCGACCGGCCACGCACTCGACACCTACGGCATCAGCCCGCGCGAGATGGCCGAGCTGCGTGACGTCATACCCGCCGCGTTCCTGCACAGCGGCTGGGAGCACGTCGCCTCCAACAGCGTTCCGCTGCTGGTCCTCGGCTTCATCGCCGCGCTCGGCGGGCTGCGCAGATTCGCCGCCGTCGTCGTGACGATCATCCTGGTCAGCGGCATAGGCGTCTGGCTGACCGCTCCCGCCTTCACCGTGACGCTCGGCGCCTCCGGTGTGGTCTTCGGGCTCCTCGGCTACCTGCTGGTCCGCGGCTTCGTGGACCGGCGGCCCTGGGACGTGCTGATCGGCATCGGCGTCGCCGTGGTCTACGGCTCGCTGCTCTGGGGCGTGCTGCCGACCGAGTCGGGCGTCAGCTGGCAGGGCCACCTCTTCGGGCTCATAGGCGGCGTGGCGGCGGCCTTCCTCTTCCGCCGGCCGCCCGCGCACCGCGGCCCGGACAACCTGGTCACGGTCTGAGCCGCGGGTTCTCGCGGGCGGGAAGACCGCCGGAGCCTTACGGGGTCAGGCCGCGCACCAGCAGGTCCAGCAGCGCGCAGGCGAAGAGCGCCATGCCGATGAAGCCGTTGACGGAGAAGAAGGCACGGTTCAGCCGGGACAGGTCGTGCGGCCGCACCACGCGGTGCTCGTAGACGAACGCCACCGCGACGATCACCATGCCGATCCAGTAGAAGACCTCGGCGTCCGTCGCCAGGCCGAACCAGACCAGCAGCCCGGTGGTCACCAGATGACAGACCCGCGCGCCCCAGAGCGCCGCCGGGATGCCGAAGCGCGCCGGGAAGGAGAGCACCCCGTGGGCCCGGTCCGCAGCAACGTCCTGACAGGCGAAGATCAGGTCGAAGCCGCCGATCCAGATGCCGACGGCCAGCCCCAGGATCACCGCGTCCCACGACCAGGAGCCGGTCACCGCGAGCCAGGCGCCGATCGGCCCGATGGCCTGCGCGAGCCCCAGGATGGCGTGCGGGAAGTTCGTGAACCGCTTGCCGTACGGATAGACCACCATCGGCACGACGGCCAACGGCGCCAGCACCAGGCAGAGCGGGTTGAGCAGCGCGGCGGCGCCCAGGAAGACGGCGAGCGCGACGAGCGCCCCGGTCCACGCCGACCGCACCGACACCGCACCGGTGACCAGCTCCCGGCCCGCGGTGCGCGGGTTACGGGCGTCGATCTCCCGGTCGATGATCCGGTTGGCGGCCATCGCGAACGTCCGCAGCCCGACCATCGCCAGCGTCACGAGCAGCAGGACGCTCCAGTGGATCGTCCCGTCCAGCTGGAACATCGCGGTCAGGGCGGCGATGTACGCGAAGGGCAGCGCGAAGACCGAGTGCTCGATCATCACCAGCCGCAGGAAGGACTTCACCTTGCTGCTGGAAGGTGCCGGGCCCTGGACGGCCGCCGCCTCTGCCGCGCCGCTCACAGCCCGTACTCCTTCCAGCGGCGGTCGACCTTCGCCGCCGTCTCCGGGTCGGACTCGACCATCTCCGGCCAGCCGCCGTCCCGGGTGTAGCCCTCGGTGGGCAGCTTCCGGGTGGCGTCGATGCCCGCCTTGCCGCCCCAGAACTGCTGGTACGAGGCGTGGTCCAGGTGGTCGACCGGGCCCTCGGTGACGGTGAGGTCCCGGGCGTAGTCGGTGTTGCCGAGCGCCCGCCAGGCGACCTCGTGCAGATCGTGGACGTCGCAGTCGGAGTCGACGACCACGATCAGCTTGGTCAGCGACATCATGTGCGCGCCCCAGATCGCGCTCATCACCTTCTGCGCGTGCTTCGGGTACTTCTTGTCGATCGAGACGATCGCGCAGTTGTGGAAGCCGCCCGCCTCGGGCAGGTGGTAGTCCACGATGTCCGGCACGATGATCTTCAGCAGCGGCAGGAAGAACCGCTCCGTGGCCCGGCCCAGCGGCCCGTCCTCGGTCGGCGGCCGGCCCACCACGATGGACTGGAGCAGCGGGCGCTTGCGCATCGTGACGCAGTCGATGGTCAGTGCGGGGAACGGTTCCTGCGGGGTGTAGAAGCCGGTGTGGTCCCCGAACGGGCCCTCCGGCAGCATCTCGCCCGGCTCCAGCCACCCTTCGATGACGACCTCGGCCTGCGCCGGGACCTGGAGCGGCACGGTCTTGCAGTCGACCATCTCGATCCGCTTGCCCTGGACGAACCCGGCGAAGAGGTACTCGTCGATGTCTCCGGGCAGCGGCGCGGTGGAGGCGTACGTCACGGCGGGCGGGGCGCCGAAGGCGATGGCGACCGGCAGCCGCTCACCGCGCCGGGCGGCGACCTGGTAGTGGTTGGCGGAGTCCTTGTGGATCTGCCAGTGCATCCCGATCGTGCGCTTGTCGTGGCGCTGGAGCCGGTAGAGCCCCAGGTTCCGGACGCCGGTCTCGGGGTGCTTGGTGTGGGTGAGGCCCAGGTTGAAGAAGGAGCCGCCGTCGCCGGGCCAGGTGAAGAGCGCGGGCAGCTGCTCCAGGTCGACCTCGTCGCCCTTCAGGACGACTTCCTGCACCGGCGCGTCGTCCGACTTCACCTTCTTCGGCGGTACGTGGACCATCGAGCCGAGCTTGCCGAAGGCCTCCCGTACGCCGACGAAGCCCTGCGGCAGCTCCGGCTTGAGCAGGCCGCCGATCTTGTCGCTGATGTCGCTGTACGACTTCAGCCCGAGCGCCTTGAGCAGGCGCCGGTCGGTGCCGAAGACGTTCATGGCCAGGGGCATCGAGGAGCCCTTGACGTTCTCGAAGAGGAGGGCGGGGCCGCCCGCCTTGTTCACCCGGTCGACGATCTCGCCGACCTCCAGGTGAGGATCGACCTCGGCCTTGACGCGCTTGAGATCACCATCGCGTTCAAGAGCCCGGAGCAGGGAGCGGAGATCGTCGTAAGCCATGCGGTCCAGTTTGTCATCCCCGCCCGCGCGCCCCCGCCGGGGCTCCCCCGGCTGCGGGCCCGGGATTCCCGGCGGCCAGCCGGTACCCTGGCGGCGACACCGGGGAACACCGAGCCCCGCCGCCCGCTCCACTGGGGGACGCGCCATGAGAGCCCTGATGTTCATCCTGCCGCTGGCGCTGATGATCTACGCCTTCATCGACTGCCTGAACACCTCGGAGGAGGACACCAAGCATCTGCCCAAGATCGCCTGGGTCTTCATCATCCTGCTGTTCTGGGTCGTGGGTTCGATCGGCTGGCTCTTCGCGGGCAAGGTGCGGCATCGGGCGGCCGGAGGCGGCGGGCTCTCCTCCTGGCAGCCGGGCGGCAGGCGCCAGCAGTGGGTGGCCCCGGACGACAACCCCGACTTCCTGAAGTCCCTCAAGGACGACAAGGAGGCCGAGCGCGCGGCCGCCGAGGAGGAGGAGCGCGGACGCCGCGAGGGCGACACGAGCCCCGACGACAAGACCCCGCCCACGTCCTGACGGGCTGTTCCTCCCTGCCTGTTCCTCACGAGCTGTTCCTCACGGGTTATTCCTCCGGCCGGGCGTGATCTTTCCGACCGGCGCGGTGGGCGCGTCGGCGGGGTGGCGTCGGCCATCCTCGAAGGGGTACCGCAGCGCGCGCCTCTCTTTCACGGGCACGCGTGACCCTCTTGAGGAGCCCCACATGTCCGCGACCCCCACCGCGACCTCCACCGAGTCCCCCGCCGACCTCGTCGCCCGCCTCCGCGCCACCTTCCGCACCGGCCGCACCAAGGACCTCGCCTGGCGCACCGGTCAGCTGGAGCGGCTGCGCGCCCTGCTCACCGAGCACGGCGACGACCTCGCGGACGCCCTCCGCGCCGACCTGGGCAAGAGCCGCAAGGAGGCGTACCGGACCGAGATCGACTTCACGGTCCGGGAGATCGACCACACCCTGGAGCACCTCGCCGACTGGCTGCGGCCCGAACCCGCCCCCGTACCGCCGCATCTCGCGCCCACCGGGGCCACCGCGCACACCGTGCTGGACCCGCTCGGGGTCGTCCTGGTCATCGCGCCCTGGAACTACCCGGTGCAACTGCTGCTCGCCCCGGTCGTCGGCGCGCTGGCCTCCGGAAACTGCGTGGTCGTCAAGCCCAGCGAGCTGGCGCCCGCCACCTCCACCGCCGTGGCGCGGCTGCTGCCGCAATACCTGGACACGGAGGCGGTCGGCGTCGTCGAAGGCGCGGTGGAGGAGACCACCGCCCTGCTGGAGCAGCGCTTCGACCACATCTTCTACACCGGCAACGGCACGGTCGGCCGGATCGTCATGGCGGCCGCCGCGAAGCACCTCACCCCGGTCACGCTGGAGCTCGGCGGCAAGTCGCCGGTCTTCGTCGACCGGGGTGCGGACCTGAAGGCCGTGGCGGGACGGCTGGCCTCGGGCAAGTTCCTCAACGCCGGGCAGACCTGCGTCGCCCCGGACTACGTACTGACCGACCCGGAGACCGCTCCGGCGCTCGCACAGGCGCTGGCGATCGCCGTGGAGGGGCTGTTCGGGACGGACCCGGCCGAGCACCCGGAGTACGGGCGGATCGTGAACGAGCGTCACTTCGACCGGCTGACCGGCCTGCTGGGCTCGGGCCGTACGGTGACCGGCGGCGCCTACGACCGCGACACCAAGTACATCGCGCCGACCGTGCTGGCCGATGTCGCGCCGGACGCGCCGGTGATGGGCGAGGAGATCTTCGGCCCGATCCTGCCGCTGGTGACGGTGGCCGGCCTGGACGAGGCGATCTCCTTCATCAACGACCGGGACAAGCCGCTCGCGCTGTACGCGTTCACCGACTCCCCCGCCGTACGGGACCGGCTGCTGGCCGAGACCTCGTCGGGCGGGGTGGGCATCGGGCTGCCGCTGGCCCATCTGACCGTCTCGGACCTGCCGTTCGGCGGGGTCGGCGAGAGCGGCATGGGCAGCTACCACGGCCGGTACTCGCTGGAGACGTTCAGCCACCGCAAGGCGGTCCTGGACACACCGCTGAGCTGACATGACGACGAGGGCCCCCCGAGTGGAGACCCGGGGCGCCCTCGTCGTTGCCCGGTCTCAGACGTCGGCGTAGGAGTGCAGGCCGCTGACGAAGATGTTCACGCCGTAGTAGTTGAACAGCCAGCAGGCGAAGGCGACCAGCGCCAGGTAGGCGGCCTTGCGGCCCTTCCAGCCGGCCGTGGCGCGGGCGTGCAGGTAGGCGGCGTAGGCGACCCAGGTGATGAAGGACCAGACCTCCTTGGGGTCCCAGCCCCAGTACCGGCCCCAGGCGTCACCCGCCCAGATCGCTCCCGCGATGATCGTGAACGTCCAGAGCGGGAAGACCGCCGCGTTGACCCGGTACGCGAACTTGTCCAGCGACGACGCGGAGGGCAGCCGCTCCATGACGGAGGTGGCGAACTTCCCCGGCGTACCACCGGAGACGAGCTTGTTCTCGTAGCTGTCGCGGAAGAGGTAGAGCACCGTGCCGACCGCGCCGAGGTAGAAGACGGCGCCGCAGATGATCGCGGTCGAGACGTGGATCCACAGCCAGTACGAGTGCAGCGCGGGCACCAGCTGGTCGCTCTCGGTGTAGAGGACCGTCGTCGCGAGACCGAGATCCAGCAGCACCGTGGTGACCAGGGGGAGGCCGATCCAGCGGACGTTCTTCTTCAGCGCGAGCAGCACCAGGTACGAGCCGACCGCCACGGTGGAGAAGGTGATCGAGAACTCGTACATGTTGGCCCAGGGGGCTCGCTGCACGGAGAGGGCGCGGGTGATGACCCCGCCCGCCTCCACGGCGAAGGCCACCACGGTCAGCGAGACCGCGATCCGGCCCCACAGGTCACCCTTGAACGTGCCGCCCGCCGCGCCCGGCCCGTCCGGCACGTCGCGGGTGCCGGCGGCGGAGCGGGTGACGACCTTCGGCCGCTCCAGTACGGCGGTGCCACCGGCCTGGGTGACCACCTGGGGGGCGGCGGCGCCACCGGCCGCGGAGCCGGACAGCCCGGCGGCCGTGCGGCCGACCTTGCTGCGGCTGCCGAGGACCCACTCCGCGATGTGCGCGAAGAAGGCCAGCGTGTAGACGGCCATCGACGAATAGATCAGCACATTGCTGGTGTTCGCCAGGCTCTCGTTGGTTGCGGCGGCGAGATTCACTTCTCAGCCCCTTCGGCAGGTGCTTCAGCAGGATGTACGGGCCGGCTCCCGGCCTCGTTCGCGTCAGGTTTCTGCGGCGCGTCAGGTTTCTCCGGCGCGACCGGCGCCGTCGTGATCAGGGCGGCCGCGAGGTCGCCCAGCTCCTCCGGGAGCTTCGCGGACTCGCTGCGGCCGAGGCCCGCCATCTCCACGACGGTCACCCCGTCCGCGCCCCGGACCGCCCGGACCCAGACCCGGCGGCGCTGGATGAAGAGCGAGGCGGCCAGTCCGGCGATGGCGGCGATGGCACCGCCGAGCGCGAGGCCGTTGCCCGGCTGCTGGGAGATCTGGAAGCTGGCCCACTCCTCGATGCCCTCGAAGGTGATCGAGCCCTCGCCGTCGGCCAGGTCCAGCTTCTCGCCGGGGCGCAGCATCTTCTTCAGCAGCTCGCCGTTCTCGTCCTTGAACTCCTTCATCTTGGACGTGTCGAGCTGGTAGACGTTCTGCGGCAGCCCGGAGTCCACGCCGAGGGAGCCGCTGTAGGCGCTCAGCGCCAGCACCGGGAACTCGGCGCCGGGGAACTGCGAGAACATCTGGCCCTTGCCGTGGCCCGCGAAGGTCGGCACGAAGAAGGCCTTGAAGCCGAGCTGCGTCTTGACGCCGTTCTTGTCGCGGTAGCCGTCCATCACCTTGATCGCGCCGGTGGAGGTGATGTTGTTGTCGATCGGCAGCAGCGGTACGGAGCTCCGCGAGACGACCTTGCCCTTGCCGTCCCGGACGGTGACGACCGGGGCGTAGCCGTGGGCGATGAGGTAGACCTTGGTGCCGTTCACGACGAGCGGTTCGTTGACGCGGATGACGGCCTTGCGGTCGGGCCCGTCGGCGCCCTCGGCGTACGTCACGCGGGCCTCGAAGGTGCGGGGCGTGCCGCGTTGCGGGCCGCTCTTCTCGTACGTACCGACGAACTTGTCCAGGACGAAGCTGAAGGGGGCCAGCGTGTCGGAGTCGTAGAGCGAGCCGGACTTGAAGTCGTCGTACTGGGTGAGCGTGTTGGCGAAACCGTCGCCCTCCACCACCAGCTTGCCGCCCTCGGACTTGAAGAGCTGGCCGGTGGCGAAGGCCACCAGCATCACGATCAGCGCGATGTGGAAGACCAGGTTCCCCGCCTCGCGGAGGTAGCCCTTCTCGGCGGCGACCGCGTCGCCCACCGTGTGCGCCCGGAACCGCCGCTTGCCGAGCAGGCCGCGGGCCGCCTCGCGGACCGCCTCGGGCTCGGCCCCGGTGCGCCAGGTGGTGTACGCGGGCAGCCGGGTCAGCCGCTTCGGGGCGCCGGGCGGGCGGCTGCGGAGCTGGCCGAAGAACTGGCCGGTGCGCGGCACGATGCAGCCGATGAGCGAGACGAAGAGCAGGATGTAGATCGCGGAGAACCACACCGAGCTGTAGACGTCGAAGAGCTGGAGCTTCTCGTAGATCGGCGTGAGGGTGGTGTGCTGGTCCTTGAAGTTCTGGACCTTCAGGTCGTCCACGCTGGTCTGCGGGATCAGCGAGCCGGGGATGGCGCCGAGGGAGAGCAGGAAGAGCAGGATCAGCGCGACCCGCATCGAGGTGAGCTGCCGCCAGAACCAGCGGATCCAGCCGACCACGCCCATGGCGGGCAGGCCGGTGCCGTCGGCGGAGTCGGTCTCCGGGCGCTCCTCGCGGGGCGCGGTGGAGAGCCGCTCGCCGGCCGCTTCGTCGACGCGCCGCTGTTCGCGGTCGGCCGCCGTCCCGCTCTCGGCGGCCTCGCCACGAGCGCCGGTGTCCGTGTCGCTGTTCGCCTTGCTCATGAACTCAGATCCCCACAACGAAGCCGCTGGACCAGGTCTGCATCTGCTGCATGAGCGTCGCCCACACACCCGTCAACAGCAGGAGTCCGGTCACGATCATCATGCCGCCGCCGATCCGCATGACCCACGCGTAGTGGCGCTTGACCCAGCCGAACGCGCCGAGCGCCTTGCGGAAGGCGACCGCGGCCAGGATGAACGGGACGCCGAGTCCGAGACAGTACGCGACGGTCAGTATCGCGCCACGTCCGGCGGTGGCGCTCTCGGCGGAGAGGAACAGCACCGAGGAGAGCGTCGGGCCGATGCACGGCGTCCAGCCGATCCCGAACAGCGCGCCGAGCACCGGTGCGCCCGCCAGCCCGGCCACCGGCTTCCTGTGCAGGCGGAACTCGCGCTGTGTCACGCCCGGCAGGAGCCCCATGAAGAAGATCCCCATGAGGATCATCAGTCCGCCGAGGACCTTGTTGAGCACCTCGGAGTGCATCTGGAGCTCGTCGCCGAAGTAGCCGAAGAGCGCCCCGGTGGAGGCGAACACGGCGGTGAACCCGAGGACGAAGAGCGAGGCGCCCGCCACCACCCGGCCGCGGCGGGCCTCGGCCAGGTCGGTGCCGCTGACCCCGGTGACGTAACTCAGATAGCCGGGGACGAGCGGCAGGACGCACGGCGAGAAGAAGGAGACGAGCCCGGCCAGCAGGGCGATCGGCACGGCCAGCAGCAGGGCCCCGCTGACGACGGTGTCGTTGTACGAGGCCAGCGTGAGCGCGCCGTCGTACGAGGCGAGCGGGACGGTCCCGTGGTGCGCGGCGAGCGGGATCACCGGGTCACTTCTCCGCGATGATCGGGTCGATCATCTCGTGCAGCTGGTCGGCGTCCAGCGGCTGGAGCGTGCGGGCCGCGATCTTGCCGTCCCGGTCGATCACCACGGTGGACGGGATCGCCTTCGGGTTCACGGTGCCCTTGGGGAAGCGGAGCATGAGCTTGCCGATCGGGTCGAAGAAGCTCGGGTAGGTGACCCCGTAGTCCTTCTCGAAGTTGATCGCGGGGTCCCGCTGCGCGTCCCGGGTGTTGATGCCGAGGAACTGCACGCCCTGGTCGGCGGTCTCCTCGGAGACCTTGGCGAAGTACTTCGCCTCCAGCCGGCAGGGGCCGCACCAGGAGCCCCAGACGTTGAGCACGACGACCTTGCCCTTGTAGTCGGCGAGGTCGAGCGGCTTGCCGTCCAGGCTCTCGCCCTGGAGCTTCGGCGCGTCCGGGCGCTCCTCCTTCGCGACGGTGGAGATGCCCCCTTTGCCGGTGACGAAGTTGGTGTTGCCGCCGCCCTGGGCCTTGTTGCCGTCCCCGCACGCGGTCAGCGTCAGGGCACCGGCCACGGCGGTGGCGGCGAGCAGGGTGAAGCGGCGTCGGGACGCGCGGCCAAAGCTCATGTGAAAAGTTTCGCATGGCAGTTCCGGCGATCTCCCGCACCCCCCTCGGTGCCCGTAAAGCCCCTTGTCAAGCCTGTTTAAGGAAGGAGTTCCAGCCGCCTGCGGGCGACTGTCCGACCTCCAGGGTGCGGAGCTTGGCGAGGACGGCGGGATCCTGCGCGTCGAGCCAGTCGACGAACTGCCGGAAGGAGACGAGCCGCACATCCTTCTTGCCGGCCGTCTTCTTGATCACTTCTTCCACGGCGTCCATATAGATGCCGCCGTTCCACTCCTCGAAGTGGTTGCCGATGAAGAAGGGCGCGCGATTCGTCGTGTAGGCGCGCTCGAAACCGTTCATATACGCGCCGGTGGCCTGCTTGCGCCAGCCCGGATACCGCGAGGGCATGCCCTTGGTCGAATTCTGCGACTGATTGGCGAGGATGTTGTAGTCCATCGAGAGGACCTCGAAGGAGTGGCCGGGGAACGGCATGGCCTGGAGCGGCAGATCCCAGACGCCGCCGCGCTTGACGGGCCACGTCTGGCGGCCGCCGGGCGAGCTGGCGTCGTAGCGCCAGCCGAGTTTGCCCGCGGTCGGCAGGAGATTGTCCTGGCCGAGCAGACAGGGGGTGCGGCCCCCGATCAACTCCTTTCGGTAGTCGAACGGCAGCGGGTCCTCGTTCTCCCAGCCGGTGTTGGTCCGCCATTCCGTGACGAAGGACACAGCCTGATCGATCTCGCTCCGCCATTGCGCGGGTGTCCAGCGTTCGACGGATCCGGAACCGCCGCAGAAATGCCCGTTGAAGTGCGTGCCGATCTCATGGCCGTCCAGCCAGGCCTGGCGTACGTACGTCAGCGTGTCCTTGACGTGGTCATCGGTGAGATAGCCGATGTCGGAGGCGCCGCGCGGGTTGTTCGGAGGACGGTAGAGGGATTTCTTCGACTCGGGCAGCAGATACAGCCCGGAGAGGAAGAAGGTCATCGCGGCGTCGTGGTCTTTCGCCAGTTCCAGAAAGCGCGGGAAGAGGCCGTTGCCGACCTCGCCCGCCCCGTCCCAGGAAAAGATCACGAACTGCGGCGGCGTCTGGCCGGGTTCGAGCGGGACGGGTGCGGCGGGCTGGTGGGGCTGCTTTCCGGTGTCGGCGGTGGAGCCGTCGCCGATCAGCCGGACCTTGTCCTTCGGCGAACCGTTTCCGCTGTTGCCGCCGCCGGTGTCGCCCTTGCCGCCGGCGCCGGTGTCACCCTTGTCGCTGCCGCCCTCCGCCGAGCCGGAGGAACTGGAGAAACCGCAGCCGGCGAGTCCGATCGCGGCCGTGGTGCCGAGCCCCGCGCCGAGCAGTCCCCTTCGATTGATGTCGCGCATGTGGTCCCCATCTGCGGTCGTTTTATCTCAAGGCCATACAAACTGCTGGACAGTGAGAGGTCTTGAGCGGCGCGACGGTTCCGTGCAATTGGGGACTTTCTTTACGCTTTACCTTCCGGCGGGGCGTCCGGGCAGCGCTGCGGAACGCGCGGCCGGACAGTGGGCCGGGCCCGTTCCACCCTGGGACCCTGCCGCGTCCACGTCAAGACCGGTGCCCTGAGCCCCACCAGCGCGTCCGCCAGGAACCCGCACCGGCAGGCGTGGTCGTGACCGCCGTTGTGGAGGTTGCGGGTGACCCGGTGGCCGCGCCACAGGAAGGTGACGGACCGGTGGCCGGGGTCGTCGTCGAGCTCCTCGACGAGCGCGGTGCCGGTGCGGACGGCCTCGGCCCGGAAGGCCTCGGTGAGGGCGTCCCGGGCGGCGGCGCCCGGGGCCTCTTCGAACTGCCGGGCGAGGCCCACGAAGAACGGGACCGACCGCGGTGGCGGTCGGTCCCGTATGTTCACGGCTCGTGCGGACGCCGATTACGCGCCGAAGGCCTTCGACTTCCCCTTCACCGGCTTCGCCCCGGCCAGCAGATGCGCGGGCACCAGGTCCCGGGCCGGCTCCGAGTAGCCGACGGAGACGATCCGGTCGCCCTGATAGGTGAAGCTGGTCAGCGAGGCCAGCGTGCACTGGCGCCTGCGCGGGTCGTGCCAGAGCCGGCGGCGCTCCACGAACGAGCGGACGATCCAGATCGGCAGCTGGTGGCTGACGCAGACCGCCTCATGGCCGCGCGCCGCGTCCTTGGCCGCGTCCAGCGCGCCCATCATGCGGACGACCTGCTCGATGTACGGCTCACCCCAGGACGGCCGGAACGGGTTGGTGAGGTGCTTCCAGTTGTCCGGCTTGCGCAGCGCACCGTCACCGACGCCGAAGGTCTTGCCCTCGAAGACGTTGCCGGCCTCGATGAGCCGGGCGTCGGTGGCCAGGTCCAGGCCGTGCGCCTTGGCGACCGGCGCGGCCGTCTCCTGGGCGCGTTCCAGCGGGGAGGCGACGACATGGGTGATGTCGCGCTTCTCCAGGTGGTCCGCGACCCGGTCGGCCATCTGCCGGCCCAGCTCGGAGAGGTGGTAGCCGGGGCGCCGGCCGTACAGCACACCGTCGGGGTTGTGGACCTCGCCGTGACGCATCAGGTGCACCACGGTGATGTCCTTGCGGCTCGCGCTCTCGCTCATGCGGTGGCCTCCGATGCGGCACGGGCGGCGGCGGGCAGGGCGGCGGCGATCCGCTCGATCGCCTGCTCGTCGTGGGCGGTGGAGACGAACCAGGACTCGAAGGCGGACGGCGGCAGATAGACGCCCTGTTCCAGCATCGAGTGGAAGAAGGCGGTGAAGCGGAAGGACTCCTGCTTCTTCGCGTCCTCGTAGTTGCGCACCGGCCGGTCCGTGAAGAAGACCGAGAACATGTTGCTCGCCGACGACACGGTGTGCGCGACGCCTTCCTTGGTGAACGCGTCACCTACAAGGGAGCGCAGTTCGGCGGAGACCGCGTCGATCTTCGCGTACGCCGCGTCGTCGAGCAGCCGCAGCTGCGCGAGGCCCGCGGCGGTGGCGACCGGGTTCCCGGAGAGCGTGCCCGCCTGGTAGACCGGGCCGGCCGGGGCGAGGTGCGCCATCACGTCGGCGCGGCCGCCGAAGGCCGCGGCCGGGAAGCCGCCGCCCATGACCTTGCCGAAGGTCATCAGGTCCGGGCGGACGCCGTCGACGCCGTACCAGCCGGCCTTCGACGTACGGAAGCCCGTCATGACCTCGTCGGAGATGTACAGGGCGCCGTTCGCCGCGCACAGCTCCTTGAGCCCGGCGTTGAAGCCGTCGGCGGGCGGGACGACGCCCATGTTGCCGGGCGAGGCCTCGGTGATCACGCAGGCGATCTCGCCGGGGTGCGCGGCGAAGGCGGCCCGCACCGCGTCCAGGTCGTTGTACGGCAGCACGACGGTGTCCCCGGCCGTGGCACCGGTGACGCCCGGGGTGTCGGGCAGCCCGAAGGTGGCCAGGCCCGAGCCGGCGGCGGCCAGCAGCGCGTCCACGTGCCCGTGGTAGCAGCCGGCGAACTTCACGACCTTGGCCCGGCCGGTGAAGCCGCGGGCCAGCCGGATCGCCGACATCGTCGCCTCGGTGCCGGACGAGACCAGGCGGACCTGCTCGACGGGCTCGATCCGCGCCACGATCTCCTCGGCCAGCGCGACCTCGCCCTCCCCCGGCGTACCGAAGGAGGTGCCCCGGGAGACCGCTTCCTGGACGGCGGCGATGACCTCGGGGTGGGAGTGGCCGAGAATCATCGGCCCCCACGAACAGACGAGGTCGACGTACTCCCGGCCGTCGGCGTCGGTGAGGTACGGACCGGTTCCGGACACCATGAACCGGGGCGTACCGCCCACGGCCCGGAAGGCACGCACGGGTGAGTTCACGCCGCCGGGCGTCACGACGGACGCCCGGTCGAACAGCGACTGCGAGACTGGGGCTTCGTATGAGTACGCCACTTTGGTCCTGATCTGCGATTCGGGTGTCGGGAGGCCGGGCCGGAGAATCCAAGGTAATACCGGCCACCGGTGAGCAGTCAGCGCGCTCCCCTCGTATCACGGAAGAGCGTCGGCACCCTCACGTCTGCGAAACTGGGGCGACATAGGGAAAGCTCACACATGCCATGGTGTCAGAGGCACGGACGGTCTTGCGGGCAGGTGTTTCACCGCACGCCCGTGGGGGAGGTCACTGACACGATGATCGGGTTGCGCGGCGGGGGCTGTGTCTCCTAAGAAGTAGTCGGGTGGATGAGATATGCATCGCGGTGGCGGAGTGGGCGAAGGGACCGGCGACCTGGGGCCCGAGCCTGCCCGGCGAGGGCGGCACCGGCGAAAGGCCGAGCGCGCACAGGGCGGCAGGGGCGCGGAGAGCACGCCGCCCCCCGGAAGCAGGAGCAGTGGCGGGATGGGGGTGACCTACAAGTACTTCGGCGCCCCGGACGGGGCGACCGCCGCACGCGTGCCCATTTCGATGCGCCCGGAGGAGCTGGGCGGCGACGAGCTGGGCATGGGCGGCATGTTCACCAAGATCAAGCCGGAGACGGTGGCCGCCATGGTCCTGACCGGCATCCAGGGCATACCCCTGCACAAGGTCCCGCCGCTGGAGCTGGTCGTCCTCCACCCGGACTACGCGGTGGTCAAGCTCCCCATGACCGTCGTCGACCCGCTGCGCGGCATCGGCGAGGAGTCCGTCGGCGCGGCGGCCTTCATCTGGTCCACGGTCCCCGACCGCGGCGGCCCGCGCGACGCGTTCAACGTCTACCAGCTGCTCCACGAGTGGCAGGACTTCTCCCACCGGCTGCACGACGCGGGGCACCAGGCGTACTGCCTGGTGTGGCCGTGAGCCACTGCCTGATGTGGCCGTGAGCCGAAGTCCTGTCCGGCTGGGGCGGGATTACCTGGAGTGCCCCTGAGCCAGGGCGTGCCGTCGTACTGTTGCCCTGACGACGGCACGGCACCAGAGGGCGTGTCCTTCTTGGCCGAGGGGGAGGAGACCGCTCCGTCATGGGCAAGGGCGTGTCACGGGCGCTGCTGATCGCGGCCCCTCAGCAAGACATCGAGTTCGTCCGCCAGGACACGTCCCGTATCAGGGACGCCCTGCTCGGATCGGGCTACTCGGACGGCGACATCACCGTGCTGGACACCGAGAAGCAGACGACCGGGAACGGGATCGTCGCGGCCCTCAACACCTTTCTGGCCCAGTGCCAGGACGACGACTTCGCCCTCGTCTACTTCTCCGGTCACGGGGTGCGCAGAGGGGACGCGGACTTCCTCGTGCCCAGCGACGCGGACCGGGCGGCGCTGCGCAGTCTCATCAAGGTGGCGCCCAACGAGCTTTTGGAGAAGCTGGGTTCGGCGGCGACCGTGATGCTCTGCCTCGACGCGTGCCGGGACGAGGCCGACCCGGACATAGGGACCCCGTCTCCGCCGGAGGTGTCGCACCAGCGCCGCAACGTCGTCCTGCTCCAGGCGTGCGTGGCGGGGGAACGGGCCATGGGCACCGAGGACGGCAGTTTCATGGGCCGGGCGCTGGCCGAGGCGCTGTCCCCTGACACGCCGTGGCGCACGATCGCCGAGGTGATCACTCAGGTGAAGCGCCGTACCGAGGAGATAGCCCGGGACAACGGGAGCCGGCACCCGGTGGACGTTTTATGGCTGGGCAGTCCGCTGGGCGATGCCCCGGCCAAGCCATCCCGGCGGGAGATCTGCGCGTCCAGACCGGGGCCTCGGGGATGGACCGCCGCCATGCACGATTCGCCCCTGTGGGGCAGAGTCGCTGGCGACGGCATGGTGACCGGTCGGCTCAAGGACCGCATCAGCCTGCTCATCGACAAGGTCCTCCGCATCCGGCACGACGCGAACCGGGAACGCAAGGCCGGCCCGGATCTCTGGGAGGATCCCCAGTTTCCCGAGCGTGTCCTCACCCAGCTACACCGGCTCGTCCCGGAGAGCCCGGAGGGGCGGCTGAGCCCTCTCGAAGTGGTCGTCCTCGTGGCGACGCCCTTCGTCCGCGAAGCCGCCGTGGCGTGCAGCCGCCGGGCCTTGGCGGAGATCTACCCGGCCGCCGGGCCCGCCGAGGACGAGGAGGCACCGTCCGACGACGACGGCGCCTTCAGGCACTACCTCGGACAGGACATGGAGGACGTCCGCCGGGCCTATCGGCAGATCGACGCCAAGCGACTCAGACTGCGTGATGCCGGGGCGGACGCCGCCGCGGTCGCCGCCGAACAGTGGCTGAGGCACCGGCTCCTGGCCGACTGGGACCAGCTCTGGTACCCGGGCTCCGCGCCCGTGATCGGCGCTCTGGAGAGCATGACGGATGTCCTCGACATGCTGACGGACGCCGCCGAGTACGCCGCGTCCCTCGACATCTCGTCGAAGGCCACCCGCCGCAACCGGGTGCGTGACGCGCTCCTCCAGGTGGCCTCCCAGATGCGCACCCGCCCGTCGGGGAAGGCCCCGGACGGGAAACCCTGGGAGGACCAGCTGGCGGAGCGCCTGATGCTGACCGACACGACGTCCTGGCGCCCCGCCCACCTCGCCGGGCTCCTGCACATGGCCGAGTTGCTCGCCATCGACCCTCGGATGCTGGACGGCATCGTCGTGGACCACCTCGGCAACGACGACGCCATGGGCGAGGTGGCGAGGCTGGCTACCGGACTGGATGACGGCGGTTTCGCTCCCTCCGGCGGTCAGGAGTGGGGGCTGGTACTCGAGTGCCCCGGCGCAGCACTGCACGTGGCGCTGGACCGGCACGCGCACGCCGCGTCCGCCGCCGCGCGCGATCTCCGGGACGCTCATCGCCAGGCGGCGCTGTTCGCCCGGCTCCCCAAGAGCATCGGCACGGGCGGCCTGGAGCCGCAGGACGGCAGTTACAAGTCCCCGCCGCCCCGCTTTCAGCTCGCGGAGGACGGCGTCAAGCCCCTCATCATGGGCACCCAGCTCTACGGCGACCACATGCTCGCCCTCCGCGAGCTCTACCAGAACGCGCTCGACGCCTGCCGCCGACGTCATGCCCGCCAGAGATACGCCGCCACTGTCCCTCAGCAGGAGGGCGGCCTCCGCCCAGGCACCCATGTCAAGGAACTGTCCGAGTACACCGTCACCTTCGTTCTCGGCCGCGACGAGCACGAGCGGATCTACCTGGAGTGCGAGGACAACGGCATCGGCATGACCGAGGAAGAGCTCGACAAACTCTTCTCCCAGGCCGGCCGGCGCTACGAACAGTCGCCGCAGCACGTCCGCGAACTGCGCCGCTGGCGACGCAAGGGGGTGTATCCCGAACTCAACAGCCGTTTCGGCATCGGCGTCTTCAGTTACTTCATGCTCGCCGAGACGATCGAGGTCACCACCCGGCCCGCCGACGAGAGCGGAGTCGGCAGCGGCGGGGCCGGCCATCACGTCCATGTCACATCGGACTCCGGCCTGATGCGCACGTCCACCGACCGGTCCATGGAGGCCGGCACCCGGATCCGCCTCCACCTGCGTCCCGAATTCACCGGCACCCCTCCCTCCGTCATCAAGATCCTTCGGGAACAGATCTGGCACACCCCGGTACGGCTGCGCGTGGAGGACCGACTCACCGAGCCGTATGACCACGACGAGTGGAAGCCGGGCGTCCTGAAGTCGATCACTGCGGTGGTGCCCCAGGGCTCGCCCGAGGGCCCGTGGTGGGTTCGGGGCAAGGGCGCGCGTCTGGTGGATGGAATCCTCGTCGGGAACGACGAGCGACCACACGGCTATGTCGTCAATCTGCGCCGCCGGCACCGACCGGACCTCAGCGTCGACCGCAACCGGCTCCAGGGCTTCGCGACCGACACGGTCCGCGAGGAACTGGCCGGGGCTGTGGACGCGCTGAGGCGTTGGGATCCGATACCTCTTGAGTGGCTGTGGCAGCTCATCAACGACGATGCCCGCATCGGCGAGACCGTTCTACGGCATCTACTCTCCAGTGGCGCCCGAGTCGCGCTGGACCAGTGGCACGACGAGGAAGTGAGTTCTCCAGGCCACTCGGTGGCCTTGGCCTCGCTCGGCTGTCTCCCCGCCGACAGAGATGCCGGCTCGATCTCGCCCCACTTCGCTGAGGAAATCGCCTCCCCGGCCCTGTTTTTCCGCTGGTGGCGGTCCCAGCTCGTGAACACGCCCAGCCAGGGATCCCGGGCAGGAAGTCACCGCGTTGTCATCGGCTACCCCGCCGGTTTCCCGCAACCCTCAGCCTTGGATGGCCTGTTGTTCCGTGGCATGCCCGCCGCGCGCTGGAGCCCCACGGCGGCGGCGCTCAGGGCGGCCGCGGACGGCGGGCACGACCTGCGGACCGTGACACGCGCCCTCCGGCGCTACGCCGTCGCCGGGCTCCAGGTGCCCGCAGTGGCCGACATCCCCCGCCTCGCCGACCTCGAGATCAGCCCGCTGCTGGCCGAACTGGACAAGGCCTATCTCGTTCAAAGCCCTTACAGCCCGGCCCTGCGGGGTCTGGAACCACCGGCTCACGCCCCCATTCCGCTCATAGCCGGCCACTACGGCAAAACGCTCCAGGAAATCACCGAGCTCGTCGGTCGGCTCCGGACTCTTCACCCCGACGTTCCCGAGCCGCCGGATGTCGGTGAGCTCGCCCGGCACATCCCGGATCAGCAGGAACTCGCCGTCCTCAGGGCTGAGTCGGTTGTCAATCTCGATGCGCTTCCCGAAGTCGTAACGCCTCAGATAGCCGCCTACCTTGCCAAGCAGCTCGGCATCGAGCCCGCCACCGTCGTGACCGTCGTCCGGCGCTACGAGCGGTTCGGCTTCCGGACGAGCGGGGACCTGGGTGACGTCCGGTTCCTGGACGGCGACGAAGCGGCCTTGGATCTCACGTACCACATGTCGACACTGGAGCTGCTGGCCCAGCCGTCCATCAGTCTGCTGAGAGTGGTCCGGCTGTCGGCCAAGCGGGGTGACCCGACGGTGGGATCCACAGCCCATTCCGTTCGGAAGATCGCCGAGCGGCTGCGCTTGCGGATGGACGACCCGTCGGGCGGGCCCCTCGCATCGGTCAAGGCACCCTCGTGGTGGTCCGACCTCGCGCTGGAAGACAATTCGGTCGACGGCCCGTTGAGCACCTGGACTGTGCTGCGCGCCCTGTGGGATTGGCCGGAACCCGAGTCGGTGGATGACGACGTCGCTGCGGTCAAGGCCTTGGCCGCAGCGGGACTGGTGCGCGTCGAAGCCGTCGAAGCCGTGCGCACGTGGTGGCAGACCCCGTCCCGCGAACGCCCGGAGGCATTGGTCAACACCCGCAGGTCGCTGCGCTTCCGTGGCGCCACCTGGGACCTGACGGCCGAACTCGACACCGTATCCGACCGCGTCGACACTCACTGCCTTCTTCTCCTTGCGGCTCACCTGCGCGCCACGATCGGTGAGACGGCCGACGAGGTGCGCCGCGAGGCCGAGCCTTACGGCATCGACGTCGACCTCGTGCCCGAGGAGGCCCGAGGGCTGAGTCCCCACCTGAAAGTGCTCGAGGCGCTGTGCACGGACTGGGGACGCAAGTGGAAGACCGAGGTCACCCGCCGGGACATCGTCACCTATGCCCGCGAGTGCGGAGTCGCCCTGGACACAGCGGTATCCGAACTACGCGCCTACCAAACCCTCGGCGCCCCCGCCCTGCCGACCCTCGCCGCACCGTCCGGTGACGCGACACCCGCACAGGCACTGAACCCCACGGTGCGGGCCACCATGGAGGAACTACTCCGGTTCGAACCCCTGGCCCGGGGAAGCGTCAGCCCGCTGACGCTGACGATCACCGCCGTGCGCATGGGCCTCGGTCTGCTCGAGACCTACCGGGCGCTGGCCTGCTACGCGCACCTGGGACTGACCATGGACTGCCCCATGCCCCCGAACCCGGCCCCGGACGACGCCCACACGCCCGACTGGCGGGACGTCGTCATTCTCACTGCACACCTCACCGGGAGCGAACCGGCCCTGGCCAGGGAGGTGACGGAGGAGCACATCCGGCTGGCAGCCGAGGAGACCGAGCTGGACGCCGCCGGGGTGCGCCGTCGACTGGCCCATTACGCGCCCTTGTTCGGTCTTCGCGTCCCCACCGCTCCCAAGGAGGCGAACCGTACCGCAGAAGAAGCAGCAGATGCCGAGGCCGAGACCCAGGCGGAGAAGGAGTCCACGTGACCGGCCATGAGGACGTGCCCTACCAGGAGCAGCAGGTCGCGCCGCCTGACGACCTGCGGCAGCACACGGACGGGACGGGCGTCCCGGAGTTCACCGGCACCTGCCCGGTCTGCCACGGCCGGAACGTGTTCGCGCTCCCGCGCCTCTCGCCCGGCATCGTGCCCAAGAGATGGCGCCGACGGCGGAACGACGGTTCCTCCACCCCAGCCACCGAGCAGCACCGCATGGACTGCGAGTGCCCGATGACTCACCCCATGGATCCCTTGGAGCACGGGGGTTGTGGCGCGTGGTGGACAGTCGCCGTACAACCGGCCGCGCCGCAGGGATCCTGATGAGCGCCATCCCGCCCCGCATCTCCGCGCGGGCCCTCCGCCTCCAAGCCCGGCAGCGGCTGTACGACATGCTCCAGTCACAGTTGGAGATGGCCCGCCATCAGGCCGAGGGCTGGCGCAACTTCCTCGCCACGGCGACCGCGCTCCTGGCGGCCGTCCTGGTGCTGAAGGGACGCGAGAACGTCGCCGAGCTGACCCCCATTTACCGGTGGGGCGTCGTACTCGCCATGTCCCTCGGCCTGTTGGCCCTGCTGACCTCGGCTTTCGCGGCCGCTTCCGCTGCGCACGGACGGCCGAAGGACGCGTTGCGGTACGCCGACGAATCGCAGCTCCTGCGGTGGGAGGAGAAGGAGTGCGAACGCATCGGGAAACTGGTGAACCGCGCCCGCTGGCTCGCGGTCGCCGGAGTACTGGCAACGGCGGCGGGGGTGCTGGCGACCTGGGTGGCCCCCGCAAGCGAGAAGGGGGGCGCGATCGTCACCGTGCACACCCGTCAGGGCGCTGTGTGCGGCGAACTGGTCGCGCTGGACCCATCCGGTGTGACGGTCCGGGTCAAGGTGAACGGCGACACCGCTTCGAGTAAGGGCCCCAAAGACTCCCTGCGCAAGCTCGCCTGGGGTTCCGAGGCGCTGAGCGCCGGCCCCTCCCCCGGCTGCTGAGGGGTACCGCTGTCCGCACGGGCTGCCGCGCGGGCGCGGCCCACGGTCGCGGCGTCATCGCGACCCTCCGGCACCGCGCCCACCAGATCGGCGGGCGGAGCCCGCGGCTATGCAACGACGACCGCTACAGCGGTGCCGTCCGCATCGCCATCCCTCCCGATGGCACACGACCGAGGCCCCGGACCGATCCGCCCACCCCCCTCACCCCGCGACCGGCTCCCACCCCGGATCCCGCCCCGTCACCGCCAGCACCCGTTCGAACGCCGTAGCCCCCGCCGCCACCGGGAACGGCTCGCCGAACACCTTCATCTCCCGGGCCTGCGGCGCCAGGGCCGCCAGCCCCGGTCCCACCTCGTCGACCACGGCCGGGTCCGGCACGAACGCACCGCCCGTCGCCCGCGCCAGGTCCCACGCGTGCACGGTCAGATCGCCCAGCACCATCAGCCCCACCGTCCGGGCCGGCAGCCCCATCTGCCCGGCCGTGCCCTCCTCGGCCCCCGGTGCGTCCCACGCCTCCACCAGCCGGGCGGTCTCCTCGCCGAACCTGCTCCGCCAGTCCCCCGTCACGAACTCCGGCTGATGGCCGAAATTCACCTCCTCCCGGGCCGCCAGGGCCTGGAAGTTCACGACCACCAGGAACAGGTGGTTCAGCAGCGCCCGTACGTCGTACTCCGCGCACGGCGTACGGAGGTCCAGCTGCGCGTCGTCGATGTCCCGCACGACGGGCAGGGCCCGGCCCGCGGCGGCTTCCAGCAGTTCACTGATCTTCTGAGTCATGGCTCCCACGCTCCTCCTCCGGGCCCGCCCGCGTCTTGAACAAACGCGACAGGCCGCCACGGCGTACCTAGGATCGATGGCATGGCCGCCGGACCTCGCCGCGACACCCGGGGCATCGTCGACGCCCCCGACCTGTTCGCGCGCGTCCACTTCCGCCGCCGCGAGCCCGCCCCCGCGCTCCGCCCCTACCTGGAGCACTACTGGCTCATCGACTGGGATCTCGATCAGCCGTACGCCGCCCACGTCGTCCCGCATCCGTCGGTCAACCTCGTCCTCCAGCGGTACGAGGCCGGGGAGAGCGCCCGCGAACGGGCCGGCTACGCCGAGGTCGCGGGCATCGGCCTCGGGCTCTTCACCCAGAAGCTGACGGGGCGCGGCCGGGTCTGCGGGGTGCAGTTCCGGCCCGGCGGATTCCGCCCGTTCGCGCCGGAGCACGCCCTGAGCGAGCTGACCGGACGCCGGATCGACGCCGCCGAGGTGCTGCGTACGCCTCCGCCCGTCGGCGCGGTCCTGGACCCGGCCGACGAGGACGACCGGGTCGCCGCGCTGGACGCCTGCCTGCTCGCCCTGGAGCCCCGGCCCGACCCGCAGGCCACGCTGGCGATGGAGCTGGCCGACCGGGTGCGTACGGACCGCTCGGTGCGCCGGGCCGGAGCGCTCGCCCGGGACGCGGGCCTCTCGCCGCGCTCGCTGCAGCGGCTCTTCTCCGCGTACGTCGGCGTGGGCCCGAAGTGGGTCATCCTCCGCTACCGCGTCCACGAGGCCCTGGAGCGCGCCGAGTCCGATCCGGCGGTGGACTGGGCGCGGCTGGCGGCCGACCTCGGCTACAGCGACCAGGCCCACCTCGTACGGGACTTCACCGCCACGGTCGGCGTCCCGCCGACGGCGTTCGCCGCGCCACCTCCGTAGGCCTCCAAATGCCTGGCAGCCCGCCCCGCCCCGGTGGCATCCTGGCCGGGTGAACGGACCCGAGATCACCCTCGAAGTAGCCCCTGAGCTGCGGCTCTTCGTCCCGCACGAGCGCCGCGCGGGCCGCACGCCGCTCACCACCGACGGCGTCTCCACGCTCGGCCATGTCATCGAGTCCCTCGGCATCCCGCTCACCGAGGCCGGCACGCTGCTGGTGAACGGCGCCCCGGTCGGGCGCTCCCACATCCCGGGCCCGGACGAGCACATCGCCGTACAAGCGGTCGAGCGCCCCCAACAGGTCCCCGGCGCACCCCTCCGCTTCCTCCTCGACGTCCATCTCGGCACGCTGGCCCGCAGGTTGCGGCTGCTGGGCGTGGACGCGGCGTACGAGAGCGAGGACATCGGCGACCCCGCGCTCGCCGCCCTCTCCGCGCGGGAGCGGTGCGTCCTGCTCTCCCGGGACCGCGGGCTGCTGCGCCGCCGGGAGATCTGGGCCGGGGCGTACGTCTACAGCGACCGGCCGCAGGAGCAGCTCCGTGACATCCTCGGCCGCTTCGCCCCGGCCCTCGCCCCGTGGACCCGCTGCACCGCCTGCAACGGCGCGCTGGCGGACGCGGACAAGCACGCGGTGAGCGACCGGCTGGAGCACGGCACGCAGCAGGCGTACGACGTGTTCGCGCAGTGCACGGCGTGCGCCCGGGTGTACTGGCGCGGCGCGCACCACGGCCACCTGGAGACGATCGTCGCGGACGCGGTACGGGAGTTCGGCGACGCGGCGGCGTAGCCGGAGGCCCACCGGTTCAGAAGGCGTACGCGTCTCCCGTGGCGGGCGCGAGCACCTCGTGCGCGTCGTTCTTGCGGTCGGTGTCCTGCGCGCCGCCGCTCCAGACGGTGTCCAGCCGTACGACGACCTCGTCCGGGCCGTCCGCCAGCGTCAGGTCGAGCGCCGTCTGCCGGGCCCCGCCGCCGGAGCGCAGTCCGCCCGTCTCGCAGAGCACGGTCGCCGCGGCGCCCCGGAGACAGCCGTACGGCAGCTCCTGCCGCGCGGCGAGCGGCACGGAGAAGCGCAGCCGTACGGTCGAGGCGGTCACATCGGCGGGTCCGCGGTTCTCGCTCCGGATCCGGATCCCGACGCGGTCGCCCCAGAGGGAGACGTAGCCGTGATGGGAGAGGTCGGCCCGGGGTGCGGGGGCGGGCACCGGGGTGGCGGTGGTGCCCGAAGCGGCCGGTCCGGCCGCCATCAGTACGGTCGTCGTGGCGGCTGCCAGCGGCATCAGCAGCCCTCTCAGCGTCAGTCCCATGTACCGGAACATACCGACATCACCATCTAAAACGACTAACAGAATAATGAGACGCGCTCTGCCCCACCCGCACAGCCCACGCGGCGTCATGTGGTTCACGTATCACCGGCCTGGACGCCCCGGCCCGGCCCGGCCACGGCTGCCTATCCTTTCCCCGTCACCGATCAGCTGCCCGAGGAGATCCGCCATGACCGCCACCCCCATCGCCGTCGTCACCGGTGCGAGCAGCGGCATCGGCGCCGCGACCGCCCGCACCCTGGCCGCCGCCGGCTTCCGGGTCGTGCTCACCGCCCGCCGCAAGGACCGGATCGAGGCGCTCGCCGCCGAGATCACCGACGCGGGCCACGAGGCGACGGCGTACGCCCTGGACGTGACCGACCGCGCGGCCGTCGACGAGTTCGCCACCGCGTTCCGCTCCCTGGCCCTCCTCGTCAACAACGCCGGCGGCGCACTGGGCGCCGACCCGGTGGCGACCGGCGACCCGGCCGACTGGCGCCAGATGTACGAGACGAACGTCATCGGCACCCTGAACGTCACCCAGGCCCTGCTCCCCGCCCTCACCGCCGGCGGCGACGGCACGATCGTCATCCTCTCCTCCACCGCCGCGCTCTCCTCCTACGAGGGCGGCGGCGGCTACGTGGCCGCCAAGCACGGCGAACACGTCCTCGCCGAGACCCTGCGCCTGGAGATCGTCGGTACCCCGGTCCGCGTCATCGAGGTGGCCCCCGGCATGGTCAAGACCGACGAGTTCGCCACCACCCGCTTCCGCGGCGACACCGAGAAGGCCGCCAAGGTCTACGCCGGCGTGGACGCCCCGCTCACCGCCGAGGACGTCGCCGACACGATCGGCTGGGCCGTCACCCGCCCGAGCCACGTCAACATCGACCTCCTGGTGGTCCGCCCCCGCGCCCAGGCCTCCAACACGAAGGTGCACCGGGTGCTCTGAGCGCAACGCCCCGCCACCGAGGAAGCAGGGCCTCCCTGGCAGAGACCCGTCGCCGGCCGCCGGGCCTGGAGGGGCTTCGGGCGGAGAACGTTGCGCCCCTCCCGTAGAGGCCCGGAGAAGCGATGAGTGCCCGTCGCCACCCACGACGACGGGCCCCTCACCTCAGCCGCTCAGCCCTTGATGCAGATGACCTGCTTGAGCCTCGCGACGACCTCGACCAGGTCCCGCTGCTGCTCCATGACCTGCTCGATCGGCTTGTACGCGGCCGGGATCTCGTCCAGGACCCCGGAGTCCTTGCGGCACTCCACGCCCCGCGTCTGCTCCTCCAGGTCGCGCACCGTGAAGCGGCGCTTGGCGGCGCTCCGGCTCATCCGGCGACCGGCGCCGTGGGAGGCCGAGTTGAACGCCTTCTCGTTGCCGAGACCCTTCACGATGTACGAGCTGGTGCCCATCGAGCCGGGGATGATCCCGTACTCACCGGAGCCGGCGCGGATCGCTCCCTTGCGGGTGACCAGCAGGTCCGCTCCGTCGTACCGCTCCTCCGCCACGTAGTTGTGGTGACAGGAGATCTCCTGCTCGAAGACCGGCTTCGCCTTCTTGAACTCCTTGCGGACCACGTCCTTGAAGAGCGCCATCATGATCGCGCGGTTGTACTTGGCGTACTCCTGCGCCCAGTACAGATCGTTCCGGTAGGCAGCCATCTGCGGGGTGTCCGAGACGAAGACCGCCAGGTCCCGGTCGATGATCCCCTGGTTGTGCGGCAGCTTCTGCGCGATCCCGATGTGGTGCTCGGCCAGCTCCTTGCCGATGTTCCGGGAGCCGGAGTGCAGCATCAGCCACACACTCCCGTCACTGTCGAGACAGAACTCGATCATGTGGTTGCCCGATCCGAGCGTCCCCATCTGCTTCGTAGCACGTTCCTGACGGAACTTGACCGCTTCCGCGATCCCGTCGAACCGCCCCCAGAAGTCGTCCCACCCGGACGTCGGGAACCCGTGCAGTCTCCCCGGGTCCACCGTCCCGTCGTGCATCCCGCGGCCCACCGGAATGGCCTGTTCGATCTTGGAGCGCAGCCGTGACAGGTCGCCGGGAAGGTCGTTCGCCGTCAGGGACGTCCGGACCGCGGACATCCCGCAGCCGATGTCGACCCCCACCGCGGCCGGGCAGACCGCGCCCTGCATCGCGATCACAGAACCGACCGTCGCGCCCTTGCCGAAGTGGACGTCCGGCATGACGGCCAGGCCCTTGACCCACGGCAGCGTGGACACGTTCCGCAGCTGCCGCATCGCCACGTCCTCGACCGACGCGGGATCCGTCCACATCCGGATCGGGACCTTCGCTCCTGGCACCTCTACGTACGACATAACTCCTCGATTCCCCCGAGATTCCCCCGAAAAGACGGAAAGCGCAAAACCGGGCCCAAGGTCGGCGAACAAGTCGGCCGACCGGCATTCACAGCGGCGCGTGCGATACACATTGTGTCCATCGGCCGCCTCCGAGCGGCAACATGTTTTCCGTACCGAAGGGAGCCTGGGACGGTGCGACACATGGCGTACGTACCCGGCGTCGCGCTCCTCGCAGCGCTCGCCGTCGGCTGCAGTGCCGGCTCCGACGGCAGCGCGAGCGACGCCGACAGCAAGCCGGGCAGCCTCACCGTCACCACCGCGCCCCCGGGCAAGTACCGGACCCTGCCGGCGCCCTGCCGTGCCGTGCCGGGCTCCACGCTCAAGGACCTGCTCCCGGGCGTCGCCGAGCTGTCCCGGCGACAGCAGGAGAAGGCGCTGCGCGGGTCGCCGACCGTCACCTACGACACCGACCGCAAGGTCGGCTGCAGCTGGAAGTCCGACGCCCCGGACTCCTCCCGGAACCTCTCGATCGACTTCGAACGCGTGGTCTCGTACGACCCGGCCGTGAGCGACGACGACCGCGCCCGCGCGCTGTACGTGAAGAAGGAGAACGCGGCCGATCTGTCGGGGAGGACCGCTCCCGGGACGGCTCCGGAGAGGGGCACTCCCAAGAGCTCGGCAAGCCCGGAGGGAGAGGAGCCCGACAGCAGCCGGAGCCCGACGAGCCCCTCGGCCTCCCCTTCCGGCACCTCCGGCACTCCCGGCACTCCCGGCGCGTCCGGCAGCAGCGACGAGGACCTCCGGCCGCGCGTGCTCGACAAGCTCGGAGACGCCGCATTTCTGGACGATCTCCTCACCCGGGCAGGTTCCACCGCACAGCACCGCACGGTGAGCGTGGTATTCCGCACATCGAACGTCATCGTGACCGTCCGGTACGGCGAGCAGCCGGTCCTCGTCACCAAGGTGCCCGACAGCAAGGAACTGCAGGACAAGGCCCAGGCACTGGCCCGGAAGCTGGCCGAGGTGATCAGCGAGTAGGACCGCGTACGGGCCCTCCGGGCGGCCGGTCCGCCGGTCGTCCGGGGGCGTGACCGGGGCGCCGTGAGGGCGCCGCCCGTCGTACCGTGGCACCACGAACGAGACCTCCGTGCCGTCCGAGTGAAGGAACCATGCACCGATCAGCTCCGCGACTGTCCCGCATACTCGCCTGCTCCGCCGTACCGGTGATGCTCGTAGCCGCCGGCTGCTCGTCGGACTCCGGCTCCGACTCCGACGCCAAGAAGAACGCGGGCTCCGCATCGTCCGACGCCGCTGCCGAGCCGACGAAGGCCGCGGTCGCGCCGGCGAAGTTCACCGACCTGCCCGACGCCTGCTCCTCGGTCGCGAAGAAGACCATCGAGGACCTGGTGCCCGACGCCAAGAAGAAGGGCGGCACGGCGGGCCGCTCCAGCGACCTCTCGGTGCGCGGCAGCTGCTCGTGGAACGGCCTGGACGACAAGGGCGTCAAGGGCTCGGACTACCGCTGGCTCTCCGTCTCCCTCACTCGCTTCGACTCCGACCAGTCGCTCGGCAGCGGCGCCGCGCGCGCCGCCGAGGACTACACGAAGCAGATCACCAAGGAGAAGGGGAGCGAGGGCGCGCAGAAGGTCGCCGCGGCCGCCGCCCCCGGCATCGGCGACGAGGCCACGGCGATCACGTACAAGGTCAACAAGACGGACGAGGACTTCGAGTACGCCACGGTCGTGACCCGTACCGGCAATGTCGTCATCTCCCTGACGTACAACGGCGCCGGCTACGCGGGCGCGAAGACCCCGGCCGCGGCGGACATCCTCAAGGGCGCCCGGAAGGCGGCGATGGAGGCGGTCGGCAAGGTCGGCGCCACCGCCGGTTCCGGCAGCGCGAAGGCCTCTCCGTCGGCCGGTGCGACCGAGAAGGACGACAAGAAGGACGAGAAGCCCGAGTCCGAGGCCTCGCCCAAGTCGTGACCTGAGCCGGCCCGGAACCCCGAACTCCCAGGCCGCACACCGTTTTCCGGAGCCCGACCCTCCGCCGAGGGCCGGGCTCCACCCCTCCCCGCGCAACACGACTCGCACACATGTGCCAGGCTGTGCCAGCGCCGGACGTCGGATGCCGGACGGAGAGAAGAAGTCGGGGAGGGGAGCGCCGGTGGCCGCCATACCGCTGACACGCACGCACCGGATACTCATCGGGATCGTCGTCGCCGGCGCGGTGATCATCGCCGCGATCGGGTTCGCGGGCTCCTACGCGGCCGTGCGCGAGCTGGCCGAGGCCAAGGGGTTCGGCCAGTTCTCCCTGGTCTTCCCGATCGGCATCGACGCGGGCATCTGCGTGCTGCTGGCCCTGGACCTGCTGCTGACGTGGATGCGGATCCCGTTCCCGTTGCTGCGTCAGACGGCGTGGCTGCTGACCGCCGCGACCATCGCGTTCAACGGCGCCGCCTCCTGGCCCGATCCGCTCGGCACCGCGATGCACGCGGTGATCCCGGTCCTGTTCGTCGTCTCCGTGGAGGCCGCCCGCCACGCGGTGGGCCGGATCGCGGACATCACGGCCGACAAGCACATGGAGGGCGTACGCCTCACCCGCTGGATCCTCTCCCCCGTACCGACGTTCAAGCTGTGGCGGCGCATGAAGCTCTGGGAGCTGCGCAGTTACGAACAGGTCATCAAGCTCGAACAGGAGCGGCTGATCTACCAGGCCCGTCTCCAGGCCCGGTTCGGCCGCAACTGGCGCCGCAAGGCGCCGGTCGAGTCGATGATGCCGCTGCGGCTGGCGAAGTACGGCGTCCCGCTCGGGGAGACCGCCCCGGCCGGGCTCGCCGCCGCCGGCATCGAGCCGGCCCTGCTGCCGCCCGCCCCGAAGCCCGAACTGCCGTACGAGCCGCGGCGCGAGCAGGACCGCGAGCCGAGCCAGGAACACGGGTACGAGCAGGGGCGCGGGCCTCAGGGTCCGCAGGGTCCGCAGGGTCCGCAGGGTCCGCAGGGTCCGCAGGGTCCGCAGGGTCCGCAGCAGGAGCAGGCCCAGCAGCACCCGCAACAACAGCAACAACAGCCGCAGGGACAGCAGCCACAGCCGATGTCGCTCCAGAAGCAGCCGGCACCCCAGCAGCAGGGCCAGCTTCCCGAGCAGAACCCGCAGGGCCCGCCCACCCACGACAGCCCCTGGTTCGCCGCGCAGAAGCTTCCGGAGGGCCCGAGCGCGAGCGCGTACGACCCGCAGCACACCGACGGCCTGGAGCCGACGCCCGCCGCCGTCCCGCTGGGCCCCGGCCGCACCCGGCCGCTCGGCAACGTCGGCACGATCGGCGCGGTCCCGCACCCCCGCCGCGAAGAGCCGCAGGAGACGCCGGGGCCGGTCCAGCAGGTGGCGCCGGAGCCGGTCCAGCAGGTGGCGCAGCCCGTACAGCCCGTCCGGCAGGCCGCTCAGCCCGTACAGCAGCCGGTACCGCCCGTGCCGCAGGCCGCCGATGAGGAGCCGCCCGCCGTGCCCGCCCCCGGCCCCGAGGACGCGCCGCAGCTGGAGGAGTGGTCCCAGGAGGACAACGACTTCGCCGACCGCGCGTACGAGGAGTTCAGCGCGTACACGGACGAGGTCGGCCAGTACCCGAACATCGAGACCCTCGACATCCACCTGGCCGACCGGCGCGATGTGCACCACCCGCGCTCGACCGAGCTGCTCCAGGACCTGATGCCGCAGTTCAGGAACCTCTACATGCAGCGCGCGACGGCCGACCAGAGCGCCTGAGCCGTACCCGTACCCGTACCCGTACCCGTACCGAAGCGAAGGGCCGCCGCCCGGGAGGAGTTCCCGGACGGCGGCCCTTTTTCCGTACGTACGGCGGTGCTACGCGCCCAGCAGCCTGCGCACCCGCTCCGCCCCCACCGCGAGCAGCAGCGTGGGCAGACGCGGCCCCGTGTCGCGGCTGACCAGCAGCCGGTACAGCAGGGCGAAGAACGACCGCTGCGCGGCCTTCAGCTCGGGCGTCGGCTTGGCGTCCGGCTCCAGGCCCGCCAGCACCTTCGGCACGCCGTAGACGAGCGTGGTGAGCCCGTCCAGCGACCAGTGCGTGTCCAGGCCCTCCAGCAGGAGGCGCAGCGACTCGCGGCCCTGGTCGTCGAGCGAGCCCAGCAGCTCCTTGTCGGGCTCGTCCCGGACGATGGTGCGGGCCTCGGCCGGGACCTGGGTGGTGATCCAGTTCTCGGCGCGGTCCAGGCGCGGGCGCGCCTCGTCCAGCGAGGTCAGCGGGTTCTCCGGGTCGAGCTCGCCGAGGATGCGCAGCGTCTGGTCCTCGGCGCCGGCGGTGATGTCGGCGACCGAGGCGAGCGTCCGGTACGGGAGCGGGCGCGGGGTGCTCGGAAGCTCCCCGGCCGCCGTGCGGACCGCACGCGCGTACGCGGCGGCGTCGGCGGGCAGGACCGTTCCGTCGGCGACCTTGCGGCCCAGCGAGTCCCACTCGTCGTACAGCCGCTGGATCTCCTGGTCGAAGGCGATCTTGAACGACTGGTTGGGCTTGCGGCGGGCGTAGAGCCAGCGCAGCAGCGGCGCCTCCATGATCTCCAGCGCGTCGGCCGGGGTCGGTACCCCGCCCTTGCTGCTGGACATCTTGGCCATGCCGGAGATGCCGACGAAGGCGTACATGGGCCCGATGGGCTGCACGCCGTCGAAGACCTCGCGGACGATCTGGCCGCCGACGACGAAGGAGGAGCCGGGCGAGGAGTGGTCGACGCCGCTGGGCTCGAAGATCACACCCTCGTACGCCCAGCGCATCGGCCAGTCGACCTTCCAGACCAGCTTGCCGCGGTTGAACTCGCCCAGCCGGACCGTTTCGGCGAAGCCGCACGCCGAGCAGGTGTAGTTCAGCTCGGTGGTGTCGTCGTCGTAGGAGGTGACGACGGTGAGGTCCTTCTCGCAGTTGCCGCAGTAGGGCTTGTACGGGAAGTAGCCGGCGCTGTTGCCGCTGCCGTCGTCCTCACCGGCGGCGCCGGAGCCCTCGGCGGCCTCCAGCTCGGCCTCGTCGACCTTCTTCTGCTGCTGCGGCTTCTTACCGCCCTTGCCCTGAGCCGCCGGGTCCTTCTTCGTCCGGTAGCGGTCCAGTACGGCGTCGATGTCGGCGCGGTGCTTCATCGCGTGCAGGACCTGCTCGCGGTAGGTCCCCGCGGTGTACTGCTCCGTCTGGCTGATCCCGTCGTACTCGACGCCCAGCTCGTCCAGGGCCGCGGTCATGGCGGCCTTGAAGTGCTCGGCCCAGTTCGCGTACGCGGAGCCGGCCGGGGCGGGCACCGAGGTGAGCGGCTTGCCGATGTGCTCGGCCCAGGACGCGTCCACGCCCGGGACGCCGTTGGGGACCTTGCGGTAGCGGTCGTAGTCGTCCCAGGAGATCAGGTGGCGCACGGTGAGGCCCCGGCGGCGGATCTCGTCGGCGACCAGGTGCGGGGTCATGACCTCGCGGAGGTTGCCGAGGTGGATCGGGCCGGACGGTGACAGGCCGGAGGCGACGACGACCGGTTTGCCAGGCGCACGACGCTCCGATTCGGCGATGACATCGTCCGCGAAGCGGGAGACCCAGTCGGTCTCGGTGCTGGTCTGACTCTCGGCCACGGTCGGCACGTCCTTCTCTCGTCTGTCGATTCCCGGTGGGTCACCGACCATTCTCCCAGCTACCGCCCGTAGCGCGAAAACGGCTTTACGCCCCGTGGGATACTGGGCAGATCCCTTGGACACCCAAGAGAATCCCCTGTACCCCTACGGAAACGGCAGCCAGACATGGCCTCGGTCCCTTCCCTCGCTTCCACGCTCCAGCAGCAGCTGGCGGACGCCCTGACGGCAGCTCTGCCGGAGGCCGGTGCCGCGGACCCGCTGCTGCGCCGAAGCGACCGGGCCGACTTCCAGGCCAACGGCATCCTGGCGCTCGCCAAGAAGCTCAAGGGCAACCCGCGCGAGCTGGCGGGCCAGGTCACCGCCGCTCTCCCGGCGGGTGAGCTGATCCAGGAGATCGAGGTCTCCGGACCCGGCTTCCTCAACATCACGCTCACCGACAAGGCGATCGTCGAGACGCTCGCCGCCCGGGCGGCCGACGCCGAGGGCCGGCTCGGCGTGCCGCTCAAGTCCGAGGCCGGGACCACGGTCATCGACTACGCCCAGCCGAACGTGGCCAAGGAGATGCACGTCGGCCACCTGCGGTCGGCGGTCATCGGCGACGCCATGGTCAAGATCATGGAGTTCACCGGCGAGAACGTCGTCCGGCGCCACCACATCGGCGACTGGGGCACCCAGTTCGGCATGCTCATCCAGTATCTGATCGAGCACCCGGGCGCCCTGAAGCACGAGGGCGACGCGGCGGACGGCGAGGCGGCGATGTCGACGCTGAACCGCGTCTACAAGGCGTCGCGGGCGCTGTTCGACTCCGACGAGGAGTTCAAGGCGCGCTCGCGGGACCGGGTGGTGGCGCTCCAGGCCGGGGACCCGGAGACGCTGGAGCTGTGGCAGGGCTTCGTCGACGAGTCGAAGATCTACTTCCACTCCGTCTTCGACAAGCTCGACATGGAGGTCCGCGACCCCGACATCGTCGGTGAGTCCGGCTACAACGCCATGCTGGAGGAGACCTGCCGGATCCTGGAGGAGACGGGTGTGGCCGTCCGCTCCGAGGGTGCGCTCTGCGTGTTCTTCGACGATGTGAAGGGCCCGGACGGCAACCAGGTCCCGCTCATCGTGAAGAAGACCAACGGCGGTTACGGCTACGCGGCGACCGACCTCTCCGCCATCCGGAACCGGGTCCAGGACCTCAAGGCCGACACCCTGCTGTACGTGGTCGACGCCCGGCAGTCGCTGCACTTCAAGATGGTCTTCGAGACGGCCCGGCGGGCCGGCTGGCTGGGCGACGGCGTCCAGGCCGTGCAGCTCGCCTTCGGCACGGTCCTCGGCAAGGACGGCAAGCCGTTCAAGACCCGTGAGGGCGAGACCGTGCGGCTGGAGGACCTCCTCGACGAGGCGGTCTCGCGGGCCACGGCGGTCGTGCGGGAGAAGGCCGGGAAGGTCGGGCTCTCCGAGGACGAGATCGTGGAGAACGGCCGGTACGTCGGCGTCGGCGCCGTGAAGTACGCGGACCTGTCGACCTCCGCCGTGCGGGACTACAAGTTCGACCTGGACCAGATGGTGTCGCTGAACGGCGACACGTCGGTGTACCTCCAGTACGCGTACGCGCGCATCCAGTCGATCCTGCGCAAGGCCGGCGACGCGGTCCCGGCCGCCCACCCGGAGCTGGCGCTGGCCCCGGCGGAGCGCGCGCTCGGCCTGCACCTGGACCAGTTCGGCGAGGTGCTCTCCGAGGTCGCGTCCGGCTACGAGCCGCACAAGCTGGCCGCGTATCTGTACCAGCTGGCGTCGCACCTCACCACGTTCTACGACCAGTGCCAGGTGCTCAGCCCGGACAACGCGCCCGAGGTCGTCGAGAACCGGCTCTTCCTGGTCGAGCTGACCGCCCGGACCCTGCACCAGGGGATGGCGCTGCTGGGCATCCGGACGCCCGAGCGGCTCTGACCGCGTCCGCTGTACGTACGCCGGCCCCGGCACCTGCGGAAGGTGCCGGGGCCGATCGCGTACGACAGACGCCCCTCAGGACGCGGTGAGCTCCACGACGACGTCGTAGACCAAAGCGTCGGCGGCTGTCTCGAAGACGTCGATGAAGGTGACGGGCGTTTCCGGGGTGCCGGTGGTCAAGCCGTTGTCGGTGGTCATACCGCAACCCCAGGAACCACCCGACCGGCTACTGCGGGCGCCCCAGCGCCCACCCCGACACGTCCGCGAGCCGTCCGCGCCACAGCGGCAGCGAGACCGCGCTCATGGATCCGGCGAGGAGCGTCACGTCCCGCAGGTGGATCCAGCGCGGCAGCCGGGCCGTCTCGGCGTCCCGCTCCTGACCGTGCAGCTCCCGTACGCCCTGGTCGACGGTCTCCGGGAACTCGGCGAGCAGGTTCGCGCCCTCGCCCTCGACCTGGCGCAGGCTTCTGGCCCACTCGGCCTTCCACTGCTCATGGCCGATGGCGTCGCCGTGCAGCAGGCCGCCGGGGTGGGTGAGGGTGAGGGGCAGGCCGGCGCGCGGGTCCTCGTCCAGCAGCTGGATGAGCAGCTGGAGCTGGAGGTCGGGCAGGGGCTCGGTGATCACCGCGGCTGCTGACGCGGGCGAGGTGTCGGCTGAGACGCTCATGGGCCCTTTCCCTTCACATGACGGACGCTGCTCTCCCCGCCTGCCCGGTCAGCCTCCGGCCACACACGCGAAGTCCGGCCGCGTGCCCGGTCAGCTCCGGACACACACGCGAATCCGGTCCTGAGGAGACGCCCGGCCTCAGAGGTAGCGGCGGATCGGCACGACGGCCGCCTCCCGCACCCGCTGGAGGGCATCGCGCCGCTTCCACCGGCCGCGCTCGATCTGCACGCTCTTCTCGCGGTCCTCGTCGAAGTGGGCGTCGAGCGCGTCGGTGAAGTCGCAGTCCATGACCGCGAGCATGACCTCCTCGTCATGTTCGAGGGAGCGCCGGTTGAAGTTGGTGGAGCCGATGAGCGAGGCGACCCGGTCGATGGTGACGGTCTTGGTGTGCATCATCGTGGGCTGGTACTGGTAGATCTTCACCCCGCACGCCGTCAGCTCCTCGTAGTGCCACTGGCCGGCGAGCTGGCAGACCCGCTTGTCGGTGTGCGGGCCCGGCAGCAGGATCTCGACCTCCACCCCGCGCCGGGCGGCGGCGCAGAGCAGAGAGGTGAAGTAGTCGTCGGGCGCGAAGTAGGCGGTGGTGAGGCGGATGCGCTCCTCGGCGGATTCCAGGACGACCCGCATCAGGGTCTGCATGTCCTGCCAGCCGAAGGACGAGGAGCCGCGCACGACCTGGACGACCGCGTCACCGTGGTGGTCGCTCGCCACGAACCGGTCCCGCTCGTCGAACAGTTCGTCCTGGCACTCGGCCCAGTTCTGCGCGAACGCGGCGGCAAGACCGTCCACGGCGGGACCGCGGACCTGGACGTGGGTGTCCCGCCACTCGTGCTCGTTCCGCGCGTCGCCGCACCACTCCTCGGCTATCCCGACGCCGCCGGTGAACGCGGTGGACTCGTCGGTGATGAGGACCTTGCGGTGGCAGCGGTGGTTCTGCTTGAGCGGCGAGAGGTAGAGCGGCTTCCTGAACCAGGCCACCGTCACCCCGGCCTCGTCCATCATGTCCAGCTGGTCCTTCTCGATCAGCCGCGACCCGAACCCGTCCAGCATCAACCGGACCCGCACACCGGCCCGGGCCCGCTCGGCGAGCGCCTCGGCGAACTCGTTCGCGATGTCGCCGCGCCAGTAGACGAAGGTCATCATGTCGACGGTGTGCTCCGCCTCACGGATCGCCTTCAGCATCGCACCGAAGATCTGATCACCGTTACGGAGCGGGAGCAGCGAGTTCCCCTCCGTCGCCGCGATCCCGATCAGCCGCTCCAGCCGGCGTCTGAGCCGCAGGGAGCGCTTCTCGCACACATCCGGGTCCAGATCCGCCCGCTGATCGGTCCGCGTACGGTCGCGCGGATCCTGTTCGGCTCGTTCGGAGGCTTCGGCTATGCCGGACATCGGTCACCTGGGGGTACGGGGGTGGGGCCGCCCGCTGTCCGGAGCGTCGCCGCACCAGGACGGGCTGCCAGGGCGTCGGAGACTGTACCCCCCAGTACGGGCATGACTCCTCCCCCGCCCTGCCCTCCGCGCCCGCCTGGCCTCAACTCCCCCGCCGCGCGGCCTGATCCGGCTGAAATCCTCCACCTCACCACCAAGATGAGTATGGTTAGCCTAACCTAACCAACAATCGTCTCCAGTCGTCCGACCCGCACCGCCCATTCCACCCGCGCCGGCCGACCGCACACCGCCCACCCCTCACCGCACACACGCCGCGCAGCCCGCCACCGGACCACCCCGGAGGACCCGTTGACATCCGCGCCACCGCTCCCGCCGCTTCCGCCCCTCCCCCCGCTCACCACCAGCGAGGCCCTCCCGCTCGACGGCCACCAGCTCCACCTGGACCTCGCACCGCCTGCCGGCCTCGCCACGGCCACCGAGGTCGTCCGCGACCACCTCACCCGGCTCGGCGCCCGGTTCGGCCCCGGCACGGGCCCCCGGCACCCGGGCGGGAGCGCGGGAGCGGCCCGGGACCGGTACGCCACGGCCGGCCCGGAGAGCGTCATCGTCCTCGGCGGCCCGCACCGGGCGCGCGGCACGGAGCTGACGCTGCGGGGCTGGCCCGCCGGGGACCCCGCCCCCTTCGACGAGACCACCGCGCAGGCCGCGACCGGGCTCATGGCGCTGCACGGCCGGGCCAACGGCGGCCCGCGCCCGCTCGGCGCCGACTTCCTGGGCGCCGTCGCCGGAACCGTCGCCACCCAGGCCCTGCTGGCCGCCGCCCTCTCCGGCCTGCGCGGCGTACCGGTCCGCTCGGCCCGGGTCAGCGTGGTGGAGGCGGCCCTCTTCTCGCTGGGGCCGTACGTGGCCGCAGCGACGGCCGAGGACGAGCCGGAGGAGGTCCCGAGCCCGCCCTACCGCCGCGCGGCCCGCCCGCCGTTCCTCTCGGCCGACGGGGTGCGTTTCGAGGTGGAGGCGCTCGAAGTCCAGCCCTGGCGCGACTTCTGGAAGGCCGTCGGCGCCCCGGCCAAGGACATCGCGAACAGCTGGCGGGCCTTCGCCGCCCGGCACGCCCGAGCCGCCGCACCGCTGATCACGACGCTGGCCCAGTGCGCGGCCCGCCACCGCTACGCCGACCTCCTCCTGATCGCCGAGCGGACCGGCATGGGGCTCTGCGCCCTGCGCACGCTCGCGGACCGGCGCGCCGACAGCGACGTACGGTACGACGACGACCCCTGGGAGCTGCGCGAACTCCCCCGGGACGAGCGCGGCGGCCTCCCGGCACCCCCGTACACCTCCGCCCGCCCCCACACCGGCTTCCCGCAGCTCCCGCTCGGCGGCCTGCGCGTCGTCGAGTCCACCCGGAACGTCCAGGGCCCGCTGGCCACCTCCGTACTCCAGGCGCTCGGCGCGCACGTGATCCGGATCGAGCAGCCCGGCGGCGACCCGGCGCGCGGGACGGCACCGCGGGCGGGCGGGATCTCGGCGCGGTTCGCGGTGCTCAACGCGGGCAAGGAGGTCCGCGAGATCGACATCCGTACGGCGGCGGGGCGCCGCGCGGTCGCGGAGACCGTGGCGGAGGCGGACGTCTTCCTGCACACCTGGGCGCCGGGCGAGGCGGCCCGGCTCCGGCTCGACGAGGCGGACCTGGCCCGCGTCCGTCCCGGGCTGGTCTACGCCTGGGCCTCCGCCTGGGACCGCGCACCGGACGGGCCGCGTCCGCCGGGGACGGACGCCATGGTCCAGGCGTGGTCGGGCGTCGCCGACACGGTACGGACGCCCGACGGCACCCCGGCCCCTTCGCTGGTGACCCTGCTGGACATCCTCGGCGGCCACCTGGCGGCGGAATCGGTCCTGGCGGCGCTGCTGGCCCGCGAGTCGGGCGCGGCGACCGGCCGGCTGCGCGTCGACTCCTCGCTGCTCGGCGCCTCCCGCGTCCTGCTGCGGCCGCTGCTGCGCGGCCTGGACGAGGTGCCGGGGGCCGCACCGGCGGCGGCCGGTCTCGTCGCGCCGACCGCCGACGGCCTGATCGCGGTCGGCGCGGGAGCCGGGACGACCCCGGCCGAACTCGCCACCGCACCCTCCGCCGCCTGGCGGGCCCGCTTCCACCCGGCCGGGATCCCGGCCCGCGAGGTGGTCACCGACCTCGCCGCGCTTCCCCAGGACCCCGCGCTCTCCCCGTACTTCACCCACGACGGCTACGCCCGGCCCACACCCCCCTGGAGCTTCTCGTGAGCGCCGCCACCGCTCCCGTACGGCCCGCCGCACCGCCCACCACCCCCGTACGAACCAACGCACCGCCCAGCACCCGGCGCTCGACCTCCGCCGCTGGGGCGCGACGCCCTCCTGAGGGGCCATCCGAACGGGGGCGGGCCGCTGCCACGGACAGCGGCCCGCCCCTCCCTCAGCCGGCTCAACCCGGCTGGTACGGCTCCCACTTCACCTCGTCGTTGCCGTAGGTGTACATCGGCCGCCCGCGCATCCCGCTCGTCCGGAACGGCTTCCCGTGGTCGTCGATCCGCAGCACCCCCTCACGCCCGCCGCTGCTCCACTTCAGCTCCAGGTACCAGGTCACGTCGTACCCCTGCGCCTTCATGTCGAGGTTGAGGACCTCCACGTCCTCGGACGACACCTTGTACGGGAACGGCTTGGCCGGGATCGTCCGGTCGCCCTGCGTCCCCGGTACGGGCGTGATGATCGGGTGGCCCGTATCCAGGTCGGAGGCGAAGGTCTGCGGGACGATGCTGCTGCCGCAGCCGTTGCCCATCAGGTACGCCGACCAGGGCAGCGGCGCCTTACGGGACAGCACCCGCACATAGAGGCCCTTCAGGACGACCGCCTCACGCGAGGTGCCCTGGACGGTCAGCTGGAGCAGCATGTTCCCGGCGTCGACCCCGCCGTACGACCGGGCCCAGCCCCGCCGGTCCTGCGGCGGAGGCGGCGGGGCCACGCCTTCCGGCCCCCGGTCCAGCAGGTAGAACTGCCCGCAGGGTTCATCCCAGTTGTACGAGGAGATGGTGACGGCGGGCGGCGCGCCGAGGCCGGTACGCGGGCTGCCTTGGGGCTGCTTCTCGGCGGGGCCGGTGGGTATGGCGGGCGCGCCGGGCCCGTCCGAGGGGGCGGCGGTGGAGGAGGTGTCGGACGGCGCCGGGGAGGCGCCCGGTGCGGAGGAGTCCGATCCCTCCGAGGGCCGGGGGTCGGTGGAGGCGGGCGGCGTCAAGGTGTCGTCGTCCGCCGCCCGGGGCCCCGAGCCCGGGGCGCTCGCGCCGTCCTCCGCCCGCGACCCGACGAGGTCGGCGGCGACGACGGTGGTCGGCACGAGGAGGGCGGCGGCCCCGGCGGCGGCGATGAGCACCCGCGTACGCCGGGAGAGCCGGGCCCAGGAGGACGCCGGCGGCTCGGGCCTCTCCGTGGAGGCCGTGGAGGGTGCGGGTTCGGGTTCGGGTTCGGGTTCGGGCGAGGGGGAGGACGCGGGCGCGACCTTGGCCGGAACCGGAGCTGCCGGTTCCGAACCTGCCACCGACGGCCGCCGCCGGGCCGCGTCCGCCACGATCCACCGCCGGTGCACCTCCACCAGCTCGTCCCCCGCCGCCCCGCACAGCCGGGCGAACCGCTCGACGGGGGCGTACTCGTTGGGTACGGCGTCACCGTTGCAGTACCGGTGGAGCGTCGACGCACTGACGTGCAGTCTCCCGGCCAGCACCCCGTAGCTCCGCCCCGAACGGTCCTTCAGTTCCTTCAGCAGGGCCGCGAAATGCTCGGCCTCCGGCGTCGCCACGACGGTGTTCCCTTCCCGTGTCCGTCCCTGTGTCCGTCCCGGAACGGCGTTCCAGGGACGCGGAATTCCCGCAGGTCACCGTATGCGTAGACGTTCCGGCATCCCCAATGGTTCGCCGGGCGTTGCGGCCGGAATCAGCCACCCCACAAGCTCGGACCAGACCGCAGCACGGACCGACGTGCGAACTGACGTACCGAACACGGGGAGTACCACCGCCATGCGCACCAACCGCATCCGCACCACCGCACTCACCGCCGCCGCCCTCGTGGCCGCCCTCTCGCTGACCGCCTGCGGCGGCGACGACCAGGCCATGGGGACCAGGTCGGCCGGCTCCGCCGAGACGGCGACTCCCGCGGTGACGACCCCCGCGGCGACGAGCACCGACGGCAAGGCCCGGACGACGGACGCGCCGGAGGCCGGCACGCCCGAGACGCAGACCGTCCCCGCCGAGGGGAAGCGCGCGGGCGGCCAGACGCCGAAGGCGGCAGCGATCCCGGCCTGCACGCCCAAGAACTCCACGGTCAAGGTCTCCAAGGTGAGCCGCCCGATCAACCACCTGCTGCTCACGGTGACCAACACCGGCTCCACGGACTGCTCCGCCTACCACGCGCCGTTCCTCCGCTTCGACGACGCGCAGGCGGTGTACCCGATCCTCGACGACAGCAAGCCGCAGGCGGTCGTCACGCTCGCCCCCGGCGAGAAGGCGTACGCCGGCATCGCGCTGCTCGGCGAGCCCGGTGAGGACAAGCCGGTCAGGAGCGACAACCTCGGCGTGATCATGGTCGACAAGAACAACAAGTCCAAGGGCGAGTCCACGCTGAAGCTCCCGGCGAAGACCTACACCGACAGCCGGGGCTTCGTCACCTACTGGCAGTCGGACGTCGAGAACGCCCTGATGTTCTGAGCCCGACGGGACACCGCGGGCCAGTTCCTGACGTGCGGTAACTGTGCGCGACCCGTACACATTTGTTGCTACGGGTCGCGCATGCGTGAAGCGGTCCCGGGGTGGGAGTGGGATCCTATGCACTCCAGAAAGCGACGGCGTAAGAACGCGTCGACGTCGCGCCGCAGGCCTGGTCGGCGTTGGCCGCCTACGCGGCCGCCGCCTGGCCCTCATCCCTGCTCAGCACCGGGGGCCTCATCCCCGGACCGCCTCGTAGCGGAGCATCGCCACCCCGTTCCCGAAGGTCCGGGTCTCCATGAGCCGGAGCATCTGCCGCTCCTCGGCGTCCCGGAAGAAGCGGCGGCCCCGGCCGAGGATGACGGGGTGGACGTAGACCCGGTACTCGTCGATCAGATCGGCCTGCCGGAACGACTCCAGCAGCTCCGCCCCGCCGACCGCCAGATCCCCCGATGCGGCGTCCCGCAGACCGCGCACCTGCTCGGGGTCGACCTCGTGCAGCAGCGTCGCGTTCGGCCCCACGCGCTCCAGCGTCCGGGAGAAGACGAACTTCGGCGTGTCCCGCCAGATCCCCGCGAATTCGGCCATCACACCTTCGTTGGCCGGGTCCTGATCGGCGGTCGGCCAGAACTCCTCCATCAGCTCATAGGTGACGCGCCCCTCGACGAAGCCGCCCATGGTCCGGAAGTAGTCGTTGAAGTGCTGGTGCAGTTCCTCGTCGACGGTGTGCCAGTCGATGTCGCGGTCGGGCCCCTCGAAGAACCCGTCGAGGGAGAGCGAGATGGACGTGATGATCCTGTTCACGGCGGCTCCTGCCGGATCGGCCCGGCGGCGGTGACCGGGCGGCGCACAACGGGGCTCGAAGATACGCCTCCCGCACCGCGTCCACCGGTAAATGGACCCTGCTGGCCCTGTTCGCGAGTTCGGGCAGCACCTGTGCCGGTGAGGGAATCGAACGAGGACGCCGAGACCTGTGGCGTCACTGCTCGCTGAGGGCGCACGTCCGACGGCCGGACGAAGGGCTCGGGTCAGGCGTTCTGCTTCTGCGGGTGCAGATCGAGTGTGATGTGCGGGTCGAGCGCGTGCAGGAAGTCGGGGGCGTCGAAGATCTCGCCGGCGGAGACGACGCCGATGGCCCTGGTCCGGCCGGTCAGGACGCGCTCAAGGGCCTCGGTGACGAGGGGCGCGGTGACGGCGTAGATGTCCTGCCCGGCCGCCGTGGCCCGGCGTTCGACTCCGCCGGAGCGGACGACGACGTCGACGAGGAAGGTCTGGTCCGAGCGCCCGCTCCCGTCGGCGGGGGTCGGGGCCGGCGTGTGGGGGGCCGCGACGTCTCGGGCCGCTTCGGTGGTCATGTAGGTGGTCACATCGGGGATGGAGAGGTGCTGGGGGACGGTGACGACGTCCGCCATGGTGAACTCCCCGATCACCGGCCGGGGTCCCATCGGTTCCGGGAAGGCCCACTCCCGGATGGGCGCGGCGTCGGTGCGGTGCTCCCACTGCCCGCCGCTGTAGCGCAGGCGGTGATCGCCGCGTCGCTCGCGGGAGACCGCACCCGAGAGCCGGGTACCGGCGGTGGGGTGCCAGTTGCTGAGCCCGTAGGCGATGTGTGCCTCGTCGGCTTCGGTCCAGTCGCCCATCGCGGCGGTGGCCAGCAGGTCACCGAGGCCTCCGAAGAAGGCCATGGCCGGAACGATCACCGCTGCCTCATCCCGGGCCCGCTCACGGTAGTGGGCGAAGGTGTCGAGGTTGGCCTCAAGCTCTGCGGCCACGTCCAGGTAGGGGATCTTCGCGCGGAGCGCGGCCTCGATCACCGGGCCGGCGGTCGACGCGAAGGGGCCGGCGCAGTTGATGACCGCCGCCGTTCCCGCCAGGGCCCGGTCCAGCGAGGCCGGGTCGTCGACCGACGCCACCCTGGCCTCAAGGCCGTGCTCGTGCGCCAGCTCCTCCAAGGTCCGCACGTTGCGCCCGGACAGCACCGGGACGAACCCACGCGCGGCCAGCTCCGCGACCACGAACCGCCCGGTGTGACCGTAAGCGCCGAACACCGCCACCAGTTGACCTGACCCCATGAGACCGCTCCCGTGTACGCGAACACCCGCCGCGGGACTGATCCGCCGCGGCCTGACAGCCTCATCCTGTCCCTCCGGCGGCACCCCGCACGAGCGTCGGAAACGACAGGCCACGTACAGTTTCGGACATGCCCGCTGTTGCGCTGGCCGTCACCGACGGCATGCTCCACTACGAACTGTCCGTGGCGGTCGAGGTCTTCGGAACCGACCTGACCCACATCGTGGACCCCTGGTACGACTTCTCCCTCTGCGGGAGCGGTCCGGTGCACGTCGACCGCTTCCGCCTGGAACCCGACCACGGACTCGACCACCTCGTACGCGCGGACACAGTGATCATCCCGGGCTGGGCCGACACCGACCGCGACCCGCCCGCTGAGCTGGTCGCGGCGGTCCGTGCGGCCCACGCGGCCGGTGCCCGCGTGGCCTCACTGTGCACGGGCGCCTTCGTCCTGGGCGCGGCAGGACTGCTGGACGGCAGGCGCGCCACCACACACTGGGCCCACACGCGGGAACTGGCCCGGCGCCACCCGGCGGCCACCGTCGATCCGGACGTCCTCTACGTCGACAACGGCGATGTCCTCACCTCCGCGGGCAAGGCCGCCGCCATGGACCTGTGCCTGCACCTGGTCCGCCTCGACCATGGCTCGGCCATCGCCAACAAGATCGCCCGGCGCCTGGTCATCCCACCCCACCGCGACGGCGGGCAGGCCCAGTTCATCGCCGCCCCCCTCCCCGCCCCGGGCAACCATCCCTTGGGCGAGCTCTTCCCCTGGGCGCTGGAGCGGCTGGACCAGCCGCTGACCGTGGAGGACCTGGCCCGCCAGGCCCGCATGAGCTCACGCCACCTCAGCCGCCACTTCAAGCACCTCGCCGGCACCACGCCACTGCAATGGCTCCACTCCCAGCGCATTCGCCACGCCCAAGAGTTGCTGGAGACCACCGACGCGACCGTGGAGACCATCGCGGCGGCCACCGGCATGGGCACCGCCACGACCTTGCGCCGCCACTTCCACCGCAGCGTCGGCGTCCCACCCGACACCTACCGCCGTACCTTCCGCCCCTGAAGGGCCGCACCAAGGGCGCGGCGGCCGATCGAACGGTCTCGGCACACGGATGGCGGCCCAGGGCCTGTCGTCGAACTGCCGCCTGCCGCGCGACTTCTGGCCCTAGCCTGGGCACGTGATCACCTGCGTCGTGCGGTACACCATCGACCCCAAGAAGATCGCGGCCTTTGAGCGGTTCGGCACCCGCTGGATGGAACTGGTGCAGGCCCACGGCGGCACGCACCACGGCTACTTCCTCCCGGCGGAGGGCGCGAGCGACGAGGCGCTGGCCTTGTTCAGCTTCCCGAGCCTGGCCGCGTACGAGGAGTACCGGCGGCTCTTCGGCCGGGACCCCGAGTTCATCGAGGCGGACCGCATCCGGGACGAGAGCGGCTGCGTACTGCGGTACGAGCGCACCTTCATGCGCCCGCTGCTCCCGGGCGACCTGGCCGGCGGCCTCACGGAGTCCAGCCCCACGCCCTAGGTGTCCGCCCCGCAGCCGCCCCCGTCGTCCGGCCGACGTCACCGCCCGGCTCGTTGTCAGTGCCGCCGCTTAAGCTCCCCACCATGGCGACGCTCCCGAACCCTCTGCCCGATCCGGCCGCCTCCGGCCTGGACCTCCCGCCCGGCTCCCTGGTGGACGCCACGCTGGACGGCCCCTGGCCCGAGCCGTTGCTCTGGTACGCGCACGGCCCGGCGGCCCCGGGCGACTGGGCGGACCTGCGGGCGGCCGGGCGGCGGGTCGGGCTGCTGCCGGTGCTGGTCACGGGCGGCCACCGGGACCAGTGGCCCGAGGAGTGGGACCTCTGCCCGGACGGCACGTCGTATCCGGGCGACCACGACGCCGAGGAGGTTCTCGCGGGGTACTGGGCGGACCACGTCGACCACGCTGACGACGAGACCGGTGACGGCGCGGCAGCCGAGGAGGACGCCCCGGGCCCCGGCTCGTCCTGGCCCGGCCTCGCGCCCGTTCCCGCCCGGGAGGCGGCGGAGGACGCGGACACGGCGGCCGCGGGCCTCGCGGGCGTGATCGCCGCCGCCGCGGACGACTCGCTCGGCGGAGCCCGCATCGCCCTCGTCCCGGCCCGCCGCAGCGCCGACATACCGGCGGCGATCGGCTGGTCCGGCCCGGTGAACCACGAGAACGACGTGGCCCGGCTCTGCGCGGTGCTCCGCTCCTGGGAGGACCGGTACGACGCCCGGGTGGTGGCGCTCGGCTTCGACACCATGACCGTCTCCGTGGGCCGCCCGCCGACCACCCTGGCCGAGGCCCGCGCGCTGGCCGCCGAGCACTACGCCTTCTGCCCGGACAACATCGACCAGTCCCCGCCGTACGACCTCGACGTCTACGCGGAGAAGGCGGTCCTCAACCAGGAAGCGTGGTCGTTCTGGTGGGACTGAACACAGACCTCAGCAGGATCAGGGCCTGGTGGCGCACGCTCGGCGGCGACGGCTTCGTCGCACTGCCACCGCCGACCCGCGGCCGCTACACCCAGTCCGACGGCCATGAGGACGCGGCCGAGCTGTTCGCCGCCCGGGGTATCGGCCCGGACGCCTCCTTCGCGTACTGGCACTGGCAGTCCCACGCCGCCTTCGACCGCTCCGGCGCGCTCACCGGCGCGCTGTACCTGCACTGGGGCGGCGACCACGCCACGGTCGCCGCCGGTCTCGGGGTCGGCCCGGACGGCTACCGGATCGTCAACGGCGGCCCGCGAGGCGCCTTCCAGCTGGACCGGGTGACGGCGGCGGACGCCGACGGGCTGCCCGACCCGCAGGACGAGGCCGGAGTTCGCCAACTCCTCGACCGGCTCGGCACATCCCGCCACCACGGCTCGCCCGCCCCGCTGACCGGGCCCGAGGAGCGGTGGCTGCACGACCGGCTGGCCGGACCGGTGGAGGCTGACCGGGTGGCGGGGTTCGCCGCCGCGCTGGAGCTGCGGCGGGCGCTGACACCGGACGAGACGTCACGGCTGCTGGCCGCCTGGCAGGAGGAGTACGCCGGCCGGCTCTCCGCCTGGCCCGGCTGGTGGCCCGTCCTGCACGCGCTGCTGCGTCAGGAGCGGGAGGAGGCCTGGGACATGGCCGCCGCTCTGGGCCCGGCCGCGGCGGAGACCCTCACCGAGCACCCGTCCCCGCAGGCCTTGGCCGCCTTGCGCGCGATGGCCCTGGCCGGTCACGACAGCGCCGTCCCCGCCTGGTTCCACACGTACCGCGCGCTCCACGAACCGGACCCGCACCAGGCGGCCCGTACGCTCTCCGACCAGCTCACCGACCAACTCACCGGGGCTCCTCGGGAATTGGCCCAAGTCGCCCTGCTGACCGCCCTCCGCACCGCCGTCACCAACGACCGGCGCGCCACCCACCCGGAGGCGGACCGCGCCGCCGCCCAGGCGTTCGCCGCCCTCACCACCGTCCGCCTCACCACCGACGACCGCCTGCCGCGCCCACTCCGCGTGGCGGCCGCGCACGCGGCGTACGACCACCTCACCCGCGTACGCGAGGAGGCCGCCCGGCACACCGGTCCCGAAGCGGCCGACGCGCTCGCCGCCGCCGACCGGTACGAGGCCGCCCGCGACGGCCTCCTCGCCGGCACCGGCCCGGACCTCACCACCCACGAAGGCGCACTCGGCGACCTCTGGCACCGCTACCGCACACTCTCCCCCGCCGACGTCCACTGGCTGCGCGACCGCCTCGCCGACCCCGCCACCGGCGTCCAGGGCATCGCCTTCTGCCTGGAGCTGCTCCACGCCCACGGCCAGGCCACCGAAACCGAACTGCGAGCCCTCCTGCCGCGCTGGAAGAAGGAGCTGGCCAAGCAGTACCGCACCACCTACACCGAGTGGCGCCACCCGCTGGTCACCCTCACCTGCCTCGCCCAGGACCTCGCGCACCCGGCCGCCGACGAGCTGCTGTCCTGGTGGGCGAAGCCCAAGCCGCTCTGGAAGGCACCGCTCCGCCTCCTCACCCACCTCGGCGCCCACGCACAGGCGAAGACCGCCGAGGAAAGGGCCGCCGAGCTGTGGGAGTTCGTCGTCTCCGGCGGCCATGACACCGGCCACCTGATGACCTGGGTCCTGCTCCGCGCCCGCCTCGACGGCACCCACCCACTGCACGTCGCCGAGCGACTCATCGGCGAACCGGGCATCCGGGAGTACGTGTTGCACCGGGTCCTGATCGGCGTGGCCGACCCCGCCCAGCCGCTCTGGCACTACGCCGTCGACCCGCGCAGCCACAGCTGGTGGCGGCGTGCCCAAGAGGTGGCGGACGACCCCCGCCTCTCCGCCGAGGCCCGCGCGATCGGCCTGAAGGCGGCAGGCGAGCACTACGTCATCCGCCACCCGGACCAGGTCCGCCCACCGCTCACCGAAGGCGAACGCAGCGCGGCCCACACCTGGCTCGCCGCGAGGACAGGCGAACCGACGGACCTGCCGGCGGCCGGCTGAGCCCCGCTGCCCACGCGAGCGCCCCACCCCCGCCGCGTGGGCCCGTCACTGGCCGCACCCGCCACCGCGATGGTCACTTTCGTAGCATTCATGGCACAGGTCGACTGGCCCTGACAGAAAGTGTCCACCCCCATGAACGACACGCACCGCCCGACCACGGCAGCCGCCGCAGCGGCCGAAGCCGCCGAACGCCTGATAGCCGAGTACCGCGCACTGCCCCCGGGCAGTGACCGCAAGCGCGAGATCATCACCGAGCTGGACGCCAACGCGCAGGCGCTGCCGTTCCTCGTCTCGGTGGTCGCCGACGCGGAGGAGTACGGCCTCGCCCGCGTCGAGAGCGCCACCGTCCTGCGGGTCTGGCCCCCGGACGACCCCGACCTCCGCCGCCGCGCGGGCCGCGCCCTCCTCACCGCGCTGCGGGAGCCGGAGGAGGACCTGGTCCGCCAGTACGCGGCGATGTCGCTGGCGCCTTACACCTCCGACCCGCTCGTCGCGATGGCCCTGGACTCCACGGCCCGCGCGGACCAGGACCCGCTCGTACGGGACAGCGCCCGGTTCTCCATCAAGGAGGCCCACCGGCTCCAGGAGACCGGAGCCGGCAGCCCCTGAGGACGACGCTCAGTCCCGGCCCCGCCCGAGCCACTGGGCGACCTCGGTCGCCCAGTAGGTGAGGATCATCTGCGCCCCGGCCCGCCGGATCCCGGTCAGGCTCTCCAGGATCGCCTTCTCCCGGTCGATCCAGCCCTTCTCGGCGGCGGCCTCGATCATCGCGTACTCGCCGCTGATCTGGTACGCCGCGACCGGCACGTCCACCGACTCCGCGACCTTGGCGAGGATGTCCAGATACGGTCCGGCGGGCTTCACCATCACCATGTCGGCGCCCTCCTCCAGGTCCAGCGCCAGCTCCCGCAGCGACTCACGGGCGTTGGCCGGGTCCTGCTGGTAGGTCTTGCGGTCGCCGGTGAGCGAGGAGCCGACGGCCTCGCGGAAGGGGCCGTAGAAGGCGGAGCTGTACTTCGCGGTGTAGGCGAGGATCGACACGTCCTCGTACCCGGTCTGGTCCAGCGCGTCGCGGACCACCCCGACCTGGCCGTCCATCATCCCGCTGGGCCCCACCACATGGGCCCCGGCGTCCGCCTGGACCTGCGCCATCTCCGCGTACCGCTCCAGGGTCGCGTCATTGTCCACACGCCCGTCGGCGTCCAGGACCCCGCAGTGCCCGTGGTCCGTGTACTCGTCCAGGCACAGGTCCGACATGACCACCAGGTCGTCCCCGACCTCCTCTCGCACCGCCCGCAGCCCGAGCTGGAGGATGCCGTCCGGGTCGGTGCCCGCCGTGCCCCGGCTGTCCTTCTTCGCGTCCTCCGGAACCCCGAAGAGCATGATCCCCGAGACCCCCGCCGAGACCGCCTCGACGGCCGCCTTCCGCAGGGTGTCCAGGGTGTGCTGGTGCACGCCGGGCATGGCCGAGATGGCGACCGGGGCGTCGATACCCTCCCGTACGAACGCGGGGAGGATCAGGTTCGCCGGGTCGAGCCGGGTCTCGGCGACCATCCGTCGCATCGCCGGGGTCGTCCGCAGCCGCCGGGGGCGGGAGCCGGGGAAGTTTCCGTACGCAGTCATCCTTCGACGATAGACCCGCCCACATCACCCGCTTACCGACACCCGTGCCGGGAAAGGCACGCGAACGGGCCCCTGACAGACCCGGGGCGGCCGGGCCTGTCAGGGGCAGGCCTCACCGGCAGCCCCGGAAACGACAGCGGGCCCGGCCGCCGAAGCGACCGGGCCCACCCTCGTGACTCCGCTACGTCGTCGTCCGGCGCCGACGCGCGCCCGGGCGGCGCTCGCTCGGCCGGGTCACCGGGTCGCCGGCCTCCTTCGCCGCGTCCCGCCGCTGCGCACCGAAGGCGGCGAGCGCCTCGGCGAGCTTGTGCACGGACGGCTCCGGGGACAGGACGTCCACGCGCAGGCCGTGCTCCTCGGCAGTCTTCGCGGTGGCCGGGCCGATACACGCGATGACCGTGACGTTGTGCGGCTTGCCCGCGATGCCGACCAGGTTCCGGACGGTCGAGGACGAGGTGAACAGGACCGCGTCGAAGCCGCCGCCCTTGATCGCCTCGCGGGTGTCGGCCGGCGGCGGCGAGGCGCGGACCGTGCGGTACGCGGTGACGTCGTCGACCTCCCAGCCCAGCTCGATCAGCCCGGCCACCAGCGTCTCGGTGGCGATGTCGGCGCGCGGCAGGAACACCCGGTCGATCGGGTCGAAGACCGGGTCGTACGGCGGCCAGTCCTCCAGCAGCCCGGCGGCGGACTGCTCACCGGAGGGCACCAGGTCCGGCTTCACACCGAAATCGACCAGGGCTGCGGCGGTCTGCTCGCCGACGGCCGCGACCTTGATCCCGGCGAAGGCCCGGGCGTCCAGCCCGTACTCCTCGAACTTCTCCCGGACCGCCTTGACGGCGTTCACGCTGGTGAAGGCGATCCACTCGTAGCGGCCGGTGACCAGGCCCTTGACCGCGCGCTCCATCTGCTGGGGCGTACGCGGCGGCTCGACGGCGATCGTCGGGACCTCGTGCGGGACGGCACCGTAGGAACGCAGCTGGTCGGAGAGCGACGCGGCCTGCTCCTTCGTGCGCGGGACGAGCACCTTCCAGCCGAACAGCGGCTTGGACTCGAACCACGCGAGCTGGTCGCGCTGGGCGGCGGCACTGCGCTCACCGACCACGGCTATGACCGGCCGGTGCCCCTCCGGCGACGGGAGCACCTTCGCCTGCTTGAAGACCTGGGCGATCGTCCCGAGGGTCGCCGTCCAGGTGCGCTGGCGGGTGGTGGTGCCCGCGATCGTCACGGTGAGCGGGGTGTCGGGCTTGCGGCCGGCCGAGACCAGCTCGCCGGCGGCGGCCGCGACCGCGTCCAGCGTGGTGGAGACGACGGCGGTCGCGTCGCTCGCGCCGACCTCGCTCCAGCACCGGTCGGAGGCCGTACGGGCGTCGACGAAGCGCACGTCGGCGCCCTGCGCGTCGCGCAGCGGCACCCCGGCGTACGCGGGCACGCCGACGGCGGTCGCCACGCCCGGGACCACCTCGAAGGGCACCCCGGCGGCGGCGCAGGCGAGCATCTCCGCGCCCGCGTCGCCGTCCAGGCCCGGGTCGCCAGCCACAGCACGGACCACCCGCCTGCCGCCCTTCGCAGCCTCCATGACAAGATTGGCCGCATCCCTGAGAACGGGTACTCCGGCGGCGGTTGACGACACGTCAACAACCGTCAGCTCAGGCGTGCTTACGCCGGAGCGCGCATGGCCGCGAACGACGTCGAGAACGTCCGGTTCGGCGACCAGGACGTCCGCGCTCGCCAGCGCCTCGACGGCGCGGAGCGTCAGCAGTCCCGGGTCGCCGGGACCGGCGCCGAGGAAGGTGACCTGACCTCGTGGGGACAGGGCAGGAAAGTCGGATGCGGCGGGGCCGGTGGGGCTCAAAGTGCTCGCTCCCCCATAAGACCGGCCGCACCCTTGGCGAGCATCTCGGCCGCGAGTTCGCGACCGAGGGCCGCCGCGTCGTCGTACGACGTGGGGACGGGACCGGTGGTGGACAGCTGTACCAGCGAGGAACCGTCGGTGGTACCGACGACTCCGCGCAGGCGCAGTTCGTTGACAACCTGTCCGTCGACCAGGAGGTCGGCCAGCGCACCCACAGGTGCGGAGCAGCCGGCCTCCAGGGCGGCGAGCAGGGCACGTTCGGCGGTCACGGCGGCCCGGGTGTACGGGTCGTCGAGCTCGGCGAGCGCGGCGGCGAGGTCGGCGCTGGTCGCAGCGCACTCGATCGCCAGTGCTCCCTGGCCGGGAGCGGGCAGAACGGTGTCGACCGGCAGGAAGTCGGTGACCTCCGAGGTCCGGCCCAGGCGGCTGAGCCCGGCGGCGGCGAGGACCACCGCGTCAAGCTCACCGTCGCGCACGAACCCGATCCGGGTGTCGACGTTGCCCCGGATGGGGACGGTCTCGATCCGCAGGCCGTGCGAGCGGGCGTACGCGTTCAGCTGCGCCATGCGGCGCGGCGAACCGGTGCCGACGCGGGCGCCGTCGGGCAGCTGCTCGAAGGTCAGCCCGTCACGGGCCACCAGCGCGTCACGCGGGTCCTCGCGCTGCGGCACGGCCGCCAGCACCAGCTCGTCGGGTTGCGAGGTCGGCAGGTCCTTGAGCGAGTGGACCGCGAAGTCCACCTCGCCCCGCAGCAGCGCCTCGCGCAGGGCCGCGACGAAGACGCCGGTGCCGCCGATCTGCGCCAGGTGCTCGCGGGAGGTGTCGCCGTACGTGGTGATCTCGACGAGCTCGACGGCGCGCCCGGTCACCTCGCGGACCGCCTCGGCCACGAGGCCGGACTGGGCCATGGCGAGCTTGGAGCGCCGGGTGCCCAGCCGGAGCGGCGCGGCGTTGCCCGCGCCCGGCGATGAGTTGTCGGTCATGACCGCCCTCTATTCGGGTCGTTCAGGTCGGCCCGGGAGACGGCGGCCACCGTCTGCGGGTCGAGGTCGAAGAGTTCGCGCAGCGCGTCCGCGTACCCGGCGCCGCCGGGCTCGCTGGCCAGCTGTTTGACCCGCACGGTGGGCGCGTGCAGGAGTTTGTCGACGACGCGGCGCACGGTCTGGGTGATCTCGGCGCGCTGCTTCTCGTCCAGGTCGGGGAGGCGGCCGTCCAGCCGGGCGATCTCCCCGGCCACCACGTCGGCGGCCATGGTGCGCAGCGCGACCACGGTCGGCGCGACATGGGCGGCGCGCTGGGCGGCGCCGAAGGCGGCCACCTCGTCGGCGACGATCGTGCGGACCTGGTCCACGTCGGCGGCCATCGGCGCGTCGGCGGAGGCGTCGGCGAGCGACTCGATGTCGACGAGGCGCACCCCGTCGATGCGGTGGGCGGCGCCGTCGATGTCGCGCGGCATGGCGAGGTCGAGCAGGGCCAGCTTCACCGGTCCGGTGGACTGCGCGGGCAGCGTGACGCGGCGCGGGGCGGCCTCGGGCGCGGAGACGGCGGACCCGTTCTCCACCCAGGCGGCGTGCTGGTCGACGTCGGCGGGGGCCGGGACGACCGTGACGGCGGGCGCCTCGGCCGGGGCGTCCAGGGTGGTACCGAGGGCGTCGGCCAGCGCGTCGGCGGTGAGGACGAGGCCGGTGGCGCCGGTGCAGGAGACGACGACGTCGGCACGTGTCAGTTCGTCGCCTACCGCGGACATCTCGACGGCGTGCGCGCGCACGGTGGTGTCGTCGCCCTGCTGGAGGATCTCCACCAGGCGCTCCGCGCGGGAGCGGGTCCGGTTGGCGACGACGATCTCGGCGACGCCGGTACGCGCCAGGGTGGCGGCGGCCAGCGAGGACATCGACCCGGCGCCGATCACCAGCGCGCGCTTGCCCTGGGCCCAGAGGCCCGGGTCGGCCCCGGCGGCGAGCTGCTGGAGCCCGAAGGAGACGAGCGACTGCCCGGCCCGGTCGATCCCGGTCTCGCTGTGGGCGCGCTTGCCGACCCGCAGGGCCTGCTGGAACAGGTCGTTGAGCAGCCGTCCGGCGGTGTGCAGCTCCTGGCCGCGCGCGAGCGCGTCCTTGATCTGGCCGAGGATCTGGCCCTCGCCGACGACCATCGAGTCCAGTCCGCAGGCCACCGAGAAGAGGTGGTGGACGGCCCGGTCCTCGTAGTGCACATAGAGATACGGAGTCAGCTCGTCCAGCCCGACGCCGCTGTGCTGGGCGAGCAGGGTGGAGAGCTCGGCGACGCCCGCGTGGAACTTGTCCACGTCCGCGTACAGCTCGATGCGGTTGCAGGTGGCCAGCACGGCGGCCTCGGTCGCGGGTTCCGCGGCGAGGGTGTCCTGGAGCAGCTTGGCCTGGGTGTCGGCAGCGAGGGAGGCCCGCTCCAGCACGGAGACGGGGGCGCTGCGGTGGCTCAGCCCGACGACGAGGAGGCTCATGCCGGCATCACGGCGGGCATGTCCCCGTCGGGTCCCTTCCGGTTCGCGGGCGTGGCACGCATCGGCGGCGCCTCGGGGTCCTCGCCGTCGGCGGACGCGTCCTCGCCGGCCTTGCGCTGCTCGTGGAAGGCCAGGATCTGCAGCTCGATGGAGAGGTCGACCTTCCGTACGTCGACGCCCTCGGGCACCGAGAGCACGGTCGGCGCGAAGTTCAGGATGGAGGTCACCCCGGCGGCCACGAGCCGGTCGCAGACCTGCTGGGCGGCGCCGGGCGGGGTGGTGATCACGCCGATGGACACACCGTTGTCGCTGATGATCCGGTCCAGGTCGTCCGTGTGCTGGACGGCGATCCCGGCCACCGGCGTACCGGCCATGGCGGGGTCGGCGTCGATCAGCGCCGCGACCCGGAAGCCGCGCGAGGCGAAGCCGCCGTAGTTGGCGAGGGCCGCGCCGAGGTTGCCGATGCCGACGATGGCGACCGGCCAGTCCTGGGTGAGGCCGAGTTCGCGGGAGATCTGGTAGACGAGGTACTCGACGTCGTACCCGACACCGCGGGTGCCGTAGGACCCCAGGTAGCTGAAGTCCTTGCGCAGCTTCGCGGAGTTGACCCCGGCCGCGGTGGCCAGTTCCTCGGAGGAGACCGTGGGTACGGACCGCTCGGAGAGCGCCGTGAGGGCGCGCAGATACAGCGGAAGTCGGGCGACGGTGGCCTCGGGAATTCCTCGGCTACGGGTCGCCGGTCGGTGAGTTCGGCCAGTTGCCACGGTGCTCCTGCGGGATGAGCGGGGCTGCAGGCGGCCGTATGTCCCAAGACCGCCCCGTCGAATGCAGGCTATGTCTTTGTGAACGCGTGCACAAAGATAGTGTCCGTTTTGTCCGGTCAAAGTGACCGGGGTCACGCACATTGCCCGGGCGATCCCGGAACCGGGGACCGCATCAGCCCGTTGCAGCCTCGAAGGGGGCAAAGCGGTACACGCTCCTCATGTCTACGCCCCCGAGACCACTCAAAACGCCCATGATGTTAACCGAGTTTCACGTCCGCACCCAGCGCCTTGCGCAGTCTCGCCGGGTCCACCCGCCAGAACGTGTGCTGTTCGCCATCGATCAGCACCACCGGAATCTGCTCCCAGTACTCCTTGTACAGCTCCTCGTCCCCGGTGATGTCCTTCTCCACCCACGACGCACCGGTCTCCTCGCAGACCGCGCCCACCACCGCCCGGGCGTCCTCGCACAGATGACAGCCGGGCTTCCCGATCAGGGTGACCACCCGGTCGGCGGGCTTCTTCTTCGTACGACGCAGCAGCGGACTCATGCCTCTCATTCTGCGCCCGCCCGCACGGCCGGCGGACCGCCCGGAATCGCCCGATCAACGATTCGGCCCCGCAGAGTTCACGCCACCGCATCCCGGCAGGTCGGGCACGTACAGGCGGACTGGCTATGCTCACCGCATGGCCGCATTTGGATGGCTCACACCCCGTAGGCGTTCCGCAACCGCACGGAGCGTCCTGGCAGGCGAGGCCGCGGCCGAGGCCGCCCGCAAGACCTCGGCCGAGGACGAGTCCGCCCTCCTGACCGGAGCCCCCGGCCAGGCACCCGAGGAGCCCGCGTTCCCGGTCGCCGGGGACGACCGCGCCGCCGCCTTCTTCGACCTCGACAACACCGTCATGCAGGGCGCCGCGATCTTCCACTTCGGCCGGGGCCTGTACAAGCGGAAGTTCTTCGAGCGCCGCGAGCTCACCCGGTTCGCCTGGCAGCAGGCCTGGTTCCGGCTGGCCGGCGTCGAGGACCCCGAGCACATGCAGGACGCCCGCGACAGCGCGCTCTCCATCGTCAAGGGCCACCGCGTCTCCGAGCTGATGTCCATCGGCGAGGAGATCTACGACGAGTACATGGCCGACCGCATCTGGCCCGGCACCCGCGCCCTGGCCCAGGCCCACCTGGACGCCGGGCAGCGCGTCTGGCTGGTCACCGCCGCCCCGGTGGAGACCGCCACCATCATCGCCCGCCGCCTCGGCCTGACCGGCGCACTCGGCACCGTCGCCGAATCGGTGGACGGCGTCTACACCGGCCGCCTGGTGGGCGAGCCCCTGCACGGGCCCGCCAAGGCCGAAGCCGTACGCGCACTGGCGGCGGCCGAGGACCTGGACCTGGAGCGGTGCGCCGCCTACAGCGACTCGCACAACGACATCCCGATGCTCTCGCTGGTCGGCCACCCCTACGCGATCAACCCGGACACCAAGCTCCGCAAGCACGCCCGCTCCCTGGACTGGCGGCTGCGCGACTACCGCACCGGCCGCAAGGCGGCCAAGGTCGGCATCCCCGCCGCGGCAGGCGTCGGCGCGCTGGCGGGCGGCACCGCCGCCGCGCTCGCCCTGCACCGCCGCCGCCGCTGACCGCGACCCGCTCCCCGCGCGCACCTTCGTACCGCCCGATACCCGCTGTGCCCGTCAACCGGGCGCCCGAGCGGGAGAGTGACAGATCACGAAGCAATTTGATCAATAAGTGGTCACGATGTGCTGCTCAGTGCGTCACTTAGCGATACAAGAAACGACGTAATCGGTGATTTAGACAACTGGGTGTAGTGCCGCCTGCACGAAGCGTTATTCTCCTCAGACGCATCACGGAGACCGCCGCTCGCTACGACGAGTGACGTTTTTCGAACTGCTCGTGATGGAAGCTCTGCCTCTGGGAGTCCCGTGTACCCACACGTCGGGGTTGACGCCTCGGGCCTGGCTACGCTGCGCGCATCGGTCATTGACCGCCTGCGCGGCTTCGTCCCCACCGCGTACGCCGTCCCCGCCTTCGCCACCCCTGCACCCGTCGGCCCGTGCTACGCCATGGCCGAACGCAGTGCGGCGGTCGGAAGACGCAGCACCCGCGCCGCCTCGGCCACGTCGACCGTCCGCCGTCCCACGGCGGACAGCGACAGCGCGCGCATGATGGACCTCGTCGAGCGCGCACAGGCCGGCGAGGCCGACGCCTTCGGCCGCCTGTACGACCAGTACAGCGACACCGTGTACCGGTACATCTACTACCGCGTGGGCGGCAAGGCGACCGCGGAGGACCTCACCAGTGAGACCTTCCTCCGCGCGCTGCGCCGTATCTCCACGTTCACCTGGCAGGGCCGCGACTTCGGCGCCTGGCTGGTCACCATCGCCCGCAACCTGGTCGCCGACCACTTCAAATCCAGTCGGTTCCGGCTGGAAGTGACCACCGGCGAAATGCTCGACGCCAACGAGGTGGAGCGTTCTCCCGAGGACTCCGTCCTGGAGTCCCTCTCCAACGCCGCACTGCTCCAGGCCGTGCGCCGACTCAATCCACAGCAGCAGGAGTGCGTCACGCTGCGCTTCCTGCAGGGCCTCTCGGTCGCCGAGACGGCCCGGGTGATGGGAAAGAACGAGGGCGCGATCAAGACCTTGCAGTACCGCGCCGTCCGCACGCTCGCCCGGCTCCTGCCGGACGACGCCCGCTGACCGGAACCGGTGTGACCGGCGCCGGAAAGTGACCGTCCCCTCACGCACTGGTCCGATCATCTTTCGTGCGTAACCCAAGTGCCGAGGCGCTCGTTGTGCCGGTTGCAGGCCCCCTGTCGTCACGCCCTGTCCGTCGCCACTCACTCCATCGAGTGGAAACGCTCAAGGTGGGCAACCTTCCGGACCGCCAGGGGAGTCGACCGTCATGACGAGAGGAGGTGCCGCCAGTGATCGCAAACGTTTCGGCACACCGGCGGGCGAACGCCTTCGCCCAGGCCCTGGAGGAGCAGACCCCCCAGGGTGCGGCGGCCGTACAGCCCGAGGAGCCGGCCGACCAGGCCGACCGCGGACCGCTGTTGGCCCTGGCGAACGGCCTCGGTGAGCTACCGAAGCCGCAGTTGGACCCCGAGGTCAAAGTGGTGCAGCGAGCCCAGCTCGTCGCCGCCATGGAGGCCATGTTCGCCGAGGGCGGCGCATCGACGGGCCCTACGGTGCCCGTGCAACGGGGCAAGGGGGCCCACCGGGCCTCTCCACTGCGCAGACTGCGTCCCCGCTCCCGCTGGGCGAAGGGACTCACCGCCGGTGGGCTCACCGTGGGTGTGGCGGCGGGCGCCTTCGGCGGAGTGGCCGCTGCCAGCTCCGACGCCCTGCCCGGTGACTCGCTGTACGGGCTGAAGCGCGGGATGGAGGACATCAGCCTCGGCATGGCCAAGGGCGACGCCGACCGCGGCGAGGCCTATCTCGACCAGGCCTCCACCCGCCTCAACGAGGCCCGCAGACTCATGGAGCGCGGCCGCGCCGGCGAGCTGGACCACGAGTCCCTCGGCGCGGTCAGACGCGCGCTCAACGGCATGTCCCACGACGCCTCCGAGGGCCACCGCCTGCTCCACTCCGCCTACCAGCGCGACGGGTCCATCGGCCCCATCCAGACCCTGGACACCTTCTCCCGCTCGCACCGCGCCACCTGGAGCAGCCTCCGCGACCGGCTCCCCGTCCAGCTCACCGACATCCGCGACCAGGTCAGCTCCGTCTTCGCGGCGATGGAGGACGACGTCGCCCCGCTCCAGTCCCTCCTCCCCCGCCCCCCGGGCGGCAGCGAGGACACCGGACGCACCGACACCACCACGCCGGAGACCGGATCCCCCCGGACCGACGGCCCCGCCCCCGCGCCCCCGGCCCCCTCCGAGGACCGCCCCGACTCCACCACCGCACCGACGCCGTCGGACGCACCACGCTCCCCCGGCTCCTCCGGCGCCACCCCGGACGACGGCCTCCTCAACGGCGGTACGGACGGCCTGCTCGACGACCTCCCCACCGACGGGCTCACCCAGCCGACCCCGGAGGACCGCCCCAGCACCACGCCACGCCCCGCCCCGGACGTCACCCTCCCTCCGCTGCTCCCCGGGCTCCTCCCCGGCCTCGGGATCGACGGAGAGAACCTCAAGCCCAAGCCGTAGGACTTACGGGCCTACGGGCGTACGCGAGAGGGGGCCGGCACGCGATCCGCGTACCGGCCCCCTCTCCGTATGCCCCGGCCCCGGCCCTCAGAAGAAGACCGACCGCCGCTGCACCAGCAGCTTGTACAGCGTGTGCTGGATCTGCTCCCGCACCTGGTCCGTCAGGTTGAACATCAGCATCGGGTCATCGGCCGCCTCCGGCGGATAGCCGTCCGTCGGGATCGGCTCACCGAACTGGATCGTCCACTTCGTCGGCAACGGCACCGCGCCCAGCGGACCCAGCCACGGGAACGTCGGCGTGATCGGGAAGTACGGGAAGCCCAGCAGCCGCGCCAGCGTCTTCGCGTTGCCGATCATCGGGTAGATCTCCTCGGCGCCCACGATCGAGCACGGCACGATCGGCGTCCCGGCCCGCAGCGCCGTCGAGACGAACCCGCCCCGCCCGAACCGCTGCAGCTTGTACCGGTCGCCGAACGGCTTGCCGATCCCCTTGAACCCCTCCGGCATCACCCCGACGATCTCACCCGTCTCCAGCAGCCGCTGCGCGTCCTCCGCACAGGCCAGCGTGTGCCCGGCCTTGCGCGCCAGCTCGTTGACGACCGGGAGGTGGAAGACCAGATCGGCGGCGAGCAGCCGCAGATGGCGCTCGGCCGGGTGGTTGTCGTGCACCGCGACCTGGAGCATCAGCCCGTCCAGCGGCAGCGTCCCGGAGTGGTTGGCCACGATGAGCGCCCCGCCCTCCGACGGGATGTTCTCGATGCCCTTCACCTCGACCCGGAAGTACTTGTCCGCCAGCGGCCGCAGCGCCGACATCAGGACCTGGTCGGTGAGCTCCTTGTCGTAACCGAACTCGTCGACCTCGTAGTCGCCGGTGACCCGCCGCCGCAGGAACGCGAGCCCGCCCGCGATCCGCCGGTCCCAGCCACCACCGGCCTCACGCGCCTCGCCCCCCGGAGACTCCGGGGCCTCCTGAGGCTCCTGAGCCCCCGCCGCGGCCTCCTCTGAGGGATCGGGCAGCCGGCCGCCCGGCAGGGCGCTCACCGGCGCCGTGGAGCCGTCGCCCCGCCCACCGCCGCCGCTGCCGGTCCGGCGCCGGGCCGGACGGGAACCGCCACCGGACCGCGAACGGTCGTCGTCGAACGGAATGACCTTGGCGTCCGCCATCGCAACCGCGCTCCTCTACCTGCCGCCGTGAGTCGTCTGTACCGCACCGGTCCCGCGCCCCCGCGGCCCGGCACCACCCGGCAGCGGCAGCTCCGCCAGCCGGTCCACCGCCCTGCCCACCGTCTCCGGCGGCAGCAGCCCAGGACCCAGACTCCGCGCGAACTCCGCGAAGGTCTCGGCCGTGGTGAACTCCGGCCGGAAACCGAGGGTCTCCCGCATCTGCGCGGTCGAGACCACCCGGCCATGGGTCAGCAGCCGGATCTGCTCCGGCGAGAAGTCGGTCATGCCGATCGTACGGAGCGCCGAGCCGACCCACGTGACGGCGGGCAGCAGCACCGGCACGGTCGGCCTGCCCAGCCGCCGCGAACACTGCGAGAGCAACAGCACCCCGTCCCCGGCGATGTTGAAGGTCCCGCTGTTCAGCGTTCCGCGCCGGGGCTCGCGCGCCGCGACCTGGAGGACGTCGACCACATCGTCCTCGTGCACGAACTGGAGTCGCGGGTCGTAGCCGAAGACCGTCGGCAGGACCGGCAGCGACAGATAGTCCGCCAGCGGCGAGTCCGGCCGCGGCCCCAGGATGTTGGCGAACCGCAGCACGCACACCGCGACGTCCGGGCGGCGCCGGGCGAAGCCCCGTACGTACCCCTCGACCTCCACCGCGTCCTTCGCGAACCCGCCGCTCGGCAGCGACTTGGGCGGAGTGGTCTCGGTGAACACCGCCGGATCACGGGACGCCGACCCGTACACGCTCGTGCTCGACTTCACCACGAGCCGCTGCACGGTCGGCGACTTCTGGCAGGCACCGAGCAGCTGCATGGTGCCGATGACGTTGGTCTCCTTGATCGCCGTCCGGCCGGCGGTACCGAGCGCCTTGCCGGAGACGTCCAGGTGCACGACCGTGTCGACGGCGTGCTCGGCGAGGATCCGCGCCAGCGCGGACTGCCGGATGTCCGCCCGGACGAACTCGGCCTCGCCCAGTGGATGCGCGGGCGTGACCGCGTCCACGGCGATCACCCGGTCCACCCCGGGATCGCGCTGGACGCGCCGGACGAAGCGGCCCCCCAGCTGCCGGGCCACTCCTGTGACGAGGACGACCTTCCCCAAGACAGCGCCTTCCGTCGGCAGGGGAAGCCGAATCCTGCTTCCCTGTTCCCCTGCTTCCCGCGGTAACTTCCCTGGCCGTCACCGTAGCGGTTGAACGGTTGCCGTGTAACGCACCGCAGCCCTCCCGCCGGAACGGCGGGAGGGCTGCGGATGTCACGAACTGCGTTCGCCTACTTCTTGTTGCGACGCTGAACGCGCGTGCGCTTGAGCAGCTTGCGGTGCTTCTTCTTGGCCATCCGCTTGCGCCGCTTCTTGATAACAGAGCCCACGACTACCCTCGCTCACTTCTTCTTCACTGGTGCGGGGCGTCTGGGCCCACACGACCTACGTCGGCCTAGCCTACCCGCCACCGCGTGAGGGACGTAATCCGAGGGCAAACCCCAGGCTTCCGAGGCCTCGTCCCAAGGCCTCAGGCTGATTCCACCCCCACAAAGGACTCGCGGAGATACGCGTGAACCGCTTGCTCCGGCACCCGGAAGGACCTTCCCACCCGGATCGCCGGCAGATGACCGCTGTGCACCAAGCGGTACACGGTCATCTTCGACACTCGCATGACCGAGGCGACTTCCGCCACGGTCAGAAACCTGACCTCGTTGAGAGGCCTTTCGTTGTCAGCAGCCATGACCCACCTGTACCTTCCGCACCGGACGCGCACCGGCTTCCCCTCCGGTGACTCTTCGTCGCTGTGCGCTCACTCCCCAGGTTAGGGGCGGGTGGTGCGAGTGGGGAAGAGGAGGGACGACCAGGCCACTTACGAGGGCAGGCCCGCCCGGTGCAGCACATAGCGCGTCAGCGGCCGGTAGTAGTGCGAGCGGACCCCGTCGTCGAGCGGCACGGCGACCGAAACCCGCCCCTCGGCCTCGCCGACGAAGAGCGCGGGATCGTCCGTATCCGCCGGCCCGATCGCCTCGATACCGAGCTGACCTGCGCCGCAGACCCACCCGTGATCACCGATCACCAGCTCCGGAAGCATCCCGTACCGCTCGGCCGCGTCCTGGAGCGCCACCCGGACCGGCAGCGGCGAATGCGTGTGTGCGCCGGTTTCACCACCCGAGGGCCGCCCCCCGGGCTCGCGGACCAGCGCGACCCCCCGTACGTAGTCGAGGCGGTACGTACGTACGCCGAACCGGGTCGTCATGTCGATACATCTCCCCTGCGCCGGGGTGAGGACAGGGCATCCCGCCGCCGACAAGGCGTCTGCCAGTCCGGCGTAGAAACCCAGCAGCCGGTGCGGATGACCGGTCCCCAGCAGCACCGGAGCCCGCAGCGACGCCACCCGCCCCAGCCGCTCCGCGAACGCGTCCAGCGCGGCCACCGTCCGCTCCGGATCGATCGCGTCCGGACCCGACACATGCGCCGGATCGGCCGAGACCCCGCACCGCTCCGCCATCAGCCGCAGCACCTCCGGCTCACCCCAGACCCGCTCGGGCGTCAGCCCCAGCATCACCCGCGGATCGCGCGCGGCGAACAGCCGGTAGCTGCGCAGACTGTTCTCGCGCGACGTGGCAACAGGCCCGGCCAGCCGGGCCGCCAGCAGATGGGCGCGCAACGCCCCGGTGCTCAACACCCTCGGGATGCTGCCGCATCACCCGGGCCGGGCGGGCCGAATTCCCGGTACGCCCCACCGTTGGCGTAACCGCACGGCACAATGCCCATCCGCGTACGCGTACGTCGTCGGGTCAGGCGAGCAGCCCCCGCAACGGGAACGCCGCCTTACGGGTCGCGAGGACGGCCTGGTCCAGCCGGTCCGCCGGGTCGTACCCGTCCTCCCAGGACGGCCAGGACGGCGTACGTCCGTCGGTCATGCGGCCGGGCCCCAACTGCCGCGTACGGGCGTAGACAAGATCCCGCCACGACGGCGGCACCACGGACTCCGGGTCGACGGGAGCATGCGCCGCGATCCCCACGAGGTGGGTCCACGACCGCGGTACGACGTCCACCACCGCGTATCCGCCCCCGCCGAGCGCCACCCACCGCCCGCCCTCGGCGTACTGGTGAGCCAGCTCGTGACAGGACTCCATCACCGCCCGCTGCGCGTCCAGGGAGACCGCGAGGTGCGCCAGCGGATCCTCGAAGTGCGTGTCGGCCCCGTGCTGCGTGACGAGCACCTGAGGCCGGAAATCGGCCAGCAGCTCGGGCACGACGGCGTGGAACGCCCGCAGCCACCCGGCGTCCCCGGTCCCGGCCGGCAGCGCCAGATTCACGGCAGAGCCCTCTCCGGCCCCTGACCCGGTCTCCTCCGGCCACCCGGTCTGCGGGAACAGGGTCCTCGGGTGCTCGTGCAAGGAGATCGTCAGGACGCGCGGGTCCTCCCAGAACGCGGCCTGGACGCCGTCCCCGTGGTGGACGTCCACATCGACGTACGCGACCCGCTCGGCGCCGAGCTCCAGCAGCCGGGCGATGGCGAGGGCCGGATCGTTGTAGATGCAGAACCCGGCGGCCGCGCCCGGCATGGCGTGGTGCAGCCCCCCGGTGAAGTTCACCGCGTGCGCGGTCTCGCCGCGCCACACGGCCTCGGCGGCCCCGACGGACAGCCCGGCGATCAGCGCGGACACCTCGTGCATCCCGGCGAACGCCGGATCGTCCACCGTACCCAGCCCGTACTCCTGGTCGGCGGCCCGGGGATTCGCCGAGGCGGCCCGAACGGCGGACACGTAGTCCTGCCGGTGCACGAGCCGCAGCGTCGAGTCCCCGACCGGCTTCGCCGACCGCAGGTCCACCGCCTCATCGAGCCCGAACGCCCGCACCAGCCCCATCGTCAGGGCGAGGCGGACCGGGTCCATGGGGTGGCTCTCCCCGAAGTCGTATCCCGTAACTGCGTCATCCCACATCAGCTGTGCGCGGCCGCTCATGCCCGCCACCGTATCGGGCGGGCTCCGGCGCGAACGAGCGGGCATACACCAGCGTCGCCAGCACCAGAACCATCGGTACGAGCATGGCGCCCCGGTAGCTCCACGCGTCGCCCAGGACCCCGACGAGCGGCGAACCCACCAGGAACCCGACATAGTTGAAGATATTGAGCCGGGCCACGGCTGCATCGCTGTTCCCCGGGAACATCCGCCCGGCCGCCGCGAAGGTCTGCGGCACGATCACACAGAGCCCGAGCCCGAGCATGGTGAACCCGGCCATCCCTACCCAGGCCCCCGGCGCTCCCGCCACCACCGCGAACCCGCCGGCCGCCAGCAGACTCCCGCCCCGAACGACGGCCACCGCCCCGAACCGCCGCACCCCGAGATCGCCGACGGCCCGCCCCAGCAGCGTCGTCACCATGTAGACGTTGTATGGAAGCGTCGACATCTGCTCCGAGCTGCCGAGCACGTCCTGGAGGTACTTGGCACTCCAGTTGGAGACGGTCGAGTCACCGATGTACGCGAAACACATCACCAGGCAGAGCGGCAACAGCAGCTTGAACGAGAGAGCCCCACCGGAGGCCTTCGGGCCTTGTTCACCGGCTCTCTCCGGACTCCGCCCCTCCGTGTACCACCGGCTGCCGAGGAGCGCGGCAGGCAGCAGGACGGCCACCACAGGGAGGTAGGACACGAACAGCGACAGGTCCCACCGAGCCCCGACCCACGCCAGCGAGGCCCCGACGATCCCGCCGAGGCTGTACGCGGCGTGGAACCCGAGCATGATGGAGCGCCCGTACGCCCGCTGCAGGCTGACGCCCATCATGTTCATCGAGGCGTCCAGCGCCCCGACCGCCAGCCCGAAGACCCCGAGCGCCACCGCGATGTGCCAGAGCTGGCGGCCGGCCCCCACGCCGAGCAGGGAGAGCAGCACGAGGGGCTGCGCCCACCGCAGGACGACCCCGGGCCGCACCCGCGCGACCACCTTCTCGGTGAGTACGCTGCCGACGCCCGCCAGGATGGGGACGGCGGCCAGGAAGAGGGGCAGCAGCCCGTCGGATATCCCGTACTGGTCCTGGAGGGCGGGGATACGCGTCACGAGGAGCGCGAACGCCACCCCCTGGACACCGAAGCTCAACGCCAGTGAGGCCCTGCCGTACCGCAAGCCCGGGCCGACCGCGCCCGGACGTGTCATGCCCGCGTCTGTCATGGCCGCGAGCGTAGGCCCACGGGCTACCCATGGGTAGATGGATCAGGCGAGCAGTTCCGGGAGTTGGGCCATGTCCGAGAAGTAGCCGGTCACTCCGGTCAGCCGGTCGGCGGGCATCATCGACGTGAACCCGTACACGTCCATCCCGGCGGCCCGGGCCGCCTCGACGCCGAGCGGGCTGTCCTCGATGACGACGCACCGCTCCGGCGCGACGCCCATCCGCTCGGCGGCGCGCAGGAACAGGTCCGGCGCCGGCTTGCCCCGCCCGACGTCCTCCGAGCTGAAGATCCACTCCTCCTCGAACCACTGGTCGATGCCGGTCTTGCGGTGCCCGACGCGGATCTTCTCGTGGCTCCCGGACGAGGCGACGCAGTAGTCGACCCCGTCGGCGACCAGCTTGCCGAGCAGCTCCTCGACCCCGTCCACCGCCACCAGCTCCTGCTGGAAAGCAGCAAAGGTACGGGCGTGGAGGGTGGTCTCGAAGTCCGCGGGAAGCTTCTCACCGCCCCGCTCCTCGACGAGGTCGTGCACCCGGTGCACGGCGGCCCCCATGTAGTCGCGGAGAGACTCCTCGTACGAGGTGGGGTGACCGAGTTCGGTGAGGTAGCCGGCGAGGATGGTGTTGGAGATCGGCTCACTGTCGACGAGCACACCATCATTGTCGAAGATGACCAGTTCGTAGCGCATGGTCCGACCCTAGACGCTCAGAACGCAGAAAAGCCCCGCACCACAAGGGTGCGGGGCTTCCCCACAATAATTGTTCGGCGGCGTCCTACTCTCCCACAGGGTCCCCCCTGCAGTACCATCGGCGCTGAAAGGCTTAGCTTCCGGGTTCGGAATGTAACCGGGCG
>NZ_JBIWOZ010000010.1:0-236541 GCF_044767965.1 Streptomyces sp. NPDC101178
ACATTCCGAACCCGGAAGCTAAGCCTTTCAGCGCCGATGGTACTGCAGGGGGGACCCTGTGGGAGAGTAGGACGCCGCCGAACAATTATTGTGGGAAAGCCCCGTGCCTTATGGCACGGGGCTTTCCTGCGTTCCGGGCCAGATAGCGCCCGTCGGCTCTGTCCCGCCGTGGGCGGCAGGCCTTTCGCCGAGGTCCCGGGAAAGCGTGCCGGCCGCGATTATGCGTATCCCTGGATCCCGTGTATGGTTTACCTCGTTGCCACAGCGCAACGAGGCCCCAATAGCTCAGTCGGTAGAGCGTCTCCATGGTAAGGAGAAGGTCTGCGGTTCGATTCCGCATTGGGGCTCAGCGAGAAGAAGAGAAAGGCTCCCGCCACATGGCGGGGGCCTTTCTCGTTGCCGGCCTTGGATCAGATACGCGGCGGCTCCGGGACGCGCATGGCCAGGATGGCCATGTCGTCCGAGGCGGGCTCCGCGGCGAAGCGTTCCACGGCCCGCAGGATACGTGCGGCGACCGCTCCGGCCGTCAGGCCCGTACAGGTCGACAGGACCTCCGCGAGGCCGTCGTCGCCGAGCATGCGGGTGCCCTCGCGGCGTTCGGTGACGCCGTCCGTGACGCAGAGGAGGACATCGCCAGGGTTGAGTGTGACCTCCTCCTCGTACAGCTCCAGGTCCTCCAGGACGCCGAGGAGGGGCTGCGGTTCGGCCGCCGACTCCACCGAGCCGTCCTGGCGCAGGCGCAGCGGGAGCGGGTGGCCGGCGCAGACCACCTTCAGGAGGGCGCTGCCGTCCTCCTGGGGCCACAGCTCGCCGTACAGGAGCGTGAGGAAGCGGCTGCGGGCGCCCTCGTCGAGGATCGCCGCGTTGAGGCGCTCCAGGACCGCCGGGCCGGGGAAGCCCTCGCGGGCCAGCAGGCGCAGCGCGTGGCGGGCGAGGCCCGTGACGGCGGCGGCCTCGGGGCCCGTACCGCAGACGTCGCCGATGGCGAAGCCGTACGCACCGTCGCGGATCGGGAAGACGTCGTAGAAGTCGCCGCCGACCTCGTTGCCCTCGCCGGCCGCGCGGTAGATGACCTCGATCTCGACGTTCGGGACGTCGGGGAGGCCCGGGGGCAGGAGGCTGCGCTGGAGGGACTGGCTGATGGCCATGCGCTCCGAGTACAGGCGGGCGTTGTCCAGGGCCAGGGCGGCCCGGCGGGAGAGGTCCTCGGCCAGTTCCAGGATCTCCTGGCGGAAGTGGTCGTCCGAGGGCTTCCCGAGCGTCAGCATGCCGATCACGCGGTTGCGGGCGACCAGCGGCAGGACCACCGTCTCGCCGCCGACGGCCTGGGCTGTGGCGAGGATGGTGCGGGTGGCCGTGGACATGCTCAACGGCGCATCGTGGTCCAGGCTGCGGGTCGACGTGGACAGCGCCGCTCGGTGACCGGCCTCCGAAGGGGCCGCCCAGACGCGCGCTCCCGGCGTCGGGACCGGGTCCGGCGGGTCGATCTTGGAGAGCAGGGCCTTGAGGCCGTCGATGAGGTCCTCGTCCTCGTGGAGCACGTACGAGAGGTACGGGTCCGAGGACTGGTCCGCGATCGTGTAGACCGCGCACCAGGTGGCCAGGGTCGGGACCGTCATCTGGGCCATCAGGGCCAGGGTCTGGTCCCGGTCGAGGGTGCCGGCCAGCAGGTCGGAGGCCTCGACGAGGAAGGAGAGCGAGCCGCGCCGCAGCCGTTCCAGCTCGCCGAGGCGGGCGGACTCGACGGCCAGCGCGATGCGGTCGGCGGCGAACTGGAGGCGCAGGGCCTCCTCGTTCGAGTAGCGTCCGGGCGCCTCGGCCGCGACACCCAGGGAGCCGGTGAGGCGGCCTTCGACCTTCAGCGGGACCGTGACGACCGAGCGCATCCCGGTGTCGGTGAGGAGTGGGACGGCGCCGGGCACGGCGGTCAGGTCCTCGTGGACGGCCGGCATGCGGGCGGAGCCGTAGCGTCCTGTTCCGGCCTCCACGGGCACTCTGGCGAAGCGCTGGCGGGCCGAGGGCAGGCCCGTCGTGGCGCGGACCTCCAGCTCCGTCTCGTCGTCGGTGGCCAGGAGCAGGAACGCGGAGTCGGCGTCGAGCATGTCGCGGGCCCGCTCGACCGTTCGCTGGAGCAGGCCGTCCAGGTCGTCGGGGGCCGGAGAGCCGATGAAGACCTCGAACGGGTCCGTGGTGCGGTTCTCGGACGAGGGGTCGGAGACCGGGGCGCGGACCGGGGACTGGAGGACGGCGCGTTCGTAGTCGCGGACGAGGAGGCAGACCGTGGACGGTTCGCCCTCGGTGTCGCGGACCCGCAGATGGGAGGCGTAGACCGGGGTGAGGCGGCCGTCGGCGCAGCGGATGCCGTAGCTGCCCTCCCAGCGGGAGAGCCGGAGCGCGTCCGCGATGCCGGTGTTGGTGCCGGGCGTGTGGGGCCAGGCGACGAAGTCGGTGAGCTGCTTGCCGGAGACCTCGTCGGTCCCGTGGCCGAAGAGGAAGACCGCGTCGTCGTTCCACGCGGCGATCGCGCCGGAGTGGTCGATCTGGACGACCGCGACCCGTACGCGCTGGTCGGCCGCGGGCAGCAGCGCGGTGGGCAGGAGCGGGCCCGCGGAGCGGATGCCGACCGGGCGCTCGGGGAGGTCCAGCTGAAACCAGACATGTTTACGGGTGGGGGTGTACTCGACGCCCCAGCGGGTGGCGAGTGCGGCGCAGAGCAGGAGGCCGCGGCCGTTCTCGCGGTCCGGTGAGCCGAAGTCGAGCCCGTTGCTCTGGAGCGGGACCTCGCGCTCCGGATAGTGGTCGGCGACCTCGACGCGTACGCCGTCCTCGGTACGGAGGCAGAGGACGTCGGCCGCCGTGCCCGCGTGGATCACGGCATTGGTGACGAGCTCGCTGGTGAGGACGACGGCGTCATCGACGACATCGTTGTACCCCCACCCCTGGAGGGTGTCCCGGACGAAGGCGCGGGCGGTCGCGACCGAGCGCCCGACCGGTTCAAAAGTGGCGGCCGCGCGCGCGGTGATCACAGCACTCCCCATATTGGTGTCTCGTCGCTTCCCCGAGTCCTGTGCCCGTTTCTCGCCGCTTCGATTCGCTTGCCAGGCTAGACGTTCGGCAAGGGCGCCGGGTACACGAGGGCCGAGATCGGGACAGGTCTCCCCGGGAGTCGTGCGCGGGCGCACGAGTATGTCTCCCGGTGGGAGTGATGGGGTGCAAGCGGGGGAGGTTGCCCGCCGACCTGTTCCGGCCTGGTACGTTGCAACGATTTGACGTCCGCCCGGCTACCCGTTGACGGTGTGCTGTGGCGGTGGTCCACAGTGGAACTGGGCAAGCTTCCGGATAGGCCCGAGCGAAACGGTCAACCCCTGCGGGAGGGACACGGTGGAGTCTGGCGTGGCGGCGCGGGGTTCAGAAACGCGTACAAAAGGCGGACAGTCCGTGAAAAAGCAGCGCAATGGCACCGTCGAGGTCGACGCGGCAGCTCTGAACAGACTGCTGGCGGGACTCGTGGCGATGCGCGACGGCAATTTCCGCAGGCGGCTCACCGTCTCCGGCGACGGTGTGATGACGGAGATCGCGGCGGTCTTCAACGAGGTCGCCGACCGCAATCTCCACCTCACCGGTGAATTGGCGCGGGTACGGCGTGTGGTCGGGCGTGAGGGCAAGCTGACCGAGCGGCTGGAGACGGGCGCCTGCGAGGGGTCCTGGGCCGCCGCGATCGACGCCTCCAACGAGCTCGTCGACGATCTCGCGCGACCGGTCTCCGAGGTGGGACGGGTGCTGTCGGCGGTCGCCGACGGTGACCTGGAGCAGCGGATGGAGCTGCGGTCGCACACGACGGACGAGACGGTGCGGCCGCTGCGCGGCGAGTTCCTGAAGGTCGCCCGTACGGTCAACAACCTCGTCGACCAGCTGTCGGTCTTCACCGAGCAGGTGACCCGGGTCGCCGTCGAGGTGGGTACCGAGGGCAAGCTCGGCGGTCAGGCGCAGGTGCGCGGGATGTCCGGGTCGTGGAAGGACCTGACGGACTCCGTCAACACCATGGCGTACCGCCTCACCGCCCAGGTGCGGGACATCGCGCTGGTGACGACGGCGGTCGCCAAGGGTGATCTCTCGCGGAAGGTCACCGTCCATGTGGCCGGTGAGATGCTCCAGCTGAAGAACACCGTCAACACGATGGTCGACCAGCTGTCCTCGTTCTCCTCAGAAGTGACGCGCGTCGCCCGTGAGGTGGGTACGGAGGGTGAGCTGGGCGGTCAGGCGACCGTGCCGGGCGTGGCCGGGGTGTGGAAGGACCTCACCGACTCCGTCAACACGATGGCGGGCAACCTCACCTCCCAGGTGCGCGGTATCGCGGAGGTGACGACGGCGGTCGCCAGCGGTGACCTGACGCAGAAGGTCACGGTGAGCGCGCGCGGCGAGGTCGCGCAGCTCGCCGAGACGATCAACCAGATGACCGAGACGCTGCGCACCTTCGCGGACGAAGTGACACGTGTGGCGAGCGAGGTCGGTGGCGAAGGCCTCCTGGGTGGTCAGGCGCAGGTGCCGGGTGCCGCCGGGACGTGGAAGGACCTCACCGATTCGGTGAACACGGTCTTCCGGAACCTGACGACGCAGGTGCGGGACATCGCGCAGGTGACGACCGCGGTGGCCAGCGGTGACATGTCGCAGAAGGTCACGGTCGACGTGGCCGGGGAGATGCTGGAGCTGAAGAACACCGTCAACACGATGGTGGACCAGCTTCAGTCGTTCGGTTCCGAGGTGACGCGCGTCGCGCGGGAGGTCGGCGTCGAGGGCCGGCTCGGCGGCCAGGCGGAGGTCCCGGGTGCCGCCGGGACGTGGAAGGACCTCACCGACTCGGTGAACACCGCCTTCCGCAACCTGACCGGTCAGGTCCGTGACATCGCGCAGGTCACCACGGCGGTCGCCAACGGTGACCTGTCCCAGAAGGTCACCGTGGATGTGGCCGGGGAGATGCTGGAGCTGAAGAACACCGTCAACACGATGGTGGCGCAGCTCTCCAGCTTCGCCGACCAGGTGACGCGGATGGCCCGGGACGTGGGAACCGAGGGCCGGCTCGGCGGTCAGGCGCGCGTGGACGGCGTCTCCGGGACGTGGAAGGAGCTGACGGACTCCGTCAACTTCATGGCCGGCAACCTCACCTCCCAGGTGCGGCAGATCGCCCAGGTGACGACGGCGGTGGCGCGGGGCGACCTGTCGCAGAAGATCGACGTGGATGCCCGGGGCGAGATCCTCGAGCTGAAGAACACGATCAACACCATGGTCGACCAGCTCTCGGCCTTCGCCGACCAGGTGACCCGGGTGGCCCGTGAGGTGGGTACGGACGGCCGTCTCGGCGGTCAGGCGCAGGTGCCCGGTGTGGCCGGAGTGTGGCGCGATCTCACCGATTCGGTGAACGGGATGGCGGGGAACCTGACCGCCCAGGTCCGCAACATCGCGCAGGTCGCCACGGCAGTGGCGCGCGGTGACCTGTCGCAGAAGATCGACGTGGACGCGCGCGGCGAGATCCTGGAGCTGAAGAACACCCTCAACACGATGGTGGACCAGCTCTCCAACTTCGCCGAGCAGGTGACGCGGGTAGCCCGTGAGGTGGGTACGGAAGGCATCCTCGGCGGTCAGGCCGAGGTACAGGGCGTCTCCGGTACGTGGAAGGACCTCACGCAGTCCGTCAACGGCATGGCGAACAACCTGACCCTCCAGGTCCGCAACATCGCCGAGGTCACCACCGCGGTCGCCAAGGGCGATCTCTCCAAGAAGATCACCGTCGACGCCAAGGGCGAGATCCTCGAACTGGTCACGACCGTCAACACGATGGTCGACCAGTTGCTCAACTTCGCCGACGAGGTGACCAGGGTGGCCCGCGAGGTGGGCACCGAGGGCATTCTCGGCGGCCAGGCGCGGGTGCGCGGGGCGACCGGCATCTGGAAGGACCTCAGCGACAACGTCAACCTGATGGCCAACAACCTGACCAGCCAGGTACGGAACATCTCCCGGGTCTCCTCCGCGGTCGCCAACGGTGACCTGACCAAGAAGGTCACCGTGGAGGCGCGCGGCGAGGTCGCCGAGCTGGCCGACACCGTCAACACCATGGTGACGACGCTCTCCTCGTTCGCGGACGAGGTCACGCGGGTGGCCCGTGAGGTGGGTACGGAAGGTGAGCTGGGCGGTCAGGCCAGGGTGCCGGGCGTCTCGGGTACGTGGAAGGACCTCACCGAGTCCGTGAACTCGATGGCCTCCAACCTGACCGGCCAGGTGCGGCAGATCGCCACGGTCACCACGGCCATCGCCAAGGGCGACCTCACCAAGAAGATCGACATCGACGCGCGCGGTGAGATCCAGGAGCTGAAGAACACCATCAACACGATGGTCGACCAGCTCTCCTCGTTCGCCGAGCAGGTGACCCGGGTCGCGCGTGAGGTGGGCACGGAAGGCCAGCTGGGCGGTCAGGCGCGGGTGCGGGACGTGGACGGCACCTGGCGCGACCTCACCGAGTCGGTGAACGAGATGGCCGGGAACCTGACCCGTCAGGTGCGCGCCATCGCGGCCGTCGCCACGGCGGTGACCCGCGGCGATCTGAACCTGAAGATCGATGTGGACGCGGCCGGCGAGATCCAGGTCCTCCAGGACAACATCAACACGATGATCGCCAACCTGCGCGACACCACCCTCGCCAACAAGGAGCAGGACTGGCTGAAGGGCAACCTGGCCCGGATCTCCGGTCTGATGCAGGGCCGCCGCGATCTGGACGACGTGGCCTCGCTGATCATGAGCGAGCTGACGCCGGTGGTCTCGGCGCAGCACGGCGCGTTCTTCCTGGCCATGTCCCCGGGCGACTCCGACGAGGTGGGTCCGGAAACCGCCGACGACACCTCGTACGAGCTGCGGATGCGCGGGAGTTACGGCTACTCCGCGGGCTCGATGCCGACCTCGTTCCGGCCCGGGGAGACGCTCATCGGGACGGCGGCCGAGGAGAAGCGGACGATCCAGGTGGACAACGTTCCGCCGGGCTATCTGAAGATCTCCTCCGGCCTCGGCGAGGCGCCGCCCGCGCATGTCATCGTGCTGCCGGTGCTCTTCGAGGGCAAGGTGCTCGGTGTGATCGAGCTGGCCTCGTTCCAGCCGTTCACGCACATCCAGCGGGACTTCCTCAACCAGCTCGCCGAGATGATCGCGACGAGCGTCAACACGATCAGCGTCAACACCAAGACCGAGAAGCTCCTTGAGCAGTCGCAGGAGCTGACCGAGCAACTGCGCGACCGCTCGCAGGAGTTGGAGAACCGGCAGAAGGCCCTCCAGGCGTCCAACGCCGAACTGGAGGAGAAGGCCGAGCTGCTGGCCCAGCAGAACCGCGACATCGAGGTGAAGAACACCGAGATCGAGGAGGCACGGCAGGTCCTGGAGGAGCGCGCCGAGCAGCTCGCCGTCTCGATGCGTTACAAGTCCGAGTTCCTGGCGAACATGTCGCACGAGCTGCGTACGCCGCTCAACTCGCTGCTGATCCTGGCCAAGCTGCTGGCGGACAACGCCGAGGGCAATCTGTCGCCGAAGCAGGTCGAGTTCGCCGAGACGATCCACGGGGCCGGTTCCGACCTGCTCCAGCTGATCAACGACATCCTGGACCTGTCGAAGGTCGAGGCGGGCAAGATGGACGTCAGTCCGACCCGGATCGCACTGGTCCAGCTGGTCGACTACGTGGAGGCGACCTTCCGCCCGCTCACCGCGGAGAAGGGGCTCGACTTCTCCGTACGGGTCTCGCCGGAGCTTCCCGCGACGCTGCACACGGACGAGCAGCGGCTGCTCCAGGTGTTGCGCAACCTGCTGTCGAACGCGGTGAAGTTCACGGACACCGGGGCGGTGGAGCTGGTGATCCGGCCGGCCGGCGCCGATGTGCCGAACGCGATCCGCGAGCATCTGCTGGAGGCCGGTTCGCTGCGGGACGCCGACGCCGACCTGATCGCCTTCTCGGTCACCGACACCGGGATCGGGATCGCGTCCAGCAAGATGCTGGTGATCTTCGAGGCGTTCAAGCAGGCGGACGGGACGACGAGCCGCAAGTACGGCGGTACGGGCCTCGGGCTCTCCATCAGCCGGGAGATCGCGCGGCTGCTCGGCGGTGAGATCCACGCGGCGAGCGAGCCGGGCCGGGGCTCGACCTTCACGCTGTACCTGCCGCTGCACCGCGCCGAACTGCCGCCCCAGGGCTTCCCGCAGGTGGGTTCCGGTTCCGGCGAGGGGCTGGGCGTCGGGTCCGAGAACGGCCAGGCGCCGCAGGGCGGCGACTCCGCCCCGCTCGGGGACCCCGCCAACTCCGCCGGGGTGTTCCGGCGGCGGCGCAAGGCTCTCGGGGACGCGGCCCGGCGTCCCGCTCTGCCCGCCGGCCGGCCGGCGGGCGAGAGTATCCCGCACGAGGAGTGGGTGCAGGGCAGCGCGGCCGCGGGGGAGGAGGCGGCGGAGCCTCGGCGGACGTTCCGGTTCCGGGGCGAGAAGGTGCTCATCGTCGACGACGACATCCGTAACGTCTTCGCACTCACCAGCGTGCTGGAGCAGCACGGACTGGCCGTGCTGTACGCGGAGAACGGCCGTGAGGGGATCGAAGTCCTGGAGCAGCACGACGATGTGACGGTCGTGCTGATGGACATCATGATGCCTGAGATGGACGGGTACGCGACCACCACCGCGATCCGGCGCATGCCGCAGTTCGCCGGGCTGCCGATCGTCGCGCTCACCGCCAAGGCGATGAAGGGCGACCGGGAGAAGGCGATCGACTGCGGTGCTTCCGACTATGTGACGAAGCCGGTCGATCCTGATCATCTGCTGGCGGTCATGGAGCGGTGGATGCACGGAGAGTGATCGGATTTTGAATGAATCAGTGTGAGTTGCTGACCGGCTGTGCGCGAACGGGTGTGAACGGCCTGCATCCGGGGAACCTTCTGGTCTCCCACCGCGTTTGCGGTATGTGCACAGTGACATCACGGTGACAGGGTGTGGTGGCGGGCGGGGTGCGGCTACCATGACCGGCACAAGGACGGACGGCGAAAGGGAGTCGTCCCAGGGGCGGCACCCGGTGCATTTCCGGGGCGAGGAGGGCGGGCCATGGTGCAGAAGGCCAAGATCCTCCTGGTCGATGACCGGCCGGAGAATCTGCTGGCGCTGGAGGCCATCCTCTCTGCGCTCGATCAGACACTGGTCCGGGCATCGTCAGGGGAGGAGGCGCTCAAAGCGCTGCTCACGGACGATTTCGCGGTCATTCTGCTGGACGTCCAGATGCCGGGCATGGACGGTTTCGAGACCGCCGCCCACATCAAGCGGCGGGAGCGCACGCGGGACATCCCGATCATCTTCCTCACCGCGATCAACCACGGCCCGCACCACACCTTCCGGGGATACGCGGCCGGCGCGGTGGACTACATCTCCAAGCCGTTCGACCCGTGGGTGCTGCGCGCCAAGGTCTCGGTCTTCGTCGAGCTGTACATGAAGAACTGCAAGCTCCGCGAGCAGGCCGCGCTGCTGCGGCTCCAGCTGGACGGCGACGGCCAGGCGAACGGTGAGCACGAGAAGGAGCCGGCCGGTCTGCTGGCCGAGCTCTCCGCGCGGCTCGCGGCGGTCGAGGAGCAGGCGGAGGCCCTCTCCAAGCAGCTCGACGACGAGTCCGCCGACGCGGCGGCCGTCGCCACGGCGGCCCATCTCGAACGCAAGCTGACCGGCCTGCGCCGCGCGCTCGACGCGCTGGAGCCGGGCACGGGCGGCGGCGCCGGGATCCTGCCGGCTCAGAGCTAAGGGGCGTCCGGCGGATCAGGCCGGGCGCACCCCAGGCCTTTCCGTCTTCTGCCGTACCAATCAGGGGGCTTCAGGCCGTGCCCGGAGCGCTCCTGTCGCTGAGGGCCCGTCAGTTCCCGGCCGTCGGGCGGCGACACAGTCGGGTGAACCCGTAGGCGAACGTGTTCACGGGCGTCGACAACGGTAACCTCGGCACCATGGCCTCACGTACGTCCGGCAAGGGTTCCCAGTCCACAGCGGGCACCGCGAAGAGCGCCGGCCGTACGCCTGGGCCGGCGAAGAAAGCCGCGCCCGCCAGGAAGACCGTCCCCAGGAAGGCGGCCGCGCCCGCGAAGAGGGCACCCGCGAAGAAGGCGGCGGCCAAGCGGCCCGCGCCCAAACCCGCGCCGTCCCCCACCAACGGCGTCTACCGGCTCGTGCGCGCCGTCTGGCTCGGCATGGCGCACGGTGTCGGCGCGGTGTTCCGCTCCATAGGGCGCGGTGCGAAGGGACTTGACCCCGCCCACCGCAAGGACGGCCTCGCGCTCCTGCTCCTCGGCCTCGCGCTGATCGTCGCCGCGGGAACCTGGTCCAACCTCCAGGGGCCGGTCGGCGACCTGGTGGAGATGCTGGTGACCGGCGCGTTCGGCCGGCTCGATCTGCTCGCGCCGATACTGCTGGGCGCCATGGCCGTACGCCTCATCCTGTATCCGGAGCGCCCCGACGCCAATGGCCGGATCGTCATCGGGCTCTCCGCCCTCGTCGTCGGGATCCTCGGCCAGGTCCACATCGCCTGCGGCTCGCCGGGCCGCGAGGACGGCACGGAGGCCATGCAGGACGCGGGCGGGCTGATCGGCTGGGCCGCGTCGAAGCCGCTGATCTTCATGATGGGCGAGGTCCTCGCCGTACCGCTGCTGGTGCTGCTCACCGTCTTCGGCCTCCTCGTCGTCACCGCGACCCCGGTCAACGCCATCCCGCGCCGGCTGCGCCAGCTCGGCGTCCGCCTCGGCATCGTGGAACCGGCGTACGAACCCGGCGAGGTGTACGAGGACGACGACGAGCGGTACGACGAGCAGTGGCGCGAGGCGCTGCCCGCCGGGACGCGGCGCGGCTCCGCCCGCCGCCGCGCGCCGGAAGCCGACGACGCCGTGTACGACCACGACAGCGCCGAGGAGGAGGCCCTCACCAAGCGCAGGCGGCCCCGCAGGCCCGCCGCGCAGCCCGCGATGAACCGGTCCATGGACGCGGTGGACGTCGCGGCGGCCGCGGCCGCGGCGCTCGACGGGGCCGTGCTCAACGGCATTTCGCCCTCGCCGGTCGTCGCCGACCTGACCCAGGGCGTCTCGGCCGACCGCGACCGGGACCGTACCGGCTCCACGCCCGTCCCCGGCGCCCGCGAGGCCGAGCGGGACGGCGGCGCGGAGAAGGAGGACCGGAGCGCGGGCCGGGACGGGGCGTCCTTTGGGCCCGGCGATCCCGGTGGCGTACCGGATCTGACCAAGCCCGCTCCCGAGCGCACCGGCGACCTGCCGGCCCGCGCCGAGCAGCTCCAGCTCTCCGGCGACATCACGTACTCGCTGCCCTCGCTCGACCTGCTGGAGCGCGGCGGGCCCGGCAAGACCCGCAGCGCGGCCAACGACGCCGTCGTCGCCTCGCTGACCAACGTGTTCACCGAGTTCAAGGTCGACGCCGTCGTCACCGGCTTCACCCGCGGCCCGACGGTCACCCGGTACGAGATCGAGCTCGGCCCCGCCGTGAAGGTCGAGAAGATCACGGCGCTCGCCAAGAACATCGCGTACGCCGTGGCCAGTCCGGACGTACGGATCATCTCGCCGATCCCCGGCAAGTCCGCCGTCGGCATCGAGATCCCCAACTCCGACCGGGAGATGGTCAACCTCGGTGACGTCCTGCGCCTCGCCGACGCGGCCGAGGACGACCACCCGATGCTCGTGGCGCTCGGCAAGAACGTCGAGGGCGGCTACGAGATGGCCAACCTGGCGAAGATGCCGCACGTCCTGGTCGCCGGCGCCACCGGATCGGGTAAGTCGTCCTGCATCAACTGCCTCATCACCTCCATCATGGTGCGGGCCACCCCGGAGGACGTCCGGATGGTCCTCGTCGACCCCAAGCGCGTCGAGCTCACCGCGTACGAGGGCATCCCGCACCTGATCACGCCGATCATCACCAACCCCAAGAAGGCCGCCGAGGCGCTCCAGTGGGTCGTGCGGGAGATGGACCTGCGCTACGACGACCTGGCCGCCTTCGGCTACCGGCACATCGACGACTTCAACCACGCCGTGCGCACCGGCAAGTGCAAGACGCCCAAGGGCAGCGAGCGGGAGCTGTCGCCGTACCCGTATCTGCTGGTGATCGTCGACGAGCTGGCCGACCTGATGATGGTCGCCCCGCGCGACGTCGAGGACTCCATCGTCCGCATCACCCAGCTCGCCCGCGCCGCCGGCATCCACCTGGTGCTCGCCACCCAGCGCCCCTCGGTCGACGTGGTGACCGGTCTGATCAAGGCGAACGTGCCCTCGCGGCTCGCCTTCGCCACCTCCTCCCTCGCCGACAGCCGGGTCATCCTCGACCAGCCCGGCGCCGAGAAGCTCATCGGCAAGGGCGACGGCCTCTTCCTCCCGATGGGCGCCAACAAGCCCACCCGTATGCAGGGCGCCTTCGTCACCGAGGACGAGGTCGCGGCCGTCGTCCAGCACTGCAAGGACCAGATGGCCCCGGTCTTCCGGGACGACGTCGTCGTCGGTACGAAGCAGAAGAAGGAGATCGACGAGGACATCGGCGACGACCTGGACCTGCTCTGCCAGGCCGCCGAACTGGTCGTCTCCACCCAGTTCGGGTCGACCTCGATGCTCCAGCGCAAGCTGCGCGTCGGCTTCGCCAAGGCCGGGCGGCTGATGGACCTGATGGAGTCCCGCAACATCGTCGGACCCAGCGAAGGGTCCAAGGCGCGGGACGTGATGGTGAAGCCGGACGAGCTCGACGGGGTGTTGGCCGTCATCCGCGGGGAATCCGCTCCATAGGGGTAGTCCACCCGTAAAGGTTTTGTGGGCAACCGTTTCGTGCGGTCGTACGTCCAGTTGGAGGGAGGGGAGGAACGATGCTCCTCCCGCCCAGCCCGTTGTCACCCACCCTGTTCGGCCCACTCCAGGTTGCCCAGTCCCTCAACTGGGGCACGGTCCCGGTGCCGCTCCGTCCGCGGAGAGGTCCACGGGGCCGCCCGGCGAACCCGATGGCGTACAAAGTCGTCCCTCCCGGTTGCCCCTCCCTTTCGTACCCCCCCTAGACTGAACATCCAGCAGGTGGCTCACGCTCGAAAGGCGCCCCCGTGTCCATCGGCAACTCCCCCGAAGACGACCGGCCTTCGATCGGTCGTGCCCTTCAGCAGGCTCGCATCGCCGCAGGTCTGACGGTCGAGGAGGTCAGCAGCTCCACCCGGGTGCGCATCCCCATCGTGCACGCGATCGAGGAGGACGACTTCTCGCGCTGTGGCGGCGACGTGTACGCGCGCGGCCACATCCGCAACATCGCCCGTGCCGTCGGCATCGACCCGGAACCCCTGGTCGAACGTTTCGACGCCGACCACGGCGGCCGTCCCGCACCGACCCCCGCCGCTCCGCTGTTCGAGGCGGAGCGCATCCGTTCCGAACCGCGGCGGCCCAACTGGACCGCGGCGATGGTCGCGGCCATCGTCGCCGTCATCGGTTTCGTCGGCTTCACCCTCTTCAACGGAGGAGAGGACAAGCCGTCGAACACCGCCCAGGTCGCGGAGGGCTCCAAGCCCGACAAGACCGCGGCCAAACCCGCCACCACCAAGCCGGCCGAGCCCAAGCCCGTGCCGTCCGAGAGTGCCATCGCCGCTGCCCCCCGGGACAAGGTGACGGTCAAGCTCGGCGCGAACCAGGGCAAGAGCTGGATCTCCGTCAAGGACCACAATGGACAGCTGCTCTTCGACGGGCTGCTGCTCGAAGGTGAGTCCAAGACCTTCCAGGACGAGGAGCGCATCGACCTCGTCCTCGGCAACGCCGGAGCGATCGAGCTCTTCGTCAACGGCAAGAAGCTGCAGGACCGCTTCGAGCCGGGCCAGGTCGAGCGGCTCACGTACACCAAGGGTGACCCCGAGGCCGGCTGAGTCCGCGCCTCCTCACCCCTTCGACGGGCGTCCGGCCTCGCGCCGGGCGCCCGTCGGCGTTTCCGGCGGACCTCCCGCCAGTCACTCCCCGTAGCAGGAGAGAGCGCAGGCAACCCTGCTCGGCGGGAGGGCCGCCGGGACGAAGTAGTCTTGAGTCCATGCCCGAACGCCGTACCGTCGCCCTTGTCACTCTTGGCTGCGCCCGTAACGAGGTGGACTCGGAGGAGCTTGCAGGCCGCTTGGCAGCGGACGGCTGGGACCTCGTCGAGGACGCCTCGGACGCGGATGTCGCAGTCGTCAACACCTGTGGGTTCGTCGAAGCCGCCAAGAAGGACTCCGTCGACGCCCTGCTCGAAGCCAACGATCTCAAGGACCACGGCCGCACCCAGGCCGTCGTCGCCGTCGGCTGCATGGCCGAGCGCTACGGCAAGGACCTCGCCGAGGCCCTGCCGGAGGCGGACGGCGTCCTCGGGTTCGACGACTACGCCGACATCTCCGACCGGCTGCAGACCATCCTCAACGGCGGCATCCACGCCTCGCACACCCCGCGCGACCGCCGCAAGCTGCTCCCGATCAGCCCCGCCGAGCGGCAGTCCGCAGCGGTGTCCCTGCCGGGGCACGCCCAGGAGACGGAACCCGCACCCGCGCCCGCGGACCTCCCGGAGGGTGTCGCTCCGGTCTCCGGACCGCGCGCCCCGCTGCGCCGCCGCCTCGGCACCAGCCCCGTCGCCTCGGTCAAGCTGGCCTCCGGCTGCGACCGCCGCTGCTCCTTCTGCGCCATCCCCTCCTTCCGCGGCTCCTTCATCTCGCGCCGCCCCTCGGACGTGCTCCAGGAGACCCGCTGGCTGGCCGAGCAGGGCGTGAAGGAGGTCATGCTCGTCTCCGAGAACAACACCTCGTACGGCAAGGACCTCGGCGACATCCGCCTCCTGGAGACCCTGCTGCCGGAGCTGGCCGACGTGGACGGCATCGAGCGGATCCGGGTCAGCTACCTCCAGCCCGCCGAGATGCGCCCCGGCCTCATCGACGTCCTCACCTCGACGCCGAAGGTCGCCCCGTACTTCGACCTCTCCTTCCAGCACTCCTCCCCGAGCGTGCTGCGCACGATGCGCCGCTTCGGTGACACCGACCGCTTCCTGGAGCTGCTGGACACCATCCGGTCCAAGGCCCCCGAGGCCGGTGCGCGCTCCAACTTCATCGTCGGCTTCCCCGGCGAGACCGAGGCCGACCTCGCCGAGCTGGAACGCTTCCTCACCGGCGCCCGCCTCGACGCCATCGGCGTCTTCGGCTACTCCGACGAGGAGGGCACCGAGGCGGTCGGCTACGCGAACAAGCTGGACGCCGACACCATCGCCGAGCGGCTCGCCCACATCTCCCAGCTGGCCGAGGAGCTGACCTCGCAGCGCGCCGAGGAGCGCGTCGGCGAGACCCTCCAGGTGCTCGTGGAGTCCGTCGAGTCGGACGAGGACGGCGAGGTCGCGATCGGCCGCGCCGCGCACCAGGCTCCGGAAACGGACGGCCAGGTGGTCTTCACCACACGCGAGGGACTCGTGCCCGGCCTTATGGTCGAGGCAAAGGCAGTGGGCACCGAGGGCGTCGACCTGGTGGCCGAACACCACGAGCTTGCGGAGGCAGCCAGATGACGGGAGTCCCGGCATCCGCGGCAGGCGGTTCCGGCGCGAAGCCGGTCCGCGGCGGCAAGCTGGGGACTGCGGCCGTCAACCAGGCCAGCCTGTGGAACATCGCCAACATCCTGACCATGGTGCGGCTGCTGCTCGTACCCGGGTTCGTCCTCCTCCTGTTCCACAACGGCGGATACGACCCGGCCTGGCGCTCCTTCGCCTGGGCGGCCTTCGCCATCGCCATGATCACCGACCTCTTCGACGGTCATCTGGCCCGCACGTACAACCTGGTCACCGACTTCGGGAAGATCGCGGATCCGATCGCCGACAAGGCGATCATGGGGGCGGCGCTGATCTCCCTCTCGATCCTGGGCGATCTGCCGTGGTGGATCACCGGGGTGATCCTCGCCCGTGAGCTGGGCATCACGCTGATGCGGTTCTGGGTGATCCGGCACGCGGTGATCCCGGCCAGCAGAGGCGGCAAGCTCAAGACCCTGGCGCAGGGGACGGCGGCCGGGATGTACGTCCTGGTGCTCACCGGGCCGCTGGCCACCCTGCGCTTCTGGATGATGATGGTGGCCGTCGTGCTGACGGTCGTCACCGGACTCGATTACGTACGCCAGGCCGTCGTCCTGCGCCGCCGGAGCCTGGCCGCCGAGCGCGCGGCCGTGGGGCGCACGGCGGAGGCGCTGAACGAGGCCGCAGGGTCTCCTGGGGCGGTCGGTGTCTCGGGAGCTTCTGGCGTTGCTGGTGCTTCCGGTGGTGCCGGTGTTTCCGGTGGTGCTGGTGCGGGTGCCGCTGATTCCGAGTCTGCTGTGCGCGTCTCCGGTGGTCCCACGTCTGTGGAGCCTGTTCTGGGGGCGCGGGACGCCGCGGAGGCCGAGCGGTGACAGTCGCTGCCCGGGCGCTGGAGCGGCTCGCGGAGCGCGGTGAGACGCTCGCCGTCGCCGAATCGCTGACTGGCGGGCTGGTGGCGGCCGAGCTCACCTCCGTACCCGGTGCCTCACGGTCGTTCCGAGGATCGGTCACCGCGTACGCCACCGCCCTCAAAAGCGAGGTCCTCGGCGTGGACGGGACTCTGCTGGCGGAGCGCGGGGCGGTCGATCCCGAGGTCGCACGCCAGATGGCCGCCGGTGTGCGCCGCGCGCTCGGCGCCGACTGGGGCCTCTCCACGACCGGTGTCGCCGGCCCGGAGCCGCAGGACGGGCAGCCCGTCGGAACGGTCCACATTGCCGTAGCGGGACCTTCCGGCGTCGAGAAAGTGGCCGCTCTGCGGTTGAATGGATCGAGGGCGGACATCCGTAGAGAGAGCGTACGAAGCGTCCTCGGTCTGCTCCTGAACGAACTCGGCGGAAACGCGCGGGCACAGGATACGGAACAGATCGGGGGGAATTGATGTTTGCAGCCCTGAGTGAACACGACATCGCTCCCCGCACGGCCGCAGCACAAGGCGGTACGGTAGGGCGTGAAGGATGCGGCTACGCGGTCCGAGGAGGGAGCCACCGATGATTCTGCTCCGTCGCCTGCTGGGTGACGTGCTGCGTCGGCAGCGCCAGCGCCAAGGCCGTACTCTGCGCGAAGTCTCCTCGTCCGCCCGGGTCTCGCTCGGTTATCTGTCCGAGGTGGAGCGGGGGCAGAAGGAGGCATCCTCCGAGCTGCTCTCCGCGATTTGCGACGCGCTTGACGTACGGATGTCCGAGCTCATGCGGGAAGTGAGCGACGAGCTCTCGCTCGCCGAGCTGGCCGAGTCGGCAGCTGCCAGTGATCCGGTCCCAGTACCGGTTCGTCCCATGCTCAATTCCGTCTCCGTCTCGTCGGTCGCGGGTGTGCCGTCGGGCCGGGTGACCATCAAGGCGCCCGCGGAAGCGGTGGACGTCGTCGCCGCCTGATCCGCGCGGCACAGTGCTCGACCGGAGTCCCGGTCGGCCCCACAGGGGTCGGCCGGGACTCCGGCGTGTGTGCCCTTCGGCGTGCCCGGTAGGTGTTCTCGCCGTGTGTTCCAGCCGTGTGCTCTTTCTGTGTGCGCTCCGCGTGTGTGAGCCGCGAGGAAGCGGGCAAACGGAGGTTGAGGCCAACATGACTGTTTTGTTTCATTTGTGTCATCGTGAGTGGTGCGCAGGAATGGTCAGCGAAACGCCTGACGACGGTCAGCAGTACGCCTGACGGATGGGAGTGTTTGCATGTCTGTGGTGAAGAGCCCACTGTCCGAGAGCGATCTCAAGCTCGTCGGAGAAGCGCTGCAGGGCGCGCTGGTCGATCTCGTCGACCTCTCCCTCGTGGCGAAGCAGATCCACTGGAACGTGGTCGGCCCGCGATTCCGGTCCGTACACCTCCAGCTCGACGACGTGGTCGTCACGGCCCGGCAGCACTCCGACACGGTCGCCGAGCGTGCCTCCGCGATCGGCGTCAACCCGGACGGCCGCTCCGCGACCGTCGCCAAGGAGACCGCCATCCAGGCCGTCTCCGAAGGCTGGATCAAGGACACCGACGCCGTGAAGGCGCTCGTCGACGCCCTGGGTGTGGTGATCGGCCGGATGCGGGAGCGCATCGAAGTGACCGACGCGCCGGATCCCGTCACCCAGGACATCCTGATCGCACTGACCGCAGACCTCGAGAAGCACGCCTGGATGTTCCAGGCCGAAAGTGCCTGAGCGGAAGGAATCGACATCGTGACTGGTGACAACGCCATGGACAAGCTCAAGGGCAAGGGCAAGGAGGCCGTCGGCAAGCTGACCGGCGACCGCCGCAAGGAGGCCGAGGGCAAGGCAGACCAGGCCAAGGCCACGGCCAAGGACAAGGTCGACGAGGCTGGTGACCGCGCCAAGGGCGTCACGGACTCGCTGCGCAACGACAACGACAAGTAAGGGCCGGCGGCGCCTCGCGCCGCTGTCCTTCCCGGGTGCCCCCGCCGATCTCCGGCGGGGGCACCCGTGCGTATGGGGAGCTGATCTCCGGCGGAGCACCCGTGCGTGGGGGGAGCCGTCGGTCGTACGTTCTGCGTGCGGGGGCGCCGCTGCCAGGAGAAACTGCCCGAAAGGGCGTCGGCCGCAGGAGGGCAGCGATGGTACGGCGATGGATACCGGCGCTGGTCCTCGGTGGGGTGTGGTGGTGGGCGGTGCTGCGGCTGGTGCTGCAGCCGGAGCAGGCCGGTGCGGTGGAGGGTGCGGTGGCGGCGGGCGGCTGGGGGCTGAGCCTGCTGCCGGTCCATGTGGCGTCGGTGGCTGCGGCGGTGGGGCGGGCGGGGTCGGGGCCGGGGGAGCGGACTTCACGGGCCTGGCGTGGGCGGTTTACGGGGCAGGCCTGGCGTGGGCGGCTTGCGGCGGGGCCGTCGCGGTTCGGGGCGGGGATCACCAGGGCATGGCGACGCCGCCGTTCGGGCGGAGGATCTGGCCGGTGGTGAAGGCCGACGCGTCGGACGCCAGGTGCAGCACGGTGTGGGCGACGTCCTCGGGTTCACCGACCCGGCCCAGCGGGGAGATGCGGGCCATCGTGGCCTCCGCCCGCTGCTGCGGTTCCGCTCCGTGCCGGCCGGTCATCGGCGTACGGATCCAGCCCGGGGCCACCGCGTTCACCCGTATGGCGTGCGGGCCCAGCTCGGTGGCGAGCGTCTTCGTGAGCTGGACCACGGCCGCCTTCGCCGCGCTGTAGCAGAGCAGGCCCGCGCTCGCGGAGTCCACGGCGCCGGACGCCATCGTGACCAGCGAACCGGGTGCGGAACGGGCGACCAAGGAGCGGGCCACCTCCTGGCAGGCGTACAGCACCCCTGTGAAATTGACCGCCAGCACCCGGTCCAGGTCCTCGTCCTCGGTCTCCAGGACGCTGCTGGTGTGCATGATTCCGGCCGAGGCGACCAGGATGTCGGGCTCTCCCGCCGCCCGAACGGCCGTCCGGACCTGTTCGCGGTCGGTGACGTCGAGCGGGTGGGTACTGGCCCGGCCGCCGGCGTTCGTGATCGCCTCGTACGTCCGGCGCAGGCCCGTCTCGTCGCGGTCGGCGCAGTGGACCGTGGCCCCGGCCTCCGCCAGCAGCACGGCGCTCGCCCGGCCGATTCCGCTCGCCGCTCCGGTGACGAACGCGGAGCGGCCCGTGAGGTCGTACGCGTTGAACGCGCCGTACGCGGAGAGGGGCATGACGGGACCGTACGACCGTATCTGACGGATCGTCAACCAGCGTGCGGGTTCCGGGCTTCCTACGGCGTCGGGCCCGACTGGCAGGCCGGGCACCAGTACGTGGGCCGGTCCTCCTGGTCGATCTTGCGGATCGGGGTGCCGCAGCGCAGGCAGGGGCGGCGGACCCGCCCGTAGACGTAGAGGGGGTCCTGGACCCGGAGAGGCGGGAGGGGACGGTGTGGGGAGGTGGAGGCCGGGGTGTTCGGGCGGGGTCGGCGTTCGGCTCGGATGGTGGTGGTGCGGGTGGGACGGTCGCGGTTGGCGTCGAGGAGGCGGTGGGCCAGGGCGACCAGCCGGGGCAGCGTTCCTTCGGGGAGGGCGCCTACGGGGAGCCAGGGTGTGACGCGGGCCAGGAAGCAGAGCTCGCATTTGTAGACATTGCCGATGCCGGCGAGGTTGCGCTGGTCCAGGAGCGCGTCCCCGATGGGGCGGTCCGGGGCGGCGAGGAGCCGCTCGACGGCGAGGTCGGGGTCCCAGTCCGGGCCCAGCAGATCCGGCCCCAGGTGGCCGACGGCCTTGCTCTCCTCGCTGGTGCGCAGCAGTTCGAGGACGGGGAGGCGGTAGCCGACGGCGGTGTGCTCGGTGTTGGCCAGAACTGCGCGGATCTGGTGGCCGGGGCCGCCGCGCCAGCGCTCGCCCGGCGCGTAGATCCGCCAGGTCCCGTCCATCCGGAGGTGGCTGTGCAGGGTCAGCCCGCCTTCGACGCGGGTCAGCAGGTGCTTGCCGCGTGCGGTGACGTCCAGGACGGTACGGCCGCTCAGGTCGGAGGTCGCGAACCGCGGGACGCGCAGGTCGGCATGGGTCAGGACCCGGCCCGCCAGCGCTGCGTGCAGCCGGGCGGCGGTTTGCAGGACGGTGTCTCCTTCGGGCATACCTCCATGATGGGGGCCAGGGGCGGTGAGGTGGTGAGGTGCGGCGGTGTGGGCCCGTCGGGACTCAGGCTCTCAGGCGCAGGCCCTTCGGGGTGGCGAGGAAGCCGGCCGCCTCCAGGGTGCGGCCCAGCGGCGAGGTGAGCGAGGAGGCTCCGTTGGTCCGCTCCACCGTCACCGTGCCGAGCGCACCGGCGCGCGCGGAAGCGGCCAGGGCCTCGGCCGCCGCCAGCAACGCGGGCGACTCGGGGTCGGTGGGCCAGGCGAGCAGGGACTTGCCGCCGCGCTCCATGTAGAGCGTGAGCTCGCCGTCGACGAGGACCACCAGAGCTCCGGCCTTGCGGCCCGGTTTGTGCCCGGCGCCGTCCGGGGACTCCGGCCACGGCAGGGCGGCGCCGTAGGCGTTGGCCGGGTCGGCGGCGGCGAGCACCAGGGCCTGGTGCGCGGTGCCCGGGTCGCGGCGGTCGCGGGCCGTGGCGGCCGCCCGCAGCCGGTCCACCGCTCCGTCCATCGCGAACTGCGCAGCACCGAGACCCTCCACCACATAGCCCCGCCGGGCCTGCCCGCTGTCCTCGAAGGCGGCCAGGATGCGGTACGTCGCCGAGAAGCCGCCCTCCACCCCTTCGGCCTGCACCGCGCCACGGGTCACCACGCCGTGCCGGTCGAGCAGGGTGCGGGCCAGGGCGTGGGCGCGGTGGGTCGGCTCCGGCTCGCGTGGCGGCAGCAGGGACCAGCGGCCGGAGACCGTCGGAGGGCCGGTGCGGGAGGCGGGCCGGGCGGCCGCGGTGAGCGATCCGTACCGTCCGCGGGGCACGGTGCGTCTGGCGCGGTGGGCGGTGGAGCCCGCTGTCCGCCCGGAGCCGAGGAGTGAGCGGAGCGGGGCGAGGGTGTCGTTGGTGAGCCTGCCCGACCAGGCCAGCTCCCAGAGGGCGTCGGCGAGCTGCTGTTCGGAGGAGTCCGGGTGGGTGGTGGCCCGGACCTGGTCGGCGATCTGCCGGAAGAAGAGGCCGTATCCGCCGGAGAGCGTGGTGAGCACGGACTCGTGGAGCGCGGACAGCTCCAGGGGGTGCGGTGCGGGCAGGAGCAGGGGTGCGCTGTCGGCGGGGTAGAGGGAGAGCCAGCCGTCCTTGCCGGGCAGTGCTCCCGCTCCGGCCCAGACGACCTCGCCCGTGGTCGTCAGCTCGTCGAGCATGGCCGGGGTGTAGCCCATGACGCGGCTCGGCAGGATCAGCTTCTCCAGGGCGGAGGCGGGTACGGGCGCTCCTTGGAGCTGTTCGACGGCGCGGGCCAGCCCGTCGATGCCGCGCAGCCGGTGGGAGCCGAAGTGCTGCCACTGCGGCAGGAAGGAGGCGAGCGCGGCGGGCTCCACCGGCTCCAGCTCCTGGCGGAGCGCGGCCAGCGAACGGCGGCGGAGCCGGCGCAGGACGGTGGCGTCGCACCACTCCTGGCCGATGCCCGCCGGATGGAACTCACCTTGCACGGTCCGGCCGGAAGCGGCGAGCCGGTGCAGCGCACCGTCCGTGACGGCCGTGCCGAGCCCGAACCGCTCGGCGGCCCGGGCGGCGGTGAACGGACCATGTGTCCGGGCGAAGCGGGCGAGGAGATCGCCGAGAGGGTCCTTCACCGGCTCGGTGAACGCCTCGGGAACACCGACCGGGAGTGCTGTGCCCAGGGCGTCGCGCAGCCTTCCGGCGTCCTCGATCGCCGCCCAGTGGTCGGCCCCGGCGATGCGGACCTGGATGGCCCGGCGGGTCGTGGCCAGCTCCGGAGCCCAGGTGGGCTCTGCGCCGCGCTCGGCCAGCTCGGCGTCGGTCAGGGGGCCCAGGACGCGCAGCAGGTCCGCGACGCCTTCGACGTCCTTGATCCGGCGGTCCTCTGTGAGCCACTGGAGCTCCTGCTCCAGCTCGGTGAGGACCTCGGGGTCGAGCAGCTCGCGCAGCTCGGCCTGGCCCAGCAGCTCGGCCAGGAGGTGGGAGTCCAGGGAGAGTGCGGCGGCCCGCCGCTCGGCGAGCGGTGAGTCGCCCTCGTACAGGAACTGCGCGACGTAACCGAAGAGGAGCGAGCGGGCGAACGGGGAGGGCTCCTGGGTGGTGACCTCGACCAGCCGGACCCGGCGCGCCTCCAGGTCGCCCATCAGCTCCGTGAGCCCGGGAACGTCGAAGACGTCCTGGAGGCATTCGCGGACGGCCTCCAGGACGATCGGGAACGAGCCGAACTCGGAGGCCACCTGCAGCAGCTGCGAGGCGCGCTGGCGTTGCTGCCAGAGCGGGGTGCGCTTGCCGGGGGAGCGGCGGGGCAGCAGGAGGGCGCGGGCGGCGCACTCGCGGAAGCGGGCGGCGAACAGCGCCGAGCCACCGACCTGGTCGGTGACGATCTGCTGCACCTCGCCCTGGTCGAAGACGACATCGGTGGCGCCTACCGGAGGCTGTTCGCTGTCGTACGAGAAAGGCTGCGGGGCCGGTGCGTCGTCCGCCGCCTCCGTGGTCGGCGGGGCGTCGAAGTCGAGGAGGTCCAGGCCCATCATGTCGGCGTCGGGGAGCCGCAGCACGATGCCGTCGTCGGCGTGCATGACCTGGGCGTCCATCCCGTACCGCTCACCGAGGCGGGCGGAGAGGGCGAGCGCCCACGGGGCGTGGACCTGGGCGCCGAACGGGGAGTGCACGACGACCCGCCAGTCGCCCAGCTCGTCCCGGAACCGCTCGACCAGGATCGTCCGGTCGTCCGGCACATGGCCGCAGGCCCGGCGCTGCTCGTCCAGGTAGGCCAGGATGTTGTCCGCCGCCCAGGCATCCAGCCCGGCGGCGAGCAGCCGCAGCCGGGCGTCCTCCTCGGAGAGGCCGCCGATCTCGCGGAGGAAGGCCCCCAGGGCGCGGCCGAGCTCCAGAGGGCGGCCCAGCTGGTCGCCCTTCCAGAACGGCAGCCGTCCCGGAACGCCGGGGGCGGGGGAGACGAGGACCCGGTCGCGGGTGATGTCCTCGATCCGCCAGGACGTGGTGCCCAGGGTGAAGACGTCGCCGACGCGGGACTCGTAGACCATCTCCTCGTCCAGCTCGCCGACCCGGCCGCCGCCCTTCTTCGGGTCCGCGCCGGCCAGGAAGACCCCGAAGAGGCCCCGGTCCGGAATGGTGCCGCCCGAGGTGACGGCGAGCCGCTGCGCGCCCGGGCGGCCCGTGACCGTACCGCCGACGCGGTCCCAGACGACCCGGGGCCGCAGCTCGGCGAAGGCGTCGGAGGGGTAGCGGCCGGCGAGCATGTCGAGCACGGCCGTGAACGCCGACTCCGGGAGCGAGGCGAACGGCGCGGCCCGGCGGACCAGGGCCAGCAGGTCGTCCGCCTGCCAGCTGTCCAGGGCCACCATGGCGACGAGCTGCTGGGCCAGGACGTCCAGCGGGTTGGAGGGGATGCGCAGTGCCTCGATGGCCCCTTCGCGCATCCGCTCGGTGACGACGGCGGCCTGCACCAGGTCGCCGCGGTACTTCGGGAAGACCACACCGGTGGAGACCGCGCCCACCTGGTGCCCGGCCCGGCCCACCCGCTGGAGGCCGGAGGCGACGGAGGGCGGCGACTCGACCTGGACCACCAGGTCGACCGCGCCCATGTCGATGCCGAGCTCCAGGCTGGAGGTGGCCACCACGGCGGGCAGCCGTCCCGCCTTGAGGTCCTCCTCGACCTGGGCCCGCTGCTCCTTGGAGACCGAACCGTGGTGGGCGCGGGCCAGCAGGGCGGGGGCGCCACGGCCCGCGCCGGACTGGGCCATGACCTCGGCGGGAGCGTGTGCCTCCGGCAGGTCGAGTGCGGAGTTGTCCGGGTTGTCCGGGTCGAAGGCGGTGCCGGTGGCCCGTTCGTACGCGATCTCGTTCAGCCGGTTGCACAGGCGCTCCGCCAGCCGCCGTGAGTTGGCGAAGACGATGGTGGAGCGGTGCGACTGGACGAGGTCGGCGATGCGCTCCTCCACATGCGGCCAGATCGAGGGCTTCTCCGCCTGTGCGGCGTCCCCGTCGGTGGCGGGCGAGCCGCCCAGCTCGCCGAGATCCTCCACCGGGACGACCACCGAGAGGTCGAACTCCTTGGTGGAGGGCGGCTGGACGACCTCCACCTTCCGCTGAGGCGACAGGAAGCGGGCCACCTCGCCGACCGGCCGGACCGTCGCGGAGAGTCCGATCCGGCGGGCGGGCCGCGGCAGCAGCTCGTCCAGGCGCTCCAGGGAGAGAGCGAGGTGGGCGCCGCGCTTCGTACCGGCGACCGCGTGCACCTCGTCCAGGATCACCGTCTCGACGCCCGCCAGCGCGTCCCGGGCGGAGGACGTGAGCATCAGGAACAGCGACTCGGGTGTGGTGATCAGGATGTCCGGCGGCCGGGTCACCATCGAGCGCCGCTCGGCGGGCGGGGTGTCACCGGACCGGATGCCCACCCGCACCTCCGGTTCGGGCAGGCCGAGGCGCACCGACTCCTGGCGGATGCCGGTCAGCGGCGAGCGGAGGTTGCGCTCCACGTCGACCGCCAGCGCCTTGAGCGGGGATACGTAGAGCACGCGGCAGCGCTTCTTCGCCTCGGCGGGCGGCGGACCGGCGGCCAGCCGGTCCAGCGAGGCGAGGAAGGCGGCCAGAGTCTTGCCGGAGCCGGTCGGCGCGACCACCAGCACATCGCTGCCTTCGCCGATGGCCCGCCAGGCACCTTCCTGCGCGGCGGTGGGCGCGCTGAAGGCACCGGCGAACCAGCTGCGGGTCGCGGGCGAGAAGGCGTCGAGAGCGGAGCCGGTCATGTCCCCCATCGTGCACCCCGCCACTGACAACGGGCCTCCGACACCGCCCGGCAGCCTTGACTCGCCCTGCGACGCACGGCCGGGACCTGCGAGAATGTGGCCATGGCGGGAGCGGATCGGGCGACGGAGTGGGCGCGGCACTGGACGTACGCGGAGCTGCCCGACCTCGATCTCCTGCGCGCCCGGTACGTTCGCCACACCTTTCCCCGGCACAGCCACGAGGGGTACGTGTTCGGTGCCGTCACCGGCGGGGTGGAGGACGTGGGGCTGCCGGGCGGCACGGTCCACGCGATCCCCGGCACCGTCGTGATGATCAACCCTGAGGTGCCGCACACCGCCCGTCCGGGGCAGCCCGAAGGCTGGGCGTACGACACGCTCTATCCGTCGGCTCAGGCGATCAACGACATCGCGGCCGAGGTGACGCCCCTGCGCGGCACGGTGGGCTTCGCCGAAACCCGGGTGACCGACCCGTACGCCGCCCGGCTGATCACCCAGGTGCACCGGGCCGCCGAGGAGGGCAACGCGCTGGCCGCGGACAGTCTGCTGCGGGTCCTGGTAGCCCGCCTCCTCACCCGGCACGGCAGCTCACTCCCCGGCGCGACCCCCCGGGCGGGCGGCGCGCGGGACGCCGAGCGCGCCCGCCGCGCGCTGGAGGGCCGGATGGAGGCGCCGCCCACCCTGGAGGCGCTCGCCGCCGAGCTGGGCACGAGCCCGTTCGCTCTGCTGAGGGCCTTCAAGAAGGAGTACGGGATGCCGCCGCACACCTGGCTCACCGACGCCCGGGTCCGGCGGGCCCGGCGGATGCTCGACGCGGGCATCGCCCCTGCCGAGGCCGCGGCCGCCGTCGGCTTCACCGATCAGCCGCACCTCAATCGTCACTTCACCCGGATCGTCGGGGTGCCGCCCGGCGCGTACCAGCGCGAGCGAGGTATCCACCGGCGCGCGCGGGACGCCTCCTAGGACGCGTACGGAACTCCCTGGGGAAGACGCGGGGCGCAAGGGGGTGCGCAAGAACGTACAAGACCGGGCCGGGACCGTCCCCGTAACGTGCGGCGCGTGGCAGAACAGACAGCACCCCCAGAGAGCACCGTCGCGACCGGTGCCATAGCCGCCGGTCCGCCCGGCACCCCACCGCACAAGCCGGACGCGGCCGTCGTCCGGGACGCGCTCGCCGTCGGTGTCGCCGTAGGGCTCTCCGGTTTCGCCTTCGGCGTCACGGCCGCCGGCTCCGGGCTCAGCCTGCTCCAGATCTGCGCCCTGAGCCTCTTCGTCTTCACCGGCGCCTCGCAGTTCGCGCTGGTCGGCGCGTTGGCGGCGGGCGGCAATCCGTACACGGCGGCGGCCGGGGCGTTCTTCCTGGGTGTCCGCAACGCCTTCTACGGTCTGCGGCTCTCGCAGCTGCTGGCCCTTCCGCGCATGGCACGCCCCTTCGCGGCCCACTGGGTGATCGACGAGACGACCGCGGTGACGGTGGCGCAGCCCGACCGGCGGTCCGCGCGCCTGGGCTTCACGGTCACCGGGCTCACCCTCTACGCGCTGTGGAACCTCACCACCCTGGTGGGTGCGATGGGTGCCGAGGCGCTCGGCGACACCGAGGCCTGGGGTCTGGACGCGGCCAGCCCCGCCGTCTTCCTCGCGCTGCTCGCACCGATGCTCAGGAGCACCGTCGAACGCGTCACGGCGGGCGTCGCCGTGCTGCTGGCCCTGACACTGCTGCCCGTCCTGCCGGCCGGCGTACCGGTCCTGCTCTCCGCGCTCGCGGCGCCCGTCGTCCTCTTCCTGATGGGACGGCGCAAGCGCGGAGAGGACACGGCCTCGGAGAAGGAGACGGCGGAGAAGAAGGGCGGACAGGACTCATGAACGTCTGGATAGCGATCGGACTGACGGCGGTGGGCTGCTACCTCGCCAAGTACGCGGGCCTGCTGGTCCCCGCCGGAGTGCTGGAGCGGCCGCTCGTACGGCGGATGGCGGTCCTGCTGCCGGTGGCGCTGCTGGCGGCCCTCACCGCACAGCAGACCTTCGGCGACGGACAGCAGCTCGTCCTCGACGCCCGGGCCGCCGGACTCGCCGCCGCGGCGCTCGCGCTGGTCCTGCGCGCCCCCTTCCTGGTGGTCGTCGGCGCGGCCGTGGTGGTCACGGCAGGTGTCCGCGCCCTGGGCTGAGCCAGGCGCCTTCGTCAGCCGGCGGGCGGCCGACGGGCCTCGGTCAGGCCGCCGGCAGGCGTCCGTACGCCTGGAGCGTCTCCAGGGCCCTGAGCGTCACCAGCGGCCGCCCCTCCAGCGCGGTGCCCGGTGCCCACTGCCGCCAGTTGACCGGCCAGCCGCCGTCCTCCCGCTGCTCGGCCGCCAGATGGTCGAGCGAGCGCTCCAGCTCCTCGTCGGTGAACCAGCGGCGGGCCAGCGATCCCGGCGTACGGGCGTAGTCGTGCGGGAAGTGGTGCTCGCCGGGCGCGTAGCCCGGCGCCACCGGGTACTCCGCGCGCCGGGCCGGATTGAGCACCGCGAGCCGCTGTCCGCGCACCAGCCGGCCGAGCCGGTCCGCCGCCCGCTCGGCCCGGGCGCGGTCCGGCACCCCGTCCAGGAAGGCGATCGCGGCCTCGATCTCGTACGGATGCGACTGCTCCAGGGCGTCGACGGCGCTCCAGCAGAAGTCCGTGGCCCGGAACAGCCACGCGTGCCACACCTCGTTGCGGTGGAGCAGTCCGACGATCGGACCGGTCGCGAGCAGTTCGGCCGGCGGGTCGTCGACCACAGGGACGAACGGCGCGGCCGGATAGCCGCGCTGTGAAGGGAGCAGAGCGGGCAGCGCTCCTTCTTTTGTCGACACGTCGCTCAGATAGCGGCAGATCCGTTCCGCGCGCAGACCGTCGCAGCGGCCGATCGAGTCGAGGACAGCGAGCGCGTGGGCGGTGTGCAGCGGCTGGCTGACCGGGCCGCGGAGGTCGGGTTCCAGCGCGTGCGCGTAGCCGCCGTCCTCGTTCCGGTAGGCGGCGAGCGCCGTCTCGACGGGGCCCGGGGCGCCGTCGAGGAAACGGTGGGCGAACCTGCGCTGTTCGAGGACACGGGCGGTGAGCCAGATGAAGTGCTCGGCGCGGACGAGGGGATGTGCTCCGGTTCCAGCCATGGACCGACCGTAGAGGGGAAAGAGGCTCCGGCACATGCCCGGCGGACCCGTGCACTCTCAGGAGCGGGATACTGATGGCATGCGGTTGACGATTTTCTGGGAGCGGATGGCGGACCACTTCGGTGGTGCCTACGCGGACTCCTTCGCCCGTGACCATGTGATGGCCGAACTCGGCGGCCGTACGGTGCACCAGGCGCTGGACGCGGGCTGGGACGCGAAGGACGTCTGGCGCGCGGTCTGCACGGCCATGGACGTTCCCGCCGACAAGCGCTGACCTCCGCCGTTCCCCGGCCGGGGGACCGGTTGTCGGTGGCGTAGGCGAGACTTGTCCCGTGTCATCGACAGACGAGACCGCTCCGGCCCAGCCGTCCGACGCCCCGCCCGCCGGGCCTCCCGTGCCACCGTCCGGCCCGGGGCCCGCCCGCATGCCGGGCTGGCTGCCGCGCGCGATGGTCCTGGCCCTCGCGCTCTACGCCTGCTTCCAGCTCGGCAGCTGGGCGTTCGACCAGCTCATCGGGTTGCTGACCAATGTGCTGATCGCGTTCTTCCTCGCGCTCGCCATCGAGCCGGCGGTCGGCCGGATGGCGGCCCGCGGCATGCGCCGGGGGCTGGCCACGTTCATCGTCTTCATCGGACTGATGATCTTCAGCGCCGGGTTCGTCGTCCTGCTGGGGTCGATGCTCGCGGGCCAGATCGTCGACATGGTCGACGACTTCCCCAAGTACATCGACTCGGTGATCAACTGGGTCAACCACACCTTCCACACCGAGCTGTCGCGGGTCCAGGTCCAGGACAGTCTGCTGCACTCCGACTGGCTCCAGAAGTACGTCCAGAACAGCGCCTCAGGAGTGCTCGACGTCTCCACCACGGTCCTGGGCGGACTGTTCCGGCTGCTGACGATCTTCCTGTTCTCGTTCTACTTCGCGGCCGACGGCCCCCGGTTGCGGCGCGCCCTCTGCTCCGTACTGCCGCCGGCCCGGCAGACCGAGGTGCTGCGCGCCTGGGAGATCGCGGTCGACAAGACCGGCGGCTACCTCTACTCGCGCGGCCTGATGGCCCTGATCTCCGGCGTCGCGCACTACATCCTGCTGGTCGTCCTCGGCGTGCCCTACGCTCCGGCGCTCGCGGTCTGGGTGGGGCTCGTCTCGCAGTTCATCCCCACCATCGGTACGTATCTGGCGGGCGCCCTGCCGATGCTGATCGCGTTCACGGTCAACCCCTGGTACGCGCTGTGGGTGCTCGGGTTCGTCGTGGTCTACCAGCAGTTCGAGAACTACGTCCTCCAGCCCAAGCTGACCGCGAAGACCGTCGACATCCATCCGGCGGTCGCCTTCGGTTCGGTGGTCGCCGGAACAGCCCTGCTGGGAGCCGTCGGCGCGCTGATCGCCATCCCCGCCGTCGCCACGCTCCAGGCGTTCCTGGGGGCCTATGTGAAGCGGTACGACGTCACCGACGACCCCAGGGTGCACGGCGGACACCGACCGCGGCGCGGCGGGTCGGCCGTCTCCCGGATACGCCGGGCGCTCGGCGGCCCCGACCGGACGGGCGGCTAGAGCGGCGTCAGAGGTACGAAGGACGCGTCACACGGTGGCGGAAGGTGTGCCAGGTCCAGGCCTGGGCGGCGACCAGCAGCGGGCAGAACGCGAGCAGGACGGGGACGAGGAGGGTGAGCGTCGCCCGGTCCGCCGCGTGCGCCGCCGGACGGAGTGCCGGGCCCGCGAACAGCGGCAGGGCGGCCATCAGGACGGCTGTCAGCGCGAAGGACCGGCCCGCGCCGGTCCGCCCGACGAGCCGGTGCGCCCGGGCCCAGGGCCGCCCGGTCAGGCGCAGGGCCGCGAAGCCCAGACCGTGTGCGGCGAACAGTGCGGCGACGGCGAGCGCGGTCACGGCCCCGATCGGTGCCGCGGCCGTACGCTCCGGCGCACCCGCGAACAGTGCGGCCAGCAGCCACCCCCAGGCCAGCGCCACCACCCAGCTCCCGCACACCACAGCGCCGTCGCACCCCGCCCGCCACCGCCGCCCACCGCCCCGCCCGCGCAGCCACAGCCCGGCGTCCCGCACCATCCACCCGGCGACCAGCGGCACGAACACGGTGAACTGGGCGCTCAGCAGCTCGCCCTCCAGGACCGGGAAGCAGCCCACGAGCACGCCCGCTGCGGCCACCAGCCACACCTCGTTGCCCAGGAAGAACGGCGCGAAGGCGGCGATCACCAGGCGTCGTTCGCCCTCGTCCGCGCCCAGGTACGGCAGCAGCATGCCGGTGCCGATGTCCGCACCGGCGAGGACGAAGTAGCCGATGGCGAAGAAGGCGAGAAGGCAGACGGCCAGATGTCCACGGCGGCCCCTCAGTAGCGGGGGGTGAAGGGCGGCGGAGGTGCGGCGGGCCCGCCGGGACCCGGAGCGGCCGGGGCTTCCGGAGCAACGGGTACGGGATCCGCGGAGAGCCGATCGTCGTGGCCGAGTCCCGTCTCCACCGGCCCCAGGCGCGCGTGGCGCAGGAGCAGCCATCCGTTGACGACGGCCAGTGCCGCGAACAGCACGGTGAAGGTGATCAGCGAGGCGAGCATGGTGCCGTGGGAGTGGCGGGAGACCGCGTCCTCGGTCTTCAGCAGCCCGTACACCACCCAGGGCTGCCGCCCGGCCTCCCGGAAGACCCAGCCGCTGATCATCGCCAGGTAGGGCAGCGGAACGGCGGCCATCAGCACCACGTGCCAGAGCCGGAAGCGCACGACGGCCTTGCGGAAGCAGGCGAGCACGGTCCCGGCCAGGGAGGGGTACATCATCAGCGCGAACGCGAGCAGCATCACCAGGGCGCCGCCGCGCGTCCACACCTCGGAGGGCACGTAGTCGCCGGGGCCGAACCGGGCGACCATCTCCGCCTGGAGTTCGCGGATCTCCGCCGTCCTCCCGCTGAAGACGGCGGACTTCATCGGCTGCAGATCCGTCAGCGAGGCCAGCTGGACCCCGCCGAACCCCGCCGTGACCCACAGGGCGGGAAAGGAGACGAACACTCCGATGCGCAGACTCCGTACGAAGAACGCCACTTCGGGAGTGCGCCGGAAGAGGTGGTAGGCGCTGACGCCCGCCATGAAGAAGCCGGCTGTCAGCAGCGCGCCGCCCAGGATGTGACCGAAGGCCAGCAGAGCACTGGGGTTGGTGAGAAGCGCTCCGGCGTCCGCGAGGACCAGCGTGCCGTTCTCCGCGCGGTGGCCCACGGGGTTGTTGAGGAAGCCGTTGGAGACGAGGATCCAGTATGCCGACACGCAAGCGGTCAGGGCGACGACCCAGATCGTCGCCAGGTGGGTCCACCGGTTGAACCGGTGCCAGCCGAAGATCCACAGCCCCAGGAACGTCGACTCCACGAAGAACGCGACGATCGTCTCGACGGCCAGCGAGGCGCCGAAGACATTGCCCGCGTAGTGCGTCAGACCGCTCCAGCTCAGCCCGAACTGGAACTCCATCACCAGCCCGGTGATGATGCCGACCGCGTAGTTGATGACATACAGCTGCCCCCAGAACCGCACCATCCGTTGATGCGTTGCCTTACGGGTGACCGTGGCTGCTGTCTGGACGCAGGCCACCAGGAGGGCCATGCCCAGCGTCAGGGCGACGAAGAGGAAGTGACCCCCGGCGGTGAGGGCGAACTGCAGCCGCGCGAGGTCGAGCGATTCCGGATCCACGCAGGAAGCCTCGGTGCACTGTCCGGTGCCGCGCGTCGGCCCGGGGAGGGCAACGCGCCTACTACAGGAGTTGCGGCCGCGCTCGTGCGCGTACTACGGAAGTTGGCACCTCGGCCCGCGCTCGACCGCTCTCAGGCCAGCCAGCCGGGCGTGATCATGCCCGACTCGTAGGCGAGGATCACCAGCTGGGCCCGGTCGCGGACGCCGAGCTTCGTCATGATCCGGCTGACATGGGTCTTGGAGGTGGCGGGGCTGAGCACCAGCCGGGCGGCGATCTCGTCGTTGGAGAGCCCGGCCCCGACCAGCCCCATGACCTCGCGTTCCCGCTCGGTGAGGGCGTTCAGGCGCGGACCCGGCTCGGGCTGCTTCCGGCGGCTCGCGAACTCCGAGATCAGCCGCCGGGTCACGGCCGGGGCGATCAGGGCGTCGCCCCGCGCCACCACCCGTACGCCGTGCAGCAGTTCCATCGGCTCGGTGTCCTTGACCAGGAAGCCGGAGGCACCGGCGCGCAGGGCTCCGTAGACGTGGTCGTCCATGTCGAAGGTGGTCAGGATGATGACCCGGACGTCCGCCAGGCGCGGGTCGGTGGTGATGCGGCGGGTGGCCTCCAGGCCGTCGGTGCCGGGCATCCGGATGTCCATCAGGACCACGTCCGGGCGCTGTTCGCGGGCCAGGGCGAGGGACTGTTCGCCGTCGGCCGCCTCACCGACGACCTCGATGTCGTCCTCGTCGGACAGGATCGAGCGGAAGCCCGCCCGTACCAGGGTCTGGTCGTCGGCCAGCACTACGCGGATCATTCGGTCCCCTCGATCGGCAGCCGGGCGCTCACGACGAAGCCCTGTGCGGTGTTCCGCGCCGTCAGCTCGCCGCCGAAGGCCCTGGCACGCTCGGCCATGCCCCGGATGCCGCTGCCGGCCGGAGAGCCCTCCGGCGAGCCCTCTCCGTCGTCCTCGATCCGTACCCGTACGGCTCGTTCGTCGGTGTGGTCGACCGTCACCACCGCGCCGGTCGCCCGGGCGTGCCGGGTGACGTTGGTGAGCGACTCCTGCACGATCCGGTACGCCGCCAGATCGACCGGAGGCGGCAGCGGACGCCGTTCGCCCTCGGTGCGCAGGCGGACCTCGATGCCGGTGGCGCGGGCCCGTGCGACGAGTTCGTCGAGCCGGTCGAGCCCTGAGACGGGGGAGGTCGGGGCCGTCTCGTCGGGCTTCCGCAGCGCGCCGAGGGTGGAGCGCAGCTCGCGCAGCGCGTCCTTGCTGGTGGCCTTGACCGCCTTCAGGGCCTCCTCTGCGGCGGACAGGGCCGCGGCGGGCTCCGGGTTCTTGCTCAACTTGTGCAGGACCGCGCCCGACTGCACGTTGATCAGCGAAATGCTGTGTCCCAGGACGTCGTGCAGCTCCCGGGCGATGCGCAGCCGCTCCTCGGTCGCGCTCTGCTCGGCCCGCGCCTCCTGCTCCCGCTCCGCGGCCAGGGCCCGCTGCTCCACCTCGCCGAGATAGGCACCACGGGTCAACTGGGCCCGGCCCACGGCGACGAGGCTGACCAGCCAGCCCGCGAGCATGAACAGCGACATGTCGTCGATCTGCCGGTTGCCGTCGTGCTGGCGCGCCTCACCGAATCCGACGGCGATCAGAGTGGCCACGCCCAGGGCGACGGCGGCCGTGAACCGTCCCTCGGCGGCCGCCGTGTAGAGCGCGAGCGCGAACGTGACCATAAGAGGACCGTCGTACACGGACAGCGGGTAATAGACGACGCACACGGCCAGTGTCACGGTGGCCACGGCGACGGGTGCGCGGCGGCGGAAGTACAGGGCGGCGCAGCCCACCGCGATGAGCGCCCAGCCGATCACCGTACGGTTCACCGGCTCGCTCTCGTACCGCATGGTCAGCAGCGTCCAGACCACCACGAGCAGCGTGACGGCGGCGGTCACCCCGATGCCGGCCGTGCGCGCGGACAGGCCACCACCGCGTGGACCGGAAGGGAGGGACATGTCAGGAAGGATAGGCGCGGAGTACGGGACGGGGAGTGGGGGCGTTCCTCGGGTTCACGGCGGCGGAGAGCTGAGACGCGGGCGACGAGCGCCGCCCGTCCGGCGGGATCGGAGCCCGTAGCGGGGCACTGTCCGGCGAATCCGGTGCCGAAGAGGGTCGCCTATCGCCTTGACGTAGGGCACGCGTTCCGTCAGAGCCCGAGCTGCGAGCCGATCTCGGTACGGGACGACACGCCCAGCTTCCGCAGGGCACGCGCCACATGGTGCTCGACCGTCCGGTGCGAGAGGACCAGCTCGCGCGCGATCTCACGGTTCGAGAGGCCGAGCGCGGCCAGCCGCGCCACCGCCCGCTCGCGGGGCGAGAGGTGGTCGCCGTACCCCAGCGCGCCGGGTCTCCGCACGGTGACCTGGCCGTGTTCCCGCAGCCCGCGCTGACAGCGCAGCACATCCCATACGGCGTCGATGTCCTGGTAGGCCGCGATGGCCTCGTGCAGCACGGTACGGCCGCCCGCCGCTCCCGTGGCCAGCAGCCGCAGCCCCCAGGCCTCCCGGACGTAGGCGGCCTCGTAGGGTCGCTCCAAGGTGGTCCAGGAGTCCGTGGCGGCCGCGTACAGGCCGTCCGAGCCGCCGGACCCGGCCTGGAGGCCGGACGCCGTGGTGAGCAGCGCCCGGCAGGTCAGCAGGGCGGCCCGGGCGGCCGGCGCGTCCCGGCCGGTGATGCCGTCGGCCAGCTCCGCGACGAGGAGGTGCGCCTCACCGGCCCGGCCGTCCCGGACCAGCGCCTGAACGGCCGACGGCGCGAGGGCGCTCGCCCAGACCCACGCACCGGTACGGCGGACGTGGTGCAGCGCCCCCTCCACCGCCTGGACGGCCTGCGCGGGACGGTCGGCGGCCAGATGGACCCGCACCACGGCGGCCGCTGCGGAGGTCAGCACGATGCCGGTGTCCAGCGCGGTGGTGCGGACGGCCCGCTCCAGGAGGCGGCGCGCCACATCGGTCTGCCCCTTGGTGTGCAGGCGCAGCAGCCCGCAGACCAGCAGGGCCTCCGCGTGGAAGTCGGGTACGTCCCGGTACTGCTCCTCGGCGTGCTCGGCCCGCTCCAGCAGCCCCTCCCACCGGCCGCCCGTGAAGGCGGCGAGTATGTCCGTGGTCTCGACGAACGCTTCGAGGTACGGAGCGTGGTTCGTGCGGACGGCCTGCCACGCCCGGGCCTGGAAGGCGCGGGCACGTACCGGATGGCCGAGAGCGGTCGCGGCCCCCGCCAGATTGGCGTGCACCCGCGCCGCCGCCTCGCCGGTGAGGGCGTCGGGCAGATCGGCCACCGCGTCCCACGCCGACGGGTCGCCCATCAGGGCCAGGGCGGTGGCGCGATTGGCCAGCACGGCCGAGCGCAGGTCCTTCTCCTCGACCCGTGGCAGCAGCCGCTCCGCTTCGGCCAGGAGCCGCCGGTGCTCGCCGAGCGGCCAGCCCTTGAGGGAGGGGATCGCGATGATCGCCAGCGCCCGCGCGGCCTGCCCCGTCGACACGGCGAGCAGATCGGGAACGGCCCGCGCTATCTCCTCCAGCGCCTCCAGACCGGAACCCGACTGGTTGCGCAGCAACAGACCCAGGAGCAGCCGGATCTCACCGCTCGGCCCGGGACCGAGGGAACGCCGATCGAGCACCTCCCGCAGGGCGGCGGGCACCTGCGGGCCGGGCCTGGCGTTCAGCGCGACGCGGGCCAGCTTCAGGGCGATCCGGTCGCGGACGACGGCCGAGGGCCCGCCGCGCAAGGCGTCGAGATAGCCGTCCGTGGCCCCACCCGCGTCCCCGCCCCGGGCGGCGCGGTCCGCGGCCGCCTCCAGGAAGCGCACCGCCTCTGTGGAGAGGCCGGCGCACCGGTAGTGCTCGGCGATCCGCACCAGCGGAAGAGGACCGCCGTGCCGGGCGAGGGCGCGGGCCGCACGCAGGTGCAGTACAGGCCGTTCCGGCTCGGGGACCGCCTCGTACACAGCTCTGCGCGCCAGGCCGTACGGGAAGACATAGGCGCCGTCCACCGCCCGTACGACACCTTCGTCCAGCGCCATGGTGAGCGCACCGCGGGTCTCTCGCTCGCCCAGCCCCGCCACCGCTCCCAGCAGATGTACGGGCGCGAGGTCGCCGAGTACCGCTGCCGCGCCGGCCACCCGCCGCGCGTCCGGAGGCAGGTGGCGCAGCCGCTCCACGACCGCACGGCGCACGGAGGCGGGCAGCGGAGGCTCAGGCACCCGCGTTGTTCCGGCCGGGCGTGCCGTGGAGTCCGGCCACCGCCGGAGCACCTCCTCGATGACGTAAGGGAGACCCCCCGTCCACCCGTGCAGCCGGTCGGCGAACTCCTGAGGCACCGTCCGTACGCCGAGCAGCCCGGCGGCCATCACACCCGTCTCCGCCACCGTCAGCGGTGCCAGGTGTCTTTCCACCAGCGCCACATGAGGCGGCGGACGCAGCGGGAAAGGGAGCCCCCCGGGGACGGGCCGGCCGCGCACGGTGAGGACGAGTCCCAGCTCCGCCGGCGGGTCGGAGACGAGCGTACGCAGGAAGGCGGCCGTGTCCTCATCGGCCCATTGGACGTCCTCCACGGCCAGAACCGCGCTCCCCAGGGACGCGGTCAACGCGCACAGGGCCCGCAGAACGCGGTGCTGTCCGGTGCGCGGATCGTCTACGGGAGGCGGCGCGGGCGGCAGGAGCGCGGCGAGGTCGGGCAGCAGTCCGCGCAGTGCTCCGGTCACCGGTGGCAGGTCTTCCGGGCGGGGGCGGAAGCGGCTCAGCGCCTCCAGGAGTGGTGCGTACGGATAAGGGGCGTCCGATTCCCGGCAGCGGACCACCAGGGTGTCCGACGAGACTGTCGTGTCGAGGAGTTCGCGGACCAGCCGGCTCTTTCCCACGCCTGCCTCGCCGGTGATCACCACGACGGAGGGCCGTCGGCCGAGCTCCGGGCGGAGGCCGTCCAGGAGCGCGGAACGCCCGATGAAGGCACCTGGCAGGGGGATCGGCGGGTCGGCGTTCACGGCTTCCTTCCGGCCTCGCGGGAGCTTTTGCGCATGATGGCGCTTCGCGGCGGTGGGGCGAAAGAGGAGTGACGCCTGCGGCGCATGTGCGGGCGCCGCAGGCGTCCCCCCGACCGGCCGGTGAGGTTCGCGGAGAGGTCTCACCGGCCGGGTTCGCCGGGATCCAGCAGGGTTCGGGGCATGGATCGCCGGCGGTCCGGTGGGGTGTTACCGAAGGGCGCGGGTCAGAACTTCAGCGACCATCAGAACTTCAGCGACCAGGAGTTCAGCGTGCCGGTGTCGTTGACCCAGTTGTCGCTCACCCGCAGCTTCCAGGAGCCGTTGGCGGGCTTGGACGCGGCGTTCACGGTGAAGGTGCCGCGTACGTCGTCGGCGCTGTCGTTGGCGTTGTAGTCCTTCAGCCGGAAGACACCGCCGTCGGGTGCGACGAGGTCGACCCGCAGGTCACCGCGGAAGGTGTGCCGGATGTCGACCGTGACGGAGAGCGTCGCGGGCGCGTTGCCCGTGATGCCGCTCACGGTGATGGGGGACTCGACGGTCGCGTTGTCGCGGATCGGGTAGCCGGTGGTGTTCTCGAAGGTCCTGCCGGTGGGCGGAGGCGTGGTGTCGCCGTCGTTCGGGACGTACAGCAGACGGTTGGGCGACCCGGTCTTCGCGTCGGTGACCTTGTTCGGCGTGGCGTCGGCGATCAGCCGGTCGTGGACCTGCTTGGGCGTCCAGGACGGATTGGCGGAGAGGATGAGGGCCGCCGCGCCCGCCACGTGCGGGGAGGCCATGGAGGTGCCGCCGTCGGAGCGGGAGCCGGTGTCGTTGAGGTGGGAGGCGGAGACGATGTCGGAACCGGGGCCGAAGAGGTCCAGGCAGGTGCCGTGGTTGGAGGACTTGCCGCTCGGCCAGATCGACCGGGCGTCGCGGCTGTCGGTGGCGCCGACCGTCACCGCGCTCGGCACCGCCGCGGGCGAGGTGTTGCAGGCGTTGGCGCCGTCATTGCCCGCGGCGACGACATAGGTGACGCCGGAGGCGATCGACTTCGCCAGCGCGTCGTCCACCGAGGAGGTGCGCCCGCCGCCGATGCTCATGTTGGCGACGGCCGGCTTGACCGCGTTCTTCGTCACCCAGTCGATGCCGGCGAGCACCGGGGCCCAGGTGGAGCCGGAGGAGCCCTGGCAGTTCAGGACCCGGACGCCCACGAGCTTCACGGCCTTGGCCACGCCGTAGGTCGCACCGCCGACCGTGCCCGCCACATGGGTGCCGTGCCCGTTGCAGTCCTGGGCTATGGCGTCGTTGTCGATGAAGTCGTAGCCGTTGGCCGCGCGGCCGCCGAACTCCCGGTGCGAGGTGCGTATCCCGGTGTCGAGCACGTAGGCCGTCACGTCGGAGGCGGTGTTGGGGTACGTGAACTTCCGGTCGCCCGGCAGGTCACGCTGGTCGATGCGGTCCAGGCCCCAGGTCGGATCGTTCTGGGTGCCCAGGGCGTACGCGACTCCGTCGGCCTCCACCCGCGCGACGGAGGGGTCGGCGGCCAGCTTCCGGGCCTGCTCCTCGCCCACCTTCACGGAGAAGCCGCGCAGGGCGGCGGTGTAGGTGTGGCCTATCGTGCCGCCGTGCCGACCGGTGAGGGATCTCGCCACCTTGTCGACGTCGGCCCGCGCCACCGAGTCCTTGAAGGTGACGATGTACGAGCCCTTCACCGCGCCGGCCCGGTCGGCGCCCAGGATGCGCCCTTCGGTGGGTGGGGGCGTGGGTGCCGCCCCGGCCGTACCGGCACCGGCGATCAGTGCGCCGACCGCACACGCGGCAGCGGCGACACGCCACACCGCAGCTTGAGACACCATGCGATTCCTCCTGAGGGGTTGGCCGGGACCGGCTCCGGTCCCGGCTGGGCCCGCGCACGGCGAACACCGGGCACGGGCGAAGGAAGGGGCGCGGCGGAGGCTCCGGACGAATGCGACGTCGACCTCGTACGGCGGATGCCGATCTTGGGGGGCCGGCGGATGTACGAGGGGCGGAGCCACCGCCGCCTCAGGAAGAATCGAGCCCTGGGGGCAGGTCGAACAATGCGTAGGTGTACCCAACCGTTCCGGCGGCGTTCCGGCCCGGCCGGGCCCCGCCTCTCCGGCCGCCCGGCCCCGCGTGGTGCGCTTGACACCAAAATCGAACATCCATTCTCATGGATTTCGGCCGGGTTTTTCCGGGCCCGACCGTGGAGTTGTCCACAGGCCGGGAGGACGTCGAGGCCCATTGTCAGTGGCAGGGGTTAGCGTCTTTGACGTGAAGCGATCGACTCAAGCAAATCGGGTGGAACCCATGGCAGGAACCGACCGCGAGAAGGCGCTGGACGCCGCACTCGCACAGATTGAACGACAGTTCGGCAAGGGCGCGGTGATGCGCCTCGGTGAGCGGCCCAACGAGCCCATCGAGGTCATCCCCACGGGATCGACCGCCCTCGACGTCGCGCTCGGCGTCGGCGGCCTGCCGCGCGGCCGCGTGGTGGAGGTGTACGGACCGGAGTCCTCCGGTAAGACGACGCTGACGCTGCACGCCGTGGCGAACGCGCAGAGGCTCGGCGGCTCGGTGGCGTTCATCGACGCCGAGCACGCGCTGGACCCGGAGTACGCCAAGAAGCTCGGCGTCGACATCGACAGCCTCATCCTGTCCCAGCCGGACAACGGTGAGCAGGCCCTTGAGATCGTCGACATGCTGGTCCGCTCCGGCGCGCTGGACCTGATCGTCATCGACTCCGTCGCGGCCCTGGTGCCCCGTGCGGAGATCGAGGGCGAGATGGGTGACTCGCACGTGGGTCTCCAGGCCCGTCTGATGAGCCAGGCCCTCCGTAAGATCACCAGTGCGCTCAACCAGTCCAAGACCACGGCGATCTTCATCAACCAGCTCCGCGAGAAGATCGGCGTGATGTTCGGCTCGCCGGAGACCACGACCGGTGGACGGGCGCTGAAGTTCTACGCCTCGGTGCGGCTCGACATCCGCCGGATCGAGACGCTCAAGGACGGCACCGACGCCGTCGGCAACCGCACCCGCGTCAAGGTCGTCAAGAACAAGGTCGCGCCGCCCTTCAAGCAGGCCGAGTTCGACATCCTCTACGGCCAGGGCATCAGCCGCGAGGGCGGGCTGATCGACATGGGCGTGGAGCACGGCTTCGTCCGCAAGGCCGGCGCCTGGTACACGTACGAGGGCGACCAGCTCGGCCAGGGCAAGGAGAACGCCCGCAACTTCCTCAAGGACAACCCCGACCTCGCCAACGAGATCGAGAAGAAGATCCTGGAGAAGCTGGGTGTCGGGGTCCGGCCGGAGGCCGAGTCCGCCGAGCCGGCAGCGGAAGGAGCCGCGACCACGGGAGCGGCGGCGGACGGTGCGGCGAAGCCGGTGACCGCTTCGGCCACCAAGGCGAAGCCGGCCAAGACCGCGGCGGCCAAGAGCTAGGCCGTGACACGTCGTACGGAGTGGCCGGGCAGCCCGGCGGAGCCCGGAGACGGCCCCGGCGGCCCCGAATTCGTCGACGGGCCCACCGACGGGTCCGGCTACGAGCCGGGGACCGGTCGCGGGGCGCGGTCCGGGCGCCGCTCACGCGGGGGAGCGGAGACGGACGGCGGGTTCGGCGAAGGGGCGGGCCGCCGTGCCCGCTCCACCACCAGAAGCAGCGGTTCCCCCTCCTCGTCGAGGGCCGAGCAGGGGGAGCCGCGCGACCGGCGGGACAAGAGGGAGCCGCGCGATCCGGTCGAGCAGGCGCGCAACATCTGTCTGCGCCTGCTCACCGGGACGCCGCGCACGCGCAAGCAGCTGGCGGACGCCCTGCGTAAGCGGGAGATCCCGGACGAGGCGGCCGAGGAGGTCCTCGCACGCTTCGAGGACGTCGGGCTGATCGACGACGCGGCCTTCGCCGGGGCGTGGGTCGAGTCCCGGCACCACGGCCGGGGCCTCGCCCGCCGCGCCCTCGTCCGTGAGCTGCGGACGAAGGGCGTCGAGCCGTCGGTGATCGACGAGGCGGTCGGGCAGCTCGACGCGGACCAGGAGGAGGAGACGGCCCGGGAGCTGGTGGCCCGCAAGCTCCGCTCCACCCGCGGCCTGGACCGCGACAAACGACTGCGCCGCCTTGCCGGCATGCTCGCCCGCAAGGGGTACGGGGAGGGCATGGCCCTGCGGGTGGTGCGCCAGGCGCTGGAGGAGGAGGGCGAGGACACGGAGGGTCTGGACGAGCCGTTCTGAGGGGCGGGGCGGGACAGGATCTGTCGTCGGGATCTGTCGTCGTGCCGAGGTCGGCGGTGGTCAGTGTCCGGCTGCCGCCGCGCGGCGGGCGGCCGCGTCTACGAGGGCCAGCGCATCCGTCGCGGTGCGGCCCGGTGCGCGGTTCCACGGGCCGATCAGGCCGGGCCAGCCCTGGGAGCGGAGCTCGGTGATCAGCCAGGCGCCGGCTCGGTCCACGGTGGCGGTGGAGCCGTAGCCGAGCCGGTGCGCGGTGAGCAGCGCGCCACAGACGCAGCGGGCCCCACGGGCGTTGCGCAGCCGGTACGGGGTGTTCTGCCAGCCCCACTCGGCGAGGATCTGCCGGGCGTAGCCGAGGTGGACGGAGGGCCGCACATCGGTCTGGCCGACCCGTCGCCAGGCGTGGACGCGATCGGGCAGGACCGCACCCAGCCGGCCGGGGAGGGCGCGCTCGGCCGGAGCCGCCGCCGGCAGTGCCCGCAGCGTGTCTTCGATGAGCCGGTCGACGGGGATGGACAGCAGGCTCCGCCAGTCGGATGGATGGCCCGGTGCCTCGGCCGGGGGCCGCGGGTGAGCCGCCGCCGGGAGCTGAGCGCGGGCCGGTTCCGTACGGTCCGGCGGGGACGCCACGGGCTCGGGGGCAGTGTGCTCCCACCCCGAGACGATCCTCTGCCACGCCTGTGTGTCGTACAACTGGGAGGCCTGGGCGTCGAGCTGGTCGGGGGTGAGAGCAGGAATCGCCATAAGTACGCCATCTCCGTACATTTCGCCTCTGTATGAGGTGAATGTCGGTCGCGTACGGCGATCGCTCTACCGGAGTGTGGCGTTCGGGTGTGTCCCGCTCGGTGTCCCGCTCAGAAATGAGCCATGGGCACGAGTGAGGGAGGGGGCGGCCACGTCACGCCGGTGGCCGCCCCCTCCCTCACCGGCCCTGCATCAGCCGCCGTCGGCGCCCGGGGACACCGGAAGGCCCGCCGCGCGCCAGGCCTGGAAGCCGCCGATCAGGTCGGTGGTCCGGTGCAGCCCGAGCTGCCGCAGCGAAGCCACCGCGAGGCTGGACGCGTACCCCTCGTTGCAGATGACGACCACCGTGAGGTCGTGGCTCACCGCCTCGGCGGCGCGGTGGCTGCCCTGCGGGTCGAGCCGCCACTCCAGTTCGTTGCGCTCCACGACCAGCGCGCCGGGGATGAGCCCGTCCCGCTCCCTGAGCTCCGCGTACCGGATGTCCACCAGCAGTGCCCCGTCCGTCGCCGCCGCGGCAGCCTCGTGCGGGCCGATCCGCTCGTAACCGGCCCGGACCCGCTCCAGCAGCTCATCGATGCCGACCTGTTCCGTGGAGACCACCTGTTCCGTGGAGACCGCCCGTTCCGTGGAGACCACCTGTTCCCCGGCGTCCACGCGCTCCGCCCCGCCGCTCTCGTCGCCGCTCACTGCCAGTCCTCCGGGCTCTCGGTCTGCTCCAGCCGGAGCACGGCACCGGTCCGACTGAACCGGCGGATCCGTGGCAGCGGCGGGTAGTACGCGTGGACGGATACGGCGTGCACGCCGTCGGACTCGTTGAGGACCTCGTGCACGTGGTTCTGCCCGAAGGCCCGGCCCTGACCGGCCGCCAGCTCCCGTGAGCGGTCCACCCCTTCGTTCAGCTCCAGGGTCTTCCAGCCGTCGGTGGGCAGCCGCACGGCGAGCGAGTGCTCCTTGAGGGTGCCGGACGCGGTGGTGAAGGCGCCGACCGAGTCGGCGTGGTCGTGCCAGCCCGTCCCGGTCCCCGGCGGCCAGCCGATCAGCCACGCCTCGCTGCCGCCGGGACCGTCCAGCCGCACCCAGGTGCGGCCCTCCGGATCCAGCGGGAGGGAGGCGATGAGCGCCGTGTCCTCGGCGGTGCGGCGTACGAAGTCGAGCAGCTCCGCGACCGTGGGGCCCGAGGAGGCGGAGCGGGCCGAGCCGACCCGCGCGGAGACGGCGGGAGCGGAAGCCACCGCGGTGGCGGGAGAGGGTACGGAGGCGGCGGCCGTGGGCACGGCGGAGGAAGGGGAAGACACAGGGACCGTCCTGAGAGTTCGCGTGAGATCCCGGCCGTGCGGAGAGCGGCACGGACCGGCAGGGGAAGGCGATTCAGCAGGACGGGCGACACACGCAGCCCGCGTAAAGGAGCAGGTCCATATGGACCCTCCGCCACAGGCGCACATCGGTGTCGGTCATGATCTGGAGTACACCACGCGCGCCCATGACGGTCAATTGATCCTGGCGGTCCGATCGGCGTGAACCCGCTCGCGAGGCCCCGGAGCGCGCGCCGCCTGCGGCTTCTCGTCGCCGTCCTCGCCCTCCTCGGGAGAACCGGGACGGCCCGATGCCTCCGGCGCCCCGCCCAGCGCCGCCCGCGCCGCCGCGAACAGTTCCGCAGGCCGTACGCCGGCGAAGGCGGCCACCAGGTGACCGTCGGGCCGCACCAGCAGAACGGTGTGCGCCGACGCGCCCGGATAGCTCTCCGTGACCAGCAGTTCCGCCGTGGACGGCAGCGCCTCCACGGCCTCCACCAGGCGCGGCATGATCCCGGCGGTCAGCCAGTGCCGCCGGTCCCACACCCCGGTGCCGGGCGCCACCAGGATCACCAGCGGGTGGCCCCGCCCGAGCCGCTCGCGCAGCCGTACGGCGGTCCCGTCCGGTGCCGTCACCCGTACATCGGCGACCGGCGCACCGGGGGGCGTACCCACCGCGGTGTGCGCCTCGGCGTGCGGCGGTGCAAGGGGGGAGTGCGAGTACGAAGGGGGCGCACCGAGGGCTCCACGGCCCAGGTGGCCGTCGGCGAGCAGCGTGTCGTGGCCCCGGACCGCGCCCGGGACCAGCGTCCGCAGCCCGCCGCCGCCCCGCAGTATCGGCAGGGACTGGTCGGCGGCGCGCAGCCGGGCGGCCACGGCGGCCCGGCGTTCGGCCTGGTAGCTGTCGAGCAACGGGTCGGCGCCGCCGTGGTGCCAGGCGTGGGCGAGCTTCCAGGCCAGGTTTTCGGCGTCGCGGATCCCCTCGTCCAGCCCCTGCGTCCCGAGCGCTCCCAGCAGGTGCGCCGCGTCGCCCGCCAGGAAGGCCCGCCGCACCCGCCAACGCCGGGCCAGGCGGTGGTGGAGCGTGTGGACGCCGGTGTCGAGCAGCTCGTACGGCGGGGTCTCGCCGCACCAGCCGGCCAGGGTGTCCCGGATCCGGGCGATCAGGGCGTCCGGGGTGACCAGTTCGCCGCGCGGCGGCAGCAGCCAGTCCAGCCGCCAGACCCCGCCCGGCAGTGGCCGCGCGCAGACCTCGGCGCCTCCGTTGCGCCACGGCGGCTGCCGGTGCAGCACGGCCTCACCGGGCCAGGGCAGTTCGGCCCGGAGCGCGGCGACGGCGTGCCGCTCCACCGCCGTACGACCGGGAAACCTGATGTCCAGGAGCTTGCGTACGGTCGACCGGGCGCCGTCGCAGCCGACCAGATAGCTGCCGCGCCACCAGGTCGAACCGGGCCCTTTGGTGTGCACGGTGACGCCGTCGCGGTCCTGCTCCAGGGTGTCGAGGCGGCTGAGTTCCACCAGGTTCACCAGCGGCGCCGCTTCGACGGCCGTGCGCAGGGCGGAGGCCAGCGCGTGCTGCGGGATGTGCAGAGGGGAGGGCGGCGGAGCCTCCTCCGTACCGTCGTCGTCGGTGCCCAGCGGTACGTCGCGGATCAGCTGCTTCCGGCGCAAGGAGCGCCACCCGCTCCACCGCAGTCCGTCCTTCTCCAGGTCGGCGGCGCCGAGGCGCTGCACCAGGTCGGCGGTGTCCTCACGCAGCACGACCGTGCGGGCGAGACGTACTTCCTCCGGACCCGGCCCCTCGTCCAGGAGCACGCACGGGACGCCTTGGGCGGCGAGGGCCAGCGACAGCGTCAGACCGACGGGTCCGGCGCCGACGACGATCACCGGGTCCACGGTGCGTGCCCTCCGACCCGTACGGTCGTGCGAAATGCGGCAGAGGTAGCCGGGTGCGTGATCACAGAACGTATGCAACCCATTGGTGGTGCTTGCGTCAAGTGACCGAGGCAGCGACGCGTGCGCCGCTGCCTCGAATGCTTCCGCCGGGAGAGACCGGTGAGGGTCAGTCCTTCGACACTCCGGCCCCACCGGCACCGTCGATACCGGCGCCCGCGCCCCCTGCGCCCCCCGCATCCGGGCCGAACGTGCCGGCCGTCGCGTCGATGGTTCCGGGGGCCTGGACGGCCGGCGCCACCGCGATGCCGGTCTTGGCGCGGCGGCCGCGCTTCTCGATCCAGGTCGCCAGCGACGAGAGCAGCAGACAGAGCACGATGTAGATCGTGCCGATGACGGCGATCGTCGAGACGTACGGGTACTGGCCGTTCACCTGTGTGTTGGAGGCGATCAGACGCGCGGTCTGGAGCAGCTCCGGGTACAGGATGATGAAGCCGAGCGAGGTGTCCTTGAGGGTCACCACGAGCTGGCTGATGATCGTCGGCAGCATCGACCGGACGGCCTGCGGCATCAGCACGGTGACCATGACCTGCGTCTTGCGCATGCCGAGCGCGTACGCGGCCTCGCTCTGCCCCCGCGGGACGGCGTTGACGCCGGCGCGCAGCACCTCGGCCTGGACGCAGCCGTTGTAGATGGACAGGCCCGCCGCCAGCGCCCACATCGAGTAGTCCGTGAGGAAGCCGACCCAGATGGCGTAGATCGTGATCAGCAGCGGGAGCGAGCGGAACAGCTCGATGAAGGTGGTCGCCGCCCAGCGGACCGGCTTGTGGTCGGAGAGGCGGCCCACCGCGAGCAGTACGCCGAGGACGAGCGAGCCGACCGCCGCCAGGCCGAAGGCCTTGAGGGTGGCGACGAGGGCGTCGGCGATGTTCTGCCGGATGCCCGCGTAGTTGAAGATGTCCCACATCGCCGGGGCCAGGTGGCCCTTGTCGGCGAGGCGCATCAGGCTGACGGCGATCAGGGCCGCGATGGCGAGGGTGCCGACGACGGCGTAGATCCGGTTGCGGACGAGAGCCTTGGGGCCCGGGGCGTCGTAGAGAACGCTGGCGCTCATCGGGCGACCTCCATGCGACGCTCCAGCAGCCGGAAGAGGCCGCTGATGGTAAAGGTGACCACCAGGTAGCCGAGGGCCACCCAGATGAAGACGGGGACGATGTCGTAACCCTTGTCGCTCATCAGCTTCTGCCAGCCGAAGAGCTCGGCGACGCTGAAGGCACCGGCGATCGCGGAGTTCTTGGTGAGTGCGATGAAGATGCTGCTCAGCGGGGGGATGACGGTACGCGTCGCCTGCGGGAGCACCACGATGCTCAGGGTCTGGGAGAACGTCATGCCGATCGAGCGCGCGGCCTCGGCCTGGCCCAGCGGCACGGTGTTGATACCGGAGCGGACCGCCTCGCAGACGAACGCGGAGGTGTAGAAGCCGAGCGCCAGCGAGCCGAGCACGAAGGGGCTCATCCCCGGGAAGAGGATCTCCGGGACGACGAAGAAGAAGATCAGGAAGAGCAGCGTCAGCGGCGTGTTGCGCATCAGCGTCACCCAGGCGGTGCCGAAGAACCGCAGCGGTGGCACCGGCGAGACCCGGAACCCGGCGATGACGACACCGAGGACCAGGGCGATAACCGAGCTGACGGCGGTGATCGACACGGTTCCTATGAAGCCGTCGCGGAACTCTGGGAAATTGTCGAGCAGTACGTTCATGAGGTCTCCGCGTCGGCGGGCAGCGGCATCAGGGCAGGGGAAGGGGCGCCCCGTACGCCGCCGTGCCCCACAGGAGCGGCGGCTGCGTACGGGACGCCTGGGTCACACGTTCATCAGTGACGGGGCGTCGGCCGGGGGACGGCGTCAGTAGCGCTCGAGGGCCGGCGGCTCGACGTAGTCCGAGCCGGACAGGCCCAGCGTGGCCTCGTAGATCTTCTTGTACGTGCCGTCCTTGACGCGGTTCTCCAGCGAGTCGCTGATCGCGTCGCGCAGGACCTTGTCGTCCTTGTTCAGGCCGACGCCGTAGGGCTCGTCGGTGAACGGCTTGCCGACGACCTTGAGCTTGCCGGAGTTGGCGGCGGCGTAGCCCTTGAGGATCGAGTCGTCCGTGGTGACGGCGTCGACCTGCTTGGTCAGCAGCTGCTGCACGCAGTCGGAGTACTTGGCCAGCTCGACGACGCTCGCGCCGTACTCCGGCTTCTTGATCTCCTGGAGCGGCGTGGAACCGACGATCGAGCAGACCTTCTTGCCCTTCACCGACTCCTTGCCGGTGATGGAGTCGTCGTCCTTGCGGACCAGGAGGTCCGCGCCCGCCTTGTAGTACGGACCGGCGAAGCCGACCTGCTTCTTGCGCTCGTCGTTGATCGTGTACGTGCCGACGTAGTAGTCGACCTGGTTCTTGGAGATGGCCGTCTCACGGACACCGGAGTCGACCGTCTTCCACTCGATCTGCTCCTCCGAGAAGCCGAGGTCCGCCGCGATCATCCGGGCGAGCTCGATGTCGAAGCCGGAGCGCTCCTTGGTCGACTGGTCCTCGAAGCCGAGGAAGGGCTGGTCGGCCTTGGCGCCGATGATCAGCTTGCCGCGCTGCTTGGCCTTCTTGAAGACCGGCGAGTTCAGCGCGACGTCCTTGGCGACCTCGTACGTGGGGAGCTTGGGGGCCTCGGAGGAACCGGGCTGGGTGCCGCCCGGTTTGTCACCGGCGGAGCCCTCCTTGCCACCACACGCGGTCGCGGTCAGGGCGAGGACGGCGATGGCCGCGACGGCGGCCGACTTGCGGAGCTTCATGTGAGTTTTCCTTATGCCGTAGGTCGTTGTCGACGGTCGTCAGTGGTGAAGGATCTTCGACAGGAAGTCCTTGGCCCGGTCGCTGCGCGGGTTGCTGAAGAACTGCTCGGGGGTCGCCTCTTCGACGATCTTTCCGTCGGCCATGAACACCACGCGGTTGGCGGCCGAACGGGCAAAGCCCATCTCGTGGGTGACGACGATCATCGTCATCCCGTCCCGGGCCAGCTGCTGCATGACTTCGAGGACCTCGTTGATCATCTCCGGGTCGAGAGCCGACGTGGGCTCGTCGAAGAGCATGACCTTCGGGTCCATCGCCAACGCCCGCGCGATCGCGACGCGTTGCTGCTGGCCACCGGAGAGCTGTGCCGGGTACTTGTCCGCCTGCACACCGACGCCGACCCGGTCGAGCAGGGTCCGGGCCTTCTCCTCTGCGGCCTTCTTGTCGGCCTTGCGGACCTTGATCTGGCCCAGCATGACGTTCTCCAGCACCGTCTTGTGCGCGAAGAGATTGAACGACTGGAAGACCATGCCCACGTCGGCGCGCAGCCGCGCCAGCTCCTTGCCCTCCTGGGGCAGGGGCTTGCCGTCGATCGAGATCGCACCCGAATCGATCGTCTCCAAGCGGTTGATCGTGCGGCACAGCGTGGACTTCCCGGACCCGGAGGGCCCGATGACGACCACGACCTCGCCACGGGCGATGGTCAGGTCGATGTCCTGGAGCACATGCAGCGCGCCGAAGTGCTTGTTGACGTCGCTCAGTACGACAAGGTCGTCGCCCGCGGGCGCGGCTTCCTCGGCGGCCTTGGTCACTGAAACTCCGCTCATCGGCTTCTTGCTCCGTCCTCCTCGGGTTCCAAGGACACTAATGACGCGGTGCGACCAGCGTCATTACATCTGAGCGGAAATTGAGCATAACGATCCGGCGGCAACCGGACACTCCGTGTGAAGGGGACGCTACGCGCGGCTCCCGGGCGTACCGGGTGCATAACGGAAACCCTGCTGTAACCGGCAACCCCTTGACTGGCGTACCCGTCATCGGAGTGGATGCCCTGTGCGGCAAATGAACGTGAAGCACCGCTGAACGGAGTGTTTCGGCCAGAGCGGAAGACTCGGCGAGACAGAAGACCCGGCGTACGGAGAGGAGGGCCATGAGACTGCTGCTCGTCGAGGACGACGACCATGTCGCGGCGGCCCTGTCCGCCGTGCTCGCCCGGCACGGGTTCCAGGTCGTGCACGCCCGCAACGGCGAGGAGGCACTGCGCGCGCTCCTGCCCGCGGAGAAGGAGCCCTTCGGTGTCATCCTGCTCGACCTCGGCCTGCCCGACCAGGACGGCTACGAGGTCTGCGGCAAGATCCGCAAGCGCACCGCCACCCCGGTGATCATGGTGACCGCCCGTGCCGACGTGCGCTCGCGCATCCACGGACTCAACCTCGGCGCCGACGACTACGTCACCAAGCCGTACGACACCGGTGAGCTGCTCGCCCGTATCCACGCGGTCGCCCGGCGCGCCACCAGCGGCGAGGACACCGCACCGACGCCCGTCGCCGCTCTGCGCCTCGGCCCCGTCGCGATCGAGCTGCCCACCCGCCGCGTCAGCATCGACGGCACCGAAGTCCAGCTCACCCGAAAGGAGTTCGATCTGCTGGCCCTCCTCGCGCAGCGGCCCGGCGTCGTCTTCCGCCGTGAGCAGATCATCAGCGAGGTCTGGCGCACCAGCTGGGAGGGGACCGGGCGCACCCTGGAGGTGCACGTGGCCTCGCTCCGCTCCAAGCTGCGCCTGCCCGCCCTCATCGAGACCGTGCGGGGCGTCGGCTACCGGCTCGTCGCGCCGTCCGCGTAACCGGCCGGTACGTTCCCCGGTGCGCACCCGTCTCCTCCCGCTGCTCATCACCCTCATGGCGGCCGTCCTGCTCACCCTCGGCTTCCCGCTCGCGGTGAGCGTGGCCGCCGCCGAGCAGCAGCGCCTGGTCATCGACCGGATCGACGACACCGCCCGGTTCGCCGCCCTCGCCCAGCCGATCACCGACACCGTCCCGGCCTACGACGAGCGCCGGCTGACGCTCGCCACCGACCTGGAGGTCTACGCCTCGGTGTACGGGATCCGGGCCGGCGTCTTCTACCGCAACGACCTGGCCCTGGCGAAGGCCCCGGAGGGCTGGATGCTGCCCGCCGAAGGAGAGGGGCGGACCGCCTTCAACGAGGCGCTGCTCGGCCGCCGTTCGCACGACCCTCCGCAGGTCTGGCCCTGGCAGGACGGCCGGGTCGTCGTCGCCTCGCCCGTCGTGCGCGACGGCGACGTGGTCGCCGTGGTCGTCATCGACTCGCCCACCGACGAGATGCGCTCCCGGATTTTGCGGACCTGGCTCCTCATCGCCCTGGGCGAGGCCCTGGCCATGCTGGTCGCGGTGGGCGCCGCCGTCCGGCTCACCGGCTGGGTGCTGCTGCCGGTCCGGGTCCTGGACGCGGCCACCCACGACATCGCCGTCGGCCGCATGCGCTCCCGGGTCGCCGCCTCGGGCGGACCGCCGGAGCTGAGGCGGCTGGCCCGGTCCTTCAACGAGATGGCCGACAACGTGGAGGACGTACTGGAGCAGCAGCGCGCCTTCGTCGCCGACGCCTCGCACCAGCTGCGCAACCCGCTCGCCGCGTTGCTCCTGCGCATCGAGCTCCTCGCCCTGGAGCTGCCCGACGGCAACGAGGAGATCGCCGCCGTACGCACCGAGGGCAAGCGGCTGGCCCGGGTCCTGGACGATCTGCTCGACCTGGCGCTGGCCGAACACGCAGAGGCGGACCTCCAGCTGACCGACATCGTCCCGCTCACCGCCGAGCGCGTCGCCTCCTGGCGCCCGATGGCGGAGGAGAAGGGCGTGCGCCTCGTCCAGGACGGCGCCCCGGCCGCCACCGCCTGGGCCGACCCCGTGGCGCTCTCCAGCGCGCTGGACGCGGTCATCGACAACGCCCTGAAGTTCACCCCTGCCGGACAGGACGTACGGGTCACGGTGGCCGCCGGAACCACCGCGACCACCGTCGTGGTCGCCGACCGGGGGCCCGGCCTCACCGAGCAGGAGCTGGAGCGCGTCGGCGACCGCTTCTGGCGCTCCACCCGCCACCAGAACGTGAACGGGTCCGGGCTCGGCCTCTCCATCTCCCGCGTGCTGCTCGCGGCGGGCGGCGGCTCGATCACGTACGAGAGCCATGAGCCGCACGGGCTGCGGGTCACCGTCTCCGTGCCGCGCGAGCTGCCGCACACGCCCTGAGGGCCACGTCTGCCGGCGAAGACGGCTCAGGGCTTGACCGAGCGGTAGTAGCGCTTGGCGCCGTCGTGGACCTCCAGCGGGTCCGTGTAGATCGCCGTCCGCAGATCCACCAGCTGCGCCGCGTGCACCTCGCGGCCGATCCCGTCCCGGCTGTTGATCACGGTACGGGTGAAGGCCTCGGTCATGGCCGGATCCGTGCGGTCCGTGGTGATGAGCAGATTGGCGACGGCGACGGTGGCGACCGAGGTGCCGCGCTGGGCGAAGCGGTAGGCGTCGGCGGGGATCGTGGCCGACCGGTAGTAGCGGGCGGAGCCGCCGTTCGACTGCAACTCCTTGACCAGGGCCTCGTCCAGCGGCACCAGCTTGATCGCGAACCGCTGCGAAAGCTCCTGCACGGCTCCCGTCGGGAGCCCGCCGGACCAGAAGAAGGCGTCGAGGCCACCGGCGATCAGCCGGTCCGGCATGGTGTCGATGCCCGCCGACACCGCCGTCACGTCCTGCTTCGGATGGACGCCCGCCGCGCTCAGCAGCCGGTCGGCGACCAGCCGCACACCGGAGCCCTCCTGGCCGACGCCGACCCGCTTGCCGCGCAGGTCCGCGACGCTGCCGATGTCGGAGTCGCGCGGTACGACCAGCTGGACGTAGTCGTCGTAGAGCCGTACACAGCCGCGCAGCAGATGGGCGCCGGGCCTTCCGTCGCGTACATAGGTGGCCACGGCGTCGGCGGTGGCGATGGTGAAGTCCGCCACACCTGTCGCCACCCGCGCGAGGTTCTGCTGGGAGCCCTCACTGGTGAGGAGCTTTATCGACACCTCGGGCATGTCCTTGGCAAGAGCGCCTTCCAGCCGTTCTCCGTACCGCTGGTAGACGCCGCTCGGCACCCCCGTGGAGAAGGTCAGCGACCCACTGGGGGTCCGTTCTCCCAGCGGCAGGAGCCACCACGCGAGCAGCCCGAGCACGACCGCGAGAACGGCGCCCGTCTGCAGGGTGCGGCGTCGGCCGAATCGGGACAGAGCGTGGAGCATGCGGGCGATCCTGCCAGCTCACCGCCCCTGTGACCAGGCCCGGCCGGGCAGGGACGAAGGCGCGCCCGCCCACCGCCTACCCTGGTCACATGAGCAGCGGCAACCGGAGCGAAGAAGCAGTGGACGTCCAGAAGAGCTACGAGGTGCGCACCTACGGGTGCCAGATGAACGTCCACGACTCCGAACGGTTGTCGGGCCTCCTGGAGGACGCCGGTTACGTACGCGCTCCCGAGGGCGCCGACGGCGACGCGGACGTCGTCGTCTTCAACACCTGCGCGGTGCGCGAGAACGCCGACAACAAGCTCTACGGGAACCTCGGCCGGCTCGCCCCGATGAAGACCACGCGCCCCGGGATGCAGATCGCCGTCGGCGGCTGCCTGGCCCAGAAGGACCGCGACACCATCGTCAAGCGCGCCCCCTGGGTGGACGTCGTCTTCGGTACGCACAACATCGGCAAGCTGCCCGTGCTGCTGGAGCGCGCCCGCATCCAGGAGGAGGCGCAGATCGAGATCGCCGAATCCCTGGAGGCCTTCCCCTCCACGCTCCCCACCCGCCGCGAGTCCGCCTACGCCGCGTGGGTCTCCATCTCCGTCGGCTGCAACAACACCTGCACCTTCTGCATCGTCCCGGCCCTGCGCGGCAAGGAGAAGGACCGCCGCACCGGCGACATCCTGGCCGAGATCGAGGCCCTGGTCGCCGAAGGCGTGTCCGAGATCACCCTGCTCGGCCAGAACGTCAACGCGTACGGCTCCGACATCGGCGACCGCGAGGCCTTCTCCAAGCTGCTGCGCGCCTGCGGGACGATCGAGGGCCTGGAGCGCGTCCGCTTCACCTCGCCGCACCCGCGCGACTTCACCGACGACGTCATCGCCGCCATGGCCGAGACGCCCAACGTGATGCCGCAGCTCCACATGCCGATGCAGTCCGGCTCGGACCGCGTCCTCAAGGCGATGCGTCGCTCCTACCGCCAGGAGCGCTTCCTCGGCATCATCGAGAAGGTGCGCGCCGCGATGCCGGACGCCGCCATCTCCACCGACATCATCGTGGGCTTCCCCGGCGAGACCGAGGAGGACTTCGAGCAGACGATGCACGCGGTCCGCGAGGCGCGTTTCGCCAACGCGTTCACCTTCCAGTACTCCAAGCGCCCCGGGACCCCGGCCGCCGACATGGACGGCCAGATCCCCAAGGAGGTCGTGCAGGAGCGGTACATGCGCCTGTCCGCCCTCCAGGAGCAGATCTCCTGGGACGAGAACAAGAAACAGGTCGGCCGCACCCTGGAGGTCATGGTCGCCGAGGGCGAGGGCCGCAAGGACGGCGCCACCCACCGCCTCTCCGGCCGCGCCCCCGACAACCGCCTGGTCCACTTCACCAAGCCGGACCAGGACGTGCGCCCCGGCGACGTGGTGACCGTCGAGATCACCTACGCCGCACCGCACCACCTGCTCGCCGAGGGCACCCCGCTCGCCGTACGGGCCACCCGGGCGGGCGACGCCTGGGAGAAGCGCACCACGGCGGCCGCCGCCAAGCCGGCCGGAGTGATGCTCGGCCTGCCGTCGATCGGGGCCCCGGCCCCGCTCCCGGCCGCCGCGGCCCCGGCCTGCGGGATCGGCTGACGGCTCCGGGCGGCGGGCTCTGGGCGACAGGTCCGTACGGGGAGGGTCCGCGCCCCGGCCCGTAAGGGGGGTTCCCCGCCCCGGCCGGTGCGAGGAGGTCGGCGTCCCGGTCCGTACGAGGGGTTACGAGCACGGCAAGTACCCTGACCGGCATGCTTGTCGCCGCCGCCGTGTGCCCCTGTCCGCCGCTCCTGGTGCCCGAGGTCGCCGCCGGGGCCGCGCCCGAACTCGACACCGCGCGGGCCGCGTGCCTCGACGCTGTGGGAGTGCTCGCCGCCTCCCGTCCCGATCTGCTCGTGGTCGTGGGGCCGGGGGACGGCCGGGAGTACCCGGCGGGCGGACACGGCTCCTTCCGCGGCTTCGGCGTCGCCCTGGACGTCACCCTCGGCGCACCGGACCCGGCCGCACCGGGGCCGGCGCTCGCGGACTCGCTCGCCGTCGGCGCCTGGCTCCTGGACCGGGCCCGCTGGACCGGCGCACCGGTCGAAGGGCTCGCGGTCGACGGGCGCGGCCCCGCCGCCGTGTGCGCCCGGACCGGACAGGAGCTGGCCGCCCGCGCCGAACGCGTCGCGCTCCTGGTGATGGGCGACGGCAGTGCCTGCCGCACGCTCAAGGCGCCCGGCTACCTGGACGAGCGGGCCGAGGCCTTCGACGCGCGGGCGACCGAGGCGCTGGGCTCCGCTGACCTGGCCGCACTCGACGCGCTGGACGAGACACTCGCGTACGAACTCAAGGTGGCCGGCCGGGCGCCCTGGCAGCTGCTCAGCGGTGCCGCGCGGGGAGCGGGCCTCGCAGGCCGGCTGCTGTACGAGGACGCGCCCTACGGGGTCGGCTACACCGTCGCCGCCTGGTCCTGACCCGAACGCACCGACGGCGGCACCGGAGTCCTCCGGTGCCGCCGTCGGTGGCCTTGCCGCCGCCTGCTCAGTGGGCGGGCGGGGGAGGAGGCGGGGTCGTGCCAGGAGTGCCGGGCGTACCCGGAGCACCAGGGGCGCCGCCGGGTGTGCCATGGGCGCCGGGCGTACCGGGCGTGCCGTGCCCGCCGGGGGTGCCGCCGTCCTTCTGGCCCAGCTTGTCCACGGCCTCCTTGGCCTTGCGCGTACCCGTGTCGATCTTGTCGCTGTACTTGCCCTTGGTCTTCTGGTCGACCGTGCGCGCGGCCTTGTCGAGACCCTGCTCGATCTTGCCCCCGTGCTGCTGCGCGAGGTCGCCGACCTTCTCCTTGGCCGGGCCAAGCTTGGCCTTCAGGTTGTCCAGGAACCCCATTGGGTCACCTTCCGTGCAGTGAGGACGGTCTGCGGGAGCGTTCTCCCTCTCCCATTGTCCGTCACCTGTCCCTTCCTGCCGATTTTACTCGCCCTTTAGCGTTTCCCTGATGCCCTTCCACGCTTTCGGCGGTGTGGCGGGAGCCCCCCGGGGATTTGGGAGACTGTCCCGGTGAACCGTCCCGCTTCAGCCCCCCGTGTCATCACCGTCGTCGGCCCCACCGCGGCCGGAAAATCCGATCTGGGGGTCCTCCTCGCCCGGGAACTCGGCGGCGAGGTGGTCAACGCCGACTCCATGCAGCTCTACCGGGGCATGGACATCGGTACGGCGAAGATGACACCCGCCGAGCGTGCGGGCGTCCCGCACCACCTGCTGGACATCTGGGACGTCACCGAGGCCGCCAGCGTCGCCGAGTACCAGCGCCTGGCCCGGCTGGAGATCGACCGGCTGCTCGCCGAAGGCCGGACACCGATCCTCGTGGGCGGCTCCGGACTGTACGTGAAGGGCGCCATCGACGCCCTGGAGTTCCCCGGTACGGACCCCGGGGTGCGCGCCCGCCTCGAAGCGGAGCTGGCCGAGCGCGGCTCCGGCTTCCTGCACCAGCGGCTCGCCGCCGCCGACCCCGACGCCGCCCGGTCCATCCTCGCGAGCAACGGCCGCAGGATCGTCCGCGCTCTCGAAGTCATCGAGATCACCGGCAAGCCCTTCACCGCCAACCTCCCGGGCGACGAGCCGGTCTACGACGCCGTGCAGATCGGCGTCGACGTCGAGCGCCCCGAACTGGACGAGCGCATCGCCGTGCGCGTCGACCGGATGTGGGGGGCGGGCCTCGTGGACGAGGTGCGTGCCCTGGAGGCGTCCGGACTGCGCGACGGGCTCACCGCCTCACGGGCCCTCGGCTACCAGCAGATCCTCGCGGCGCTTGCCGGGGAGTGCACCGAGGAGGAGGCGCGGGCCGAGACCGTGCGCGCCACCAAGCGCTTCGCGCGCCGGCAGGACTCCTGGTTCCGCCGCGACCCGCGCGTCCACTGGCTCGGCGGCGGACAGGCTGACCGGGAAGAACTCCCGCACCGGGCGCTGACGTTGATCGAACGAGCGGTCACAGCCTGATCACGTGATGGCATCGGGACGCTCAGGCAGTCAATTCGGCACCCGTGATCGTGCCATCATCGAGCATCGATCCACCAGTGGAGTCCGAGTAGGGAGGGCGCGTGGCGATGGAGGCCGGCCCTCGCGACACGGAGCAGTACGACGTACCGCCGCCGCGGGAGATCGCGGGGCGGCTGAGTCCCGACGGGCCCGACGAGCAGGACGTGGCCCCGGAGGTCGAGGTCGAGCTGCGGCCCGCCCGCAGACTGCGGATCTGGCAGCTCGCACCCATCATCACGCTGGCCGCCGTCGGCTCCCTGATGTTCGCCTTCCCGCTCGCCTTCGAGTTCGGTGACGGCGGTGCCGTCGTCGCCATGCTGGGGCTCCTGATCAGCTGCTGTGCGGCCGGCTGGGGCATGATGGCGGCCCGCCGCGTCGGCCACACCTGGCCCGGCCTGCCCGCCAGGGGCTCCGCCGACCGCATCGACTGGCGTGTGATCGCGCTGTACGTCGCCACAGGTGCCGGACTGGTCGCCCTCGCCGTCTGGCGCGTGGCCCGCCTGCGCTGACGTCCTCGTCAGCGGCCCGGGGCGTCCTCGGATGAGGCCCGGCGGGTCCGGCCTCGCCGACTGCCAGCGGTGGCTCGTACAGTTGCCCTGTGAGCACTTCGCAGATCACCTTCCTCAAGGGTCACGGCACCGAGAACGACTTCGTGATCGTCCCCGACCCGGACAACGCCCTCGCGCTGCCCGCGTCCGTCGTCGCCCGGATCTGCGACCGCCGGGCCGGTATCGGCGCCGACGGTGTGCTCCACGTGGTCCGCTCCGCCGCCCATCCAGAAGCCCGGGACATGGCCGCCGAGGCCGAGTGGTTCATGGACTACCGCAACGGGGACGGCTCGATCGCCGAGATGTGCGGCAACGGGGTGCGCGTCTTCGCGCACTACCTCCAGCGCGCGGGCCTCGTCGAGCAGGGCGGCATCGCCGTCGCCACCCGCGGCGGCGTCAAGCAGGTGCACCTCGCCAAGGACGGCGACATCACCGTTTCCATGGGCCGTGCCCTCCTCCCCGAGGAGAGCGCCACGGTCGCCGTCGGGGAGCGCAGCTGGCCCTCCCGCAACGTCAACATGGGCAACCCGCACGCCGTCGCCTTCGTCGAGGACCTGGCCCACGCCGGCGACCTGCTCTCCGCTCCTCCGGTGAGCCCCGCCGCGGTCTACCCGGACGGCGTCAACGTCGAGTTCGTCGTCGACCGGGGCCCGCGCCACGTCGCCATGCGCGTCCACGAGCGCGGCTCCGGCGAGACCCGTTCCTGCGGCACCGGCGCCTGCGCGGTGGCCGTCGCCGCCGCCCGCCGGGACGGCACGGACCCCGCGGTGACCGGCCTCCCCGCGACGTACCGGGTGGACCTCCCCGGCGGCACGCTGACCATCACCGAGCACCCGGACGGCTCGGTCGACATGACCGGCCCGGCCGTGATCGTCGCAGAGGGCACCATCGACCCGGCGTGGCTGGAAATGGCCACCGGCTGACCGGCAAGCGCCGCTCGGCGCCCCCGGCTCGAAACGGTGATCGGTCCGTGCTTCGCTCGAATGGGTGATCCGTTTCACGCTGGGCGAGAGCCGGACTGCGCCACGTGGTGGGGTCGATAGCATCAAGCACCGGCCGGGAGAAGCGTCCGCCTCTCCCCACCGCCGGTCGACGCCGCCGGAGGTGCCCCATGAGTGCAGAGGCCGCCGATCACGCCGCTGTGCCCCGCAGGCGGAGCCGGCCCCGGATCGATCTGCGCAGACTGGGCCGCGTGGCGCTGCTCGGCCCCGTCCCGCGCGACCGCCTGTCGGACGCCATCGGCCATGTCGCCGACGCGCACCGGGCCCACCACCCCGACGCCGACCTGACCATCCTCCACCGCGCCTACGTCCTCGCCGAGTCGTCGCACCGCGGCCAGATGCGCAAGAGCGGCGAGCCGTACATCACGCACCCGCTCGCCGTCACGCTCATCCTCGCCGAACTCGGCGCCGAGACCACCACGTTGACGGCCTCGCTCCTCCACGACACCGTCGAGGACACCGAGGTGACGCTCGACCAGGTACGGGACCAGTTCGGCGAGGAGGTCCGCTATCTCGTCGACGGCGTCACCAAACTCGAAAAGGTCGACTACGGCGCCGCCGCCGAGCCCGAGACCTTCCGCAAGATGCTCGTCGCCACCGGCAACGACGTCCGGGTCATGTCCATCAAACTCGCCGACCGGCTGCACAACATGCGGACCCTCACCGTGATGCGACCCGAGAAGCAGGCCCGGATCGCCAAGGTCACCCGCGACGTCCTCATCCCGCTCGCCGAACGGCTCGGCGTCCAGGCGCTCAAGACCGAGCTGGAGGACCTGGTCTTCGCCATCCTCGACCCTGAGGAGTACGAGGACACCCGCACCCTCATCGCCGCCGCCACGGGCCAGGCGGACCCGCTCTCCACCATCGCCGACAACGTCCGTACGACCCTGAGGGAAGCGGGGATCAGCGCCGAAGTCCTCATCCGGCCGCGTCACTTCGTCTCCGTCCACCGGGTCCGCCGCAAACGTGGCGAGCTGCGCCCCACCGACTTCGGCCGGCTGCTCGTCCTGGTCGGCGAGGACGCCGACTGCTACGCCGTCCTCGGTGAGCTGCACACCTGCTTCACGCCGGTGATCTCCGAGTTCAAGGACTTCATCGCCGCGCCCAAGTTCAACCTTTACCAGTCGCTGCACACCGCCGTCGTCGGTCCCGAGGGCGCGGTCGCCGAAGTCCTCATCCGTACGCACCGGATGCACAAGGTCGCCGAGGCGGGCGTCGTCGCCCTGGGCAATCCGTACGCCCACGACGGCACCCTCGCCCAGCAGGCCGAACCGTCCGACGAGCGCGCCGACCCGACCCGGCCCGGCTGGCTCTCCCGGCTGCTGGCCTGGCAGGAGTCCGCCACCGACCCGGACACCTTCTGGACCACGCTCCGCGCCGACCTCGCGCAGGACCGCGAGATCACCGTCTTCCGCACCGACGGCAGGACCCTCGGCCTGCCCGCCGGCGCCAGCTGTGTCGACGCCGCCTACGCGGAGCACGGGGAGCGGGCGCACACCTGCATCGGAGCGCGGGTCAACGGGCGCCTGGCCACCCTCTCCACCGTCCTCAGCGACGGCGACACCGTCCAACTGCTGCTCGCCCAGGACACCGCCTCCGGCCCGTCCCCCGAGTGGCTCGACCACGCCCGTACGCCCGCGGCCCGGATCGCGATCACCGCCTGGCTCTCCGCCCACCCGGAAGCGGCCCTTCCGGAAGCCGCAGACCCTGATGCCGCAGACCCTGATGCCGTCCCTTCCGAAGGCCCTGAGGCCGACGAGGACGGCACCGACGGTCGTACGGAACCGGCAGCCGACGGCCCGTACGCCACCGCACAGGTCCGCACCCGGTCCGGCGGACGCGCCTCAGGCGTCGTCGTCGACGGCCCGGGGAGCCCCACCCGGCTGGCCGGCTGCTGTACGCCGGTGCCGCCGGACGACGTGGTGGGCATCGTGGTCCGGGGCGGTGCCGTCACCGTGCACCGCCAGGAGTGTCCCGCCGTCGCCCGGATGCGGGAGATCGGCCGCGCGCCGGTCGCGGCCCGCTGGCGCGCCGAGGACGGCGGGCATGACACCGCTGCCTGCCGGGTCACGCTCGTCGCCGAGTCCTTCGGCCGGCCCCGGCTGCTCGCCGACCTCACCGAGGCCATCGCCACGGCCGAAGCGGCGATCGTCTCCGCCACCGTGGAGCCGCCGAGCGAACAGCGCGTACGGCACACCTACACCCTCCAGCTCCCCGACGCCGCCGGACTGCCCGCCCTGATGCGGGCGATGCGCGAGGTCGCCGGGGTCTACGACGTCAGCCGCGCCCAGCACCCGGCCGCCACCGGCTGAGCCCCGCCCCGTTCGGGTGGTGCGGCGCGCGGCACCACCGGGGAGGCCTCCGGCGCTGATAGCGGTAGTCCATGCCGCACCTCTCCCGCCGCCTGCGGGCCGCCCTCCTGGCCACCGCGTCGCTCACCCTCGTCGCCGCCGCCCTGCCCGCCCCCGAGCCGCTCGGCATCGGTGACCGGCTCTTCCCCGAGCTGGGCAACCCCGGCTACGACGTCCTCGCGTACGACATCGCCTTCACCTACCACGGCAGCAACACCAAGCCCCTGGACGCCGTCACCGAGATCAGGGCCCGCACCACCGCACCACTGGACCGCGTCAACCTCGACTTCGCCCGGGGCACCGTGCGGGGCGTCGAGGTCAACGGGCAGACCGCCGACTTCGGCAGCAAGAACGAGGACCTGGTGATCCAGGCCCCCCGACGCCTCCCCGCAGGCGTACCGCTGAACATCACCGTCCGGCACACCAGCGATCCGGCCGGAACCTCGGGCAACGGCGGCTGGATCCGGACCGCCGACGGCCTCGCCATGGCCAACCAGGCCGACGCCGCCCACCGGGTCTTCCCGAGCAACGACCACCCCTCCGACAAGGCGCACTTCACCTTCCGCATCACCGCCCCCAAGGACCTCACGGCCGTCGCCAACGGGCTGCCCGCCGGCCACACCCGCAACGGCGCCACGACCACCTGGACCTACCGCACCGAGCACCCCATGGCCACCGAGCTGGCCCAGGTCTCCATCGGCCGCTCCCACGTCCACCACCACACCGGCCCGCACGGACTGCCGCTGCGCGACGTCGTCCCGGCCGCCGACCGCGAGAGGATGGAGCCCTGGCTGAAGAAGACCCCGGCCCAGCTGGAGTGGATGGAACGACGCGTCGGCCGCTATCCCTTCGAGTCGTACGGAGTCCTCGTCGCCGACAGCCGTATCGGCTTCGCGCTGGAGACCCAGACCCTCTCGCTGTTCGGGAAGTCCTTCTTCACCGAGCCCGCCTACCCCGAGTGGTACGTCGACTCCGTGATGGTCCACGAGCTGGCCCACCAGTGGTTCGGCAACAGCGTCTCGCCCGCCACCTGGTCCGACCTCTGGCTCAACGAGGGACACGCCACCTGGTACGAGGCCCTGCACGCCGAGGAGAACGGCGGCTGGACCCTGGAGCGGCGGATGCGCGAGGCGTACAAGCTCTCCGACGGCTGGCGGGCGGACGGCGGCCCGCCGGCGCACCCGGACGGCCCGGCCGAGGGCGAGAAGCTGAGCCTCTTCAGGCCGGTCGTCTACGACGGCAGCGCCCTGGTCCTCTACGCGCTGCGCCAGGAGATCGGCACGGCCGCCTTCGACCGGCTGGAGCGCGCCTGGGTCCGGATCCACCGGGACGGTACGGCGACCACCGCGGACTTCACCCGGCTGGCCTCGGGCATCGCGGCACGGGACCTGACGGCCTTCTTCGAGAGCTGGCTTTACGGGAAGAAGACGCCGCCGATGCCCGGCCACCCCGACTGGCGGGCGGCGGAACCTGCTGCCACCCCTTGAGGACTGGGGAAAACCCCAGTGACGGGCCCGGTGGGGCCGTGCCACTATCGACAGGTCGGCACGGCGGACGGCCCGGGACCCCGACCGGAACCGCGACCGGAACCTGATCGGAATCCCCGGGTGGGAATGGTCGGGAATCATCCGGACAGATCACACGTTGTGACTGACGTAAAGAACTCTCTCGACGTAAGGATCCAATGACCTCCTCTTCTTCCCTTCCCCAGGACGCGCAGGACGCGCGGAGCGCCACGGAGAACACCCCCGAGAGCCTCACCGAGAGCCTTCGGGCCGACGCCCTGATGGAAGAGGACGTCGCCTGGAGCCAGGAGACCGACGGAGCGCGCGACGGCGACCAGCTGGACCGCTCCGAGCGTGCCGCGCTGCGGCGCGTGGCCGGTCTCTCCACGGAGCTCGAGGACGTCACCGAGGTCGAATACCGGCAGCTGCGCCTCGAGCGCGTCGTGCTGGTCGGTGTCTGGACCTCGGGGACCGTGCGCGACGCGGAGATCTCCCTCGCGGAGCTCGCCGCCCTCGCCGAGACCGCGGGCGCGCTGGTGCTCGACGCGGTGTACCAGCGGCGCGACAAGCCCGACCCGGCGACCTACATCGGGTCCGGCAAGGCGCTCCAGCTGCGTGACATCGTCCTCGAATCCGGCGCCGACACCGTCATCTGCGACGGTGAGCTCAGCCCGGGCCAGCTGATCCACCTGGAAGACGTCGTCAAGGTGAAGGTGGTCGACCGGACCGCGCTCATCCTCGACATCTTCGCCCAGCACGCCAAGTCCCGGGAGGGCAAGGCGCAGGTCTCGCTGGCACAGATGCAGTACATGCTGCCGCGGCTGCGCGGCTGGGGTCAGTCGCTCTCCCGTCAGATGGGCGGCGCCGGGTCCGGCGGCGGTGGCGGTATGGCCACGCGTGGTCCCGGTGAGACCAAGATCGAGACGGACCGGCGGCGGATCCGCGAGAAGATGGCGAAGATGCGCCGGGAGATCGCGGAGATGAAGACCGGCCGCGAGATCAAGCGGCAGGAGCGCAAGCGCAACAAGGTGCCCTCCGTCGCCATCGCCGGATACACCAACGCCGGAAAGTCCTCGCTGCTCAACCGCCTCACCGGAGCCGGCGTCCTGGTGGAGAACGCCCTGTTCGCCACCCTGGATCCGACCGTGCGCCGGGCCGAGACACCTAGCGGCCGGATCTACACCCTCGCCGACACCGTCGGGTTCGTACGGCACCTGCCGCACCACCTCGTCGAGGCGTTCCGCTCCACCATGGAGGAGGTCGGCGAGTCCGATCTCATCCTGCACGTGGTGGACGGCTCACACCCGGTGCCGGAGGAGCAGCTCGCCGCGGTCCGCGAGGTGATCCGGGACGTCGGCGCGGTGAACGTGCGCGAGATCGTCGTGATCAACAAGGCGGATGCGGCGGACCCGCTGGTCCTCCAGCGGCTGCTGCGCAACGAGAAGTACGCGATCGCGGTCTCGGCCCGGACCGGCGAGGGCATCGGCGAGCTGCTCGCGCTCATCGACGCCGAACTGCCGCGCCCGTCCGTCGAGATCGAGGTGCTCGTGCCGTACATCCAGGGGGCGCTGGTCTCCCGGGTGCACGCCGAAGGTGAGGTCCTCTCCGAGGAGCACACCGCCGAGGGCACGCTGCTCAAGGCCCAGGTCCACGAGGAGCTGGCGGCGGAGCTCGGGACGTTCGTCCCCGCCGCGCACTGATCACCGCACGGCTCAGGCCGGAGACGGAGACGCCCGACCGGGTCCGCCCGGCCGGGCGTCAGTCGTTCCCGGGGGCCCCGCGTCCGGCGGCAGCGGAGTCCTCGTACCCCGGAGGTACGAAGCACGCCGTCACCGTCTTGCCGTCCCGCTGCGGGTGGTGCTGCCAGCTGTCGGCCAGCGCGTCGACGATGGCCATGCCGCGGCCGCCGAGCGCGTCCGGCTCCGCGTCGCGCGGTGCGGGCGGCTGCGGACTGGAGTCGTGGACGCTGACGTGCAGGCACGCGCTGTCCCAGGTCAGAATGAGCTGGGCGTCGCTGCGGGCGTGCTTGTGCGCGTTGGTGATGAGCTCGGAGACGGCGATCAGCACCGAATCCACGGTGTCGGGCGAGTTCTTGGCCCACTCCAGGCTCTGCAGGTGCTCGCGCGCCCAGTGGCGCCCCGCTCGCACTCCCTGGGAGATGGGGAAGGACTGCGCCCAGCCCACCGCCCTCATCGTGGAATCGGTCATCGCCATGCCTCTCGATCGCGGCCGTACGGGGATCCCGGCGCTCGGTTGTCCTCCGTGTACCCGCCGGAGCGCGGAACACCGTCCCGCCCGAGCCGCGAAGCCGTCGAGACCGGCGGTGATTGGAGGACTGAGCATCGGGCACACGACGGCAGCACGCACCTAGCAAGGAGAAAATGATGATGATCGTCGGAATAGTTGCCGTCTGTGTAGTCCTGGCCGTGCTGGCCTTCCTGGTCCCCAAGTTCTCCCGCCGCCCGGAGCGCGGCACCCAGCGCACGCTGGGCCTGGGCTCCCGCGCGGGCAGCAAGGCGCCGGGTCCGCTGGGCCGGCTCTTCAGCAAGCCGTTCCGCAGCAGCTCCAAGGCGGTCGGCCGCAGCGGCTCGGCCGGTCGGCGTGCCCGTAGCCACATGCCGTTCTGACGGCATGCGCCCGCACGCGTTCACGCCGGTAGCCGTGCCCGTCGGGCACTATGGCCGGATGGACGCCGATCAGCCGGAGCGGACCCCCGACGGCCGGTACATCGTGGTGAAGGGCCGTCGATGGCGGGCCACCGACCCGGAGATCCCCGAGGATGTCGCCGCCGGTCTGCGCCGCCACCTGATGGCGGCCCGGCGCGCGGTGGCCGCCTCCCACCGGAACGCGGACCCCGCGGCCGAGAAGCTGGCCCGGAGCCGGGTGCACACGGCCAAGGTGGCCCTCGGCGAACGCGGCACCCCGTGGTGGGAGCAGTCCCTCGCCGAGCGGCGCCGCCGCTGGGAGGCCGGGGCCGCGGAACTCGACACCGGGAAGCCCGGACAGCGAACCGCCCGGGTGACCGGCGAAGAGAGCCGGTCACCCGGGCGGAAACGGTCCAGCTGACCCGCGTACGACGGCCGCTTCGCACTGACCCGCGTACGGCGGACGCTTGTACCGACCTGCGTACAGCGGTCGCTTCCTGCCGGCCCGCGTACGGCCGTCACGCGGCCTACTGGCCCGCGTACTTCTCGCTGACCGCGCGGTAGACGCCCTCGGCCTCCTTGCCCAGGCGGGGGCCGGCCAGCCAGCCCGCCGAGAGCGGGCCGATCGAGGTGTTGGAGACCAGCGCGGGCTGCCCGTCCTGGCCCTGTGCGACCCAGCCGCCGCCGGAGGAACCGCCGGTCATCGTGCAGCCGATGCGGTACATCGTCGGTTCGTTCTGGCGGACCGAGAGGCGACCCGGCTTGTCCTCGCACCGGAGCAGCTTCTGGCCGTCGAACGGCGGCGCGGCCGGGTAGCCGGTGGCCGCCATCGACGGGATCTGCGGAACGGCGGGAGCGTTGAAGTCGACCGGCAGCGCCGAACCGACCGTCTCCTCAAGCGACTTGCCCGTCGAACCCTTCTCCGGCGTCACATGCAGCACCGCGAAGTCGTACGGAGCGCCCTGCCCGCCGGTCGCCGCACCTTCAGCGATCCACTGCTCGGAGGTCTGGGCCCACCGGCCCCACCACACACCGTACGGAGCGATCTTCTCCTTGGGCGCGGTCTCCAGCTCGGCCAGCGACAGGCCGTCGTTGTTGTACGACGGGACGAAGGCGATGTTGCGGTACCAGCCGCCCACCTTGCCGGCGTGCACACAGTGCCCGGCGGTCCACACCATGTTGGACTTGCCGGGGTTGGCCGGGTCCTTCACCACGGTCGCCGAGCAGACCATCGAGCCCTTGGGGCCGTCGAAGAGCAGCTTCCCGGACGCCGGCTCGCTGTCGTGGTACGGCGTCGCGACACCGGCCGCCTGTACAGGGGCGGGTGTCGGGTCCGTCACGCCGTCGTCGCCGGAGATGTCGTTGTCGACCGGGTTCTCCGGGGGCTTGTCGGCCTCTCGCATCCGGTCCGGGTCCCAGAGGCCGTCGATGATCGGGTTGACGAAGTCCTTGGCCTCACGCAGCCACTTGTCCTTGTCCCAGTTCTTCCACTCGCCGTCCCGCCACTTGTCCGGGTCGATCCCGTGCTCCTTGAGCCGGTTCTTCAGGTCGTCCGGGATGACGACCTTGCCGTCGGAGGTCGGGTCGGCCGAGGCGCTGGGCGTCGTACCGCCCGCGTTGTCCTCCTCCGGACCGCAGGCGGTGGCGGTGAGCGCCAGGACGGCGACGGCCGCCGTCGCGGCGAGCACGCCACGCGGCACGCGCCGTACGCGGCTGCCGCGGCGTGCGGTGTCGGTCGGGCGAACGGTTCGCATCTGGTGATCCCCCTGGGACTTCGTCACTCGGTACTCCGTGCTGCATTTCGGACACTTCGGGGCCGTGGAGCAAGTGTTTCCGGCCTTCTGCGCGGCCCCCACTATGCCGGTGCCGATGGGGACGGTAGGCGGCAGGTCCACGGTTCCGTCCCCGCAAGGATGTTCCGATTTACCCGTGATCCCTTGCGGTCGGCGTCGTTGGTACGTACGGGGGACACCAGGACAGCGTTCACCCCCGCACTCCGTCCGCGCCAAAACGTACCGACGTGCAACGCAACTGTTACCGCAGGAGGATCAAGAGCCGTGTCCGTGACCGAACCCGCTCCGGTGGCACCGCCTCCCGCGCCCCCCGCGCACGAGGGCATCCTCCGCCGCCAGTCGCTGCGCGAATCGGCCGCCCGCACCTACGCGCGGTCCCTGCCGATCGTTCCGGTCCGGGCGCGCGGGCTCACCATCGAGGGCGCGGACGGACGGCGCTATCTGGACTGTCTGTCGGGCGCGGGCACCCTGGCGCTCGGCCACAACCACCCGGTCGTGCTCGAAGCCATCCGGAAGGTCATCGACTCCGGAGCGCCGCTCCACGTGCTCGACCTCGCCACCCCGGTCAAGGACGCCTTCACCACCGAGCTGTTCGCCACGCTGCCGCGCGAGTTCGCCCAGAGCGCGCGCATCCAGTTCTGCGGCCCCGCCGGAACGGACGCGGTCGAGGCCGCGTTCAAGCTGGTCCGCGCCGCGACCGGCCGCGACTCCCTGCTGACCTTCACCGGCGCCTACCACGGCATGACGGCCGGAGCGCTGGAAGCCTCCGGCGGCGCCCGGGACGTCCGGGTGACGCGGCTGCCCTTCCCGCAGGACTACCGCTGTCCGTTCGGCGTCGGCGGCGAGCGCGGTGCCGCCCTCGCCGCGCGGTGGACGGAGCATCTGCTCGACGACGAGAAAGGCGGGGTCCCGGCTCCCGCGGGGATGATCGTGGAGCCGGTCCAGGGCGAGGGAGGCGTCAACCCCGCGCCGGACGCCTGGCTGCGCAGGATGCGCGAGATCACCCGCGCCCGCGGTATCCCGCTCATCGCCGACGAGGTGCAGACCGGCGTCGGCAGGACCGGCGCCTTCTGGGCCGTCGAGCACAGCGGCGTCGTCCCGGACGTCATGGTCCTCTCCAAGGCAATCGGCGGCTCCCTCCCGCTCGCGGTCATCGTCTACCGCTCTGAGCTGGACCTCTGGCAGCCGGGCGCGCACGCGGGTACGTTTCGTGGCAACCAGCTCGCCATGGCGGCGGGCGCGGCCACCCTCGCGTACGTCCGGGAGAACGGGCTGGCGGAGCGGGCGGCGGCCTTGGGCGCCCGCATGCTCGACAGCCTGGGGAGACTGCGGGCGGAGCATGCGGGGATCGGCGACGTACGGGGGCGCGGACTGATGATCGGCCTGGAGCTGGTGGACCCCGAGGCCGCGCCGCTGCCGGCCGAGGCCGACGACCACACCCCGGCCCCGCCGCCGGATCCGGCCCTCGCCCGCGCCGTCCAGCAGGAGTGCCTGGACCGCGGCCTCATCGTCGAACTGGGCGGCCGGCACAGCGCCGTGATCCGCCTGCTGCCTCCGCTCACCCTCACCGACGAACAGGCGAGTGCCGTCGTCGACCGGCTGGCCGACGCGCTGGCGGCCGCGGAGCGTTCACCGCACCGCCGGGCCGCCACCGCGTCGACCAGCTGATCCCCGGAACCACACAAGGAAGACCGCCGTGAACCCCACCTCAGCGTCCGAGGCCGACGGCCCCGGAACCCCCCACCACCGAGGGCAGGACGGACCGGCCGCCCCCGGCACGGCCGAGGCGACGACGACCGTGCCCCGTCAGAAAGTCCCGCACGAAGGAGTCCCGGAGGCCTCGGACGAAGGCGGTTCGGACGCCTCGTACGGCGAAGTCCCCCGCGAACAGGACCCCTTGGACCATCCCGACCCGCTGCGGGCCGCCGACGCCGCCGGCACCGAGAGCCTCCTGCGGTGCTGGACCCGGGAGAACGACCTGCCCCGGCCCGAAGGCGACACCCTGCGCGTCGTATTCCCCGCCACCGGTACCGCCCTGCTCGTCCCCGTGCACTACTGGTCCGCCACCGGAGCCCACCGCTTCGGCGCCCCGGTCCTCGAAGGCGCCCCCGAGAAGGCCCCGCCCGCCGACGCCGTCACCGTCGCCGTCCTCATCGGCCGGGAAGCCGACCGCAACGGCTCCGCCGAACTGGTCGCCCGCGTCGCCGACTCCGTACGCCACACCGCCGGCTTCGTCGAACAGCGCCGCCGCCACCCCGCCGAACCGGCCGACACCGACCTCTTCCTCACCGCCGAACAGTCCCTCCTCCTCGGCCACCCGCTCCACCCCACCCCCAAGAGCCGCGAAGGGCTCTCGGAGGCGGAGTCCCGGCGCTACTCACCCGAGCTGCACGGCTCCTTCCCGCTCCACTGGTTCGCCGTGGACCGCTCCCTCACCGCCACCGACTCCGCCTGGACCGACGGCGGCCAGGCCTCCGCCGAGGAGCTTCTCGCCCCGCACCGCGACGGGTTGCGCCTGCCGCCCGGCACCGCCGCCCTGCCCCTGCACCCCTGGCAGGCCGCCGACCTGCTGAGCCGTCCGCAGGTCGCCGCCCTCCAGGAGACCGGCCTGCTGCACGACCTCGGCCCGCACGGCGAGCACTGGCACCCCACCTCCTCCATCCGCACCGTCCACCGGCCCGGCGCCCGCGTGATGCTCAAGCTCTCCCTCGGAGTCCGCATCACCAACTCCCGCCGCGAGAACCTCCGCAAGGAGCTGCACCGAGGCGTCGAGGTCCACCGCCTCCTGACCACCGGCCTCGCCGAGAGCTGGCAGCGCGAGCACCCCGGCTTCGACATCGTCCGCGACCCCGCCTGGCTCGCCGTCGACGACCCCGAGGGCACCCCCGTCACCGGGCTCGACGTGATGCTCCGGCAGAACCCTTTCGGCCCGGGCGACGACGCCGTCTGCATCGCCGGGCTCACCGCACAGCGGCCCCGGCCCGGTCAGCCCCTGATGCGCTCCCGGCTCGCCGAGGCCGTCGCCGCCCTGGCCACCCGGACCGGCCGCCCGGTCGCGGACATCTCCGCCGAGTGGTTCCGGCGCTACCTGGACCGCGTCGTACGCCCCGTCCTCTGGCTCGACGCGTACGCCGGCGTCGCCCTGGAAGCCCACCAGCAGAACACCCTCGTCCTGCTCGACCCGGACGGCTGGCCGGTCGGCGGCCGCTACCGCGACAACCAGGGCTACTACTTCCGCGACTCCCGCCGCGAGGAGCTGGAGCGGCGGCTCCCGGGCATCGGCACGGTCAGCGACACCTTCGTCTCCGACCCGGTCACCGATGAGCGGTTCGCCTACTACCTCGGCATCAACAACGTCATCGGCCTCATCGGCGCGTTCGGTGCCCAGCGCCTCGCCGACGAACAGGCCCTCCTCACCGTCCTGCGCCACTTCCTCACCGAGAGCGCGGAACTGGGCTCGCCCCTGCCCACGTATCTTCTCCAGAACCGCCAACTGCGGTGCAAGGCCAATCTGCTGACCCGGCTGCACGGCCTGGACGAGCTGGTCGGCCCGGTCGACACCCAGTCCGTCTACGTCTCCATCGCCAACCCGCTGCACGCCTGAGAGGGGGCCCCGGCCCCCGCTCCAGAGACCTGAGGGGCCCGGCCCCGCTCCAGAGAGGAGAGTGTCACCGTGCCTCCCGCCGACGCGTCCGCCGCATCCGACGCGGCGCCTCCGGAACCGGGCCCCGGGCCCACGGACCCGGGCGCCCCCATGGGCACTGAGGACACGCTCGACCTGAAGCTCACAGAAGAGCTTCTCGCTCTCATCGCCGAGGACCGGAGCAAGGCGGCGGGACACGACTTTGAAGGCGGGCTGCTCGGCGACCCGGCCACCTGGCCCGGAGCGGCCACCGAGGCCGGGGTGTTCCACCTGGTCCCGGTGGTCCTGGAGCGCGACCTCGCCGTCCTCAGCCGCTGGATGAACGACCCGGCCGTCGCCGCCTTCTGGGAGCTGGCCGGCCCCGAATCCGTCACCGCCGACCATCTGCGGCCGCAGCTCGCGGGGGACGGCCGCTCCGTCCCCTGCCTCGGCGTGCTCGACGGAACACCCATGAGCTACTGGGAGATCTACCGCGCCGACCTCGACCCGCTGGCCCGCCACTACCCCGCCCGCCTCCACGACACCGGCGTCCACCTCCTCATCGGGGGCGTGGGCAACCGGGGGAGGGGCGTGGGCACCACGCTGCTGCGCGCCGTCGCCGACCTCGTGCTGGACAACCTGCCGCGCTGCGGCCGGGTCGTCGCCGAGCCGGACCTCCGTAACACCCCGTCCGTATCGGCATTCCTGAGCGCCGGATTCCGCTTCTCCGCAGAGGTGGATCTCCCCGGCAAACGTGCCGCTCTCATGATCCGCGACCGAACGTACCGTGATCACCTGTGAACATCGCGCCGCACCGTCCACACCGCTCGAACCCCATCGGTCCCACCCGGAGGAGTCCCCGTGCCGACATATCCCGCGAGCCATGATGCAGTCGAGCCCCACCCCCTCCTCAGCCCGCCGGAGCTGAACCGGCAGGTCTGGGACCGGGCCGCGGCGCGGCTGCTCGCCAAGATGCTCGGCGAGTTCGCGTACGAGGAGATCATCGAGCCCGAACGCCGGCCCGGCGACGGCCGCGTGCACGCCCTCACGCTCGACGACGGCACCGAGCTCCGCTTCTCGGCCCGCCGGGGCGTCTACGGGAGCTGGCGCGTCGACCCCGACTCCATCGAGACGGCCCACCCGCCGGCGAGCCCCCTCTCCAACGGCGCCTCCTCCAGCCACGCCGCCGCCAACGGCACTCCGGACGGCACGGCCCGCCCGTTCCGCGACCCGCTGCGGTTCCTCGCCCGCGCCGGCGGCCTCCTCGGCCTCGACGGCGCCACCCTCGGCCACCTCATCCGCGAACTGACCCTCACGCTCTCCGCCGACGCCAGGCTCGACCACACCGCCCTCACCGCGGCCCAGCTCGCCGACGCCGACTACGCCGAGCTGGAGGGACACCAGACCGGCCACCCCTGGCTGGTGGCGAGCAAGGGACGGCTCGGTTTCTCCGCCGCCGACGCGGCCCGCTTCACGCCCGAGACCCGCAGCCCGCTCCAGCTGCCGTGGATCGCCGTGAGCACCCGCATCGCGCAGTACCGCGGCGTGGGCGGCCTCACCACCTCCGAGCACCTCTACGCCCAGGAGCTCGACCCCTCCGTACGCGCCTCGTTCGCCGGCGTACTGCAAGCCCGTGGGTTCGACCCGGAGAGCTACCTCTACCTGCCCGTGCACCCCTGGCAGTGGGACGAGTGGATCGTTCCGCTCTTCGCGCCCGCCATCGCCGACGGCGACATCGTGGCACTGCACACCGACGGCGACGCCCGCCTCCCGCAGCAGTCCGTCCGCACCTTCGCCAACGTGGCCCGCCCGGACCGGCACACGGTGAAGCTGCCGCTCTCCATCCTCAACACCCTGGTCTGGCGCGGCCTGCCCACCGAGCGCACCCTCGCCGCACCCGCCGTCACCGCCTGGGTCCAGGGCCTGTGCGAGGCCGACCCGTTCCTGCGCGACACCTGCCGGGTCATCCTCCTCGGCGAGGTCGCCTCCGTCGCCGTGGAACACCCGCTCTACGACCACCTCCCCGAAGCCCCGTACCAGTACAAGGAACTCCTCGGCGCGATCTGGCGGGAGCCCCTGCCGCCCCGCCTCGCCCCGGGCGAACGCGCCCGCACGCTCGCCTCCCTCCTCCATACGGATCCGGCGGGCCGCGCGTTCACCGCCGAACTCGTCGAGCGCTCAGGCCTGGCTCCGGCGGCCTGGCTCACCCGCCTCTTCGCCGCCCTGCTGCCTCCGCTCCTGCACTTCCTCTACCGGTACGGCACGGTCTTCTCGCCGCACGGCGAGAACGCCATCGTCGTCTTCGACGAGAACGACGTGCCCGTACGCCTCGCGATCAAGGACTTCGTCGACGACGTCAACATCAGCGCCCACCCGCTGCCGGAGCACGACACCATGCCCGACGAGGTGCGCGCGGTCCTCCTCACCGAGGCGCCGTCCTTCCTCACCCAGTTCATCCACTCCGGCCTCTTCGTCGGCGTCTTCCGCTACCTCTCCCCGCTCTGCGAGGAGCAGCTCGGCGTGAGCGAGGACGAGTTCTGGTCACTCGTCCGGGCGGAGATCGCCCGCCACCACGCCCGCTTCCCGGAGCTCAAGGAGCGGTACGAGCTGTTCGACATGCTCACCCCCGAGATCGAACGGCTCTGTCTCAACCGCAACCGGCTGCACGTGGACGGCTACCGCGACCGCTCCAGCCGCCCGCACGCGGCGATCCACGGCACGGTTCCCAACCCGCTGCACCCCGCTGCCCGGATCCGGGAGTGACCACCGTTGTCAGTGGTGCGCCGTAGGGTGGTCGGGCTATGACGAAGCCATCCCTCCCCGAGCTCCTGCACGCCGCCGTCACCGCCGTCGGCGGTACGGAGCGCCCCGGCCAGGCCGCCATGGCCGAGGCCGTCGCCGAGGCGGTCGACGACCAATCCCACCTGCTCGTCCAGGCGGGCACCGGCACCGGCAAGTCCCTCGGCTATCTGGTGCCCGCGCTGGCGCACGGGGAGCGGGTCGTCGTGGCCACGGCCACCCTCGCCCTCCAGCGCCAGCTGGTCGAGCGGGACCTGCCGCGCACGGTGGAGGCGCTGCACCCGCTGCTGCGCCGCCGCCCGCAGTACGCGATGCTCAAGGGCCGCTCCAACTACCTCTGCCTGCACCGGCTCCACGAAGGGGTCCCGCAGGACGAGGAGGAGGGGCTGTTCGACCAGTTCGAGGCGGCGGCGCCCGCCAGCAAGCTCGGCCAGGACCTGCTGCGGCTGCGGGACTGGTCCGACGACACGGAGACCGGCGACCGGGACGACCTCACGCCGGGCGTCTCGGACCGGGCCTGGGCGCAGGTCTCGGTCTCCTCGCGCGAGTGCCTCGGTGCGACGAAGTGTGCGTACGGAGCGGAGTGCTTCGCCGAAGCGGCCCGGGAGCGCGCCAAGCTCGCCGATGTGGTCGTCACCAACCACGCGCTGCTCGCGATCGACGCCATCGAAGGCGCTCCGGTGCTGCCGTCGCACGAGGTGCTGATCGTGGACGAGGCGCACGAGCTGGTCTCCCGGGTGACCGGGGTGGCCACCGGCGAGCTGACTCCGGCCCAGGTCAACCGGGCGGTCCGCCGGGCGGCCAAGCTGGTCAACGAGAAGGCCGCCGACGCGCTCCAGACCGCCGCCGAGGGGTTCGAGCGGGTGATGGAGCTGGCGCTGCCGGGGCGTCTCGAAGAGGTGCCCGAGGACCTCGGGTACGCGCTGATGGCGCTGCGCGACGCGGCTCGCACGGTCATCTCCGCGATCGGTGCCACCCGCGACAAGTCCGTCCAGGACGAGGACGCCGTACGGAAGCAGGCCCTGGCCTCGGTCGAGTCGATCCACGGGGTCGCCGAGCGGATCACTCAGGGCTCGGAGTACGACGTCGTCTGGTACGAGCAGCACGACCGGTTCGGCGCCTCCGTGCGGGTGGCCCCGCTCTCGGTCTCCGGGCTGCTGCGCGAGAAGCTCTTCACCGAGCGCTCGGTGGTCCTGACCTCGGCCACGCTGAAGCTCGGCGGCGACTTCAACGGCGTCGGCGCGTCCCTGGGGCTCGCTCCCGAGGGCATGGCGGGCGACGACATCCCGTCGTGGAAGGGGCTGGACGTCGGCTCTCCGTTCGACTATCCGAAGCAGGGCATCCTCTATGTCGCCCGCCATCTGAACACTCCCGGCCGCGAAGGTTCGCGTACGGACATGCTGGACGAGCTCGCGGAGCTGGTGGAGGCGGCGGGCGGCCGCACGCTGGGGCTGTTCTCCTCCATGCGCGGGGCCAAGGCGGCCGCCGAGGAGCTGCGCGGACGGCTGGACAAGCCGATCCTGCTCCAGGGCGAGGAGACCCTCGGCGAACTGATCAAGAACTTCGCCGCCGACCCGGAGACCTGCCTGTTCGGCACGCTCTCGCTCTGGCAGGGCGTGGATGTGCCGGGGCCGAGCTGTCAGCTGGTGGTCATGGACCGGATCCCGTTCCCCCGGCCCGACGACCCGCTGATGAGCGCCCGCCAGAAGGCGGTGGAGGAGGCCGGCGGCAACGGGTTCATGGCGGTGGCCGCCACGCACTCCGCACTGCTGATGGCCCAGGGCGCGGGCCGCCTCGTCCGGGCCACGGGCGACAAGGGCGTCGTCGCCGTGCTGGACCCGCGCCTCGCCAACGCGCGGTACGGCAGCTATCTGCGCGCCTCCATGCCCGACTTCTGGTACACGACGGACCGCAACCAGGCGCGCCGCTCACTCGCCGCGATCGACGCCCTGGCCAAGGCGGACGGCAAATAAGGGAAACAGAAAGGCCCCGGGATCGCCGTGTAGCGTCCCGGGGCCTTTCTCGTATCCGCCAGGTCGGCCGACCGGTGCTCTTCACACCCGCCGCAGCACCGCCACCACCTTGCCGAGGATCGTCGCCTCGTCACCGGGGATCGGCTGGTACGCGGCGTTGTGCGGCAGCAGCCACACATGGCCGTCCTCGCGGCGGAAGCGCTTGACCGTCGCCTCGCCGTCCAGCATCGCGGCGACGATGTCTCCGTTCTCCGCGACGGGCTGGCGGCGCACGGTGACCCAGTCGCCGTCACAGATCGCGGCCTCGATCATCGAGTCGCCGACGACCTTCAGGACGAACAGCTCACCGTCACCGACGAGCTGGCGCGGCAGCGGGAAGACATCCTCGACCGACTCCTCCGCGAGGATCGGCCCACCGGCGGCGATCCGGCCCACCAGCGGGACGTACGACGCGGCGGGCTTCCCCGTGGTGTCGGTCGGCTGGGTGCTCGGCTGGTCCGAGCCGCGCACCTCGTAGGCGCGGGGCCGGTGCGGGTCCCGACGGAGGAACCCCTTGCGCTCCAGGGCCATCAGCTGATGGGCGACGGACGACGTGCTGGACAGGCCCACCGCCTGACCGATCTCCCGCATGGACGGCGGGTAACCCCGGCGCTGCACGGAGTCGCGGATGACCTCGATGACCCGTCGCTGCCGGTCCGTGAGTCCCGAGCTGTCCGCCCTGATCCCTGGCGGCCTCCCGGGCAAGGAGCGCCCGGGGCGCGCGGGCTCGGGCCCGTCCGTGTTCGTGACTGAGTCATTCATGGCATGCACCGGCTCAAGTCGGCTCTGGGAGCGGTGGTCCCGGGCGGTGATGGTGGCACTGTCTGCGGTCGTGGTCACGTCGGCCCCTCTCGAATGTTCTCCCTAGCTGGACAACGGTAGTAGCTTTCGAAAGGTTGCGCCAAACACACGTTCGAGTGAAAAACGAATAAATGGCTGCCGCGATGCTGCCTGCAGGTGTATGAGCACGGAGCGGGCGGTGCGTACGAGGCTCGAACGGGGTCCGGCTGCGGCCCCCGGCCAGTCTTTCATCCCGGGTCCCCGCTCCCGGCCCCGGAGGTTCGCGGACCGCGCCGTTCCCGTACCCTCTCCTCTGGCCCGCGCTCCCTCCGCGGACATCGCCCGGGGCGCGACACGCGGTAGGGCTGAAATCGCGACCCAACCCTAGATCTAGTGGTTGGATCGTCCCGGCCGCCCAGAAGTTGTGGTCCTGGGTTCATTCGGGCCAGGGCCATCGCCTATGCTGGGGACTGCCTCCGAGGAGCCCGCAAGGGCGTGCCGGAGAGGCTATTCCGTTGCGCTGTGAAGGAGGGTTGGGAGCCATGCACTGCCCCTTCTGCAGGCACCCCGACAGCCGGGTCGTCGACAGTCGCACCACCGACGACGGGACGTCGATCCGTCGCCGCCGCCAGTGCCCCGACTGCTCCCGCCGCTTCACCACGGTGGAGACGTGCTCGCTGATGGTGGTCAAGCGCAGCGGCGTGACCGAACCCTTCAGCCGTACCAAGGTCATCTCCGGCGTCCGCAAGGCATGCCAGGGGCGGCCCGTCACGGAGGACGCCCTCGCCAAACTCGGCCAGCGGGTCGAAGAGGCGGTGCGTGCCACCGGCAGCGCCGAGCTGACCACCCACGACGTGGGTCTGGCCATTCTCGGCCCCTTGCAGGAACTCGACCTCGTCGCGTACCTGCGCTTCGCGTCCGTCTACCGGGCGTTCGATTCCTTGGAAGACTTCGAGGCCGCCATCGTGGAATTGCGTGCGCAGCGGCCCTCCGCGGAGGACCCCGGGAGCGGCGAGACCCTTGAGGTCCCCGCACCCGCCATCGCCGCCGACTGAGCGGCACCTGCCCGTCACCGTCCGGACTCACGTCCGCCGGCCGGTGACCGGGCGCTTCAGGACCTGTTCCCGTGGCCGAGCGCGGCCCGTGGGACAACGGACACACACTGTGCCTGGGAAGAACTGGGCACTTCAGGGCGTTTTTGCCCACATATGGGAGGCGGCATGACAGAGACGGCGAGCGGCCCGGCACGAGGTTCCCGCACCAAGGGCACCAAGGCGAGCAAGGGTCTGCGTATCGAGCGCATCCACACCACCCCCGGCGTGCATCCGTACGACGAGGTGGCATGGGAGCGCCGTGACGTCGTCATGACCAATTGGCGCGACGGCTCGATCAACTTCGAGCAGCGTGGCGTCGAGTTCCCCGACTTCTGGTCGGTGAACGCGGTCAACATCGTCACCAGCAAGTACTTCCGCGGTGCGGTCGGCACGCCGCAGCGCGAGACCGGTCTCAAGCAGCTGATCGACCGGATCGTGAAGACGTATCGGAAGTCCGGCGAGGAGAACGCCTACTTCGCCTCTCCCGCGGACGCCGAGATCTTCGAGCACGAGCTGGCGTACGCCCTCCTGCACCAGGTCTTCAGCTTCAACTCCCCGGTCTGGTTCAACGTCGGAACGCCCCAGCCGCAGCAGGTCTCCGCCTGCTTCATCCTGGCCGTCGACGACTCCATGGAGTCGATCCTCGACTGGTACAAGGAAGAGGGCATGATCTTCAAGGGCGGCTCCGGCGCCGGCCTGAACCTCTCCCGTATCCGCTCCTCCAAGGAACTGCTCTCCTCCGGCGGCAACGCCTCCGGCCCGGTCTCCTTCATGCGCGGTGCCGACGCCTCCGCCGGAACCATCAAGTCCGGCGGCGCCACCCGCCGTGCGGCCAAGATGGTCATCCTCGACGTCGACCACCCCGACATCGAGGCCTTCATCGAGACCAAGGTGAAGGAGGAGGAGAAGATCCGCGCCCTGCGTGACGCGGGCTTCGACATGGACCTGGGCGGCGACGACATCACGTCCGTCCAGTACCAGAACGCCAACAACTCGGTCCGCGTGAACGACGAGTTCATGAAGGCCGTCGAGGCGGGCTCCAAGTTCGGGCTCCGCGCCCGGATGACCGGCGACGTCATCGAAGAGGTCGAGGCCAAGTCCCTCTTCCGCAAGATGGCCGAGGCCGCCTGGGCCTGCGCCGACCCCGGAATCCAGTACGACGACACCATCAACGCCTGGCACACCTGCCCGGAGTCCGGCCGGATCAACGGCTCGAACCCGTGCAGCGAGTACATGCACCTGGACAACACCTCGTGCAACCTCGCCTCGCTCAACCTGATGAAGTTCCTCAAGGACGACGGCCTGGGCAACCAGTCCTTCGAGTCTGAGCGCTTCTCCCAGGTCGTCGAGCTGGTCATCACCGCGATGGACATCTCGATCTGCTTCGCGGACTTCCCGACGCAGAAGATCGGCGAGAACACCCGCGCCTACCGTCAGCTGGGCATCGGTTACGCCAACCTCGGCGCCCTCCTGATGGCGACCGGCCACGCGTACGACAGCGACGGCGGCCGCGCCCTGGCCGGTGCCATCACCTCGCTGATGACCAGCACCTCCTACAAGCGCTCCGCCGAGCTGGCCGCGGTCGTCGGCCCGTACGACGGCTACGCCCGCAACGCCGAGCCGCACCAGCGCGTCATGAAGCAGCACGCCGACGCCAACGCCAAGGCGATCCACGTCGACGACCTGGATTCGCCCGTCTGGGCCGCCGCGACGGAGGCCTGGCAGGACGTGATCCGTCTCGGAGCGAAGAACGGCTTCCGCAACGCGCAGGCCTCGGTCATCGCGCCCACCGGCACCATCGGTCTCGCGATGTCCTGCGACACCACCGGCCTGGAGCCCGACCTCGCCCTGGTCAAGTTCAAGAAGCTGGTCGGCGGCGGCTCGATGCAGATCGTCAACGGCACGGTCCCGCAGGCCCTGCGCCGCATGGGCTACCAGCCGGAGCAGATCGAGGCGATCGTCGCCCACATCGCCGAGAACGGCAACGTGATCGACGCGCCGGGCCTGAAGACCGAGCACTACGAGGTCTTCGACTGCGCGATGGGCGAGCGCTCCATCTCCGCCATGGGCCACGTCCGGATGATGGCGGCCATCCAGCCGTGGATCTCCGGCGCGCTCTCCAAGACCGTCAACCTGCCCGAGACGGCCACCGTCGAGGACGTCGAAGAGGTCTACTTCGAGGCCTGGAAGCTGGGCGTCAAGGCGCTCGCGATCTACCGCGACAACTGCAAGGTCGGCCAGCCCCTCTCCGCCAAGACCAAGGAGAAGGAGAAGGAAGAGGTCACCGCGAAGGCCGAGGAGACCATCCGTACGGCGGTCGAGAAGGTCGTCGAGTACCGCCCGGTCCGCAAGCGCCTCCCCAAGGGCCGTCCCGGCATCACCACCTCCTTCACGGTGGGCGGCGCCGAGGGCTACATGACCGCCAACTCCTACCCGGACGACGGTCTCGGCGAGGTCTTCCTGAAGATGTCCAAGCAGGGCTCGACCCTCGCGGGCATGATGGACGCCTTCTCGATCGCCGTCTCGGTCGGTCTGCAGTACGGCGTCCCGCTGGAGACGTACGTCTCGAAGTTCACGAACATGCGCTTCGAGCCGGCCGGTATGACGGACGACCCGGACGTGCGGATGGCGCAGTCGATCGTCGACTACATCTTCCGCCGCCTGGCGCTCGACTTCCTGCCCTTCGAGACCCGCTCCGCCCTCGGCATCCACTCCGCCGAGGAGCGTCAGCGCCACCTCGACACCGGTTCGTACGAGGCGTCCTTCGAGGCGGACGGCGTGGACTCCGAGAGCCTCGCCCAGTCGGCCCCGGTCCAGCCCGAGCTGAAGGCGGTGGCGGCTCCCCGCGAGTCCGCCGAGAAGCCCGCTCCGGCGACGGCGCACACCTCGGCCGAGCTGGTCGAGATGCAGCTCGGCATCAGCGCGGACGCCCCGCTCTGCTTCTCCTGCGGTACGAAGATGCAGCGCGCCGGCTCCTGCTACATCTGCGAGGGCTGCGGCTCGACCAGCGGCTGCAGCTGACATCCGGCTGAGCGGTAGCTGACAGAAGGGGACCGGCCCGAGGCCGGTCCCCTTCGTCACGCACTCACGCGGGGTTGGCCGGAACTCGCCGATGCGGTTCAGGCTCCGGTGTCGCGGTTCCCCATCACCGCGGCGAACGCGTCGGGATCGGCGTCGAAGCCGCGGACGTCCGGGCGGAACACCCACGGTCCCGAACCGGTACGGGAGAACTCCGCGACCACCGCCGCCGTGGACGGGGCGACGCCCGTGAAGTCGTCCTCCAGCAGGTTCGTGTAGCCCTCCCGGATCTGCACCGCGGTGGAGCCGACCTCGCCGAAGGTCTTGCGCCCCTCGCGCTGCTGGATGGCGACGCCGACGACCACCCGCCCGTACCGGTCCGCCAGCCGGCCCAGCTCGATCGTCATGACCTCGTCGAAGCCGAACCCCTGGCCCGTCCTGCTGTCCCGGTTCAGCGTGATGGTGCCGTCCGGCGAGCGGCTGTCGAAGTGCACCAGGTACGCGGGGCCGCCGTACGGCGCGTCCGCCGGATAGGTCGCCGCGATGATGTCCAGGTCGACGTCCGGTTCACCGTGCGGGCTGGGATCCCATTTGATCCGTACTTCGACCTTCTCGATGTCCTTGTTGGGAGTGCTCACCGGACTTCCCCTCCTGGCCGACGGTCCCTGGACCGTTCTCATCATCCGATTCACCCGATCATGTACGGAACGGGCCGCGCCGCCAACTGCCCCTGCGGCGGACGACGGAATCGGGCCATGCGCCGGGGGACGGGCCTCGCGGGCGACCGTGACCCCGGCCACGTTCCGCCCCGTACGATGGCGCGGTGCTGGTGAAGTGGATTCGCTGTTCCGTGGTGGACCGTCATGGTTTCGAGCGGGGACAGCGGAAGTGGGCGGGGCTGCTCGGCGAGCCGGGGTTCAGAGGGCAGAGCGGCGGGTGGAGCCGAACACGCCCCGATGTCGCCCATGTCTTCGCGTTCTGGGAGAACCGCGTCTTCTACGACTCGTTCATGGCCCGCGGACACGAAGGCCCGGCGACCGGGCAGGCGGGCACCTTCCGTGACATGCAGGTCATGCTCTTCGAGCGCCGCTTCGATGTGAAGACCGGTTTCGAGCCCCACTTCGCGGAGGCGGACGTCGTCCGGGTCGCGCACAGCAGCGTCCACGAGGACCGGGCCGAGCACTTCGTGCTGATGCAGAAGCAGGTGTGGAACCCGGCGATGGCCGGTTCCCCCGGCATGGTGCGCGGGCTCTTCGGCGAGGCGCCCGGCAACGAGTTCCTCGTGCTCTCCATGTGGAAGTCGAGCGCCGAGCGCGGCAAGTACCGCGCCGACGGCGCCCAGCGGCTGGCGGCCCGCGCGCAGACCGAGACGGATGTGGCCGCGCTGACGGGGGACGTCGTGGAGCTGGAACCGTCCTGGACGGTCTGACGGCGCTCTCCACGGGGTACGCGTGATCCACAGGATCACGTGTGATCTTCGGGATCGCGCGTCATCTGCGGGGCCGCGCCTGATGCCCGCAGGGCACGCGTGATCGCCGCACACCACCTAGGGTCGGTGCATGGCACGACCGCAGCGCATAGTCCTCGTCCGTCACGGCGAGTCCGAGGGCAACGCCGACGACACGGTGTACGAGCGGGAGCCCGACCACGCGCTACGGCTCACCGCGAAGGGCCTGCGGCAGGCCGAGGAGACCGGGGCGCGGCTGCGCGAGCAGTTCGGCGACGAGCGGGTGAGCGTCTACATCTCGCCCTACCGGCGCACCCACGAGACCTTCCGTGCCTTCGGCCTCGACCCCGCACGGGTCCGGGTCCGCGAGGAGCCCCGGCTGCGGGAGCAGGACTGGGGCAACTGGCAGGACCGCGACGACGTGCGGCTCCAGAAGGCCTACCGGGACGCCTACGGCCACTTCTTCTACCGCTTCGCCCAAGGCGAGTCCGGCGCCGACGTCTACGATCGGGTCGGCGCCTTCCTGGAGAGCCTGCACCGCAGCTTCGAGGAGTCGGACCACCCCGAGAACGTCCTGCTCGTCACGCACGGCCTGACCATGCGGCTGTTCTGCATGCGCTGGTTCCACTGGTCGGTCGCCGAGTTCGAATCGCTCTCCAACCCGGGCAACGGCGAGGCGCGGACCCTGCTCCTCGGCGAGAACGGCCGTTACACCCTCGACCGGCCCTTCCAGCACTGGCGCACCCCGGAACCGTACGGCCGTACCGGATAGAGTGGCTGTGCGATGACCGTTGATTCTGCTTCCGAGCGGCGCTTCGAACGCGCCCTGGCCAGCCTGCGTGGCCTGTCCGTGGGAGACGCCCTGGGCTCCCAGTTCTTCGTCCCGGTCAACTACCCGCTGCTCAAACAGCGCCGCCTGCCGCCCGGCCTCTGGCAGTGGACCGACGACACCGAGATGGCGGCCTCGGTCGTGGCCGTGCTCGCCGCCCACGGCCGTATCGACCAGGACGCGCTCGCGCACTCCTTCGCCGAGCACCACGACTTCGACCGCGGCTACGGGCCGGCCGTGAACCGGCTGCTCCGGCTCGTACGGGAGGGTGGCGACTGGCGCGAGCTGGCCTCGGCGCTCTTCAAGGGGCAGGGGTCGTGGGGCAACGGTTCGGCCATGCGGATCGCGCCGCTCGGCGCCTGGTACGCGGACGATCCGGAGCAGGCCACCCACCAGGCCGAGATCTCCTCGTACACCACGCACCAGCACCGTGAGGCCGTCGTCGGGGCGATGGCCGTCGCGGCCGCCGCCTCGCTCGCCGCGGCCCCGGACGGTCCGCCGACGCCCGAGGCGCTGCTCGACGGCGTCATCGCGCTCGTGCCCCGCAGTGCGGTCGGCGCCGGGCTGCGCAGGGCCCGCGACATGCTCGACTACCAGGACGCCGGTACGGTCGCCGCGGTCCTCGGCAACGGCCGCCGGACCAGCGCCCACGACACCGTGCCGTTCGCCCTCTGGTCGGCGGCCAGGAACCTCGGCGACTTCCAGGCGGCCTTCTGGCTGACGGCCCAGGCGGGCGGCGACGTCGACACCACCTGCGCCATCGTCGGCGGAGTCGTCGCCGCCGGTCCGGCCGGTGCGCCGCCGGCCGACTGGCTGGCGCAGACGGAGGAACCGCCCGGCTGGCTGCTCCCGGCGCACCACTGACCGTATGGATCCGGTGGGCACCACTGACCGTACGGATCCGGTGGGCACCACTGACCGTATGGATCCGGTGGTGGGCCGACCGTCTGTCACGGTCCTGCCACAGCCCTCACTCTGAGTGTTCGCGAACACCGGTTCGGGATTAACCTTTCGCCACGCCGCCCCTGGTCGATCTTCGCCGGTCGACCTCCGCGGGTGCGCGCCGAATGAGATGCCGGGCCGACGCGCCGCCTGCGGGCGTGCGCGGGTGCCGGTGGGGGAGGGGTCCCATGTCCGAACGACCGTCAGAGGCGAGCGGGGGGCCCGCGTCGTCCGAGGCGTCAGGCCAGGCGGCCGATGGCCCGCCGGTTTCGCGGTCAGTGGCTCCGGAGCGGACGCCCGCGGATGCGAAGCCTACGGAACCGACGCCTGCGAAGCAGGTGCCACCGGCGGCCACCGAGCCCTCCGCCACGCCCGCCTACCTCCACGCCCAACGGCAGCCGGACCGAGGCGCGCAGCAGACCTGGCAGCCCGGTCAGCCCTGGCGGCCGCCCGTCAAGGGCCCCGGCGCGACGGCCAAGCTCCGTCCGGCCGCGCCGCCGCTGGTCCGGCCCGCCGTGCTCTGGGCGGCCCTGGCCACTGCCGTACTCAGCGCGCTCCTCCTCGGCGACGGCCTCGGCGTGAACCTCCTGATCGTCGCCGTGCCCGCCGCCCTGGCCGCAGCTTTCGCCGCACGGGCCGCGGGCCGCCGACCGCGTCCGTGGACCGCCACGTGGGCCGTCGGCGGTCTCGCGCTGCTCGTGGTGCCCGCGCTCCGGGACGCGGGCTGGCCGGCCTTCCTGGCGGTCGTCTCGGCCTTCGCCCTGGGCTCGCTCGCGCTGCACGGAAGCCGGACGTGGCCCGGCGTCCTGCTCGGCTCCGTGGGCACCCTGGAGTCGGTCGTGCCGGGTGCCCGGTGGGGCTGGCGCGGGGTACGGGAGCGGGCCGACGGCTCGCGGGGGCGCTGGGGCTCCGCCGTACGCACCACGGCCGTGGCCCTCGGGCTCCTCGTGGTGTTCGGGACGCTCTTCGCCAGCGCCGACGCCGCCTTCGCCGACCTGCTGGGCCGGCTCACCCCTGATGTGTCGATCGTCGACGGCCCGTGGCGGACGTTCCTCTTCCTCGTGGGGCTCCTGGGCGCGCTGGCCGCCGCGCGGACCGCCGCCGCACCCGTGCGGTGGGACGGTCTCACCGTCACGCCGGGCAAGCCCCGGGGACGTACGGAATGGGCACTTCCGCTCATCGTCCTGAACCTGCTCTTCGCCGCGTTCATCACCCTGCAGCTCGTCGTCCTCCTCGGCGGCTACGACAAGGTGCGGGAGCAGACCGGCCTCGACCACGCCGAGTACGCCCGCCAGGGCTTCTGGCAGCTGCTCTGGGCCACCCTGCTCACCCTCCTCGTGATCGCCCTGGCCCTGCGCTGGGCGCCGCGCGGAGGCAGCCGGGACCGGACGCTGGTCCGCGCCGTCCTCGGCACCCTCTGCGTGCTCACCCTGGTCGTCGTCGCCTCCGCCCTGCGCCGCATGGACCTGTACGTCGACGAATACGGGCTGACCCGGCTGCGGATCTCCGTGGCGGCGATGGAACTCTGGCTCGGCGCCGTGTTCGTCCTGATCCTGGCCGCCGGGGTCTTCGGCGCCAGGTTCCTGCCGCGCGCGATCGCGGTCAGCGCCGGGGCCGCCGTCCTCGCCTTCGGACTGGTCTCCCCGGACGCGGTGGTCGCCGAACAGAACGTCCAGCGCTTCCGGGACGACCGCACCTCGATCGACATCGACTACCTCAAGGACCTCTCCGCCGACGCCGTACCCGCTCTCGACAGACTGCCGGAACCGCAGCGCTCCTGCGCGCTCCGGGTCATCCAGCGCGAGCTGCACACCTCCGACTCCCCTTGGTACGCCACCAGCTGGGGCGAGGCGCGGGCGCGGGCGATCCTCCGCGAGCGTCCCGCCACCAACGGGCGCGACACCTGCTACGGGCTGGGCACGGACGGCGTACGGGAGGGCGAGCGGGGCGGCTACGAGCAGGACCACGACGACTACGACCCCTACTGATCCGGCCCCGGGCCGGGCCCGGTGGCCGAATCTCGGTGTGCGCGATGCCCCGGGGTGTTGCTGCCGTCGCTCTCGGCGTACGCTGGCTGGCGCCATGCCGTACGAACCACCCACGCACACCGTCGAGCGCTCGCTCCGCGCTACCACCGGCGCCAGGACCGTTGCCGGTGTCGACGAGGTCGGACGCGGGGCGTGGGCCGGACCCGTCACCGTGTGTGCCGCGGTCACCGGCCTGCGCCGACCGCCCGAAGGCCTCACCGATTCCAAGCTGTTGACGCCCCGGCGGCGTGCCGAGCTCGCGCCCGTCCTGGAGAGCTGGGTCACCGCCCACGCCCTGGGCCACGCCTCTCCCGAGGAGATCGACGACCTCGGCATGACCGCCGCCCTCCGGCTCGCCGCCGTACGTGCCCTGGAAGGCCTGCCGGTCCGGCCGGACGCGGTGATACTCGACGGCAAGCACGACTACCTGGGCGCTCCCTGGCAGGTCCGTACGGTCATCAAGGGCGACCAGTCCTGCATCGCGGTGGCGGCCGCCTCGGTCATCGCCAAGGTGTACCGCGACCGGATGATGGCCGAACTGGGCGGCGAGTCCGAGGAGTACACGGACTTCGCCTTCGGCGCCAACGCGGGATATCCCTCGCCGGTGCACCGGGCCGCACTGGAGGAGCGGGGGCCCACGCGTCATCACCGCCTCTCCTGGGCGTATCTTGACGCGTTGCCCCGGTGGCAGCACCTGAAGAAGGTCCGTTTTTCCGCCGAGGCGGCCGCACTCGAAAGCGGGGGCCAGCTCGGCTTCGAATTCTGACCGCGCGCAGGCGCCCACCAGCGATGCCGACCGATGACGTCGGCCCACGACAGACCACCATCCTGCCTCTCTTCCTCCAGGAGCCTCAGATTCACGAGAGTGCCCAGGGTCCCCGCGTCACCCCGGCCGCCGGCCGAACCGCGCCGACCCCCCGTCCCGTACCAGGTCCGCGTTCCGCGGCCACGCCGCGTCCCGGTCGTCCGGGCCCCGGCCCCGCGCGCCCCACGCCTCCGGCACAGCGCGCACACCCCGCACCCGTACCCGCGCCCGCGGCGCCCCAGGGCGTTCCGAGCCGGCCGGAGAATCGTTCCGGGCCGCAGCTCCAGCTGATCCCGGCCCCGGCCGGCGGAGCCCTCGACGCGGCCGAGGAAGCGGTCGACCTGCTGCTGGAGTCCGGCCGCGCGCCGGGCGACATCCTGGTCCTCACCACCGGCGAGCAGCACCCGTGGGCCGCCCACGAGCTGTCCTTCGGCGAGGCCTCCTACTGGGGCCAGCAGGACGCGGGCGACGACGTCTTCTTCGCGGACGCCTCCGCGGTCGACCGGGCCAAGCCCCGGCCCGTGGTCGTCGTGGCGGTCAACGGGGACGCCGGTGACACCGTCACCCGCGCGCTGCCCGTCGCCCGTGACCGCGCCACCACGCTGCTGATCGTCTGCGGAGACCCGCAGACGGTCAACGCCGCACTCGGCGCCGGCGTCTGAACCGACGCACCGGTTCGAGCGCCGGTGTCTGAACCGCCGGACCCGTTCGAACCGAGGAGCCCCGGCCGCCCGTGACGGCGGCCGGGGCTCAGCGCGTGAAGTGCTCTCCGCTCACCGGGCGGCCGAGCGGCGCAGCGCCTCGGCCGAGCCGCCACCGGTCCGCGTCAGCGTGGGCTGCTGCTCGGCCACGAGGTCGGCCAGCGGGGCCGGCTCCGACAACGAGCTGGGCCGCCGTCCGCCGCGCCCCTCGCCGAGCACCTGCCAGCCGCCGCCGGTCAGCGTGATGTACGCACCGCACCGCAGCCCGTGCAACGTGCAGGCGTCCCGCAGCCCCCACATCCACGCACCGTCCTCCTCGGTCCACCGCTCGTCGCCGTCACGGCAGTAGAGAAGTACGGCCGTACGCACCGGAGTGCGGCGGCGCAGATCGTGCGGGATGACCCGCCGCAGCTGCGCGAGCAGAGCGTTGCGGAAGTCCCAGCCGTCCGCCGCCGCACTGTCCCGCCGCGTGAACGAGGCGCTCGCCGTGAGCCGTTCCTCGTGATCGAGGACCGCGACCACGGCGGTGGCCGGCGTCGGCCGGTGGCGGGAGTGCAGCCCGCTGACGACCTCGCGGGGATTGCTCAGCAGCGGGATGCCCGCAGAGGCCCACTCGGCGGGTTCGAGCAGCCGGGCAAGGCGGTTGACGGAGTCCCCTCCACCCGGTGGGGTCGAGAACGCCGATATCGAAGTGGCTGAGGACGGGGCGAATCCGAAGGTCATGGTCCTCCCTTCGCTACGCGCCCATGGTGCGGGCAGGGTCGAGTGAGGGCGCGCCGCGGCACAGCCCTACCGGGCCCGACGAGAACTGTGCGGGGAGCGATACCAATTCTTCCTGGCGCATCGGCGGGCGGCAACGAGCAATTGGCGACGCTGACGGGTATCGGCCGGAATGCTACTGATATCCCTGCCCAGCTCCGGCCGGATGACGCCTCCCGTCACCCCTGAACCGCGAGGACCAGCGGACACACCCCCTGAGCTCCGGCCCGGCGCAGCAGCCGCGCGGCGACGGCCAGCGTCCAGCCGGTGTCGGAGAGGTCGTCCACGAGCAGGACCGGACCGCCCGCGGACTCCAACGCCCGCGCCAGATCCGGTTCGACGGTCAGCGCCTCGTGCAGGGCCCGCACCCGCTGTGCGCTGTTGGTCTGCGACATCGTCAGATCCTCGGTGCCCGGCGCGTACGTCACCGTCCCGAGCAGCGGCATCCGGCCGATCTCGGCGATGCGCCGGCCGAGCGACTCCACCAACTGCGGCCGGCGGCGCGAGGCTACGGTGACCACACCGACCGGCCGGGGAGCGGCGTCGGGCGCGCCGGTGGCCCAGCCGCCGGGGCCCTTGGCCCAGTCCGCGAGCACGGTGACCACGGCGTCGGTGACATCGTCCGGCACCGGCGCGTCCGGTGCCTGCGCCGCCAGCATCGGGCGCAGTCGGTTGCCCCAGCCGATGTCGGAGAGCCTGCCCAGCGCCCGTCCGGCGGAGGAGAGCTCACCGGCGGGGATACGTCCCTTGAGGTCGACGCCCACCGCGGACAGACCGGTGGGCCACATCTTGCGGGGTGCCACCTCCACCCCTGGCCGGCCGAGCTCGTTGCGGGCACCGTCCAGGGCCGCGGTGGAGACCTTGTCGTCGAAGCGGGCGCCCGCGCAGTTGTCGCAGCGCCCGCATGCGGTGGCCTCCTCGTCGTCCAGCCGCAGCCGCAGGAACTCCATCCGGCACGCCGTCGTGGTGGCGTAGTCCCGCATGGCCTGCTGCTCGGCGGCCCGCTGCCGGGCGACCCAGGCGTACCGCTCGGAGTCGTAGACCCACGGCTCGCCCGTGGAGATCCAGCCGCCTTTGACCCGCTTCACCGCACCGTCGACGTCCAGCACCTTGAGCATCGTCTCCAGGCGCGTCCGCCGAAGGTCGACCAAGGGCTCCAGCGCCGGCAGGGAGAGCGGCCGCTCCGAGCCGGCCAGAACGTCCAGGGTGCGGCGCACCTGCTCCTCCGGCGGGAAGGCGACCGAGGCGAAGTACTGCCAGATCGCCTCGTCCTCCTTGCCGGGGAGCAGCAGCACCTCGGCGTGCTCGACCCCGCGCCCCGCGCGGCCGACCTGCTGGTAGTAGGCGATGGGGGAGGAGGGCGAGCCCAGGTGCACGACGAAACCGAGGTCGGGTTTGTCGAACCCCATGCCCAGCGCGGAGGTGGCGACGAGCGCCTTGACGCGGTTGGCCAGCAGATCGTCCTCGGCCTGCTGCCGGTCCGCGTTCTCCGTCCGGCCGGTGTAGGAGGCGACCGGATGCCCGTTCTGCCGCAGGTAGGCCGTGACCTCCTCGGCCGCCGCGACCGTCAGCGTATAGATGATCCCGGAACCGGGCAGCTCGCCGAGGTGGTCGCCGAGCCAGGCCAGCCGGTGCGCGGCGTTGGGCAGTTGCAGCACGCCGAGACTCAGGCTCTCCCGGTCCAGCGGACCGCGCAGGACCAGCGCGTCCGTGCCCGCGCCCGTACCCAGCTGCTCCGCGACGTCCGCCGTCACGCGTGCGTTGGCCGTGGCGGTGGTGGCGAGCACGGGAACGCCGGCCGGGAGATCGGCGAGCATGGTCCGCAGCCGTCGGTAGTCCGGGCGGAAGTCGTGGCCCCAGTCGGAGATGCAGTGCGCCTCGTCGACCACCAGAAGCCCGGTCGCGGCCGCGAGCCGGGGCAGCACCTGGTCCCGGAAATCGGGATTGTTCAGCCGCTCGGGGGAGACCAGCAGGACGTCGACCTCACCGGCCGCCACCTCGTCCTGGACGCTCTCCCACTCCTCCGTGTTGGACGAATTGATCGTGCGGGCGCTGATCCCCGCCCGCGCGGCCGCCGCGACCTGGTTGCGCATCAGCGCCAGCAGCGGCGAGACGATCACGGTCGGGCCGCCGCCCTGCGCGCGCAGCAGCGAGGTCGCCACGAAGTAGACGGCGGACTTGCCCCACCCGGTGCGCTGCACGACCAGCGCCCGGCGCTTGTCGGCGACGAGCGCCTCGATCGCCAGCCACTGGTCCTCGCGCAGCCTGGCCTCACCCGTGGGATCCCCGACGAGGCGGGCGAGGACGGAGTCGGCCGAAGCCCTGAGTGCTGCGCGATCTGCGTTGGTCATCCCCCCATGCAACCCGATGACGACCACAAACCGCGAACGGCGTGGCGTGCCTGTGGATAACGTTATCCACAGGGGTCGCGGGATCCGGCGGACCGCGGGACCTTCGAGTCATGAACAAGCACCAGGAATCCACCAGCCCCTCCGACGGTCAGCAGATCACTCTGCGCGGCCCCGCCGAACTCGCCGACGCCCTCCCGTATCTGATGGGCTTCCACCCCGACGACAGCGTCGTGATGGTGGCCCTGCACGGAGGCCGCGGCCGGTTCGGCGGCCGTCTCCGGCTCGGCATTCCGCGGGCGCCCGGTGAATGGGGGCCGGTCGCCGAGCAGCTGGCGGAGAGCCTGATCTCGGGCAGCGAGCGGCGCGGCGGGCGGCCCGACGCGATTCTGATCTTCCTCTGCCAGGATTCGCCGGACGGTGGGAGCGGCCCTGCGACCATGGAGCGCCTGCGGCCGTTCGCCCAGAGCCTGCGCACGGCGTGCGGGGCGCTCGACGTGCCGGTCCTCGAAGCGCTCTGCATCTCGGACGGCCGGTACTGGTCCTACTGCTGCCCCGACACCCGGTGCTGCCCGCCCGACGGAAAGCCCCTGGCCATGCCCGGTACGACGGTGATGGCCGCGGCGGCCACGTACGCGGGGGTCCACGTGCGGGGGACGCTGCGGGAGATGGAGGCGCGGCTCGCGCCCCGGCAGAAGCCGGACGAGACATTCGCACAGCTGCAGGCGCTGGACCGGGCCGCGGCTTCGCTGGTCCCGAGGATCCTGGACGAGAGCGCGAAAGCCCAGGCGGCTGAGGAGACCCTCACGCTCGCCCACGCACTCATGGGCCGCCTCGGCCGGTCGCGGTCCGCGCCGGAAGCCGTCTCCGACTCCGGGGACGACCGGCTGATCACCGAGGACGAGGCCGCCGCCGTCATCCTCGGCCTCCAGGACCGGGAGACCCGTGACAAGGCGGCGGCCTGGATGGAAGGCCCCGACGGCCACCGCGCGCTGAGGTTGTGGCGGACACTCGCCCGCCGCTGCGTCGGTCCGTACGGCGAGCACGCGGCGGCTCCGCTGACCCTGGCGGGCTGGGTCTCCTGGTCCACCGGCGACGAGCCCGGCGCACGGGTCGCGCTGTCCATGGCCCTGCGCGCGGACCCGGAGTACACGTTCGCGCAACTCCTGCACCGGGCCTGCAACGAGGGCCTGGACCCGGAGACCCTGCGCCGCTGCCTGCGCGGTGACGCTACGGGCTCCGATGCGACGGCCCCGGCCGCCGAGGAGGCCGGTGCGGGCGCCGTAAGGGGCCCCGCCCTGCATGTCCGCAGCGTCAGGCCGGCGGCGAACCGCTCACGGCGGCGCGGAAGTGGCCGCCGGACGACGAACGCGCAGGGAAGCACACCGGCGCCCGCTACCGCCCGCACCGGCCCTCACGGTGCGATGCCCGGACGCCGGCCGCGTGACGTCCGGCGCTACGGCAGGCGGGGCACGGGGACGCGGCGCTGAGGTCGGTGGGCCGGCGCGTTGGCGGGCCGGGGTGCGGGCGGGTGCGGTGCCGTGCCCCCGGCTCCCCACGCGTCCACCCGCGCACCCGGCTCCCCTGATCACCGGAGTGCCCGAAGGGAGTGTTTATCGTCAGGCAGACGACTATGATCACGTCATGCCGCCCTACGACCCGTCGACCTTCCCGCCCTTCGCCGTCACCGTGGACCTGGTCGTGCTCACGGTGCGCCGTCACGCGCTCTGCGCGCTGGTGGTCCGCCGTGGGGAGACCCCGTTCCAGGGCCGGTGGGCGCTGCCCGGCGGTTTTGTCAGGGCCGATGAGGATCTCGGATCCGCGGCGGCGAGGGAGCTCGTCGAGGAGACGGGGCTGTGCGCCCACGATCCGGCGAAGCCGGCCGTCGGCAACGGTGCGCATCTCGAACAGCTGGCCACCTACGGGGACCCCGCACGGGACCCCCGGATGCGGGTCGTCAGCGTGGCCCACCTCGCCCTCGCGCCGGATCTGCCCGCGCCCCGGGCCGGCGGGGACGCGCACAGCGCGCGCTGGGCGCCCGTGGAGGATCTGCTCAGGGAGGGCGAGCAGGCGACGCCGCTCGCCTTCGACCACGCGCGGATCCTCGCCGACGGTGTGGAGCGCGCCCGCTCCAAGATCGAGTACTCCTCGCTGGCCACCGCGTTCTGCCCGCCGGAGTTCACGGTCGGAGAGCTGCGCCGGGTGTACGAGGCGGTGTGGGGCGTAGTCCTCGACCCCCGTAACTTCCACCGCAAGGTCACCGGCACTCCCGGGTTCCTGGTGCCCTCCGGCGGGACCACCACACGACAGGGCGGCCGGCCCGCGCAGCTGTTCCGGGCCGGTGCCGCCACCGTGCTCAATCCGCCGATGCTGCGGCCGGAGGTCTGACGACGGCGCCTGTCGGCAGCCGGGGGAGTGCGGAAGACCCGGGGTCTGCTGCTGCACGAAAAGTCGGAAATGTCGCGTTATGTTGCTGCGGTACCCCTCTGCCGCCGAGCGGTCTCACCTTCCGTGAGAGAACGCGAGAGAAGCGATGCTCCAGGCCATCGGACTCACCAGCACACCCCGTCGCGCCGCTCCGCCCGCCGTGGACGACCTGACCTTCGAGGCTCCGCCCGGCCGCGTCACCGCTCTGCTCGGCGCCCCCGGTTCGGGCAAGACCGCGGCCCTGCGGCTGATGCTGGAACTCGACTCCGGCCGGGGCGTCGCCTACTTCCGGGGCAGGCCGCTGCACCGCATCGCCCACCCGGCCCGCGAGGTGGGCGTGCTGCTCGGCGACGTACCGGGGCATCCGTCCCGTACGGCCCGCGGCCAGCTCCGGATGCTCTGCGCGGCCGCCGGAACGCCCGCGACCCGGGCCGACGAGATGCTCGAGGTCGTGGGCCTCGCCGGGCTCGGGGACCAGCGGCTCGGCACCCTGTCGGTCGGGATGGACCGCCGGCTCGGCCTCGCCTCCGCCCTGCTCGGCGACCCGCACACCCTCGTCCTGGACGAACCGGCGGAAGGCCTCTCCCCGCGCGAGAACAGCTGGCTGTACGGGCTGCTGCGGGCCCACGCGGCGCAGGGCGGAACCGTCCTGTACGCCACCGCCGACCCCAAGGAGGCCGCCCGCACCGCCGATCACGTCGTCACCGTCGACGGCGGCCGGCTCGTCGCGGACCAGGAGGTCGCCGACTTCGCGCGCACCCGCCTCCGCCCCCGCGTCGCCGTCCGCACCCCGCACGCGGCCCGGCTCGCCGCGGTCGTCAGCAGAGAGGCCCGCGCCGCGCGGCGCTCGGTCGAGGTGGTCCCCGAGCCGAACGGCCGGCTCACCGTGTACGGCTCCTCCTGCGCCGAGGTCGGGGACACCGCCTTCCGGCACGGCGTCCCGGTCCACCAACTCGCCGACGAGATCGGTGACACCGGCCCCGCCGCCCCGCCGCCGGACACCGGCGAGACCCGGCAGCCCTCCGCCGCCGCCCTCTCCGAACTGCCGCCGCCCATCCGCGCCCGCCCCGCACGCGGCCCGCTGCGCCCGCTCCGCTACGAGCTGCGGCGCTCCCTCGGCGTACGGACGACGACCATGATCATGGCGTCCGTGCTCCTCGTCTCCGCCGCGCTCTCCGTCCTGCTCGCCCGCACCGGCTCCACGCCCCTGCCGCGCGCACTCGCCGCCTGGCCCGAGCTGCTGCCGCTGCCTCCCGCCGCCCTGGGCGCGGGCATCCTGGGCGCGCTCTCCTTCGGCGACGAGTTCCGCTACCCGGCGCTCGCCGCCGGACGCGGCACCGTGCCCCGGCGGATCGGCCTGCTGCTGGCCAAGCTGACGGTGACCGCCGGCTTCGCCCTCCTGCTGGCCTCGCTCGCCATCGTCGGCGGCGCGCAGGCCCTCCGGCTCTTCTACGGGCCGGAGTTGATCACCGTGCCGACCAATGCCGTCGCGCTCGGAGCGAGTTGGGCCTGCCTGACGGTGGGCTGCGCCTGGGCGGGGCTGCTGGCGGCGGGCGTCTTCCGGGTGGCCGGGGCCGGGATCGCCGCCGTGCTGGCCGTTCCGGTGCTGGTGGTTCCGCTGGTGCAGAAGGTGTTCGAGGCCCCGTCCGCGCGTTCGGTCACCGGACTTCCGGGCAGGCTGCGCGAACTGGCCTGGTGGCAGCTGCCGCAGGAGGCCGACCGCTGGGTCCTGGCCGTCGCGCGGGTGGTCGCGCAGCCCGTGGGCGCTGCGCTCACCCTGTCGTTGTCGGCCCTGATCTGTGCGTATCTGTTCACCAGTCTTCGCGGAAAGGTGCGTTGGTGATCACTGCGGACCGACGTCGAGGAGGGGAGCCCGCAACTCCCTAGGAAATGCCGGGTTCATGCGTATATGGCGTCAATTGCGGCGTGAGCGCCGATCACCCTTTCGTGTGCTTTTCACCAAAGACCTCAAGGGGTGGACGGGCCACGCCGACAAAGGATGCGTGAGTACCCTTGCGCACACCATGATGACCGCCGCCCGCTCCGCCGACTCCGGCCTGGCCGGCTCGGGCGAACTCGATCGCTATCCCTATGCGGAGGCGCCGGCCGGCGAGCGCGCCGCGGCCCGGCCCTGGGGCGGTTCCGATTCCGAGTTGGGGCGGGCGAGCCGGCGGGGAGCGGCCAGCCGCGGACGCGGCCTGCACGGCCAACTCGTCCAGCAGCTCGGCCAGATGATCGTCTCCGGCGACCTCGGCGCGGACCGCCCCCTCGTCCCCGAGGAGATCGGCCAGCGCTTCGAGGTCTCCCGTACCGTCGTACGCGAGTCCCTGCGTGTCCTGGAGGCCAAGGGGCTGGTCAGCGCGCGTCCCAATGTCGGTACGCGGGTCCGTCCGGTGAGTGACTGGAACCTGCTGGACCCCGACATCATCGAATGGCGCGCCTTCGGCCCGCAGCGCGACGACCAGCGCCGTGAGCTCGCCGAGCTGCGCTGGACCATCGAGCCGCTCGCCGCTCGCCTCGCCGCCGGCCACGGCCGGGAGGACCTCCAGCAGCGCCTCGGCGACATGGTGGAGATCATGGGGCACGCGATGGGACAGGGGGACGCGATCACCTTCTCCCGTGCCGACGCCGAATTCCACGCCCTGCTCATCCAGGCCGCGGGCAACCGGATGCTCGAACACCTCTCCGGCATCGTCTCGGCCGCCCTGCACGTCTCCGGCGGCCCGGTCACCGGCTGCGACCGCCCGGGTGACGCCTCGCTCGCCCACCACGCGCGCATCGTCGACGCCCTCGCCTCGGGCGACTCCGCGGGCGCCGAGACGGCCATGCGCCAACTGCTCGTCGTCCACCCCGACGTGGAGCGCGTGGTTCCCGCGCCTCGCGAGCAGCACTGACCGGTCCACGGCCGGGGTGGACAGGCCCTGTGCCGCCGGACCGCACGGGTCCGGCGGCACAATGATGAGGAGATGATGCCTGCCCTGGCACGGTTCGTCCCGAATGGGGTGTGACTCGGGCCACGCGGATTGGGCGTAACACTCCTCGAAGCAGCGCGATGACTTAAGAGGTGACCGCCGCGGAAGGAATACAGCAGCCCTTGGGCGCGCTGTTTCAGTTCTGAGGCCAAACCCGCGCCGTCGGCGACATCCCCAGTCGACGGTCGTCGGTTCCAGCCCTCCCCAGGGCAGGGCCGGAAGCCGTTTCCATCGTTCCGAGAGGTTGTTCGTGTCGGCCAGCACATCCCGTACGCTCCCGCCGGAGATCGCCGAGTCCGAGTCTGTGATGGCGCTCATCGAGCGGGGAAAGGCTGATGGGCAGATCGCCGGCGATGACGTGCGTCGGGCCTTCGAGGCTGACCAGATTCCGCCAACCCAGTGGAAGAACGTTCTGCGCAGCCTCAACCAGATCCTCGAGGAAGAGGGTGTGACGCTGATGGTCAGTGCCGCGGAGTCGCCGAAGCGCGCCCGCAAGAGCGTCGCAGCGAAGAGCCCGGTCAAGCGCACCGCCACCAAGACTGTCGCGGCGAAGACCACCGTGACGAGGACCGTCGCGGCCACCGCCGCCCCGGCGGCCGAGAGCGCGGACGCGGTGGCCGACGACGCCGTCGCGGCCGCCCCCGCGAAGAAGGCGGCAGCCAAGAAGACGGCTGCCAAGAAGACCGCCGTGAAGAAGACAGCGGCCAAGAAGACAGCGGCGAAGAAGTCCGGCAAGCAGGACGACGAGCTGCTCGACGGTGACGAGGCCGTCGAAGAGGTCAAGGCAGGCAAGGGCGGCGAGGAGGAGGAGGGCGAGGGCGAGAACAAGGGCTTCGTCCTCTCCGACGACGACGAGGACGACGCACCTGCCCAGCAGGTCGCCGTCGCCGGCGCCACCGCCGACCCGGTCAAGGACTACCTCAAGCAGATCGGCAAGGTTCCGCTCCTCAACGCCGAGCAGGAGGTCGAGCTCGCCAAGCGCATCGAGGCCGGTCTCTTCGCCGAGGACAAGCTCGCCAACGCCGACAAGCTCGCGCCGAAGCTCAAGCGCGAGCTGGAGATCATCGCCGAGGACGGCCGCCGCGCCAAGAACCACCTCCTGGAGGCCAACCTCCGCCTGGTGGTCTCCCTGGCCAAGCGCTACACCGGCCGCGGCATGCTCTTCCTGGACCTGATCCAGGAGGGCAACCTCGGTCTGATCCGCGCGGTCGAGAAGTTCGACTACACCAAGGGCTACAAGTTCTCCACGTACGCCACCTGGTGGATCCGTCAGGCGATCACCCGCGCCATGGCCGACCAGGCCCGCACCATCCGTATCCCGGTGCACATGGTCGAGGTCATCAACAAGCTCGCGCGCGTCCAGCGCCAGATGCTCCAGGACCTGGGCCGTGAGCCCACCCCGGAGGAGCTGGCCAAGGAGCTCGACATGACCCCGGAGAAGGTCATCGAGGTCCAGAAGTACGGTCGCGAGCCGATCTCGCTGCACACCCCGCTCGGCGAGGACGGCGACAGCGAGTTCGGTGACCTGATCGAGGACTCCGAGGCCGTCGTCCCGGCGGACGCGGTCAGCTTCACGCTCCTCCAGGAGCAGCTGCACTCGGTGCTCGACACGCTCTCCGAGCGTGAGGCCGGCGTGGTCTCGATGCGCTTCGGTCTCACCGACGGCCAGCCGAAGACGCTGGACGAGATCGGCAAGGTCTACGGCGTGACGCGTGAGCGCATCCGTCAGATCGAGTCGAAGACGATGTCGAAGCTCCGTCACCCGTCGCGTTCGCAGGTCCTGCGCGACTACCTGGACTAGAACACAGGGCGGAAGATTCACCGCCGGAGGGCCCGGATCGCAGGGGATCCGGGCCCTCCGGCGTGTCCGCGGGTGCGCAGGCGTACGGGCTGGATCACGCTGGGCGGACCGTTGCCACCTCAGTGTCAGGAGCCTTCATGCCCCGTCCCGTCGTCCGTACCCTGACCGGGTTCCTCGCCCTGACCGCCGCGGCCGCCGTGGCGCCGCTCGCGGCCCCGCTCCCGGCCGCCGCCGACAGCATCGTCGTCGGCGGACAGCCCGCCCCGGTGGCGGACAGCCCGTGGGCGGTGGCCCTGTCGAGCCGGGAGCGGTTCGGCGGAGCGCGCTCGGGCCAGTTCTGCGGCGGCGTCGCCGTGGCGCCCACGAAGATCCTGACGGTCGCCCACTGTCTGGGTGAAGAGGCCCTCGGCGGACCGGTGAGCCGGGTGCGGGACCTGCGCGTCATCGCCGGGCGGGACCGGCTGAGCGACACCGCCGGTCAGGAGATCCCGGTCCGGACGGTCTGGGTCAATCCGGCGTACGACCCCGACACCAACTCCGGAGACCTCGCGGTGCTGACCCTCTCCCGCGCGCTGCCGAGGAGCAGTGTCATCCCGATGGCGCGGGCCGGGGACGAGGCGTACCGGGCCGGGACGGGTGCGGCGGTCTACGGGTGGGGCGACACGACGGGAGCCGGTACGTACGCCTCCGTGCTGCGCTCCGCCCGGGTCCAGGTCCTGCCGGACGCCGAGTGTGCCCGGGCCTACCCGGGCGGCAGGGAGGGCACGTACGACGCCTCAGGGATGCTCTGTGCGGGCGATCCGAGGGGCGGGCGGGACGCGTGCCAGGGCGACAGCGGCGGGCCGCTGGTGGCCCGTGGGCGGCTCATCGGCCTGGTGTCCTGGGGGAGCGGCTGCGGGCGGGCGGGCAGCCCCGGGGTGTACACCCGGGTCTCGGCCGCCGTGAAGTGGGCCGAGGGCCGCATCTGAGCGGTCGAGCGGGTCGCCGAGGCCTGCCGGAGAACACGAGAACGGGCGGCACCCCCGGTGGGGAGTGCCGCCCGTCGGCCGGTCCTGGACCGGCCCCTGGCTCGTCGTGGATGCGAGGTGTCAGTGTTGGTCCTCGTCGGCGGTCGCCTGCACGGCGGTGAGCCGATCCGTCTCATCCTGTATTTCCGCGGCGATCTTCTTGAGTTCCGGCTCGAACTTGCGCCCGTGGTGGGCGCAGAAGAGCAGTTCACCGCCGCTGATCAGGACGACGCGCAGATAGGCCTGGGCGCCGCAACGGTCACAGCGGTCTGCTGCGGTCAGCGGGCTCGCGGGGGTCAGAACAGTAGTCACGTCGCCTCTTCTCTAGCTCGACGAGCTGTCGTACCAGGGTCAACATCCAACCAGGCCGAAAACGTTCCCGCTCGTGGCTTTTCTTCGAAACTTCTTCTCGGGATGGCTGTCAGTTGCCGGTTGGCGGCGAATGTGCCGTATGCGGAGCGCTACGGTTTCGCATTGCTTGTCTTGGGGGTGGGTCCCGCCGGCCGGCTTGCCGGTGTGTTCATGAGGACGTGCCCGGAGCCTAAATGGTTCATGCCTCGAAGGGAACGTGATGTGCACGTCACTCCGACGAATGATCGAACATCCATGCGAGCCCGGATGGTGCTCGTCTAGCATGAGGATTCCCCGAGGGTGGCGTTACAACCGCTCTACCAGGCCTCTGTAGGCTCTCAGCGGCAACCGAAGCCGACCGTGATACCCACCAAGGGCCCAGATGAAATTCAGCGAGGAGCGAACCGCGTGACCGCCGAAACGTCCGTGCCGTCCACCGCGATGCTGACCGCAGCAGGCGGCGACCGGGACAGCTCCAACTACACCGCGCGGCACCTTCTCGTCCTCGAGGGGCTTGAGGCGGTCCGCAAGCGCCCCGGTATGTACATCGGGTCCACCGACAGCCGTGGCCTCATGCACTGTCTCTGGGAGATCATCGACAACTCCGTCGACGAGGCCCTCGGCGGTCACTGCGACCAGATCGAGGTCATCCTCCACGACGACGCCTCCGTGGAGGTCCGGGACAACGGACGCGGCATCCCCGTGGACGTCGAGCCCAAGACCGGCCTCTCCGGCATCGAGGTCGTCATGACCAAGCTGCACGCCGGCGGCAAGTTCGGCGGTGGCTCCTACGCCGCCTCCGGCGGCCTCCACGGCGTCGGCGCCTCCGTGGTCAACGCCCTCTCCGCCCGCCTGGACGTCGAGGTCGACCGCAACAGCGCGACCCACTCCATCAGCTTCCGCCGCGGCGTCCCCGGCATGTTCACCGAGCAGGGCCCCGACAGCCCCTTCGACCCGGCCAACGGCCTTCGCAAGGGCAAGCGGGTCCCGAAGACCCGTACCGGTACCCGGGTCAGGTACTGGGCGGACCGGCAGATCTTCCTCAAGGACGCCAAGCTCAACCTGGAGACGCTCCACCAGCGGGCCCGCCAGACCGCCTTCCTCGTCCCGGGCCTCACCATCGTCGTCCGCGACGAGCGCGGTCTCGACGGCGAGGGCAAGACGGAGGAGACGTTCCGCTTCGACGGCGGCATCAGCGAGTTCTGCGAGTACCTGGCGCAGGACAAGGCCGTCTGCGACGTCCAGCGGCTGACCGGCACGGGCACCTTCAAGGAGACCGTCCCGGTCCTCGACGACCGCGGCCACATGACCGCGACCGAGGTCACCCGCGAACTCGGCGTCGACATCGCGCTGCGCTGGGGCACCGGTTACGACACCACCGTCCGCTCCTTCGTCAACATCATCGCCACCCCCAAGGGCGGCACCCACGTCAGCGGTTTCGAGCGCTCGCTGACCAAGACGGTGAACGAGGCGCTCCGCTCCCAGAAGCTGCTCCGGGTCGCCGAGGACGACGTGGTGAAGGACGACGCCCTCGAAGGGCTCACCGCCGTCGTCACCGTACGGCTGGCGGAGCCGCAGTTCGAGGGGCAGACCAAGGAGGTGCTCGGCACCTCCGCGGCCAACCGGATCGTCGCCGCCGTGGTCGCCAAGGAGCTGAAGGCGTTCCTGACCTCCACCAAGCGGGACGCCAAGGCGCAGGCCCGCGCGGTCCTGGAGAAGGCCGTCGCCGCCGCCCGTACGCGGATCGCGGCGCGCCAGCACAAGGACGCCCAGCGCCGCAAGACCGCGCTGGAGTCCTCCTCGCTGCCGGCCAAGCTCGCCGACTGCCGCAGCGACGACGTGGAGCGCAGCGAGCTCTTCATCGTCGAGGGCGACTCGGCGCTCGGCACCGCCAAGCTGGCGCGGAACAGCGAGTTCCAGGCGCTGCTGCCGATCCGCGGCAAGATCCTCAACGTCCAGAAGTCGTCCGTCTCGGACATGCTGAAGAACGCCGAGTGCGGCGCCATCATCCAGGTCATAGGAGCCGGGTCCGGCCGGACCTTCGACATCGACGCCGCGCGGTACGGCAAGGTCATCATGATGACCGACGCCGATGTGGACGGCTCCCACATCCGTACGCTGCTGCTGACCCTCTTCCAGCGCTACATGCGCCCGATGGTCGAGGCCGGACGGGTCTTCGCCGCCGTGCCGCCGCTGCACCGGATCGAGCTGGTCCAGCCGAAGAAGGGCCAGGACAAGTACGTCTACACGTACTCGGACAACGAGCTGCGCCAGACGCTGCTGGAGTTCCAGCGCAAGAACGTGCGCATCAAGGAGTCCATCCAGCGCTACAAGGGCCTCGGTGAGATGGACGCCGACCAGCTGGCCGAGACCACGATGGACCCGCGCCACCGCACGCTGCGCCGGATCAACATCGGGGACCTGGAATCCTCCGAGCAGGTCTTCGACCTCCTGATGGGCAACGAGGTCGCGCCCCGCAAGGAGTTCATCACCAGCTCGGCGGCGACCCTGGACCGCTCGCGCATCGACGCGTAGGGAAGCCCTACCGGCTCGTCGCGGCCCCCGCCCTCCCGGACCACCGGGTGGGGGGGGGCCGCCCGCGTTCAAGGTCTCTGTCACCTGAAGAGGTGAATTCGGGCGAATGACGCACCCGGGGTCCTCCTCCACCACCCATCGTGGGCCACGCGGCCGAAAAGGTCCGTGGACAAGGGAGTTGCTCGGTGGAGAAGGATGCAGGGCCGGCCGTCGCGGGAGTGCGGCCCGACGACCCGTGGTACGAGGCGTCGGCCGCGGGCTGGGACGAGGCGGAAGGCGCGGCGGACGGCCTGCCCGGCCCCGGAGAACCCCGGCCCAGCGCGGCCGAGATCTACCTGGAGGTGCACCGGAGCGAGGCCTTCCGTGAGGTGCGCCGCCGCTACCGCCGCTTCGTGGCGCCCGCCGCGCTCGCCTTCCTCCTCTGGTACCTCGCGTACGTCGTCGCGGCCACCACCGCGCCCGCGCTGATGGCCCGACCGGTCGTCGGAGCGGTCAACGTGGCGATGGTGGCGGGCCTCGGCCAGTTCCTCACCACCTTCCTGCTGACCTGGGCGTACGCCCGTCACGCGCGGCTGCGCAGGGACCGGGCGGCGCTCGATCTGCGATGGGACACACAGGAGTTGACGCGAGGCGCCGCCCAGCAGGCGACGGGAGGGCGGGGACGTTGAGAGGCGACCACCAGACACTCGCCCTGCTGCTGTTCTGCGCGTTCATCGCGGTGACGCTCTTCATCACCACCTGGGTCAGCCGCAACCGGCAGGGCTCCGCGGAGGAGTTCTACGCCGGCGGACGCCTCTTCTCGCCGATGGAGAACGGATTCGCCATCGCCGGCGACTACATGTCCGCCGCCTCCTTCCTCGGCATCTCCGGGCTGATCGCGCTCTTCGGCTACGACGGCATGCTCTACTCGGTCGGCTTCCTGGTCGCCTGGCTGGTGGTCCTGCTGCTGGTCGCCGAACTCGTCCGCAACTGCGGCCGGTACACCCTCGCCGACGTGGTCGCCGCCCGGATGGCCGAGCGCCCGGTCCGCACCGCGCTCGGCACCTCTTCCGTCACCGTCTCCGTGCTCTACCTGGTCGCCCAGATGGTCGGCGCGGGCTCCCTGGTGGCCCTGCTGCTCGGCGGGACGAGCGAGGCGGCCCGGACGTGGACCGTGGTCGGCGTCGGCGCGCTGATGGTCATCTACGTCTCCTTCGGCGGGATGCGCGCCACCACCTGGATCCAGATCGTCAAGGCCGTACTGCTGATGGGCGGGGCCGTCGCGCTCACGGTGCTCGTCCTGGTCCACTTCCGCGGTGACGTCAACAGCCTGCTGAACACCGCCGCGGAACGCAGCGGCCACGGCAAGGACTTCCTCGCACCCGGCCTGCGCTACGGCGGCGACTGGACCGCGCGCTTCGACTTCATCAGCCTCGGTGTGGCCCTCGTCCTCGGCACGGCGGGGCTGCCGCACATCCTGGCGCGCTTCTACACCGTGCCCACCGCCCGCGCCGCGCGCCGGTCCGTCGTCTGGTCCATCGGCCTCATCGGCAGCTTCTACCTGATGACGATCGTGCTCGGCTTCGGCGCCGCCGCCCTGGTCGGCTCCGCCGAGGTCCGCTCCTCGAACGGCGCCGGCAACACCGCCGTACCGCTGCTGGCCCTCGACCTCGGCGGCGGTGAGGGGTCCACCGGCGGAACGGTTCTCTTCGCCCTTGTCGCCGCGATCGCCTTCGCCACGATCCTCGCCGTCGTCGCGGGCATCACGCTGGCCTCCTCGGCCTCCGTCGCCCATGACCTCTACGCCTCGCTCCGGCGTCCGGGCCGCAAGCAGTACGGCGAAGTGGCCGTCGCCCGGGTCGCCGCCGCCGCCATCGGCGCGGTCGCCATCGCACTCGGCCTCCTCGCGCAGAACCTCAACGTGGCCTTCCTCGTCGGCCTCGCCTTCGCCGTGGCCGCGTCGGCCAACCTGCCGGCGCTGCTCTACTCGCTGTTCTGGCGGAACTTCACGACCCGGGGAGCCGTTTGGGCGGTGTACGGAGGCCTCGTCCCGGCCGTCGCCCTGGTCCTGGTCTCACCCGTCGTCTCGGGCAGCCGGGCGTCGCTCTTTCCGGGCGTCGACTTCCAGCTCTTCCCGCTGGAGAACCCGGGGCTGGTCTCGATCCCGCTCGGCTTCCTGGCGGGCTGGCTCGGCACGGTCACCTCGCGCGAGGAGCCGGACGAGGCCAAGCACGCCGAGAGCGAGGTCCGGGCGCTGACGGGGGCGGGAGCGGCGTAGGCGAGGACCTTCAGGCCCAGGCGTACCGGTGCTCCGGGCGGCCCGTCTCGCCGTACCGCAGTGTCAACCGGACCTTCCCCGTCCGCTCCAGCAGCTTCAGATAGCGCTGCGCCGTCTGCCGGCTCATCCCCGCGCTCTCCGCGACCTCCTGTGCGGAGAGCGGGCCGTCCGCGTCGCGCAGCGCCCGCCGGACCAGTTCGGCGGTGGTGGGGGAGTGGCCCTTGGGCAGCTCCGGCTCGCCCGCCGCCCATAGAGCGCCGAAGATCCGGTCCACCTCCGCCTGCTCGGCCTGGCCGCCGCCGTCGAGGGTCCGGCGCAGCGCCGCGTACGCCTCCAGCTTCGAGCGGAGACCGGCGTACGTGAACGGCTTCACCAGGTACTGGAGCGCGCCGTGCCGCATCGCGTCCTGCACGGTCGCCACATCACGGGCGGCGGTCACCATGATCACGTCCACCTGGCGGCCCAGTCGGCGCAGCTCCCGTACGACGGCGAGACCGTTGCGGTCCGGGAGGTAGTGGTCCAGCAGGATCAGGTCCACCGGCACCTCCTCGACCACGGCCAGCGCCTGCGCCGCCGAGTGGGCCTGCGCGGCCACCCGGAATCCGGCGACCTTGGCGACGTACGCGGCGTTGATCCCCGCCACCCGCACGTCGTCGTCCACGATCAGGACCTGGATCACCGTTCGCCTCCCGTCGTGGGGCCCGCCGCGCCGAGCGCCTCCGGCAGGACCACCGTGAAGACCGCGCCGCCGCCGTCGGCCCCGGCGACGGTCACGCCGCCGCCCTGGCGCTCCGCGAGCCGCCGGACCAGCGGCAGCCCGAGACCCCGCTTGCCGTGGGCCGGAACGTCCTTGGTGGACCAGCCCTCGGTGAAGATCGAGCCGTACCGCTCCGGTGCGATCCCGGGGCCGCTGTCGCTCACCCGCAGCACCACCGTACGGCCCTCGGCCCGCAGCCCGACCTCGATCCGGGCGTCCGCCGACCCGGCCGCCGCGTCCGTGGCGTTGTCGACCAGGTTGCCGACCACGGTGACCAGGCCGCGCGGATCCACCACCCGGTCCGGCAGCAGCGTGCCCGGCGCCAGCCGCAGCGAGACACCGCGCTCGGCGGCGACCGTCGCCTTGCCGACGAGCAGCGCCGCCAGCAGCGGGTCCCGGACCTTCTCGGTGACCTGCTCCGCCGTCGCCCGGTGGACGCCCACCACCTCCGTGACGAACTCCATGGCGTCCTCGTGCATCTCCAGCTCCAGCAGCCCCAAAAGGGTGTGGAGCCGGTTGGCGTGCTCGTGGTCCTGCGCGCGCAGCGCATCGATCAGGCCGGTGGTGGAGTCCAGCTCGCGGCCGAGGTGTTCCAGCTCGGTCCGGTCGCGCAGGGTCACCACCGCCCCGCCGTCGTCCGTCTCCATCCGGTTGGCCAGCAGGACCCGGCCGCCCTGGACCGCCAGCAAGTCCTCGCCCACCACCCGGCCCGCCAGCACATCCGCCGTCCTGCCGCCGTCCAGCATCTCCTCCAGCGGCCGGCCCGCCGCCTCGGGGCCGAGCCCCAGCAGCCGCTGCGCCTCGTCGTTGAGCAGCCGGATCCGGCCCGTCCCGTCGAGCGCGACGACCCCTTCGCGGATGGAGTGCAGCATCGCCTCACGCTCGGTCAGCAGCGCCGAGATGTCGGAGAACGCCAGGTCATGGGTCTGCCGCTGGAGCCGGCGGGAGATGAGGTACGCGGCGAGCGCGCCGACGGCCAGGGCGGTTCCGGCGTACGCGAGGAGCCCCGGGATCGCGCCGAGGAGGCGGGCGCGCACGCTGTCGTACTCGATCCCGACCGAGACCGCGCCGACCACCTCCGACGAGCCGGAGGTCTCGCGCAACGGCACCTTGCCCCGCGCCGAGCGGCCGAGCGTCCCGCTGTCGATCTCCATGACCTCCCGCCCGCGCAGCGCGTCCCCTGGGTCGGTGGAGACCACCTCGCCGATCCGGTCCGCCTCCGGGTGCGACCAGCGCACGCCCCGGCGGTCCAGCACGACGACGTACTCCGCGCCGGTGGCCCGCCTGATCTTCTCGGCGGCGGCTTGTACGGGGCCGAGCGCGGACGGCTCCGTGGTGCGCAGGTCTTCCGCGATGCCGGGCTGGGCGGCCGTGCTCTGCGCGACGGCCAGCGCGCGGCGCATGGCCTCGTCGTCGAGCTGGGCGCTGAGAGGAGCCAGGAACAGGCCGGTGACCAGCACGGTGACGCCCGTGATGATGGCCAGCTGCATCAGCAGCACCTGGGAGAAGACCCGCTGCGGCCAGCCGAACCGGCGCGGCGCCCGGCTGGAGAGGGGTGCGGCGTTCATCGTAGAGACGGTAAGGGGCATGGCGACCGGGTGGAAATCCGCTGGGTTCGCCGGGCCGTTCCCCTTGCCTGGCGGCGCGGCTTCTGTGAGCGTTCTCGTACGGGCGTTCTGGGAGCGTTGCGGGGAGTTCGTCAGTAGCGCAATCTGCTTGCTTTTCTTGCGCTAATCTTGCGCTTATGACGCGACGACTTGCTCAAGTGGCCCAGAAGGTGGGAGTCAGCGAGGCGACGGTCAGCCGGGTGCTGAACGGTAAGCCGGGCGTCTCCGACGCCACCCGGCAGGCCGTGCTGTCCGCGCTGGACGTCCTCGGCTACGAGCGGCCCACGCAGCTGCGGGGAGAGCGGGCCCGGCTGGTCGGGCTCGTCCTGCCCGAGCTGCAGAACCCGATCTTCCCGGCCTTCGCCGAAGTGGTCGGCGGCGCGCTCGCGCAACAAGGGCTGACCCCGGTGCTCTGCACGCAGACCAAGGGTGGCGTCTCGGAGGCCGACTACGTGGAGCTCCTGCTCCAGCAGCAGGTCTCCGGCGTGGTCTTCGCGGGCGGCCTGTACCACCAGGAGGACGCCCCGCACGACCACTACAAGGTGCTCGCCGACCGCAAGATCCCGGTCGTCCTGATCAACGCGGCCATCGACCGGCTCGGTTTCCCGGGCGTCTCCTGCGACGACTCGGTCGCCGTCGAGCAGGCCTGGCGCCACCTCGTCTCGCTCGGCCACGAGCGCATCGGCCTGGTCCTCGGCCCCTCCGACCACGTGCCCTCGCAGCGCAAGCTCGCCGCCGCCCGCGTGCTCGCGGAGGAGACCGGCACGAGCATCCCCGACGAGTGGGTGGCGCGGGCGATGTTCTCGCTGGAGGGCGGGCAGGCCGCCGCCATGCGGCTGCTGGAGCGCGGCGTCACCGGCATCATCTGCGCCAGCGACCCGCTCGCTCTGGGCGCGGTCCGGGCCGCCCGCCGCCGAGGACTCTCGGTCCCCGACGACGTATCGGTCGTGGGCTACGACGACTCGGCGTTCATGAACTGCACCGAGCCGCCGCTGACCACCGTCCGCCAGCCCATCGAGGCCATGGGGCGCGCGGCGGTGGAGCTGCTCTCGGTGCAGATCGGCGGCCGGACCGTGCCCTCCGACGAGCTGCTCTTCGAGCCCGAGCTGGTGGTGCGCGGATCCACGGCTCAGCCGCCGCGCGAGAATTCCCTCTGATCCGTAGCTAATTTGCAGTGGCCCGTACCTAGGGGGTGGGCCGGGGCCCGGTGTACTGCCCGCTCGGCCGGATCCGCAGCGGGCGCTCCCCGTACTCCTCCAGCGCGTGGGCGATCCAGCCCGCCGTGCGCGAGATGGCGAACACCGTCTCACCCGCCTCCGCCGCCATCCCGCAGCCCACGGAGAGGACGGCGAGCGCCAGGTCGATGTTGGCGTGCAGCGGCGCCTGGCGGGCCGTCGTGGCGACCACCTCCCGGGCCGCCGTCAGCGCTCCGGCCGCCTGCGGCACGTCCTCCAGCAGCGCGAACAGGGTGCGGGCCCGGGGGTCCTCGCCCCGGTAGAGCCGGTGGCCCAGCCCCGGCACCCGGCGCCCGGTCCGCAGGTGGTCGGCGACGACCGGGACCGCGCTGCCCCGGTCCACGGCCTCCTGGAGCATGCGGTGGGCCAGTCCGCTGGCGGCCCCGTGCAGCGGACCCTCCAGGACCCCGAGGCCGGCGGAGACCACGGCGTACGGATGGGCGTGCGCCGAGGCGGCGACCCGGGCGGCCAGGGTGGAGGCCGCGAGGTCATGGTCGATCAGGAGAGCCAGCGCGGTGTCCAGGACGGCGAGGGCTGGGGCGTCGGCGGGCGACGAGGTCAGCCGTGGCCAGAGCTGCCGGGCCAAGGGGCCTTCCTCGGCCTCCGGCGCGCCGAGCAGCGGCAACGCGCCCACCAGCGTCGGGATCAGGCTCCGCGCACTGCTCAGCACCGCCCCGGTCGCCAGGTCGAACCGCAGCGGATCCGTCACCGCCGCGGCCACCACCGCCACCCGCAGCCGGTCCGTCGGCCCGCTGTGCACGGGCAGCGCGCCGACCGCCCGGCGAGCCGCCGCCAGGGTCCCGGAAGGCGCCTCGAACCGCGCGCCCGGCCGCAGCTCACCGGTCCACACCCACTCCGCGACCTCCTCGTAGCTGTGGTTCCGGGCCAGCTCCGTGGCGTCGACCCCGCGGAAGAAGTACCGGTCCTCCTCGATGAGCGTGATGCCGGTACGGAACACGAGGTCGCCGCCGGCCGGTGACGGATCGCGCCGCCCCGAGCGCCGGGCCAGCGCCCGCACCTCCTCGGCGTCGAACGTGCTGCCTCGGCCCCCGGCCGCCCGCACACTGCTGAGCTGGCCCCGGCTGACGTACGCGTACACCGTCTCGGCCTTCACCCCGAGCAGCTCGGCCGCCTCGCGGGTGGTCAGCCGTGGTGCGTCCGGAGGGACGGCGCCGGGCTCTGATTGATCCGTCATGGAGGCCACCGTATCCACTCCGCCTGAACATTGACTCAATCAATATTGACGGATCTACAGTCAAGCATGAACAGTTGAATCAATGTTGCATGCACGGAGGAGAGACCGGCCATGACCACCACCCCTGTCGCCCCCGCCGTCCCGCGCGGCCTCGCCGGAGTCGTCGTCACCGACACCGCACTCGGCGATGTCCGCGGCCGCGAGGGCTTCTACCACTACCGCCAGTACGCGGCGATCGACCTCGCGCAGACCCGGAGCTTCGAGGACGTCTGGTACCTGATGTTCCACGGCGAACTGCCCGGCCGGGCAGCGGCCGCCGACTTCACCGCCCGCACGGCGAGGCTGCGCACGATCCCCGCCGACGTGACCGAGGCCCTGCCCGCCATCGCCCGCGCGGGCGCCGTCTCCGGACCGCTCGCCGGACTCCGTACGGCCCTGTCACTGCTCGGCGCCTCCGCCGGATTCCGCCCGGTCTACGATCTCGACGCCGACAGCCGCCGCGACGACGCGCTCGCCGCCTGCGCCGCCGTACCCACGATCCTCACCGCGCTCCAGCGCCTCGGCGAGGGCCTCGAACCCGTCGAGCCCCGCGCGGACCTGCCGTACGCGGCCAACTACCTCTACATGCTCACCGGCACCGAGCCGGAGCCCGACCGGGTCCGGGCCGTCGAGCGGTACCTGATCTCCACCATCGACCACGGCTTCAACGCCTCCACCTTCACCGGCCGCGTCGTCGCCTCCACCGGCGCCGACCTCGCCGCCTGCCTGGTCGCCGCCGTCGGCGCGCTCTCCGGACCGCTGCACGGCGGAGCGCCCAGCCGCGCGCTGGACACCCTGGACGCCATCGGCACCCCGGACCGCATCGACGGCTGGATCCGCGAGCAGGTCCTCTCCGGCCGCCGCATCATGGGCTTCGGCCACCCCGTCTACCGCACCGAGGACCCGCGCTCCCGGATGCTCAAGTCCATCGCGCAGGGCTTCGGCGGGCCGCTCGTGGACTTCGCCGTGGAGGTCGAACGGCAGGTGGAGGCGATCCTCGCCGAGCTCAAGCCGGGGCGGGAGCTGCACACCAACGTGGAGTTCTACGCCGGGGTCGTCATGGAGCTCTGCGGGCTGCAGCGCGCGATGTTCACGCCCACCTTCGCCGCGGCGCGGGTGATCGGCTGGAGCGCCAATATCCTGGAGCAGGCGGAGGACTCGAAGATCATTCGCCCGGCGGCCCGCTACATCGGCACACCTGCCCCGCAGCCGGTCCCCGCACCCTGACCGCCCCACCCAGGAAGGCCCCCGTTGACCCCGCCCCGCACCCAGCAGATCCCGGTCGTCGTCCTGGCGGGCTTTCTCGGCTCCGGCAAGACCACGCTCCTGAACCACCTCCTCCGCAACCGCGCGGGCACCCGGATCGGCGTGATCGTCAACGACTTCGGGTCCATCGAGATCGACGCCATGACGGTCGCGGGGCAGGTCGGCTCGACGGTCTCCCTGGGCAACGGCTGCCTGTGCTGCGCGGTCGACGCGAGCGAACTGGACACCTTCCTGGAGACGCTCACCCGCCCCTCCGCCCGCCTGGACGTGATCGTCATCGAGGCGAGCGGTCTCGCCGAACCCCAGGAGCTCGTACGGATGCTGCTGGCCAGTGAGAACCCGCACATCCTGTACGGGGGACTGGTCGAGGTCGTCGACGCCGCCGAGTTCGACGGGGTCCGGGAGCGCCACCCGGAGATCGACCGCCACCTCGCCGTCGCGGACCTCGTCGTCCTGAACAAGACCGACCGGGTGGCGGAGGCCGAGCAGCAGCGGCTGCGCACGGCGGTCGCGGAGCTGAGCGCGCCCGCCGCCGTGATCTCCGCCGTGCACGGACGGATCGACCCCGAGCTGCTCTTCGATCCGGCGCTGCGGCCGGACGGCGAGGAGAGGATCCGCCAGCTCACCTTCGAGGACCTGCTGCGGGAGGAGGCCGGTGACGGGCACGCCGACCACCTCCACGCGGCCTACGAGAGCGTCGAGTTCACCTCAAACGTCCCCATGGACCCGCGCCGCTTCATCGCGTTCCTCGACTCACGGCCCGAAGGCCTGTACCGGATCAAGGGGTTCGCGGACTTCGGCGTGGGCGACCGGGACAACCGGTACGCGCTGCACGCGGTCGGCCGGTTCCTGCGCTTCGTACCGCAGCCGTGGGCGCGGGACGAACAGCGGCTCACCCAGCTCGTCATGATCGGCGCCGGCATCGACGCCGAGGCGCTGCGGACCGGCCTCGCCGCCTGCCGCGCGGAGCCGGTGCAGAGCGCGGACCCGGCGCGGGCCTCCGACGACGACGGCTCCGAAACCCCGGACGCCGAACGCGCCATGTGGGGCGTGCTCCGGTACGTACGACAGGAGCCGGAACCCGAGGAGGTACGGGAGGAAGCGGCCGCGGAGGCGTGACACCTCCGGGCCGCTTCCCACCGTACGGAGAGGCCTGGGGCCCGTCGTCAGACTGCCGCCTGCCGGGCGACGACGGCAGTTTGACGACACCCCTGAGTTCGACGACACCCCTAGAGCGGCGGTCCCGCGATCACGGACACCTTCTCCAGCAGCGGTGTGCCCGAACCGTCCCGCCGCGGGTCCGGCTCCGGCAGCTTCGCCGGGGTGCCGTTCTGCTGCGCGGCCCGGGCCGGGGTGGGACCCGCCCAGGCGAAGACCAGCACGTCCTCACCCTTCAGGAACCGCTGGCAGCGCACGCCGCCGGTCGCCCGGCCCTTGCGCGGATACTGGTCGAACGGCGTGAGCTTCGACGTCAGCACCGAGTCGTCCAGCGTCCCGTGCGAACCGGCCACCGTGAACACGATCGCGTCCGCCGCCGGGTCCACCGCCGTGAACGACAGCACCTCGGCCCCGGCCGCCAGCTTGACGCCCGCCATGCCTCCGGCGGCCCGCCCCTGCGGCCGCACCGAGGCCGCCGGATAGCGCAGCAACTGCGCGTCGGAGGTGATGAAGACCAGGTCCTCCTCGCCCGTACGCAACTCGGTCGCGCCCACGACGCGGTCACCGTCCTTCAGGGCGATGACCTCCAACTCGTCCTTGTTGGCCGGATAGTCCGGCACGACGCGCTTCACCACACCCTGGAGCGTCCCGATCGCCAGCCCCGGCGACCCCTCGTCGAGCGTGGTCAGGCAGATCAGCTCCTCGTCCGCCTCCAGCGTGAGGAACTCCGAAATCATCGCCCCGCCCGACAGGTTGGGCTCCGCGTGGGTGTCCGGCAGCTGCGGCAGATCGATCACCGAGAGCCGCAGCAGCCGCCCGGTGGAGGTCACCGCGCCCACATCGCCGCGCGCCGTCGCCGCGACCGCCGAGACGATCACGTCGTGCTTCGACCGCCGGGCGTCCTCGGAGATCTCCACCGGCTCCGCGTTGGCCGTACGGGCCAGCAGACCCGTCGACGAGAGCAGCACCCGGCAGGGGTCGTCCGCGACCTCCAGCGGTACGGAGGCGATCTGCGCACCCGCCGACTCCAGCAGCACCGTGCGCCGGTCCGTGCCGAACTTCTTCGCCACCGCGGCCAGCTCCGTGGAGACCAGCTTCCGCAGCTCCGCGTCCGACTCCAGGATCGCCGTCAGCGCCTCGATCTCGCCGTTGAGCTTGTCGCGTTCGCTCTCCAGCTCGATCCGGTCGAAGCGGGTGAGCCGGCGCAGCGGGGTGTCCAGGATGTACTGCGTCTGGATCTCGCTCAGCGAGAAGTGCGCCATCAGGCGCTCCTTCGCCTGCGCCGAGTTGTCGCTGTCCCGGATGATCCGGATGACCTCGTCGATGTCGAGCAGGGCGACGATCAGACCTTCGACCAGGTGCAGCCGGTCGCGGCGCTTGGTGCGGCGGAACTCGCTGCGCCGGCGCACCACCTCGAAGCGGTGGTCGAGATAGACCTCCAGCAGCTCCTTGAGGCCGAGTGTGAGGGGCTGGCCGTCGACCAGCGCCACGTTGTTGATGCCGAAGGACTCCTCCATCGGCGTCAGCTTGTAGAGCTGCTCCAGCACCGCTTCCGGCACGAAGCCGTTCTTCACCTCGATGACCAGGCGCAGGCCGTGCGCGCGGTCGGTGAGGTCCTTGACGTCGGCGATGCCCTGGAGCTTCTTCGCCGAGACCAGGTCCTTGATCTTGGCGATCACCTTCTCCGGGCCGACGGTGAAGGGCAGTTCGGTGACGACGAGACCCTTGCGGCGGGCCGTCACGTTCTCCACGGCGACGGAGGCGCGGATCTTGAACGTGCCGCGGCCGTTGGTGTACGCGTCCTTGATGCCGCCCAGGCCGACGATCCGGCCGCCGGTCGGCAGGTCGGGGCCGGGGACGAAACGCATCAGCGTCTCGATGTCGGCGCCCGGATGCTTGATCAGGTGGCGGGCGGCGGCGATGACCTCGCCCAGGTTGTGCGGGGGCATGTTGGTCGCCATGCCGACCGCGATCCCGGAGACGCCGTTGACCAGGAGGTTGGGGTAGGCGGCCGGGAGGACGACCGGCTCGCGCTCCTGGCCGTCGTAGTTCGACTGGAAGTCGACCGTGTCCTCGTCGATCGCCTCCGTCATCAGCGAAGTGGCGTCGGCCATCCGGCACTCGGTGTACCGCATGGCGGCCGGCGGGTCGTCGTTGCCGAGCGAGCCGAAGTTGCCGTGGCCGTCGACGAGCGGCAGCCGCATCGAGAAGGGCTGCGCCATCCGCACCAGGGCGTCGTAGATCGACGCGTCACCGTGGGGGTGCAGCTTGCCCATGACCTCACCGACGACGCGCGCGCACTTCACATAGCCGCGGTCGGGGCGCAGTCCCATCTCGTTCATCTGGGACACGATGCGCCGGTGCACCGGCTTCATGCCGTCGCGGGCGTCGGGCAGGGCCCTGGAGTAGATCACCGAGTACGCGTACTCCAGGAAGGAGCCCTGCATTTCGTCGACGACGTCGATGTCGAGGATCTTCTCCTCGAAGTCGTCCGGCGGCGGGGTCTTCGTGCTACGGCGGGCCATCGCGGCTGCGACTCCTTCTCGGATTCACGGATTCTGATCGGACAACCTGGGGTACTGATGCGGACCATTGTGGACCTCCGCACTGACAACGCGGACCTTGACCCGTCCGAAGCCGTCCCGGGCGGCACGGCCGGGGACACCATCGATGGAAACTTCCGCGGAACGGGAACTTCGCCAGGTGCCGGTGCGCTTGCTTAGAGTGGCAGGTCTGGCAGGAAGTACCGGTCAGGAAGTCCAGTATCGCGATCGAAGGGACGTACATGCCCATGGGTCACACGGCCACCGCACAGGCTGGCTCCGGCGGCCTGACAGCGACCGAGCACCGCCTGGCCAACGGCCTGCGTGTGGTGCTCTCCGAGGACCATCTGACCCCGGTCGCCGCGGTCTGCCTCTGGTACGACGTCGGCTCGCGCCACGAGGTCAAGGGACGCACCGGCCTGGCTCACCTCTTCGAGCACCTGATGTTCCAGGGCTCGGGCCAGGTCAAGGGGAACGGCCACTTCGAGCTCGTCCAGGGGGCCGGCGGCTCGCTCAACGGGACGACCAGCTTCGAGCGGACCAACTACTTCGAGACCATGCCCACCCACCAGGTGGAGCTGGCCCTCTGGCTGGAGGCCGACCGCATGGGCTCCCTCCTCGCCGCGCTCGACGAGGAGTCCATGGAGAACCAGCGCGACGTCGTCAAGAACGAACGGCGCCAGCGCTACGACAACGTGCCCTACGGCACCGCGTTCGAGAAGCTCACCGCCCTCTCCTACCCCGAGGGCCACCCCTACCACCACACCCCGATCGGCTCCATGGCCGACCTGGACGCGGCCACGCTGGAGGACGCCCGCGCGTTCTTCCGTACGTACTACGCGCCCAACAACGCGGTGCTGTCGATCGTCGGGGACATCGACCCGGAGCAGACCCTCGCCTGGGTCGAGAAGTACTTCGGCTCCATCCCGTCCCACGACGGCAAGCAGCCGCCGCGCGACGGCACCCTGCCCGAGATCATCGGCGAGCAGCTGCGCGAAGTGGTCCACGAGGAGGTCCCGGCGCGTGCGCTGATGGCCGCCTACCGCCTCCCGCACGACGGCACCCGCGCCTGTGACGCGGCCGACCTGGCGCTCACCGTGCTCGGCGGCGGCGAGTCCTCGCGGCTGCACAACCGCCTGGTCCGCCGCGACCGTACGGCGGTGGCGGCGGGCTTCGGCCTGCTGCGGCTCGCCGGCGCGCCCTCGCTGGGCTGGCTGGACGTGAAGACCTCCGGCGGGGTCGAGGTGGAGACGATCGAAACCGCCGTCGACGAGGAGCTGGCCCGGTTCGCCGAGGAGGGCCCCACACCGGAGGAAATGGAGCGCGCGCAGGCCCAGTTGGAGCGCGAGTGGCTGGACCGGCTGGGGACGGTCGCGGGCCGCGCCGACGAACTGTGCCGTTACGCGGTGCTGTTCGGCGACCCGCAGCTCGCCCTGACCGCCGTGGGACGCGTCCTCGACATCACCGCGGACGAGGTGCGCGAGGCGGCAGCGGCGGCCCTGCGCCCCGACAACCGGGCGGTGCTGGTCTACGAGCCCATCGAGCCGTCCGAGGACGCCGAAGAGGCCACCGACGCGCCCGAGGGGGCGGACAAGTGAGCGACGCCGCCGTGACTGGAGTAGCCATGGAGTACCACCCGCAGCCGACCCCGGGCACCGCCCGGCCGTGGGCCTTCCCCGCACCCGAGCGCGGCGCCCTGCCCAACGGGCTGACCGTGCTGCGCTGCCACCGACCCGGCCAGCAGGTCGTGGCCGTGGAGATCTTCCTGGACGCACCGCTGGACGCCGAGCCCGAGGGCCTGGACGGCGTGGCCACGATCATGTCGCGCGCGCTCTCCGAAGGCACCGACAAGCACAGCGCCGAGGAGTTCGCCGCAGAGCTGGAGCGGTGCGGAGCCACCCTGGACGCGCACGCCGACCACCCGGGAGTCCGGGTCTCCCTGGAGGTCCCGGCCTCCCGGCTGGCCAAGGCGCTCGGCCTGGTCGCCGAGGCCCTGCGCGCCCCGGCCTTCGCCGAGAGCGAGATCGAGCGGCTCGTCGGCAACCGCCTCGACGAGATCCCGCACGAGAAGGCCAACCCGTCCCGGCGCGCGGCCAAGCAGCTCTCCAAGGAGCTGTTCCCGGCCACCGCCCGGATGTCCCGCCCGCGCCTGGGCACCGAGGAGACCGTGCGGCGGATCGACGCCGCCGCCGTGCGCGCCTTCTTCGACGCCCACATCCGCCCGGCCACCGCGACGGCCGTCATCGTCGGCGACCTCACCGGCATCGACCTGGACGCGCTGCTCGCCGACACCCTCGGCGACTGGTCCGGCAACACGGCCCAGGCCCGCCCGGTCGCGCCGATCACCGCCGACGACGCCGGCCGCGTGGTCATCGTGGACCGTCCCGGCGCCGTCCAGACCCAGCTGCTGATCGGCCGCATCGGCGCCGACCGCCACGAGCGCGTCTGGCCGGCCCAGGTGCTCGGCACGTACTGCCTGGGCGGCACGCTCACCTCCCGGCTGGACCGGGTGCTGCGCGAGGAGAAGGGCTACACCTACGGGGTACGCGCCTTCACCCAGGTCCTGCGCTCGACCGGGCCCGACTCGGGCGGCGCGGCGATGCTCGCCATCAGCGGTTCGGTTGACACCGAGTCCACCGGCCCGGCGCTGGAGGACCTCTGGAAAGTCCTGCGGACGCTGGCCGCCGAAGGGCTGACCGACGCCGAGCGCGAGACGGCCGTGCAGAACCTGGTGGGCGTCGCCCCGCTGAAGTTCGAGACGGCCGCCTCGGTCGCGAGCACGCTGGCCGACCAGGTCGAGCAGCACCTGCCCGACGACTACCAGGCCCAGCTGTACGCCCGCCTCGCCGAGACGGGCACCGTGGAGGCGACCGCTGCCGTGGTCAACGCCTTCCCGGTGGACCGGCTGGTCACGGTCCTCGTCGGCGACGCGGCACAGATCGCGGAGCCGGTGAAGGCGCTCGGCATCGGAGAGGTGACCGTCGTCAGCGGCTGACACACCGTCGGCACACACCAGGACGGAGAGAACCCCAGCGAGGAGTAATTCGCCGGGGTTCTCCCTTTTGTCCGCTTGGTTCCTTTCTTCATGTCTTGCTGAAGTAAATCCCTCTACGCCCTGTGGGATGCGCGACAAATCCCCCTGTCCGTTTGGTGACGGACGGCCGCCTTGTCTAGCGTCGGCCCGGCTGTCCGTCACCCGTATGCCGCATCCGCGGCGCCGGGCAGCCATCGCCGAGTCCCCGTCAGGCGCGAGCCTGGGGAGCCGGGGACCCACACGCAGTCCCTGGGGTGAATCGGAACCCCGTGCCGCGAACCGGCGCGGAGCTCCGTAGGAGACCTTCCTGCTCCGAACCCGTCAGCTAACCCGGTAGGCGAGAAGGAAGGAAAGGATCAAGCACCTCCATGGCGTTCACCCGTGCCACCGGGAAGCACCGTGCCCCGAGCCGCCTGAAGCGCCGCGGCGCTCATGTCGCCGGCGTCGCGGCCCTGACCACGACCGGTGTCCTCGGCGCCCTGGCCTCCCCGGCCGCCGCAGCCGACTCCGAGACCCCGAAGGCCGCCGAGACCGGACTCACCCAGGCCATCGCCCTCGACGCCACGATCGCCGAGCAGATCGAGGCCCAGGCGCAGGCGCAGCACCGGCAGGCCGAAGCCGTCGCGAAGGCGAAGGCCAAGGCGGCCGCCGAAGCCAAGGCCAAGGCGGCGAAGGCCAAGGCGAAGGCCGAGAAGGCCAAGGCCAAGGCGGAGGCCCAGCGCAAGGCCGAGGCCCGCGCCGAGGAGATCCGAGAGGAGGAGGCCCGCGCGGCCCGCGCCGCCGAGCGTGCCCGCCTCAACGCCTTCCACCTCCCGGTCGCCGGCTCCTACGTCACCACCGGCTACAAGTCCGGCGGTGCGCTCTGGTCCTCCGGCAGCCACTCCGGCGTGGACTTCCGCGCCGCCTCGGGCAGCTCCGTCGTCGCGGTCGGCGCCGGCACGGTCGTCGAGGCCGGCTGGGGCGGCGCGTACGGCAACAACATCGTGCTCCGGATGACCGACGGCACGTACACCCAGTACGGTCACCTCTCCTCGATCGGCGTCTCCGTCGGCCAGTCGGTCACCTCCGGCCAGCAGATCGGCCTCTCCGGCTCCACCGGCAACTCCACCGGGCCGCACCTCCACTTCGAGGCCCGCACCACCGCGGAGTACGGCTCCGACATGGACCCGGTCGGCTACCTGCGCTCGCACGGCGTCAACGTCTGACCCGACCGCGTACCACCGCTCCTCCCGAAGGCCCCGGCTTCCCGCCGGGGCCTTCGGCCGTGCGCCGGGAATGCCCGGACCGATCCCCTCCGCCCCCGACCTTTGGCCAGAAGATATCCATCAATTCGGGCCTGCCATCGGAAATTGCGGAAGATTGCCTTAGAGTCACGGAACAGGCGTCGGCCGGCCGCGTTTCGCGGGGATGAAGGCGGAGGTTCGGACATGCGCATTCCCGCGCATTCGGTATGCACGGCAATCCGTGACGACATCGTCTCCGGTGTCTACGAGCGCGGCAGCCGCCTCACCGAGGAGCTGCTGGCCCGCCGGTACGGGGTCTCCCGCGTCCCGGTCCGCGAGGCGCTGCGCACCCTGGAGTCCGAAGGCTTCGTCACCACCCGCAGGCACGCCGGGGCCTGTGTCGCCGAGCCCACCGAGCAGGAGGCCGCCGACCTGCTGGAGGTGCGGATGCTCCTGGAGCCGCTCGGCGCCGCCCGCGCGGCCCAGCGCCGCACGGAGGCCCACCTCAAGGTGCTCCGCGGCCTGGTCAGGCTGGGCCAGGAGCGGGCCCGCCGCGGTGAGGGCGAGGATCTGCGGTCACTGGGCGGCTGGTTCCACGAGACCCTGGCCCAGGCCTCCGGCAGCCCCGGCCTGATCGCCCTGCTCACCCAGCTCCGGTACAAGATCGCCTGGATGTACGCCGTCGAGCAGCCGGCCCGCCCGGTCGACTCCTGGGCCGAGCACGGAGCCATCGTGGACGCGGTGGCGCGCGGCGACGCGGAACGGGCCAGGGCGCTCACCGCCCTGCACGCGGAGCGGGCCGCCGGCGCGCACCGGCTGCGCCGACCGGACAGGCCCGGCCGTCGGGCGGCGCCACCGCCACGCGTGAGTTCTTCGCAACACGGCGTAAACATCGCGGGTGCCCGTCATTAACAAGCGCGCCGTATACAAAGAGAAGCAATTTCCGAGGGCTCTATTCACGCTGCCCGAAATCGTTTTTCATCGCCTCGGGACAACGAAAGAGCCGTGGTTCTCCCGGAGGGAGAAACCACGGCTCAGGTCCGTTACCGTCGAACGGTCCCGGAATGGGTCAGACGGTCTCGGGAAGCTCTTCGAGCCCCTCGGCGACCAGCTTCGCCAGACGGTCCAGGGCGGCCTCGGCGTCGTCCGCGTCGGACGCGAGCACGATCTCCTCGCCACCCTGCGCACCCAGACCCAGCACCGCGAGCATCGAGGCGGCGTTGACCGGGTCGCCGTCGGCCTTGGCGATCGTCACCGGGACGCCGGAAGCCGTGGCGGCACGGACGAAGATGGAAGCGGGGCGGGCGTGCAGGCCCTCGGCCCAACCGACGTTTACGCGGCGCTCAGCCATGGTTCTGCCCTTCACATATCAACGGTTGTCTAGACCAGTCTCTCATGCGGTGCGTACTGCTGTGCCCGGCCTCTCCTCCCACCGGCAGGCCCCGGCCGTCCTCAGACTGCCCCGGTACCGATCCCTCCGCGACCGGGAGACCGGCCGTAGGCTTTGCCCATGGAGCCCACGCCGGAACAGAGTCCGCATCACGCGTACCCCGACCACTGGGAAGCGGACGTGGTGCTCCGTGACGGTGGCACCGCGCGCATCAGGCCGATCACCACGGACGACGCCGAACGGCTGGTCAGCTTCTACGAGCAGGTGTCCGACGAGTCGAAGTACTACCGGTTCTTCGCCCCGTACCCGCGCCTTTCCGACCGGGACGTGCACCGCTTCACCCATCACGACTACGTCGACCGGGTGGGGCTGGCCGTCACGACCGGCGGCGAGTTCATCGGAACCGTCCGCTACGACCGCATCAACGACCAGGGCCGCCCCGCCTCCGCGCCCGCCGACGAGGCCGAGGTCGCCTTCCTCGTCCAGGACGCCCACCAGGGCCGCGGAGTCGCTTCGGCGCTGCTCGAACACATCGCCGCCGTCGCCCGCGAGCGCGGTATCCGGCGCTTCGCCGCCGAGGTGCTGCCCGCCAACAACAAGATGATCAAGGTGTTCCGGGACGCCGGCTACACCCAGCAGCGCAGCTTCGAGGACGGCTCCGTCCACCTCACCCTCGACCTCGAACCCACCGAGAAGTCCCTCGCCGTCCAGCGCGGCCGCGAACAGCGCGCCGAGGCCCGCTCGGTCCAGCGCCTCCTCGCGCCCGGCTCCGTCGCGGTCATCGGCACCGGCCGCACACCCGGGGGAGTGGGCCGCACGGTCCTCCGCAACCTCCTCGCCGCCGGCTTCACCGGCCGTACGTACGCCGTGAACCGCGCCTTCGACGAGGGCCTCACCACGCTCGACGGCGTCCCCGCGCACCGCTCGCTCGGCGAGATCGACGAGCAGGTCGACCTCGCCGTCATCGCCGTCCCCGCCCACCGCGTCCCCGAGGCCGTCGCCGACTGCGGCGAGCACGGCGTCCAAGGACTCGTCGTCCTCTCCGCCGGCTACGCCGAACAGGGCTCCGCCGGCCGTGAGCTCCAGCGCGAACTGGTCCGCCAGGCCCGCTCGTACGGAATGCGGATCATCGGCCCCAACGCCTTCGGCATCATCAACACCGCCGAGTCCGTCCGGCTGAACGCCTCCCTCGCCCCCGAGTCGCCCGCCCGCGGCTCGATCGGCCTCTTCACCCAGTCCGGCGCCATCGGCATCGCCCTCCTCTCCGGCCTCCACCGCCGGGGCGCGGGCCTCTCCTCGTTCATCTCGGCCGGTAACCGGGCCGACGTCTCCGGCAACGACTTCCTCCAGTACTCCTTCGAGGACCAGGACACCGACGTCGCCCTCCTCTACCTCGAATCGCTCGGCAACCCGCGCAAGTTCACCCGCCTCGCCCGCCGCACCGGCGCCGTCAAGCCCGTCGTCGTCGTGAAGGGCGCCCGGCACAGCGGCACCAACCCGCCCGGCCACGCCGTCCCCGTCAGCCGCATCCCCGACGCCACCGTCTCCGCCCTGATGCGGCAGGCGGGCGTCATCCGGGTCGACACGGTGACCGAGATGGTCGACGCCGGGCTCCTCCTGGCCGGCCAGCCGCTCCCGGCCGGACCCCGGGTCGCGATCCTCGGCAACTCCGAATCGCTCGGCCTCCTCACGTACGACGCCTGCCTCGCCGAAGGGCTCCGCCCGCGCCCGCCGGTGGACCTCACCACGGGCGCCTCGCCGCAGGACTTCCGGGACGCGCTGGCCGAGGCGCTGGCCGACGGGACCTGCGACGCCGTGATCGTCACCGCCATCCCGTGGGTCGGCGAGAACGGCGAGGCCGAGACCGGCGACGGCGAGGTGCTGGCCGCAGCGCTGCGCGGCGCGGCCGCCGGCGGACCGGCCAAGCCCGTCGCCGTCGTCCACGTGGAGATCGGCGGCCTCGCCGAAGCCCTCGCCGCCGCGAGCAGTACGGCCGCACCCCGTACCCGGCCCACCACGCTCGCCGCCCAGCCCTCCGGCCCGCCCGCTCCCACGGAGAACGCACCTCAAGAAGCCGCAGAAGCCGCAGGAGCCGAACGAACCGCAGGAGCCGAAGAAGCCGAGCCCCCCGCCCCAGCCGGCCGCATCCCCGCCTATCCCGCCGCCGAACGTGCCGTACGCGCGATGGCCGAAGCCGTGAAGTACGCGCAGTGGCGGCGCCAGGCGGCCACCCCCGGCAAGGTGCCCGAGTTCCTGGACGAGACCACCGACGAGCCCGGCGCCGCCGCCCTGATCGACACCCTCCTCGGCGCCACCCCCGACCCGCGCGGCCGCCCCCTCACCCACGACGAGGCCCGCGAGCTGCTCGGCCGCTACGGCATCCCCGTACGCCCCACCCTCCCCGCCCCGGACCCCGATGCGGCGGTGGCGGCAGCCGCCCGCCTCGGCTACCCGGTGGCACTCAAGACCACCGCGCCGCACCTGCGCCACCGCGCCGACCTCGGCGGCGTCCGGCTCGACCTCGCCGACGAGGACGCGCTGCGCCGGGCGTACGGAGAGTTCACCGAGCTCCTCGGCAAGCCCGCCGAACTCCTCCCGGTCGTCCAGTCCATGGCCCCGCGCGGCGTGGACACCGTCGTACGGGCCTCCATCGACGCCGCCGCCGGGGCGATCCTCTCCTTCGGCCTCGCGGGCGCCCCCTCCGAGCTCCTCGGCGACACCGCGCACCGGCTGGTCCCGGCCACCGACCGCGACGCCGCCGAGCTGATCCGGTCCATCAAGGCGGCCCCGGTCCTCTTCGGCTGGCGCGGCTCGGCCCCCGTCGACACCCCGGCCCTGGAGGAGCTGCTGCTGAGGCTCTCCCGGCTGGTCGACGACCATCCCGAAGTGGTCTCCGTGGCACTGGAACCGGTGGTCGTGGCGCCTCACGGCCTCACCGTCCTCGGCGCAGGCGTCCGCCTCGCCCCGCCGCCCCCGCGCGGCGACCTCGGCCCGCGCCGCCTCCCGAACTACTGACAGGTCCCAGGCAGCCACCGGCCCACCGTAGGATGGTGCACATGGCAAAGACCGGTACGACGACCCAGGGGCTGCGCGCGGCGATCGAGCGCAGCGGCTACTACCCGGCCCTCGTGGCCGAGGCGGTCGAGGCCGCCGTCGGCGGGGAGCCGGTCGCCTCGTACCTGGTCCACCAGGAGACCACGTTCGACTCCAACGAGGTCCGCCGCCATGCCACGGTCCTGGTGCTGACCGAGAACCGCTTCATCGTCAGCCACACCGACGAGCAGGCCGCCGACACCAGCTCCCCGACGCCGTACGCCACCACCTCCACGGAGTCGGTCAAGCTCGACCGGATCTCCTCCGTCGTGGTCAGCCGCGTGGTGGCCAACCCGGAGAAGTACGTCGCGGGCACGCTGCCGCGCGAGGTCGTCCTCACCATCGGCTGGGGCGCGGTCTCCCGGATCGACCTGGAGCCCGCCGCCTGCGGCGACAGCAACTGCGAGGCCGACCACGGCTACACGGGCAGCTCCACCGCCGACGACCTGAGCCTGCGCGTCAGCGAGGCCGGTGACGGCCCCGACGCCGTCCGCCAGACCCTCGCCTTCGCCCAGTCCCTCTCCGAGGCCACGGCCGCCACCGCGGCGACCGGCCGGTGATGGCCCAGGCCGCCTGGCAGGACCCGGTCCCGCTCGCGCTCGACACCGCTCCCGTCCCGGCGTACGGCAGCGGCTCGCTCGCCGACCTGCTGCCGACGCTCGCGGCAGGGCAGGAGGTGGAGGGCCTCACCGCCACCATCTCCGAGCTGACGCCCGCAGACCGGAACTGCGTCTTCCTGATCGACGGCCTCGGCTGGGAGCAGATCAAGGCCCACCCCGGCGAGGCGCCCTTCCTCCACTCCCTGCTCCCCACCTCGCTCGGCAACACCGGCCGCCCCATCACCGCAGGCTTCCCCTCCACCACCGCGACCTCGCTCGCCTCGGTCGGTACGGGGCTGCCGCCCGGCGAACACGGCCTGCCCGGCTACACCGTGCGCAACCCGGAGACCGGCGCGCTGATGAACCAGCTCCGCTGGAAGCCGTTCACCGCGCCGAAGGTCTGGCAGCCCTACCCCACGGTCTTCCAGCTGGCCGACGCGGCGGGCGTGCGCACCGCGCAGGTCTCCTCCCCGGACTTCGAGCAGACCCCGCTCACCAAGGTCGCGCTCAGCGGCGGCTCCTTCCTCGGCCGGCTCTCCGGCGAGGACCGGATGGACACCGCCGCCCAGCGCCTCGCCGCCGGCGACCGCTCGCTCGTCTACACGTACTACAGCGAGGTCGACGGCAAGGGCCACCGCTTCGGCGTCGACTCCGACGCCTGGCGCGGCCAGTTGATGTACGTCGACGGCCTCGCCCAACGCCTCGCGGAACAGCTGCCTCCGCGCTCGGCGCTCTACATCACCGCCGACCACGGCATGATCGACATCCCGTTCGACGAGCAGTCCCGGATCGACTTCGACGAGGACTGGGAGCTGCGCGCCGGCGTCGCGCTGCTCGGCGGCGAGGGCCGCGCCCGCCACGTCTACGCGGTGCCCGGCGCCCAGGGCGACGTCCTGGCCGTCTGGCGCGAGGTGCTCGGCGAGCAGTTCTGGGTGGCGAGCCGGGACGAGGCGATCGCGGCGGGCTGGTTCGGGCCGGTGATCGACGAGCGGGTGTACGGCCGGATCGGCGATGTGGTCGCCGCCGCCCACGACGACGTCGTCATCACGGCGTCGGTCAACGAGCCGCACGAGTCGGCCATGGTCGGCATGCACGGCTCCCTGACCCCCGTCGAACAGCTCGTCCCGCTGCTCGAAGTACGCTCGTAACCGCGTTTCTCCCCCTCCGCTGTTCTGAAAGGTGCTCGACCCCTCATGCCCGAGCTGGTGTTCTTCTCCGGAACCATGGACTGCGGAAAGAGCACGCTGGCCCTGCAGATCGGTCACAACCGCTCCGCGCGCGGCCTCCAGGGCGTGATCTTCACCCGCGACGACCGGGCGGGCGAGGGCAAGCTCTCCTCCCGGCTCGGCCTGGTGACGGACGCCGTCGAGGCGGACGAAGGCATGGACGTGTACGCGCACATCGTCGACCGGATCAGCCGCGGCGGCCGCGTCGACTACGTGATCGTGGACGAGGCGCAGTTCCTCGCCCCGGCCCAGATCGACCAGTTGGCCCGGGTCGTCGACGATCTGGGCCTGGACGTCTTCGCGTTCGGCATCACCACGGACTTCCGCACCAAGCTCTTCCCCGGCTCCCAGCGCCTGATCGAACTGGCCGACCGGATAGAGGCCCTCCAGGTCGAGGCGCTCTGCTGGTGCGGCGCCCGCGCCACGCACAACGCCCGCACGGTGGACGGCGAGATGGTCGTCGAGGGCGCCCAGGTCGTCGTCGGGGACGTCAACCGACAGGCGGGCGAGGTCGGTTACGAGGTGCTCTGCCGCCGCCACCACCGCCGCCGGCTCACCGCGGAGACGGCCCGCGCGGGTACGCTCTCACCGGACGTGCTGCCGGTCGCCGCCGAAAGCTAGCCGCCCCGAAAGGGCTTCGGCCACCGGACGACCGTACGAGAGCTGGTGGTTCAGCCTTCGGACGACCGTACGATCGTGAAGGCGGCGCCCTCCGGATCCGCCACCGTAGCCAGCCTGCCGCTCGCCCCTTCGCGCGGCGGCTGCAGGATGTGCCCGCCCAGCTCCACCACCCGGGCGGCCGACTCGTCCACGTCGGCGACCTCGAAGTACGTCATCCAGTGCGGGCCGCGGTCGCGCGGCAGCGACTGGCCGACGCCGTGCAGCGCGGCCACCGGGACGCCGGCCAGGTGCAGGGTCTGGTAGTCGAAGTCGGCGGAGACCACCGCCTCGGTCTCGTAACCGAAGACCGTCTGGTAGAACTTCGCGACCATCGACGTCTCCCGGGTCACCAGCTCGTTCCAGACCGGGGTGCCGGGCACGCCGGCCGTCATGGTCCCGATGTGCTCCGAGCCCTGCCAGACGCCGAACACGGCCCCGCCCGGGTCCGAGGCGATGGCGAGCCGGCCCGCCTCGCCCGCGTCGATCGGTCCGACCGCGACCGTACCGCCGCAGGAGCGGATCGCCTCGGCCGTCAGGTCCGCGTCGTCCGTGGCCAGGTAGGTGGTCCAGGCGATCGGGAGGTGGCGGTCGGGCGGCAGCTGGCCGATGCCCGCGACCTCCTTCCCGTCGAGCAGCCCGCGGACGTAGGGGCCCAACTGGTCGGGTCCCGGTCGGAACTCCCAGCCGAACAGCGCCCCGTAGAACTCCTGGGTCGCGCTCAGGCCGTGCACGATCAGACTCACCCAGCAAGGTGTTCCGGGTGTGCGCCGGGCGGCAGCCTCGGTCATCGTCTTCTCTCTCCTCGGACCGTTGTGGGGCCGGACGGGGGAACAGGGTGCGTACGGCGCTCCCGGGTCAGGACGCGGTCCGCGTATCCCGTGGAGATGCTCGCACCACCCGGCGCCGGTGCGGCTCCGGCCGCGCCGCGCACTCCGGCTTCTCGACGAGTGGAGACCGCTTTGTTGCGATACGTCCGCCCAGGTATGGGTACGGGCGCCACGGCCTCTGCGCGAGGATGGCACCCATGAACCCCATCATCACCGCATCCGCATACGCGAGCGAGTCGGCGGGACCGCGGCCGCCGGTGCTCCTGGACGTCCGCTGGCAGCTGGGTGGTCCGCACGGCCGTCCCGACTACGAGGCCGGCCACCTGCCCGGTGCCGTCTTCGTCGACCTCGACACGGAGCTGGCCGGACCGGCGGGCAGCGGTGGCCGCCACCCGCTTCCGGACCCGGAGGCCTTCGGTGCCGTGATGCGCCGCGCCGGGGTCGGCCAGGACACCCCCGTCGTGGTCTACGACGGCGGCCAGGGCTGGGCCGCCGCCCGCGCCTGGTGGCTGCTGCGCTGGACGGGGCATCCGGACGTACGGGTCCTGGACGGCGGGCTCGCCACCTGGACCGGCGAACTCACCACCGAGATCCCGAACCCCGCCGAGGGCGATTTCCGGCCGATCCCCGGCGCCCTGCCCACTCTGGACGCGGATGCGGCCGCCGCTCTCGCCCGTACGGGACTGCTCCTGGACGCACGGGCGGCCGAGCGCTACCGGGGCGACGTCGAGCCGATCGACCGCGTCGGCGGCCACATCCCCGGCGCCGTCTCCGCTCCCACCACGGCGAACGTGGCCGAGGACGGCCGCTACCTTCCGGCCGAGCAGCTCGCCGAGCGGTTCACCGCGCTCGGAGCGGGGAAAAACGGCGATCCGGTCGGCGTGTACTGCGGATCGGGTGTCTCCGGAGCCCATGAGGTGCTCGCCCTGGAGATCGCCGGCATCCCCGCCGCGCTCTACCCCGGCTCCTGGTCCGAGTGGTCCGCCGACCCCGCCCGCCCGGTCGCCACCGGCCCCGAGCCGACCTGATAGGCGGGAGCACGGAGAGGGGCCCGTACGCCATGGCGTACGGGCCCCTCTCCCGCTGACCGGCACTCCCGGTCAGTCCTGCTTCTTGCGGCGGGTGCCGAAGACGATCTCGTCCCAGCTCGGCACGGCCGCCCGGCGTCCCGGCCGGACCCCGTCCGCCTCGGCCTGGCGGTCCGTCGTCCCGGTCAGCCGGTCGCGGTGACCGGCCACCGCCCTCGGCATCAGCACATCCGCGTACGCCGACCCGGCACCGGCCGAGGCCGCGGCGGCGGGCGGTTCGTCCGCCTCTGCCTCCTCGGCCGCAGGCTCCAGCGCGGGCGGCTCGGGCTGCGTGGGCCGCTCCGGCACGACCATGTCGCCCCGGAAGCTCGGCACCGCCTCCAGCAGGCTGGTCAGCGAGTCACGCTCACCGGCCGAGGCGCTGCTCACGTACTCCTCCGGCTCGGGAGCCGGTGCGGGCCGCTCGGTGTGGCGCTCGATCTGCCGGTCCAGCGTGCGGTCCAGCGGCCGGTCGCGCGGTAGCCGGGCGATCCGGGGCACGAACGGGAAGCTCGGCTCCGGCGCGGCCCCGTCGCTCTCGCCGATCAGCGAGCGCGCCTCGTCGTCCAGGGCCTGGACCAGCCTGCGCGGCGGATCGTAGGACCAGCTCGCCGAGTGCGGTTCGCCCGCCACCCGGTAGACGAGCAGGACCTCCCAGGTCCCGTCGTCACGGCGCCAGGAGTCCCACTGGACGGTCTCCTTGTCGGCGCCGCGCAGCAGCAGCCGCTCCTGCACCGCCTCGCCGAGCTGGGGGCCGGTGTTCTCGCCGGGACGGCGCACGGGAGTCTTCCGGGCCCGCTCGGCCATGAAGGCGCGCTCCGCGAGCACGGGGCCCTCGAAGCGGCGGACCCGGTCGACCGGGATACCGGCGAACTGGGCGACCTCCTCCGCGGAGGCACCGGCCCGTATGCGGGCCTGGATGTCGCGGGGGCGGAGGTGGCTCTCCACCTCGATCTCGATCTGGCCCAGCCGCGCGCGGTCGTTGCGCACGGCGGCGCGCAGCCGCTCGTCGATCGGAAGCGTGTATTCCGTGCTGTCCGCAGCCTTGAGCACCAGTCGTGTGCCGTCGTTGGAGACGGCCACGACACGCAGTTCGGGCATGGGGACCTCCCGGGTGGTGCCTGCCGACGTCACGTGCGTCGCTGCTTCCGCTAGTCGAGTGTGGCCTGCCCGGGTGCAGCCTGCCACAACCTTGCCAAGTTGCCCGGCGTGTCGGGCGCTCACCCTGGAACGCCACCATGACACGGTTGCCTCTTGCGTCCCAAAGTGGCCGATTTGGCCGCTCTGTTCAGCAAGCACCCGCGCACTATGTCGGCGCCGCCTGTTCGAGTGCCGCTGCCGGCCCCTCTCCCGTAGCTGCGGATCCCCACGTGGGAGTCCGCCCCAGGGCTCGTACGGTACTCCATTCGGGCCACTTGGGTGGACCGGCGCGCCGCCGAACTTCTCGGGTGGTGCGGGAGTTGAGTTACCCACTTCCCCGCGAAATGCCCTTGATGCGTGTTGTGCTTCACACAATCGCCGGAAGCGGAACTATCCACTTCGCTCATTTGTCCCTTCTTGTTGCATGGTGGGAGAGATGTCAAGCAGGGGCTGGTAATGGTTCAGAAGCCGGAAAGTGACATAGAACCCAAGGAAAGGCGCATCGATCTGAGTCTGCCGCAGGTCGCCGGGAGTGCCGTGGCAGCCGTCGCGGCAGCCGTGGCGGCCTCGCAGCTGGGCGTGTACGGCACCATCGCCGGGGCCGGCGTGATGAGCGTCGTCGCCACCTGCGGCGGCTCCGTCTTCCAGCACTTCTTCCGCCGCACCGGCGAGCAGATCCGCGAGGTGACGGTCCAGGTGACCCACCCGGAGGGCCGCCAGGTGACGGTGCACACCAAGGAGACGACTCCCTCGGCGCACAGAGCCGCCGAGCGGCGGCCGCGACCGGAGCCCGCGTCGGCTCCGACGGACGACGCCACCACGGTGCTGCCCACGGTCGACCCGGGCGCGGTTCCCGAGGTGGTCCCGGACGCCGCCCCGGACGCCGCCTCAGACGTGGAGAGCACGCAGCTGCTGAGGCCGGTCGCCGACCCGGACCGTACGCGGATGCTTCGGCCGGACCCGGACCGTACGCAGATGCTGCCGCAGGTCGGAGACCGGACGCAGGTGCTGCCACAGGCCGCCACCGGCGGCGCGTCCCCTGACGACGCGTTCACCGAAGGCACCACCCACGGCACCCGGCTGCGCGGCTGGAAGCGGCCCGCGCTCGCGGCCGCCGCGGTCTTCGCCGTCTCCATGGCAGGGATCACCGCCTTCGAGGTGTTCTCGGGCAACGACCTCAGCGGCGGCAAGGGCACCACGCTCGGCTCGGTCGTACGCGGTGGCGGCGACCGCGACTCCGGCCCGGCCGACCCCACGCCCTCCGGCGAGACCGGTCAGGACGGCGGAGAGGACCAGCGGCCGACGCCCGGAGACGGCGACGAGGACGGCAGCGGCACCGGTTCCGCACCTGCCACCGATCCGGGCGACGGCAGCAGCAGGAGCCCGGACCCCGGGACGGGAACGGGCGGCGAGAAGCCGGACACCGGGTCCACGCCCACGCCGACGCCTTCGGGCTCCGGCGACGGCCGGCCCACGCCCGCCCCGACGCCGACCCCGTCCGTCCCCGGCGACGGCGGGACCGGCGCCCCGGACCCGACGACCGGTACGGGCCCCGGCGGCGCACCCGGCCAGGGCGAGCAGGCCCCGCCCGCCGACGGCACCGGCGAGTGACGACGTACCGCAGGAGACGCCTCGGCCCCCCCTTGAGACGCTTCAAGGGGGGCCGAGGCGTACCGGGAGGTCACTCGCCGAGCACGCGCCGCAGGTAGTCGTTGCCGAACATGCGGTCCGGGTCGAGCCGGTCGCGCAGCGCGGTGAACTCGCCGAAGCGCGGGTAGACCTCCGCCAGATAGGCCGCGTCCCGGGTGTGGATCTTCCCCCAGTGCGGGCGGCCGGAGTGCGCGGTCATGATCCGCTCGACCGCCGTGAAGTACGAGCGGTGGGGCGTGCCCTTGTAGAGGTGGACGGCGATGTACGCGCTGTCGCGGCCAGAGGCCGTCGAGAGGGCCATGTCGTCGGCCGGCGCGGTGCGCACCTCGACCGGGAAGCTGATCTTCAGCGGTGAGCGCTCGACCATCGCCTTCACCTCGCGAAGCGCCGCCACGGCCTGCTCGCGCGGAACGGCGTACTCCATCTCCACGAACTTCACCCGGCGCGGGCTGGTGAACACCTTGTACGGGATGTCGGTGTAGGTCCGGGCGGACAGCGCGCGGCTGGAGAGCTTGGCGATCGACGGGATGGCCGGCGGGATCGCCCTGCCGACCGAACAGGCCACCTGGAAGACGCCGTTGGAGAGCAGCTCGTCGTCGATCCAGCTGCTCACCTTGTTGGGCGGGGCGGCCGGGCCGGCGCTGCGGTTGTTGCGCTTGGTGTTGCAGTTGCCGGTGTGCGGGAACCAGTAGAACTCGAAGTGCTCGTTCTCGGCGACCAGCTGGTCGAACTCGGCCGTGACCCGCTCGAAGGCCATCGGCTCCTCGCGGGCGGTCAGCAGGAAGACCGGCTCCACGGCGAGGGTGACGGCGGTGATCACACCGAGCGCGCCGAGCCCGACCCGGGCGGCGGCGAAGATCTCCGGGTTCTCGTCGGCCGAGCAGACCAGCACCGTGCCGTCGGCGGTGACCAGCTCCAAGGCGCGGATCTGGGCGGATATCGACGCCGAGTCACGGCCGGTGCCGTGCGTCCCGGTGGAGGTCGCGCCGGCGATCGTCTGCTCCATGATGTCGCCCATGTTGGTGAGCGAGAGGCCCTCACGGGCGAGCGCGGTGTTGAGGCGCTTGAGCGGAGTGCCCGCCTCCACGGTGACGGTCATGGTCGTGCGGTCGATGTCGCGGATGCCGGTGAGCAGGTCCGGGCGTATCAGCACGCCGTCGGTGGCGGCCGTCGCCGTGAAGGAGTGGCCGGTGCCGACCGGCTTCACCGTGAGCCCCTCCGCGTGCGCCCGGCGCACCACGTCCACCAGCTCGTCCACTGACGCGGGCGACTCGGCCCTGGCGGGCCGGGCGGTGACGGTCCCCGCCCAGTTACGCCACGCGCTCGTCGTCGTCCGTGCGTAGGTGTCGGTCATCTTCCCCGCGCCCTCCGGTAGGAGCCGGCTTCGCCAGCCGGCGGTACCCCAGGAACGCCACCGCCGCCGCGAGCGCTCCCGCCACGGCGGGCACCGCGTACCCCGCCTTCGCCCCGGCGGCGTCGACCACCCAGCCGGCGGCCGAGGAGCCGAGCGCCACTCCGACCGCGAGCCCGGTACTGGTCCAGGTCATGCCCTCGGTCAGCTTGGTGCGCGGTACGTGCGCTTCGACGAGGGCCATGGTCGTGACCATCGTCGGTGCGATGGCGAGGCCCGCGACAAAGAGCGCCACGGCCAGCAACGTAAGGTTCCCGGCCAGTTGGAGGGGGATCATACTCACGGCCATCGCGCAGACCCCCACCAGCCACCTGGTCGCGGGCCTCCCCTTCAGGTGCAGCAGTCCGAAGACGGCCCCGGCCAGGCAGGAGCCGAGCGCGTAGACGGCCAGCACGAGGGAGGCCGCCGCCTTGTGGCCGCTCTCCTCGGCGAAGGCCACGGTCACCACGTCGACGGCCCCGAAGATCGCGCCCGTCGCCACGAAGGTGATCACCAGGACCTGGAGACCGGGGGAGCGCAGCGCCGAGCCGCCGGTGTGGAGCGACTTCGGGTGCGGGATCGGCTCGGTGGCGCGCTGGGCGGTCAGCCAGAAGACGCCGACGAGGAGGAACGCGGCGGCGATCAGCGGGCCGGCCTCCGGGAACCAGGCGGTGGAGAGCCCGATCGAGATGATCGGGCCGAAGATGAAGCACACCTCGTCGACGATCGACTCCCAGGAGTACGCCGTGTGCAGCTCGCGGCTGGAACCCCGGTAGATCGCCGCCCAGCGGGCCCGGACCATCGACCCGACGCTCGGCACACAGCCCGCGCCCGCCGCGAAGACGAACAGCGTCCAGTCCGGCGCTCCCTGCTGCGCGCAGATCAGCAGCCCAGCCACCGCCGCCACCGCGACCAGCGTGGTGGGGCGCAGCACCCGCCGCTGGCCGTACCGGTCGACCAGGCGTGAGACCTGCGGACCGAAGACCGCGGCCGCCATGGCGAGCGTCGCCGTGAGCGCACCGGCCAGCCCGTAACGGCCGGTGAGCTGGGAGATCATGGTCACGACGCCGATGCCCATCATGGACAACGGCATCCGCCCGAAGAAGCCTGCGGCGGAGAACCCCTTGGATCCGGGGGCGGCGAAGATGGCGCGGTAGGGGCTGGGCAAGGAGGTACTCCGGTCGTGCCTGTCATGCGTGTAGCTGGCTGATACAGCTTACGGCCGGGCAGAGGTGCCGGACACCGGATCGCGAAGCGTGCGGAGGCGCGGAAGGGGCGTGCTGCCGTCAAGGGTTCCGGCCCTTCCCGACGGACCGTCGGATGTCGGTTGCCGCGCTGTCAGCGGCGGGTGGCAGGATCGGTGTCATGTCCGATCTGCGCGATCCCGCTCCCTACGACGCCCTGCTGCTGCTCTCCTTCGGCGGTCCCGAGGGCCCGGACGACGTGGTTCCGTTCCTGGCGAACGTGACCCGTGGCCGGGGCATCCCCGAGGAACGGCTCAAGGAGGTCGGGCAGCACTACTTCCTCTTCGGCGGGGTCAGCCCGATCAACGCCCAGAACCGTGCGCTGCTGGAGGCGCTGCGCAAGGACTTCGCCGACCACGGCCTGGACCTGCCGGTCTACTGGGGCAACCGCAACTGGGCGCCCTACCTCACCGACACCCTGCGCGAGATGACCGCCGACGGGCACCGCCGGATCGCCGTCCTCGCGACCAGCGCGTACGCCTCGTACTCGGGCTGCCGCCAGTACCGCGAGAACCTCGCGGAGTCGCTGGCCGCCCTGGAGGCGGAGGGCCTCGACGTGCCGCGCGTGGACAAACTGCGCCACTACTTCAACCACCCCGGCTTCGTGGAGCCGATGACCGACGGCCTGCTCGCCTCCCTCGCCGACCTGCCCGAGGACGTCCGTACGGGCGCTCACCTGGCCTTCACCACGCACTCCATCCCGGCCTCCGCCGCCGACGCCTCAGGGCCGGAGGAGGCGCACGGCGAGGGCGGTGCGTACGTCGCGGAGCACCTGGACGTGGCCCGGCTGATCGTGGAAGCGGTGCGCGAGCGGACCGGCGTCGAGCACCCGTGGCGGCTCGTCTACCAGTCCCGCAGCGGCGCCCCGCACACCCCGTGGCTGGAACCCGACATCTGCGACCACTTGGAGACCCTGCACGGCGAAGGCGTCCCCGCCGTCGTGATGGCGCCCATCGGCTTCGTCTCGGACCACATGGAGGTCCTGTACGACCTGGACACCGAGGCCACCGCCAAGGCCGCCGAGCTGGGTCTTCCGGTCCGCCGGTCCGCGACGGTGGGCGACGATCCGCGCTTCGCCGCCGCCGTACGGGATCTCCTCCTGGAGCGCGCGGCGCGTGAGCGGGGGCGTGAGGTGAAGCCGTGCGCGCTGGGCTCCCTCGGCTCGTCCCACGACCTCTGCCCGGTCGGCTGCTGCCCGGCCAGGGCGCCGAAACCGGCCGCTGCGGGCGCCGACAGCCCGTACGCGTGAAGCCCCTGCCGTACGTGTGACCCCTGGCGTCCCCGTACGCGCGAGGAGCCTTCCGTACGGGCGAAGAGTCTCCTCGTACGCGCACGCGCAAGCCCCTGTTCTCGTCGAGCCCCTGGGAGCCCCCGTGACCGACCCCGCCCTGTCCGAACTGCTCGACCTCGCCCTGGAGGCGGCCCGCCGCGCCGGAGCCCTGCTGCGGGACGGCCGTCCCGCCGACCTCGGGGTGGCCGCCACCAAGTCCAGCCCCATCGACGTGGTCACCGAGATGGACATCGCCGCCGAGAAGCTGATCACCGGCTACCTCTCCGACTTCCGCCCCGACGACGGCTTCCTCGGTGAGGAGGGTGCCAGCTCGCCGGGCTCCACCGGCATCCGCTGGGTCATCGACCCGCTGGACGGCACCGTGAACTATCTGTACGGCCTCCCCACCTGGGCCGTCTCCATCGCCGCCGAGCGCGACGGTGAGCGGGTCGTCGGCGTCGTCGCGGCCCCGATGCGCGGCGAGACGTACCAGGCCGTCCTGGGCGGCGGTGCGTACGCGAACGGCAACGCCCTGCGCTGCCGCCCGGCCCCGCCGCTGGACCAGGCCCTCGTCTCGACCGGCTTCAACTACGTCAGCGACGTCCGCGCCCACCAGGCGGACGTCGCCCAGCAGCTGATCCCGAGGCTCCGCGACATCCGGCGCGGCGGCTCGGCGGCCGTGGACCTCTGCGATGTGGCGGCGGGCCGGCTGGACGGCTACTACGAGCGCGGACTGCACCCCTGGGATCTCGCGGCCGGCGACCTCATCGCGCGGGAGGCGGGCGCGCTGACCGGCGGCCGTCCCGGGCTCCCGGCCGATGGCGACCTCACGGTGGCCGCCACCCCTGGTGTCTTCGAGCCGCTGCAGGCCGCGCTCGACGAGCTGGGCGCCTGGCACGACTGACCCGCCGAAGCCCTGGTGAGGGGTGTGAGGGCCGCGCGGCACAGCAGAGGGCCCCGGATGCCGTGACGGCATCCGGGGCCCTCTGCTGTGCGGCTCAGACGCTTGTGGCGCCGATGTGCACGCCGTGCTCGGCCGCGAGGCGGTGCAGGTCGTCCAGCTCGCCCTGCTCGACATCCGCCAGGAAGTCGTCGCCGTCCTCGCGAGCCCTCGTGAGGTCGGACTCGGTGGTCTTGATGCGGTGCAGCAGACCTGCGGTGAAAGCGTCCATGATGCGCCCCCTCATCGTGGGTCGGTGGCACGGGGGTGTGCCCGGAATGCCTCCGGCCGGGGAGCCGGAGGAGCGGGTGATCTCGCCGCTCTCCGGGAACGGAGACGGGGCCGTGGGATGCCACGGGCCGGGGCGTGATCGCGGGTGTGAACCCCTCTTCCCCATGCGCAGACTCAAGGAAACCTCAACTGACCGGTAATTCCGCGCCCTTCTCCGGTCGAGGGCGGCCCAGCGCCGTCTTACCGCCGGTTTATACGCGTTGCGGGCAGGATGGACGCACACAGTCGGCCCCTCTCGGGGCCGTTCGCTGTGTGAACCCGTAGAAGGACCTAAGGAAGGACTGCGCTGTGCGCGTACTCGTCGTCGAGGACGAGCAGCTGCTCGCCGATGCGGTGGCCACCGGACTGCGCCGGGAGGCCATGGCCGTCGACGTCGTCTACGACGGTGCCGCGGCCCTGGAGCGCATCGGGGTCAACGACTACGACGTCGTCGTGCTGGACCGGGACCTCCCGGTGGTGCACGGTGACGACGTCTGCCGCAAGATCGTCGAGCTCGGCATGCCCACCCGGGTCCTCATGCTCACCGCCTCCGGCGACGTCAGCGACCGGGTCGAGGGCCTGGAGCTGGGCGCCGACGACTACCTGCCCAAGCCCTTCGCCTTCAGCGAGCTGACCGCCCGGGTGCGCGCGCTCGGCCGCCGTACGACGGTGGCGCTGCCGCCCGTCCTGGAGCGCGCCGGCATCAAGCTCGACCCGAACCGGCGCGAGGTCTTCCGCGACGAGGTGGAGATCCAGCTCGCCCCGAAGGAGTTCGCGGTGCTGGAGGTCCTGATGCGCAGCGAGGGCGCCGTCGTCTCGGCGGAGCAGCTCCTGGAGAAGGCCTGGGACGAGAACACCGACCCCTTCACCAACGTGGTGCGGGTCACGGTCATGACGCTCCGCCGCAAGCTCGGCGAACCGCCCGTCATCGTCACCGTGCCGGGCTCCGGATACCGGATCTGAGGACCATGGCAGCCACCCCGCCGCCCCCCACGGCACCTCCGAAGCCCACCTGGGAGCCCAAGCAGCAGGACCCCCCGTACCCCTGGCTGCGCCCGACCATCCGGATACGACTCACGCTGCTGTACGGCGGGATGTTCCTGATCGCGGGCATCCTGCTGCTCTCGATCATCTACATGCTGGCCGCGCAGGCCCTGCACGTCGGCAGCGAGCTGCCCTTCGAGATCGTCAGCGGCAAGGTCACCAGCGAGATCTGCGACCTGCCCCCGAACGCCAGCCCCGACGCCTTCAACGCCGCGGTGAACGCCTGCGTGAACAACCAGCGCAAGGCGGCCCTCGACACCCTGCTCAACCGGTCGCTCCTCGCCCTCGTCGGCCTCAGTGTGATCGCCTTCGCCTTCGGTTACGCCATGGCCGGCCGCGTCCTGTCCCCGCTCGGCCGGATCACCCGGACCGCGCGCAGGGTGGCGGGCACCGACCTGACCCGGCGGATCGAGCTGGACGGCCCGGACGACGAGCTCAAGGAGCTCGCGGACACCTTCGACGACATGCTGGACCGGCTGGAGCGGGCGTTCACCGCGCAGCAGCGGTTCGTCGGCAACGCCTCGCACGAGCTGCGCACGCCGCTGGCGATCAACCGCACGCTGCTGGAGGTCCACCTCTCCGATCCGGAGGCCCCGCCCGAGCTCCAGCAGCTCGGGAAGACGCTGCTGGCCACCAACGAACGCAGTGAACAGCTGGTCGAGGGGCTGCTGCTGCTGGCCCGCAGCGACAACCAGATCATCGAACGCAAACCGGTCGACCTCGCCGAGGTCGCCGACCGTGCCATCGACCAGGCCCGCTCGGAGGCGGTGGCGAGGAAGGTCGAGATCCACGGTGAGCGCTCCGCCGCCGTCGTCCAGGGCAACGGCGTCCTGCTGGAGCGGATCGCGCTGAACCTCGTACAGAACGCCGTGCGCTACAACGTGGCCGAGGACGGCTGGGTGGAGGTCGACACCTCCGTGCAGCCCGGACAGGCTCTGCTGACCGTCTCGAACACCGGTCCTGTGGTGCCGGCGTACGAGATCGACAACCTTTTCGAGCCCTTCCGGCGGCTGCGTACCGAGCGCACGGGCAGCGACAAGGGGGTCGGACTCGGCCTGTCGATCGCCCGGTCCGTCGCGCGGGCCCACGGAGGCCGTATCATCGCGGAGCCCCGCGAGGGCGGCGGTCTCGTGATGCGCGTCACCCTGCCGGTCTGAGAGGCTGCACGGTGTGACTCTGCACCGAATCTCCACGTTCGCTTTGGGCGGAATTTTCAGGACCCGTTCCCGGGCGAGCCGTGTGTGATCGATCACAGAGCACGTTTTCGGGTCATCTACGCTCCGTGATCACATCCTGTTCGGAAAGCCGGTAATCGTCCGGGTTTTCGGGGGGTGCTATCACGGGAAGTACACGGGGTGGCGCCTGTGAACTGCACAGTCGGGACCGTGTACGGTCCCCATCGCCACCCAAGCCGAGCCTCGCCGAGGCGGCCGGTTGGGTGTCGATTGAGTAACAGACCTTGATGTGAGGCAAAATCTCCGCCTCAGGTCGGGCACAAGTCCGGCCTCTCACGCGTTACGTGCGCTGAGACACCCGCAGAAACCCAAGAGGGGGAGAGCGACATGGCAACGGATTACGACACCCCACGCAAGACCGACGACGATGTGGACCAGGACAGCCTCGAAGAGCTCAAGGCTCGTCGGAGCGACAAGACGGCATCCGCCGTCGACGTCGACGAATTCGACGCGGCCGAAGGCCTCGAGCTGCCCGGCGCGGACCTCTCCAACGAGGAGCTGGCCGTCCGGGTCCTGCCCAAGCAGGCCGACGAGTTCACCTGCATGAGCTGCTTCCTGGTGCACCACCGCAGCCAGCTGGCCCGCGAGAAGAACGGTCAGCCCATCTGCCGCGACTGCGACTGAGGCAGGGTCGGCCGTGGCAGGCGACACACCGTTCCGGAAGCGGCGCCCCTGGCGCCGGCACGGACCGGAGGCGAATCAGGGCGGCACAGGCCCGGCAGCAGGCGTCAGCCCGTCTGCCGAGCGGTCCGCCGCCCTGCCGGATTCCTCCGGTGTTCCCGGTCCCGGTGATTCCGGCACCTCCGACGACGAGCGGGGCCGTTCGGCCTCGCTCGAAGTGGCGGGCGCGGCGGACCTGCCGGACCGGAGCGGAGAGCAGGACCAGGCGGAGCCCACGACCGGGGCAGGCCGCCTGAACGCAGTGAAACGGGGGGTACGCAAGGGCGGGGAGAGCGCCCGTGTCCTGGCCGGCCAGCTGGCCGACCGGATCATCGAAACGGCTCCCCGCGTCCCGGTGCGCGATCTCGCCACCCTGCGCAAGCAGTTCCCCGGGCTGGGGCCCGAGGAGCTCGCCGACAAGCTGGTGGCGGGCGCGAGCCGGGCCAGCGCCACCGTCGGCGCGGGCATCGGAGCGGCCGCCATGCTGCCCGTGCCACCCGCCATGCTCGCCGAGCTGGCGGCCGAGGTCACCGGCGTCGCCGCGGTCGAGATGAAGCTCGTCGCCGAGCTCCACGAGGTCTACGGCCACCGCCCGCCGGGCAACCTCGCCCAGCGCTCCACCGCGTATCTGACGTCGTGGACGGAGGAGCGCGGCATCGACGTCACCCGCCCCACCACGCTCAACGCGGCCCTGGGCGGCCAGATGAAGCGCGAGCTGCGTCAGCAGATCACCAAGCGCATGGCCCGCAACCTGCCCAACCTGATCCCGTTCATGATCGGCGCGGCCGTCGGCGCCACGATGAACCGCCGAGACACCCGCAAGCTCGCCGACCGGATCAGGAACGACCTGCGCAAGCGGCAGATCCCCTGGGACCGGCTCACCGAACTGCCCCCGCTGGAGCGTCCCGCCGTGCCGGTCGTCCTGCCCAAGGAGATCGACGGCGCCTGACCGGCGCCGCGCCGGGACCGGCTCTCAGGCCGCCGGTACGGCCGTCAGCGCCGCCGCCAGCCCTTCCGGGTCCCGGGTGGAGAGGAAGACGTACGGAGTCGGGTCCTGCGGATCCGTCACCTCCACCCGCACCGCCGTCCCCACATAGCTGCGCAGCAGCATGAAGGCGCGCGCGTCCGCCTTGTGCGTGCGCCAGGCGCGCGCCTCCTCGGCGTCCAGCACCTCGGGCTCCCCGAGCGCCGAGAGCGGAATACGCGCGTCACCCGCCACCAGGGCCCCGCCGACCACCCGGATCCGGGCGGAGCCGTAACTGCTCACCGCCGCCGCGGCCGCCGCCGTACCGCCGACCAGTCCGGCCAGCATCGGCAGGGCGCCGAGCGGCAGAAGCATCAGCGCACAGGCGACACCGATCCCGAAGGCGATGAACCACCAGGAACGGGGCGCGGTGAGACGTTCGTCGAAGGGCGGTGCGGAAGGCTGCATGGAACCAAGCTTGGCACGGCGCGACCGGCGTGCCGCCGCGCGGGTAAGGTCTGCGGCTGTGAGTGGAACATCAGCAGCTCTGACACCTCCGGCCGACGCCGTCGCCCCGGTCCGGCACCCGGACGCCCCGCCTCCCGGGGAGCTTCTCGGCGCGCACTACGAGCACTGTTTCGGCTGCGGCGACGGACAGCCGCACGGCCTGCACCTGATGGCACGGGCCGGCGAGGGCGTGAGCGTGACCGCCGAGTTCACCGTCAAGCCCGCCCACCAGGGCGCCCCGGGCCTCGCCCACGGCGGCGTGCTCGCCACCGCGCTGGACGAGACGCTCGGCTCGCTGAACTGGCTGCTGCGCACGATCGCGGTGACCGGACGGCTGGAGACCGACTTCGTGCGGCCCGTCCCGGTGGACACCGTGCTGCACCTGGACGCCCGCATCACCGCCGTACACGGCCGGAAGATCTACTCCACGGCCACCGGCCGGATCGGCGGTCCCGAGGGGCCCGTCGCGGTCCGGGCCGACGCGCTGTTCATCGAGGTCAAGGTGGACCACTTCATCGAGAACGGGCGGCCCGCCGAGATCCAGGCCGCCATGTCCGACCCCGACCAGGTCAGGCGCGCCCGCGCCTTCGAGGTGAACCCGTGACCCGCAACCCCGTCGACGTACTCATCCGCCTGCTCGACCCGGACGTACCGATTCCGGCGTACGGACACCCGGGCGACGCCGGGGCCGACCTGGTGACCACCGAGGCCGCCGAACTCGCCCCCGGCGAGCGCGCGGTGCTGCCCACCGGGGTCTCGATCGCCCTGCCCGACGGGTACGCCGCCTTCGTGCACCCGCGCTCCGGCCTCGCGGCCCGCTGCGGAGTGGCCCTCGTGAATGCCCCAGGGACGGTGGATGCCGGGTACCGTGGGGAGATCAAGGTGATCGTGGTCAACCTCGATCCGCGCGAGAGCGTCCGGTTCGAACGGTTCGACCGGATTGCCCAATTGGTTGTCCAGCAGGTCGAGAAGGTGCGCTTCCACGAGGTGGCGGAACTTCCCGGCTCGGCGCGGGCCGAAGGGGGCTTCGGGTCCACCGGCGGCCATGCGTCGGTGGACGTCGCCGAGGGCGGGATCACCCACGGTGGGAACAGCTACGCTTCGGTCGTATCCGACCGGGAAGGACAGTGACGTGTTCGGACGTCGCAAGAAGAGTGGTTCCGCCGAGGACGCGGCGGACGAGGTGCGCGAGGCCGAGCAGGTCGCCGACGAGAGCGCCGACGGGGCCGCGCCGAGCGCCCGCCGGGCGAATCTTCCGCCGGCTCCCCGGCCCGACGGACCCTGGGACAGCACCGAGGTCTCCCAGCCCGGCGAGGGCCGGGTCGACCTGGGCGGCATCTTCGTGCCCGGGGTCGAGGGCATGGAGCTGCGCGTAGAGGTGGCCGGGGACGCGATCGTCGCCGCCACCGTCGTGCTCCGCGACAGCGCGGTCCAGCTGCAGGCCTTCGCCGCTCCCAAGCGCGAGGGCATCTGGGGCGAGGTCCGCGAGGAGATCGCCTCCGGCATCACGCAGCAGGGCGGCGTCATCGACGAGGTCGAGGGCCCGCTGGGCTGGGAGCTGCGCGCGCAGGTCCCCGTACAGCTCCCGGACGGCACCAACGGTGTCCAGCTGGTGCGCTTCGTCGGTGTCGACGGCCCCCGCTGGTTCCTGCGCGGAGTCATCTCCGGCCAGGGCGCCGTCCAGCCGGAGGCCGCGGGCCTGCTGGAGACGATCTTCCGGGACACCGTGGTGGTCCGTGGGGACGCCCCGATGGCCCCGCGCGACCCGATCGTCCTGAAGCTCCCCAACGACGCCCAGATGGTGCCCGAGGGCGTCCAGCAGGAGGAGCAGGAGGGCTCGAAGTTCTCCGGCGGCATGGGCCAGCTCCAGCGCGGACCGGAGATCACCGAGGTCCGCTAGCGGTAGTACGTCACCACAGCATCGCGGCCGGTGGGCCGCACCCTCCTGCGGGGTGCGGCCCACCGGCTTTTCACCTGCACGCCGCGCATCAGAGTTCCGTCAATACGGCCCGCGCCGCCACTCCCGGCCCCGGATGGCGTCCGCGCGCGGAGTAGCGTCCAAGGTGGCAGCCGCACCGGGCGCCACCGGCCGTGGACGGACGACGGCCGACGAAAGAAGACAATGGGGTCATGGGACGCGGCACACTCCGGATCTACCTGGGCGCGGCACCGGGCGTCGGCAAGACGTACGCGATGCTCTCCGAGGCCCACCGCAGGGTCGAGCGCGGCACCGACTGCGTGGTGGCCTACGTGAACCACCACGGCCGGCCGCGCACCGAGGCGCTGCTGCACGGCCTGGAGCAGGTCCGGCGCCGCGAGATCACCCACCACCCGGCCCACCCCGCCGAGACCGAGATGGACGTCGACGCCGTCCTGGAGCGCGCCCCGGCCGTCGCCCTGGTCGACGAGCTGGCCCACACCAACCTGCCCGGCTCCCGCAACGCCAAGCGCTGGCAGGACGTCGAGGAACTCCTGCGCGCCGGCATCGACGTCATATCCACGGTCAACATCCAGCACATCGAGTCGCTCGGCGACGTCGTCGAGTCGATCACCGGCGTACGCCGCCAGGAGACCGTCCCGGACGAGGTGGTGCGCCGGGCCGACCAGATCGAGCTGGTCGACATGTCGCCCCAGGCGCTACGCCGCCGGATGGCGCACGGCAACATCTATCAGCCCGACAAGATGGACGCGGCGCTCTCGAACTACTTCCGGCCCGGCAATCTGACCGCGCTGCGCGAGCTGGCCCTGCTGTGGACGGCGGACCGGGTGGACGAGTACCTCCAGCAGTACCGGGGCGAGCACAACATCCGTACCACCTGGCAGGCCCGCGAACGCATCGTCGTCGGCCTCACCGGCGGGCCCGAGGGGCGCACCCTCATCCGCCGCGCCTCCCGGATGGCCGCCAAGGGCTCCGGCAGCGAGATCCTCGCCGTCTACATCGCGCGCAGCGACGGACTGACCTCCGCATCGCCCAAGGAGCTCGCCGTCCAGCGCACCCTGGTCGAGGACGTCGGCGGAACGTTCCACCACGTCATCGGCGACGACATCCCCGCCGCCCTCCTGGAGTTCGCCCGAGGCGTCAACGCCACCCAGATCGTGCTGGGCTCCAGCCGCCGCAAGACCTGGCAGTACATCTACGGCCCCGGGGTCGGCGCCACCGTCGCCCGGGAGTCCGGACCCGACCTGGACGTCCACATCGTCACCCACGAAGAGGTGGCCAAGGGGCGCGGCCTGCCCATCGCGCGCGGTGCCCGGCTCGGGCGGGCCCGGATCATCTCGGGCTGGCTCGTCGGTGTCGCCGGCCCGGTCCTCCTCTCGCTGCTGCTGCGAAGCCTGGAGAACGGCCCAGGCCTCGCCAACGACGTCCTGCTCTTCCTCTTCCTGACCGTCGCCGCCGCCCTGCTCGGCGGACTGCGGCCCGCCCTCGCCTCGGCCGCCGTCGGCGTGATGCTCCTGAACTACTGGTTCACCCCGCCGACCCAGACCCTGACCGTCCAGGACCCGGAGAACTTCGTCGCCATCGTGATCTTCTTCGCGGTCGCCGTGGCGGTCTCCTCGGTGGTGGACCTGGCGGCCCGCCGCACCCACCAGGCGGCCCGGCTGCGCGCCGAGTCGGAGATCCTCTCCTTCCTGGCGGGCAGCGTGCTGCGCGGCGAGACCGCGCTGGACGCGCTGCTGGAGCGGGTCCGTGAGACCTTCGCGATGGAGTCGGTCGCGCTGCTGGAGCGGGCCAGCGACGTCGACCCGTGGACCTGCGCCGGGTTCGTCGGGCCCGCCCCGGTCGCCCGGCCCGACGACGCGGACGTGGACATGCCGGTCGGTGACAACATGGCGCTCGCGCTCTCGGGCCGGGTGCTGCCGGCCGAGGACCGCCGGGTGCTCGGCGCCTTCGCCGCCCAGGCGGCCGTCGTCCTGGACCGCCAGCGCCTGGTCTGGGAGGCCGAGCAGGCCCGCAGGCTCGCCGAGGGCAACCGGATCAGGACCGCGCTGCTCGCCGCCGTCAGCCACGACCTGCGCACCCCGCTCGCCGGGATCAAGGCCGCCGTCAGCTCGCTCCGGTCCGACGACGTCGCCTGGTCGCCGGAGGACGAGGCGGAGCTCCTCGAAGGCATCGAGGACGGCGCCGACCGGCTCGACCACCTGGTGGGCAACCTGCTGGACATGTCCCGCCTCCAGACCGGCACCGTGACGCCGCTGATCCGCGAGATCGACCTCGACGAGGTCGTCCCGATGGCGCTCGGCGGCGTCCCGGAGGACAGCGTCGACCTGGACATCCCCGAGACGCTGCCCATGGTCGCCGTCGACCCGGGGCTGCTGGAGCGGGTCGTCGCCAATGTCGTGGAGAACGCCGTCAAGTACAGCCCCGGCGGTTCGCGGGTCGCGGTGGCCGCCAGCGCGCTCGGCGAACGCGTCGAGCTCCGGGTCGTCGACCGGGGGCGCGGCGTCCCCGACGAGGCCAAGGAGCGGATCTTCGAGCCCTTCCAGCGGTACGGTGACGCGCCGCGCGGCGCCGGAGTGGGCCTCGGCCTCGCGGTCTCCCGGGGCTTCGCCGAGGCGATGGGCGGCACGCTGGACGCCGAGGACACGCCCGGTGGCGGGCTCACCATGGTCCTCACGCTCACCGCGGCACCGGGCCGGGACCAGGCCGAGGGCCGCGCGGCCCTCCCGGCCGAGGCCACCCCATGACGGACCCGCCGCGCACGATCCCGCCGCCCCATGGCGGACCCGCCCCACGTGAAGCACGCCCCCTCCTCCCCGCACAGCCAGCTCAGCAGAAAGGCAGGTCCGCGATGACCCGGGTCCTTGTGGTCGACGACGAGCCGCAGATCGTCCGCGCCCTCGTGCTCAACCTGAAGGCCCGGCAGTACGAGGTCGACGCAGCCCCCGACGGGGCGACCGCCCTCCAGCTCGCCGCCGCCCTCCACCCGGACGTCGTGGTGCTCGACCTCGGGCTGCCCGACATGGACGGGGTCGAGGTGATCCGGAGCCTGCGCGGCTGGACCCGGGTCCCGATCCTCGTCCTCTCCGCACGCCACACCTCCGACGAGAAGGTCGAGGCGCTGGACGCGGGCGCCGACGACTACGTCACCAAGCCCTTCGGCATGGATGAGCTGCTGGCCCGGCTGCGCGCCTCCGTGCGCCGCTCGGAACCGGTCGGCCAGGACGTCACCGAGGACCTCGCGATCGTGGAGACGGCCGGCTTCACCGTCGACCTGGCCGCGAAGAAGGTGCACCGCGCCGGCCGCGACGTACGGCTCACTCCCACCGAGTGGCACCTCCTTGAGGTCCTCGTCCGCAACGACGGCCGCCTGGTCGGCCAGAAACAGCTCCTCCAGGAGGTCTGGGGGCCCTCCTACGGCACCGAGACCAACTATCTGCGGGTCTACATGGCCCAGCTGCGCCGCAAGCTGGAGGCGGACCCCTCGCACCCCCGCCACTTCGTCACCGAGCCGGGCATGGGCTACCGCTTCGAGCGCGACTGACGCCCGCCGCGTCACCCTTTCGAGTGGTTCACCCGGGCCTCGGCCCGGGGCACGGGGGACCGGTACCCTTCGGGTATGAGCGCTGTTCCCCGACACGAGAAGGCCGGCAGGGCGGAGAGGCCGTCCGGCCGCTTCCGCCGTATGCTCGACCGGCTCTCCAGCTCCCAGGAGGACCTGGAGTCCCAGGAGCTGCGGGAGGACACCCAGGCCACCGGATGCACCCGGATATCGGAGTGCTCCGACCGCCAGATCGTGAAGGTGGCTGGTACGTTGCGGACCGTCACCCTCCGACCCCGTGCCGGAGTGCCCGCCCTGGAGGCGGAGCTCTTCGACGGCACCGAGCCGCTGGACGTGGTCTGGTTGGGCCGGCGCTCCATCGTCGGCATAGAGCCCGGCCGCCGGATCATCGCCTCGGGCCGGGTCGCCATGAGTCACGGGCGCCGGGTGCTGTTCAACCCCACATACGAACTCCGACCGCTCGGCAAGGAGTAGCCGGTGACGTCTCTCGACAAGCCGACGTCCGAAACGGACCAGCCCCACCCCACCGACCGGGAGAACACCGGCGGAAGGCACGCCGCCCAGCAGGACGCCGAGTCGAAGGCGGTCACCGAAGCCGCCCTCTTCGAGGCCTTCGGCGGCGTGCGCGGAATGGTGGAGACGGTCCTGCCCGGGCTGCTCTTCGTCACGATCTTCACCATCAACAAGGACCTGCACATCTCGGCCATCGCGGCCCTGGCCGTCTCCCTGGCCCTGGTCGCCGTACGGCTGATCCGCCGGGACACCGTGAAGCACGCCTTCAGCGGCGTCTTCGGTGTGGCCTTCGGTGTCGTCTTCGCGATGATGACGGGCAACGCCAAGGACTTCTACCTGCCGGGCATGCTCTACACCCTGGGGCTGGCCGTCGCCTATCTCGGCACCGCCGCCGCGGGCGTGCCGCTGATCGGTCTCATCCTGGGCCCGGTCTTCAAGGAGAACCTCTCCTGGCGGACGCGTAACCCGGGCCGGAAGAAGGCGTACACCAAGGCGAGTTACGCCTGGGGCCTCATCCTGCTCACCAAGTGCGCGATCCTCTTCCCGCTCTACTGGTGGGCCGACACCACCCAGTTCGGCTGGGTGCTGATCGCGCTGAAGATCCCGCCGTTCCTCCTCGCGGTCTACCTGACCTGGGTCTTCCTCGCGAAGGCGCCGCCGCCCATCGACGTCTTCGCCGAGATGGAGGCCGAGGAGAAGGCGGCGGAGCAGGCCGAGAAGGACCGCAAGGCCGAGCAGGCCGCGGCGGCTCTCCGCACCCCGGAGGCGTGAAGACGTAAGGCGTGAAGACGTAAAAGGAAGGGCCCGTTACCGCTGTTGTGCGGTTACGGGCCCCTCTTATGCTCACGCGTCAGCTCTACGGCGGTGTGTCAGTCGTCGGACGACAGATCGCGGCGGACCGACAACAGGTCCTCCAACTGCTCCTCGCGCGCCTGGGCCGCCACGAACAGCAGCTCGTCACCGGCCTCCAGGGACTCATCGGGGCTCGGCGTCAGCACCCGCGTCCCGCGGATGATGGTGACCAGCGAGGTGTCCTCGGGCCAGGCCACATCGCCGACCCGGGTCCCGGCCAGCGCCGACTCCGGCGGCAGCGTCAGCTCCACCAGGTTGGCGTCGCCGTGGCTGAAGCGCAGCAGCCGGACCAGATCGCCGACGCTCACCGCCTCCTCGACCAGGGCCGACATCAGCCGCGGGGTGGAGACCGCGACATCGACGCCCCAGGACTCGTTGAAGAGCCACTCGTTCTTCGGGTGGTTGACCCGCGCCACCACGCGCGGCACGCCGTACTCGGTCTTCGCGAGCAGCGAGACGACCAGGTTCACCTTGTCGTCGCCCGTCGCCGCGATCACCACGTTGCAGCGCTGGAGGGCCGCCTCGTCCAGCGAGGTGATCTCGCAGGCGTCCGCGAGCAGCCACTCGGCCGACGGGACCCGCTCCACCGAGATGGCGCTGGGCGCCTTGTCGATGAGCAGTACCTCGTGCCCGTTCTCCAGGAGTTCGGCGGCGATGGAACGGCCCACCGCGCCCGCTCCGGCAATCGACACACGCATCAGTGACCGCCCTCCTCGGGACCCTCGGCGAAGGCCTCTTCGACCTTGGCGATCTCGTCGGTACGCATCATCACGTGCACCAGGTCGCCGTCCTGGAGGACGGTCTGCGACGTCGGCAGGATGGCCTCGCCCAACCGGGTGAGGAAGGCGACGCGGACGCCGGTCTGCTCCTGGAGGGTGCTGATCCGGTGGCCGATCCACGACGGCGTCGTGTGCACCTCGGCGAGCTGCACCCCCCCGCTCGGATCGCGCCACAGCGGCTCCGCGCCGGACGGCAGCAGCCGCCGCAGCATCTGGTCCGCCGTCCAGCGGACCGTGGCCACGGTGGGGATCCCGATCCGCTGGTACACCTCGGCCCGCTTCGGGTCGTAGATACGGGCCGCGACGTTCTCGATGGAGAACATCTCGCGGGCCACGCGGGCCGCGATGATGTTGGAGTTGTCGCCGCTGCTGACCGCGGCGAACGCCCCGGCCTCCTCAATGCCTGCCTCGCGGAGGGTGTCCTGATCGAAGCCGACCCCGGTGACCCGGCGACCGCCGAATCCGGACCCGAGGCGGCGGAAGGCCGTGGGGTCCTGGTCGATCACCGCGACCGTGTGGCCCTGCTGCTCCAGGGTCTGTGCGAGAGCGGCTCCGACGCGCCCGCAGCCCATGATGACGATGTGCACCGTTCGCCTACCTCGCCGTCCTGGTCAACCGGCTGACCTGCGAAAACACGCTGCTCACACTTCTCTCTCAGCTTGCCGGGCAAACAACGGGGCAACGACTTCGGCGCTGCCCGGGGATGAGCTTATGCCGCTGAGGGGCCGCTGATTCCTCCGAGTGTGCGTTGCCCCGGACACATGGGCAAAGGGGGAGTAAAAGTGCTGCGCCACTCGCAAGGATTGCGTTAAGGATTACGGTCGGATTCTGCTCCTACCGCAGGAGAACAGGGGTGTCACGCCGATCAGGCGCGCGTGACCGGCACGGTGGCCGCTTACGATCCTCGACGTGTCCAAACTGACCGACGTGCCCAAAAGGATTCTGATCGGCCGGGCGCTGCGCAGCGACAAGCTGGGGGAGACGCTCCTCCCCAAGCGCATCGCGCTCCCCGTCTTCGCATCCGACCCGCTGTCCTCGGTGGCGTACGCACCTGGAGAAGTCCTCCTGGTCCTGTCCATCGCGGGCGTGTCGGCGTACCACTTCAGCCCGTGGATCGCGCTCGCCGTCGCCATCCTCATGTTCACGGTGGTCGCCTCCAACCGGCAGAACGTCCGTGCCTACCCGAGCGGTGGCGGTGACTACGAGGTCACGGCGACCAACCTCGGCCCCAAGGCCGGACTGACCGTCGCGAGCGCCCTGCTCGTCGACTACGTCCTCACCGTCGCCGTGTCGATCTCCTCGGGCATCGAGAACCTCGGCTCCGCGATCCCGTTCGTCATCGAGCACAAGATCCCCATGGCCATCGGCGCCATCGTCCTGCTCACCCTGATGAACCTGCGAGGAGTCAAGGAGTCCGGGAAGCTCTTCGCCATCCCCACCTACCTCTTCGTGGTGGGTGTCTTCCTGATGATCCTCTGGGGCGCGTTCCGCGGGCTGATCCTCGGCGACACCATGAACGCCCCCACCGCCGACTTCGAGATCAAGCCCGAGCACCCGGGCCTCGCCGGATTCGCCCTCGTCTTCCTCCTGCTGCGCGCCTTCTCCTCCGGCTGCGCGGCCCTGACCGGCGTCGAGGCGATCAGCAACGGTGTGCCGGCCTTCCGGAAGCCGAAGAGCAAGAACGCCGCGACCACCCTCGCCCTGATGGGCCTCCTGGCGGTCACCATGTTCTGCGGGATCATCGGCCTGGCCATGGCCACCAACGTCAAGATGGCCGAGAACCCGGCCGTCGACCTGATCCGCGACGGGGTGCCGGTAGGCCCGGCCTACACCCAGGACCCGGTCATCGCGCAGGTCGCGGAGGCCGTCTTCGGCCACGGCTCGTTCCTCTTCATGATCCTCGCCGCGGCCACCGCGCTGGTCCTCTTCCTGGCCGCGAACACCGCGTACAACGGCTTCCCGCTGCTCGGATCGATCCTCGCCCAGGACCGCTACCTGCCGCGCCAACTGCACACCCGCGGCGACCGCCTCGCCTTCTCCAACGGCATCCTGCTGCTGGCCGGGGCCGCCATCGCGCTGGTCTGGATCTACGACGCCGACTCCACCCACCTCATCCAGCTCTACATCGTCGGGGTGTTCGTCGCCTTCACCTTCAGTCAGATCGGCATGGTGCGGCACTGGAACCGCCTGCTCGCCGACGAGCGCGACCAGGCCAAGCGCCGCCACATGATCCGCTCCCGGGCCATCAACGCCTTCGGGGCCTTCTTCACCGGTCTGGTCCTGGTCGTGGTCCTGGCCACCAAGTTCACGCACGGCGCCTGGGTCGCACTGCTCGGCATGGTGATCTTCTACGGCACGATGACCGCGATCCGGAAGCACTACGACCGGGTGGCCGCCGAGATCGCCGCGGACGACGCCGCCCCCGACGCGACCATGCGCCCCTCCCGCGTCCACGCGATCGTCCTGGTCTCCAAGCTCCACCGCCCGACCCTGCGCGCCCTCGCCTACGCCAAGCTGATCCGCGCCGACCACATGGAGGCGCTCTCCATCAGCGTCGACCCGGACGAGACGAAGGCGCTGCGCCAGGACTGGGAGCGGCGCAACATCGACGTACCGCTCAAGATCCTGGACTCGCCGTACCGCGAGGTGACCCGCCCGGTCATCGAGTACGTGAAGGGCCTGCGCCGGCAGAGCCCGCGCGATGTGGTCAGTGTCTACATCCCGGAGTACGTGGTCGGCCACTGGTACGAGCACCTGCTGCACAACCAGAGCGCCCTGCGCCTCAAGGGCCGCCTGCTGTTCACCCCGGGTGTGATGGTCACCTCCGTCCCCTACCAGCTCCAGTCCTCCGAGGCGGCGAAGAAGCGGGCGCGCAGGCGTGCGAACTGGAGCGCTCCGGGTTCGGTACGGCGGGGCCCGGTGGAACGCCGGCACCACAAGGAGCCGGGCCGGAAGGGCTGAGTGGGGCGGCGAGGCTCGCGTGGTAAGCACCCTGGCGGTACCCACGTAGACTGGTGGGCTGTTGTCCGGCCGCGCGAACCCGCCTTCCCCTTCCCCTTTCTGGAGCCTCCCCTCATGCAGAACGAACCCACGTCGTCGCTGGTCGGGGAGGAGTACGAGGTCGAGGTCGGGCCCGTCGCGCACGGCGGCCACTGCATCGCCCGTACGGCCGAGAACCAGGTCCTCTTCGTCCGCCACACACTCCCCGGTGAGAAGATCATCGCCAAGGTCACCGACGGCGACACGGACTCCCGCTTCCTGCGGGCCGACGCCGTACGTGTCCTGGAGCCGTCCAAGGACCGCGTCGAGGCCCCGTGCCCGTACGCGGGCCCCGGCATGTGCGGCGGCTGCGACTGGCAGCACGCCAAGCCCGGCGCGCAGCGCCGCCTCAAGGGCGAGGTGATCGCCGAGCAGCTGAAGCGCCTGGCGGGCCTGACGCCCGAGGAGGCCGGCTGGGACGGCACGGTGATGCCCGCCGAGGGCGACAAGCTCCCGCCGGGCGAGGTCCCGGCCTGGCGCACCCGCGTCCAGTACACGGTGGACGCGGAGGGCCGGGCGGGCCTGCGCAAGCACCGCTCGCACGACGTCCAGCCGATCGACCGCTGCCTGATCGCGGCACCCGGCGTCTGCGAACTCGGCGTCGAGAAGCGCACATGGCCGCAGATCGCCGCGGTCGAGGCCATCACCGCCACCGGCTCCAACGACCGCCAGGTCATCCTCACCCCGAAGCCCGGCGGCCGGCTCCCCCTGGTGGAGCTGGACAAGCCGGTCTCCGTACTCCGCGTGGAGGAGCACGACGGCGGCGTCCACCGTGTCCACGGCCGCGCCTTCGTCCGCGAACGCGCCGACGACCGCACCTACCGGGTCGGTTCCGGCGGCTTCTGGCAGGTACACCCGCAGGCGGCCAACACCCTGGTCCGCGCGGTCATGCAGGGCCTGCTGCCCCGCAAGAACGACACGGCCCTCGACCTCTACTGCGGCGTCGGCCTCTTCGCCGGCGCCATCGGCCAGCGCATCGGCGAGAAGGGCGCGGTGCTCGGCATCGAGTCCGGCAAGCGCGCGGTCGAGGACGCCCGCCACAACCTCAAGGACCTGGACCGCGTCCGCATCGAGCAGGGCAAGGTCGACCAGGTCCTGCCCCGCACGGGCATCACGGAATGCGACCTGATCGTCCTGGACCCGCCCCGCGCGGGCGCCGGCAAGCAGGTGGTGAAGCACCTGGTGTCGCTGGGTGCACGCCGTGTCGCGTACGTCGCCTGCGACCCGGCGGCACTGGCACGGGACCTGGCGTACTTCGCGGAGGGCGGGTACCGGGTGCGGACGCTGCGGGCGTTCGATCTGTTTCCGATGACGCACCATGTGGAGTGCGTGGCGATTCTTGAGCCTGTCGCAAAGGGCGCCTGACCTGCGGGTTTGAGTGGTGTGTGCCATGTGTGTTATGGGCTTTACGGGCGATATCTTGATGCTGAAATGACGCTCTCCGAGGCATCTTGACGCTCATTTGACGCCCGTTCTGATGGGCCGTCAGGCGCGTTGTCCCGCTGATCAGGCGGCCTCCTGACTGCGCGGGTGTGGCAAGGCGCCGGGAATTTCGTGGTGCTGGGCGATCCCACTCAGCCACCTGCGCAGAGTGCCAGTAGGTTCTTCGTCTGCTGGTGGTACATGCCTCGCATGGCCGTTGACCAGCGGAAACGGCCACGATTCGGCCAAGCTGTAGGCGGGTGGTCCGCGCATGGACCGGATCTTGGTCGGCGCGCAGTGCACCCAACTGCGGTCGATGTCGTCCGGGTGTCGCGCGACGAGGGCTTCCTCGTACGCCGTGACGCGCGGCGCCGGAGGCGCGAAGGCACCGGCCGACTCCAGGCGGCACCCGTGGAGCACGTCCTGGGTCGAGCCCGCTCGGTGGTTGCCGAGCGGACGGTGGCCGTCCCGCACAGCACGGTCATAGCTCACAGCCGCCTCGTCGCGACAGCAGTTCTGCCGACGCCGGCAGACGCCGCCTCAGTCGTCCGCGACGAGACGTGGCGCCGGCAGCCGCTACCGCGTGTGCCGCGGGTGCGGCTTCTGTGAGTTCGGCGCCTGGTCCAGTGACCTGGTGGATGAGAGGGGGACGGTCGGGTTCAGCACGTCCTGGGCACCGGGCCGAGTACGCCCCCGTGGGGGTGCATTCGCGCGGCGCGGAAGCGCGGCATAGTTGTGCGTGCCTACCTGTCAAGAAGTGTCAGGCGAATATGCCTCTGGTGCTGCGTCGCATCCATGCGGCCGAAACCGGCCACATTTGCACACGGAGTCGCTGGAGCGGCTGAATATCTCTGGAAGAATGCAGAAGGCATATGCCTGAAGCATGTGATTTGTGTCATTTAAATAAACTCCCTCGATCGTGTGCGGTTGGTTTGCCTCCGGGTAGACGTTGGTCCTCTAGTGTGACCGTCTGGCGCGAGTGGCCTCATGGGGATACCGGCTGCCCCGCTCTGGAAGTTCCTGTTACTTGCCGGTACATCTGTCGCCACCCCGCGTGATCGGTATCGTGTCGAGTGGCTGGATTTCTGCTTCGCAGACGGAAAATGCTGAATCGGTATGTCTGGAAGCGTTCGGCGAGTACGCTGTGAAGGTACTGCGAAAAGAATGGGGGGAGTCATGGCTAATCCTTTCGACGACGAGTCGGAGCGGTTCGTGGCGCTGGTTAACGACGAGGGGCAATACTCGCTGTGGCCTGCGGGTATTGATATCCCGGGCGGCTGGGGTGTTGCCTGCCCGGAGGGGTCGCGCCAGGAATGTCTTGACGTGATCGAAGCGGCCTGGCGCGACATGCGTCCCGCCAGCCTGGTGCAGGCGATGGAGGCTGACGCCGGCTAGGCCGGTTCCCCGCCGTCGCAGCTCCGCTCAGGTTCGACGGCGCCCCGAGCCTTTCCTGTCATGGGACCTCGTTTCGATCAAAAACGATCAAACGTGATCGCGCATCAGTCAATCTGTGACAGGCGATGATCTTTTTCCCTTCACCTGTGACACTTATGTGGCACAGGTGAATACTCCGCGCCTGATGCAACGGTGAAACGGTTTCATGCCGGGGCGTTGCCCCCGGTGTGAGGCCCCGCCATCCCTAATGGCTCAGGTGCATCCCCGGCGCCCGGTGCATGGGTGTTCCGATCCGGTTTCGCGGTCCCGTTGCTCCTTGATGGCGGTGAATTCCGTGATCGCCCCGTGCGCCTTCTCTGCCGTCCCCAAAACTCTCCCCAAAGGTGTCGTCAGGCATGCGCGAAAATCGTTCTCTTCCATCAGAAGTGGCGTCCGAGGAGTCCTTCGAACTGACCGCCGCCCAGCAGGGGGTGTGGTACGGGCAACTCATCGACCAGCACTCCCCGAAGTACAACATCGGGGAGTGTTTCGAGATCGAGGGCGAGCTCGACCAAGGGCTGTTCGCCCGCGCGCTCGGCCGGGCGGTCGCCCTCTGCGACGGTCTCAACCTCGAGTTCGTCACCGATGGCGAAACGGTCCGTCAGCGGGTGGTCGATCGCCCGGCGGACCAGAGCGACCGGCTCCGCGTGGTCGACCTCTCCGACCTCTCCACCGATGCCGATGCCGATGCCGTCGCCGCCGCCGAGCGCTACATGGCCGACGACATGGCCACCGTGGACAGGCTCAACGCCCCGCACCACCACTTCGCGCTGTTACGCCTCGGCCCGCGGCTGCACTACTGGTACATCCGCTACCACCACATAGCCGTCGACGGCCTCGGCGGTGCTGTTTTCGCTCGCACGGTGGCCGACCTGTACACCCGTGCCGCACGCGGTGAGGACCTCGCCGCGGCCGAACTGCCCGCCGCACCTCTGCGTGATCTGCTCACCGACGAGGCGGAGTACCTCGGCTCGGACCGGTACGAGGCGGACCGTGCCTACTGGAGCGGCAAGTTCGCCCACCGGGCCGACGGCGCGACCGCCCCTGACGGGCCTTACCCGGACGCGCACGGCGGCACGCCGCTCATCTCCAAGCGCACCGACGTCCCGGCATCGGCCGCGACTGCCGCAACCGATGTCTCGCTGCACACCGGCGACACCCTGCCCGTCTCCGTTCTGGACGGCCTGCGCCGGCTCGCCGCCGAGAACCGCACCAACTGGAGCGCCGTCCTCGTGAGCGCGGTCGCGGCCTACGTCAGCCGGGTCACCGGAGACCGGGACGTCACCATCGGTCTCGCCTCCAACGGCCGCCACGGCGGGCTGCGGCACATCGTCGGTATGACCTCCAACATCCTGCCGCTCCGCCTGACCCTCACCCCGGGCCTGACGGTCGGCGCCCTGGTGCGCGCCGTCACCGCCGAGATGCGTGGAGCCCTGCGGCACCGCCGCTTCTCCCGCGAACAACTCGCCCGCGAGCTGAACATGGCGGACGAGGCGGCGCGCCTGACCGGCGTTGTGGTCAACGTGATGGGCTACGACTACGACCTCGACTTCGCGGGCAGCCCTGCCACCTCCCGGCTACTCTCCATCGGCCCGGTCGACGACGTGTCCTTCTTCATCTCCGAACGGTCCGAGGGCAAGGGGCCGCTGATCGGCTTCGACACCAACCCCGACCTGTACCACCCCGAGGACGTACAGCTGCATCAGCGGGCCACCGTCGCCTTCCTGGCGGCTCTGGCCGGCGCGGACGCCGACACCCCCCTCGGCGACCTGCCGCTCCTCGACGACAACTCGGCCGAGCAGTTGCTCGGGCAGGGGAGCGGCACCGCCCTCCCGGCCGGAACGGCGGCTACGGGTCTGCCGGAGGCGTTCGGCGCGCAGGCCCGCCGGACCCCGCACGCCCCGGCGGTGGTGGACGGAGCCCTCACCTTCTCCTACCGGGAACTGGCGGCGGCGGCGCAGGAGCTGTCCGGAGCACTGACCGGTCTGGGCATGGGCGCCGAGGACGGCGTCGGGGTCCTCCTCGGGCGCTCGGCCGCCGTCGTCACGGCCACGCTCGGCGTGGTGGGCGCGGGCGCCGCGTACGTACCGTTGGACCCGGCCTGGCCCGACGAGCGGTTGGACCGGGCCGCGGAGGTCTCCCGCCTGCGCGCTCTGGTGGTGGACGAGGCTGCCGCAGCCCAACCGTGGGTGAGGGACCGGGCCGCCGACCTGCCGGTGATCGTCGTCGACCGGGCCGGTTCGATCGTGCGCGGCGCCCCGGCGCGGCCGGGACCCCTGCCGACGGTGGAGCGTACCGACCGGCTGGCCTACGTGATGTTCACCTCCGGCTCCACCGGCCTGCCCAAGGGCGTCGCGGTCACCCACTCCGACGTCCTCGCGCTGGCCGCCGACACCGCCTGGGCGGACGGCGTGTCCGACGCGGTGCTGATGCACTCGGCGTACGTGTTCGACGCCTCGACCTTCGAGATCTGGGTCCCGCTCCTCAACGGCGGCCGGGTGGTCGTCGCGCCCGGCGGCGTCCTGGAGGCGCGGACCCTCGCGGACCTGGTGACCCGGTACGGGGTGACCGCGGCCTTCTTGACGACGGCCCTGTTCGACGTGGTGGCCGAGGCGGACCCCACCTCCTTCGCCGGGCTGCGCCTGGTCGCTGCCGGGGGCGAGGCCGCCACCCCCGGCATGATGCAGCGCGTGGCCGCTGCCGCACCCGCCACCCGCGTCCTGCACGTGTACGGCCCCACCGAGACCACGACCTTCGCCACCCGCCATCAGGTCGACGCCGGTACGGCGGGCACGCCGCCGATCGGCCGGGCCCTGGACGGGACGCGCCTGTACGTACTCGACGCCGGCCTCGCCCTGGTGCCGCCCGGCATCGTGGGCGAGCTGTACGTCGGCGGCCGCGGTGTCGCCCGTGGCTACCAGGGCCGCCCTGCGCTCACCGCGACCCGGTTCGTCGCCGACCCGTACGAGACGGGCGGCGGCCGGATGTACCGCACCGGTGACCTGGTGCGCTGGACCGCGCGCGGTGATATCGAGTACGTCGGACGGGCCGACGGACAGGTCAAACTCCGCGGCTTCCGCATCGAACCCGCCGAGATCGAGAACGCCCTGCTCGCCGATCCGGATGTACGGGCCGCCCGCGTGCTGGTCAGGGAGGACACCTCCGGCGACCGCCGGCTGGTCGCCTACGTCGTACCGGCCCCCGGCTCCCGGCCGGACGACACGGCCCTGGCCGTCCGCCTCGGACGTACCCTGCCCGCCTACATGGTGCCCTCGGCGTTCGTCTCCCTCGACGAGCTGCCGCTGACCCCCAACGGCAAGGTCGACCGCCGCGCCCTGCCCGCGCCCCGCGTCGCCGCCACCCAGGACCGTGCCCCGCGTACCGCCTACGAGGAGGTCCTGGCAGGCCTGTTCACCGACGTCCTGGGCGTGGCCGTCGGCGTCGACGACAACTTCTTCGCCCTGGGCGGCCACTCCCTGCTCGCCACCCGCCTCATCGGCCGGGCGCGGGCAGCCCTGGGCGCCGAACTGGACCTGCGTACCCTCTTCGACCACCCCACGGTCGCCTCCCTTGCCGCCGCCCTCGACACCTCCGGCGCGGCCCGCCCCGCCCTCACCCGGCAGCAGCGGCCCACCGCCGTGCCGCTCTCCTTCGCGCAGCAGCGGCTGTGGTTCCTGGGCGGCCTCGAAGGCCCCAACTCCACCTACAACATCCCGCTCGTCCTCGAACTGGACGGGCCCCTCGACCCGGACGCGCTGCGCGCCGCGCTGGCCGACGTGGTCGCCCGGCACGAGAGCCTGCGCACGGTCTTCGCCGAACAGGACGGCATCGCCCGGCAGGAAGTCCTCGACGCGGCCGACGCCGCTTCGCTCGTCCCCCTCGTCGTCGAGCTGCCCCCGGACGGTGCGGTCCCCGACGCCTGGGCCGAGGAGGCGGTGCACCGGCTGACCGCCCTGCCCTTCGACCTCGACGGTGACCTCGGCTTCCGGGCCCATCTGCTCCGCCTGGAGCAGGACCGCCATGTCCTGGCCCTCGTCCTGCACCACGTCGTCGCCGACGGCTGGTCCCTCGCCCCGCTCAGCCGGGACCTCGGCGCCGCCTACCGTGCCCGGACCGGGGATGCGGCCACCCCCGACTGGCCCGCGCTGCACGTGCAGTACGCCGACTACGCCCTCTGGCAGCGCCGCCTGCTCGGCGACGGCGGCGAACCGGACAGCCTCGCCGCCCGCCAGCTCGCCTTCTGGCGCGAGGCGCTGCACGGCGCCCCCGATCTGCTCGACCTGCCTCTCGACCGGCCGCGCCCGGCCGTGCCCAGCCACCGGGGCGACGCCGTCGCCTTCGAACTGCCCGCCCCCGCGCACGCCGCGCTCATCAGGCTGGCCCGCACAGCCGGCTGCACCCCGTTCATGGTGCTCCAGGCGGCTCTCGCCGTGACGCTGCACGCCCACGGCGCCGGTACCGACATCCCGCTGGGCACCGCGGTGGCCGGACGCACCGACGAGGCCCTGGACGATCTCGTCGGGTTCTTCGTCAACACCGTCGTCCTGCGCGCGGACCTCTCCGGTGATCCGACCTTCCGTGAACTTCTGGCCCGGACAGCCGAGTTCGACATAGCGGCCTTCAGCCATGGCGACCTCCCCTTCGAACGGCTGGTGGAGGCGATCAACCCCGAGCGGTCCGGCGACCACCACCCGCTCTTCCAGACCATGCTGGTCCTCCAGAGCCAGGAGCGAGCGACGCTCGACCTGCCCGGCGTCACCGTCCACGACCGGTCCCGGCACACCGGCATCAGCAAGTTCGACCTCACGTTCTCGCTCACCGAGGTCACCGATCCGGCGGAGCAGGGGTCCGCCGGCGGGATCGGCGGCTATCTGGAGTTCGCCACCGACCTCTTCGACGCCGCCACCGCCCACGCCCTCTGCGCCCGGTTCGCCCGCGTCCTCACCCAGGCCGTGACCGACCCCGACCGGAACATCGGCGACCTCGACCCGCTCGCACCGGGCGAGCGGGAGCTTCTCCTGCGCCGGGGACACGGCGAGGAGCGGCCCTTGCCCCTGCGGACCGCCCCCGAAGCGGTCCGGGAATGGGCCGGGCGCACCCCGCACGCGGTCGCCGTACGCGACGCGCACACGAGCCTCACCTACGCCGAACTGGACGCCCGCGCCGACGGCCTCGCCCAACTCCTGCGGGAACGGGGCGCGGGGCGCGGGGACCGGGTGGCCCTCGCGGCACCGCCGTCCGTGGACAGCGTCGTCGCCCTGCTGGCCGTCCTGCGGGCCGGCGCCGCCTACCTGCCCGTCGACCCGGAGTACCCCGAGGCCCGCGTCCGCCACATGCTCGAGGACGCCCGGCCCGTGCTGCTGCTCACCACCACGGACGTCCACCGCCGCCTGCCCGCCGGTGACGTCCCCTGGCTCGCCCTGGACGACCCGGCCGCCCGGGGCGCGGGCCCCACGGGGCACACCCCGGCCCCACCCCGGCCGGACGAGCCCGCGTACATCATCTACACCTCGGGCTCCACCGGCCGCCCCAAGGGTGTCGTCGTGCCGCACGGCGCGCTGGCGAACCACATGGCCTGGATGGCGCGGTACCTGGCCATCACCCCTCAGGACCGGATCCTCGCCCGCACCTCCACCAGCTTCGACGCCTCCGTGTGGGAGCTGTGGCTCCCGCTCATGTACGGCGGCGAAGCCTGTGTGCTGCCGCACGAGGCCAACCGGGAGCCCCACGACCTGGTCGTCTGGATGAGCCGGTTCGATGTCACCGTCGCGCAGTTCGTCCCCTCGCACCTGACGCTCGTCCTCGCCGAGGCGGCGCACGCCGCACCGCTTCCCGGCCTGCGTGCCGTCCTGTGCGGTGGCGAGCCGCTGCCACGCACCCTCACCGACGACGTGACCCGGCTGTGGCGGGCCGAGGTCCACAACCTCTACGGGCCCACCGAGGCGACCATCGACGCGACCGCCCATCGTGCGGACGGGCCGCCGAGTGGCCCGTCGGCCTCCGAACACCCCGTGACCACCGGACACACCGCCGGTACGCCCTCCGAGACCGTCCCGATCGGCCTTCCGGTCGACACCATGCGCACCTATGTCCTCGACGGCCGGCTGCGGCCCGTACCGCCGGGCGTCACCGGGGAGCTCTACCTCGCGGGGCCCAACCTCGCCCACGGCTACCTGGAGCAGCGGAGCCTGACCGCCGGCCGTTTCGTCGCCGACCCGTTCGGCCCCGCCGGCGCCCGGATGTACCGGACGGGCGACCTCGTACGGTGGAACGCCGACGGGCTGCTCGCCTACGTCTCCCGCGCCGACGACCAGGTCAAACTCCGCGGCTTCCGCATCGAACTGGGCGAGGTTGAGGCCGCGCTCCTGGCCCGCCCCGGCATCACGGCCGCCTGCGCGGTGATCCGCGAGGACGAACCCGGCCGGGCCCGCCTCGTCGCCTACGCCGTCACCGCGGACCCCGGGGCGCGCCCGACGGCCCTGCGTGACGCCTTGGCCGAGACCCTGCCGCACTACATGGTGCCCGGCACCGTCGTCGTCCTGGACGGCCTCCCGCTCCTTCCCAACGGCAAGGTGGACCGCCGGGCCCTGCCCGAACCGGATCCGGACTCCGGTGCCGACGCCGTCTCCGGGACCGGTCGGCGCACCCTGCGGGAGGACCTGCTCGCGGGGATCTTCGCCGACGTCCTGCACCGGTCCCACGTGGGCCCGGACGACAGCTTCTTCGACCTCGGCGGCCACTCGCTCCTCGCCATGCGCGTCGTCAGCCGCGTCCGTACCGTCCTCGGCGCCGAGATCGCCGTACGCACGCTCTTCGAGCACCCGACCGTCGCCGCGCTGGCCCGCGCCCTCGGTGCACCGGGCCGGGAGCGTCCCGCCCTGGTGCCTGCGGACGGACGGCCCGACCCGCTGCCGCTCTCCTTCGCCCAGCAGCGCCTGTGGTTCCTCGGCCGGCTCGAAGGGCCCAGCTCCACCTACAACATCCCGCTCGTCCTCGAACTCGACGGCTCCCTCGACCCGGACGCCCTGCGCGCCGCCCTGGCCGACGTCGTGGAGCGGCACGAGGCGCTCCGCACCCTCTTCCCCGAACAGGACGGATCCCCGCACCAGCTGATCCTCCCCGCCGCCGCCACGCCCGCGCTGCCGGTCGTGTCCACGTCCCCCGCCGAGCTGGAGGCGGCCGTCCTGGAGGCGGTGCGCGAGCCGTTCGACATCACCACGGACCTCCCGCTGCGCGCCCTGCTCCTGCGCTCCGCGCCCAACCACCACGTCCTGGTGCTCGTCCTGCACCACATAGCGGGCGACGGCTGGTCCCTCGCCCCGCTCGCCCGTCACCTCGGCCAGGCCTACCGGGCCCGACTGGCGGGAGACAGAACCGAGTTGAGGTCCGGCGCCGCGCTCCAGTACGCCGACTACACCCTCTGGCAGCACGCCGCCCTCGGCGACGGCACCGCACCCGAGAGCGTCCTGAAGCAGCAGCTCGACCACTGGCACACCGCCCTCGCCGGGCTGCCCGGCCTGATCGACCTGCCGCTGGACCGGCCGCGACCGATCACCACCGACCCCCGGGGCGCCGTCCACACCTTCGAACTGCCGCCGGCCCTCCACGGCCGGCTCCTGCTCCTGGCGCGTGAGTCGGGGAGCAGCCTGTTCATGGTGCTCCAGGCCGCCGTGGCCACGGTGCTGCACCGGCACGGCGCGGGCGACGACATCCCGCTCGGATCGCCCGTCGCCGGCCGCACGGATGAGGCGCTGGAGGAGCTGGTCGGCTTCTTCGTCAACACCCTCGTGCTGCGCACGGACCTGTCCGGCGCGCCGACCTTCCGCGAACTGCTCGACCGGGTACGCGAGTTCGACCTCTCCGCCTACGCGCACCAGGACGTGCCCTTCGAACGCCTGGTGGAGAGCCTCAACCCGGTCCGGGCGCGCAACCACCACCCGCTTTTCCAGACCATGCTGGTCCTGCAGAACCAGGAGACCGCCCGGCCCGACCTGCCGGGTCTCACGGTCGAAGGCCGGCTGGTCCACAACGGCCTGAGCAAGTTCGACCTCACCTTCGCCTTCACCGAGGAGTCCACCGAGGAGTCCACCGAGGAGTCCGCCGAGAGGGAGGGGGCGGGCACCCTCACCGCCGGGATCGAGTACGCCACGGCCCTCTTCGACCGGACCACCGTCCAGACCCTCGCGACCCGACTGGTCCGCCTCCTGGAGCAGGTGGCCGCCGACCCCTCCCGGCCCCTGGCGGCCTACGACCTGATGGACGCCGAAGAGCACACCCGGGTCACGCGCTGGGGCAGCGGCCGCGCCCTGCCCGCGGAGCCGGACGCCACCCTGCCCGCGCTCTTCGCGGACCAGGCGCGCCGCACCCCGGACGCCGTGGCCGTCACCGGCGACGGCGGCACTCTGACGTACGCCGAGCTCGACGAGATCTCCGACGGCCTCGCCCGTGCGCTGGCCGGGCTCGGGGCCGGCCCCGAGCGCGGGATCGGCGTGCTGCTCGGCCGCTCGCCGGCGGTAGTGTCGGTCTCCCTCGGCACCGTCCGTACCGCCGGTGCCTACGTCCCGCTGGACGCGCGCTGGCCCGCCGAACGGCTCGACCAGGTCGCCGGCGTGGCGGACCTACGAGTCCTCGTCGTCGACGAAGAGGCCCTCACCTCGCCCTGGGTGGCCGCGACCGCCGCGCGGATTCCGGTCCTCGTCGTGGACCGGCTCGGCCGGATCCTGCGGGGCGCACCCGAGCGCCCCGGCCTCCCGGCCGCGGTGCCGGGCACCGCGTCCCTCGCCTACGTGATGTTCACCTCCGGCTCGACCGGCCTGCCCAAGGGGGTCGGCGTCACGCACGCCGACGTGGTCGCGCTCACCGCCGACTCCGCCTGGCAGGACGGCGCCGCCGACGCGGTGCTGATGCACTCGGCGTACGTCTTCGACGCCTCCACGTTCGAGATCTGGGCCCCGCTCCTGAACGGCGGCCGGATCGTCGTCGCCCCGGACGGCGTCCTGGAGGCCCGCACTCTCGGAGAGGCCGTCCAGGAGCACGGGGTGAGCGCCGTCTTCATGACGACCGCCCTGTTCAACGTGATCGCCGAGACCGATCCGGGCGCCTTCACCGGCCTGCGCCTGCTCTGCGCCGGGGGAGAGCTGGCCTCCCCGGACGCGATGCAGCGGGTCGCCCACTCCGCGCCCGGCACGCGCGTCCTGCACGTGTACGGACCCACCGAGACCACCACCTTCGCCACCCGCCACCATGTGACGGCCGGGCTGCCGTCCGGGCCACCGCCCATCGGGCGCCCCCTGGACGGCATGCGCTGCTACGTCCTGGACGGCTCCCTGGTCCCGGTCCCGCCGGGTGTCGTGGGCGAGCTGTACCTCGCCGGACGCGGCGTGGCACGCGGGTACACCGGTCTCCCGGGGCTGACCGCCACCCGCTTCGTCGCCGACCCGTTCGACCCCGTCGGCGGGCGGATGTACCGGACCGGCGACCTCGTCCGGTGGACCCGCGAGGGCCACATCGCCTACGTCACCCGCGCCGACGGCCAGGTCAAGCTGCGCGGCTACCGCATCGAACTGGGCGAGGTGGAAGGCGTGCTGGCCCTCTGCGAGGGGGTCGCCGACTCCTTCGCCGTCGTACGCGAGGACATCCCCGGCGACCGGCGCCTCGTCGCGTACGTGGTGCCGGCCGCCGGCGCCCACCTCGAACCGGGCGACCTCGCGCGGGTTGTCGGCCGGTCCCTGCCCGCCTACATGGTGCCCTCGGCGTTCGTCCTGCTCGACGCGTTGCCGCTGACCCTCAACGGCAAGGTGGACCACCGCGCGCTCCCGGAGCCCGACCACCAGGCCCCGGTCCGCGGACGCGCCGCTCGCACCGCCCGCGAGGAGATCCTGTGCGGGCTCTACGCCGACATCCTCGGCCTGGACGGGGCCGGCGTGGACGACGACTTCTTCGCCCTGGGCGGCCACTCCCTGCTCGCCACCCGCCTCGCCGCACGCATCCGCACCACGCTCGGCGTGGAGATCCAGGTCAAGGCCCTCTTCGAGCACCCCACCCCAGCCGCGCTCGCCGCCGCACTGGAGGGAGCCGAGGAGGCCAGGAGCCCTCTGGAGCGGACAGGGTCCCGTCCCGATCCGCTGCCGCTGTCCTTCGCGCAGCAGCGCCTGTGGTTCCTCAACCGCCTGGAGGGGCCCAGCGCCACGTACAACGTGCCCCTCGTGCTGCGGCTGGACGGGCCGCTCGACGCGGAGGCGCTGGAGAGCGCCCTCGCGGACGTCGTGGAGCGGCACGAGAGCCTGCGCACCGTCTTCCCCGAGACCGACGGACTGGCCCGTCAGCTCGTCATGGACGCCGCCGGCGCCGACCTCGACCTGACCCCCCTCGACACCGACCCCGCCCACCTGGACGAGCTCCTGACCGTCGAAGTGGCGCACCCCTTCGACGTGGCCGCCGAAATACCCGTACGGGCCCGGCTGGTGCGGCTCGGCGCCGAGGCCCACGTCCTGGTGCTGGTCATCCACCACATCGCGGGCGACGGCTGGTCCCTCGCTCCGCTCGCCCGCGACCTGGGCGAGGCCTACCGGGCGCGAACCCAGGGCGAGGAACCTGCCTGGACGGAGCCCGCCGTCCAGTACGCCGACTACACCCTGTGGCAGCGCGCCCTGCTCGGCGACGAGAACGACCCGGACAGCCAGGCGGCCCGCCAGCTGGACTTCTGGCGCACCGCGCTCGCCGACGCCCCGGAACTGCTCGACCTGCCCCTGGACCACCCGCGCCCCGCGGTCCCCGCCTATCGGGGCGACGCGTTCACCTTCCCCGTGGACGCGGAGACCCACCGGGCCCTGGCCGCTCTCGCGCGGGCCCGTGGATGCAGCCTGTTCATGGTGCTCCAAGCGGCCTTGTCGGTGCTGCTGGCCCGGCACGGCGCCGGGGAGGACATCCCGCTCGGCACCGCCGTGGCCGGACGCACCGACGAGGCGCTGGACGACCTGGTGGGCTTCTTCGTCAACACGCTCGTCCTGCGCACCGACCTGAGCGGAGACCCTACCTTCGGTGAAGTCCTGGACCGAGTAAGGGAGTTCGACCTGTCGGCCTACGCCCACCAGGATGTGCCGTTCGAGCGGCTGGTGGACTCGCTCGACCCGACCCGCGCCCAGAACCACCACCCGCTCTTCCAGACCATGCTTGTCCTCCAGAACCAGGAGGACGTCGCCGTCCACCTGCCCGGCCTCACGGTGACCGGACAGCCCGTGCACACCGGCATCAGCAAGTTCGACCTGACCTTCACCTTCAGCGAGACCCACGACGAAGCGGGCCGCCCCGCCGGGCTGGACGGCCATCTGGAGTTCTCCACCGACCTCTTCACCCACACCACCGCGCACACCCTGGCCGCCCGGCTGACGCGTCTGCTCGCCACCCTCGCCGCCGACCCCGAACTCCCGGTCCACGCCGTCGACATCCTGGATGAGGCCGAGCGCCGGAGCCTGGAGCGGGCCGCCCACGGCCCGGTCCGGCCGGTCGCCGCGCGCACGGTACCCGAGGCGTTCCGCGCGCAGCGCGCCCGGACGCCCGACGCGGTGGCCGTACGGGACGGCGCGCACCGCCTCACCTTCGGCGAACTCGACGCACTCTCCGACGACCTGGCCCACCATCTGCACAGCCGGTCCATCGGCCACGGCGACCTCGTCGCCCTCGCCCTGGAAGGAACCGCCGACCAGGTCGTCGCGATGCTCGCGGTGGCCAAGGCCGGAGCCGCCTACCTCCCCGTCGACCTGGAATACCCCGAGGCGCGCGTCGCCCACATGCTCCAGGACGCCCGCCCGGCGCTGCTCCTGACCCACGGCACCGCCCGTACCGCGCGGTTCGCCTCATCCGTCCCCTGCCTCGCACTGGACGACCGGGCAGCCTGGTCCACCGGTAGCGCCGCGCCGCCCGGCGTCGCGCCGGACCCGCGCGACACCGCGTACGTCATCTACACCTCGGGCTCCACCGGCCGCCCCAAGGGCGTCCTCGTCCCCCATGCCTCGCTGACCAACCACATGGCCTGGATGGCCGGACACCTCGGACTCACCGCCGACGACCGGATCCTCGCCCGCACCTCGCCGAGCTTCGACGCGTCGGTCTGGGAGACCTGGCTGCCGCTCCTGCACGGCGGCTCCACCTGCCCGGTGGAGCCCGCCGTCAATCACGACCCGGCCGCGCTGCTGGCCCGGATGCGGGAAGCGGGCGTGACCGTCGCCCAGTTCGTGCCCTCGCACCTCGCGGTCGTCCTCGCCGAGACCCGCCCCGACCAGGCGCCCGCCACCTTGCGGGCCGTCCTGTGCGGCGGCGAGCCCCTGGCCCGGTCGCTGGCGGAGCGGGTCGGAGCGGACTGGGGCACCGAGGTGCACAACCTCTACGGGCCCACCGAGACGACCATCGACGCCACCGCCCACCACCACCACCACCGCGGCGAGGAGGCGGAGACCCCGGCGGGGGAGGGGACCGTGCCGCTCGGCCGCCCTGTCGACAACACCCGCGCCTACGTCCTCGACGCACGCCTTCAGCCGGTTCCACCGGGCGTCACCGGCGAGCTCCACCTCGCGGGCGACGGCCTGGCCCGCGGCTACCTGGGCCGCCCCGGTCTGACCGCCGCCCGGTTCGTCGCCGACCCGTTCGGCCCCGCCGGCAGCCGCATGTACCGCACGGGCGACCTCGTCCGCCAGGACGCCGACGGCCTGCTCAGCTACGTCTCCCGCGCCGACGACCAGGTCAAGCTGCACGGCTTCCGCATCGAGCTCGGCGAGATCGAGGCCGCGCTCACCGCGCTCGACGGCATCACCGCCGCCTGCGCCGTCGTCCGCGAGGACCGGCCGGGCGAACGGCGCCTGGTCGCCTACACCGTCCCCGCCCGGAGCGAGGGCACCGAACCCCTCACCGACGCCGGACTGCGGGCCCTCCTGACATCGGCCCTGCCGCCGTACATGGTGCCGGCCGTCCTCGTCACCCTGGACGCGCTGCCGCTGCTGCCCAACGGCAAGACCGACCGGCGCGCCCTGCCCGCCCCGGCGCGCCCGGCCGCCACCCGGCCGGGCGGGCAGCCGCGCACGCCGCGGGAACGCGTCCTGTGCGAGGTGTTCGCCTCGGTCCTGGGCACCCCCGGCGTCCGTACCGACGACGACTTCTTCGCGCTCGGCGGCGACAGCATCCTCTCCATCCAACTGGTCAGCCGGGCCCGCGCGGCCGGCCTCGGCATCACCCCGCGCGACGTCTTCGTCCACCGCACGCCCGAGGCCATCGCGGCCACGGCCACCGCGCTCGACCAGGAGACCGCCCTTCCGGCCGAACCGGGCACCGGCGAGATGCCGCCGACCCCCATCGTCGCCTGGCTGCTGGAGCGGCCCGGCCCCACGGACGGCTACAACCAGTCCGGGGTGCTGCGCACACCCGCGGGCGCGGACGAGGGCGCGCTCGTCGCCACTCTCCAACTCCTCATCGACCACCACGACATGCTCCGCCTGAAGGTCACCCGGCCGGCCGGGGGAGAGCCTGTACTCGAAGCCCTGCCGCCCGGCGCCGTACCGGCCCGCCGCTGCTTCACCCGTGTCGACGTCGCGGGTCTCGGGTCCGACGCCGTCCGCGCCGCGCTCACCGAGGCGGGCGAAGCGGCCCGCGGGCGGCTGCGGCCCGCGCACGGGGAGGTGATCGAGGCCGTGTGGTGCGACGCCGGGCCGCACACACGCGGACGGCTGCTGCTCATCGTGCACCACCTGGCCGTCGACGCCGTCTCCTGGCGCATCCTCGCCGCCGACCTCGCCACCGCCTGGCAGGGCGTCACCGAGGGGACGGCCGCGGCGCTGCCCGCCGTGGCCACGCCCTACCGGAGCTGGGCGCACCTCCTCGCCTCGCAGGCGCGCGGAACCGCCCGCGCGACCGAACTCCCGCTGTGGGAAACGGCGCTGGGCACCCCCGACCCGCAGCTCGGGTACCGCGCGCTCGACCCGCGCAGGGACACCGCCGACCGCACCCGCACCCTGACCGCCCGCCTGCCCGCCACCTGGACCAGGCCCCTGCTCACCACCGTCCCCACCGCCTTCCACGCCGGGGTGGACGACGTCCTGCTCACCGGCCTCGCCCTCGCCGTCAGCTCCTGGCGGGCGCAGCGGGCCGGCGACCGGACGGGGGAGAGCGGCCTGCTGCTCGACCTGGAAGGGCACGGCCGCGAGCAGATCGCCGACCACATCGACCTGTCCCGCACCGTCGGCTGGTTCACCAGCCTCTACCCGGTCCGGCTCGACCCCGGGCCCGTCGACGCCCGCCGGCCGGGGAACTTCGACGCCGCACTGGTGGAACGCGCCCTCAAACGCGTCAAGGAACAGCTGCGGACCGTCCCCGACCACGGCGTCGGCTACGGCATGCTCCGCCACCTCAACCCGACCACCCGCCCCCGGCTCGCCGCCGCGCCGCAGCCGCAGATCGGCTTCAACTACCTGGGCCGGTACGCCGCTGTGTCCGGGGCGGCGGGAGGAGACGGGGACCCGGGCACCGACTGGGAGGTCCTGCTCGACGGTGGCGGGCCACCCAGCCAGGACCCGGACATGCCCGTCCACCACGTCCTCGACATCAACGCGCACACCGAGGACCTGCCGGAGGGCCCCCGCCTGGTGATCCGCTGGACCTGGCCCGTCGACCTCCTCAAGGAGGAGGACGTGGAGATCCTGTCCGACACCTTCGTCCGCGCCCTGCGGGCCATCGCCGAACACGCCGAACGACCCGAAGCGGGCGGTTACACGCCGTCCGACCTTCCCCTGGTCTCGCTCAACCAGGCCCAGATCGACCGACTTCAGAACAAGTGGGGTGGACGCAAGTGATTGGGTTCCAACTGGAAGACGTCCTACCGCTGACGCCGTTGCAGGCGGGCATGCTCTTCCACGCGCTGTACGACTCCGACGCCGTGGACGTCTACACCGCGCAGTTCGTCTTCGACCTCGAAGGCCCCGTCAGCGTCCCGGCGCTGCATGCCGCCGTCGGCACCCTGCTCCGACGCCACCCCAACCTGCGGGCCGGCTTTCTCCACGAGGACCTCGACGAGCCCGTGCAGGCCGTCGCCGCCGAGGTGCCGGTGCCGCTCGAAGAGCTCGACCTGACCGTGGCCGACAGCACCGGTACGGCGGCGGAGCGGCTCGCCGCGTTCCTGGCCGCCGACCGCACCCGCCGCTTCGACCTCACCACCCCGCCACTGATGCGGTTCACCCTCGTGCACACCGGGCCGCAGCAGCACCGGCTGGTCATGACGAGCCACCACATCCTGCTCGACGGCTGGTCGATGCCCCTGCTCGTCACCGAACTCTTCGAGCTGTACGCACGCGGCGGCGACGACAGTTCCCTGCCCCGCGTCGCCCCCTACCGCACCTACCTCGCCTGGCTGGCCCAGCAGGACCGCGAAGCCGCCCTGGACGCCTGGCGCACCGCCCTGGACGGCATCGAGGCGCCCACGCTGCTGGCCGGGCGCTCCACCCCCGACGCGTCGGGGACCGGCGACCTGCCGCAGACCCTCGTCCTCGACCTGGACGCGGCCACGACGCAGCTCCTCCGCGAAACGGCCCGCGCTCACCGGCTCACCCTCAACACCCTGGTCCAAGGCGCCTGGGGCCTGCTGCTCGCCCGTCTCACCGGACGCTCCGACGTCGTCTTCGGCACCACCGTCTCCGGCCGCCCGCCGGAGGTGCCCGGCATCGAGTCGATGGTCGGGCTGTTCATCAACACCGTGCCCGTACGGCTCCGCCCGGAGCCCGGCGAGACCCTGGCCGCGCTGCTGACCCGGCTCCAGGAGGGGCAGGGCCGCCTGCTCGGCAGCCAGCACGTCGGCCTGACCGAGATACGCGGCGTCACCGGACTCGACGAACTCTTCGACACCCTGGTCGTGTTCGAGAACTATCCGATGGACGCCGAGGCCCTGCGCACCGCGCAGCGACAGCTGCCCGGTCTCAGCGTCACCGGGTTCAGCGGTACGGACGCGGCCCACTACCCCCTCACCCTCACCGTCGCCCCGGGCGACGCGCTGAGGATCACCTTCGGATACCGGGCCGCCGCCCTGGACCGGGACGAGGTGGCCCGCACGGTCGCCCGTCTGCGGCGCCTGCTGACCACGATGGCGCAGGGGCTGGACCTCCGCGCCGATACCGTCCCCGTACTCCTGGACGGTGAACGCGACGCGCTGCTCGCCCAGGGGCGTGGTGCCGGACTCGCCGACGGGACGACGGAGCTGAGCGTTCCGGACGCCTTCGCCCGGCATGCCGCCGCCCGCCCGGACGTGGTGGCGGTCTCCGGCGCCGGAGAGTCCCTGACGTACCAGCAACTGCATTTACTTTCCGATGAGTTGGCCAGTGCCCTGACGGGCCATGGAACCGGCGCAGAGGAGGGCGTCGGCATTCTCCTGGGCCGTTCGGCCGCCCTGGTCACCGCCTCCCTCGCGGCTCTGCGCGCGGGAGCCGCCTACGTGCCTCTCGATCCTGCCTGGCCCGCCGACCGGCTCACCCGGGTCGCCCAAGTGGCCGCCGTGAGCGCCCTGATCGTCGACGAGACCACCCGCGACCACCCCTGGGTGCGGCGACTGGGCCCCGAGGTGGCCGTGCTGACCGTCGACGCCGCCGGCCGGCTCCGGCAGGGCGGACCGGACACCCCCGGCCCCCTCCCGGTTGCCGTGGGCGCCGCCCGGCTCGCGTACGTGATGTTCACCTCCGGCTCCACCGGACTCCCCAAGGGCGTCGGCGTCACCCACGCCGACATCACCGCCCTGGCCGCGGACCGGACCTGGGGCGACGGGGTGGCCGACGCGGTGCTGCTGCACTCCGCGTATGTGTTCGACGCCTCCACCTTCGAGATCTGGGCGCCCCTTCTGAACGGCGGCCGGGTGGTCGTGGCCCCCTCCGGAGTCCTGCAACCCGCCGTGATCCGGGACCTCGTCGCCGAGCACGGGGTGACGGCGGCGTTCCTGACGACGGCCCTGTTCAACGTGATCGCCGAGACCGACCCCGGCGCCCTCGGCCTGCTGCGCCTGGCAGCGGCCGGGGGAGAGGCCGCCGCACCCGGAGTCCTCCAGCGGCTCGCCGCCGCCCACCCCGCCACCAGCGTCCTCAACGTCTACGGGCCCACCGAGACCACCACCTTCGCCACCCTCCACCGCGTCCGCCCCGAGCGCCCGTCCGAGGGTGTGCCCCCGATCGGCCGACCGCTCGACGGCATGCGCGCCTATGTCCTGGACGCCGGCATGCGGCCCGTACCGCCCGGCGCCGAGGGGGAGCTGTACGTCGCGGGGGCCGGGGTCGCGCGCGGCTACCTGGGACGCCCCGGCCTCACCGCCACCCGGTTCGTCGCCGACCCGTTCGCCGGGAGCGGGGAGCGCATGTACCGCACCGGCGACCTCGTGCGCCGGAGCGCCGACGGGACCCTGCACTACGTGGCCCGGGCCGACCAGCAGATCAAACTCCGCGGCCACCGCATCGAACCCGCGGAGATCGAGGCGGCCCTCCTCACCGACCCCTCCGTGCGCGCCGCGTGCGTCCTGGTCCGCGAGGACCTGCCCGGCGACCGCACCCTCACCGCCTACGTCGTCCCCGCACCCGGGCACACCCCCGACCCGGACCGGCTCACCGCGCACCTCGGCCGCCACCTGCCCGCCTTCTCGGTGCCGGCCGCCATCCAGCCGCTCGACGCCCTGCCGATGACCCCCAACGGCAAACTCGACCGGGCGGCCCTGCCCGCGCCCACCACCTCGCGCGGCACGGGGGGCCGGGCGCCGCGCGGCGCCCGCGAGGAGATCCTCGCCGGGCTCTTCGCCGACGTGCTCGGCGTGGACCGCGTCCTCGCCGACGACAACTTCTTCGCCCAGGGCGGCCACTCCCTGCTCGCCACCCGCCTCGTCGGCCGCGTGCGCACCGCCCTGAACACCGAGACCGAGATCCGTACCCTCTTCGAGAACCCCACCGTCGCCACGCTCGCCGCCGCCCTGGAGGAGGCGGACCGCCCGGCGCGCCCCGCCCTCGTCCCGCAACAGCGCCCCACCGCGCTCCCGCTCTCGTACGCCCAGCAGCGTCTGTGGTTCCTCCACCGGCTCGAAGGGCCTTCCGCCACCTACAACATCCCCTTCGCCGCCCGCATCGACGGCCCGCTCGACACCGAGGCCCTGCGCCGAGCCCTGTCCGACGTCATCACCCGCCACGCCGCCCTGCGCACCTCGTTCCCCGAGGACGGCCGGGGACCGCGCCAGCACATCACCGCGCCCGAAGACGTCCGCCTGCCGTTCGTCCTCGAAGCCGTCGAGGCGAACGAGGCCGCCGACCGGATCAAGGCCGCCGCGACCGAACCGATCGACATCGAGCGGGACCTTCCCCTCCGGGCGACCCTGCTGCGCCTGGCCGACGACGCCCACATCCTGGTCCTGGTGGTCCACCACATCGCCGCCGACGGCTCGTCCCTGGCACCCCTCACCCGAGACCTCTCCACCGCCTACCGGGCCCGCGTCCGCGCCGAACCGCCGGCCTGGAGCGAACTCCCCGTCGACTACGCCGACCACACCCTCTGGCAGCGCGGTCTCCTCGGCGACGAACACGACCCCGAAAGCGTCGTCTCCCGCCAACTCGCCCACTGGAGGGGCGCGCTGGGCGGGCTGCCGGAAATGATCGAGCTGCCGTGGGACCGGCCACGACCCGCCGTACCCCGGCACACCGGCGCCACCCACGACTTCACCCTCGATCCCACCACCGCCCGACAGATCACCCACCTCGCCCGGGCCACCGGATGCAGCGTCTTCATGGTGCTCCAGGCCGCCCTGTCGCTCGTCCTCTCCCGGCACGGCGCCGGCGACGACATCCCGCTGGGCACGGCCGTCGCCGGACGCACCGACGAGGCCGCCTCCGACCTCGTCGGCTTCTTCGTCAACACGCTCGTGCTGCGCACGGACCTGACCGGCGACCCGACCTTCCTCGAACTCCTGGACCGGGTGAAGGAGTTCGACCTCTCCGCCTACGCCAACCAGGACGTCCCCTTCGAGCGCCTGGTCGAGCTGCTCAACCCCACGCGCTCGCAGAACCACCACCCGCTCTTCCAGACCATGCTCATCCTCCAGAACCACACCCCCGCCGCCCCCCTCGACCTGCCCGGCCTCACCGTCACCGGGGTGGCGGCCGACCCCGGGGTGGCCAAGTTCGACCTGTCGTTCACCTTCACCGAGACACCCGACGAGGGCAGCGACACCCCGAGCGGGATGCGGGGAGCGGTCGACTACGCGACGGAACTCTTCGATCCCGCCACGGTCCGCGACCTCGCCGAACGGCTCACCCTGCTGCTCGGCGCCGTCTCCGCCGACCCCGACCGCCCGCTGCGCGACTACGACGTGCTCACCACCGCCGAGCGCACCCGGCTGACCACCTGGGGAACCGGCCCCGGCCAGGACACCCCCGGCTCCACGGTCCCCGAACTCTTCGACCAGTGGGTCCGGCGAACCCCCGACGCCCCGGCGGTCCGCGACGCGGAGACCACCCTCACCTACGCCGAACTCGACGCCCGCGCCGACGCCCTCGCCCGCCACCTCACCGCCCGGGGCATCGGTCCCGAGGACCGGGTGGCGGTCGCCCTGCCCCGCACCCACGAACTCGTCGTGGCCCTCCTCGCCATCCTCCGGAGCGGAGCGGCCTACGTGCCGCTCGACCCCGACTACCCGGCCCAGCGCCTGTCCTACATGCTTGACGACGCCCGGCCGCGCCTGCTCCTCACCACCCCCGCCATCCACCGCGGTCTCCCCGCCTCGCCGGTGCCGCACCTGCACCTCGACGGCCTCGCGGACAGCGCCGCCCCCACCGCCCCTGCCCGGTCCCCGCGCCCGGCGCATCCGGCGTACGTCATCTACACCTCCGGCTCCACCGGCCGCCCCAAGGGCGTCGTGGTCACCCACCAGGGCGCCGGAGCCATGGCCAGGAGCCAGAGCGAGCGGCTGCGCGTCGCCCCGGGCAGCCGGGTCCTGCACATGGCCTCCGTCAGCTTCGACGCGGCGTTCTGGGAGCTCTGCATGGGGTTGCTCTCCGGGGCCTGCCTGGAGATCGACGAACGCGACGCCCTGCACCCCGGCCCGGCCCTCGCCGCCCTGGTCCGCGAGCGCGGCATCACCCACCTGACCCTGCCGCCCGCCGCTCTCGCCGTGATGCCGCCCGGCTCCCTGCCCACCGGCACCACGATCGTCCTCGCCGGTGAGGCCTGCACACCGGCCCTGGTGCGCTCCTGGGCGCGGGACCGGTTCCTTGTGAACGCCTACGGCCCCACGGAGACCACCGTCTGCGCCACCATGAGCACATTCCAGTACGCGGAGGGGCCCCTCGCCCCCGACCGCACCGTACCCATCGGCGTCCCCGTCGACGGCACCCGCGTCCACGTCCTGGACGACCGGCTGGCGCCCGTGCCGCCCGGCGTCGTCGGCGAGCTGTACGTCTCCGGTGCGGGAGTGGCCCGCGGCTACCACGGCCGCGCCGCCCTGACCGCGACGCGGTTCGTCGCCGACCCGTCCGACCGCACGGGAGGCCGCATGTACCGCACCGGCGACCTGGTGCGCTGGACGGCCGAGGGGGAGCTCGTCTACGTCTCCCGCGTCGACGACCAGGTCAAACTGCGCGGCTTCCGCATCGAGCTCGGCGAGATCGAGGCCGCCCTCACCGCCCTCCCCGGCCTGGGGGCGGCCTGCGCCGTCGTCCGCGAGGACCGGCCGGGCGACCGGCGGCTGGTGGCGTACACCGTGCCCGCGGACGGGGCGGCGGCCCCGGAAGAGGCGGAGCTGCGCGCCCACCTCGCCGCCACCCTGCCCAGCCATATGATCCCCGCCGCCTTCGTACGGCTCGCCGCCCTGCCCATCACCCCCAACGGCAAGACCGACCGGCGCGCCCTGCCCGCACCCGAGGTGACCGCGCCGACCGGGAGCCGTCCGCCCCGCACCGACCGGGAACGCGCGCTGTGCGAGGTGTTCGCCGAGACGCTCGGTGTGCCCCGGGTCGGGGTCTCGGACGACTTCTTCGCCCTGGGCGGCCACTCGCTGCTCGCCGTCACCCTCGCCCAGCGGATCGGGGAGCGGTGCGGCCGACGCCCCTCTCTGCGGGATCTGTTCGCGGCGCCCACCGTGGAGGGCATGGACCACCTCCTGGGACGCAGCGCGGGCGAGCGGGACGCGGAGCACACCGCCACCCCCGACCTCGCCGCCGAGGTCCACCTGGCCGCGGACATCAGGGGCGCCGACCGGGACATCCCGGCGGGCAGTGCGACCCCGCTGCCCGCACCCACCCGCAGCCGGCCTCTCCGCCCGTCCCAACGGCCTCTGCTCACCGGAGCCTCCGGCTTCCTCGGCGCCTTCCTCCTGCGCGACCTGATCGAGGCCACCGGCGGTCCGGTCGACTGCCTCGTACGAGCCGAGGACGAGCGCAGGGCGGCGCACCGGCTGCGGGCCAACCTGGAGCACTACGGCCTCTGGCACCCCCGGTACGCGGAACTGATCCGCCCCGTCCCCGGCGACCTGGCAACCCCCGGCCTCGGACTCTCCCCCGATGTCCGGTCCGCCCTGGCCCGCCGGCTCGGCCCGGTCCTGCACAACGGCGCCCGCGTCAACTTCGCCGCCACCTACGGCGATCTGCGCGCCCCCAACGTGGCCGGCACCGAGGAACTGCTGCGCCTGCTCGCCGAATCCAACTCACCCGGCATGCACTACATCTCCACGACCAGCGTCTACGCCCCCACACCGGACGCCGGCCCGGCCGCCGTCACGGAGACCACCCCGACGGGTCCCGCGTCCGCACTCCCCGACGGGTACGCGCAGAGCAAGTGGGTCGCGGAGGGCCTCATCGCTCTGGCCCGCGAGCGCGGCTTGCCGGTGACCGTCCACCGGCCCGGCCGTATCAGCGGGGACACCGCCACGGGGGCCTGCCAGGACCGCGACCTGCTGTGGCAGCTCATCAAGGGCTGCCTCCAGGCCAAGGCGATACCCGACCTGCCGCCCGGGTCCACCGACTGGGTGCCCGTGGACTACGTCAGCGCGGCGATCGTGGCCTTCTCCACCTCCGGCCGGACGGGCGCGGAGACCTGGCACTTCACCAATCCGGACGCGCCGGCCCTGGACCGTGTCTTCGAGACGGCCGCTCGTCTCGGCCACGAGCTGCGTACCGTCACCGCGGCCGACTGGCAGGCCCGGGTGGCAGCACAGCACGACAACGCGGCGCAGCTCTTCCTCGGCGGCCAGGACCAGGCCCGGCAACCGACGACCGGGCATCGGCGCTTCGACTCCACCCGGACGGCCAAGGCGGCGGCCGACCTGGGGGTGCACCTGCCCCAGCTGACCGACGAGGTCCTGAACCGCTACCTGACGTACTTCCACGGCACAGGCTTCCTGCCGCTGCCCTCGGTGGTCGCTCCGTGATCCGGTGCCGGGCCGCCCAAGCCGTAGGCGGCCCGGCCTCCCGCAGCGCAATCTGTGCGGGAGGGCCTATGGGGTCGGATCGGACCAGGTCGAAACGCTCCAGATCCACGACCTGCGTCGCCGGTGGCTACCGGTACGTGCTGTCGGCATCCGGCACGATGTGGCGGCCGCCACCATCGAGTTACTCGCCTGCCGGCCGTCCGCCGCCTCCGAGGGCCGGCTGTATCCGCTCGCTCCGGCCGCATGGGAGCCCAGACTGCGGGGCCCCGACGAACACGCCTATGCCCTGGCGCATCCCGACACCCGCGTCCCCTACATCCACGCTCTCGCCCATCTGGACACGCGCATCCGGGCGCACGTCGCTGGTGGTTTCCCGGCCGGGTGTGGCTGATCCGGCCAACTCCCGCGGGCATACGGCGTGGCGCGATCACCAACTGCGATGATCAGGAATGGCGGAGGCGTCCGCGAGGGAGAGGGTGAAGACGTTGCTGAGTCATCGGTGAGGTGATCAGCACGGATTGCCTGCGCGGCTTCGAGACCGGCCATGTCGGGCGAGTTGTGGCTGCGCGAGGCGAGAGCGCCGCCTGGCAGCTCCTTACGACAGCGGTTCGTGGGAGGAGCAGCAGGAGTGCCTCAAGGCGTGGAAAGACGCCTGAGCCCCGGATCGGAGAGCGAGCAGATATGAGCAGTCAGCAGCCCACACCCGCTGAGCTCCGGCCCGGGTGGACGGCCAGTGAGGCGGCGCGGGCCGTCTACGGGGAGCACCTGGCGCGTATCGGGCACCTCATTCCAGCTGTACTGTACATGTATGTGATGGACCGCCAGGGCCTCGCGGCCGCACACAACGCCGGCCGCCAGGACGTGGTCGATGCCCAGGTTGTCAGCATTGCGAGGGAGTGCCGCGACGACCTCCTGGAGGCGGCGGTCGTCCTGGACGCCTTGGCCCTGTGCCAAGGGCACGGCAGCTACCTGCCCCGCCCCTACCAGGAGGCCGCCATCCCCACCCCGAGGGACGTGGAGTTGCGCACCGACGCCTCGGATGTGGCCGATGAACTCGCCCGCCACGACCTGCGGTACGGGACCAGCACGACCGGTGACATCCCGGCCCCGCTGGAGGACGGCTGCACCGACAGCGACCGCGACGCGGTTCGCGTCTACGCACGCCGGGAATGGATCACCCGGCAGGAACGCTGGCCCGGCATCTGAGGCCAGCGGCTCGCCTGACGATCTTCTCAGGGACGGATACTCGCGGCTCGCGATTTCCTCCGGAGTGGGCAAGTGCCGGGTGACCTGGAGTTGGCCGCTGTAGTCGACGGTGACCGTGTACCGCAGGGCTTCGTCGGCGCCGCAGATGTGCTGGATCTCCAGGCACAACCGGTCGGCGGAGATTCCGAAGTCGCGAGTCTCCTGGCGGCGACGCAACGTCGTCGAACGCTGCTTCCACCGCCTCGAACAATGGCGCTGCCTCGCCGCCCGCTACGACAGACGCTCCGACCGCTATCTCGCCGCCGTCACCCTCGCCAGCACACTCATCCGGCTCGACACATGATCGACAAGACACCCCCAGCGCTTGCAGATGGACCTGTGCACTCCAGGGCATGCCGAACACCTCACCGGAATATTGGTCTCCAGATCTCCCACGCAGGATGGCGAGTTGAAAAATGGGTGTCTGACCTGGGCTTTTCCATGACTCGCTTAAGGGCTGTCCCGTAATGACCTGAGGCCCGAGTCGAGGCTCGAAAAGATGTGATGCCGTGCACGCAGCGTGTGTACGGTGCCGGAGTGATCGACTTTGATGGCGCTCGGTTGGGTGCGGAGGCCGCGCGGCGGTTGGCGGAGGCGGACTGCTGTGAGATAGCTCCAGGTCTCACAGAGGAAGAGTTCAGCCGGATCGGGGCGACCTATGAGCTCGACTTTTCCCCGGAGCATCGTGCTTTTCTAGCGGCAGGGCTGCCGGTCGCTTCACCTCCCGAGGAAGGCGCGACGTGGCAGCAGCCCTGGCCCGACTGGCGTCACGCTGATGAAGACGACCTGCGCCATCGGCTGGAGTGGCCGGTCCGAGAAGTGCTGGGCGATGTCGTTCATGGCAGCTGGCATCCGGTCCTGGGAGTACGTCCCGCCTCCAAGGAAGAGGCTCTGGAGGTAGCTCGAGCGGTACTTGCACGAGCGCCACGACTCGTTCCCGTCTACGCGCACCGCTTCATACCCGCAGGTCGTGACACTCCGGAACATCCGGTTCTATCGGTGTGGGGAACCGACATCATCTGCTACGGCCACGATCTGGCTGACTACATCGACCGTGAGTTCGGCGAGATCGACGAGGACGCGCCCTGGAATCCGCAGGTATCCGTCCCGCTCTGGAAGGACTTCCTCGGCTGAGATTGCCCCGGCTGATGCCGATGTAAATGATCTCTGTTGTGCCTGGTGTGATCACGGCCTCGGAGCCGTCCTGGACAGTCCCGTTCACCGGTGTGGCTCCGCGCCAGTTCAACCGGGTGGTGCGTGCGCTGCGGCGCGAAGGTGCCGACATCGCTCGGCGCGGCCGGCCGTGGGGGATTCCGCTGGAGGACCGGTTGCTCCTGGTGGCCGCGTACTGGCGCACCAACCTGACACTGCGCCGGCTCGCACCGCTCTTCGGCGTCTCGAAGTCCGCGGCCGGCCGCATCGTCGGCCACGTCGGCCCCCGGCTCGCGCTCAAGCCCCGCAGACGGTTCCACAAGGACACCGTGCTCATCGCGGATGGAACTCTGGTCCCACCCGCGACCACACGGTGACCGAGCGGTCCAAGAACTACCGGTACTCCACCAATCACCAGGTCGTCATCGACGCCGACAGCCCCAGCCGTTCGCCGAGTTCCGCGGTCCCGATGCCGTAGGTCTCCACCGCGGTGACGCCGTGCGGCCCGGTGAGCAGGAGAGCGTGTTCCGAGTAGACGCGGGTGACACAGGCCGCACCGGTCAGGGGGTAGGTGCAGCGGTCGACGATCTTGGGTGCGCCCTCCTTCGTGAAGAGGTTCATCATGACGAAGGCCTCCTTGGCGCCGGTGGCCAGGTCCATCGCTCCGCCGACGGCGGGGATGGCGTCGGGTGCGCCGGTGTGCCAGTTGGCGAGATCACCGTGCTCGGACACCTGGAACGCGCCGAGGACGCAGACGTCCAGATGCCCGCCGCGCATCATGGCGAAGGAGTCCGCGTGGTGGAAGTAGGAGGCTCCGGGCAGTTCCGTGACGGGGATCTTTCCCGCGTTCGTGAGGTCGGGGTCGATGTCGTCCCCCTGCGCGGCCGGTCCCATGCCCAGCATGCCGTTCTCGGTGTGCAGGACAACACCCGGTGCGCAGGCAGATGGTCGGCGACCCGCGTGGGCTTGCCGATGCCGAGGCTGACGTACGCCCCGTCGGGGATATCGGCGGCCAGCCGGGCGGCGATCTCGTCGGTGGTCAGCGGTCCCCGGTCCAGGTGCTCGACGGTGCCGCGAAAGCCGGAACCCTCCTGCCGCACCGCCGGCCGATGGGGCAGAGCGGACTTCCGGAGTGGAAGCGGGAGAACAACCAATCCCACAGGCGAGTCCGGGCCCGCGTCGAGCGCGTGTTCACCCGAATGGAGGACTGGAGGATCCCGCGCGACTGCCGCCCCAAGGGCGACGGTGTGCACCGCTTTGCCGTGGGCGAGAGGCAGGCGTCTCGACGTGGGCGCGAGCGTTCCGTGCCGTGGATGGGGTCAGCTGACCGGCTTGCCGGGCTGGTCGTGTGTGGCGCAGTGGATGCCACCGCCTCCGGAGGCGACGGTGTCGATCACGACCGGCACGATGTCGCGGTCGGGGAACTGCTCCTGGAGAATTCCCCGGGCCCGGTCGTCGGCCTTCCGGTCGCCGAACCGGGGCATGAAGACCGAGTCGTTGGCCACGTAGAAGTTGGCGTAGGTCGACACGAAGTCGTCGCCCTCGCCGGTGATCCTGTCCAGGTCGGGCTGCGGCAGGTCGATCACGTCGAAGCGCCGGCCCCGGGCGTCGGTCGCCTTGCTCAGCACCTCCCTGGCCTGGTCCGCCGCGCGCGACCAGGAGTCCGGGGGAGTGCCGGGGAACGCCTGGTCCAGCAGCACCACGCCCGGCGCCGTGAAGCGGACGAGGCTGTCCACATGCGCGTCGGTGATGTCCTGGCCGCGTACGCCCTTCAGCCACACCACCTTCTCGACGCCCAGGGTCTCGACGAGGTCGGCCTCGATGTCGTCCCGGCTCATGCCCGGGTTGCGGTTCTCGTTGACGATCGAGCTCTCGGTGATGAGCAGGGTGCCCTCGCCGTCGGTCTCGAAGGAGCCGCCTTCGGCGATGAGAGGGGCCTCGACCCGCGGAATCCCGTACTTCGACAGGAGGGTGCGGCCGACGCGGGCGTCGTTCGTGTGCTCCTGCTTCTCGCCCCAGCCGTTGAAGTTGAAGTCGACCCCGATGACCTCTCCGGCCTCCTCGACGAAGACCGGGACCGTATCGCGCGCCCACATGTCGTCCACCGCGAGAGGGATGACCTCGACCTGTGAGCCGCAGGCCCGCTGGGCCGCCTTCTGCTGGTCGGGCCTGGCCATCATGACGACGTACTCGTACTCGGCGATGGCCCGGGCGATACGGGCGATGTCCTCGCGTACGTACGGGAGGTCCTCCTCCCACACCGACTCCAGGGCGGGCCACGACATGAAGGTGCGCGCGTGGCTGTCCCACTCCGCCCCGAAGCGGCGTTCCCCCTCGGGGACGCGGTCGGAGCCGGTGCCGACGGCCCCGGAGGCGGAGTCGTCCGGGCCGCAGGCCACGGCCCCGAAGGCGAGCGCGCCCAGCCCGGAGAGGGTGCGGAGGACCGTACGACGGGTGGGGGGACGGTGAGACACGATGGGCTCCGATCGTGGATGTCGAAAAGGCTAGCCGCGGGCGCGGGATACGGCGCGGCGGTCTGCGGCCGCTCGGCCGGTCGTCCTGCCCGTCTGCGGTCTGCGGTCTGCGCTCAAGCCGGCGGGGGGCCGGTTCTGAGCGCCGGGGCCGTACCTGGCGTCGGTCCGGCACTGACCGTACTCTGACACTGACTGAAAATTCAGTCAAGCTGAGCGAGATGGGCCACCTCCACCCCGATCGCCTCGCGCATCCTGGTGCGGGCGTCCGCCAGGGTGAGGATGCCGCTGAGCCACCGGGCGCTGAGCCCCTCCAGCAGTGCGGTCAGCCGTTCGGCCGAGGCGGTGAGCGCGGATTCCGGTGCCGTCGGCCGGACCTCGCCGAGTTGGTCGGCCACCTCCCGGACCCAGATCACGCTCGCCAGGGCCAGTTCGCCGCGCAGCTCGGGGTCGAACACGGCGCTGGCCCGGAGCTCGCCCCAGGCCGTGCTGTTCTCCCGTACGTGGGGGAGGTCCTGGAGCTCCAGCAGGAGCGCCTGTTCCAGTCGGCGGAGCGGCCCGGCCGGCGCCTCGGTGGCCGGCCGCCCCGCTGCCGCCTGCTCGGCGGTGTACCGCTCGGCGCGGTTGTTGACGAAGGCCAGGGTGCGCCGGAGCAGGCCGGTGCGGTCCTCGAAGTGGTAGTAGATCAGGGCCTTGGAGACGCCCGCCTCCGCCGCCAGCTCCTCCACCCGCAGCCCCCGTACGCCACGGCGTGCGATGACGGTGGCCGCTGCTTCGAGAATGGCCGTTCTGCGGTCGCTCACCGCGTCCTCCTCCTCATGGGGCGCCCTCCCGGAATGCCGGAAGGGCATCGACGGCATGTTGACTGAAACTTTAGTCAAGTGCACGATCGTCCCACCGGTCAGGTGCGCCCAGGGCTCCCGCCGGACGCCTCGGGCCCGTCCCGTCCGCCCCTTCCATACCGCCGAAAGAGTCAGCGCATGTCCACTCCGTCCCCCGGGGCACACCCCTTTCACGCGCCGCTGTCGGCCGGCGATCCGCGGGAGATCGGCGGCTACCGCCTCCACGCCCGGCTGGGCTCCGGGGGCATGGGCGTGGTGTACCTCGCCCACACCAGGGGCGGGCGGCCCATCGCGCTCAAGGCGGTGCGGGAGGACTTCGCGGCGGACCCCGGATTCCGGCTGCGGTTCGCCGACGAGGTCGCCAGCGCCCGGCGTATCCACGGACTGTTCACCGCCCAGGTGGTCGATTCCGGGGTGGACGATCCGGTGCCGTGGCTCGCCACCGCCTACGTTCCCGGACCCTCCCTCGCCCAGGCGGTCCAGCGCCACGGTCCGCTCCCGCCGCGTACGGTGCTGCTGCTGGTCGCCGGGATCGCCGAGGCGCTCCAGGCCATCCACCGCGCGGGGGTCGTCCACCGGGATCTCAAGCCCGCCAACGTCCTGATCGCCGGGGACGGTCCGCGCGTCATCGACTTCGGGATCGCCCGCGCGGCCGACGCCACCGGCCTCACCGGTACCGGGCTGCGCATCGGGACCGCCGCGTACATGGCACCGGAACAGGCCCTGGGCCTGCCCGTCACCCCCGCCGCCGACGTCTTCGCGCTCGGCGCACTCGCCGCGTACGTGGCCGGAGGTGTGCCGCCCTTCGGACCTGGGCCCGAGCCGGCCACGCTGTACCGGGTGGTGCACGAGCCGCCCGACCTCTCCCACGTGCCGTACGACCTGCGCGGACTGCTGGGGCGCTGCCTGGCCAAGCAGCCGGAACTCCGCCCGGCACCGGACGACATCATCGCGGCCGTGCACGCGCACCCGGGCGTGGCCCCCTCGCTCGAATTCACCCACGGCTGGCTCCCTGCCGGGCTGCGCGGCGAGATCGGGCCGGGTGGTGAGGGTGGTGAGTACGGGCCGGTTGGTGGCGAGGCCGCTGCCCTGACCGGCGGCTACGCGGCGCTCGACCCGGTGCACCTGGCGCCCACCCGGGCCCGGCCCACGCCCACCCGGGCGCAGACCGCCCCCGGCACGGACCCGGCGCGCGACCGCGGCTTTCCCGGCGGTACGGGAGATGGGGCCGAACACGGTGGAGGCGGCCGGAGCACCGGTGCCGCTCCCGGCCGGCGGCGTGGCCGTGAGCGGCGACGGGGGAGGGCTGTCGTGGTGGTGGCGGTGGCCGGTGCTCTCGTCCTGGCCGCGGCCGCCGCGGTGCCGCACTTCTCGGACCGTCCGGTCAAGGGCGGTGCGGCCGGTGCGCACGGCCCGGACGCTCCCCGGCGGCCGGACCCGCCGGCCCCCGTACCGGATCCGCCGACCTCCGCCGCCGCGTCGGTGGAGCCGGCCCCCGCCCCGTACGCACCGGCCTACGCGGAGGCCGAGCTGACCGCACCCGACGAGAGCTACGAGTTCGATCTCCGGGCCGGGGAAGTGGTTCCGGCCGACAGCTCGTCCTGGTATCTGGCGTGGGGCGGGAGTGCGTTCGTGCCGCCGGAGGACGCCGACGCCTTCGTCGCGGCCGGGTACGTCCTCAGCCCGGCGGACTGCGAGCGGGGGCTCGCGACGGAGCCGGTGACCGACCTGCTCTTCGAGGAGCTCGCCGATGAGCGCCCGTTCTGCGTGCGCAGCCCCGACCGGCGGGAGATCGCGGTCGTCCGGCTCGTCCACGCGGAGGCGGAGGACGGGCCGGTCACGGTGGTGCTGAGCCGCTACACCAGGGCGGGGTGACCCCGCCGTCCGGGGTGGGGTCCCTCGGCTTCTTCCCTCGGCTTCTCCTGGCGGCTCCTTCCACCGGTGCGGACCGTGGAGGCCGACCTCCCGCAGGCCCTTCGGCAGGGCGGCGGCCGGGTGCGGGAGGTGGGGGCCGGCCCGGTAGGTTGGTCGCCATGGCGTCCCGTAATACCCGGATTCTCGAAGCGGCCGCACGGGTGATCGCCCGGCGCGGCGTCCGTGGCCTGCGCGTGGAGGAACTCGCCGCCGAGGCAGGCGTCTCCACCGGGCTGATCTACTACCACTTCAAGGACCGGACCGGGATCCTCCGCCACACCCTGGAGTTCATCAACGACCGGGCGGAGCGCTACACCACGGCCCGGGGCCCCGACGCACCGCGTCTCGGACCGCGCGAGGAGCTCGAACAGATCCTGCTGCTGGAACTGCAGGACACCGCCGAGGTCCGGGAGAACAGCGCGGCGTGGGGAGAGCTGCGGGCGAGCGCCGTCTTCGATCCGGCTCTCCGTGAGGATCTCGCCCGGGCGACCCTGGTGTGGGTGCAGGAAGTGGCCGCCCTACTGGGCCAGGTGCGGCCGATGGCTCCCGCCGCGAAGCTCGCGGCCGCCGCCGAACGGCTCACCGCGCTGCTGGAGGGGCTGAGCATGCGCTGGCTCAGCGGCGGGCTCGCGGTCGACCACGCCAGGACCCTCATGGCGGGCGGCATCGAAGCGGAGCTGTCCGGCCTGGAACCGCGGTAGCGGACCTCTTCCTCCTCTTCTTCCTCGGCTGTTCACCGGCACATTGTTTGCACACTCCAACTCTTGACTGAATTTTCAGGCAGTGCCACAGTGATGCCCCTGAGGGTCCGACGGATCTCCTCCCCTCAGCCACCTTGAACGACGTTTCGGAGGAAGAGCGTGCTTCTCATAGCTGTGATCCGGGTGCGGGCCCACGCCGCCAGTCAGGGGCGGTCATGCCGCTGACACCCACGGAGCGGGACCGGCTGCTGCTGTTCACCGCGGCGGAGCTGGCCCGCGCCCGCCGGGCGCGAGGGCTCCGCCTCAACGTCCCCGAGGCGACCGCGCTGATCGCCGACACGGTCTGCGAGGCGGCCCGTGACGGGCACCGGCTGGCCGAGGCGCTGGAACGCGGCCGTTCCGCCCTGGCCCCCGACGACCTGCTGCCCGGGGTCGCCGACGTGGTCACCGAGATCCATGTCGAAGCCGTCTTCGAGGACGGCTCACGGCTCGCCGTCGTCAGCGACCCGTTCGGCGGGGGCCATCTGGGCGGCCTGGCCCCGGGAGCCGTCCTGCCCGGTCCGGCCGAGGCCGCCCGCGAGCCGGATCTGCTGCTCACCGTACGCAACACCGCTTCCGTGCCGATCAGCGTGACGTCCCACTTCCACTTCTTCGAGGCGAACCCGCGGCTCAGCTTCGACCGGGCCGCCGCCTACGGCATGCGGCTGGCCGCCCCGGCCGGCTCCTCGGCCCGGTTCGACCCGGGGTGTGCCACCGAGGTCGGCCTCGTCCCGATCGGCGGCGCGCGGACGGCCATCGGCTTCGCCGGCCTGGTCGACGGTCCCCTCGACGCCCCCGGCTCCAAGAAGGAGGCCCTGCGCCGCGCCTCCGCCCGCGGATACCTCGGCGCGCCCGCACCGCAAGGGCCGCCCGTACCGCAAGGACCACCCCCGCAAGCCGCGCCGCCCGCACCGCACGGATCGTCAGGGGCGGGCGCATGAGCAGGTCTTCCCGGCACGGCGACCACTGTGCGCCCGGCAGCCGGCACATCGACCCGCGCGAGTACGCCGCCGTCCACGGCCCCCGGGCCGGCGACCGGGTGAGGCTCGGCGACTCCGGGCTCGTGGTGCGCGTGGAGTCCGACAGCCAGCGGCCGGGCGACGAGTTCCTCGCCGGATTCGGGAAGACCGCGCGCGACGGCCTGCACCTCAAGGCCGCCGCCGTCTCCGAGACCTGTGACGTGGTGATCAGCAACGTCCTGGTCGTCGACGCCGTCCAAGGCGTACGCAAGGTGTCCATCGGCATCCGGCGCGGCCGTATCCACGCGATCGGCCGCGCCGGGAACCCGGACACGCTCGACGGCGTGGACGTCGTCGTCGGCACCGGTACGACCATCGTTTCGGGGGAGGGGCTGATCGCGACCGCTGGTGGTGTCGACACCCATGTGCACCTGCTCTCGCCGCGGATCATGGAGGCGTCCCTGGCGTCCGGCGTGACCACGATCATCGGTCAGGAGATCGGCCCGGCCTGGGGCGTCGGCGTCAACTCGCCCTGGGCGCTGGGGCACGCCTTCAACGCCTTCGACGCCTGGCCCGTCAACATCGGCTTCCTGGCCCGTGGTTCGTCCTCCGACCCCGCCCCGCTGGTGGAGGCACTGGCCGAGGGCGGGGCCTGCGGCTTCAAGGTCCATGAGGACATGGGCGCCCACACCCGCGCGCTGGACACCGCCCTGCGCGTCGCCGACGAACACGACGTCCAGGTCGCCCTGCACAGCGACGGCCTCAACGAGTGCCTCACCGTGGAGGACACCCTCAGCGTCCTGGACGGCCGGACGATCCACGCCTTCCACATCGAGGGCTGCGGCGGCGGACACGTACCGAACGTCCTCAAGATGGCCGGCGTGCCGAACGTCATCGGCTCCTCCACCAACCCGACGCTGCCGTTCGGGCGGGACGCGATCGACGAGCACTACGGCATGATCGTCTCCGTCCACGCGCTCAAGACGGACCTGCCCGGTGACGCGGCCCTGGCCCGTGACCGGATCCGGGCCGGGACCATGGGTGCGGAGGACGTCCTGCACGACCTCGGCGCCATCGCCATCACCTCCTCCGACGCGCAGGGCATGGGCCGGGCCGGGGAGACCATCCGGCGCACCTTCGCCATGGCGGGCAAGATGAAGGCCGAACTCGGCCCGATGGACGGTGACGGCCCGCACGACGACAACGCCCGGGTGCTCCGCTACATCGCCAAGCTGACCATCAACCCGGCCATCGCCCACGGGCTCGCCCACGAGATCGGCTCCATCGAGGTCGGCAAGATGGCCGACATCGTGCTCTGGCGCCCGCCCTTCTTCGGCGCGAAACCGCAGCTGGTCCTGAAGAACGGCTTCCCCGCCTACGGAGTCACCGGCGACCCCAACGCCGCCACGGACGCCTGCGAACCGCTCGTCCTCGGACCGCTGTTCGGCGCGCACGGAGCCGCGCCCGCGGATCTCTCGGTCGCCTTCGTGAGCCGCGCCGCCGCCGAAGCGGAATCGTTCGGCGGGCCGCGCGATCCGCTCATGACGCGCCGTCGGCGGGCGGCCGTGCGCGGCACGCGCGGCATCGGCCCGGCGGACATGGTCGCCAACAGCCGTACGGGAGAGGTGCAGGTGGACGCGCGGGACGGCCTGGTCAGCCTGGACGGGCGGCCCCTGCGTTCGGAGCCTGCCCAGAACGTCTCCCTCAACCGCCTCTACTTCCTCTGACCTTCAGCCTTTTCCCGCTCCATCTCCTCCGGGTCCTTTCCGGCCCGTACTCATAGCTTCTCAACTGACTGAACTTTCAGTCGAAACGGCTGCGCTGAGCACTACAGAAATGAGTTCCGTCATGACCTCGTCGTTCCGTATGCCCGCCGAGTGGTCCGAGCACGAAGGGTGCCTGATGGCCTGGCCCACCCGAGCCGACCTCTGGGGCGAGGTCCTCCCGCCGGCGAAGGGCGAGTACGCGGAGGTCGCCCGGGCGGTCGCCGAGTTCGAGCCCGTCACCATGGTCGCTCCCCCCGGCAGCGGCGAGGACGCCCGTTCCTGGTGCGGTGACGACGTCACCGTCATCGAACTGCCCCTCGACGACTCGTGGTTCCGCGACAGCGCCCCGCTCTTCGTCCTCGACGGAAGCGGCCGCCGCGCCGGCGTGGACTTCCGGTTCAACGCCTGGGGAGGCAAGCACGCGCCCTTCGACTCCGACGACCGCGTCAGCGCCCTGCTCCTCGAACGCCTGGCGGTCGAGCGCATCCCCTCCGCCATGGTCCTCGAAGGCGGAGCGATCACCGTGGACGGCGAGGGGACGCTGATCACCACCGAGCAGTGCCTGCTCCACCCGAACCGGAACCCCGGCATGAGCCGGGAGGACATCGAGACCGAACTGAAGGCCCGGCTCGGCGTCACCAAGGTGATCTGGCTTCCGTACGGAGGACTGCTCGACACCGAGACCGACGGCCACGTCGACGGCGTGTGCGCCTTCGCGGCCCCCGGCACGGTCGTCGTCTCGCTCCCCGAGGACCCCGCACACCCCGATCACGCCCGCATGCGGGCCAACCGGGCGGTGCTGGAGGCCACGAGCGACGCCCAAGGGCGGTCGCTGAAGATCATCGACATCCCGCAGACCTCCTTCGCCCACATCGCCGGCGGCCAGGTCGAGGTGTCGTACCTGAACTTCTACCTCGCCAACGGCGGCGTCGTCGTCCCCGTGGCCGGAGCCCCGCAGGACGAGGCGGCCCTGGCGACGATCGCCGCCGCCTACCCCGGCCGCAAGGTCGTCGGCGTGCGGGCTCCGGCGATCGCGTACGGCGGTGGCGGCGTCCACTGCATCACCCAGCAGATCCCCGCCGCGCCCCGCACCGCATGACCCCGTCCCCCCAGCCGGCCGGCGGAGGGGCAGGTCCCCGTCCCTCCGCCGTGCCGTACGGAAAGAGAGCCACGATGACGATGCCACCCCGGCCGGGCACCGGCGGACGCCCTCCGCGCGGCCGTTCCCGGTCCGGCACCGGCGTATGCCGCCCGCGCGGCCGGTTCACCGCGGTGACGGGCGCCCTGACCGGCCTCGCGGTGCTCGCGGCCTGCGCCGGGCCGCCGACCGGTGGAGCGGGTTCCGGCGGCTCCTTCGCCCTGTCGGCCGGCACTCCCCGGCCGGCCGGCGCGATCGACTCGTTCTCCTGGGCCGTGTACGCGGAGCCGCCGACGCTGGACTACACCGTGGCCTTCGACTACCCGCAGAACACGATCCTGTCCAACGTCTGCGAGAGCCTGATGCGCTGGACCCCGGGCCTCACCGTCGAACCGGGCCTGGCCCGCAAGGCGTCCAACCCCGACCCCACCACCTGGGTCTACGACCTCCGCGCGGGCGTCCGGTTCCACGACGGCCGGACGATGACCGCCGACGACGTGGTGTTCAGCCTCGGCCGCCAGCGCGACCCGGACAACGCCGCGGCGTGGGCCCAGATGTTCCAGAACGTCACCTCCGTCACCAGGACCGGCCCGCTCCAGGTCACCGTCAAGCTGAAGCGGCCCGACTCCCAGTTCCCGCAGTACATGGCGACGGCCGCGGGCGTCGTGGCCTCACGGGCGGGCGTCGAGAAGGCGGGACGGGAGTACGGGACCACCGGCGGCCTCGCCTGCACCGGGCCGTATCAGCTCCGCGCCTGGCACAAGGGCCGGTCCATCGAACTCGCGAGGTTCGACGGCTACCGGGGCGCCCCGGCGAAGGCCGCCGAAGTCGTCTTCCGCTTCCTGACCGATCCGTCCGCCCGGACCAACGCCCTGCTCAGCGGCGAGGTCGACGGCGGCTACCTGATCCCCACCGAGAGCTACGCCCGGCTCCGGGAGAGCGGCGCGGGCACCCTCTACTTCGGCGAGGGCCTCAGCACGGTCAACGTCAGCATCACCGACCTCGACGGCCCGCTCGGCGACCTCCGCGTCCGCCGCGCGCTCTCGCTGGCGCTGGACCGCACCGGGTTCGTGAAGGCCGGGCTCGGGAACGCGGGCAGAGCCACCGGCTCGCTCACCGCGCGCGCCGCCTGGGCCGGTGCGCCGGAGCGCACGCGGAACGCCGCCTTCGACGGCCTGCCGCCGACGGAACCCGACCTCACCAAGGCCCGGAAGCTGATCGAGGAGGCCGGCGCCACCGGCGCCAAGCTCACCGTCGCGACCAGCTCCATAGGCCAGGACGTCTCGCTCCTGGCCACCGCGGTCCAGGCGGCAGGCACCCAGATCGGCCTCGACATCCGGCTCAAGTCCATCGCGCCCAACGCCTTCACCGCACTGTTCACCGATCCGGGCGCGCGCGAGGGCATCGACATGTTCCCGCTCACCTACTACCACTCCATCACCGATCCGCTGGACCTGCTGGCCAACTTCAAGACCGGCGCCTACCTCAACTTCGCCGGATACAGCGACAAGAGCTACGACCGGGGCGTCGAACAGGCCACCGCCGCCTATCACCCCGGGCGGCGCGCCGGGATCGTGGCGAAGCTCCAGCGGCACGCCGCCGACCGCCTGCTGTGGATCCCGGTCGCGGAGTGGCCGACCTCCGTGTTCCTCAACAAGAGGATCACCGGCGCCCCCACCACCATCGCCTACCTCTACCACCCGTGGGCCGCCGATGTCGGGGCCGCGCCATGAACCTCCTGAGATTCGCCGCGCGGCGCGTGGCGGAGATGGCCGCCACCCTGCTCATCGCCTCGTTCGTCGTGTTCGGCGCCATGTACCTGGCCCCCGGCTCCCCGGCGAGCTTCCTGCTCTCCGGCCGGTCCGCCTCACCGGAAGCCGTCGCCGCGATCAACGCGCAGTACCACCTGGACGCCCCCTTCGCCGTCCGCTACCTCCGCTGGCTCGGCGACATGGTCCAGGGCGACTTCGGGCGCTCCTTCACCTACCGTACGGACGTCTCCGGCCTCCTCGCGGACCGCCTGCCCACCACCCTGCTGCTGATCGCCATGGCGCTGACCGTGGTCGTCGCCGCCGGCCTGTTCCTCGGCCGGATCGCGGCCGTACGGGGCGGTGCCACCGACGCGGCCGTCCTGATCAGCACCACGATCGCCGTCGGCACACCGTCGTTCGTCGCGGCCGTCCTGCTCCAGGGGCTGTTCGCCGTCCGACTCGGCTGGTTCCCCAGCAGCGGCTCCGGCGACGGCCTCCTCGACACCCTGTGGCACCTCGCCCTCCCCGCCGTCGCCCTCGCGCTCTACCTGATCGGCATGCTCGCCCGGGTCACCCGCTCGGCCATGCTCGATGCCCTCGGCAGCGAACACGTCACCGTCGCCCGCAGCCGCGGAGTGCCCGAACGGCACGTGATCCGCCGCCATGTGATGCGCAACGCCCTCGGCACCGTGCTCACCACCGGCGGTCTGATCGTCTCGACCTTGCTCGTCTGCACGATCCTCGTGGAGAGCGCGTTCAGCGTCGGCGGGATCGGCCAGCTCCTCGAACTCGCCACCAGCACCAAGGACTTCCCCACCGTACAGGCCATCTCCCTGATCATCGTGGCCCTGTTCATGGCGGTGAACCTCCTCGTCGACCTGCTGCTCCCGGTGGTCGACCCTCGGATCACCCTCGGTACGAGGGGGGCCGCCGCATGACCGCCGTCCTCACCCGCAGACCCGGCCTCGCCCGGATCAAGGCCCGCTCGGCCGGGGCCCCGCTCCACGCGTTCTGCCTGGCCTTCGTCGCTCTCATCGTCCTCGCCGCGCTGTTCGCGCCCTGGCTGGCCCCCTACGACCCGAACGCGGTCGGTCTCTCCCAAGCCCTCGCCGGAACCACCGCCGACCATCCCCTGGGTGCCGACTCCGCGGGCCGCGACACCCTCTCCCGGCTCCTCGTCGGAGCCCGCGCCTCCCTGCTGGGCCCGCTCGGCGTCGTCGCCTTCTCCACCGTCCTCGGCGTCGCCGTCGGCATGGCCGCCGCCTGGCGGGGCGGCTGGCTCGACTCCGTACTCTCCCGCAGTACGGAACTCGTCTTCGCGTTCCCCGGCATGCTGCTGGCGATCATCGTCATCTCCGTCCACGGGGAGGGCCTGCTCGCCCCCGTCATCGCCCTCGCGGTGGCCTACCTGCCGTACGTGAGCCGGCTCACCCGCTCCCTCGTCCTGGCCGAACGTACGCGCCCCTACGTCAGCGCCTACCAGGTGCAGGGCCACTCCCCGTTCGCCATCTGCCTGCGCCACATCCTGCCCAACATCGCCCCGGTCGTCCTCGCCCAGGCCACCATCAACTTCGGCTACGCGCTCATGGACCTCGCCGGCCTCTCCTTCCTCGGGCTCGGCGTCCCTCCGCTCACCCCCGACTGGGGCCGCATGGTCTTCGACGGACAGACGGCCATCCAGCACGGATACCCGCTGTCCGCGGTGGTCCCGTGCGTCCTCATCGTGCTGACCGTCGTCGCCTTCAACGTCGTCGGCGAACGCTGGGCCGACCGGGTCGCCAGGAGGACCCCATGACACCGCCGAACGTACTCGACATCCAAGGGCTGCGGATCACGCTCCCCGGAACCGCGCGGCGCGTCCTCGACGGCGTCGATCTGACCGTCGCCGCGGGCGAGACCGTCGCGCTCGTCGGCGAGTCGGGCTCCGGGAAGACCCTCACCTCATGCAGCGCCCTCTCCCTGCTCCCGCCCGGGGCCCTCGCCGAGGGCACGGTCGCCGTCGCCGGGGACGACGTCCTCACCATGAGCGCCGAGCAGGTACGGGCCCTGCGCACCGGCACCGTCGCGATGATCTTCCAGGACCCGAGAGCGGCCATCAACCCGCTGCGCCGCATCGGCGACTTCCTCACCGAGGGCTCCGTCCTGACCGGGACGACGAGCAGGACCGCCGCGACCGCCCGCGCGACCGAACTCCTGCGAGCGGTGGGCGTCGACGCCTCCGTGCTCGGTAAGTACCCGGGACAGGTCTCCGGCGGCATGCTCCAGCGCGTCATGATCGCCGCGTCCCTCATGGGCGACCCCGCGCTCCTGCTCGCGGACGAGCCGACCACCGCCCTCGACGTCACCACCCAGGCCGAGGTCGTCGCCCTCCTCGGCCGGCTCCAGCAGCGCTTCGGCACCGGCCTGCTGTTCGTGACGCACGACCTCGGCCTGGCCGCCGCGCTCAGCGACCGCGTGTACGTCATGTACGCGGGCCGGATCGTCGAGAGCGGCCCCGCCCACGCCCTGTTCACCCGCCCCCACCACCCCTACACCGCGGCGCTCCTCGCCTCCACGCCTCGTCTGGACGCCCCCTCCGGGCGGCTCCCCGCCATCGAGGGGCAGCCCCCGGACCTGCGTACGGAGGTGACCGGCTGCCTCTTCGCCCCGCGCTGCCCGCTCGCCACGGAACTCTGCGACCAGCGGGAACCGGAGCCCCGGCCGGTCCCGGACCGGCCCGGACAGCAGGCCGCCTGCCACCACAGCGACCGCCTCGGAAGGAGAACCGCGGATGCCTGACGTTTCGGAAGGAGAGCCGGCGCCGATGGCCGGCCCCGCCGGCCGGGCGGTGACGCCCGAGCACGCCCGCCGGTCCGCGACACCGAAACCCGCCCTCCAGGCCGTCGGCCTCACCCGTACCTACGGAGCCGTACGCGCCGTGGACGGCGTCTCCTTCACCCTGCCGCGCGGCGGGTCCCTCGGCATCGTCGGCGAGTCCGGCTCCGGGAAGACCACCACCGCCCGGATCGTCGTGGGCCTCGAACAGGCCGACTCCGGCGAGGTCGTCGCGGGCGGCCGGACGCGGCCCGCGACCGTACGGGGGCGGGCCCGGCGCCTGGCCCGCGCCCGCGAGGTGCAGATGGTCTTCCAGGACCCCTACCTCTCGCTCGACCCGAGGACGTCCGTCGCCGCGGTCCTCCACGAGACCCTGCGCCTGCACTTCCCCGGCCGGGACCACCCGCGCCGGGTGCGCGAACTCCTCGGCCAGGTGGGCCTCGCCACCCGCGCCGCCGACGCCCGGCCCGGACAGCTCTCCGGCGGCCAGCGCCAGCGCGTCGCGATCGCCCGCGCCCTCGCCGTCGAGCCGGCCGTCCTGGTCCTGGACGAGGCCGTCGCCGCTCTCGACGTGTCCGTCCAGGCGCAGATCCTCAACCTGCTCGCCGACATCCGCGAACAGACCGCTGTCGGCTACCTCTTCATCACCCACGACCTCGGCGTCGTCCGCTGCGTCACCGACGACCTCATCGTCATGCGCCACGGCCGGGTCATCGAGGCCGGTGCCACCGCCGACGTCCTCGCCGCCCCCCGGCACCCCTACACACGTCTGCTCCTGGACTCCGTGCCGCACCCCGGCTGGGACCCGGACCAGATCGCCGCCGCCCGACGCGCCCTGTGACCCCACGTCACCGGGTGCTCCCCGTAAGGCCCGTACCTCTTCGCGGGCAGACAACAGGAGGCATCACATGAGCAGCAGCACCCCCCGCACCTCCTCAGGACCCCGGCCGAACAGGCGCAGATTCCTGGCGGCCGCCGGGCTCACCGCCGCCGGCGCTGCCCTGGCGGCCGTCCAGGGCAGCGCGGGCGCCGCACCGGTCCGCCGGCCCGCCGCCGGCACCTACCGCGTCCCCATCGAGGACGTCCGCCACACCCGTACGTGGATGGCCTGGCCCGACAGCACGGCGATCTGGGGCCGGGGAGCACTCGCCGGCATCCAGGCCGACATCGCGCTGATCGCCCGTACGATCGCCCGGTACGAGCCGGTCATCATGCTGGCCAACTCCGCCAGCGCGGCCAAGGCGCGCTCCCAGTGCGGCACATCGGTCACCGTCATCACCTCCATCCCCGTCGACGACTGCTGGATGCGGGACACCGGCCCGGTGTTCCGCACCGACGGAGCCGGCGGCCTGGACGCGGTGGGCCTCAACTTCAACGGCTGGGGCCGGAAGCAGGCCCACGCCAAGGACGCCCTGGTCGCCGAACGGATCGCCGCGTACACCGGAGTGCCTTTCACCTACGCCGAGTTCGTCGGCGAGGGCGGCGCCATCGAACAGGACGGCGCGGGGACCCTGATGGCGACCCGCAGCAGCCTGCTCAACCGCAACCGCAACCGCAACCCCGGAATGCCGGAGCGCACGCTGACGGCCGAGATGTGCGAGGCGTACGGCGCGTCCAAGGTCATCTGGTTCGACGGCGTCTACGGGCAGGACATCACCGACAACCACGTCGACGCCACCTCACGCTTCCTCGCCCCCGGCGAAGCCCTCGTCCAGATGCCCCTCGCGACGGACGACGACGCCTACGCCAAGGACGCGCGCCTGCAGCACCGCATCCTCACCGGGTCGACGACCGCCGCGGGCGGGCGGATGGAGGTGACCCGGCTCCAGGGCCCGGACTACGACCGGATCCGCTCCGGCAACCCGGACTTCCTCGCCTCGTACGCCAACTACTACCTGTGCAACGGTGCCGTCATCTGCGCCCACTTCGGCGACTCCCGCGCCGACGCGGCCGCGAAGGCCACCCTGACCCGCCTCTACCCCGGCCGCGCCGTCGAGCAGCTGGACATCGACCGCCTCGGCGCGGGGGGCGGCGGCATCCACTGCGTCACGCAGCAGCAGCCCGTGCCGTAGCGAGGACGCCCGGCCGGTGCCACCGCAGCGCGGCGGTGACGGCCGGGCCGATCCGCCCCTCTCCGGGAGGCGTCAGCGGTACCGGATCAGGTGCGGTGCGTGGACCGCGGTATTGCGTCCACAGCGGTCAGGTCGACCAGACCACCCGGCCGTTGTGCACGATGACCACCTTGGCGTCGGGGCGCAGTACCATCTGCGCGCCGCCGAAGTCGTGGGTCTTGGAGGCCCAGATGGCGCGGTCCTCGCCGTTGTGGATGACCAGGTTGCCGTCGGGCTGGAAGATCGCGCGATGGTTCTCGCCGAAGGTCATCGCGGCCCAGATGGGCTTGTTCTGCTCGTTGTAGACGACCAGGTTGCCGTCCTGCTGCATCGTCATACGGATGCGGTTGGTGGCCCAGGACTGACCGACGCCGATCGAGCTGGTCGCGGAGACCGTCTGGGTGCCCCAGTTGGGCTGGGGCGCCGCCTTGGGCTTGGGTTTCGGCTTGGGCTTCGGGGTGGGGGTGGGTTCGGACTTCTTCTCGGGTGGCGGGCTCTTGCTGGGCTGCGGTGCGGGCGCGGCGGGTGCGGGGGCGACCGGGGCCGGCGGTGGGGCGATCTTCTTCTGTACCGTCGGGGACGGCGTGGGCTTCACCGCCACGTAGTCGTCCAGGGCCGCCGGGGCCGGTTCCGGATTGAGGACCGTGTCGGCGCTTCCGGCCACCGGCGCTGTGCCGGTGTTACGGGGCTCCTCGTCGTTCGCGCTGCCCATCAGGAGCACGGGTATCGCCACCAGCGCGGCGCCCACGAACGCGGCTCCCGCCAGGATCGGCGTGCGAGGGCGTCCCTTGTCGGTGGCGGTGAGGGTCTTGGCGGCCGGCGTCGTGCCGATGGCCGTCGCCACGGCCAGGCCCGCTGTGCGTGACTCGGGTTCCTCGGCCGTCTGCGCCGCCGTGGTGGTCTCGCCGGGCGTGGTGGCGGGCTCCGCCTCGGCGGTGGGTGGCGAGGCCTCCGCCTCGGAGGTCGGAGGCGATGTCTCCGACTCCGGTGTGGGAGCCGGTGTCTGGGCCGCCTCGGGGCTGGTCGCCGAGGTCTTCGTCTCCTCGGTCGGTGTGGTGGCGGCCTTCTCCGCTTGGGCTTTGGCTGCCGCGGTGTCGGTGTGCTCGGGGGGCATGCGGTGACTCCTCCTCGGTGGCGTGCTCAACGTAGCCCGTCGCGCGGAAGGTGAGCGGTGTCTCCCCGAGAACGTCCCCGTCGCTTTGTCCTTCCGCGCCTCACTGGTCCCGGAACGTTCCCTGTTCGGGCAGCAAACGGGCATGTCGGCGACCGATACGGAGCTGCGGCGAGACCCCGTCAGCAGGAGTCGTATGACATTCTGTTGGCTTCCCGATCTGATCACTGTCGGCGGTTCAGGCAGGCCGTTCGGCGCTCGAGCAATGTGTACGGAGTCAAGAGTTCAGGTGGAGATACGGGCCGAAGAGCGACAAGAGGGCGGGCAGGACGACCTGTTGGCCGTTCCTGATGCCCCGATGGTGCCCGAAGCCGTACGGGAAGCCGCCCGCCGGGCGCCTGGGCACTGGGTCGGAGTCGTCGATCCGGAGTGGGACGCCGACCGGACGCCGCCGGAGTGGGCCGTGCTGGGCGAGTGGCGGTCGGACGCGGACGGAGGCGTGTGGGAGTACCGCCCCAATGCGGCGTACCGGCCCTCGGCCCGGGTCCTCGGGTGGCCGGAGCCCACCGATCCCGTGGACGCGGCGGCCCAGCGGGCTGCCACCGGCTACGGCACGGTCGGGGAAGCCCTCGCGGAACTCGCCGGGGCGGACGTCTCCGTGGTGCGCGGGCCGGACGGCGGGCCGCTGATGGCCGCCGGGCGGGACGGGGTGCCGGTGGCACTTCTGTTCACATCGCCCACTCATGCGTTCATGTCCTCGGCACTTCACCATGACAGCCTGCCCGCCACGGAGCTGGCCAGGGCGGTGAGCGCCTCCGGCGCCCTGTTGATGGTCAACGCCGGGGCCGCCGCTCCGCTGCTCGTTCCGGCCGACAGCCTTCCCGGCGCCATGAGCGCGGCGGACGGCCCCAGCTCCACCGAACCCTGGCCCCACACCACAGGGAGCACCCCATGACGCGTTCGTCCCAGGAGGCCTCCGCCTCCCAGCAGGCCCCCGCCGCCCCAGAGGCTCGCGCGGAGTCCGGAGCCGAGAGCGAGGGGGCAGCAGCCGAGCGCTCTTCTGCCGGCGCGGGTCCCGTTGCTCCCGCTTCTTCCGTCGCGCCCGGTGCGGCAGCCGCGCCCGGCGAGACAGCTCAGCCCGATGCGACCGCTGAGCCCGGCTCCGCTCCCGCGCCGGTCAAGCCCGAAGCGGCCGCCGCTCCCGAGGGCCAGGGCTCCGAACCCCGCGCCGCCGCTCCCGAGGCCGACACCGATCCCGATCCCGGTGCCTCCGCCGCCGCTCAGAGCCGGCTCCCCGCCCTCGTACGGACCATGACCGCCACCGCCATCGGCAAGCCGCAGGAGGAGGCCGGGCCCGTCGGGCGGCCCGGTAAGGCCATGCTCGCCGGGGCCGCGGTGGCGGGGGCGCTCCTCGTGTCCGTGCCCTTCCTCGTACTCGCCGGGAACGACGACAAGGGGCCCGAGCAGCCGTCCACGGCGGCGGCCGGGACCGTGCTCGACGGGAGCGGACCGGAAGCGCCCGGAGAGTTCGCCGTCACCGCACCCGAGACCAGCTCCCCGGCCGAGGACAAGGACGCCGGCAAGGCGGCGAAGGCCGATCAGCCCGTACGGCAGGTCGCTCCCCCCGCCGCGCCACCGACCGGCAGCGGCGAGAGCGAGGCCGAGAAGAAGGGCGCCTCTCCCGACGACCCGCCGAAGAAGGCTAATCCACCCAAGGCGGAACCCAAGGCGCAGCCCAAAGCGGAGCCCAAGGCTCAGCCCAAGGCCAAGAACCAGCCCGCCAAGGCCCAGCCCGCCGTCACCTTCCGGGGCCCCTTCTCCTTCCGCAGCCACCTCTCCGGCCGCTGCGTCGACGTCCCCGGCCACAACTTCAACGACGGCCAGCGGCTCTTCATGTGGGACTGCAACGGCGCCGACGCCCAGAAATGGCGCATCGGCTCCGACGGCACCATCCGCGCCCGGGACAAGTGCCTGGACGTGGCAGGCGCGGTCTTCCGCAACGGCACCCCCATCCAGCTCGCCTGGTGCAACGGGTCCGCCGCCCAGAAGTTCGACCTGAACCCCGCCCACGACCTGGTCAACACGGTCGTCGGCATGTGCGTCGACATCCCGAACCACAGCAAGAGCCGGGGCCCGTCCACGTATCTGATCCTGTGGGAGTGCACGGGCAACCCCAACCAGAAGTGGAGCTCCTGACCCGGGTATCCGGCCGCCGGGAGCCCGCCCCCCGGCAGCCGTCCGCCCGTGACGGGGCATGATGGCATCGCCGGGCCGCTGGGACCGTGTCCCCGGAGAAGAGGGGCGTCCACCGAGGGCGCCGCCGTAGCAAGGAGGTTGGTGCGTGTCGCGCCAGGTACTGTCGGTCGGCCCCGGGGGCCGCTTCGCGACGATCGGTGAGGCGCTCGCCGCCGCCCGTACCGGTGCGCTCATCAGCGTCCGGCCCGGAACGTACGCGGAGAACCTGGTGATCCACACCCGGGTCACCCTCACCGCCGCCGAAGGCCGTGGCACGGTGGAGATCCGGCCGCGTTCGGGCAGCGTGATCGCGCTGCGCGCCGACGCCGTGATGCTCTCCGAACTCACCTTGCGCGGCGGGGACTCCGAGCTGCCCGCCGTCGATGTGCGGCGCGGGCAGGCCGCGTTCGACGGGTGTGAGATCGTCGGCGCGGCCTGGACCGCCATGTTGGCCGGCGGCACCGGCTCCCTCGCGCTGCGGGACTGCCGGGTGAGCAACCCGCAGGGCGCGGGCATCGTCGTCACCTCCACCACGCCCACCACCGTCGAGTCCTGCACGCTCGAACACCTCGGCACCAGCGGCCTGGTCCTCGCCGAGCAGGGCGAGGCGCGGATCCGCGACTGCACGGTACGCGGCGCCCGCGGCAACGGTCTGCTCGCCAACGGCGAGACCCGGGGCACCGTCGAGGACTGCGACATCTCCTCCACCGACAAGCCCTCCATCGCGCTGGAGGAGAACTCCGCCGTCTCCGTCGTGCGGACCGTCGTGCACGACACCAGCACCGGTGTCCACCTGAGCAGTTCGGGCCGCACCACCCTGGAGGACGTCCGCGTCACCGGCGCCTCCGGCAACGGGATCGCGCTGGCCGGCGGCACCGACCCGGTCCTGCGCCGCTGCCGTGTCTCGCGCGTACGCGGCCACGGCGTCGTCGTCACCGACCGGGCGCGCGGCACCTTCGAGGACTGCTGGGTCGACGGGGCGCAGGGCGCGGCGCTGCGCGTGGCCGGGGCCTCCTCGCCGGCGCTGACCGGGCTGACCGTCCGCGACTGCGAAGGGGCCGGCCTGCTCCTGGAGGAGGACGCGGCGCCCGAGCTGGACCGCCTGGAGGTCATCGGCTCCTCGCCCGCCGTCGCGCTGCAGGGCGGCGCCAACCCGCTGCTGCGCCGGGCCCGCCTGGTCGAGCCCACCGGCGACGGCATCGCGGCCACCCGGGACGCCCGCGGCCGCGTCGAGGACTGCGAGATCGTCCGGCCGCAGGGCGCCGGTGTCCGGGTGGCCTCCGGCTCCACCCTCTACCTGGCCGGTGGCGGGGTCTCCGACACCGCCACCAGCGGCCTGATCGTGGAGGACGGCGGCAACGTCACCGTCCGCGACTTCCGCGTCGAGATCTCCGGCGAGGAGGGCGTGGTCGTCGCCTCCGGCGGTGAGCTGACCGCCAACCGCACCACCGTCCACGCCCCCAAGGGCCACGGCTTCCTGCTGCGCGAAGGCGCGCTCGCCTCGCTCAGCGGCTGCGAGGCCAACGGCGGTGCCCAGGACGGGTTCCGCGTCGAGTCCACCGCACCCGTCTCGCTCGTCAACTGCACCGCCCGCGAGAACGAGGGCGGCGGCCTGGTGCAGACGGCCCCCGGCGAACGGCTCGCCGTGGACGGCCTGAACAGCGTCTCCAACGGCAAGCGGGATGCCTGGGGCAGCGGCAGCGCGGAGAACACCGACCCGGCCGGGTCCGGTGCCGCCGACGCGCCTCCGCCGGACCGCGCGGACGGCCCGCTCGGCGCCCTCAACGCGCTGATCGGCCTGGAGAACGTCAAGCAGCAGGTCCGTACCCTGGTCAACCTGACCCAGCTCGCCCAGCGCCGCGAACAACTCGGCATGCCCGCACCGCCGATGAGCCGCCACCTGGTCTTCGCGGGCCCGCCCGGCACCGGCAAGACCACCGTCGCCCGCCTCTACGGCGCGATCCTCGCCGAGCTGGGTTCGCTGCGCAGCGGCCACCTGGTGGAGGTCTCCCGCGCCGACCTGGTCGCCCAGGTCGTCGGCGGCACCGCCATCAAGACCTCCGAGACCTTCCAACGGGCCCTAGGCGGCGTGCTCTTCATCGACGAGGCCTACACCCTCACCGCCGACAGCGGCAGCGGCGGGGCCGACTTCGGCCGCGAGGCCGTGGACACGCTGCTCAAGCTCATGGAGGACCACCGCGACGACGTGGTGGTCGTCGCGGCCGGCTACTCCCGTGAGATGGACTCCTTCCTCAGCTCCAACCCCGGTCTGGCGTCCCGCTTCTCGCGGACCGTGGAGTTCGAGAACTACTCGGTCCCGGACCTGGTCGCGATCATGGAGAGCATGTGCGCCCAGCACCAGTACGAGCTGGGTGACGGCACGGCGGAGGCGCTCGCCGCGCACTTCGGGGCGATGGACCGCGACGCCGGATTCGGCAACGGCCGTGCCGCGCGCGGGGTGTTCGAGGAGATGGTGGACCGGCAGGCCGTCCGCCTCTCCGCCCAGCCGCAGGTCACCGAGCACGATCTGCGGCTGCTCCTGCCCGACGACGTCTCCGCCACCGCCGCCGCGACGGCCACCGGGCCCGCCGCACCGGCCGACGACCCGCTCACCCGCCTCGGCGACATGATCGGCCTGGCCGAGGTGAAGCGCGAGGTCGCCGACCTGGTCAACCTCATCACCACCGCCCGCCACCGCGCCGCCGCCGGCCTCCCCGTCCCCTCGCTCAGCAACCACCTGGTCTTCACGGGCCCGCCCGGCACCGGCAAGACCACCGTCGCCCGCCTCTACGGGGAGGTGCTCACCCAGCTCGGGGTCCTGGAACGCGGTCAGCTGATCGAGGCGGCCCGCGCCGACCTGGTCGGCCGGTACATCGGCCACACCGCCCAGTTGACCCGTGAGGTCTTCGAGAAGGCCCGTGGCGGCGTGCTGTTCATCGACGAGGCGTACACCCTCACCCCGCGCGGCGGCGGCGCCGACTTCGGCCAGGAGGCGGTGGACACCCTGCTGAAGCTCATGGAGGACCACCGCGACGAGGTCGTCGTCATCGTGGCCGGCTACACCGACGAGATGGAACGCTTCCTCGCCTCCAACCCCGGCCTCTCCTCCCGCTTCCCGCGCCGGATCGCCTTCGCCGACTACTCCTCCGAGGAGCTGGTCACCATCGTGCGCGCCCAGGCGGCCGCCATGGGGTACGAGTGCGGTCCCGGCACCGGGCCGCTGCTCAAGGAGCACTTCGACGCGCTGCCCCGCGACCGCTCCTTCGGCAACGCGCGCCTGGCCCGCCAGGTGGTCGAGTCGATGGTCACCCGCCAGGCGGGCAGGCTCAGTTCACTGGCCGCGCCCACCCTGGACGACCTCCGTATCCTGCTCCCGGCCGACGTCACGGCCGCCGCGACGAAGGCGGTCCCGCAGTGAGGCCGCCGGTGCGAGGGACGACCCGCCTGCTGTACGGTGCCGGGCTCACCGCCGCCCTGGTGCTGCCCCTGGCCGTACCCGCCCAGGCCGCGCCCCATCCCCGTACGCCCATCGCCTTCCCCGCCGCCGACGGCGAGAAGGACGGCGGGAAGGAAGGCGACAAGGACGGGGAGAAGGGCCAGGAGCTGCCCGGAATGCCCACCGCGCTCGATCCCCGGGCCGACGCCGTCGCCTGCACGCCCGCCTCCAAGGAGGAGGCCAAGAAGCAGGACTGGTCCCGCCAGCGCCTCGACCTGGACCGGCTCCACCGGCACTCCACCGGCGCGGGCGTCACCGTCGCGCTGATCTCCACCGGGGTCGACCCCGAGGCGGCCGGGCTCAAGGGCCGCGTCACCGCCGAGGGCGAGGCGGCCGACGACTGCGTCGGACACGGTACGTTCCTGGCCGGGCTGATCGCCGGGTCCGGCGGGCCCACCCCGAGGCTGGCCGGGGTCGCCCCGGACGCGAAGGTCCTGGCCCTGCGCGGCACCGACCGGCGCGGGCAGCCGGACGAGGCGCTCGTCACGGCGGCGGTGCGGGCCGCGACCACGGCGAAGGCCGACGTCATCGCGGTCGCGGTGGCCCTCCCGCGCAAGGACACCGAGCTCACCCGAGCCGTCGCCGAGGCCCGCGAGGCCGGCGCGGTGGTGATCGCCGCCGCCACCCCGGAGCCGCCGACCCGGGTCTCGGGCGACGACATTCCCTCCCGTACCTACTGGCCCGCCGGCGAACCCGGTGTCCTCGCCGTCGCCGACATGCTGCCCGCCGGCGCCCGCCCGGACGGCGCGCTGCCCACAGCGGCCGTCGACCTGGCCGCCCCCGGCGCCGGAGTGGTCTCCGGCGGGCCGCGTGGGAAGGGCCACTACCTCGGGGGCGGCGTCGCCGTGGCGACCGCGTACGCGGCCGGGGCCGCCGCTGCCGTCCGCGCCGCCCACCCCGACGACCCGGCCGACGCGGTCACCCGTCGGCTGACCGCCACCGCGTACCCGGCCGACATCCCGCAGCTGGACGCCTACGCCGCCGTCACCACGGTGCTCGGCGCCGCCGGAGCGCCCGCCGCCGGTCCGGAGCGGGCCGCCGAGCCCGTGGCCGTACGCGACACCTCCGACACCGACCGGGCCACCGGGCGGGCCACTCTCTTCGTGCTCCTCGGGTCGGCCGGCGTCCTCTCCCTCCTCTGGGCCGGTTTCGCGCTCAGCCGGGCCCGTGCCCGGGGCTGGCGCCCGGCGGGTACCGGCCCGGCCAAGGGCTGACCAGGGACTGAACGAGGGAGGCGCCCTCCCGGCGGGGGAGGGCGCCTCGTCCGCGTAACTTTCTCCGCGCTACTCCACCAGCGCCGTCTGCACCAGTCGTGGCTTGCGGCGCTGGATGTGCAGGGCCCGGCCCGGCGGCAGGTTGAGCGGCTTCGCGTTGCCGAAGAGGCGGCCCTCCGTGGGCGGGCAGGAGAGCAGGACGGCCGGGTTGTTGGCCTCGTCCAGGCGGCGGATCAGGCCGTCGCTCAGTCCGCGTCCCGCGCCCATCGCGCTCCGGGCGACGACCAGGTGCAGGCCCATCTCGAAGCCGAGCGTCAGGTTCTCGAAGAGCGGCTCGAAGGGGCTCTGGAAGGAGTTGCCGGAGACCATGTCGTAGTCGTCGACCAGGATGAAGAGGCGGGGACCGGTCCACCAGTCGCAGGCGCGCATCCGGGCCGGTGAGATGTCGGCGCCGGGGAGGCGGGTCTTCATCGCGCGGGCCGCGCCCTCGATGGTCTCGTTGAGGTTGTCCAGCGAGATGACGTGGCCGATGCGGTACTCCTCGGGAATGGCGTCGACCAGCGTACGGCGGTAGTCCACCGCGATGATCTTCGCCTCCTCGGGGGCGTAACGCGCGGTGATGCCCTGGGTGATCAGCCGCAGCAGGTTGGTCTTGCCGCTCTCGGTGTCACCGACCGCGATCAGGTGCGGTGTGCGGCTGAAGTCGTGCCAGACCGGCTCCAGCGCGTCCTGGTCGAGCCCGAGAGCCAGGCGCATGCCGCCGCCCTCGGTGGCCTCGGGCGCGGGCAGTTCGGAGACCGGGAGGCGGTGGGGGAGCATCCGCACCTGCGGGGCGGACGGACCGGACCAGTGCCGGCCGATCTCCGCGACCAGGTGGGCGACGCCCTCACCGAGGTCCTCCAGGGAGCCGCTGCCGTCCAGCCGGGGCAGGCCGGCGAGGAAGTGCATCTTGCTGTCGGAGGTGATGCCCCGGCCGCCGGTACGCGGCACCGTACGGGCCTTACGGGTGTCGATCTCGGAGTCCATCGGGTCACCCATGCGCAGCTCCAGCCGGGTCGCGGCCTGGTCGCGGACCTGCGCGGACAGCTCCACCCAGCGGGTGGTGGTGATGATCAGGTGGATGCCGTAGTTGAGACCCCGGGCGGCGAGTTCGTTGAACTTCGGGATGAGGTCGTCGTAGTCCTGGCGGACCGTGGACCAGCCGTCGACGACCAGGAACACATCGCCGAACGGCTCGTCGGGGAACTCCCCGGCCGCCCGGCGGCGCCGGTAGGACTGCATGGAGTCGAGCGTGTGGTCCACGAAGAACTGCTCGCGGCGGGCGAGGAGCGTCATCACCTCGGCGACCGCCCGGTGCACCCGCTCCGGGTTGAGCCGCGCGGCGACGCCGCCGACGTGCGGGAGCGCGGCGAGCTGGGAGAGGCCGCCGCCGCCGAAGTCCAGGCAGTAGAACTGGACTTCGGCCGGGGTGTGGGTCAGCGCCAGGGCCGCGATGAGCGTCCGGGCGAGCGTCGACTTGCCGCTCTGCGAACCGCCCGCGACGGCGACATGGCCGCCCGCCCCGGACAGGTCCACGATCAGCGGGTCGCGGCGCTGCTCGAACGGCTTGTCCACCAGCCCGACCGGGACCCGCAGCTTCCCGGTGCCCGGCCACCGCGCGGCGGTCAGGCCGCGTACCTTGTCCGGCTCGATGCCGGGCAGCAGGCTGTCCAGCGGTGACGGCTCGTCCAGCGGCGGCAGCCACACCTGGTGCGCGGCGGGACCGGAGCCCTGGAGCCGCTCCAGCGCCACCTCCAGCAGCGCCTCCTCGTCCTCGGCCTCCTCCGTCTCCGGCTCCGGCTCGGGCGCCGCCTCCAGCGTGCGCGGCACCACCCAGCCGCTGGTCCACGGCACCACCTGGCTGGCCACCCGGGCCTGCACGACGGCCCCCGTACGACGTCGGTACGTCCCCGAGGAGTACGCGGCCCGGAACCGGGTCAGCGCCTCCACCCCGGACTTCAGATAGCCGCTGCCGGGCGCGGCCGGAAGCTCGTAGGCATCCGGTACGCCGAGCACCCCGCGGCTCTCCATCGCGGAGAAGGTGCGCAGCCCTATGCGGTACGAGAGGTGGCTCTCCAGCTGGTGCATCCGGCCCTCGTCCAGCCGCTGCGAGGCGAGCAGCAGATGCACGCCGAGCGAGCGGCCGAGGCGCCCGATCATCACGAACAGCTCCATGAACTCCCGGTGCGTGGAGAGCAGTTCGCTGAACTCGTCGACCACCACGAAGAGGCTCGGCAGCGGCGCGAGGTCCGCCCCGGAGGCGCGGGCCCGCTCGTACTCCAGGGCCGACGTGTAGTTGCCCGCCGACCGGAGAAGCTCCTGGCGGCGGATGAGTTCACCGTGGAGTGCGTCCTGCATGCGCTCCACCAGGGCGACTTCGTCGGCCAGGTTGGTGATGACGGCGGAAGTGTGGGGGAGTTCCTCCAGACCGAGGAAGGTGGCGCCGCCCTTGAAGTCGACCAGGACGAAGTTGAGGGTCTCGGAGGAGTTGGTGAGCGCGAGGCCGAGGACCAGGGTGCGCAGCAGCTCGCTCTTGCCGGAGCCGGTGGCGCCGATGAGCATGCCGTGCGGGCCCATGCCGCCCTGCGCGGACTCCTTGATGTCCAGCTCGACCGGGCGGCCGTCCACGCCGACCGCGATCGGCACCCGCAGCCGGCCGGAGCCGGTGTGCCGGTCGAAGAGGGTCTGCGGATCGTGCCGGTGGAGGTCGGGGATGCCGAGCAGGGTGGTCAGCTCGACGTCGGTGTCGAGCGGTTGCGCGATGTCGCTGCCGAGGCTCATCCGCCGCGGGGTCAGCAGCCGGGCCAGCGACTCCGCGCCGAGCGGCCCGAGGCGGTCGGGCCGGCCGAGCTCCACCGAGCGCTCCTTGCGGCTGCGGTCGGTGCGCACCAGGCTCACCTGGTCCGGCCCGACGGTCAGCCGCAGCGTGTTGCGGCCGGGCCGCCAGCGCAGCGCCCCGGACACGTCCAGGATCAGGGCGTTGCGGTAGCCGTGGCCCTCCCAGCGGTGGCCCTCCGGCACGCTGACGCCGTCCAGCACGATCACCGTGTACGGCTCGTCGCGGCCGGGGCGGGCGTCCGGGTCGAAGCCGGGCCGCTCGGCGAACTCGGCGCCGAGCAGATCGTCCAGTTCGGTGAGGTCGGCGGTGATCCGGCGCGCCTGGCCCGCCCCGTCCTCCTCGTGCGGATCCAGCACGTGCGGAAGCCACTTGACCCACTCCCAGTCGGGCCGCCGCTCGTCGCTGACACAGAACGCGATCCACAGCTCCTCCGGCGCGTGGAACACCGCGAGCTGGCCGAGCATGGCCCGCGCCAGGGCCCGTACGGCATCGTGCTCCAGGGTCTTCGCACCAGGTGTCTCCTCGTCCGGCGCCTCCTCCGGGCGCAGCAGGATCCGCGCCGAGGAGCGCAGGTAGAGGCCCAGCGGCTGCTCGGGGATGGTGGAGTAGGCGCGGATGAAGCGACGCAGCGCGTGCGCGCAGAGCGGTTCGAGGTCCTCCACCGGGCGGGTGGAGACCGGGTTCAGGGTGAGGGCGAGCTGCTGCTCGCCGACCGCGAGCCGGACCTCGCCGAAGTCCTCGTCGGCCGGGCGGCGCTCCCACAGCCGGGAGGTGCGGGCCAGCGAGCGGAGCGAGGCGGGCTCCGGATGGCGCCAGGCGAGCGCCCGCTGCTGCTCCGCGATCGTGGTCCGCACCCGCTTGCGGGTCTGCGCCAGGTAGCGCAGGTAGTCACGGCGCTCACCCTTCAGGCGCTGCTTGCGCTCGCTGGAGCGGCGCATGAGCTGACCCAGCAGCATGGCACCGGCCGAGAGCGCCATGACGCCCATCGCCAGATACATGAAGACGCCGTTCCCGCCGCCGGGGCGCAGGAACATCAGCATCATCGACACCGACATCAGGGCCATCGGCAGATAGGTCCACACCGCCGAGGTGTCGGGCACCGTCTCGGCGAGGACCGGGGGCTCCTGGAGGGTCAACTGCCCCTCGGGCATCTCCGGCCCGCGCCTGCGGGCCGGGCGGCGAAACAGCACGACACTCAAGGAAGAGAACCTCCGGTCACTGGCTTGCGGCCTTTCCTCCTCGCGGAGGGTCCGCCCCGAATACCGGCCCCGCCGCGAGGAGGAAAGGCCGCACCCGTCGGATTCATCGGGCGCGGGTGCCCCGATGAACGCCGCGTGAATGTTTCGAGCGGATAGCGGGGACGGCCAACTTCCTTGATGGCCGCCCGTTTGCCGGATTGCTCACCCCGGCCCGCAGTACGGCCGGTGGCCGCAGGCAGTAGTCTGCATTCACGGAACGCGCCCTGTCCACGCGGGAGTGGCGGGCGCCGGGTGTGCGGGCGCAATTCCCCCTCCCGGCACCCCGGTTCACAGCCAAGCGGACTTATCCGTACTGTTCGCACATTACTTCTCCCCGGGGAAGCTTCCTCAAAGCCCGCACGGAAGACGAGAGTTCTGCTGATGACCGACAGTGCGGTGGCCGAATCGTGCCGCCTGACCGTACGTGCGCCGAGCGTCACCATCGATCTGGCCGTGCCCGCCGACGTGCCGGTCGCCGACCTGCTCCCCACCCTCCTGCGGTACGTCGGTGAGGAGGCGGAGGAGGCCGGGCTCGACCACGCCGGCTGGGTGCTCCAGCGGCTCGGCGACGCCCCGCTCGACGAGGAGACCACCCTGGCCCAGGCCGGTCTCGCCGACGGAGCCGTGCTCCATCTGCGCCCGCACACCGAGGCGTTGCCCGAGGCGCGGCTGGACGACCTGGTCGACGGGATCGCCGAGACGGTGGGCCGCCGGCTGCACACCTGGCACGCCGGTGCCGCCCGGGGCCTGCTGGTGGGCACCGCCGTGGCGACCGTGACGGCCGCCCTGGTGCTGGTCTTCTGGCCCGGAGTGGCCGACTCCACCGCCATCCGGGCCGCCTGCGCGGCCGTGGCCGGAGTGCTGCTCCTCGCGGGGGCCGGCTCCGCCAGCCGCGCGGTCGGTGACCGCCTCTCCGCGACCGCGCTGGGCCTGCTGGTCGCCCCCTGCTTCGCCCTGGTCGGCTGGGTGCTGCCCGGCGGTGACGTGACCGGACCGGACGCGGCCCGGGTCGTCGGTGCCCGGCTCCTCGCCGCCGGTGCCGCGGCGGCGGGCGGCGCGGTCCTCGCGCTCGCCGCCACCGCCGTCGGCGCGCCGGCTCTGCTGGCCACCGCGGTGGTCGCGGTCGCCACCGCGATCTCCGGCGCCCTGATGGGCTACACCGGCCTGGACGTGCCCGCCGCCGTGGCGCTGGTCGCCACGATCGTCGCGCTGGCCGCCGGGGCGGTCGCCCCGTTCGCCTTCAAACTGGCCGGAATGCGGATGCCCTCCCTGCCGTCCTCCGCCGGACAGCTCCAGGAAGGCATCGACCCGTACGCGGGCGACGAGGTCGCCGAGCGCACCGAACTGGCCGGGCGCTGGGTCACCGCGCTCTTCGCCGCCACCGGCACCATCGCCGCCGCCGCCCTGGCCGTCCTCGCCCACACCCCGGACCTCCCCGAGACGCTCACCGCGCTCGCGCTGGCCCTGCTGCTGCTCCTGCACTCCCGGGGCCTGGTCCACATCGGCCAGCGGCTCACCCTGGCGGTGCCCGGGATCTGGGGGCTCCTGCTGCTCGCCCGCGCCTGGGCGGTGGACAGCGACGCCGACGGAAGGGTGGTCGTCTTCGCGGTGCTGCTCGCCGTGGCGGCCGCCCTGGTGACCGCGTCGTGGATCGTGCCCGGCCGCCGGATGCTGCCCTACTGGGGCCGGGCGGCGGAGCTGGCCCATACCGGCCTCGCGGTCGCCCTGCTGCCGTTCACCCTGTGGGTGGCGGGCCTCTTCGGCTGGCTGCGCGGCCTGTTCGGCTGAGCTGCTCCCCGTACGGCCCACCCGGCCGGAACACCCCGTACGCCGGCCCATCGAAGAAGAGTTGAGGAGAGGCTGTGCAGTCCAAGCGCGACCAGGTGCAGGCCCACGGTTTCATGATGGGCAGGCTCAGTTCGGGCCTGCTGACGGCCGACCCGGACGCCCCGGAGAGCCCGCTGGGCCGAACCACCCGGGGAGTGGTCTTCGGCCTGCTGGTGACCGTCCTGATCGGCGCCGGCGCCACCGTCTACGGCCTGCTGCGACCCGGCGGCAACGAGACCTGGCGCAAGGGCGAGAACCTGGTGGTCAACCGGGAGACCGGCGCCCGCTATCTGTGGACCGGCACCGACGGCGTACTCCACCCGGTGCGCAACTACGCCTCGGCCCGGCTGATCGGAGGCGCGCAGCTCAAGGCCGTGGACGTCTCCACCGCCTCGCTGCGGGACGTGCCCATCGGGTCCCCGGCCGGCATCCCCGGCGCCCCCGACACCCTGCCGGGCCCCGCCCAGTTGGACGCCGGGGCCTGGCACATGTGCGTGACCGGCCCGGACGGGGCGCTGCCCAGCACCGCGGGCGGCCTCACGGGCATCGGCGTCGACCGGGCGGGGGCCACCACCCTGGTCGCCGGGGCGCCGCTGGAGACCCAGGACATCGGCGCCGACCGGGGGGTGCTGGTGAGCGGCCCGGACCGCACCGAGTACCTGGTGTGGCGGGGCAGCCGACTGCCCCTGGACGGCCCCTCCGACGCCCGCAACGCCCTCGGTTTCGGCTCCGAGCGGGCCATGCCCGTCTCCGCCGCCTTCCTCGACGCCCTCGCCCCGGGCCCCGCGCTGAAGCCGCCGGCGGCCCCGGGGCGCGGCGAGAAAGGCCCGGTGCTCGGCGGCGAACCGAGCCGGATCGGCCAGCTCTTCGAGGTGAGCGTGCCCGGCGGCGGCTCCACGTACCACCTGCTGCGCAAGGACGGCCTGGTGCCGCTGTCCCGGCTGGAGGCCGCCCTCGTGCTGGGCGACCCGGCCACCCAGAAGGACGCCTACGAGGGGCGCTCGCCCGAGGCCCGCGAGGTCGGCGCCGACGCACTCCGTACGCACCGGGCGAAGGAGACGGCCCCCGCCGGAGCCGCCGCGGAGCTGCCCCGCACGCCGCCGGTCCCGCAGCCCGCGCCTCGGGGCACCGCGCTCTGCGCCCAGGTGGACGGCGGGAACGGCGGCGCCCGGATCCGGTCGGTGCTGGTGCCGCTCACCGGGCTCGCCCCCGTCGCGGTCTCGCAGGGGGCCGCCCAGCCGGTGGCCGACGCCTGCGCCCGGACGGACGCCACCGTCGTACGCCCCGGACGCGGCGCCCTGGTGCGGGCCCTGCACGCCAGCGGTGCGGCACACGCGGGGACGACCTACCTGGTGGCGGAGAACGGGGTGAAGTACCGCGTCCCGGCCAAGGGCTCCCTGGGCGCGCTCGGGTACGGGGAAGGGGACATCGCCTCGGTGCCGGCACCGCTCCTCGCGGCGCTGCCGACCGGCGCGGACCTGGACCCGGCCGCCGCCTCGGGCGCCGCGGAGCCCAGGGTCACGGCCCCCAAGTGCCCTTCCGGCAAGGGCGACACAGTCGACTTCCGGCCGTGATCCAGGCATACCCCCTCATACGGTGCCGAAGAAAGGAAAAAGGGGGCGGGAATGTGAGGCTTCCAACATAACTCGCCGGAGAGAAACCTCAGGAAAAGCTCAGAGAGTGGGCTGCCGCGATGACCGTTCGAATTGTTTGGCTGCCCGTTTCCCGTCCGTATGGACCGCAACAGCCAACCGCATGCGAGGCGCGTTCATTTCACCGAAACCTTCGGACAACTTCGTTGGTGTGCAAGGATTCTGACGGGCAGATTCATGCTCAAATCTTCCCTACATACGTTGCGCCGCGCGGCGAGTTCTCTTTAGCCTCAGCGGGCAACGGTGCGATGTGAGTCACTCAACGAAGGGAGCGCGACATGGCTGACAGTGGCCAGAGGCGGGCGGACTATGCCAAGGGCTTGGGAGGTGTCTCCTCTCTGGAGTCGGCCCGGGCCGCGGTCGAGAAGATCCAGAACAACGTCGCGGAGATCGCCGCTCGTTCGGGTGTCGGCGGCGACGAGGGCCAGGCCCTGCTGAAGCTGTTCCGCAGCTGGAACGGCGAGGCCCAGAAGGTCGTCGTCCAGATCAGCAAGATGGTGGACGCGCTCCAGGAGAACGTGACGTCGGCCGACCGGCTGGCGAAGGAGAACCAGGACCTGACCGAGGTGCTCAACAGCAAGACCAGCCAAGGCGTCTTCGAAGCACTGCGCTGATCCGCCCCCCACCCGAGAGGAGATGTCATGGCCGACGGCATCATCGATGTGCAGTACTCCACGGTCCGCAACGCGATCGAGGAGCTGAAGCAGCAGACCCAGCAGATCATCACCACCCTCAACAACCTGGAGGACGAGCTGAAGCCGCTCGTCACCTCCTGGGAGGGTGACGACCAGGCGATGTACCGCGGTGTCCAGGCCGAGTGGGACCAGGCGACCAAGAACATGGCCCTGCTCCTCGGCGACAGCGGTGAGCTGGTCCAGAGCATCCACGACAACCACTCCCGCGACGAGCGCAGGAGCGCCGACAACTGGGGTGGCGTGCGGGCTCGTTAGCCTTCCGGTCGCGGGCCGCCTCCGCGCCGTAGGCGGTGGCGGCGGCCCCGGCTTCCCCCAGCTCCGTTCCAGTGACCCGATCCGGGCCCGATCGCAGGAGGACGTCCCATGGCCGGTGAGCACGCCGACGTCAAGCATTTCGACCTCAAGCAGATGGAGAACTTCCGCGACAACGAGGTCCACCCGGTCTACACCAAAGCCAAGAAGCACAAGGAGGAGGGCGAGGGCACAGGCGAGGCCCGCATCCGCCCCCTCAGCGAGCTGATCGGCGGCTACACCACGCCCGACAACCTCGACCAGGAGTCGCAGATCCTGCGCATCGGACTGATCGGCCGGGAGAAGATGATCTCCGGTCCGACGCTGGTCGAGAGCGTGAAGTCGGTCGCGACCTCCCTGGACAAGCTGCTCGGTGACCAGATGGAACTCTTCAAGGAGCTCAAGGAAGCTCTCACCGACACCATCGAAGAGGCGAACAAGACCAAGAACAAGAACCTGGACGCGATCGACGCCCAGACGCTGCTCCAGACGTTCGAAGAGGTCGACACGCTGACCAGCGGTTCCTCGGGCACAGAAGAGAACTAGCCGCCCCCGCGCACGGGACGGACGGCGAGAGACGAGAGAGGGCGCGCGGTGGCCGACCGGTACGACGAATCATCCGTGGAGAACGTCGACAAGTACGAGGACACGGACGCGGCATCGTCCGACAACTGGGCCGACCTCGTCCACCACATCACCGGTTACCCCGTGCCCAAGCGCAGCGAGATCTTCGACACCCTCCGCTCCGACCACGGCGGCAAGCTCTTCCGCATGGACATCAAGGAGCGCAGCCTCAGCCTCCTCGTCAAGGACTCCGGCTTCCTGCAGAACAAGGGCCAGGACTACGACATCTGGTTCTTCGACAGCGGGAAGAAGCGCTCCATCATGCAGGCGCGCATCGTCTTCGAGGGGCGGGTGAAGTCCGGCGACGAGATCATCTTCGCCGGCACCGACTCCACCGACGTCAACAACGTGAACGTCCGCGAGGGCAACGAGTTCACGGACTACAACAAGGACAAGTTCAGCACCATCCCGCTGGCCCGTTACATGAACGGGCCCCGGGCGGCGCTCATGTCCCTGCTGGACGGCAACAGCGCCAACGGCCGCTTCAGCGGTCAGGTCGCCAAGGAGGGCGACGCCGTCGACCTGAATTCCTTCACCAGGGCCGGCGAGTCCTTCGACTACGCGGCCCAGTTCTTCAAGTACCACGCCCCGGTGCTGAAGGACTGGGAGGACCGCTTCGGCCGGGACGACGCGAGCTGGAAGGGTGAGGCCGCGGAGGTCTTCCGCAGCCTCATCAAGAAGATCCGCGAGAACTACGACGCCTACGTGGAGACCTTCAACGAGACGGCGGGCAGCGGGGACGCCACCGGCACCGGCAGCACCGTCTACTCCCGGGCGCTCTCCCTGGGCCGCTCCCACCTGGAGCAGGCCGCCCGGGACCTGCTCGGTTACTGGCTCGCCTGGGCCCAGTCCGACTACTACGACCCGCACCGGGTGCTGCGCTACGTCCTGGACGACCTGGCCCAGTGGGTGGACCGGGAGAACGTGGCCAAGACGGACATCACGTCCACCACGACCCGCTACGGCTCGACCGTCAGGCACAGCCCGCAGGCCGGGTTCTCGCAGGTCCACCCCGACTACGGCGACCTCACCGACATCGCCAACTGGGCGAAGGTCGGCGACAAGGCGGTGGACATCTGGAGCCGGGCCGTGGACGACATGCTCGTCAAGAACGCCCGCATCGTGCAGTCGCGGCTCAACAACCAGTTCCTGGACCTCTCCAAGGACTTCTCCGAGAACGTGCCCGAGCCCAAGTCGACCAGTACGGCGAGCGAGGAGTACGAGAAGAAGAAGCTGGAGGAGGAGAAGGACAAGATCAACGAGGAGAACGAGGAGAACCGCCGCTACCAGGACGAGCTGCGCGAGGAGCAGCGCCTCCAGCGCGAGGAGGACAAGAAGCTCCAGGAGGAACTGCGCAAGGAGCAGGAGGAGCAGCGCGAGGAGGACCGGAGGTACCAGGACGAGCTGCGCGAGGAGCAGCGCCTCCAGCGCGAGGAGGACAAGAAGCTCCAGGACGAGCTGCGCAAGGAGCAGGAGGAGCAGCGCGAGGAGGACCGGAGGTACCAGGAGGAGCTCCGCGAGGAGCAGCGGCAGGAGCAGGAGGAGGCCAAGCGCGAGGCCGAGGAGCAGGCCAAGCAGATGGAGGAGAGCCTCGGCAACATCAACGGCCCCGGTGGCGGCGGTGAGAACCTCGGCAACCTTGACGACCTGCTGAACCTCAAGTCGGACATCCCGGTGACCGAGAGCATCGGTGACCTCGGCGGCATCAACAGCCCCGGAGCCGGCGACTCCGACACGCCCAGCCTCGACGATGTGAACAACGCGGTCACCGAGAAGCTCGGCAACCTCGGAGACGTGAACAACCCGGGCGACGCGAACAACCCCGGCGGCCCGATGCCGGTGACCTCGAACCTCGGCAACCTCGGCGGGCTCAACGGCGGCCCCGGCTCCACCCGGAACCCCAACGACGCGGCCAACCAGGCGATCTCCGAGAACCTGGGCAGTCTCGGCGACCTCAACAGCGGCGCGGGCGGCTCCCTCGACACCCCGACCGGCGGCAAGACCCAGCTCGACGGCTCCGGCCTCACCACGGACTTCCCGGACGGCAGCAGCACCTCCTTCGACAAGGACACCGGGATCCTCACGACCACCCACCCGGACGGCAGCGTCACCACGCAGGATCTGGGCGACGGCGCCCGGGTGACCAACCCGGACGGTTCGGTCACCTCCCTCGGCGACGACGGCAAGCTGACGACGACGTTCCCCGACGGTTCGAAGCAGGAGATCGACCCGGCGACCGGCCAGGCCACCTCCACGGCACCCGACGGCACCGTCACCACGGAGAACCTGGGCAATCTCGGCGGCCTCAACGGCCGGAACAACATCGGCGACCTGGGGAACCTCGGCGACCTGGGCAACATCAACGCCGACCTGCCGACCGAGTCACGTGGGGACCTGGGCGACCTCGGTGACCGGGAGACCATCAACGACCTGGGTGACCTGGGGAACCTCAACACCGGCGACACGGGTCTGAAGTCCTCGACCGGCAGTCTCACCGGGCTGGAGAACGGCGACTTCGCCACCACGTTCCCGGACGGCGCCAAGTCCGTCTTCGACCCGGACACCGGGCAGCTCACCAGCATCGCCCCGGACGGTTCGAAGACCACCACCGACCTCACCCACGGGGCCGAGGTCACCAACCCGGACGGCTCGGTCTCCTCGCTGGACAACGGCCGGTTCCTCAACTCCTTCCCGGACGGCTCCAGCCACTCCATCGACCCGGACACCGGCATCGCCACCGTCACCGATCCTCAGGGCAGGACCGAGACGGTCACCCTCGACGAGCTCAACTCGCGTGGGAGCGACAACAACAGGCCGGACTTCCTCGACGACCTGCGGGACCTCGAACGGGACCTCGACCGGGACCGCGACCTCGGCAACCTCGGCGACCTCAACGGGAGCCGGGACCTGGACGGCTTGAACGGGAACCGGGACCTCGATCTCGACGGGCTCAAGGACCTCGCCAACGGCAGCAGCGGCAGCTCCGGTGGTGGCGGTGGAGGAGGAGGCGACGGAACCACCCGCGATGTCTCCCTCTCGGAGCTGGGGCTGAGCGCCCAGGCCGGAGCGGGCGGTGGCGGCAGCGGCCTCCCCGGTGCGAACCTCCCGTCCTCGGAGACCCTCGGCCAGGTGTCCCCGCTCTCCGACAGCGCCACGAACAACGCGACCACCCCCGGCTCCGGCACCGGCGGGGGCCCGGGAGCCCCCGGTGCCCCGGGCATGCCCGGCACCCCCGGCATGCCGATGGGCGGCGGTATGGGCGGTATGGGCGGGGGCGGCGAGAAGGGCAACGGCGAGCGCGTACGGGCCGTCCTGGTCGATGCCGCCGAGGAGAGCGAGCGCCGCAACCGCCGTAAGCGCAGCCCGTGGAACCGCCAGGAGGACAGCGACACCTTCCTCACCCCCGCCTCCCGGGTGGCGACCACCGGCGGTGGTTCCTCGGAGGAGGAGCCGGAGCAGGGCAGCCGCAGGCCCGCCACTTCCGCCGACTATCTGGAGGAGGACGCGGACGTGTGGGGCACGGAGGAGGGCGGCACCCCGGCCGTCATCGGCAGGTGACGTTCGCTCGGACGCCTGTCACCAGGCAGGATGAGCGGGCCGGGCACCACGCCCGTACAGACGTCCGTACGTGAGGACCGAGGCAGAAGGAGGGGAGCGGGCAGTGACCGAACCGATGGAGAAGCGCCTGGAGAAGGCCATGGCCGAACTGCAGGCGGCCCAGGAGGCGGTGGCGCGCACCGAGCGTGAGCTGCGGTCGGCGTCGTTCTCCGTGCTCTCCTCCGACCGCGCGGTGCGCGCCACCGCGGGCCCGCAGGGTGAGCTGACCGGGATCGAGTTCCTGGAGAACAAGTACCGCGACATGTCCCCGCAGGAGCTGGCCGCCAGCGTGCTGGAAGCGGCGAGCGCGGCCCGGCTGAAGATGAACCGGCACGTGATGAAGGCGATGGCCCCCTTCGCCGAGCCCAGCAGCGACGTCCCGGAGTTGAAGGGCTTCGAACTGGACTGGGAGCGCATCTTCGGCCCGGAGGTGCTGCGCGAGGACGACGAGGACACCGACCGGGGCCCGGCCACCCCCGCCTGGCGGGACGCGCTCGGCGACGAGGGAGAGGACTGACGGGATGGGACAGCGCTACTACGTCGACCCCGAGCGCATCGAGGCCCTGGCGCGGCAGTTGGAGGAGATCGGCACGCTCACCCGGACCATGACCGAGGAGTTCCTCGACGAACTGGCGCCCACGGTCAGCTGGCCCGGCACCAACAGCGAGTTCTCCGAGAAGGCCAAGCCGCAGGAGCAGAAGGAGCGGCAGACCACCAAGGACACCATGCTCTCCATCCGGGACGCGCTGGTGGGCATCACCGACGCCACGATCGGCAACGTCCGGATGATGAAGGACACCCGCGACCGCAACCTCGACGAGATCGAGCACGGCAACAGCCGCCTCGAAGCGGACGGATTCGACGGCCCGGGCGGGCATGGCCGGCGCTGACCTCCGCACCGCGGGCCGCTCCCGTACACGACCGGGAGCGGCCGCTCCGTCCTGCCCGCACGGCCCCCGGGACGGCCGTCGGTGAGCATCCAGGTATCGCCCGAGGTCAACGCCATGATCTTCATCCTCACCGGGGAGAAGCTCATGGACGCCGACGAGGACCTCGCCTTCGAGAGCCGACGGCCCTACTCCGGCCTCGGGCGCAAACTGGACCGGCTCTCCTCACTGATCGACAAGTCGATCCACGACATCGGCGAGTCCATGCCGGACGACCTCGCCTCGTCGTACGCCAAGGCGATGGGCATGCTCATCGACGACGGCGGCAAGAACTACCTGCGCGACTTCTCCGACCAGCTCGACAAGATCGCCGAGGGCCGCCGCAAGACCTCCATGGACATCATGGAGTCCAAGTGGCAGGTCATCGCCGAGATCATCCGGCTGCTCATCGAGATCGCCATCTACCTGGCGATGTCCTTCTTCACCGGTGGCGCCTCGGCCAGTCAGATCATGATGGCGAAGCTGCGCAGCCGCTTCTTCATCCTCACCACGCTCAGCCATCTGCTCCAGCGGCTGCACCTGGCGCCCTCGCTGACCGAGGCGTTCGCCGAGGCGTTCACCACCTTCGCCGTGCGGCTGGCGATGATGAACTTCGCCCCGGACGGCCGTCGCCCGGACTCCATCGACTGGGGCGACATCGGCAAGGCCGCCGCGTTCGGTGCGGCGGCGGGGTTCTTCACCAGCGTCTTCGAGAAGTTCGCCAAGGACATCGTCAAGAGCTTCGACGGCAACTTCCTCAAGGGCGGCCCGGATCTCGACTTCAAGAACCCTCCCAACCTGCGGGACACCCCGAACGTCGACATCAAGACAGGCGGCCCCACCCCCAACCCCAAGCCGGACCCCGACCTTCCCGACCTCCCGAAGGATCGCCCCGACCCGAATCCGTACGGCAACACTCCTGGCCCCACCCCTTCGCCCGGCCCGGTGCCCGTCACCTTCCGAGACGGTCCGCTCTCCTTCCGGAACAACCCCGAGCTGTGGCGCAACAGCCAGATCCTGCGCCTCAACCTCGACCGGCCGGGCGCGCTGACCGCGCACTACGCCCTCAAGGGCACGGCGGACTTCATCGCCGCGGGAGCCGGCGAGGTGGTCGCGGAGATCCTGATCAAGGGAGCTTTCGAGGGGGACTGGTCCTCCAGCTGGACCACGTTCGTCGGCGCGGGTGTGAGCAGCCGGGTCGAGTCCACCCTCATGAGTGCCGCACTCAACAGCGGCGCCGAACTCCGCCACGCCATCGACAAGTTGCGCAACCAGCCACCGCCGACCATTTCCAGTGGCAACGGCAACGGCTCGGAGACGGGTGGCTCGGACCGCACCGAGGGCCCCTCCCGCACGGACCGCACGGGCGGCCCCGGCCCCGGTGTCTCCTCGCCGCCACCGACCGTCCAACAGACCACGAGTCAGGGTGACTTCACCGGCAGCCAGTCGCCGCCGCCCTATGTGTCGCAGGACCCGCCGCCTTACGTCTCCGCCGATCCGCCCCCGTACACGCCGGGCCCGCTGCCGGTGACCGCGGCGGAGAACGCGCTGTGGCAGCAGGTCCACCAGGGCCCCGCCGAGGTACGCGAGCAGGCTCTGCGGGACCTCGCCGCGCTCCGGGGCTCCCAGCCGCCGGGCCCCGCCGAGATCGGCGTACGCGACGGGGTGCACGAGCGGCTCTCGCAGCTGCCCGAGGTGCGGGTGGTGCCCTCCGGCAACAGCACGGCCGGTCAGGTGGACACCGACGAGGTACGCCGGGCCCTGGAGAGCTTCGGCACGCCGGTGACGGTGGACACGCCGGTCCTGGGGGAGAGGCCAGGAGGATCGGCCGGCAGCGGCACCGGAATGTCCGGTGGCGTGGACATTGGGGAATCACCGGGTACGGAGACCTCCTCCGGCCCCGCCGAGCAGCCCGGCCGGCGCGACCAGCCTGGCCCGGACGGCCGCACCACCGCCCCTCCCGAGGTGAACACCAGCGGTTCGTACGGCGATACGCGCGCTCCCGGAGAGGTCGGTGGCGGCCCCGGGACGCGCGGAGCCGAGGGCGACACCTCGACCACCATCGACGGCCCCGGCACGGTTGAGTCCCCGCTGACCGTCGTCGTCTCCGAAGGGCCGCCGCCGGTCGCCGGATCGCCGGAGGCGGCCGAGCTGCTGGACGGCGCCGGGGTCGACCGGGCCGTGGTGCTCGGTCCGCCGACCGGCTCCGACGCGACGGGGCAGCCGGTGCGCGAGGCGGTCGAGCTGACCCGCGAAGGCCCCGAGGCGCCGGTGGAGGTCCGCCCGCTCACCGGACCCGGGTCCGCCGCGATGCCCGACGGCGGGGCGAACACGGCCTTCCCGGGCGCGAACGTGCTGCTGCCGCTCGCCGATGCCCTGGGTGTGCCGCCCGCCATGCCGGCCGCTCCGCCGCCCGCCGCCTCGACCGCCACGTCGGCCAATCCGGCCCCCGCGCCGGCGGCCTCGCCGCCGCGTTCCGTCGCGCAGGGCGTCCCATCCGGCGACACCGCCGCGACGGTCGAGACCCCGTCGAGCGAGCAGGCGCAGGAGACGACGGGAGCACCGCGGACGCCGGAGACGTCCACCGACACCGAGTCCGGTCCGGCGGACCCCGACACCGACGCCACCACCGCGCCTCCCCGCACCGAGTCCGAGTACCGGGACATCGACCCGTCCTCGGCCAAGGTGCTGTCGGGCGAGCCTTCCCCCACCACCGGTGACCTGCCGGTCCCCGAAGCCAAGCCGTCGGTGATCACCACCAGCTCCACGCCCGGACCGGACGTCAAGGCTCCGCTCACCGACACCGCCCCCGAGGCCGCCCCGGACATCAAGCCGACGGTCATCCCGTCCTCCTCGGCCCCCACGATCACCCCCACCGCCCCACCCGCAGCCTCCAAGCTCGCCACCGACGCCCGCCCCTGGACCGAGACGGCCACCGACCTGCACCTGGAGTCCGGCCGTGGCGACGCGGACCCGACGCCGCCGCCCGGGCAGATCACCATCCGCCCCGCAGACCCGGCACAGGACCAACCACCGCCAACACTGCGGGACTTCCTGCCGGAGGACCGGTGGTGGACCTTCTACATCGACCCCAAGAACCACCAAGCCGCGCTCGAAGCCTTCCCGGACGACCCCGGGTCCTACTACGACCACGACCGCTCACCGGGGTTCCAGCAGGGGATGGTGTCGGCGTACACGCAGTTCCTCGGCGACCCCGCCACCGTCGCCACGCCCATGGACTCGACCTCGTACCGGACGATGCACGGCCTGGCCACCGGCCACCTCGGCCGGACGATCGGCTGGTCCGGCGGCGGCGCCACGCAGTTCCCGCTGCGGGGCGAGAGCCTGGCCGACGACATCTTCGACGAGCGCATCGGCGAGCAGCTGCTGGTCTACGACACGACCAGCCGTGACTGGTCCACGCCCCTGCCCAAGCCCCGGCCGGTCACCATCCTGACCCGGTTCATGCACAACAACCCTTCGCTGGCGACCAACTACGGCAAGAACGCGGCCCCCGCCCTCGTCGACACGCTGTTCCAGCAGCACTACGCCCGGGTGTCGGACCCCGACGCCGACGACACGGCCAAGCTCGCCTCCATCGTCCGCACCATCCGGGCGCTGCACGTCGTCCACCCGTTCCAGGACGGCAACCTCCGGTCCAACGTGCAGATCCTGCTGCCGAAACTCCTCCTGGAGCAGGGCCTGCGCCCGGTCGTGCCGGACAACATGTACAGCCTGTTCCAGGGCGGCCGCTCCGTACCGCAGATGGTCGACTCCCTGATCCGCAACGGCGCCCTGGACACCGGGAGGCCGCGCCCGTCTCAGGGGGAGACCGCCGCCGACGTGAACCTGGAGTCACGGCGGGACAGCGTCATGGACACCGGCGACGCCCCGGCCACCCCGATCGCCACCAGCAGCTCCGACGGCGACAGCAGCACGCCGCCGCCCCCCACCACCGGACCCTCCGTCACCACGCTCGACCGGAAGACGGTGCCCTTCAGCGAGCTCCGGCGCTTCGTGCCGCAGACGACGACCGCTCCGCAACCCGGCGTGGCCGTGCGGACGGTGACCATCTCGCAGAGCCCGGCCGAGGACGGTACGGGGCGGAGCGCGGGCCGTGAGGCGCTGCTCGGCCAGGACACCTTCCGCGGGGTGCGCACCACCACGGCCGAGCCGCCGTCCCCGGGAACCTCCGAGGCCCCGCCCGCTCCCCGCACGGTCTTCACCGGCCCGCCGGCCTCGCTCCCGGGCTCGGGCACCGAGCGGGGCGCCGACTACTTCGTGGGCCACGGCACGCCCCGTACCGTCACCCTCGGGACGGACAACCCCGCGTACCCCACGGTCAAGGTCAGTGGTGTCCAGCTCGGCGAGGTGCTCAAGTCCTGGGCCCAGGACGGGGACCGGGACCGGCCGCTGGTGCTGTTCTCCTGCGAGACCGGGCAGCAGCCGAAGATCGCGGGCCTCCCGGTCGCCCAGCACGTGGCGAACCGGACCGGGCGCCCGGTGTACGCGCCGACCACCGAGGCGGGCACGGCCAAGGACCGGGACGGCAACGTCCGCGCCGTCCTCGGCGAAGGTCCGGACGGGCCCGGCCGGTGGCGGCTGTTCATCCCCGAGCCCGCCGGAACCGAACTGGACGACCTGGCCCGCGACGCCGGACTGCACACGGGCCCGGACCCGGCTGACGCCTTCGCCCGCGCCCGCACCCTCCAGCAGCTCCGCACCCTGCGCGAGGTCCTCGGACCTGACGCCGAACAGCAGCCGGGCAAAAGGGAGTTGCTGGCGGCGCTCGCCTACGTGGACGGTCTGCGCTGGCGCGATCCGGGCACCGCCGCGCGGTACGGCGACGGCCGGATGACCCCGGACCTGCTCGACCGGATGGTCACCGACTGGCACACCGCCACCAACGGGACGAACGTCGACCCGGCCACCGGTCCCACCCCGCGGCAGTACACCGCCTTCCTGGAAGCCGCAGCCGGACTGCGGGCCGGCGCGACTCCCGAGACCACGCTCGACGTGCTGCTGCCGCCCCCGCCGCCCGAACTGGCGCCGGACACCCTGGTCTCGCAGCCGGACGTGCTCGGCCTCTCCTACGCACGCTCCGCGCAGATCACCTGGTCCCTGTCGAACGCCCCGCTGCCGCTGTCCGAACTGGGCCTCGGCCCCGCCGACACCGCCGAACTGGCCCGCCGCCTGCACCACCCGGAGCCCACGGCCGCGCCCGGCCCGCAGGACGCCTCGGGGCCCGAAGCCGGCCCGCCTCCGCCGACGCTCCCGGTCAACTCCCGCACCGTCAATGCCTACACGGCCCGGCACACGTACGGCATCCCGGAGAAGAACTTCACCAAGTTCCGTGACCTGGCGCGGGAGCGGAACGTCGTGGTGGACGTGCGGCCGACGAATCCGTCGGCGCCGAAGTGGCTGGACGCGGGGGCGATGCCCAAGCCGCAGGAAATCAAGGCGAAGACCGTCAACGAGGTCGATGTCCTGCTGGGGGCGGATGCGGACACGATCGGCCTGGTGGGCTATTTCCAGCCGGTGCTGCCGGCCGAGGGCTCCGTTCCGCACGGTGCCTGGGACCGGGTGGTCTCACGGTTCAACCAGCGGTCCACCGAGTTCCGTGAACTGGCCGGAAAGATGGCCCAGTACGAGGCCGAAGGCCGCTTCCTCGTCCAGGACGGCGTCGTCCACGGTGTTGACGACGCCGGTGACCGGCGCCCGATCACGGGTGACCATGATGTGTACGACGTCTCGTCCCCGGACGGCTCACGGCTCTCGCATCCCGACCACGACGCGCTGATCGACGAGATGCGGGCCAAGGACATGGCCGTCGTGCACGGCGCGCACATGTTCTGGAATCCGCCGACCACGTTCGACAAGTCGGTCTTCGACAAGATCGTCGGCTCCCACCAGGGCCCATCCGGCGAACCGCTGCTCCGCTTCACCCCCAACAGCGACCACGCCGTCCTCACCTGGACGCAGAAGCTCAAGCCCGGACAGGTCGACTCCTACACGGCCCGGCACACGTACGGCATCCCGGAGAAGAACTTCACCAAGTTCCGTGATGTGGCGCGGGACCGGAACGTGGTCGTGGACGTGCGGCCGACGAATCCGTCGGCGCCGAAGTGGCTGGACGCGGGGGCGATGCCCAAGCCGCAGGAGATCAAGGCGAAGACGGTCGACGAGGCCGATGTCCTGCTGGGGGCCGATCCCGCCACCGTCGGACTGGTCGGGTACTTCCGGCCGGTGCTGCCGGATCAGGGTTCGGTCCCGGTGGACGCGTGGGACCGGGTGGTCTCACGGTTCAACCAGCGGTCCACGGAGTTCCACGAACTGGCCGGAAAGATGGCCGAGTACGAGGCCGAAGGCACGTTCACCGTGCACCAGGGGATCGTGTTCGGTGTCGACGACGCGGGCGGCCGCCGCCCGATCACCGGCGACCACGACCTGTTCGACGTGTCCTCGCCGGACGGTTCCCGGATCTCGCCCGTGTACCACGACGCGCTGATCGACGAGATGCGGGCCAAGGACATGGCCGTGGCGCACGGCGCGCACATGTTCTGGAATCCGCCGACGCCCTTCGACAAGTCGGTCTTCGACAAGATCGTCAGCTCCCACGAGGGCGCGTCCGGCGAGCCGCTGCTCCGCTTCAGCCCCGGCAACGACCACGCCGTCCTCGTCCACCCCGAGCCCCGCCCTGCCTCGCCGCCGCCCGACCGCCCGGAGAGCATCGCCGAGGACATGCAGCTGTCCGGCAAGGACACCGGGACACCCGGCCTCGCGGACACCGTCCACGCGGACGGCCGGGCCTTCCGCAGGATGCCCGCGCGGGCCGACGGGGACTGCCTCTTCCGGTCGCTCCTCAACACCGCGCGCAGCCACGACGTTCCCCCCGCCTGGGCCGCGCGGAACGTCGTCGGCCTCCGCGGCCTGCTCCGCGACCGGCTCACCGGCTCCGAACTGCTGGCCCCGGACGTCGAGGCCACCCCGGACCCGGTGCTCGCCGTCGTCGACGACCTGCGGATGACCGCCCTGGCCGGGGTACGGGACGCGGAGGCGCGGGAGCGCATCAGGCAGCGCTGGGACCGGATCGAGCAGGTGGTCGTCACGAACGGCGACGGACGCCGGTGGCGGCAGATCCTGAAGGAAGGCGGCTACCCGCACCTCGCCGACGTGGCGCCCACCCCCGCCGACGCGCGGAGGCTCGGCACCGACGGGCTGATCCTCGCGGCGGCCGAACTCCCGGCCCTGTGGTCCTCGCCCTTCGCCGACGCCCTGCCGCTCGCGCTGGCGCACACCCTCGACATCGAGCTGCGGCTCGTCCGCCCCGACGCGTCGGCGGCGACGGGCACCTCCGTCACCTCGCTCAACACCGGCGGCCGGAGCGGCACTCTGCACGTGGCCTACAACGGCGCCGACCACTACGACGCCCTCGTCCCGGCCACCGCCCTGCCCGCCCCCGCCCCGACGACCACTGCCCCGGCCACCGGGACCCCGGCCGGCACCGACGTCTTCGGCGAGTGGCTGCGGAGCATGGGCGGCGCCCCCGACCTCTACACTCCGGCCGAGGAGACCCCGGACCGGGGCGACCCCGTACCGCTGGAGACCCAGCTGGAGCGGCACCGCCCGGCCCGGCTGCTGACCGGCGAGGACGCCCGGCCGCCGGGTCCCGCCCCGCGCACCGTCACCTTCGACGACGGCAGCCGACTGCCCACCGTGCTGATCAGCCCCGACGCCGACCCGGACGACGGCTCCGCCGGCCCGGGAGCCCGGCCCGGCCGCACCCCCAGGACCGGGCTCCTCAACGGCCTGGGTGTCCTCACCCTGCGTTCACCCGAGCAGGTGGCCAAGGAGGTCTTCGACCAGCTGCCCAGGAAGCTCCGGTCCCAGTTCGACGAGGCGGAGCTGCTGCGCCTGCTGAAGGACCAGCCCGGCGCGTTCACCGCCCCGCGCGGCGCGCGCTTCGTGGGCCGGGAGAAATCCGGCGTCGGCCACGAGATGGTCGTCGAGGCCGTCCCGTACCACCGCTGGGAGCGTTTCGGCGAGGTCGGCGGCGCGACCGTACGGCTGGACACCATGCGGCGCGGCCAGGCCGGTACGGGCGGCGGGCGCAGTGTCGGTGTCGGCCGCCGGGTCGCCGCCGCGCTCGGCATGGGACCGCCGCTCAACTGGATGCTGAAGATCGGTGTCTCGCTGGGCTGGACCCGGAAGACCGACTACACGCAGGGCACCCAGGCGTACCACCAGAGCGAGTACCGGGCCTGGGAGGGGTCCCACCTGCATCTGGACGACGTCCACTACCGGGTGCGCGTGGAGCGGGTCACCGAGGCCCCGAAGGCGCCCGCGCCGACGGCTCCCGGGCCCGGCACCCCGCCCGCCACCGCTCCCCGTTGGCAGCGCAGCCAGGTGCACTCCGCCGCCTTCGCCATGCGGGACGGGCTGAGCTGGCGGCTGCCGGACGACCTCACCGTGCCCTTCAAGGGGCCGAAGAGGGCGCCGGAGACGCTCACCTTCCCGGACGGGACCGAACCCCGGATCACCGACACGACCGCGCTGCACCTGACGGACCCGCCGGAGGACGTGGCGCTCGCCATCTCCGGTGCCCGGCCCGGCAGTTCGGCCCACCGCACACTGATCTCGTACGTACGGCCCGGGCGGCTGCTCGGCCTCTTCGGGCGGTTCACCGGACCCGTCAGCGGACCCGAGCTGACCCGGGGCAGTGGCCAGCACCCGTTGGGCCACCTGATCGTCGAGCGGTCGATCCCGCACCGGGCCACCCTGGTCACGGAGTCGGTCAAGGCGGAGGTCCGCGACCTCGCCCAGACCACGTACCAGAACCAGCGCGCCCACGTCCGCGACACCCGCCTCGGCGTCCAGGTCACCGCCGGGCCGAACTACACCCTCGTCGGCCCCGAGACCGACGTACGCCTCCAGGGCGGCCCGTTGGTCCGCACCGACCTCAGCGCCGGGCGGGGCCACTACCTCGGCTCCGACGCCGCCCGCAAGGTGACCGGCCGCGTCCGCAACCACCCGATGGCGCTGTACCGGGTGGAGCGCACCTTGATGGTGCGCAAGGCCGGCCAGCCGGCCTCCGCCGCGCGGCCGGTCCGGGTGGTCAGCCTCGACTGGTACTCCACCCAGGACGCCCGCCGCCTCGCGGGCTGGGACAGCCGCACGCCCGGAGCGGCCGGCCCGAACCCGGACGCCGAGCCGCCGGTGCCGTGGTACCTGACCCGGCAGGACCCGGTGCACCTGGGCGGCCAGGTCCGCGCCGAGGGCTTCGTACCGGACCGGCGGGTGCCCGCCCCGCCTGCCCCGCCCGCCACGACGACAGCCCCCGCCCCGGCGACGGCCGCCACTCCGGCGACGGCCGCCACCCCCGCGCCCGCCCCTGCCCCGGCTCCTCAGGACCCCCTGAAGGCCTTCACCGACACGGTCCTGGACACCCTCACCCGCGCCTACCCGTCGCTCTTCGTCCCGCCGTTCATGCTGCGCCACCCCCATCTGGCCAAGCTCTGGTACGGGGACGGGCGCATGCGGACCGCCCTGCACAACGAGCGCCAGGTGCGCGAGGCGCTGAACCGGCCGAGCCTCGCGCAGAGCCTGGACGACCTCACCACCACCGGAGTGCCGGTCACCCTCACCGAGGACGGCAAGGTCCGCCGGGGCCACCACACGCTCATCCTGCGCGCCCGCCTCACCGACCGGCAGTTCGAGACCACCCTGAGCGAACGCTCGCTGCGCAACGCCGTGATCGGCACGGAGATCTCCGGCCAGGGGCAGCAGGAGTCCACCACGCTCTCCGCCGGCGTCGAGCTGGGCATCTCGCCGCGCGACCACGACAAGGACCCCGAAGCCGGGCTGCCCCGCCAGGCCGGCAACGTCTCCCTGGGCGCCCGCTACGCGCAGACGCGGAGCCGCGCCACCAAGAACACCGTCGCGGTCGCCCACGACCAGCTCACCTTCCAGAACGGCGCCGATCTCTACAGCTACCAGGTGGAGTTGGGCGCCACCTTCGAGGGCCACCGCAGGCCGCGCGGCTGGACCCGGCTCGCCACGGTGGGGCTGCTCGGCGCGGGCGTCTTCGTCAGCAAGGTCACGGAGCGGCCGCTGTTCACCCGGGGGACCGAGACCGTGGGCCGGGTGGAGCTCGCCGTTCCCGCCGCCCACGGCTCCGACCGCCACGCCCCCGCCGACCCTCCGGCCACCGGCCCCGCCCCGGCGCCCGCAGCCGCCCCCGTGCCGCGTCCTCTCGCCGCCACCGAGGCGGACCAGCTCCTCGACGGCACGAGGCCGTTGCCCCGGACCAGCGCATCCGACCGGCAGCTCGTCGACAAGCTGCTCAGCGCCCCGCACGTGGTCCTCAGCACCGAGGGCGGCGAGCAGCGCCAGCGGCTCGTCCAGGACACCGCCGACCGCGCCACCGGCACCTCCTGGCACGTCAGCGCGCCCGGCACCCCGATCCGCACCGCCCTGCGCCGGGCCATGGCCAACCTCGGCGTGGCCGGGCAACTGGGCCAGTACCTCGGCCCGTTCGGCTCCCGTATCACCGGGCTCACCGGTGCGGGCCCCTTCTCGACCCACTACCTCAAGGCGGCGGTCCGGGGCGAACTCGACAACGTACGCGTCAAGAGCGACCCGAAGCCGGGCAGCCTCGAAGCGACGATCGGCAACGAGCACCGTGTCGCCGGGACGTCCGGCACCGGGACGCGGACCACGCTCGGACTCCAGGGCGCCGTCACGCCGCTGCAGCAGGCGCCGGGCCAACCGGCCGTGGTGGGCGCGTACTCGAACGCCCTCCAGTACGCCTGGGGCAAGGGCCGCAGCATCTCCCAGACCCTCACCCGGGGCCGCAACACCACCCTCAGCTACGCCGGGCGGATGTACCTGGTGGTCGCCGACGCCACCGAGACCGTGGCCGTACGGGACCGCTGGACGGCCGCGATGGGGGCGGTCGGCACCCGGGCCGGGGGCGGGATCAGCTCCGCCGCCGGGCGGATCTCCGAGCGGCTCGGGCGCGGCCTCGCCCCGCGCCGGGCGGCCGCCGCGCTCCAGCGCGTCCGCGACGCGGTGATGTTCCACCTGCCGATGCAGGACGCGATCGAGGCCGGCCTCGCCCCCGACGGTCTCGGCACCACCACACCGGCCAACCTCGGCGGCGGCTACAAACTGCCCCCCTTCCTCCGCCGCCGCCACTTCCCCTCCCACCCCAGCGGCCAGCTCGACGCGAGCCGGGCGGCGCAGCAGCTGATGGGGCAGCTGGAGCGGATGGGCGTGCCCTCGCACGACCGGGAGCAGGTGCTCCAGCGCCTCTCGCCGGACTTCCTCCGCTCCCATGTGCACGAGCTGACCACCGACGGCATGGCCCTGCCGGTCCGCTACCGCACCTGGACCAGCCCGCACCACCTGCCGGTCGGCGGCAGCCCCGGGCAGCTCAAGCTGACCCTGACGCCGGTCACCACCACCGTGCAGCGGCTGCGCACCGGCTACGAGCTGGAGGACTACCGCACCACCGCCCGCGACGACGTCGAGGGCCGGTCCCAGGACCGCGGCGCCGACGTGACGCTCAGCGCGAGCGAACGCGCGGCCGGCAGCGGCGTGCTGGTCGCCAACCCGGCGCTCCAGGGCACGGCGGCCAAGCAGCGGTCGAGCAACGTGACCGAGGCGGTGGGCAGCACCGCGATGCCCAACATCGCCACCACCCAGGCGCACGCCGAGATCGTGACCACGTACACCCTGACGGCCACCCTGGTGGACGGCTCCGGGAAGCTGCTCGGCCCCACCGCAACCGCCCCCGTCGGCTCCCTCAACGAGATCCTGCCGGCGAGCCTGCTCACCCCGGACGGGGACGGCACCGACGGCGCGCTCACCGAACAGGACGTTCCCGAACCCGAGCGCTCGGTCAAGGTTCTGACGGCTGATCAGGCACGAGCCGAAGGTGTCGCCCGGTGGCGGACCACGGACGGGGAGAGCGGCGAGGCGGACCCGGACATCCTGCCCTTCGACGACGTCATCGGCTCCGGCATCCTCGCCGTCGACATCCTCGGCTCCGCCAATGTGCAGGACGCCCTCACCCTCGCCACCGCCCGCGCCGACGGCTTCCCCGGTGACACGGACCTCGGCAAGCGCCATACGGGCACCTCGCTCACCGAACGCGTACGGATGGCCCGTCACACCCCGCTCACCGCCCTCGGCACCGCCCCGGCCCAGGCCCAGCAGGAGGCCACCTCCCAGGTCGGCCTGACGGCGGGCTTCCGGGAGGCGCTCGGCCCCGACGGCTCGCCGCTGCCCACCCAGTCCTCCGCCCGTCTCCTCGGCCAGTCCCACACCGCCGACTCCCGCCTCTACGCCAAGATGCACCGCACCGGCGCCCGGCTGCTCGCCGTGGAGAACAAGCCCCGTATGGAGGCCATGCAGCGGCGCAAGACCGGCGACGCGCTGGAGGCGGGCATCACCGACAACGTCGAGGGCGCGGTCAGCACGTCGCCGCTGGCGGGCAACAGCAACGCGGGCGTGACCAACCCCGGCGCCACGGTCCCGATCGGCGGTGCCAACGACGCGACCGCCCTCAGAAGCGCCACCGACACCACCCTCGGCACCCACGTCAAGGTCGTCACCGACCGCAGCATGCTCTTCGCGGTCCCCGTCAGCTGGCTCTCGGTGGCCGAGGTCGACCACCGGGTCACCGACAGCCGCCCGATGCAGGCTCTCGGCAAGCCCCAGCGCGGCCCGCGCGCCGTCGAGGCCGAGACCACCGCCCTGGTCTGGCTCCGCGAGGACATCGCCCGCGACTACGGCCTCCTGGACGACACGACCTTCCCCGACGAGGCCCGCACGGCCTGGGACGACCAGGCCAAGGCGGCGGCCGACCTCGCCACCGCCGAGAAGAACTACTACGACGCGCGCGCGAAGACCCGGGAGACCTGGCTCGACCTGAGCCCCGAGGAGCAGACCGCGCTCGGCGACGGCGCCGGAGCCACGACACCGTCCCCGGCACTCTCCGCCTCCCCGGCCGTCACCGCCTGGCAGACGGCCCGCGAAGACGTACGCCGCTGGCAGCAGCGCCTGGACGCCGCCGCGCGGGACCACCACCGCCTCCACCTGGCCGCCGCCCGTCTCACCGCCCACCACCAGGGTTCCGGCTCGGTGCCGGTGAAGGACGTGCCGCAGCAGTACACCGCGCCCGACTGGCGCTCCGAGGCACCGGAGCCGTACCAGGTCACCGACGCCACCGGCTCCCTCCCGCGTACCCTCACCTCGCCGGACGGGCGCACGGTGCGCGAGGTCCACGAAGTGCCGCACGACGGGGCCTCGTTCTTCCACGCGCTGCTCGCGACGGCCCAGGACCAGGGCAAGCTGCCCTTCCTGCTCGACGCGGGCCTCGCCGACCGGTTCGCGGCGGCCCCCGGTGACCCGGCGGTCACCGCCGAGGCCGTCGGCGCCGTGCGCGACCGGCTCGCCTGGGCGCTGGGCGACGACGGCAACGAGGATCTGCTCGACGGCCTGGCCCTGGACGCCGCGGACACCTTCACCCAGGTCGAACTGGACTACGCCGAAATCGATCTGACCCCTGCTCAGCAGGCGGAGTTCGACGCGTTCGGCCGGCTCCCGCAGACCGTCTGGCCGACCCCGGAGCAACGGGTGGCGCTGGCCACGGCTGCCCTGTACCGCCCGTTCACCGCCGAGCCCACGGCGAACCCGGGCGCCGGCGGTTCGGCCCCGCCCGAGCGCCGGGCGGCCGACCACGGCGGCGCCGACGTGCTGCCCGCCCTCGCGGCCCGGATCCTGGGCGCCCCGGTGACGGTGGTGACGGGGGAGGGGCGGCCGCAGACGTTCCTCCCGCGCGGCGCCGACCCGGCGACGACCGATCCGGCCTCGGGCCCGGTCCTCTTCGCCGCGGACGGCTTCTTCTCCGCCGCGCTGACCCCCGGCACGGTGCCCCCTGCCACCACGGCGCTGCCCGCCCCGCCGACCACGGTCACGTCTTCGGGCAGCACGGAGACCACCCCTGAGCCGCCCGCCCACCGCAGCCACCCCACCCCGCCCTGGCTGCCGCCCGCCGACGCCACCGGCCCGCGCTACCGCCTGGCCCGCGACGGCGTCCTCACCGCCCCCGACGGCGCGACCTACACCCAGGGCACCCCGGCGGGCCGGGGCAACGGCTTCTTCGGCGCGCTCTCCACGGCCCTGCGCCACGCGGCCGAGCAGCCCGGCCGCGACCCACAGGCGGCGGCCCGGCTCCGGACCCGCGCCGGAGCCTCGCCCGCCCAGCTGATGCGGCTGAACGGCCTTCCCGGCGAACGGGCCGAACGCGACACGCTGTTCTCGCCCCCGGCGCCCGTCGAGCGGAAGAACACCCCGGCCCTGAGCCGGGACGCCCTCGACGGCCGGCTGCGCCGCCACCTGGCCAACGCCCCCTGGGGCCCGGACGCCGACCGCGCGGTGGCCGAGTGGGCGGCGAAGGCGACCGGCGCCACGGTCACCCTGATCGAGGAGAACGGGACCGTCCACACCTACGCGGGCCCCTCGGCCGATGCGCCCGTCCTCCGGCTCCGGCGCCGGGGCGGGGACTTCGTACCGCTGCTGCTGCGGAGCCCGGCGCCGCCTCCGAAGAAGCCGGAGACGACCGTCACCGGCGAGGGCCCCGGGCTGCCGGGCGAGGAAGAGGCGTACGAACTGAGCACGCTGTCCGGCGCGGAGCCGCAGCCGCACCACAGCACCGGTCCCGACACCGAGGCCGACAGCGACGGGCAGGACGAGGACAGCACCCCGATCTGGGCCGACCCCGAATGGCTGACCGCGGTGTTCGGCCCGCAATGGAGCAGGGCTCCTCGCGCCCGGCTCCAGGAGAGCTCCCAGGCCCTCTACGAGTTGGTCGAGGAGGCGGCGGGCGGCCGTACGACCCGCGACGGTCTGGCCGACCTCGTCCGGCACGTCCTGCACCTGCCGACCCGGGCCCGGGTGAACAACCAGGACGTCCTGGACCTGGGGGCGCTGGTGCTGGAGGCGTCCTCGGACGACCTGGCGAGCGCCGAGGACCTCGCCCTGTACTTCGTCGACCGGCAGATCGAGACCCGGCGCGACGCCCTCGCCGAGGAGACCCTGCTGCGCACGGCGGACCGGACCCCGGCGGGGCGGGACTTCACCATGTCGGGCCAGGGTCTGCCCGCTCCGGAGTCCTACCTCGCCGAGCGGTCCGGGCGCGCGGCCGGGCAGAACGCGGCCTGGCGCAACCCTTACCTGTTCGTGGCCGAGGAGGCGGAGGGCGGCGGCGTCGAGATCGTCACGCCGTGGCGCACCTTCGTGGTCCGCGAGGCCGAGGAGATGGCCCGGATCATCTCGTACGACTCCCGGCGGCCGGCCGGCGCGGACATCGTCCTCGCCCTGCCCTCGGCGTTCGCGGCTCAGGTCGCCGACCTGGTCGCCGGTACGACGGCCCGCCCGGTCTGGTACCCGCTGGGCCCGGCCGAGGTCGCCACCCACCCCACCACCGGAGCCGCCCACCTCGTCGTGCACCGGCGGGCCGGGGAGACCGGGCCGGACTGGACCACGCCTCCGCCGCCGCGGGAGCCCGGCCTGCCCGGTGCCCGCGACGACAGCGACGACAGCGACAGCGACGACGGCCGTGGCAGCGACGCCGGTAGCGACAGCGGCTCCACCAGCGACGGTGACGCGGAGTTCGACCGGCTGGCCGACCAGTCGCAGTGGGAACGCCGTACCGACGCCCTGCGCCCCCGCCCCCTGGTCTCCCGCGCCTACCGGGTCATCGACGACAGCGGCACCGGAGTGCTGTTCACCGAGCCCGGACCCCGGACCGTCGGCCCGGTGACCGTGGGCGGAGTCCGTACGGAGCGGGATGCCGGGGGATCCGCGCTGGTTCTGCCCCAGCAGACTCCTGGGACCGTCACCGCCACCGACCACCCGCCGCTGCACATCTCCGCGGACCGCACGGTCGCTCTCCGCTCGGCGGGGGACGACACCACCGGCCGGGGCCGCCAGGTGTACGCCACCCGGGCGGTGATCGAGCGCTCCTCCGCCCGACTGGCCGCCGCCGGCGCCGGGGTACGGCTGGAGGCCGACCCTTCGGTACGTCTGGTGCTCGACCAGGAGGACGGCACTCCCGGCGAACCGCTGTTCCGGGTGGAGCCCCGGTTCCTCACCGCCTCCGGCGACTCCGAGCACGCCTTCACCCGCGACTTCGCCCGGATGGTCGCCGGAACGGATGCCGCGCCGCTCTCCCATCTCGCCTTCCGCGCTCCCGACGGCACGGTGGCCACGGCCCCGGTCAACGGACTGCACGGCCGGGAGGTCACCGGCACCCACCACCTGGCCCAGGCACTGACGGAGGTGGCCGACGGGACCCGTACCGCCACCGCCGTCACCCCCGACTGGGCCGTCCGGGAAGCGGGACGGGACCCGCGCTTCACCGGCGGGGTGGTCGGCGCGCCCACCCCGGGCGAGGCGTACGGCCGAGCCCTCAGCCACACCCGGGACAACGCGCTGCGCGGGCCGCTGAGCCAGGCCGCCGCGCGAGCCGGGGTCAACGAGTTCGCCTGGGCGGAGGTCGGTGAGGGCTATCTGATCCAGTCGGTCAGCACCACCAACGACGGCGGCGCCCAGCTCTTCACCCACAACCACGCCAAGCCCGGGGACCCGGTGGGTCCGCACGCCCCGTACCACTTCGCACAGGTGGTGCTGGCCAGTGACGACGGCACCCACCAGATCACCCTGGAGAACGAGACCCACTCCCGCACAGAGATTCCGGCGGACCAGCTCGACGCCGTCGTGGACGACAACCTCGACCGCTACGACGAGGACCGGCTCACCCTCCTGGCCCGGGAGACGGACCGGCGGGCCGAGGCGGCCCGGCGTGACGGAGCGGACCCGGCGGAGATCGCCCGGCTGGAAGGGTTCGCCCGCGCGGCCCGGGCCCTGGCCGCCGTCCACGAGGCCGAGCACGTCCGGTGGTACTTCACCGAGGACCGCCCCGAACACGCCCTGGCCCAGCGGGAAGTCGACCAGGCCCGGGCCCGGGCCCGGGATGCCGTACGGTCCGCCGCACCGATCCCGCACGACAAGGACCAGTGGTACTTCCGGGCCTACAGCAAGCGCCCCGGCGAGTCGGCACACGCCGTCAACGCCGCCCTGCTGTCGGACCGTTCACCCGCCGTGTCCAATCCGCTCACCACCGTCGCCCTGCACGGCCACGCACTCCGCCCGGACCGGCGGACCGTACGCTTCGCCGAGCAGCAGCACACCCTGCCGCCCGACGCGGACGAGAACCTGGACGCCCTGGCCCTGTACCTGGCCCGCACCGGCCTGTGGAACAGCGCCAACGGCCTGCCCATGCCCACGGTCACCGTCACCGGGCACGGCAACCGCTCCCGGGCCAGTGGTGAGAAGCGCGCGGCGGCGGTCGGCAAGGCGCTCGGGGACCGGCTGGCCCGGCTGCTGCGGACGTTCCAGGAGGGCGCCGTCGGCCCGCACGTCCGGCTCTCCGACTTCACGCTCACCCTGGACGCCCAGCGGGTCCGCCGCGCCACCGACCCCGACCGGGGACGGGTGGTGACCGTCGACGTCGACGACCACCGGCACACGTCCCCTCCGGAGGCCGGCAGGCCCGCGCCCTCCGGGGAGCCACTTGGCGCCGAGCCGCCCGCCCCGCCCCGCCCGACCGGCCCACCCGCCCCGGAGGGGCCGCCGCCCGTCGTCACGGACCCGGCCACCGGCACCACCGGGTCCCGTACCCCCGCCGGCCGGGACCCGTCCCGGCCGGGCCGCCGGTCCGCCACGCCCAGCCCCGACCGTGGCGCACCGGTACCCGCGTGGGTCCGGGCCCGCATCCGGTATGCCGAGGAGTCCGTCGCCTTCGAGCGCCGCCTGGCCGAACACCTCGCGGAGAACGAGGCGGTGACCGAGGAGTTCCGGAAGATGGCGCGCGCCGCGTGGGACCGGGTGCGGCAGCAGTACCCCCCAGGCGTCCTCGCCGCCTTCGGCAGCGACAACCCGAGCATGCCCGGGACGGTCGGAACCAGCAGGCCCGCCCTCCAGCAGGTGCTGCGGGCCGGCAACCTGAGGGAGCTGGCGACCTTCCTGTTCCAGGGCATCTCCAGCGACCTGGTGCCGGAGACGCTCGGCGGCCGGGAGGACCCGAACCCGGAGATCGAGCAGGAGCGTCCCAGCCGCCGCCAGGCGGAAGGCCGCGCTCAACTGGAACGGCTGGCCGCCCAGTTGAACCTGGACGACACCCTCACAGCGGCGGAGAAGCAGGCGGCGCTCGCCCGCGCCACCCGCGAGCACACGGTCCAGGCCGACCCCGACGACGTACGTCCGCCGCTGAGCCGGGCCGAGCGCCCCTTCGCAGTGAACGAGCTCGGGCTCACCTGGATGCCCGCTTCCTCCGTGTACGACCTCGCGATGAGCTCCGGTCTCCAAGGGGCGTCCGAGGACTCGGGGGGCCTGGTCCTGACCGGCACCGCGGGGTCGACCTACCGCTTCCTGGTGCACGCCGCCCGCATGCGGGACCGGTGGGGCCTCGACCTGGACCTCGGGCTGATCCGGGCCGGGATGATCGCCATGTCGCTGTCGGCGGGCCACCACTCGTTCCACGAGGTGATGCGTGGCGCCCAGTTGGCGCTCGACTCCCTGCCCGGCCACGACCCGGCGCTGGACTACCAGGACAACTGGGGCCGGTACTGGAGAGTCCACCCGCTCACCGAGCAGGAGTTGCGCGACCACGCCGCACGCGACGGGCGTTTCCCCGACGAGCACGCGCGGGACCTGCTCGATGAGATCGGCGGAGCGACCGGCGTGAGCGATGACATGCGCCCCGGCCGCCGCGTCCCCAGCTGACCGCCCCGGCGGAAGCCTGAGCGCTGCGGGCGCGCCCCCGCAGGTCTGCGCCGCCGGCGCCGGTTCCGCCATTTTCCGACAACTGCGCCACCCCCCACCCCAGAAACCATCCATTCGGTTTATTATCCTGAGTGCTCTTGTGTGTGCACTGAGTACGCATGCTGCCAATGACCTCACTCGGAGCCCCAGGATGGCCAAGCAGGACCGTGCGGTACGCACCCGCCAGGAGTTGATCCGTTGTGCCGCCGAAACCTTCTGCCGACGGGGGTTCGCCCTGTCGTCGCTCTCGGAGATCAGCGGCAAGGCGGGCGTGAGCACAGGGGCGCTGAACTTCCATTTCCAGAGCAAGCGGGAACTGGGGGAGGCGGTGGAGGCCGCGGCGTTCGAGACCCTGCGGCATATCACCGGGCCGCGCCCCTCGCACTGCCCCGTGCCACTCCAGGCCTTGGTCGACGCGACGCATGAGCTCGCGTGGTGTCTCGGCGAGGACCCCATCCTACGCGCCGGCTTCAGCCTCGGTCACGACGCCGCCTGGTCGGCCGGGAACGCGGGACCCCTCTGGCCGGAGTGGGAGAGCTGGGTCGTCGGTGCGCTGATCGTCGCGGGCGAAGCGGGGAACCTGGCCGCCGATGTGGCTCTGGACGATGCCGGGGCCACGGTGACCGCCGCCGTGGCCGGGTTCGAGGTGCTCGGGCGCGGTGACGCCCGATGGTTCTCCCGTCGCACCGTCACTCGCTTCTGGGAGCTGATGCTGCCGCGGCTCGCCTCCACGGAGATCCGGGGGGAACTCGACGCGGGCGGGAGCGTGGCACCGGCCGGGCCGGAGCGCCGGGGTGACGCGGTCACCGTCTGCCAGGCGCAGGGCGAGCGCCGGCGCCGGGTCGCGAAGGACCGGGGAGCGGCTTGAAGGGTGAGGGCCGAACGCCGAGGGGCGGGTGCGGCGCCGGTCGTGTGCCGGTGCCGCACCCGCCCCGTGGTCCTGGAACGGTAATCAACGGTTCTTCGTGGAGTCTGTGTGCGGTCGTCGGCCGGGCCGCCGATGACGACGGACAGGTGAGGCCGGCGCGGGTCGGTGCTGCCGACCCGGATCTGCTATCGGTACGAGCCGGTCAACTCGACCCGGAACGAGCGCCGCTCGTTCTGCACGCCGATCACCCGGACGGTGTCGGCCGGTGCGTCCGGAGCGGAGATCAGCTCCGCCTCGACCCAGCAGGGCGCGTCGAACTCGACGTACTGGGTGAAGTCGCTGGCGACACCGGTCGGTTCGAAGTAAGTGGTGGAGTCGAGGGCGTACGCGGCCTGATAGGCCGCCTCGATGAGGGCGAGCCCCGGCACGTGATCGACCGGGTGGTCGAAGAGCAGGGTGTTCGCCGTTTCGTTGCGTAGCTGCCAGCGGTTGGGGAGCCCGGTCGGCGAGAGGACCACGTCGGTCGCGTCGGTCTGCCTCACGCAGGCCGGATCCACCGGTGACGGCACATCCCACGTGGCCCAGTCGACGGTGTGCCGGACACCGCGCAGTCTGCGGTAGGCCGTCGGTGATACCCAGCCGAACCGCGTTTCCGACCGCGCCACCGTGACGCCGTTGATGTTGATGTTGATGTTCATGTCGAGTCCACCCCCTCTGGTGGGTCTGCCCGTCACCTTGCGGACGAGCACCTCCACGGTCACGGGTGAGGGGCGGTCTCTCGATATCTGGAACCCGGGTACCACGTGGTAGTTGAGATGGTGGAGAAGCGTCTGGTGGGTCAGTGGCACGCCGTAGTCGGCGTGCGCCACGGCCAGGCCCCCTTGTCGGATCAGCTGGGTCAGGATGCGCGGATCGTACGGCAGCGCGGCCTCGGTCGCGGGCCAGAGGGCGGTTAAGGAGTAGGCGCCGGCCCTCAGGCGGGTGCAATCCTTGACGAGGACGGCATCCTCGTCCCGGAGGTGCGCGTGCTCCTTGGGTATCGCTCCTCTCGCCGCCGGAAGTGTGTGCACCGTGATCGGTGCCGGAACCTCGGTCCGTTTCTCGCTACGAGGAGTGTTGAGGAACGCAGTTGCTTCGGACACAGTCCCCCCCAAGGACGTGGCGGCGTGAGCCTCTTCGAGCTGTAGAATACCGGCCCATCGGTCTTTTTCAAGAGATGGCAAAGACGAGGTCAAGGAGGAGGAGCGGGTGGCGATGCAGGAACGAGCTGTCCGGACCCGGAGGATCTTTCTGGAGGCCGCCGCCCAGGTCTTCATCGAGTACGGCTACGAGGCGGCTTCGATCTCCACGATCCTGGAGCGCACCAAGCTCACGCGTGGCGCGCTGTACTTCCACTTCACGTCCAAGGAGGGACTCGCGCGCGGCGTGCTCGACGAGGCGGTGACCACCGAGGGGCTCACGCCGCAGCCCTTCAAGGTCCAGGAGTGGGTGGACGTCGGCATGCTCCTCGCCTACCGGCTGCCGCGCGAACCTCTGCTCGGCGCCTCGCTCGCGCTCTCCGTCGACCCCGCGGCCCGCGCGCTGTTCGGCACCCGCTGGCCGGACTGGATCGAACTGGGGCGTGAGCTCTTGGCCGAGGCCAAGGAGCGCGGGGAGATCCAGCAGCATATCGAGCCGGTGGTCGCGGCCCGGCTGGTCGTCGGTGCCTGGACCGGGGTTCGGCTGGTCTCGGGCGCGCTGGAGGAGTTCGACCTCGTCAGCGAGATCTCGGAGCTGTACGGCCTCCTGCTGCCGAACCTCGTCGTCCCGGGCGTCCTGGCGAGGCTGGACACCTCGATGTACCGGGCTGAGCGGCTCCTGCGGGCCGCCCGCGAAGCGCGGGGGATCCGTGATGACGAGGAAGAGGCCCTGGCGGGCGACGACCGGCGGATGCCCGTACGGTGACCGCTCACTGACCGCACGCCGCAGCATCGGGGCGGGGGGGGGGGGGGGCGGGCGTGGGGTAATAAAAATTAGGGGGGGGGGCCCCCCCCCCGGGGGGGCAACACCCACGAGGCCCAAATGTGGATAATATTAAAAAAAA